>NZ_RJZE01000057.1 GCF_003986935.1 Paraburkholderia kururiensis JCM 10599 = LMG 19447 | reverse complement strand
CGCAACAGATCGAGCATGTCTTCACGCGACGGTCGCCCGCATAGCGACTCGCCCGTCCTCCCCAAAGCCTCATCTGACAAGGGTTACGGATGGATTTTCCATTTATGGGCGTTGGGCACTTTTAGCCAAACTCGGTTGCTGTTCGATCTGCTGGCACACTCTTCAGCGCGCAGCAGTCTCTCCGAAGCCAATTCTGAATTTTACAAGGCTGTTCGACTAAATTCCATCATCGCCGGGAATCTGATGATCAGACATCGTATCCTGTGCCCGCTCGGATTTCCAACGTCGAAGGTTACGAACCAGAGTCCTCCTGTCAACGTTCAGTTTTCGCGCCACGAATCGTGCTGAGTACTCTCCAAGCAGCGCGCTTGCGCGCTCACATTGCTCATCATCAAGCGCCAATGGCCGTCCGATTTGCTTCCCACGGGCCCGCGCGGCAGCTATCCCCGCACGCGTGCGCTCGCTGATAAGGCCGCGCTCGAATTCCGCAAGTGCTGCTAGCAGGTGAAAGGTAAACCGCCCAGCGGTCGATTTTGTATCGACAGACTCTGTCAGCGAAACAACACGAACGTTGCGCCCCTCCAGGTCGCCGATGATGGACACCAGATGGCGAAGGGAGCGCCCAAGACGGTCCAAGCGCCAGACCACCAAGGTGGTGCCGGGCTGCGCCGCAGTGAGCGCCTCGCGCAAGCCGGGACGGTCAGCTCGCGTCCCGGACACCCCCTGATCTGAGTAAGTAATACTGCAGCCATACAAAATCAGTGCATCCAGTTGCAGATCAAGATTTTGCTCATCTGTTGATACACGTGCATATCCAATCTTCCTGCTCGTAGGCATCTACTTCTCCGACCTCAATGAGCGCGCCATGCGCCCACGCCGGGTCATTTGTTGCATTGTCCGGCGTCATTCGCAATAACCGCTTTCTGATCACACTATCGCGGTTAGGGCAGCGACGATACATCGCCAAACGTACCTTTCGGAGTACGATTCTGTCAAGGAAATACAATTGTAAGGCATTGATTACCTATTAGGAGAATCGTTAAATTTGCGTGGTGCGCCCATTGTATTTGCTCTGTTTCTTGTAAGGACTTATTCCGGCATTTCATATGCACGTTTTGGAGAGCGATGTTTTGGAGAGCGACGCTTTGGCGAGCGATTAGTGCACACTCAATGCATCCGGAACGATCCATAGCATATCCATGTCGTCCATCCATTGCGAAGCCGGTACGGGTCCATTTCGAGAGATGGGCCAGCGTATCGTCATTGTGCAGCAGCAGTAATCGGTATAACGGACATGCGCAGTCGATGTCCGTTATCCATGAAATCCTAGAAGATTTTCATGGAGTCCACAACGAGCCCCCGAGCAAAGATCTGGAGAACGTCAAGATGAGAACGGTTGTAAATCCCGTGATCGCGATACACAATCGCCATGTCCTGCAGGAATTTGGCAAGGTAGTGCCTTACAGTTTCTCGGTCCTGTCCGTAATCGATAGGATTTGCTGAAATCAATTTCCCTACCACGCGGCAAGTGTTAAGAAGAACTTTAATGTCTGGCGCAAAAGGTTCCGCGAACATATCGGTAACCAGGTTGAGTTCGACATCCTCGAATGATGGGAACCATATGCCCATCAGCCGCCCTCTTACTTTTCCAACAAATTCCCTAAATATTGGTGCAAATGAATTTGAAGTATTCTCGGAGTAAACGCGATAGCCGATTAAGGCTGAGTCGACGTTTGAAAAACTCCCACCCTTTTCCATGATTGATATCAGATAACCATAATCCTCAGCAACCCGAAGGGTTTCATCGAAGGATATTCCATGTCGCTCTACAAAATCCCGGCGCACCATCATGGTTCCTCCAGACAGATGGTTTGCTGCCGCAACCAAATGGGCTTTGATCCGGCTATCGGAGAGTGGAAATCGGATGAGTTGATGGGGCACCTCGCCAAATTGCTCCATATGCGAGCCCACTGCCACCAGCCTGTCACTGGCATGGAGAGCGTTCAATTGCATAGTGATTCGCTCGGGGACGGCTACATCATCGGAATCAAGCCGCGCTATAAATTTCCCGCGTGAAGTACGAAATCCAACGTTCAGAGCTCCAGAGACCCCACGATTCCTTTCCAACCGAACAATGCGGACGCGGGGATCCCATCTCGCAGCATCGAGCGCGACGCGGCCCGTCTCGTCCGTCGACCCATCATCAACAACTATTAGTTCGATCTGCGGAAATGTCTGTCGAAGAATAGATTCCACAGCCTCGCCAATGAATTTAGCCCTGTTATATGCCGGGATAACAACACTTACGACTGGAAACATATTTGTCATTCAACCGACTCCAGATCGCCATCTCAGAAGATTAACCAGATGGAAAGCGGGATCGACGATCTCCTCACAATCACCTGGACTCTGACAGACGCACTATATTTGAAAGCACCTATGACAGGGCTCAGACTCTTCATATTCCTTCAAATTGGCCCTCGCTAGAGGGATGAGCGATGTGCCACCGCAGCGGGCAACCATTCTCCCGTGCCAACCACTCGTAGTGTGGCATTAGCCGCTCGATCGAGTCTCGTAACATGGCAACGATGAACTCCTTGCTCGGACCAATATAGATCTTCTGGCGCTCGAATGCGTGACCATAGAAGACTTAATAATCGTTCAGCATGTCGGTACGATATGCAAGCGCAGTACAAAGGTCTTCAGGAAAAAAATGCCTGCCAAGCCGGTTCGGATAAGGCTGGGCAACAATGTCAGAACCTGCTGGCGTGTGTATATGCATGAAACAATCTTCGTCATTCGCACACCGCCAAGTATTGCGCCAGAGCAGGAGCACAAAAGAGGGTCGGCCGGGATTCGTGGATTTTTCGCCAAAATGGCGTTAAGTGATTGATACGAAAGAGAGAATCATCGCTCTCGCGGCGCTAAAATCCCCCTCTCGGCTGTCGACGCTATCCGTCGAGTGACTGCGCGCCGCGAAGTGCCGAGCTTATTCGACTCTTCCATGTCCCCGGCCCAACCTCGTATCGTGAGAGGAGACTGAGAAGCCTCTCGCTGGGGGCAGTGGTTGTGTATCGGCCGCCTTGGATCCAAGACTCAGTATCGAGCCATCCCATCGACTTGCCGACCTCTACCGATTCAGGATAGGTCAGCGCATAGATGGTCGCTGTCTCCGGTTGTCCGATACCCCAGACGAACGCAAACAGGAGATCCGGAAATTTCGCGTATTTTCGATCGATTGAAAACGAGCGCTGCGTCGCTGTTTTGATCTGAATCGGCACAGCCGCGAACCGTCCGATCTGCTCGTCGATGTCAAGGTATGCGATCAGATCGACGCCTCGATCGCGAGCCGGTGTTGCCACCTCAACGCCGCTGCGCAGGAGATCGTTAATCAGCCGATTCCGACCGAAAATCTCGGTCAACTGCGTATCCGTTAAACTGGGCATCCTCGATACTCCTGCACCTCAAGCTTCAGCGGTTGACGACATACACGGGCTTCGCGGTCATCAGTAGAAGAAATTGGCCGATGAGGGCCAAGACCATCAACGGTAGCCACACCCAGGCCAAGACCGAGAACAGTCCGAGTTGTGCAACCGAGCCGCCGATGCCATACATGGCGTCGGTACGGCGGATGTTTACGTAGACGAGCCAGCACGCCAGCAAAGCACCCAAAACCATCAACACGACGCCGTTCAGCGCGTCGCCGTGGCTCTGGATCGCTGAGTGCCGCCACATGTTACCGATGGCTAGCAGACCCAGTGCAGCGGCCGTGATGTAGAAAGCCGTTTTCGTGAAGAACGCGTGACCGAACTTAGCGGTGCAGTGCTGATTGAACTTCGTGATGCCCAGAACGAGTGCCGCGATGGCAGCGGCGATGACAATTAGCTTGATTACCAACATGGAGATTCCCCGAAAGATATTGTTGTCTCGCGACCGCCCGACGTGCTTGGCGCTCGCACGCAAAGCATCACGTAACGGGGGGCTCCGTCCCGGTCCGACAGCCCCCCATCGGCTAACCGCTAGTCCATCAGAAACATCAACGCCAGCGCGGTCGTAACAAAGGTTCCGCCAGCAACGTAGAAGAACCAACTCGAGCGGATGAAAGCGAGGCGCCCGCCCGGCCGATTTTCCGCCTCTTCGTCGCCAAGCCACCATTCGAGTTGCCCAATCCGGGCGTTGAAGATCGCGACAAAAAGGCATGCGAGCGCGATCAAGCAAATTGCTAGCAGCCCATCTAGCAGAAGGTCTCGCATCGTTTCAGCGCCTCAATGCCACATCAACTCGTTGAAAGCGTCGAGTTCATCCTGATAGAAGTCGAACATGACTTGCCCCGCCATGCCCCCCAGGTTACTCCCGATCGTTACCGTCGCCACGGCACAAATCGGCTCGGCCGGGCCGCAAATGAATGAAACTGCCGCACCCGCAGCGGCGCCGCCGATCATGCCGGCCGCGATGATACTTCCTTGCCGGGCAGCCTCTCTGACCTTATCCTTCGCGCGGACGATTTCGCCGACAGCAAGAACCGCCGTGAACAGGATCAACGACTTGCCCAACGCTTGCATTTTCGCTGCTGCTGCAGTGACTCGTGCGTTGTCGCGTCCCGCGGACTCGATCACGGCGTAGTAAACCGAGCCGCGTTCCGTTTCCGAAAGCGTAAGGAATGGGCGGCCAAATTGTTGCTGGGCGTACTTATTCAGATAGAAGTCAAAGCCCTTTGCGTTGAGCTTAATTTCCTGCGCCCGCGCCACTCCCTGTGGCGAAGTGAACTTGCGATATTCGATAAAGAGCTTGTCCCGCAACTGATTGCAATACTCCGCGCCCTCCTTCACGGAGATTGCGCCGCTGTCCACTTGCGCTTTGACCTCCGCTGAGACCCTCTTGATATGCGCCTGGTATTTTCGTCGAACCGCCTCGTCGCGGATCATGTCGTAGGCGATGCGATTCGCCGACTCCTCGTAGGAGTCGATTGCAGCCTGCAAGACCGAGCCCCTGAGCGGATGCTCCTGTTTTGTTTCGTAGGAGCCGTTGAAAGCAACTGGAGCGCTTGCCTGCTGCTGGGCCGTTGCTGTCTTCTGTTCTGCCATCAAACGTCTCCCATCGAACCGGACATCATTGCCGACAATAGCGACTCAGTCGCAGAGCCCGTTGCCGGGCCTTGCCCATCGAAGAGAACCTCAACCGTCGTGCACGGGCTGCCATTGGGCCGAGCAAGACTGACTGTGTTGTGCGCGTCGAAAGTCCCCGTCTCCACCGAGCCGTCGGCGAAGTGAGCCGCACAGCGCAGCCCTTCGCAACTGCCTTCGTCGCGCAAGGAGAACCCAATCCAATGCCAAGCGTCTTCTGGCGAGTCTTCAGCCGAAAGCCGCGCAACAGCCGAACTCATCCGCGCGATGTCGCCGTCGCCGATAGTTTCGGACATCGTGCGGACAACTTGGAAGACCGGCGGAGGATTACAGTCGCAAGCGTTGACGTCGCCGGAGAGCGCGTGCTGCCGCCCGTTCTCGGCTGTGCCGGCATGGCGCGGGCCGCGGGGTGAGATGTAGCCGTCCTTCTTGCAGGCATCGCACCAAGTCTTCATGTAGACGGTCGACAGTTCGACGCGCACTCCGTCCGCGCCTTGATACGTGCTTGTGGGCAAACCCTCGACGATCACCGCGGCACCCGCGCGGTCACCCTTAGCGAGAAAATATCGTCGCATCGCGCCTCCTCAGTGAAGCGCTTCGGTGTTCGCCGGCGGGGGAACGTAGTCGGGGTCGAATAATCCCTCGATGGGCTTTCCCGCGCGCTCGTTAATGCCCGCGCCGTTGTGCATGGATTTGATGATGCGATCGCCGTTGCTGAGCCGGCTGCCGACAAGCGCCAGCGGCTTGTCCAAGCAGACGGCCGCAAAGCCTGCCCCGTCGATGATATATGCCTCGCTTCCGTCCTCGTAGACGACCTTATCGCCGACACGGGCGATGGTCAGATCGGCGATTTTTGCGCCACTGCTCCCGTGAGCGACTCGCCCACCGCGCTCGGTAATCGAGCCCTCCGTCGCGAATGGATGATATTTCTCGATGACTGCTTCAGCATTTTCTTGTTGCTCGTTTTGTGCGTTTTGCATAAACGCTTGCTCCTTTTAAGAGTCGGCCTGAATTCTCGGAATACTCTCGTGCGGCAGATTGCGCCGCTATTTTGGTCGGCGATTATAGCAACTGAGCGCGCTTACTCCGTTGCATGACGCTTGGCGCAAGCGCGTACGTCGTTCGCTGTTGCGATCGGCAAGGCGATGAAATCGCGCTCCGGCATTTCGTCAAACGCCTGCGGGAACGGTAGGTAAAGCTTCACCATCCAGCGCTTGCCGCTCTTGCGCGCGGCGTATGGGTGGAGGATCTCGCCGTCCGCTGCGCGCCTATCAAAGCGCAGCACGCCTTTATTGGGATACGGGGCCGAGGGCTCCTCGCGGCGAGCCTGCATCATCTGAGTGACGACCTCGTGCGGAAAACCCGGGTGGCCAGAGGTGTCGGCTTCCTCGATTGCCGCGCGAATGGCGTCGTCTTCCGTGAGGTGACAGTCGGCTATCTTATGCTCGTCGAACACTTCTTCCGTCGCGACGTACGGCGGGCCGCGATACCAGTTCGGATCGTCGTGCGCGAGGCGAATGGCAACGATCGTGCGGGTGCCGACGTCAGTGCAGCGCCAAACGAAACCGGCCGGGCCGAGAAATTCGAGTCCAATGTGAAAGTCGGAGTGCTTCATGTCGGCGGGACAAAGAGGATGGACGGCTATTTTGGCAGAGCCGACGCTGGGGTTTTCGTGGACTGTTGTTCGCCCACGGTATGCGCGTGGCGCCGATCATCTTCCGCATGCAGTTCCGGGTTCTACGCCGGAACCGCCGAAAATTCCGTCGTTCCACATTGTGAACATCAATCGGCTTGTTGCCTGATGTGACGGACGAGATGTTCAGTCGGTAAATGCCTGCCCGAACTGCCGCGCTCGCTTGACATCATCGGTATGCAAGTAGATGGACGTGGTCGATATCGACGCGTGGCGCAAGTTGTCCCGCACGGCGCTCAGTTCGACGCCCTTGGCGATCGCGTGGGTTGCATGGGTATGGCGCATCCAGTGCGGCGAGGCCCGATGCAGTTTTTCAGCCAGCGCCGGATGGTCGTTCTCGATAATCTGCGCGGAGAGCCGGAAGAACCTGCGCATGACTTCCCACAGGCGCAGTGGCTTGATGCCGGCATTGGCGTCGTCCAGGCTGCCGATCAGGGACGTAGTCGGGTTCCAGTGGGCACGGCTCACCGGCAGCCCCCGCTCCCGCAGATACCGGTCCAGCGCGGCCCGAGCGAGCGGTGTCAGGGTCACCCTGGCTGGCTTGCCGCCTTTTCCGGTCACGTGAAGCCAGTGATCACCAGCGGCGTCGACCTCGACGTTTCGCAGGGTCGCATCGGTCAGTTCACTGATCCGCAGTCCCGTCGCGTAACCGAAATCCAGCATGAAGCGAAGTCGCTGCGCGGCGGGCGCCTGCCAGCCGTACGACCACTCGAGCCCGTTGGCAATAGTGCGCGTGAGCAGCCAATCCCCCTCGGTGAAGGCGTGTGTGGTTTCCACTGCCATGGCGCGCTTGCTCCCGCGGACCTTGATGCCGGCAAAGGGGTTGGCCACGACATAGCGCTGCTCCACCAGCCAGCGGAACATGGCGCTGAGCACGGCCAGCGCATGGGCAATCGAGCGGGCCGAGAGGTTGTCGACGAACGGGCGCCAGTCTGGCGATGTGCGCGGCCGGGGTGGACCGACCCAGCGTTCGCGTGGTGTCGGTCGGCGCAGGAACGCCCGGTAGTCGGTTGCATCGCGCGTGGTCAGCGACGACAGTGCCTTGCTGCGGGCAACAATGGCCCAGAGAATCAGCCGTTCGGCTTCCTTGCGATAGGCGCGCTGCGTGGCCGGAGATTCGTGCAGCGCAAGCCACGCCTGGACGGCGTCGTAGTCGTTGTCGGCGCCCAGGATGCAGGTCGACAATGGTGCGCGGAAGGCGCCGGCAGATCCGTCAACCTCGTGCGGTAGCCGCAGGTGTTCCCACGGCGTCACGACTGACTGCCGGTCCGCGATGATCAGTGCGTGGGCCCGTTCCGTGAGCGCCGGGTGCGCGGCAAAGAATGCCTCGATTCTTTTGGCGCTGGCCGGGCCGAGACCGGGAATGACGACCCACCACTGCCGGCGCCGCGGAATGCGCACCGTGAGTTCGGCCAGGGTCCGGATGCTGGCCGCGTGCAAGGCACGCACAGCGCGCTCAGGCAGCCAGCACGCAATGTCGTCCCCGATCTGCGGGGTCGGTAATGGCAGCGTGCGCAGCGTCTCGAGTGCCTGCGTGATGGCACGGGCATGACGCCTGCGCTTGTGGGCCAGGCATTCGAACAGCAAGGCCAGATCCAGCCGCTGCCGGCTGCGGGCGTAAAGTGCAAGTTGCCGTCGGATCTGACCGATGACGCTACGGGCAGACTGGCCATGACCGAGCTGCTCACGCAGGTACCGGCTGACGGCGTCACGCGAGGATGCGCCTTCGTACCAGGCACGCAGCGCTGCAAGCGCGTCGGCGTCGGGGAAGTCGGTCGGAAGGTCGGCGGCGGCCGGGATCGTGAGGCGTGTTTTCATGACATCGAGTTTAGCCAAGAAACGACCATGCAGAGATAATAAGGTTTATCTCTGGAGTATCATGGATTTTCCGTGTGTCCATTGAACTTCTCGATGACAACAATCCACAAAAGCGAGCGACTGACCGTCTTTTCGGATGCGGAACAGGAGGCCTTATACGGCCTGCCTGACTTCGACGATGCGCAGCGGCTGGAATACCTGGCTTTGACCGAGTCCGAACTGACACTCGCCAGCAGCCGGCCCTCCGTACCCGCGCAAATCTATTGCGTCTTGCAGATCGGCTACTTCAAGGCCAAGCACGCCTTCTTCCGCTTCGACTGGGACGAGGTCGAGGAAGATTACGATTTTGTGCTGAGCCGCTATTTCCACGACGCATCGTTCGAACGCAAACCGATCACCCGGCACGAGTACTACGCTCAGCGCGAGCAGGTCGCTTCACTGTACGGCTATCGGCCGTGGACGGTTGCCTTCCTGCCGCAACTCGCGCAGAAGGCCGCGCAAATTGTACGCCGCGACGTGACGCCCGGATTCATCGCCGCTGAGCTCATCGTGTGGCTCAACGAACACAAGATGATTCGGCCCGGCTACACGACCTTGCAAGAACTGGTCAGCGCAGCCCTGTCCGACGAACGTCGACGACTGGGCAGCTTGCTCGCAGACGTATTGGACGAATCAACCAAAGCCATACTAGACCAGCTTCTGGTACGCGACGATACCCTGTCGCAACTGGCAGCGCTGAAACAGGACGCCAAGGACTTCGGCTGGCGTCAGATGGTCCGCGAACGCGAGAAGCGCGCCACGCTGCAGCCGTTGCACGAAATTGCCAAGACGCTGCTGCCCCGGCTGGGTATCTCACAACAGAACGTGCTGTACTACGCGAGCCTGGCGAATTTCTATACGGTCCACGACCTACGCAACCTGAAGGCGGACCAGACGCAGCTCTACCTGCTGTGCTATTCCTGGGTACGTTTCCGACAGCTCAGCGACAACCTGGTCGATGCGATGGCCTTCCACATGAAGCAGCTTGAGGAAGAAAGCAGTGAAGGCGCGAAGCAGTCCCTCGTCGCCGAACAGGTAAAACGCCATCGGGAAACGCCGCAGATCGGTCGCCTGCTGTCGCTCTACGTAGACGACAGCGTAGCCGATCCAACGCCGTTCGGCGAGGTGCGTCACCGCGCCTACAAAATCATGGCAAAAGATGTGCTGCAAAATACGGCACAACGCATGACTACAAAGCCACTGAGTCAACTGGCACTACACTGGCTGGCAGTGGATAGTCTGGCCAAACGTATTCGCCGTCACCTACGCCCCTTGTACGTCGAGCTCGATTTTGTCGGGACATCCCCAGATAATCCGTGGCTCGCGGCGCTGGCCTGGGTCAAGGAGATATTCGCCAAACAGCAACGTCTGTCACAACGACCGCTCGCCGAATGTCCCGCAGCCACGCTGCCAAAGCGCTTGCGGCCATACCTGCTGATCTTCGGCGCCGATGGCCAACCGACCGGCTTGCACGCCGATCGCTACGAATTCTGGTTGTACCGCCAGATCCGCAAGCGCTTCCAGTCGGGTGAGATCTACCTCGACGACAGTCTGCAACACCGTCACTTCTCCGACGAGCTTGTTTCGATGAGCGAGAAATCGGACGCGCTGGCGCAGATGGATATCCCGTTCCTTCGGCAACCCATCGATAGCCAGCTCGATGCGCTGGCAGCCGAGTTGCATACACAATGGCTCGCCTTCAACCGGGAGCTGAAACAAGGGCATTGTCAAGTTGCCGATGCAGGCATGTGCCAATGCGGTATGTGCAGGAGTCCTGCTGATTATTGGGCAATGCCCGTCGACCCTGTGACAGTCCACTGGAACCAGCTGGACAGACGTGCCCGCAG
>NZ_RJZE01000056.1 GCF_003986935.1 Paraburkholderia kururiensis JCM 10599 = LMG 19447 | reverse complement strand
CCACCGCGCGCCACAGCACATACGGCGCGCCTCGCAGTTTCACGAACAGCTCATCGAGGTGCCACGTCGTGCCCGGCCTGAGGCGCACGGCCTTCGCACAATGCGCAAACTGCGCGCCGAATCGGTCGCACCAGTTGCGCACCGATTCGCATGTCACCTCCACGCCGCGCTCGAGCAGCAGTTCCTCTATATCGCGCAGGCTCAGGTTGAAGCGGTGGTACCAGCGCACCGCGCAGCTGATGATCGCTGCCGGGAAACGGTAGCCATGAAATGAGCAGCGGGTCTTTGTCATCTGACCATTCTAGCCGCCTGCATCACCAAGTTGACATCGCCCGCCCGCTAGACCACGGACACCTTCGAGGAAGGCGTCGAACTCATCGAGAAACTGAGCGACTTGAGGGTTTGGCGCCTGAGGCGCTGTTGAAGTAGTCCTGCCGGACCGTCGGCGTGACTGTGCCATTCCTTTTCTCCTGCCGGCCACCATGGCCGGTAGGAGAAGTTCAGGACATTATGCGAAGCGTTGCCACCCGACCGCCGACGGAGGATCGCGCGAGACGAGCCCGCACCAGGACCGAACTCGTGTCGCTATGCATAATCCGGCGCTGAGCATAATCGCGCGTGCGGTACTCCGAACCGCACCCACCAAACATGACAGGAAACACGCCTGGGCTATTGCGCTGCAATCCAGACGAGGCGCCAACCGGGCCATCGTTGCAATCGCGAACAAGATGGCCCGCGTCATCTGGTCGATGCTCGCAACCGGCCAGCCGTATCAGAAAGCAGCGTAGCAAAACGATGCGTTGACGAATTGACGAATGGCACTCCGGTCGATCCGGGCGAGCAGGGAACCTGATTTTGATAACGGCCCTTGAGGCCTTCCAGTTGTTGAGGCCTGCACGCGCGGAATTCCAGTTGGGCGCTGGGCGATGTCCCTGACGCCGGATATATGTACGCAATCGACTTCCGTGTCCGCCAACTTCCGTTTGCTATTGGGATCAGTCCATATATGTAGAACGTCGCATCGCTGATCCCCATCTTGCGGCAGACTTCCGCGACCGGCGTGCCCAGCTCGGCCTGCTTCAACGCATAGGTAATCTGTTCCTCGGTGAACTTGCTCTTCTTCACGGCATGACCTCCTGGTCTTGATGACAACGTCATGCCGGAATTTTCCACTTCCAAATGGGACAGTTTTGTGGGCCAGGGTCACTTTTGAGACGGCTCTTCTTGCGAGTTCATAACCATTTCCAGCCGAAGCGGTTGAAAAACTTCATTGCCGATGCCGCGAAGAGCTTTCGGTGCGTCCAGCCCTTGTGTGCTACACCACCTCCGTAATGCAGGATGCGGATCAAGGGCACATAGACAACTCGTGCCACCTCATGGGTGCGCAAGCTCAGATCGTAGTCCTCAAAATATAGGAAATAGCGCGGATCGAAGCCATTCAAGTGCTTTATGACGTCCGTACGGAAAAGCATGAAGCAACCGCTAACGATCGGTGGATCCCAGAAAACGTTCCTGTCGTCGATCACGTCGCGCATTTCGTAGCGAGCAAAGCGCCGAGGAAGCTTCCCCCGCAGCCTCAATGGCAGGAAACCGCGGATGAAGAGATCAAGGACCGAGGGGAATCGGCGACAAAGGTACTGCTGTCGGCCGTCGCTGTCTCCGACCCATGGCGCGACCAGACCGACCGCCGGGTTGGCATCCAAGAAAGTCAACCCGGTCAAAAGTGCGCCAGCATCTAGATCGACATCGGGGTTCAGGACCAGATGGTAACGGCTTGAGGCTTGTTCGATCGCAAGATTGTGGCCGCGACCGTAGCCGACATTACCATGACCTGCCACGTACTTTGACCGCAACCCGACATGGCTCAGTGTCTTCATGAGGGTCTGCGCAACGTCGCCCCCGCCGTTGTCTATGATAATGACCTCGACTTCGGCATCGGGGTAATGGAGAGAAAGCGGCCGTGCCGCCGCCGCGAGACTTTCTAGCGTTCGTTCAAGCTGATTACCTTGCGGGCGGAAAACGACTACCGATACCGAAAGGACTACTGACAACTTTGTTTCTACTATTGGCGCAGTTTTTTTCATCTTGGAGGTAACGCGCGGCGATTGCCAAACAGTTGCCTCATCACTTCGTGGCACGGCTTTGCAAGGCTTCGCTGGCAAAAAGCGTTGGGGCTTGTTTGGGAAAGTGAGCGCGTCGATGGTTCGCTTCGCCGCACGTCCCGTGGCTCGCCCGTAATGACGTCAGCCAGTGTCGCAGCGCACTTCTCTAGCTGCCCATTTCGGCATCAATGTGAATGCGATACCGATGAGGTGTCCAAGGCCCCCACTTCGATTCATAGATAGCCCGATTGGTCTCGAACAACGCGCGTTTCCTCTCCACTCCCAGCTTGTTGAAAGCAGCTGACAGGTGGTGATGCACGAACACGTCTTCGGCGCATGCGACGACGAGGCCGGCTGCCTGGATGCGTCGGCAGTAGTCGTCATCTTCGAAGAAGCCGACGCCATAATCTTCACTGAGCGAGCCGCATCGCTCATAGGTGCTACGCGGCAGCATCGCACAGAAGAACGCGACCGTATTGAGCTCGAACCACCTGCCCAGATTCCGTTCGGTGATTTCTTCGGCCTCGTGGTGCATCGCGTCGAGCTTCGTATAACGCGTGTCGACTCGCGCTTCGTTGCCGATGTTGTTGGTCAACGGCCCCAGAATGCCGATCTCGGGCGCATTCCGCAAATGATTGATCATGCGCCGCGCCCAGCCGCGCGTGACAACCGTATCGTTATTCAGGATGACCAGATAGTCGCCGCTGGCTGCCGCGAGGCCCTGGTTGTTTCCCGCTGCGAAGCCGCGATTTTCGCGGTTGAGAATCAACTTCGCGTTCGGACGGGATGCGGACCATGACGACAGATACGCAGGTGAACCGTCACTCGACGCGTTATCGACAATGACGACTTCCAGATCGACATCGTCGCTGTACGTTTCAAGGCTATCGAGGCAATCCTTCGTCAATGCGAGATTGTTGTAGGTGAGCACGATCGCGCTGACTTTGGGACGAGGTAATGCCTCGATGGCCTGCCTGAAGTTGTGAACGCGGTGCCCCCAGGTTTGTCCTGCCGCGAAAGCCTTGCGGCGATCAACCACTTCAGTGTCATCGGGCAGCGCCGTCATCGCCTCACGCAGCCGTTCAATGAAGCCTTCATGGGTGTCAGCCAGCCTGACGAGCTCGCCAAACTGCTCCATTTCCGGCAGATCGATCGAGACGACGGAACGCCCGGCGCCTAGATACTCATAGACCTTGACCGGATCGGTCGCGAGCGTCAACGGCATGACCCTGAACGGCAACATGCAGATGTCGAACGCGTACAGGTAGTAAGGCAGTCGTGCGTAAGGCACTTCACCTGTCATTTCGACGTTCGGGAACGCACTCAGGCGGTTGCCCACACCCGCAGTGTCGGCGCCGACCAGCAATACCAATGCGTCGGGGAAAGACTGCGCGACGCGGGCGACGAGATCGGCATCGAACCATTCTGCAATTGCGCCGTAATAACCGATTATTCTACGGCCGCGCGGATCGATAAAACGTTCGGCTGGCGCATCGCAAAAATCGGCGTACTGTCCCGCATTCCGGATTACTTCGACATGGCGATTGTATTTGCGGGCACGCTCCTCGAGCCACGACGAAGTTGCCACCAGCAGATCGGTGCGCCTCATCATCCGCTCCTCGAGTTCCAGCAACTCCTGCGGTACGTTGCCGAATCCTTCGTGATGGTCCATGCAGTCGTACGTCACGCATTCGGATTGCTGGCGCATTGCGATCGGATACCAGTAACCATGCTGCACGAGCGACCAGGAGCGATCGGTGCAGCTCCAGTCGCGAAAGAGCCTGATCCCGGCCAGGATCTGCGTGATGGCTTCCGTGGTCGGTACCGCGAAATAAATTGGAGGGGCGCGGTCGACCTTGAGTTTGACCTGGTACAGCGGCAGGGTGTCATCCAGACGCTCGACCGAGAAGCCCGGCTCCTTCGAGTCTTCGAAGTGGTTGGAGAAGAAGTACACGCGATGACCTGCCCGGGCGAATTCGCGCGCAAGGTGCTGTGGTCGCTGAATCCTGAAGTGCCAGTCGATAATGCTGAATACAAACACGTCTGCCATTGCGAGCCGCATGCGTGGCACCCGCGCGGCCATGACGCCATTGGCGGGTGAGCTGGCGTTTTCGTTACAGAGTGTCGTCGACGTTGACGCGGGTACCGTCCGCCGCTTCAGATGCTTGGGGAGATACGCCAGCGACCGGTAGGCGACGCTACGGATGCCACCATGCACGTAGGCATAGTGGACGTCCCTGATGCGCTGCTTCAACCAGTCAGGGGTCCCGCGAACCGCTCGCAGCGGAGCAGTCATCCGCCAGCTTTTGGTCGCGAGCAGAGTCTTGACCTCGGTCACCAATGCCTGCTCACGGTACTCAAGGAAATGAATGCGTTCGCTGCTATGGTGGGCGGCTGCAACCAGCGTTGCACTGTCCTCGACGAGTTGCCGCAACTTGTCCCGCTCGGCGTCGAGCTCAGCAAGCAGCGCAGCGGTTCTAGCCTCGGCCGCAACCGCGCGCGCATCTGCAGCAGCAAACTGCGCCGTCGCGGTATCCGCACAGGCCTTTTCGGCGTCGAGCCGGGCCTGCACTAATTCAGCATACGACTGCGCCAGCCGGCATTCCCTGTGCGCTGCCTCAAGTTCGTTGGCGTGGCGCGCTTCTGCGGCAGCTAGCTGTGCCGTCGCCGTATCCCCACGGGCCTTTTCGGTGTCGAACCGGGCCTGCATTGATTCAGCATGCGACTGTGCCAGCCGGCATTCCCTGTGCGCTGCCTCAAGTTCGTTGGCGTGGAGCGCTTCTGCGGCAGCTAGCTGTGCCGTCGCCGTATCCCCTCGGGCCTTTTCGGTGTCGAGCCGGGCCTGCATTGATTCAGCATGCGACTGCGCCAGCCGGCATTCCCTGTGCGCTGCTTCGAGTGCGTCGGCTTGGCGAGCTTCTACTTGTGCGAGCTGCCGTCGCAACGCCGCAATCTCGTCCGTACCCTCCGCGCCGTATAAGCAGGCGTCCGCAAGCGTGAAGTGTTGCGCGACGAGCTGCGTGGTGCGCGCGTAGACCAGGAGGATCTGGTCGCCGGGCCAATAGCTCGGCTCCTTGAACCGCGTGTCCACCACTGAACGATGGACAAGTACCCAGTCGGCATTGGGCGAGACCGGGATATTGACCGCATCGAAAGTCACTTCGTGCTCGGCGTGCCGATCGAACTCGCGGTACGGGAGCAGCAACACGATGAAACTGGACGCGTAGTTCGCGATCCTGTTGAAGATGTCCCAAGGCGCTGAGAAGTGTTCGAGTGTGTTTGACGAAAAAAGAACGTCGAAACCCGGGCGATTCGGCGCATCGAGCAAGTTTTCGTGTGAGAATCTAATGGCGCTGTATTGCTGTTGCGCTCGCGCGATCGCGGAGCCGGAGAAATCGATGCCTGTAATGTCCCACGACAGCATCTGCGCAAGTGTCTCGGTACCGTCGCCCTGCGCGCAGCCCCAGTCGCAAACGGTCAGATTGTTCCAGCGCACCACGTGCACGAGCCATTGAGGCATCGCCTCGATTGCAACGCGTGCGAAGAAGCGGCTCTGCTCTCTGCCACCGTTTGATTCCCAGTCGGTTCCGAAGCGTTGGTCCCAGTAGGCTTTGCTATTGATGTTCTCTTGATGGCTCATGCGAATGCTCGTTTTGCTGTCGGCTCGGCTTGCACGGTATCGATGACTTGCTCGACGTCCACGAGGAACGTCCCGTACAGCTTTTCCTCGGCGAGCGACGTGAAGTAGTGCGCGCCTTCGATGTACTCGTAGTATTGGGGCATAACATCGGCTCGATCCTCCAGGGCGACGGCCAGGAGGTAGTTGCCGCCATTGAGCCGGTTTTTCATTCTGAATTGCACGAGGGCGACATCGCCGGCTTGCCGGAAGTCGATCTTTTTCTCGTCCCACGTGGTCGAAACGATCAGATCCGTACCGCGTAAGTCTTTCAACGAAAACGCGACGCTCAGGGTCGTCCGGTCCGCGTTCGACGGTGGACGAACCTTCACCCTGACCTCGATGTCCTCGAGAGTGATGAAAGTCGACACACGCTCGCCCCGGACGTTGTATATACCCGCTTCCAGAATCGATCCTACGTGACTGCCCCAATGATTAATTGGACGGTGCGTGGCCATCAATTCCAGCGCGTCGTCCGTGATGGAGTCCTGTTCAGGTCGCAGGGATGGCTCCTTGCTCGCCTTGGTCAGATCATCCGGCGTGGGCGCGGTGTCATTGATTTCGCCGCTTTCTTCGGCCTCGAACAGGAACTGGTTGTACTGCGCCGTCACGGAAAACGCGTCACCCAGCATGCGGACCTTTCCCTTGTCCAGCCAGAGCGCGCGTTCGCATAGCGTGCGAACCGCACCGACGTCGTGCGACACGAACAGGATCGTGACGCCATTGGCCTGCATGTTCTTGATGCGGTTCAGGCACTTTGCCTGGAATCGAGAGTCGCCAACCGCGAGGGCCTCGTCGACAATCAGGATCTGCGGATCGACGTGAATCGCGACGGCGAACGCGAGGCGCACATACATGCCGCTGGAGTAGGTCTTCACCGGCTGGTCGATGAAGTCGCCGATTTCAGCGAACGCCTCGATCTCCGAAAAACGCGCATCGATCTCAGCGCGTGAAAGACCCAGCACGGAGCCATTCATGTAGACATTCTCGCGTCCGGTGAAGTCACCGTTGAACCCGGCGCCCAATTCCAGAAGCGCTGCGACCCGCCCGTTTACCTCAATGCGGCCCGACGTCCCGCGAAGGGTGCCACACAGAATCTGCAGAAGCGTCGATTTGCCTGAACCGTTGCGGCCGACAATCGCACAGGTCTCGCCACGCCGGATCGACAGATCAATATCGGTGAGCGCCCAGAACTCGCTGAATCCTTTTTGTCGGCGCGGCGCGATCACATGCTTCAAACGTTCCAACGGCGTGTGATAAACAGCGTAACGCTTCGACAGGCCCTCGATTCGAATTGCCACACCATCATTGTCCGCGCTGCCGGTATGCGTTGTAATTGACTCACAGCACATCGGCAAATCCATCCCGTGCGCGTTGGAACCAAGCGAGCGACAGCCATGCGAACGCCATGCTTGCTGCTGTGTACATTGCAAGCGTTCCGAAGTCCGGCATGGCGCCGTCGATCATGACTCTACGGGCTTGCTGAATGATGAGCGTCAGAGGATTGATGAGCAGCAGCGCCTGAAACGGCTTGGGTAACGACTCGATTGCGTAAAAAATCGGGCACAGGAACATGATGACGGAGGTCAATACACCGATGACCTGACCGATATCGCGCACATACACGCCGAGCGAACTGATGATCCAGCTAACGCCGGCCGCCATGAAGATCAGGGGCACGAAGATCAACGGTACGAAGATGAGCGTCCAGTGAACCGTGCCATAGGCGAACGCGGAAAAAATCGTCCAGACAACGAGACTGATGCCCGCATGAAAGAGTGAGGTGCCAACAGTCATCCATGGAAGCAGCTCCAGCGGGAAGGCCACTTTCTTCACATAGTTCACATGGCCGCCAATGAGCATGGGGGCGCGGTTGAGGCACTCGGAGAAAAAATTGAACACGACGAGACCGGCAAACAGCACGACGGAAAACTGGAGGCTGTTCGACGCACCGGACCACCGCGCATGCAGGAATATCCCGAACACCACGGTGTACAACGACAGCATCAGGAGCGGGTTAAAAAATGCCCAGACCGTGCCGAACAGGGAACCGCGGTAGCGGCCCGCAATATCGCGGCGCACGAGCTGGAGCAGCAGCTGGCGATGAGTGAACAGGTCAAGCAGCACATTGCTGAGCGCCGCGCGATGCTTGAATTCAGCGCCGTTCTTGATAAAGCTGATTTGGCTCATTGATTCGGTAGGTATCGGCCGGTCCGCCGTAGATTGAAGTGACGGAGCGACAGCGTTATCGTGCGCAAGTCGCGTGGCCGGTGCGATGGATACCATCCGCGAACGCATCAGGATCGGCTCAAAACGCTTCTCCCAGTCGACTTCGGCACGGAATGATGCAATTCTCTCGGGACAGACGGCGGTTGTCCGGGCCTGTTCCCACAAGCGCGGCCAGTCGGATTCCCGCGAAACGTGCGTCACGCCTTCCGTCTGATCGCGGCATTTCATTTCGCCAAAGGCTGTCGACCAGACCAGTACGCCCATGCTCCGATATTCATAGAACTTGATCGGGTCGACACCCGATGTCAGGTCTGTGACCCGGAAGGGAATTAGCCCAACGGCAAACTCGCGGACCATATTCACCACTTCGTCGTGTGGCAACTCGCCAAGAAACTCGATATTGGCAGGCAGATTGGCGGGGCGGGCGACGAACTCGGGTCCGATCAGTCGGACCGTCACGTCGGGCAGCGCGAGCGCCAGCGAGCGTACGAGCGGCCAGTCAAACCACTCCGCAATCGTACCGATGTAGCCGACGTACCGCCGTGGTCTCGCGTTCGGCAGCTCGGGGAGGTCGCTCGTGGGATAGCCGTTAAGCACGATGATCGCATCGCGCCTCATCCTGCTCACGTCCGACGCGAGCTGCGACGAGGAACAATAAACATCCGTGACGTTTTGACAGACGGCGCGCAGACGGGCTTTCATCGAGACTCGTGATAGTCCGCGGTAAAACGCCGGGAAGTTGTCGAGAACGTCGACGAACGAGCGTTTATGCGGAACCCGCTTCAGCGCCCATTCTGCGAGCTTGCTGGGGCGGCCAATGGCGAGCACGCAATGATCAGCTGCGCGCGCGAATTCCAGCAACTGGGCACGCGCTATTCGCCAGGTAACGACATGATTGATGAAGCCGCTCATCGGAAGCGGTTCGATTGGTAGGGCTGCGAGTCGCAGGACTCGGACGCGCGCATCGTCCGCGTACACCATCGCCGCCTTCCTGGGGCGGACCCGCTTCAAGTCTGAGATTGTCGGCAGACGTGTCGGGTAGGGATCGATCCATAGCACTGAGTCGAACCCGCTATTCGCGAACGCAGCGACCATGAAGTGCGGACGCTGCGCATAGCTGGCATAAGGTACGGACGAAAAATAGATCAAACGCCGACCGTGCGACGCGACGCCGCAGCCGCTGTCCCCATCCACGCCCGCATTCATGCTCGCTGACCGCTTGATGCGAACGTCGGTGAGCCGGCTGCCCCGGAACCGTCTCCGGTCAGTGCGTCCTCAAGAATCTCAACGATGCGTCGCGCGGCCAGACCATCGCCATAAGGAGATGCGCCTCGCGCCATCTCGCGGTAAGCGGCCGGATCAGTCAGAAGGCGCTGAACTTTCTCGACGATACGTGCCGTATTGGTGCCGACAAGATCCGCCACGCCGAAGGACACTGCTTCTGGCCGTTCGGTTTCCTCGCGCAGCACGAGAACCGGCTTGCCGAGCGCGGGAGCCTCTTCCTGCACGCCACCCGAATCGCTGAGGATGACATGCGCGGCTTCCATGGCAGCAATGAACGACAGGTAATCAAGCGGTGCGCACAGATCCACTCGCGGATGGTTGCCAAGCACATCGCGCACGACGGACGAGACATTCGGGTTGGGATGCACGGGGAACAGCACATCAAGCGTCGGATTGCGGTCCAGCAACTCCAGGATGGCAGCACAAATGCGCTTGAGCGGCTCGCCGAAATTTTCGCGGCGGTGTGTCGTGACCAGAATCATCCTTCGTCCGTCAGCGACGGACAGCGGCACCTTGTCTGCATGCTGGCGCGCGTCGAACAGCGCATCGATCACGGTATTGCCGGTCATGAACACGGCATCGGACGGCACCTGCTCATCCAGAAGGTTCTGTGCTGACGACTGCGTGGGTGCGAAATGCCAGTGGGCCAGGCGGCCGGTGACGACGCGATTCATTTCCTCAGGAAACGGATTGCGCATGTTGTTCGTTCGGAGGCCTGCCTCGACGTGACCGACGGGAATGTTGTTGTAGAAGGAGACCAGGGATGCCGCAAGAACGCTGGTCGTATCCCCCTGGACAAGCATCGCACTCGGCGCGCTCTTTTTAATGATTTCATCGAGCGATGTAATCAAGCGGGAGGTGAGATCCGGAAGTGTCTGGTTGGGACGCATTAAATCCAGGTCGTAGTCAGGCTTGATTGCAAATATTTGCAGAACCTGATCAAGCATTTCCCGGTGCTGCGCCGTTGCGATAACGACCGGTTTGAGTTGTGTGGAGTCACCGAGGGCGCGTACCAATGGCGCCATTTTAATGGCCTCGGGACGAGTGCCGAACACCACAGCTACTTTCTTCTTCATTGATAGAACCCTTTCCGGTGAAAACCGGGCATCGCCGCAATTTCAATGCACATTACGACGATAGCGCGATCCAGGCACGGCAAGGGTTATTGGTGTGTCCCTAATATTATATCCAGTATAATCATGCACTTGTCGCCTGCTCTTTTTGTGTTGCTCGAGAGACGCAAGACGAAGGGGCGTACCGAGTCGGCCCTGAACAATTCATTTTGCTCGGCAAATGAGTTCACGCTGCCGACTGCGTAGCAGTTTCGAAGCCAAGCAAAGCGACGAGAATCAGGGCGTAAAAAAGCCGCAGCTTGCGCAGGATCATC
>NZ_RJZE01000055.1 GCF_003986935.1 Paraburkholderia kururiensis JCM 10599 = LMG 19447 | reverse complement strand
TTTCCGCTTCCGCAAAGCTCATCTGCCGCTTCATCATCGAGGGTCCGTTCCGTGAACTGCCTTCTACAACGTTCTCGGCTACGTCAGCGATGACCGCCGAGCTGGATAAATCAGTGTTTCCCTAGCGGCTGGCGTTCCCGTTGCGGGTGTCGTAGGAGCGGCTCCCTCTCCCGGTGCCGCAGGCGCCGGGAGTGGCGCAGCTTTTACGAACGCGCTCAAACTCGTGCGCGTCGCTAGGGCCATCTTTGCGAAGTCCCCAAGCTTGTTGCCCAGAGCAGTGAAGTGCGTGGTCTGGTCGAGCGACACCTCAAGTGTCTCAAGATTATGGAGCGCCTCGCGGATGCCATAGGTCAGCGCCGCACGAGCGAGCACGTTCTGAAACCGGCGGACCATATCGTCGTTGTTGAAGTCGACTAACTGGAACGGAATGAACACCACGCGATCGGCCTTCACGATCGCGACTTCCACGCGATATACCTGCACTACCTCGTAATACTGAACGGTCAGAGCATGCATGTGGTTGTAGTTCGCTACCACGCGCGTGCTAACGTTCTCGTGCTCGCTCTGCGAAACTTCCTTGACAACAGACGCACGTCGGCTGCGGCTATCATGCGCATGCTGATGCGTGCGATCGTTGACGTTTTGAGTCATTGTGCTGCCTAGGTCCCGATGACCCCATGACGTTGAGTAGCTGTCCGCGTGCGAGCTGCTGTCGGCCTGGCTGCTCGTCTGTCCGAAGCTGGCACTCGGACCACCGAACAATCCGCCGAAAGGAGCGCTCAATTCCTCGGCCGAGGAACTGCCCGATTGAGTCGAATGACTGTTCGTATTTGTGTCCGAGAAGCCTCCCTGCGCCTCGTTCGCGACGGCCTGCGTCACCTCGCTGATCGAACGGTTGTGGCTCTGGTCGTTGGTAAGATCGTCCGATTCGTCGATGATTTCCGTTTCGCCCGCGCGGCTCTTGCGCGACCAATCGACTATCGCGACGCGCGTGCTTTCTCCCGGCGCCAGCGCCAGGCTATGGAGCAATTGCCCAAGCGTCACGCCCTGCGCGAACCAAGACTGATTGAACGTAAGCAGCGCGCCGAACGCCGCTTTCTTGAAGCCCGTGTCCGCCTTCGCCAAGATGCTGAGGTCAATCGGCCTGAATGCCGGAGCCGAGATGTCGATGATCTGCATTCCATCGTCTAGCTGAATCTCGTCAAGCAGCAGCGTCGAATACTGCACGCGTTCCGTCGGGTAGTCTCCGTTCTTAGGCAGCAGATCGGCCGGCTGCTCCGGATCGAAGCCGGGCGCATTCTCGGGAAAGTAAGTCTCGTTCAGAACGCGAAGCGCGGCGCGGTACGGCGGGTAAAATGCCAGATCGCGGATAGTATCCGCGCCGAGTGTCGTTTGAATCGTAGCTGCATCCGCCGCCGGGATCCGCTTAAGGACGTTGATGGGCAGAAATTGCAGATCGCCGATTTCTGTGCCAGTGTTAGCGGCGGTGTAAAACCGCGCTTTTTGGGCGGCGCCGATCGGGATGCAAATCGTTCAAGTAACAAGGGGGCCAACACGGCCCCCTTCGATTGAAACTGCGGCGATTCACGTCAGAACGGTGGATCGCGTTTGGGACTGCGAACGCGCGCTGGCATGCGCTGCTGGCGCAGCAGCTCATGAAGCTGGGGTCCGTAGAAGCCGGTCACGATGGCCAGCAGATCCTCAAGCAGTTCGAACACGGCGAGCGCCTGTTCGGGTGTCCAGTCGTCCGGCACGATGAACGCCAGTCCGCGACGCCTGCCTGATGGCAACATGGGGTCGCGCTTCATGCGGCCGCCTTCTTCGTGGCGGGCTTGCGGTTCCTGCGCTGGCGTGCGCGCGCCTCGTTGCGTTCCCGTGCCTCCTTGAGCCGGTACGATTCACCCTCGATGGAAATGACCTCCGCGCGATGGACCAGACGGTCAACCAGCGAGACGACGCAGGCCGCGTTGGGGAACACTTCAGACCACTGCGCGAACGGCTTGTTGGTCGTGACGATGGTCGAACGGGACTCATACCGGCGGCTGACGAGTTCGAACAGCAGATCGGCGTGGCGATTGGAGTACGAGAGGTAGCCGACCTCGTCGATCACGAGGATGTCGGGCGTCGCGTAGTGGCGCAGACGCCGGCGCAAGGCTGAATCGCTGTCGAGCGCGGCCAGCTCGCCGAGCATCTCGCTGGCCGACTTGAACAGCACCGTATGTCCCTGGATGAGCGCGTGGTGTGCCACGTTCTGCGCCAGCGTCGACTTGCCCACGCCGTTCGGGCCGATAAACACGACGTTGGTGGCGTCGGCCAGGAACGTCAGCGACATCAGGTCCTCCACTGCCGCGCGATCGATCTTCGCGGGCCAGTCCCAGTCGAAATTACCCATTGCCTTGAAGGTGCCGAGTTTCGCTGCCCGGATGCGCCGCTGCAGAGAGCGGTGCGCGCGTTCGTCCTCTTCCCATTGCAGCAGCGGCGCGAGCCACGTGGCGCCGTCGATCTCGCTCCAGTGCTCGACGAGACCGTTCAGACGCAGCGCCTTGGCACGCAGGCGCAGCACTTCAGTGTTTATCGTGGTCGGCGCCATCTTCTTCCTCCGCTGTCAGTTGATCGTAGGTATCAAGCCGGTGTGGCCGTACGGGCGCGTCCTTGCGGCGCACATGCTCCGGCAGATTCATGGCGACGGGCGGTGGCGCCCCTCGCGCGACGCGGCGCCGCTCCAGCGCTGCGCGTACGGTATTCGTATGTGCCGATCCCGCGCGCAGGGCGTCTTCGACGGCAGCCTGCAGTTCGGCGGCGCCATAGCGGTCAAGCAGACGCAGCAGCGAGGTCGTGAGGCCGCCGATGTTTGCGCCGCGCTCGGCCGCGCGCATCAGCAGCAGCTGGCAGGCGGGAACGGCCCGCGTCAGGCTGTTGATGCCACGGTGCTGGCGCGCCTCGCGCTTGAACGCCTCAAGCGTCTTCAGGTGCTGCGGGTCTTCGATCTGCTCCTGACGGTCGTAACTGCGGCGATGGCTGGCAATCATCTCTGCACCATCGAACACCCGGACCTGGGTGAGGTCGGCGCGAACGGTGAGAGTGCGGCGCACGTGCGTGTGCGGTACCGTGTAGTCGTTCAGGTCGAAACGCACGTAGGGCGTCTTGCCTACCTTCACGGCCAGTTGCTCTTCCACGGGGAACGGGTTATCGGGCAGCGGCAGCAGCAGCGGCCTCTCGCGTGCGAACGCCTCGCGCACGGTCATCGCGCGGTCCTCGGGGCACGGCCGGTCAGCCGCCTGGGTGCGGCACCACTGCCCGGCCTGTGCGTTAAGGTCGTCCAGGTCGGTGAACCTGCGCGCGGCAAAGAACGCTTCGCGGACATGGCGGATCGCGCGCTCCACACGTCCCTTCTCGTTGCCCCGGGCAACAGCCACGGGCCGCGGCTCGAAGCGGTAATGGCCAGCGAACGCGAGCAGTGTGGGATGGAAGCGGATCGCGTCGCCGACGCGCTCAAGAACGGCCGACTTCAGGTTGTCGTAGAGCAGGACCCTGGGCAGCCCGCACCACGTGTTGAACGCGCCGACGTGCCCGCGCAGGAAGTTCTCCATCCGGGCGTCGAGGAAGAAGTGCAGATAGATGTCGCGCGAATACGAGAGCACCATCACGAAGGCCATCAGTGGCCGCCGCGCACGGCCGATCTCGATGTAGCCGAAGTGGCCCCAGTCGACCTGGGCCTGTTCGCCGGGCAACGTACGCAGTCGCAGGAAGGCCTCTGCGGGCTTGCGCGGACGATGTAGCGCAAGCATATGGCGGAAGTGGTCGCGGGCGCCCGCGTAGCCGCGCTCGCGCACCATCACATACAGGCGGCTGCCTGTGAGCGTCGGATATTTCTCCAGCGTCTGCCGGATGAACGGCAGGTACGGCTCGATCATCGAAGGCTTCGGCGTCGGACCATATCGGGGCAGGCCGGCACTGGCGAGCACCCGCTGCACGGTCTCACGGTGCACGCGCAACTGCTTCGCGATGGTGCCGCACGGCCACTTCTCGACGTGATACAGGCGCAGGATCTGCGCCTCGAGTTCAACCGGAATCGTCATCGGAGTCTCCGCAATCTGAACGACGGCCGAGGGCAACGCCTTCGGGACGAACATGATGGGGACCGCGACGGCGTACAAAACCGGTTCGCACCAATGGCGGCAGATCGCGGCCACAGCAATGGCACCTCAGCTGGTGCGGCGCCGCTGCACGAACGGCGGCGTTGGCGAGTGCGACGGCGGCGCCGGCCGCAGCGTCGTGGTCCGGCTGCAGTACACCATCGGCGTGGGGATCGGGTGAACCGTGATGCGTCACGAGTTGACGCCGTGCCCGATACCGCCGGGCCCGCGCGGCATGGGCGAAGCGCCCGCGGCGGGTCTGCTGGTAACGGCGTCCGGCTTCGCGCACATTGTTCCGGCGTGCGACAGCGGCGCAGTCCCGGCAGTACCGGTTGCCGCGGTCACACCGGCGGCAGATGAAGACCTGCATCCGGCAACGGGCGCACAGGTACAGACGGCCAGTGACTTCTGATGACATCGGCAGTTCCGGGGGAACGCCGAAGAAATGGATTCGAACCCGGTCGACGCGACGCGTGAGCAATGCGATACTTGGGCCACACGAGTGCCCCGACCGCGCCGAAGGGCTGGCCATATGGGTCCGTGGAGGTGCGACGCCGGTCTGGCTTGGCGGTTAGAGAGGCGTCGCACCTGCTGTTTCTTCGGTGCAGTGCCGTTCTACCACACCCCGTCCCCGCATCTACAGCACGCGCCGCGCGCGTCTCCAGTCGCCCTACGGGCTCCCTGCTACGCGCGCGATCTCATCCCACTTCATCGCAACTGGCTGTCGCTCTCTCGTGCGGCACGAGATGCCGTGCCGCCGCTATCTGACGCCGCCCGAAAAGCGCGGATTTGGACCGCCATCGACAGCCAGCGCTGTTCGTGGCATCGACCAGATCCGACGGCGCGCTCCCGTGCAGGTTCAGTACGTTCTTCCGATCCTGCGCGGCTTCCACCAGTTTCGCGGCATCGTCGAATATGCTCGACGTGGCCAAGTCGAATACGGTATTGATATCGAGTTTGCCGAGCGAAGTTGCCGCGGCTGGCGTGACTCCTAGGAGAACTGTCGGCGACTGGTTGAGCAGTTCTCGAAACGGCAAATTTCGGAACTCCGTACGAACGAGGGACGTAAGTCCATGCGGATCGCTAAGCTCGGCCATGGATGTCTCCGATAGGGCTGTAGCTCCAACGGTTCAGTTCGAGGGCTTCAACCGTTACATAGGCGCCGTGTGCGCCGTGATCGTCGGCGTACCAGCTCGCGGTGTGCGAAAACAGGTAGCTCACGCGGATCGGGGGCGAAGATTGCGCTTTCGACCACACCGCAGGCGCCAACCCCGCCGCGTAGGGTTAGGAAGGAAAAAGCGTTGCCCCTCGAGTAAGTAACCAGTTGCCCGGCGACTTCGATGCGGGTGAAGGCAACGGGCACAGTACGCTTTCAGAGACTGGAAACTTGTGGCGTGCGCGAATTGCTTCGAAAAGACGTTAGGAGCATCGATTGCCTCCTTTCACTTTTTGCCCTGAGACCACAGCTGTTTGAGTCGCTTCTAACTCCGCGCGCAATGCGTTACCGAAGTTAGCTTAGAACAAGATGCCGAAGTAGATATGAGCGGTAGCGCACATAGGCAACCCGACGATGCGCCATGAACTTCTATTCGATCGTCGACGGTTGGGGCCGCGCAGTCGACCGTTTCTTGTTGGGCCGGTCGTTGAGTTATGCAATTCGAATACGCACCCATTTCGTCGGACGGCAGGAATCACCAGTACGCGACCCAGAGCGGTCCATCAGCTCCCCAATTGCACGCCAGAAAGCCACCGTTACAGTTGATGCGACAGCGGCGCTCGTTTCCAACTCCGCGAGCGTTTGACTAGCGGCACTGGCTCCACAGAGCGCAGAAGCACGCAACCTGCAAACGATGTTCCGCGCGGCTCGCTGTTGTGCGAGTTCCGATCCCGCCAAAGAGGAGCAAGCCATTGTCGCGAACTTTCTGGGAGCCCTATCGCTCGACCCGGGTAACCGCAACCTTGTCGCGAACCTGGAAAGCTTTTACAGCCTGCTTGCTTCACGCCCGGACGGCCAGCACGCATTCGATACGAACGAGCTATCGAAGCGCCTAGTCCAGGTAAGGGACGTGAAAATGCAACTCAAGCAGGAGTAGTGGTCGATCAGTGCCCTCAATCCGCCGCTCGCCTGGCCATCTGGCAACCGGTGCAGGCTGATTGATCCCGTCGAGAAGGTCAACAGGTCCACAGAACACAATCACATAATCAATAGGCCTGAAAGGCTGGTGTCAGGTTCGAACTGCACATCCGCACGTGAACGCACCGTCGCTGGCAATGACCGCATGTGGCCGAGGCCGTGTCAAAACGCAGGCCAAACCTTTCTGCGCAGGCTTCGCATGTTGGAATCTCGTCCGAACCTTGTGTAGGTGCCCATCGGCCTGCTTATGCGGCGTAAGCGGTCCGCTCGAAGCGATTCTGTTGCCGATCCACGTCACGGACAACTCACCTAATATTTGCAAGCCGATCGGACAAGCGCATCACTGTGGCTAAGTGGGAGAAACGATGCGTCTATCTCACCCATCCAAAAGCAGTTTCGGCGTTGGAATCCTATCCGAGCCATCGCATTGCGCGAGGCGTCGGAACCGATCTAACCGCAGAGCGCTATCGCGGACTCGCGCCGTCTAGTTCCCTCGTCCTTGCTGGCAACGGCCGCAAGTTTGCAATGAACACCAAGCGCCGCATCAACGAGGCCGGGAAGCAGGTCGATTACGCCGGGTGTGACAGCTTGCAATCCCACGTCACAAAGCTGTACGGGGACGCGGGCATAGGCGGTGGTTCATCTCACTCGGGACGCCGTACGTTCGCCAGCAACCTCATCGAGCAAGGGCATGATATTGAGACGGTGCAGCAGCTTTTAGGTCATGCGGACCTCGAGAACGTTCGGCCCTATCTGGCCGTGTCCGATAAAAGGCTACGGCAGATGTTGCGCGAAGTGTTATGAGGCCAATTTAACGCGTGCGGGCATTCAATTTCGGCCTGGGATGCCGATAAACCGGGTAGGCAATATCGGCTCACGCAAGCCGAATGTAGCGTCAATGTAGATACATACCACTTGCATCTTCTTTGGCCAGTGTCTACAATGGATCTACATTCGGAGCGAGATATGGAACTCAAAATTCAGAAGTGGGGTAACAGCGCGGCAGTCCGGCTGCCAGCTGTGTTGCTGGAGCAAATCGGCGCGTCGGCGGGTAGCTCGCTGAATGCCGACGTGCGGCCCGATGGCGTGTTGCTTTCGCCTGCCCGCCGAAAGTATTCGCTGGATGAACTGGTCGCGCAGTGCGATCCGAAGGCCCCGCAACCTGCAGACCTCGGTGCATGGGGTGAGGTCCAGCCAGCGGGGCGCGAGGCATGGTGAAACGCGTCAAGTTCGAGCGTGGCGATATCGTGCGCGTCAGCCTGAATCCGACCGTGGGCAAGGAGCAACAAGGGGATTTCCGGCCCGCGCTCGTTCTCTCGCCCGCTGCATTCAACACGCTCGGCGTGGCGCTCGTTGCGCCGATCACGCAGGGCGGCGAATTCGCACGATATGCCGGATTCGCAGTACCGCTCTCGGGTTCTGGCACTGAAACGCAGGGTGTGGCTTTGGTTAACATGGTTCGCACGCTCGATCTGGAGGCGCGGGGTGCCCGCAAGGTCGAGCGCGCACCGGTCGAAGTTGTCGAAGATGCGCTCGCTCGCCTGCAAACCATTTTGGAATAGCGGAAAGCGACATGGACCGATTGAATGAGGCGTTGCGGTTACTCGGGGTCGAGCAGTCACAGCCGCCGCATTGGCGTCATTCCTTGCTGAAGGCGATTCAGTCGTTCGCGTTCGCGGCTGGCGACGATGAATTGGGGCAGGCCTGCGAGGCGCAGATGGTGCGGATTCGCGCTGAGGTTGGTGCGGCATCGAACGACTAGGAAAACAAGAAATGCAAAGCTTGAAAACGAAAGCCACCCGATTTGCGCCATTAATGGCAGCGCTTTCGTTCGGGGCCTTGGCCGGATGGGTGGTTTATCACGCTCCGCTGTGTCGCCGTCCGGCAATGCTTCTCGACAGTGCGGAGCAGCAATATTGCGATATTCGCGATTCCGCCGATGTGGGTGCACGAGGGCATGGCTATCCGGCAAACGGTGAGCGTACGGGCCTCGATCTTCGACTGGCAGACACCGGGGACTATCAGATCCTGTATCTCGCGAGCCAGCACCAGATGGAAGACACCGCGCGACGAGTGGCGATGATGCTGGGCGCGAACGGCGGCTATCTGGATGCTCACGGCAATTTTGTTAGCGCAACCGGCCAGTGGTCGCTCCCAGCCGCGAAGCTGATCGACGGCCCGGCCCGCGACGCTGACCCCGGTACGGTAGCGCTGCTGCTTCAAAAGCCGTCGCACAACTGATGGGAAAACCACTGAAGCCAGGAGTGGATGGTGAACGTAGTCGAACTCATATTTGCGTTTTGGCTTGGTCGAGCTACCAAGGGTGCTAATCCGTTCGTCGTAATTGCGAGCTTCTTTTTGGCGCTCATCCTCGTCACGCTGATGATCGGTGTCGGCGTGGCCGTGTGGCATTACTCGCCGCAGGCCGCGCACATTCTCGAATCCTCGGGGGTCGGCCGCTATCTGCCGTTCTTGGACTTGCATCTTCGCGATGCGTCGCGTAACGATCTTGGCGGCGTCATTATGGAATTGCCTTCGCGGATGGTCATCTGCACTGTGGCACTGCTCGTGATTTTCTTAGCGCTCATGGCGGCAATCACCACATTGAATTTCGCGACCGCCGGCATCATCCGAGCCGTGAGGTTCGCCATAGCTAGAACCGGCGCATAGCCATCGGAAAACGCATGAAAGAGGGGCGCGGCATGTACACGAAGAATCTAGAAGACCTGTCCGAGTTGAACCGGCTTGTTGCCCGACTCGATACGGCGAACGTGGAGCCGGTGACTTGGAACGAGCGGCGGCAGATCACGAAGCGAATCCGTGAGCTTCGAGGAAGTCTCTCGTGTGCCGCTGTCGTGTCGTTGCGACAGCCGCCCCCCTCCGCGACCATGAATTACGAAGAACCCAAGCGAGGGAGCGGCTGGCTCTATCTGTTTTTTGGCGCACTGCTTGGCATGATGCTTCTGGTCTCGATTCGATAACAGGCATCGGAAAACCAGATATGACTGATGATGTGACACAGAGTGTGTAACCACCGGGTGCATTTTTATGAGAAAAACGGACGCCGGTTCACCGTTCGTATCCAGTCCGACAGGCACGGGTATTCGGGGCGCCTGCTTGAGCGCCTGAGTGACAAGGACGTCGTACCCGCGAGCCTGAATTTCCCGCCGCAGTGGGAGATCGATCCGACGTCGTTCTACAAGGACCGCCGCCGTCTGCGTGCCGAACTGGTCAGGCTCATCAATGAGGAACTCGACGCGCAGCGCGTGAGCCGCCTGGATGCGGAGGGAGCGCGGAACGCGCAGGACCCCTTCATCCGGGCCAATCTGAAGGGCTGGCCCAACGGGTTTCCCGGAGTCGTGGAAGACGATCTCGGCGACTGGATTGATGTCACACCGCACTGGCACGCCCGCTAGACGCGAGCATCGCTGACAAGCGAGGAAAACAGCAATGACGCTAAGTTCGATGTTCAAGTGGGCAAAGGCGCTCGTCGGAAGGCCGGAACCGAGCGGCGTATTCAAGCTCGGACACGGCGTCGCAGCGCCAACCACGCGCATGGGGAAGTCACCTCTCAGCGATGTCATCGCAAAGACGCTTGCCTCCATTGGAGCGCGCCCCGGCGACATTGTTGAGGTCAACGAGTTTGGTGCAGCGCGCGTGGTCGGTCGCCGTCCGCATCTGGCGGGGGAGCGGCCTGATGCGTCGGAGCAAGCGATTCGTGAAGCGCTCACAAGGATTTATGGCGACGATGCCGTAGGCCTCGACAACGTGACGGCAGGTGCGAACGTCGTGGTGTTCCGCAAGACCCGAAACGCGTAGGAAAACAACATGGATCATCCTGTCATTATCAGTGTCCACACGATGCAACTCATCGCCGCTCGGCCGTGGTGGATTGAAATGGCTCCAAAAATCGCGCTGGCGTGTCTAATTAACTCGACCGCTGCCGTTGTTGCCACGAACATCTTTTGGCGCATCAACCGCCGCCAAGGCTAGGAAAACAATGCTTACTACCAATCAACGAGACAACGTGCTGTTTTCGGCTGTCGTGGCCGTCTGCATCGTTTTGTTGGCCCTGCAGGTCCACTGCTCAAACTCCGAAATTATCTGGCTGGCATCGAACGCCGTACCGAGCAGCATTGTCCTGTTCCTCGTAATCTGCGCGCCTGTGCTGCTGGCGTTGGCACTGATTTACGGCACGGCGCGTCTCCGCTCCTAAACAACGGAAAACGACGAGTAATGAGAAGTGCTGCCCACATTGTTGCGCTCGTTGCCGCGCTTGCATATGGTTGCAGCAAGCATCAAGCGTCCGAGGTCGATAAAGAGTCGCAACTGTCGGCCGCCCGTGCCGCGAACGAACATATTCAGTTGGCGATTGCAGATGCCAAATGCGGCAACTCGGACAGTCACGAAGACCTGTGTTCGCACTTGAAGCAAGGTATGCGTCATTTGATGGCCGCATGGACAGAGCTGAAGCCTGTGTCCAAAGTGATGCCCGTTACTTCAAGTGGTGGGGACTACTTTGGACACACGGAATGCGCGATCATCGAACCGCAAGGGCCGAC
>NZ_RJZE01000054.1 GCF_003986935.1 Paraburkholderia kururiensis JCM 10599 = LMG 19447 | reverse complement strand
CGCTCCATTTCGCCGTGGAATCACCTCGCGCTGATAGCGGTGCGGGCCGGACAGACCACGCCCGACACGATCCTCACGCTGCTGCGCGTGCTGTAATGACGTTTTTCATGTCCGGCAGCGACTGCGCTGCGGATGACATCGAGCTGCTTCTGACAGTCGGGACCATCTTCAACAACTGCATTCTCCGGGCCGCTGCCGGGCAGCCGGCTCACGCCGACCGGCGAATGAATGGCGCGCGCGCCCCGCACACGGCCGGCAGCCGGGGAACATGAAGCATGACGAAGACGTACAGGGAACTGCTCGCCGAGCTGCGCGAGCTGGACGCGCGCATCGCGGCCGAACGGGAGGTCCTGCGTAACGGGGCACTCGCGACGATCCGCGGCCTGATGACGGAATTTCGCATCACGCCGGAAGATCTGATGACGCCCCGCGGCAGGGGGATGGAAGGCTCCCCGCCGGTGAAGTACCGTGACCCCTTGAGTGGCGCGACGTGGAGCGGCAGGGGGCGGGCGCCTGCCTGGATCGCGGGGCGCGACCGCGCAGCATTCGAGATCTGACCGGCCCGCCGCGTTCCCCTGGCGCGCGCTCAGCCGGTGCCAGTCCTGCGCAGATGACGGCGCAGGGTATGCCGGTGGACGTTGAAGTGGCGGGCCACGGCCTCGAGTGGTTCGGTGGCCAGCAGGGCGCGCGCCTGCGCCAGCTGGTTGGCCGTGAGGGCGGCCGGGCGGCCCGGCGCGCGGCCCCGCTCGCGGGCGGCGGCCAGCCCCGCGCGGGTGCGCTCGGTGATCAGTCCGCGCTCGAACTCGGCGAGCGCGGCGATCATGTGGAACATGAAGCGGCCGGTGGGGGAGGTGGTGTCGATTGACTCGGTCAGCGAGACGAACCGCACGCCCTGTTCACTGAAGCGGGCCATCCAGTCGATGAGGTCGGCCAGCGAGCGGCCGAGCCGGTCGAGGCGCCACACCACGAAGGTGTCGCCGGGCCCGAGCGCCTCAAGCGCGGCCAGCAGGCCGGGGCGCCGGGCATCGACGCCGGAGCAGCCGTGATCGCGGAAGATCACTTTGCAGCCGTACTCCGTCAGGGCGGCCAGCTGGAGATCCAGGTGCTGCTCATCGGTTGACACGCGCGCATAGCCGGCCAGCATGGTGAGGCATTGTCTCCGTTCATGCCGCGCCGGCCGCCGGCGCGGGGGAGGCCGATTATACGGATTGCGAACTGAAAGAGGTGTGCGGAATATTACCTGTCATGACGAAGGCGACGAGATCCGCGCTGCCGTGCAGCTGGAGCTTGCGCATGATGCTCGTCCTGTGGGTGTAGACGGTCGTGCTGGCCAGCCCCAGGGCGCTGGCGGTACGGGCGACGGTGTAGCCGCGCGCCAGACAGCGCAGCACCTCGAGCTCGCGGCTGGACAGCGCCTGGAGGCCGTCGGCCCACAGCGCGGTCCTGCCCGCGGCCAGGGCGGGATCGGTGAACTGCCCGCCGGCGGCCACGCAGCGGATGGCGGCGACGAGGACCTCCGGTGCGCTCTCCCTGGCCACGTAGCCCCTCGCGTAATCCCGCAGCAGCGGCACCATGCCCGGCATGCTGTCGCGCATCGTGAACACGAGAACCGGCGCATGGGCATGCAGCAGGGCGCGCCGGATCATGGGGCCGGCGGGTTCCCGGAGCGCCAGGGCGTCGAGCAGCACCACGTCGGTGTCCCGCGTGCCGATGTCCGGCTGCGCCGTGAGCGGACCGGAGATTTCCGCGACGACGGCGATATCGCCGGCCGTCCCGAACACACTCCTGAGGCCCGCGCATACCAGCGGACTGGGGCTGATCACCATGACGCGGACCGTTGCCGCGCCGCCATCGTCTGTCTGCATGCATGTCCCCCAATGTATCGGGGCCCGAACCGGCCCGTGTGGTGGTTATCGTCGCCGGTGCCTGTTATCCGTCGTTGATGGAGATCAACAACGCGCGGTCCGCGAACGATGGCTCCCGGGGAAGTGGCGCCGCTAGTACGTAATCCTGAACGTTGGTGAGTCCTCGGGCCGGCTCCTGCGCCGGTCATAGAGGCGCGTGGTGGCGATGCTGGCGTGGCCGAGCCATTCCTGGACCTTCGCGATGTCGGCCTCATGATCGAGCGCGTTGGTGGCCGCTGTCGCGCGCAGGCCATGCACGCCGAGGCCTTCGACGGCGATCCCTGCCTGTGCCGCATAGGCGCACACTACCCGGTAGACGCCATCGGGCGTGATGGCGTGACCGGTGGCCCGCTTCACGGGCTGGAACAGCGGCGCGGCCGGCAGGCCGCCATGGCCCGCTGCTTCCAGATACGCGTGGATGCGCTCCGCCGTGCCCGGATGCAGCGGCAGGTAGCGGATCTTGCTGCCCTTGCCGTGCACGCGCAGGTGAAGCACGCCACGGCGGGCGTGCACGTCGCGCACGGTGAGGCGGCACACCTCCTCGCGGCGCAGGCCGTGAAAGAGCAGCACCGAGAGCAGCGCGCGGTCGCGCAGGCCTTTCAGGGTCGATGCGTCGGGCGCGTCGAGCAGCGCGCGCGCCTGATGGTCACCGAGCGCCGGCGTTTTGCCCTCATGGCTGTCCATCTTCGGCCGCTTCGCGCCCCTGACCGGGTTGGCGTCGACGGCATTTTTCTCGCACAGGTAATCGAACAGTGAGGAGAGCGCGGCAAGCTTGCGGCGGATGGTGGCGCCCGTGAGCGCGCGATCCTCGAGCACCTTGCGCCAGGCGAGCACGTGCGCGCGCGTGACCACGCGGAATTCCTCGGGCCGCGCGATGCCGGTGAAGGCCATGAAGTCGCGCAGGTCGTTGCGGTAGGCGCGCCGCGTGTGGGGGTTGTCGAGGTTGGCAAACCACTCGGTCTCGGGCGGCACGGCCGCGAGGGCGTGGAAATGCGCGGCGCTCAGGCGCCGCCCTTCGGACGGGGCCGGTACGGGAAGCTCAGACATCGGTGCTCTCCAGCGCGAGGCCGTGGCGGCGGATCGCGGCCACGAGTTCGGCCGGGGTGATGGCGAAGCGCCGCACGCGGGGACGGCCGGGGCGGCGCAGGTCGGCGTCGGTGAGCAGCAGGTTGCCGTCGACGGTGGCCTCGAGGCGCAGGGCGCGGCGGACCTGGCGGGCCTCGTCGAGCTCGGTGATCAGGTGCAGCGCGCCGTGGGCGCCACGCAGGGTTGTCATGACGGGTTCTCCCGCAAAGTCTCACCATGGAGGTAACCGGAACGGTGGCCACCGGTGCCGCAGTATTATCTTGATAACGGTTTTTGAACTAAACCGCTGACGCGGTAGGGGTAGTAATTCAGCGTCACCGCACGATCAAAGGTGCGACGCTTCTCGAATGTGGCACCGGCAGCAGCGGGCTGCCCGGTCCGATTCGAGGAGACCCACCATGACGGCATTACGTCGACGCATGATCGAGGATATGCGCGTGCGCAACCTCGCGGCCAATACCCAGCGGGTGTACGTCCAGTATGTGCGCGCTTTCGCGCGGCATTTCGGACGCTCGCCCGAGCAGCTCGGCCCGGAGGAGATTCGAGCCTGGCAGGTGTATCTGGTCGAGGCCGGGCGCGCCGGCAGCACTCTGATGGTCGCGACCGCCGCGTTGCGCTTTCTCTACAACGTCACCCTCAGGCGGGGTTGGACGATCGACGAGATCGCCACCTCGAAGGTACCGCGCACGTTGCCGGTCATTCTCAGCCCGGACGAAGTGATGCGCTTCTTCGAGTCGATCCGTAGCGTCAAGTACCGCGCGATCCTCATGACCGCCTACGCCGGCGGACTGCGGATCTCGGAGGCGACCCACCTGACGGTCAGCGACATCGACAGCCAGCGCATGGTGCTGCGCGTTGCCCAGGGTAAAGGACAGGCCGACCGCTACGTGATGCTGTCGCCGCGGCTGCTCGAGATCCTGCGCGAGTACTGGCGCCTTGGTCGTCCTGAACACTGGCTATTCCCCGGCCGCTTCCCGGATCAGCCGATCAGTGCCGGCATACTGTGGCGAGTCTGCCAGAAGGCTCGCCAACGCGCCGGCATCCGCAAGCCCATCACGCCGCACGCGCTGCGCCATGCGTTTGCCACGCACCTGCTCGAATCCGGCACCGACGTGCGGACCATCCAGTTGCTGCTCGGTCATCGCAGCCTCGCCACCACATCGCGCTATTTGAAGGTCGCGACCAGCACCGTGTGCGCGACCACCAGCCCATTCGACCGGCTTCCCCAGTCAGTCACCCCGTTCACGCCACCCGAGTCCTCGTCCGCCAGCGATTGAGCGGCGATCATGTCGCCCCGGCTGGAACTGGCGGACATCTTGCGCCGCCATGGCCCGACCTATCGGCACCAGCATGCCGATGCGATCAATCGCGCCCAGTATCGCGTTATGCGTGCCATTGAGCAATGCCGGACCACGGCGCTCGGCGGCCATCTCGAGCAATGCGATGCCTGCGGCCATCAACGGATTGCCTACAACTCGTGCCGCAACCGGCACTGCCCGAAGTGCCAGTCGCTCGCCCGCGCACGATGGCTTGACGACCGTCACGCCGACCTCTTGCCGGTGCCGTACTTCCACGTGGTGTTCACGCTGCCCGAATCGGGCCGCGATGGCCTTCCAGAACAAGCGCGTTGTCTACGAGATTCTGTTTCAGGCCACCGCCGAAACGCTGCAGACGATCGCCGCCGATCCTCGCCACCTCGGCGCCGTAATCGGCTTCATCGCGATTCTGCATACCTGGGGGCAGAACCTGGTCCATCACTCGCACCTGCACTGCGTGGTACCGGGCGGCGGTCTGTCGCCGGACGGGCAACGCTGGGTCGCCTGCCGCCCCGGCTTCTTCCTGCCCGTGCGCGTGCTCTCGCGCCTGTTCCGCCGGCTGTTTCTCGCGCGCCTGCAGCAGGCCTTCGAGACCGGCGCCTTGCAGTTCTGCGCGTCGCTCGCGCCGCTGGCCGAGCCGGACGCATTCGCCCGCGCGCTGGCCGACGCGCGTCGCACCGATTGGGTCGTCTATGCCAAGGCGCCGTTCGGCGGCCCGCAACAAGTGCTCGACTATCTGGGCCGCTACACGCATCGCGTTGCGATCGCCAATCACCGCCTGCTCGCGTGCGACGACTCGCACGTGACGTTTCGGTGGAAAGACTATCGCCGAGCGGACAAGCCACGCACGATGCGCCTGCCCGTGCAGGAATTCATCCGGCGCTTCCTGCAGCATGTGCTGCCACACGGACTCCAGCGCATCCGTCACTACGGTCTGCTCAGCAATCGCCTGCGCGAAGCGCGACTGGCGACCTGTCGCCGCCTGCTAGACGCCAAATCGCCAGCGCGTGACACCTGCTCGCCACCGGCCGACTATCGCGACCACTACGAGGCGCTGACCGGCCGCTCGTTGCGCGTGTGTCCGGCTTGTTCCCAAGGGCACATGTTCGACATCGCGCGCTGGCTACCGAGCACTTCGCCACGAGCGCCGCCGGCGCAGGCGGCCGTATGAAACACGCGATGCCCCACACTATCCGCCGTGTCCGCGCTGTTTCGGCGAACACGGTAAGCCTGCTCGTGCCACACGCAGCCGTCCAACCGCGTCGCCGCTTGCGTTTACCGCGCGATCTCGTCAAATCAGTTGCGCGACCAGCCATCGCATACGCAACTCCCCACATACCCACCGGCTCGAACATCGCTACTGGCGAGATGACCTACGACCGCAACGATTCAATGCCCATAGTCGTCACCGTCTGCGGAGCGGTTTAGCTCAAAGAATTTTTTACGGAGCGGAAACGGCCTTGGCCTCCACGCCTTGGCCCGCTCAGTGCGCCGTTTCCGCTCCGCAAAAAGTCCTCTGCCTTAACGCGTACGAAAGGGCGTCCATCGGCCCGCTGTAGGAGAATTCCTATATGAAGTTCAGGCAATTCCGTAGCAGAAAGTCACAAATTGAAAAAATCGCGTTTCTGCCGACGACGAATTGTCGTTTGTTTGTTAAATTGTTTTAAGGGAAATTCGTAATTTAATGCGAATTCGAATTGCATAATTTTGAAACAGGGAGGTGTTACTTTCGGGGACGCTCGTTGACCCGAAGCGCAGGCGTGTGCGCGGGCTGGAGGTTACGGAGCTTTTTGAAGAGATGTAATGCGAAATGGATATCCGCCATGAAGATCCTGCTAGTTGATGACGACGTGCAAAACTGCGAGGCACTGCATGCCTTTATGCGATGTATGGGCCATCGGGTCTTCCGAACGGATGACGGTAACATGGCTCTCGAGCTTATGTGTTCCGAATCAGTCAACCTCGTACTGATGGACTGGCTGCCGCGCGCGGCGAGAGGTGCCGAGCTGTTGGAGCGCATGCGGTGTCGCGCTGGCCCGGAACTCGGCATCGTTTGTCTCGCCAGTCGGAAAATGGAGATGGAGCTCCTGTCAACGCCGGAATTTCTCTTCGATGACTACATTCTGAAGCCGTTTAGCGGAGTAGACCTCACTACGCGGATTGATGCATGGCGTCGACGGCACAGGCCGACCGAATGTGCGTTACCGGCGATTCGTGTGGGCGATTTCGAGCTTGACTTGAACGAAAAGACGATCACGCTTCGAAGCGAACCCGTTTGCCTCACGCCAAAAGAATTCTTTCTATTGACGTTTCTGTTCCACAACGTGGGGAAGGTTCTGTCCCGGCAGATCATATCGGTAGCTGCATGGGGCGGGTCGCTGAACAACGTGTCGCGCACCATTGATACGCACATCTACCGCCTGAGAAAGAAACTTGGGTTATGCCCGGAGAACGGCGTACGTCTGAGTTCCATCTACACGCTGGGCTATCGCCTCGACGAGGTCCGACGCAACGGCATGGAGCGAGAACTGCCGGGACGTTCCGCGCACACTGCCAGTGTAGACGCAGGCGCCGATCCAGAGGGAACTGCACTGGTACTGCCTTCGCCGCTCAACCTTCGGGATGGAAGGATGTCCGGCACGCCGCACGGATCAAGCGCGCCATCAGGAACCCACATTTCAGAAGCCCGATCGGGCAGCAAGCTTGTTTAGACAAGTCTTTTAGTGAAGGAGGTCGGATGTTAAGCATGAACGATGAGATTCGCCTTGATGCTCTCTATGAATCTATGAGGACTGCAAATGATAATTTTCTTGGATATCCATTTGCCAAACATTTCGATTATAGTCGTTTGTCGAGATTTATGACCATGACCGGGAACAACCTTGGGGATCCATTCGAAAAGGGAATATATCGTGTGGATTCGCGAGATCTCGAGAGGGAGGTGGTCGAATTCTTTGCGGCTCTCTTTCGAGCTCCATCGGACGACTATTGGGGCTACGTCACGAACGGAGGTACGGAGGGGAACATTTTCGGGTTGTACCTTGGACGTGAGATCTATCCGGAGGGTGTTGCCTACTTCTCCCGCGACACGCATTACAGCGTTAGTAAGGCAGTGCGGCTTCTGAATCTGGCGTATGAGGTCGTGCAATCCGATGATTCTGGGCAGATCGATTATGAGGACATGAAACTGCGCGCTCAATCGCACGCTGGCCGACCTGCAGTTGTCGTCGCCAACATAGGGACAACCATGAAGGAGGGCAGGGACAACGTCGGCAAGATCAGGGCAGCGTTCGCAGAGATCGGCATTGATCGGGTCTACGTGCATTCTGATGCCGCGCTATGCGGACCTTACGCGCCGTTCATCAATCCACGTCCCACGTTCGATTTTGTAGACGGAGCAGATTCCATCACGATCAGTGGCCACAAATTCATTGGCGCCCCAATGCCGTGCGGCGTTGTCGTTACCCGCAGGTCCCATGTTGAGCGTATCACGAGGGCGATCGACTACATCGGCAGCCATGATTCGACGCTCGGGGGCTCCCGAAGTGCATACGCTCCCATACTGCTGTGGTACGCAATTCGTAGCATGGGAATCGAGGGTCTGCGGCGCAGCTTTGAGCAATGCGAAGCGCTTGCGGGCTACGCCGTACGCGAGCTGGGCGAGCGCGGCGTGCGCGCCTGGCGAAATCCGTCAGCCTTGACGGTCGTCTTTCCGCCGGTTCGAGATGACGTGAAGGCGAAATGGCAACTGGCGAGTCAAGACGTTAGTCACCTTATCGTTACGCCTGGTACTACGAAGGTACAGCTCGACGCTCTTATCACTGCGATGACATCGAAGGGATAAGGGCGGATTTGAAGGCCGGTGGGGTGGCAGCGGCAACCGGCTGCCATTCCCATCGTAGACGCGTCCCTTCCTGAGGCGGCGCAACGGCGTTTGGAGATTGTGCCGCCACGGTGTCCATGCCCGCGCCGCGATGTTCGAATTTTGCCGCCATCCTGCATTTAACTTGTGGATCTTCACGATCCTGGGAAGTTATTTTGCCTCGTGCGGGTTCACGTTGACTCTCACCGTGGAAAGTCATTTAACGTAACGCGTGCAGGGCGTCTGCCAAAGGAAACGATATGTCCGATTTTGCCGAGAAGTCCCGCGATCGCCTGCACGGAAGATGCCTTTCCTTTCCTGAAACTTTGGCTCAATCGGTGGCCAACATATCACCATCGGTCACCCCACTGATCATTGTACCCCTTGTGTTCGCGTCAGCTGGTCAGGGCACGTGGTTATCGTACGTCATTGCAACCGTCGGAATCGTATTGGTAGGACTGAATGTCAATCAGTTCGCCAAGCGCACGTCTTCGCCTGGTTCACTCTACACTTTCGCAGGACGGGGGCTCGGCAGTGTCGCAGGTTTTTTGACGGGATGGTGTCTGCTTGCAGCCTATCTGCTCACTGCGACGGCCGTTATGTCGGGCGCGTTGAGTTACGCATCGATGCTCATGAATGTAGCGGGGATACGTTTACCGGCCGGAGTTATAGGCCTGTTCTTTTCGATCATAGCTTGGTATGTCGCATGGAAGAACGTGAAGATTTCTGCAAGGCTCATGCTTGCAATCGAGGGGTTCTCTGTTCTTTCGATTACTGCCGTCGCGATCATAGTGCTGCGACATGAAGGACTGCTGGACTACTTGCAACTGGATCTTGCCTCTTTCAACGCTCGAGGTGTTCGCGATGGCCTCATGCTGGCAATCTTCGGCTATGTGGGTTTCGAAAGTGCGGCTTCCCTTGGGGAAGAAGCCCGATCTCCACTTCGGAACATCCCTCGTGCGATCGCATTGGGCATACTCCTGAGCGGTCTTTTTTTTGTCACGACGGCCTACGTGGAGGTGGCGGGATTTAATGCATCCGGCGCGAGACTTGCTAACTTCAATTATCCATACAATTACCTTTCTGGGCGCGTAAACTTCGCATGGCTCGGCACGCTGATTTCAATTGGTGTGACTGTCAGTCTTTTCGCCTGTGCCGTGGCCAGTATCAATGCCGCTGCGCGCGTTTTACTCGCAATGGGCAGGCATGGCATATTGCCCTCAGCGTTCAAACTTGTCCACATATCAAACAGAACTCCTCACGTCGCCGCTACAATGGCGGCAGCGACCATGCTCGCCAGCCTTCTGCTGATGCTCGGACTGGGAAACAGTCCCTCCGATATTTTCGATCAATTTGGTACAGTTGCGACGTACGGGTTTCTGGTCAGCTATATCCTGGTGTCCCTCGCCGCGCCGGTATATCTGAGGCATCGCGGTGAGTTGCGGGCACGTGACGTGTTTGTCTCGCTCGCCGCCATTGCGTTCATTCTTCCGGCAGCAATATCGACTGTGTATCCTACGCCAGCGGCACCGGCCGACAGGTTCCCATGGTATTTCGCCGCATACGTTCTGGTCGGGCTTGCATGGTTTCTTGTCGTGAATAGGCGTTCGGACGAATCGCTGTTCAGCAAGATCAAGACGGAGCTGGATGGCGCCTTGCCAACGCCTGCCGACGCTGATTAGCGCAAGTGCCCTTCAGCTACGATAGGTGTGCCTGTCGGAGCTGGGGTGGGTGAAAACGAGTGTTGTATGTTTTGGGCCCGACCGTCGTCGCGGGGATGGCTTGGGGGCCTTGTGGGTTGGTGGCGGAGCAAGGAGCGGCAGATTGCCGCCCCGCTTTGTTGTTCTGGACGATGAAAGGGTGCACGCGTATGGTTTGATCGTTCGCGAAGTTGCCGGTTGCCACGACATCTAACGACTACGCGGCGCTCATGCCATGGACGCTTCCGGCCGCCCCCAATCTATGAGGATATGTGTCGATCCGTGAAATCTCGGGATGAGGCGATTCGCATCGTCTGAACGTAGCGACTTCGGAGTAGCCTGCGAAGTTGGGGACGCTAGTGTGCAACCAGCGACGGACACGCACCACCGGGACGTAGCTCTATAGCTTTACGCCAAGGCGGTCGCCGGTCATACCATTCGAGCTCCGTCGCTGGAATCGTCAAAATCCCCAAGATTACTTCGGATGTCTTATCATTGGATAGAAGGCCGGTGAATCAGCCATGCTGACGCTGTCAAGTACAGTCCAGCCCATTCGCTCATACAGGCGAACCGCGGGCAAGCTTGTGGCCTCGCAGTATGTAGTCATTTGCTTCTGATCGCATAGCCGCAACCAATACTGGAGCAGGTCGGAGCCGACGCCCTGCCCCTGGAATGCTGGATCCGTACCAATGACAGTCATGTACCAGTAGGGGCCAGTAGGATGATAGTCGTTGAATTTCTCGAAAAGACGGATGACATCATCCCGACGATGTTCCGTGGCGGATCCTGTCAAGAATGATTTCAATTCATTGAAATCGACGTGTTCGTCTTCCCTTTGCCAGAGAAGTGCCCCCTTCGTTCCATTCTCAACAAAAACGCCGCTCCCGCATAGGTAGTCGGCCCTGAACAATTCATTTTGCTCGGCAAATGAGTTCACGCTGCCGACTGCGTAGCAGTTTCGAAGCCAAGCAAAGCGACGAGAATCAGGGCGTAAAAAAGCCGCAGCTTGCGCAGGATCATC
>NZ_RJZE01000053.1 GCF_003986935.1 Paraburkholderia kururiensis JCM 10599 = LMG 19447 | reverse complement strand
GCGCTGCGGATCGCAAACCTTCGCACCCAGGTTCAGCGCCCATAAACTCGAGACCTCCTCCCGAAAGCCTTGTCTGGCAGGGGGTACAGGGGGATTTTCCATTTATGGGCGTTGGACACTTTTAGCCATGAAGGCAGTTTACGGGCTTTCCTCGAATACCCGAATATCGCTTGACCATCGTTTACAAAGCGCTGCGTGGGCGCACTGCTTCGACTGGCTGGCGCCAGTCGAAGCCTTCAAGCAGAAGGGATAGCTGGGCAGTGGTGAGTGCGACGACGCCGGAGTCCGCACGTGGCCACGCGAAACGTCCTTTTTCAAGACGCTTTGCAAACAGGCATAGCCCGCCGTCGCACCAGTAAAGCGCTTTCAGCAGATCGCCGCGCTTGCCTCTGAAGAGGAAGATGTTCCCGCCGTACGGGTCTTTCTCCAGTACGGTTTGCACTTTCGCGGCTAAAGAACCGAAGCCGCAACGCATGTCGGTCACCCCCGCTGCGATCCAGATTCGCGTGTTCGGCGGAATCATTTCAGGCAGTCCCGCAGAAACTGCTGGGCAAGGTCCATCGATAGCCCGCGAATGCGAACACGGCGCTTGCCAATTTCGACTTCCACGTCACAACAGGCGCTTGTCCTCGTGAGTGACTCATCCGCCGGCGGTGACGGCACGTCAACGATATTCACCGGCAACAGCGCCACTCCTGGGTCCGCAGGTCCTTCGATCCGTTCGGCCTGCGCCTCAAGTTCCTTGCGATATCGATGCCGCCATTTGAAGACCATGTTGACGTTCAGATTGTGCTCCCGCGCAATCCGCGACGCTGATGCGCCGGGTTTCAAAGTCTCTTTCACAATGGCACGACGAAACGCCTCCGGAAAGTTCGGCCGTTTCGCCTCCGCTGTCACCACATCGTCAGATCTGTCCATTTTCGCGCCCGCAAAATATTTGGCGGGCACCATATTGGACAACCCCCGTCAGTTCTTCCAGACGGCCTTGATCAGATGCTTACGCTGGGTATCGTCGCCGCGACTGGGTGAAAGCGCCAGATTTTGCATCAAAAGGACGCGGATTCGCGAAAGCGCGTCCCACTCAAGCCATTGATTTTCAAAGCGATATCAAAACAAACCGCCAGATTTTGCACGAAAAGGACGATTACCCCGAAAAGCGCGGATTTGGACCGCCATCGACAGCAGACGCGGACCGAAGCCCGGCCCCAAGGCACCGAAGTATCGCGATCCAGTGTCAGGAGCCACATGGAGCGGCATGGGCCGCGAACCTGGCTGGATCAAAGGGCAGCCCCGAGAGAAGTTCCTCGTTCAGAATTGACACTACGGAAAATCGTCCCGTAGTCGTCACGCAGCGGCAGCGTTTGCAGCATCACGGCTCGCCAGTATCGACAGAAGCAATGTGTTTTGATTTTTCCCAAGTTCGCTTCGTACCAGTTTCAGCGCATGCTCCTGCCGGTCGAAGAATTCTCGCGCGCTACTGAGCGTCGGATGGCGATGCAAGGCATCCAGAAAAGCGGCCAGTACGGTTTTGAGATAGAACTCGAGATTCGCGCAAAGCAACGTAGCGTCGACCATTCGCTGGCCGCTATGAACGATATCGCAACGCGCGCGGTATATGCGCTGGACATGCCAGCGCATCCGGCGCTCGTGATTCGACAGGGCGAGCCGCAATTTGCCATTATCTGTAAAAACCGCAAGTAGCCGGCGCAGATGAAGTCGCACGAAGGGCGCATCGTTACAGGCAGTTTCGATGGCGATCCGGTGCGCCGGGTCCTGCAGTAGGGCGTAAAACTCAGCAAGCTTGACACTTTTGAGCTCCACCGGTGTACCCGCTGCATCGGCGAGTTCGATCTTCAGTTCGTTGACGAGGATGTCGCGTAATGCCAGAAGATGCTTGGGCAGATAGGACAGGGTCACCGTAGGACCGAGCGACTGTTCCACGCCGTTGCCGATGCCGTCGCTTCCGCTGCCCTTTACGAGATACTCAACGGCCGTCCACCAGTTGACGAGCTTGTTCTCAAAATTCGAGGAATCGGCGCCAGTCCGATACAGCCGGAACGCTGAATAGATCCGGTCTTTCGTTTCGGACGCAAGTGTGCCGCTGGCCACCAGCTCCTGCAGCCGGCGCATGAAAATCTCGAGTTGCTGCGCGCTAAGAGATGAATCGGGATTCGGTACACTGCCCGGCAACGGCAATAGGATATGTCTGCCGGTCTTTTCTACGAGGAACCGGTCTGCGAGGTGGACGTTCTTGCGCTCATAGTCGTAGCGGACTACATCCAGCACGCTCGCGATATGGTCACTCGCGATGGACCCTGCGATCCGGCCATCCTGCGCATCCACTGTCATGGTCGCAAACAAGCGCCCGCCAAATGCGCGCGAATAGCGTTGTACGTATCCGCTTGAATTTGCGCCGACATTGGGTGGTGCCGTGCTGAACGCGATATCCCCAACGGCCTGTGGAAAATTTGTCGGATTGCTTACGCCGTTGATCTGAAACGTGATGCGATAGGGTTTGGGTGCCCCGGTCAACCGGCCGAACACATTGTGCAGCGCTTCAGGAAACGTATATGGCCTGTTCGCCGTTCCCGCGTCGGCCGGCAGCAGCATATCCCGGTACAGCTTGAACAACGAGGCGAAGCTCCAGCCCTGGTTGACAAGGGTACTTAACAGCGCGGAGAGCACGTTTTCGATTTTCTGGAGTTGCGGCTCGAGCGCGTCAAACGCTTCGTTGGCGTCCGGCGTCGTAAGTTCGGCTGACAGCCAGGCGATACTTTTCTGAACAAAATGCTGCTCAAGCGCGTGGATGAGCTCGCGCCCGAATGCGTCGACCAGGAACCGGTCTTTCAACAGCTGCGTACCGGCAAGCTTCGCGGCGTCAGTGCTTTTCGCGCCTTCCTCAGAGGCCGATTTCACCGGCTTGCTGTCTGCCACGTCCCTAAGCAATGCGACAAGCTGTGACGCGGCGGGCTGGAAAGCGGCATCCTGCAAGAGGGCGGCAGCTTCCAGGACCTCGTGCGCTTCCAGCGCAACCCGACCGATGTCAGGTTCTTTTGCGTGCTCCACGTCGAACATGCGGAGCAGTTCGCGCATGATGTTCAACGGATTCATGGCACGCACTCGAAAGGCGTCGAGCGAGGCTTCGTGGACAAGGTTGAACCAGCAGTCGCAAAAGAACCGCTGGCGCACCGTCAGCGTGTGCACCGTGCTAATCCGGCGATCGGTACGCATAAGTTGCCTGGAAGGTGGAAAGAAGCTATTCTAGTGGCACAGCTGGTACAGAAACGCCAGCGACAGAAAAAAGGGGTCAGGGTTTGCTGGTCTGGACGTCGTTCCGCGGCATTCTCCGCCCCGCCTATACAACGGCCCGCCCAGATCGCGGGCCGTTTTTTTGCGTCGGGATCTAGTTCAGCTTGATCTCGAGCATCTCCCGAATAGCGCTGGCCGCCCAGGCGTCCAAGGTGAAACTGTCGAGGGCAGCGAGCAGCTCCTCGGTCCAGTCCGTATTCGAGGCCGTCCACTTGACGATCCGCTCGCTGCCGCGGGAATCCAAGCGGTGCGCGATGTTGTTGCTCATCACCTTCGCCGGCACGCTGTCCGCGACGAAACGCGCGTTGCCCGGATGCACCACTTTGAACATCGCTACGACCGCATTCAGGTCTGCCAGCCTGTCTTCCCGCGCCAGTTCAGTAAGCAGGGCGAGCGTCGCGCCGGACGGTGTGTTGTAGTCGGACGAGCCCTGCAGGTTAAGCGCACTCATGGCGCGTTCGATCACCGATACCGGTGTATTGAGTTCGCGGCCGATCCGCCGCACGTTCGTTGTAAGACGCTTCATTCGAAGCTCCTCTGAAAAGTCGCGTATCGCCTGGACGTCGTCCCGTGACGCCGCCCAGACCCTTACTTCCGTCCATCCAGCCTGCAGCCGTGCCTTGCGTTGTGCGCTGACCCGCGCCCTGTCGCTCGGCATCGAATTTTCCGATTTCATCATAAGTTCCTTACGTCTATGCATAAGGAACTTACGCCAGTTCGCTCTGACGGTCAAGCGTAGATCGCGTGGCCGTCGTGTTGCGAGCCCTAGCTCCGCCCCCGCGCGGAGCGCCCGCAGTTGCGCGCGGGGCTTCGCCGCCGCGTCGCGACTCCAGCCGCGTCAGGGACGGCTGTGCGGGTGACAAGTACGCGCCCTTCTCCGAGTATGTCCAGAAACGAAGGGTCGGATAGCCGTAACTATCCGCCCCTTCGCGCTTCTGGTCGCGCCGCCGTGTCGCCACGCTAGCGCTGGCCTTGCAACTGTCTATCATCCGGTCGGGCCAATATGTAAAAGGGCGCCCCGCTCCGGCCCGGTTTCAAGCGTGATAACTCGTATTGAACTAAACCGCTGACGCGGTAGGGGTAGTAATTCAGCGTCACCGCACGATCAAAGGTGCGACGCTTCTCGAATGTGGCACCGGCAGCAGCGGGTTGCCCGGTCCGATTCGAGGAGACCCACCATGACGGCATTACGTCGACGCATGATCGAGGATATGCGCGTGCGCAACCTCGCGGCCAATACCCAGCGGGTGTACGTGGCCTCTGACCACGATTCGGTCGATTTGCTATCATAAGCACGGAAGTTATAAGGCTGCCGGAATCCCCCTTGATTTTGGAATAAGGCGGTCACCCGGTAAATGCCTGCCCGAACTGCCGCGCCCGCTTTACATCATCGGCATGCAGATAAATCGATGTCGTTGAAATCGACGCGTGCCGCAGATTGTCCCGCACGGCGCTGAGTTCGACTCCCTTCGCAAGCGCATGGGTGGCATGGGTATGCCGCATCCAGTGCGGCGTGGCCTGACGGAGTTTTTCAGCCAAGGCCGGATGGTCTTTTTCAATGACCTGCGCGGCATGCCGAAAAAACCGGCGCATGACTTCCCACAACCGCAGCGGCTTGATTCCGGCATCGCCGTCGTCCAGGCGGCCGATCAGCGGCGTAGCTGGATTCCAGTGAGCGCGGCTCACAGGCATGCCCCTCTCCTGCAGATACCGGTGCAGCGCGGCCCGAGCGAGCGGTGTCAGGGTCACCCTGGCTGGCTTGCCGCCTTTTCCGGTCACGTGAAGCCAGTGATCACCAGCGGCGTCGACCTCGACGTTTCGCAGGGTCGCATCGGTCAGTTCACTGATCCGCAGTCCCGTCGCGTAACCGAAATCCAGCATGAAGCGAAGTCGCTGCGCGGCGGGCGCCTGCCAGCCGTACGACCACTCGAGCCCGTTGGCAATAGTGCGCGTGAGCAGCCATTCCCCCTCGGTGAAGGCGTGTGTGGTTTCCACTGCCGTGGCGCGCTTGCTGCCGCGCACTTTGATGCCAGCAAAGGGATTAGCCACTACGTAGCGTTGCTCCACCAGCCAACGGAACATGGCGCTGAGCACGGCAAGTGCATGGGCAATTGAGCGGGCCGAAAGATTATCGACGAATGGGCGCCAGTCGGGTGACGTGCGCGGCCGCGGTGGTCCGACCCAGCGCTCACGTGGTGTCGGCCTGCGCAGAAACGCCCGATAATCGGTGGCATCCCGGGTGGTCAGGGAAGACAATGCAGTCCCTCGTGCAACGAGGGCCCACAGGATCAGCCGTTCGGCTTCCTTACGGTAGGCGCGCTGCGTAGCTGGGGACTCGTGCAACGCAAGCCATGCCTGAACGGCGTCGTAATCGTTGTCGACACCCAGGGTACAGGTCAGCAGCGGCGCGCGGAAGGCACCAGCGGATCCATCGACCTCATGCGGGAGCCGTAACTCCTCCCACGGCGTCACGACTGACTGCCGGTCGGCGACGATCAGTGCTCGGGCCCGCTCCGTGAGTGCTGGATGCGTGGCAAAGAAGGCCTCGATCCATTTTGCACTGGCCGGGCCGAGCCCCGGTATGACACTCCACCACTGCCGACGGCGAGGAATCCGTACCGTGAGATCAGCCAGGGTCCGGATGCCCGCCGCGTGCAGGGCACGGACAGCGCGCTCTGGCAACCAGCGCGTGATGTCGTCCCCGATCTGCGGGGTCGGTAAAGGTAGTGAGCGCAACGTTTCGACTGCCTGCGTGGTGGAGCGGGCATGATGTCTGCGCCTGTGGGTGGGGCATTCGAACAGCGTAGCGAGATCCTCCCGATGCCGGCAGCGGGCGTAAAGTGCGAGTTGCCGGCGGATCTGGCCGATGACGCCGCGTGCAGACTGCTCCAGACCGAGCCGGTCCCGCAGGTACCGGCTGGCCGCGTCACGCGAGGATGCGCCTTCGTACCAGGCGCGCAGCGCGGCAAGCGCGTCGGCATCGGGAAAATCGTTTGGCATGTCGCCGGCGGACGGGTTCGGGAGACGCGTTTTCATGACATCGAGTTTAGTACCAAAACCACCATACAGAGATAATAACTGTTATCTCTGTATCAATCACGAAAGACGTCCCGCCAGGATTTTTCACGATGATTTTCCGGTTTAGATCAGGCTTAGATCGCCTGCAGGGCGCGACTCAAAAAGTCCGCGTGCACAGAGGTTCCGGAGGCCAGAAAGCGAATCTGCTGCCGCACGGATTCGGGATCGACGCCAGCGTGTTCCGCTGCCTGCATCGTGGCGCGGCTTGCATCGAGCACATCGACACCTGTGATCTCGTAGCCGTAGCCCATCGAGATCCAGCGCAACGCCGCGAGACCGGCGGCCATGGCGAATCCCGGCTGCTTCTGCGCAAAGTCCCTGGCCGCGCGCGTCAACGTCCGGGGGTCGGTCGGGCTGGCATTGGCCAGCTTGATGGCCTGGTTGAACAGGCCTGCGTCCTTGGCTGCCGCGAACCACTTCCCTGGCTCGCCCGGCGACGCAGCAACCAGATCGCTCAGGATGGTCTCTTGCGCGATGTGCGGATACTTCTTTGCAATGGCACGGAAAGTTGCCAGGTAGGTGGTGCCCTGGTTCGCTTCGCGTGCATAGCGCCGGTATGCCTCGTCGGCGAGACCCGATGACAGCAGGATCGCCTCGCAAGCTTTCGCAATCTGCCCGTCCGGGCTGTTGAGGCCGCGCGTGTCTTCCGCGTAGGCCAGGGCTTCAGCCTTTCTGCCCATCGCAAGCAGTACCTTGACGCCCCAGCGTCGGTAGTGCCACATCCTGAACGGAGCGCGGTCCACCAGTGCGATCAGTTGCGCATGTCGCCCAGCTGCATATAGCGAAGCCAGACAGATTGGTGTCCCCGCAAAATATCCCCCGGGCCCCTCGGACCAGACGTGCTCGACGAGATCAATAAACCTGTCGGCCCACTCGCTGGCGATTTCGGGCGTCACGCAGAGTGTGTCCCATTCGTCCGACAGACCTTCGATATAGGGGACGCCCTGATCCTGAATGGCTTCCCATAGCCGCTCGAGCCAGGCCTGGCGCGTGACTGTGTCGACCTGGGCGCCAGCAATGACCGGGACCAGTGTTTCGATCGCACGATTCACGGCCGTGCCAATCGCACCTGACGACCCGTCGACGTGTTCCAGCGCGGGCGAAACTTTCTCCAGAAATTTCACAGCGCCCTCTGCCGCAAGCACTGTATCGCCGCGCGCCACCTGCCGGATCTCCGCGAGTGCTTCCTTGATACGCTGGATCGGTACGTCCGAGCGCCAGCCGAAAGCGTGGCGCCGAAAACGCTGGGCGAACTGCCACTTGAACGAGGCAGGCTTCACAGTGGTTCGTCCGTTTCGGATCGCAGATCCTGCAGGGGGCGCAAGGCGAGGATCATTTTTTCGAGCACCATGATCCAGTCCTCGAGTTCCTCGATAGTGCAATCAGCCTGTTCGACCAGCGTAAGGTCATCCGTCGCGCACGACAGGCTCGCGCCATTGATGACGGTATGCGCCATGGCGTGCAGGCGCAGAAGATCGTCACGCAAACCATCGGGCTCGCAGCGGGCGCGGATGGTGTCGAAAAGATCCACGGCCTGCTGGATGACGGTCGTATCGTATCGCTGCTGCAATGATTCCAGCGCGTCGGCATCGACGATGCCATAGGGGGTCTCAAGGTCGGGCATGGGATCGGGATCTCCGCAGGGAACGGACCGGGCCGGCGAACAGGTGATCGTGTATCCAGCCCTCGACGTGTCCAAAATCCAGTTCGTACCTGCCAAAACGTTTCAGGTTGCTGGTGAGGTAGGGACTGAGGAATCCAATGTCGTCGGGATTGACCTCAATGCCCTCATTCACCATCGATCGCAACGCCTGCATCATGTCCACCGTGTTTTGCAGGATCGCGGCCGAAGCCATCAGGTCGTTGTAACGCAGGCGTTTCTGCTGCTCGTCCGGGTCATTGACTGGCAACACATCGCCGCCGAACGAAAACCACTTGGCAAAGCCATTATAGGACTCGACCTTGTTGGTCGTGGCGGTGATCTCCTGGCGCAGTTCGTTGCTGCCGAGCCACTCAAGCAGGAATACCGTGCGGACCACCTTGCCAAGCTCCTCGGCCGCCAGGGAGAGGCGATTCTTCGGACTGGATCGACAGCGCGAGCTGCATCAGGTCCTTCCAGTGGCGCCCGATGAGTTCCCAGTCAACCGTTTCCGCGAAAAGATCATCGATATGTTTGTATCGGGTCGCAGCATCCACGCGATACAGCTTGAGGTCCTGCCAGTTGCGAATCCGCGGCATCAGCTTGATGCCCAGCAGGTAGGTGAAGGCAAACACCGCAGCCGACTGCCCCTGGGTGTCGGCGTGCACCGTATCGGCCTCAACGCTCAAACCAGCCTTGAGCAGCCCTTCGATCACGTAGATGGCCTCCCATATGCCCGGCGGGATGAAATGCCGGAATACCGCGATATAGTTGTCGGCGACGTGGCGGTAGGCGACCGCTCCCATTTTCCGGTAGCGGAAGTGATAGCCTGCCAGCAGGTTGTTGTCGTAGAAGTCGTACTGGGTGCCGTCGGCTGCCACTGTCTTGCCGTCTCCCCAGTGCTTCGGCAGGTCAAGCCGGAGATAGAGTTCAATCAGCTCGCGTTGTGCACTCTCAAGGCGTTCGAGACTCAAGTGCCGGCGGTTGACGAACGACATCATGTGCGGCGTGATCCTGTCACCCATGTGGCGCGCGGCCTGGGTGGGACCAAGATTGCACCCCATTGCGAAGATGGTAAGCAGGTACCGCTGTTCGGCGTCGCGGATTTTGGGATCGTTGCCGCTTAGCGGACCAAAGTGTCGTGTGAAATGTGTCCAGTGCTCGATATTGGCGAGTACGTCCAGCAGATTGCGCACAGGCATGCGCTTGACGATCGCCTTGTGCAGGGCCACCGCGCTTTCCGGGATGACGGTCGCCGTGGTGCGCCGGACAACAAACTCACCTGCCTTGTTGACCGTCACATGGTCGGACTTCTCGGGAAAACGCTCATCCAACTGGCGTGCAGCATCGGCGAGCCATTCGCGCAGCTGCGCCACAAAGCCGGCACTGCTGTCGGCAATGCCAAGCCTCTCGCTGTATCCCGGCAGGCGCTTCTCACATTCATGCCATGGCAACAGGTAATCGCGATAGTCTGCAAAGGCATCCGAGCCGGCTACGCACAGGTCTCCGCTGCGCAGTTCCCTCGTCATGGCGGACAGTACGCACAGTTCCAGATAACGCCGGTTTGTCGTCGCACCCTTCTCGGGCGGGCGGAAAACCAGCTTGCGCCAGCGCTCGGAAGCAAAGCTGAGATCGACCTCGACGCTGATCCATTCGCGATGAAGCGATTCGTTCCTGAAAACGACCTCCATTGCCTGCAGCAAGGACTCGGACTGGGTGGTCGAGCTCCATGCCAGTGCATGCGCCAGACGTAGTAGTCCTGATCGATGTACCTTGAAATGCCTCCACAGCAGCGGCAGATAATTTCTGCCGCTGTAGGCCCGGACCTCGGCACAGCTTTCGCGCAATGGTTCGAGGTCGCCCGACGGCGCCAGATATTGGCGAACACGCGCACCAAGTTCGGTGTCGTCGGTATAGTCGTCGAGAATATTGACGACGCCGTCAAGCGTATCGACCAGGCTTTCCATCTGTTCGCGCTGACGTGCCTGGATCTGCTCCAGCTCTTCCCTGGCCCGCTTGTGGATTGCGCCCATACGACGGATGAACATCTCGGCCAGGTCGTCGCGGGCTCGCACGCGCATTTGATGCAGCAACGCGACAATGAGCGTATATCGCCGCTCCGGCAGGGTCTCCTTCAGATTCGCCGCGTCCAAACTCATCGCCTGCGTCGAGAGGGAGCGCAGCTTTGTCGCGGGAACTCCTTCCAGCGCATGGTTGAAGTCGCCAAAACCATCGAGCCAGGCAAGATGGTCGACGAGCAGGGAAATATGCTTTCGCGATGGGCGTAAGGCGTATCGCTTGATGGTGTTGTACGCGCTCTGGCGCTGGTTGAAGTCGCGCTTGATCAGTCGGTCCAGCTGGGCCTTGTCCTCATCAGAGAGGCGACGCGAGACACGCCGGAACAACGCTGTTTGAACTCGCGTGTGGACCTGCTCCACAATGGCATCGAGCGTCGAGAACGCGGGCAGTTCGACCTGCTGCTGGATCAGGCTGTCGAGGGTTGCATTGATGATGTCCACCGGCTGATCCATCGTCTCGGCGGCCTCATGTGCCGCGCGCACCGCGATTTCGTTGGCATCGGAGCCGTAGTAGGACTGGATGCCGAGAAATTCGCGGATTGCCGCATAGTGACGAAACAAGGCGGGCGACCTTGCCCTGTTGTAGCCGAATGCGGCCTCGGCGTCCATGTTCGCGCTCGCCCGGATGTGCTCGATGACAACGGGGGGAATGGCGTCAACGAAGGGAAAGTAGTGCATCTGCTGAAAGACCTTCAGCAGAACCAGCAGGCCCAGTCTCGAGGACTGGCCACGCGCGTTGCGGCGCACCCACTCAAGCTCTTCGACGTCCGGTGTATAGAACGCCTGCAGTTCCTCCGATGAAAAACCCTTGGGAAACCTCGGATACGCGGTACGTTCGATGGTCGCCATGCCGGATTCCGGATCTCGAATGGGCTGGCCAGTGTAGCGCAAAAAATCCGGCAAAACCGTCACACCTGTGTCAGTCTGTGCAACCAGCTTGCCGCTATAATTTTCGGACTCAGAACGCAGCGAAGGGGACAGAAACATGGGCAAAGCCAGCCAGCAGAAAAAATCGTCGCGCGCCCGCAAGCTGGGCACGCGCGACCTGGAGGCATTGCGACGGGGAGCGGTTCGGTCAGGGATCCCCGACGCTATCGTTCTCGATCGTAATGAGTCGGCCCTGAACAATTCATTTTGCTCGGCAAATGAGTTCACGCTGCCGACTGCGTAGCAGTTTCGAAGCCAAGCAAAGCGACGAGAATCAGGGCGTAAAAAAGCCGCAGCTTGCGCAGGATCATC
>NZ_RJZE01000052.1 GCF_003986935.1 Paraburkholderia kururiensis JCM 10599 = LMG 19447 | reverse complement strand
CTGCGGGCACGTCTGTCCAGCTGGTTCCAGTGGACTGTCACAGGGTCGACGGGCATTGCCCAATAATCAGCAGGACTCCTGCACATACCGCATTGGCACATGCCTGCATCGGCAACTTGACAATGCCGGCGGGAGCAGTGTGCCTGCGCGTTGAGCGATCCGCGCGGTCGCGGCACCTGTGCCCGTGGAGATCCGACCCGCCTTGGTCCGGAATCTCCGAGCCTCAGTTCCACCGCATCCGGTGGCTTTGGGTCGTTTCGTCATGGCGGCGCTCGTCCTCTTCGTGAGCGTACTGACTCGTCGTGTTGATCGAATCGTGGCCGAGGTTATCGCGTACCGTGCGCAGATCCATCTTGCTGTCCAGCATGTGCGATGCAGCCGTGTGCCGGAGCCAGTGCGCGGAGGCACCGCGAATGTGCGCTGCGTGCTCGACGTAGTCGCCGCCTTTCGCCCCAGCCCAGTCCGCCGCATTCTCGAAGATCGCCTTGATCGCGTTGTGCACGGTTTTGCGGTTAACACCGTCTCCCGAAACGTTGCCCCCCCGCCGGCGATAAGGGAGGAGCAGAGGCGTTAAGTCGCCACGTGTCGGGAGCGGCGCGAGCCCGTGCGCCTCGCGGTAACGCATCAACTCGCCCAGCAGCTCATCAGACACCGGGATGCGCCGGTACTTCAGGCCCTTGCCGACGACCTCCAGCCACCAGCGCGTGGTCCCGCCCGAGCTCATCTCACGGACGAAGTTGCCCATCGTTCCAGCAGCGACCTCAGAAATCCGCAGGCCCAACAGATAGAAGAGGGTGGTGAGCCAACGCGCGCGGGCCTTCTCGCGCCGCTGTTGCGGCTCCTGCTTCGGCATGGCGGCAACGTAGTCCTTGACGTGCTGCCACATGACCGCCGGCAGAAAACGCGTGACATGCTGAGGCGGCCGGCGCCGCCGTTGCCGCAGGAGGCCCAGCGGGTTGCCACGCAGGTAACCAGCCTCGACGAGCCACCCGAACATGCTGTCGAGAATCACGACGGCCTGCTTGACGCTGGCCGGATCGAGGCGGCTCGCGAACGGCCTCCAGCGCGGATCGGCCGTTGAATAGCGGGCGCCTCCATTCCTTTTCCGCTTTGCTTTCTCTTTGGGGTCGTTCTCCGAGTCGGGTTCATTCACCGCCGTGATCCACGTCGAGGCCGGCTGGGGATCGGCGAGGAACTGCCTGTACCTCGTGAGGTCCTCATGCGTCAGTGACGAGACAGGTTTGAGTTCGGCGATGACGGCCCAGATCGGGTTGCTTCGCTCGGGGTTCGCCAGGAACGCCCGGAAGAGCCGCAGATCGTCCTGCGTGATCGAGCCGGGCTCCTGGAGCGCCTCCGCGAGCGCCCATAGGAGCAGTCGCTCGGCTTCCTTGCGGTAGTTCGCGTGCGTCGTCGCGCGATCGACATAGTTTCCGAGCCACAACGCGATGGCGTCCAGATCGGTCTCGGCACGAATCTGCCGTCGAGCGGCATCGCCGAGATTGGAGCCGAAGCCGCCGGTCTGGCTCGCGCGCAACTGCAATGCCGACGCGTATCGGGTCGATGAAGCGAGTTCCGTTGTCATCGGTCGTCCTGATGAGTTCTCCGTCCATTCTGGTGCCGACCCGGCAGGCAACGCCTTGCATCGAGTTGTTCGTTTGTCGGGCGGCGGAGACATCTGTGGTTGCCACCGCCGCCCCGGTGACGGGGCAAGGCCGTCGCATACCGCATTGGCCTTCCAGCCCCTGGCGGGAACAAATTTATGCAAACGGACGAGACGCGTTGCGCAACGCCCTGCTATCCAAGCAATTTCGCATTATAAGCATAATGTGAATTAACGTGCAAGAACAGTATGATTTATGGCGTATTACGTAGTAATATCGTACATCGAACATCCCTCAGAAACCGCCCATGACTGACGTCCCTTCGCCCGAGCCGGCGGCCAGCGCGGCCGCCGATGCGACCCGCGACCCCACCCTGGCCGCCGCGGTCGAGCGCCTGAAGGCGGCGCAGCCGAAGACGCGCGAGCTCTATCGCGAGGTCTGCGCGCTGATGTTCGATCGCTTCGGCATCCGGCCGACGCCGAACGGCGCTTACCAGCTCGTGAAGCGCGGCAGCATGACGACGGTCACCGAAGTCGTGAACGCGTTTTGGGACGAGCTGCGTGAAAAGAATCGGGCCCGCATCGCCCGGCCCGACCTGCCGCCCGAGCTTCAGGAAGCCGCCGGCGAACTGATGGCTGTCCTATGGGGCAAGTCGAACGCGGCCGCGCAGGCCGCGCTCGAGGTGCTGCGGGGCGAGCTCGAGGCCGAGCGCGAAGCCGGCCGCGAGGAAATCGCGCTCGCGCGGGCGGCCACGGCGCGGGTCGAGGCCACGCTGGCGGAGCGCGAGGCTGCCCTGCTCGCGGCGCAGGCGCGCATTCAGGAATTCGCGCAGGCGCTCGCGGGCAGCGAGGCGACGCGGCGCGCGCTCGAGGGTGAGGTCGCGCGTCTTCAGGCTGAAAATGGCCAGCGCGACGCAGCCCTGGTCCAAGCGCGGGCGGCTTTTGCGCAGGAACTGGAGAAGCTTCGCGAAGCGGCGCAGCGCTCGGAGGCGCGCTTGCAGGCGGCCGAGAAGCGCGCCCTGCTGGAGATCGAGCGCGAACGTGCGGCGGCCGCGCGCATGCAAAAGGAACTCGACGCCGCGGCACGCCGGGCCGAGCAGCGCGAGGCGCAGCATCGGGCCGAGGCCGAGGACTGGCGCACCCAACTCGTCGACGCGCGGCAGCAGTTCGGGCTCGTCCAGGGACGGCTCGATGCCGCCGAGGCAGCCCGGGCCGTCGACGCGAACGAGATCGACAGCTTGCGTCAGCGGCTCGCCGCAGTGTCGGCGTCAAGCACGCCGGGACCGGCTCGCGCGCGTCGCGCGCGCAAAGGTCCCGCCCTGAAGATGCTGATGGCGCCGATCGGCGCGCCGCGTCGTGCGAAGCCTCTGAAGCCCTGAAACCGTGCGAATATGACAGCCAAGCAAGGAGAATGAATGAAGATCACGCTCGATACCATCCTGCGCATCAGCGGCAGCGCCGCCGACGATCGGCGCGTCGCCGAGGAATTTGCTCGCGAGGCGCTGACCGAAGCAGAGGCGCGCTTCGGTCAGCTCTACGATCTCCGCGTGGGCAAGGTCATTCTCGATGCGGCGGGACTGCGCACTGCGTGGGACGCGTGCGTTGGTATCCGTCACTTGCATGCGCTGCTTCAAGAAGCGGTCGAATTTCACCGTCGTAGCGAGCTGCAAAAGATCTTCGTTGCGGCCCACGAAAAAGTGAAAGAGATGCAGCAAACTGGCGACGCGATCTACTTGCGGTTGAGCCAGCTATGTCCCGATCGGGTGTGACCGGTTTTGAACGAGTGAACGATCACCTTTAAGATGAAGATCAAGACCCGCATGCTCAATGAAGAGCGCCGTCCCTGTATTTACTGCGGCAAGGTCCGGACTTTCTCGAACGAGCATGTCTTCCCGGCTGGCCTTGGGGGGGATGACCATCGCTTTCTGCTACGCGACTTGGTATGCGCAGTCTGCAACACGGAGACATTCTCACCGCTCGAGTTGCGATTTTCACGATCGTCACCGGCCGCTCTTGGCCGGATTTTTCTTCAGCCAACGGGAAGGGGTCGCGGGAAAAAAGCTAGCATTCCCACGATAGATACGCGCGAAACGACTGTCCTGACAGAGAACTTCGGAGCGGTCGAGGCGGAGGTCACCGCTACTGGGACTCCCACAATACTCATGCAGTTTGTCTTTGACGGCGCAGAAGGAGTTGGAGTCACTGGGGATGCCAGCATCGACACTGCAGATTTTCTTGCGCACATCGAATCGGTGCTGACCGCAGACCGTCCGCTCATCGTGCAAAAGCTTACAAGCGAGGGGCGGAAGCAGTATCTCGTAAGCGAGCTTCGTTGGAACGGGGAGCGGCTCGTCCACGCGTCGCAGGAGGTGATGGAGAAGCCCCCGAAACTTTGCGTGTGGCGCGAGCTCCTCGAACGTGGGCCGAATGGCGAACCGAATCGGCGGCCCACGCTCTTCCGACGGCGTGCTGGTCAACTCGTTCTTCGAGCGCCCGCCGATGCCGACGTACTGGCCATGCTTACGCGCGCTCGCAAAGCGGTGCCGATAGTTCGCGGTCGGCCAGTCACAATGACGCCGATCGAAAACCCGGTGGTGGCTCTCTCGATGTCTTTGCACCCGAACGATTATGCGAGAGTTCTAGCGAAGATTGGCGTCAACCTCGTCGCTCATTCCTTTGGCGAGGACTACGTCCGGCACCATGCATTTAAGGCCGTAAAGCGTGCGATCTTGACAGGGGACCGCCCTCCTCAGCTCATCGACAATTCCACGCCGACGGACCCCTTCCACGGTGTGCCGGCGGACCGACACGTGGCAATGGTGCATTTCCAAAAGGGTCGAGCCGGCCGCTTTCACGTAGCCCTATCGATTCGACTGTATGGCGGACGAACGACGTGGCTGCTACTTGCGGATCGGGCAATTCGCCCTCCCGCGCTAGAAGCGATACTCGTAGTCGATTACACCACGCACCATATCGAGGAGTTTAACAATACGACGCAGTTCGTCATGGCTTACCCGCCTTCGCCGCCAATCGAATACACGAGACAGGTCACCGCAGATCGGTATCCACGCCTGCCACCGGTTAGCGGGTAGAAGGAAGCCAACGAAGGGGCGAGTCCAGGACGTTCTCCGGTGATTGGCTCGGGGCGTTCCAGACCAGGTAGGCGTCGCGTCGAATGCAAACGTATCCCTTGCCTGTTGCGATTTTTACTTCCGCAATGCCGCTATTTTCGCTTCATCGCACGGCGCTGAAGATCAGTAGGCGCACGCGTTCGACGAACGCATCCTCGTCGGCGTCGGTGCAGCGGGTTTCAGGTTCCAGGGGGGCCTCCGGGCGGCGATAAAGTACCCTACCCCCGATTTTAGCCCACCAAACGCAAGCGTGATAATAACAATTATCACGCTTGAAACGGGGCAGGGCGACCGGAAGACCGGCGTGTCCTCGCGCCTTCTGGCGCCCCCGCCTGCCGCAGCACCCGGCCGCGAGGTCATCGCAGACGGGCATGGCCGCGCCGGTTGCGGCAGACCGGTCCAGCGCGGAAATATTCTCTTCGGTGCGGAGAGAATCATGGCGGTCACCCGGGCAGGCTTCCGCGCGCGCCGGCTTTCCGGTAACGTGGCCTCGCCGCTTGCCACAACACTGGCCACCGCCTTTCCGACTTCCGACGCCGTCGACCATTTTCATGACCGATCATCCACTGACCGCCAGCGCCTGGGGCGACGACTACCGGGACTGGCTTGCCGAACTGAAACAGCGGGTCGAACGCTCGCGCCAGCGGGCGGCCGCGAGCGCCAACCGCGAACTGGTTTCCCTCTACTGGCAGATTGGCCGCGATATCCTTGAGCGGCAGCAGCGGCGGGGGTGGGGCGCGAAGGTGGTCGACCAGCTTGCGCGTGACCTCAAGGCGGCGTTTCCCGACATGCGCGGATTTTCGCCGCGCAACCTCAAGTACATGCGCGCCCTCGCGCAGGCATGGCCCGCGCCCGGATTTGTGCAGCAGCCTGCTGCACAATTGCCGTGGTTTCACCTGTGCACGCTGCTCGACCGTGTAAAGGGCGCAGTTGAGCGCGACTGGTACGCTGCAAAGGCCATGGAGCACGGCTGGTCGCGCAACGTGCTGACCATGCAGATCGAGACGGCTGCCCACCTGCGCGCGGGCAGCGCCATCACGAACTTCAGCGAGCGGCTGCCGCCGCCACAGTCGGATCTCGCACGTGAAGTGCTGAAAGATCCGTACATATTTGACTTCCTTGGCCTGACGGAGGACGCGCAGGAGCGCGACATCGAGCAGGCGCTCACACGCCACATTACGCGGTTTCTGCTGGAACTGGGCGCCGGCTTCGCCTTCGTCGGGCGGCAGTACCGGCTCGAAGTGGCAGGCGACGAATTCCTCATCGACCTCCTTTTCTACCACCTGAAGCTGCGCTGCTACGTGGTGGTCGAACTGAAGACGACGCCGTTCAGGCCCGAGTACGCCGGCCAGCTGAATTTTTACCTGTCGGCCGTCGACGCGCAGATAAAGGCGCCGGAGGATCAGCCGACCATCGGTCTACTGCTGTGCCGCGAAAAGAACCGGCTGGTAGCCGAGTATGCCCTGCGAGGGATGGCCAACCCGATGGGCGTGGCTCAGTATCAGCTCATGCGTGAAGTGCCGGCTTCGCTGGAAGCCCGGTTACCCTCGGCCGACCAGATCGAGACTGAGCTTCGCATGGATCTCCGGGATGGATGATGGGATGTGCAACGGCACTGTCAAGTTAGCAAGCGTAGGCTACGTGTCTGGCATAAGAGTAGTTATCCTTACCAGATAACTTGATCATTTGCGGCTGGGACAGTCAAGACATACCATGTGGAGAGGCGCTCCTTCAGTATGGAGCGATGACATTCCGCGTTCATCCGATGTCTGGGTAACACGAAGTGCTGCCGGATCGGGCCGAAGCATGAGAGAAACGCGTGCGTGCGTGCGACGCGCGTCGCGAAAGCCGCACATCTGGCGCTCGCGCCTGCGGGTTGGCTGATGGCTATTCTCCGCGCGGTTGTTTACTCGTGCGGCTGCTTTGACGAAAACGTGCTTGACCTGCGCGAGTTCAGGGATGTCAGCCTTCGCTGCCGGATAACTGCGCAGTTGATCAGTCACGATCTTCCGCGGCACCGGGTTCGATCGCAGCACACGTCGAAAAAAGCGCTTGGCCGCGGCCTTGTCGCGCCGCTTCTGTACCAGCACGTCGAGTTCTGCGCCATGCTCGTCGACGGCACGCCACAACAGATACGGCTCGCCGCGCAGCGTCACGAACATCTCGTCAATGTGCCACGTGTGGCCTGGCTTGCGCCGCACCGCCTTGGCGCATCTGGCGAATCCAGCACCGAATTTGTCACACCAACAACGGATCGTTTCGTACGTGACCACGACGCCTCGCTCGAGCAACAATTCTTCGATGTCGCGCAAGCTCAGGCCGTAGACCGCAATAAATGTGTCACCACGCGCGCGTGACAACGGCGCGGTAAAGCGCGGCCGTGGTGACACTTTTATATCCCTTCGAATCGTAATAAAAGTGTCAACTCGCGTATGTCCGTATTAAATTCGCCACTTCACCTCCTAGACTTCGAATTCCATCCGTAAGGCGTTGATCTTATGGAAAATTCCGTCCGTGTCGCTGGGCCGCTGCCGCCTGTTCGTCCCCGAAACGCACACCGCTTCGAGGTCTTCAGCCCAAAGCTTGGCCGGCGTCTCACGTTTTTCCGGCGTCCCGCGCTGGACCTGTGGGTCCTCCTCGAGACGGACCCTTGCGTGAAGAGATTCTGCGAGCGCCCGGGCTATATCCACGTGGCCGGAGTCGCACGGCTCGCCGATTTCTGGATCGAATTTGTTGACCATGAAGAATTAGTTATCCTGAGTGAAATGCTGGAGGAACCACATATTCTGGACCGGGAAGCGACGCTTGAATTCACCGCGGTACCTGTGCGCCATGTCACGGCAGGAGAGATTGCCGCCGCGCGCGCATGGATCGACAACTGGCGGCGCATGCTGCCCTGCATGGTGGCCAGCCGGGGTCTTGTGTCGCCAGGTCTCCTGTCGGCGATCGAGCGCTTCGTGCGGAAGCCGCAGAAACTGCTCGCGGTCGAACGGGAGTTCTCCGCGGGAGACCCGACGCTCGTACGCGCGGCGCTATATGGCCTGGTGTATGGGGGCCGTGTGGTGTCTCCTGACCTGCGGACCGCTTCCCTGTCACTGCTCACGTCCTTTGTGACCGCCGGGACTTCGCCATGAATCGCCGGAAGCCGGAGCTGCAGACCCTCGATATCTCTGCGTGGCCAACGGTGGCGTACACCGGTTTCGACGAAGCGACGCGTCACGCCTTTGAGCTCCGGATGCAGGCCGTCGTTCGCTATGCAGAGGGCGAGTCGCTCAGGCGGATCGAGCAGTCGACCGGGATTAACCGGCGTCAACTCTATCGCTGGCTTGAACGCGCAGCGATGCCGCACCCGGATGGCCGACCGTTCGGGTTCCGGGGTCTGCTGCGATACGCGAGGATTGCGGAATACGACCGGATAAGCGAGGTGCGCGTGCGCGGCGAGCGCGGTAGCTGCGGCACGGCGGGCGCGCTGTCGCAACTGTTCGCGCGCTACCCTGCGCTCGGCGGATGGCTGCTCCTCCAGATCAGGCAGCGCAGGATCGTGCTGGAACAGGTCCACACGGACGGGACGCTGCGAACGAGGCTGCGTGGCCTGCAGGCCGTACACGGCGAGTTTCTGCGGCAATGTCGCAGCTCGGGCGTGGCGGCGTCCGACTATCCCTTCAACACCTCCGGACATGCCATCCGGTCGTTATCGCGGCGTCTCAAGGCAGAACTGCTGCGTAGCTTTGGTACGGCCGCGCGCGCGGCGGGTGCGTCGCACCTGAAAGGCCTGCCCCGTACGGAACCTGATGCCTCGCCTGCCGCTTCACGCCCGTACCAGGTGGTCGAGTTCGACGGCCACCGGCTCGACATCCGCCTCAAGATCGTTGTCCGTGATCCGCTCGGGTTCGAGCATGAGTTCGAGATGGAGCGTGTCTGGCTTCTGGTGATCATCGACGTCTGCACCCGCTGCGTGCTCGGCTTTCACATCGTTCTTGACAGCGAATACAGCCGCTACGACGTGATCAGGACCATCGAAAAATCGCTTGAACCGCACCGGCCCGTCACGTTCACCATCCCGGGGCTGGGCTACGGAGCGCAGGATGGGTTCCCATCACAGCATTTGCCGGAACTCACCTATGTGACATGGGAGTGGATGAAGCTCGATAACGCGAAGGCGAACCTGGCGGGGGAAACACTGACCGCGCTATGCGAGTTCATCGGCTGCTGCGTCGACGCCGGACCTCGCCACAGTCCGGACGAGCGGCCGTACATCGAGCGTTTTTTCGGGACGATTGCGAGCCGCCTGTCCTCACGCCTGCCCGGCTATACGGGGGCGAGCCCGCGTGACCTGCGGCGGGCGCTGGCCGATTCGAAGGGCGACCTTCGCCTGTTCGTCTCGCTTGACGAGCTTGAAGAACTGGTCGAATACGCGATCGCCGGTTATAACGGCACACCGCACAGCGGCCTGAACAACGTGACGCCGCTGGAGGCGATGGAGTATTTCGTGCGCGGGCGGCAAACCGTCGTGACGTGGCTTGCCGAACATCAGCGCCGCACGCTGTGCCTGATGCAGTCGGCACGGCGGTGCCCGGTGCGTGCCTATCTCGACCAGGGCGTGCGTCCGCACGTCAATCTTCACGGCGTGCGCTACACCAGCGCGACGCTCGCGGCCAGTACCCACCTGATCGGCCGCAGACTGCTGATATACATGAACGCTGACGATCTGCGCTGCGTGCGCGCTTTCCTGCCGGATGGTTCCGAGCTGGGCGTTCTCGAGGCGCAGGGAGCATGGCGCGTCGTTCCACATAATCTCAAGCTGCGCCAGGAAATCCGCAGGCAGCGTGGAAAACGCCGCGGTAACGTGTCCGATGCCGTGAACCCGGTCGAAGCCTATGTCCGGGAAAAACTCGTCCAGGCGAAGAAGACACGCAAGGCGGCCACACAGCTTGCCCAGGCCGTCAGGCTGCTTGCGTCTGCTCCCACTGTCCGCACTCCAGCCGGGCCACCGCGCGCGGTCGAGCCAGCAACGGCGTCTGCCGTGACGGACACGGTCGCTGTCGAAGCCGTATCCGGCCCGCGCACGCCCGTTGCACCGAGAAAACTATCCATCGGCACAGGCCAGGTGTTCTGAGCCGGCCGCATGCATGGGAGGCAGCATGTCGATCCACATACCCCGTCCGGTCGACCCGGCGCTACATCCGCTGGCGACGGGCAACTACCGTATCGCGACACCGGCCATCGAGGCCTTCTATGAACTTGTGGTGCGATGCCTGCGCTACCGGATCATGGGCGCACTGATCTTCGGGCCCTCGCGCATCGGCAAGACGCGCGCGATCGAATACGTCCGGCTCCTGCTCGCGCGCAACTTCCCGAAGATGACGAGCTATCACGCGCAGTGCGAACACAAGCCGCGGCATGCCGAAGGACCGTTCTTCGCCAACCTGCTCGAGGCGGTAGGTGACGCCGACCCGAACGCCGGCTCCAATCCCTCGAAGCGCATGCGGCTGGCGCTGAGGATCAGGGAAGCGGCGGCCCGCGCCGGCAGCGGCACGGTGATGCTGTTCTGCGACGAGGCCCAGCGCTACAACGAGAACGAATACGAATGGCTTCGCGACGTTCACGACGCGCTTGACCGGCAGCAGATCAAGCTGTTCACGTTTCTTGTCGGCCAGCAGGAGTTGCTGTCGCAGAAGACCGGCCTGCAGGTTGCCGGAAAGACCCAGATCGTCGCGCGCCTCATGGTGGAGGAACTGTCGTTCTACGGCATCCGCAATGCGGAGGACGTCGCAACGTGTCTGGATGGTTACGACCGGACGGCGTGGCCGGAAGGCAGCGCATGGAGCTTCACCCGTTTCTATGTACCGCAGGCGTTTGACGCGGGGTACCGGCTCGTCAGCGACGCGGACCTGCTGTGGCAGGCGTTCGAGGCGGCACACCACAAGGCGAATCTGCCGGGGCAGCTTGAAATCCCGATGGAGTCGTTCGCGCGGGTGGTCGAGATCGTCCTGAAGGAAAGCGAACTGAGGGATGCGCCGGGCTATTCGCCCGACCAGGCCCTGTGGGCCTACGCTGTGCATCACTGCGGCTATGTCCAGTCACGGCATGCAACCGGGCGCGTGCTCGTTGCCGCCGCGTAGTGACGCCCTGGCGCCGCCGCGGTTCCCGATCCTGACGCTGGACGAGCGCAGTCTCACGCCGTCGATGGGTTATGTCTTCAGACGGAACTGGCTGCTGCCCTGCGAGTCGCTGGTGTCGATCCTGTGGAAGTTCGAGCGGGCCAATGCGGTGCCGGGCCATGTCGTTGCGCTCTTCCTGGGCCCGGACGTTGACCCTTACGAAGGCGTGATCCCGCAACGCGGCAACGTGGACGTCCGGCGGCTCGGCCGAACCCTTGCCGTGTCGGCGAGCACGTTGCGCGGCTCGCTGCTGGAACCCTCCGGACTTGCCCGCCACAGCAACCTTCTGCGCCACTGCCGAAGCTGTATAGCGCTGGGCTACCACAGCGTCCTGCATCAGATGACCGGACTCAGCCGGTGTCCGGCCCATCGCCGTCCACTCGAAACCGCGTGCCGGCGTTGCGGATATGAGGCGCCGTATGTCGCCAACGTGCGGCTTCTGGAGTCGCCCTACCGCTGCGCACGGTGCGGCGCCAGCTATGGGGGCCACGGGTGGTCGCCGACGAACCCCCGCGCGCTGAAAGCCGCGTACCGCCGCGCGATAACGCGCATCTACTTCGAGCGCTGCATCGGTCCGGCGACGTTGCGCTAGCAGATCATCGGTGAGCCTTCGCGGGATACCGGGGCAGGAGCCACGCGTAAGCCTGGTGGATTTCCTGCCACCGGTATCGCATTAAAAATTGCCGCCGCACATAGGGTGCGGAAAGCGATGCCAAATGCGTGTCTATCCTGAGTCGCCTCTTAAATGCGCCGCCAGGCTCGTGTGCCGTTGGAAAGCGCTGTTCCTGACAATCTTTGACACTGTTCTGCCCCTCGTCATGTTAGCGTGGCAAATGGTAAGGATCTGGAAGAAAAATGTCAGGTTGAACCGCAAACACTCAGCGAACGATACGAGCCACGGGGAAAGACATTGCACCAAGCAGCTCGCAGCGTGGTGACCCAGTGGAGTTGATTCCGGTCGGTTACACGCGCCTCATTGTGAAGTCATCGGGGCCTCCACCGAAATGCTGCCGGCGGGGACGCTGGCCAGGGCGTGCAAGTGCGATGCCTTGTCAGACCTGCGGTAGTCGCCTCATGCTGCTCTTATACGAACAAGCAGGCCGCTACCTGATATATGGGGAAATTTAGTTGGAAATGAGACGATTTTCGAATCCGCTCTGTGCCGCAATGTCGTTGCTTCTATTTGTATCGATCTCGGGGTGTCAGGTTGCGGCCATACCCGTGGCGACAGCGATGAACTTGGCGAACGTTGCAGATGAACACACCGCAGGTAATGGAGCCAGGATACTTTGGGACCAGCAACGCGAATATGTTCGCCAGCTCCGGGCTCACGGGGATCCTATGGGCGACTATCTCTATGCGCTTGGTAATGCCCAGGGGTGGATTGGTGACACGAGCGACCCTCTCCAGATACGTAGCCTGTTTGAGAAGGCTGCCGATGAAGGATCTAACGATGCCAAGATTGTCTTGGGAATTTTCTACTTTAACGGTGTAGTTCCAAGTTCATTTGTTGGAGTGAACTCGATCCGGCTTCCGGACAACCTCGTCGATCATCAGCGTGGCCTTCAGCTTATACGTGAAGGCATGCGAGTTCGCTGTACATATGCAGAGCCGGTAGTCTCTGCATATGCCAATCGTGCTTATCTGCGTTACGTCTCTGCTGCGTCAAGGATTTGGCCGAACTATAGAGACGGTCAATATCGCCGAAATGCAAGTGGAAGCTACGTAACGATACTTGAAAAAGATCGCCGCTTAGAAAAAGAGTGGCACGACCTTGACACGAAGTGTCATATCTCTGGTGCGACAACTGAATAGCGTTCCAAAGTGAAGCCACAAAAAAGGACAAAGTAAATGGCAATAACTACAAGTGCACTTCCTGATCAGGCGACTGGGATGCGCCTTGCGATGGCGGCATATCCCAACCCTGTGCAACCACTTCCTGTCAACGAGCAAGTGTCATCGGGCTGGCAGGATGTCACAGCTGTGGTAAGCGGTTTGTCGAACGGTTATGGTGATCAGCGAAATTCGTCGGGAACTTTGGAGAACCGTTTTGTTGTCGCGGTCAACACAGATACAAAACAGGTTGTCATTTCATTCAAAGGTTCTGATGCACTGTCAAACTGGACGTCTGACCTTGCGAATGCCGGCGCCAGCGAATATCTCAAGATCGCCGGTCAGGCGCAGGCTGTTTATGACCAACTGACGAGCGATCCTACTCTGTCGGGTTACACATTTAGCACGGCCGGTCATAGTCTTGGTGGTGCAATGGCGCAAATGTTTGCGCTTAAGAACAATCTTGATACACAGGTCTACAATAGCCTGCCCATTGCATCTGCAATTGTTGCAAGCGGCTACTTTGGTAGCACGGACATCGGTTCGGTTATCGCTGCCTGGCAAGCCAATGGTCACGTCGTATCAGATGTCCGCACGGCAAACGACATTGCAACGTTCTTCTATCAGGCGCCAGGGTGGGGGCCATACCTCTCGCAGACGACGGGGCAGGCCATTACATACCTGCCGGGCGCACACCTTCCCGACGCGCTTAAAACGGTCGCCCTTACCGGCCTGTTGCCATTGTCTTTGCCCGCGTTCGGTCTGGACCACACCATGGGCTCGCTCTTCGGGGCCTCGGTCGGACTGAGTATCGATAAGTCCACGGGAAAATTCATTATCCCCGCTGGTCAGGGAGCAATCGTCAAGAGTGGTGTACGCGGGTCAGGCGGCATGATCAGGCGGCCAGCGCTTGAGGAGCCGGTGTGCTTTCAATCACCGGAGTGCCGTCCTTGAAGGGAATGCCCTTCAGGAGCGGCTCG
>NZ_RJZE01000051.1 GCF_003986935.1 Paraburkholderia kururiensis JCM 10599 = LMG 19447 | reverse complement strand
TGAAGACGCGTTACCACCAGATCGGCCTGCAGGCGGACTATGCGCTGTCGCGCCGCACGGACCTCTATGCCGAGGCCGTGTACCAGCACGCCATGGGCGACGGCGGGGTGGCCTCGATCTACAGCGGGGACAACTCGCAGCTGCCGTCGTCGTCGAAAAACCAGACGGCCGCCACGGTCGGCCTGCGTCACCGCTTCTAGGCTTTTGCGCAGGCGGGCCGGGCCTGGGAAGGGCGGCGGCCCGCGCGGACGGCCCCCATGTTCTTCCGGACATGGGGGCCGTCTGTCATGGCGCACGCCCCGCACCGGCCGGCAGCCGGGGAGAGATGACTGATGACGAAGACATACAGGGAACTGCTGGCCGAGCGGCGGGAGCTGGAAGAGAGGATCGCGCTGGCGCGGAACGCCGAACGCAGCCAGGCGCTGGCGACGGTGCGCGAACTGATGGTGGAGTTTCTCATCACGCCGGAAGAACTGATGGTCCGTCGCGGCGCGAAGAAGAAGACCGGGCCGCAGCCGCCGAGGTACCGTGATCCGGTGAGCGGCGCGACGTGGAACGGCAAGGGACGCGCGCCGCGATGGATCGCGGGCCGCGACCGCGACGCGTTCGAGATCTGACGGGCGCGCGGCGCAGCGGTTGGCCGTCCGCGGCCTCGCTGTGGTCAGGCCTGCGGGGCTGGGGCTTCCCCGCGCTCCCGGGATTGCGCTCTGGACAGGGCCCGCTGCAGCGTCCTGCGGTCCACCTCGAGCATCCGGGCGACCGCCGTGAGGGAGTGCCTGAGCAGCAGCTGGCGGGCGAACCTGCATTGTGCGTCATCGAGCGCGGGCTGGCGGCCGATGCGGCTGCCGCGGGCGCGGGCGGCAGCCATGCCCGCGCGGGTGCGCTCGCTGATCAGGCCGCGCTCAAATTCGGCCATTGCCGCAAGCATGTGGAAGGTGAAGCGGCCACTGGTCGACCCCGTGTCGATGTATTCGGTAAGTGAAACGATGCGCACGCCCCGCTGCCCGAGGTCGCCCATCAGGACGGCCAGGTCACGGAGCGAGCGGCCCAGGCGGTCCAGGCGCCAGACCACCAGCGTGCTGCCGGTCCGCGCGGCCGCGAGCGCGGCGCGCAGCCCCGGGCGGTCGAAGCGGCCGCCGGAGATGCCGTGGTCCGAATACACCCGCTCGCAGCCGTATGCTTCAAGCGCCGCCAGCTGCAGGTCAAGATGCTGCTCATCCGTTGATACCCTCGCGTAGCCGATGCGTTTCCCCGTGGCCATGTCCTGTCCCGTTCGTGTCTGCCGTGCGGCGACGCGCGATGTGCGCACACACCGTCTCATGTCACCGTTTCCCGCTGGAGGCGGGAGCGTTTCACGTCTGCCGGCGGGCGCGGGACTGGACTTTTTATTTATGGGTGGCCCGGACGTGAGGCTGCCATCATCACGCAATGTCACGGGCCGTCAAAGCAACGTTAAATATTGTTTAAACAGGGCTGGCGGGTGTCGCGTGAATGAATATTCCACGCTGCGTATCCGCCGGCAAAACGGGCAGGGATTCCGGTACCGCGTTACACGCCTGCAGGGGAGGGAGAGGATGCTGGCGGCAAGGAAAACCGGCTACGCCCGCGCATCCGCGGCGGAGCGGCACCGCGATCCGCCACTGCACGGATGGATGTCGTGATGCGGCAGACATCCAGGCCGGACAACGCCGGTAACCGTCCCCCTGCATCGTTCCGCCGCGCGGTTCAGTAAGTAATCCTGAATGTTGGCGAATCCTCGGGCCGGCTCCTGCGCCGGTCATAGAGCCGGGTGGTGGCGATGCTGGCGTGGCCGAGCCATTCCTGCACCTTCGCGATGTCGGCCTCGTGGTCGAGCGCATTGGTGGCGGCCGTCGCGCGCAGGCCGTGCACGCCGAGGCCTTCGACGGCGATCCCTGCCTGTGCCGCATAGGCGCACACCACCCGGTAGACTCCATCGGGCGTGATGGCGTGACCAGTGGCCCGCTTTGCCGGCTGGAACAGCGGCGCGGCCGGAAGGCCACCATGGCCCGCCGCTTCCAGATACGCGTGGATGCGTTCGGCCGTGCCCGGGTGCAGCGGCAGGTAGCGGATCTTGCTGCCCTTGCCGTGCACGCGCAGGTGAAGCACGCCGCGGCGGGCGTGCACGTCGCGCACGGTGAGGCGGCATACTTCCTCGCGGCGCAGGCCGTGAAAGAGCAGCACCGAGAGCAGCGCGCGGTCGCGCAGGCCTTTCAGGGTCGATGCGTCGGGCGCGTCGAGCAGCGTGCGCGCCTGATGGTCGCCGAGCGCCGGCGTTTTGCCTTCATGGCTGTCCATCTTCGGGCGCTTCGCGCCCCTGACCGGGTTCGCGTCGACGGCATTTTTCTCGCACAGGTAGTCGAACAGCGAGGAGAGCGCGGCGAGCTTGCGGCGGATGGTGGCGCCCGTGAGCGCGCGGTCCTCGAGCACCTTGCGCCAGGCGAGCACGTGGGCGCGCGTGACCACGCGGAATTCTTCCGGCCGCGCGATGCCCGTGAAGGCCATGAAGTCGCGCAGGTCGTTGCGGTAGGCGCGGCGCGTATGCGGGTTGTCGAGGTTGGCGAACCACTCGGTTTCCGGCGGTACGGCCGCGAGGGCGTGGAAGTGCGCCTCGCTCAGGCGCTGCCCTTCCGGCGTGACGGAGACGGGCAGCTCAGGCACCGGCCTCCTCCAGCGCGAGGCCGTGACGGCGGATCACGGCGATGAGTTCGGCGGGCGAGATCACGAAGCGCCGCGCGCGGGCGCCGCCGGGACGGCGCAGGTCGGCGTCGGTGAGCAGCAGCTGGCCATCGACGGTGGCCTCGAGGCGCACGGCGCGGCGGACCTGGCGCGCCCCGTCGAGTTCGGTAAGCAGGTGCAGCGCGCCGTGGGCGCCGCGCTGGATGATCATGGCGGAGGTCTCCCGGAAAGTCTCACCGCTGGGGCGCCCCAAATGGCGGCCACCAGTGCCACAGTATTGTCTTGATAACGGTTTTTATCAAGATAATGCCGGGCGCTCCATGAACGCTATGGATTTCAGATGAGATTGCAATCGGAAGTTGATTCTGTTGCTGCTGCTATCGGGGGCGTCGATACTCTTGATACGATTAATAATCTTCAGTATTTAGATAGCGTAATTAATGAAACTATGCGCCTCAAGCCAGTTGTTCCGATTTCATCGTTCCAGCCGATTAATGACATACAGCTGGGCGGCATTTCCATTCGTGGAGGTACTATGATTACATTGCTAACTCGCGACGCCTATCTGGATCAGGATAACGGAATGGACCTGCATACTTTCAAGCCCGATCGCTGGCTAACCGGAGTCAACGACGCGGGCAGCCGCCGACATTTTGGCTTTATTCCGTTCGGAGCGGGTCCGCGACTCTGTGTGGGGCGAAATCTTGCATTCATGGAAATAAAATCTGTCATCGTCATGCTTTGCCGGAACTTCGACGTATCGTTGGCGAAAAGTGCGTGCAACGTGGAGGAGACCTACGGAATTACGATGCGGCCGCGGGGTCTCCACGTCCGACTTCGGCCACGACACAGATGAGGCGGCACGTATTTCCTCAATGAGACGATGGCCATGTTGATTTACTTCGTCGGTCCTGCATAAGGTATCCGAGGCAAACGCGGCAAGGCACTGGAGGGAGGTCAAGATTTGGCGAACTCCCAGAATCGATATTGATCTGATGGGTTTCTGGGAGTTTGCGGGCCACGCCGATGAGCACGCCCGACTTTTTCCGCAGCCGACTGGACACGATGATCGACCTTCGCCATCCGCTGGCGGTGTTGACCACACGCATGCCGTGGGCGTCGATTGAAGCGACGCTGGCGCCGATGTTCGAACGCCGAGTACGCGAAGGCCGCGTGATGGAAGGGGGCGATCTGTTCGGTACGACGGCAGTGCTGGCCGGCGCTGGTGCGAGCGCCGCGGGCCGCCCGCGGTTGCCGATCCGCTTGATGGCGGGGCTGCTGTACCTGAAGCACGCGTACAACGAAAGCGATGAGTCGGTGTGTGAGCGCTGGGCGCAAGACGTGTACTTCCAGTTCTTCTGTGGCGAGGAGTATTTTCAGGCGCGTATGCCGTGCGATCCGACCAACCTTGTGCGCTTTCGACAAGCATTGGGCGAGGCCGGCGCCGAGGAGTTGCTGGCGACGACGATCGCCGCGGCGACGCAGATGAAGGCGATTGCGCCGGCTGAATTTGAACGCGTGATTGTCGACAGCACGGTTCAGGAGAAGGCGATCGCCTATCCGACCGACAGCCGGCTGCTCGAGGTGGCGCGGATCAAACTGGTGGGTTTAGCGCAGCGCGCGGGCCTGGCGCTCAAGCAAACCTATGAACGCGAAGGTAAGCGGCTGCGCCGCCGCGCGGGTGGTTACGCGCACGCCAGGCAGTAAACGTCTGCGTCGCGTGCTCAAACGCCAGCGCACGGTGCTGGGCCGGGTGCTGCGCGACATTGAACGCAAGATGTCTGAGCTGTCGCATGAGCAGCAAACGTCGTTGCGAGTGTGGCTGGAACGGGCGTGGCGCATCTGCCGCCAGCGCACCAGGGACAAGAACAAGCTTTACGCGTTGCACGCGCCCGAGGTCGAATGTATCGGGAAGGGCAAAGCGCGACAGCCCTATGAGTTTGGCGTCAAGGTTAGCCTGGCGATCACCGAACAGCATGCACTGATCGTCGGCGCGCGCGCGTTTGCGGGTAACCCATACGACGGCCATGTCCTAGCCAAACAATTGGAGCAGACCTCGATCCTGCTGCAGGAAGTGCAAGGCGCGCCGCGCGTGAAGACGGTGCTGACCGACCTCGGCTATCGCGGCGTGGACGCTGACATTGCACCGGTGCAGCTCGTTCATCGAGGCAAGAGCAAGACGCTTACGAACAAGCAACGGCGCTGGCTCAAGGGACAGACGGGCGACGCCGTGCATGCCGTACTATGCGCGAACGGCTACAACCTGCGCTGGTTGCTACGCGCCGTTGTCCGTCCGGGTCTGACGGCCTTTTCTGCGCTCGCCGCTTTGCTCGTCGCCGGCAAGTTCACCAAAGGTCAATCACGCGGCCCTCGCAGATCCTTCGCCTTGTGGGCCAAACGCTGGCGTCAAACGACCTTTCGCGCGGTGCTTTGAATTTTGCAGGGCCGACTAATTATCCGGTCAGCATAATCACGCATTCCCTGCCCCGGGGCGACCAACAATGCACAGCACATAATCGAGTTTGCCATTCAGCGAATGCAATGCGGCCGGGCCGTCGATATAGCGCCATTATGTTTGACGCATGACCGATGAGCCGCAGCCTGCGACGCCTCAACCGCCCGCCCACGGGCTAGCCACGCTCTGCCAAGAGGTCTCACCTCGAGTCGGGTTCATGGCAGGAATCGGCTCCGCACCCTTCCCGCAATCGTCGTTCCCACGATAGGAAACGAACTGGATTTCCAGAAAATACCTGCTATGCTCGTTTCAAGAAATAACAAATACGCCAGCCACCCACACAAAAAATCATGTCGACATTCTGACATGCCCGAAACCGGCTGAACTTTTTCACCCGACGCTACCCATCTTATTAAATGCAGGTATTCTTCATTCATTGAATCTGTGGGTATGATCATATTCATATCCCATTCATCCATCACTGAAATCCTGGGGTTTTTGTCGATCCTTTTTCAGTGAGGATTTCCTGGTCTTGATGGCTTGCGGTTATCTGTCGGCGATGACCGGGATCACGTGCGCTCCATAACTGGAAAAGGAGAGTTCCATGGCAAACGACGACGTAAAGAAACTGTCTGTGAAATCGGCGGAGGCGGCCGAAGTCGCGGCCAAATGTGCGGCCGAACTGGCGAAATGCGCGGCCAGCTACCATGCTGCGGTAGCGCGGGCGGCTTCTGCAAAATGCGCGGCCAACGCCGCCAAGTGCGCAGCCAACGCCGCGCACTGTGCCGCGAGCGCGGCCAAATGCGGCGCGAGCTGATCTGCGTCGTGCAACACCGACTCCATGACAAACGAATGGGAGACGAAGTCATGAACATTCCACGGCTTGGAGTCGGACTACAGTTCAATCCTTCGCTGATGGACTGGTTTCCTTTTCTTGACCAGTCTCTCGACGCGCTGGAAATCCTGTTCGACGGCATGATGGCCCCGCTTGACGGGCCTGGACTCATGTTGCCCACGATGGTCCAGACAATGGACGAGGTCGTCGCGCGCTTTCCGCTCGTCGGGCACTCGAACTACGGCGGCGACTTCGGATTCGACGAGCTTGCAAGCACGCCCGCGGTCCGGCGACACGTGCCGCTTGCCCGAGCCTTCGGCGTCCCGTGGGTCTCGAATCACTGTTTCTACAGCGACGATTCGTGGTGCGACGTATGGAGCAGCCCGCTTCAGTTCACGCAGGCTGAAGTGGACCGGCTCGCCGTGCGTGCGCGCGCTCTTCAGGATGCCTACGGAGTCCCGCTCGCGCACGAGAATGCGGCCTATTACCGGACGTGCCCCGGCAGCGACATGCCGGAGGAAGACTTTCTAGCCCGCCTGGTCGAGCAGGCAGGAACCTGGCTGCACCTCGATCTGCACAACCTGTACGCCAATGCGCAAAATCACGGCGCCGCCGGCTACTCGATCACACGTTTTCTCGACACGATCCCGCTGGATCGCATCGCCTGCATCCACATGGCAGGTGGCCGCTGGCTCGACAACCAGTACCACGACCTGCACGACACCCCCGTCGTCGAGCCCGTATGGGACCTGCTCGACGACGTGCTGTCGCGCGCCCACCCCGGCGCAGTCATCCTCGAATACGAGACTGAGTCGCTACACCATCACGACGGCGTGCTCGACATTCCCCGCTCCATCGACGCCATCCTTGCGGACCTCGAACGCGCGCGCCGCGCGTGGGACAAGGCGTATGGTCCCGGCAACCGTCAAACGACCCGCGTGGAGGCTGCATGAAAGTCGGACAGGACATCGACGTTGCCCCGGCAAGCTGGACCTTCGCCGGCAATGTCGCAGATACGTTCGTCGAACACATACGCCGATCGGTACCGCACTACGACGCCGGGCACGATCTCATCTGCCAGCTCAGTGACTTCTTTTGCCACGACGATAGCGTGTGCTACGAAATCGGCGTGTCGACCGGCCAGTTGCTGCGCAAGCTGGCGGAACATCATGCGTCTAAGCCGGGGATCACGTGGATCGGCATCGATCCCGTCGAATCGATGATCGCGAGGGCGCGACAGCACTGCGTGGAATTTCCCAACATCGAACTGGTGCCCGGTGACGCGCGGCTCTATGGCTTCGAGAAACCGGCCGATCTGATCGTGTCCTACTACTGCGCCCAGTTCATCCCGCCTAAACACCGGCAGCAGGTGTTCGACCGGATCTATGCCCATCTCAACTGGGGCGGCGCCTTCATGCTGTTCGAGAAGGTTCGGGCACCGGACGCGCGGTTCCAGGACATGATCGTGTCGCTCTACAACGATTACAAGCAGCGCGAAGGATTCTCGGCAGACGAGATACTGAACAAGACGTCGAGTCTCAAGAGCGTCCTCGAACCGTTCTCCACCGAGGGAAACCTGGGACTCCTCAGGCGTGCGGGATTCGTCGACGTGACGACCGTCATGAAATATCTGTGTTTCGAGGGGTTTCTCGCCATCAAGTAGCGCTCATCGGGAGGACCATCGAGCATGGATACCGAAAGCGATTTCCGTCGCCGCGAGCCGGCAGGCGCGCCGCGTGACGAAGGCGGCTTCGATGCCCGTCTGGTATGGAACACGTGGCGGCGCATCCTGCGCGACGATAGTCTCGCCGACGCGATTACGCGCGCCGATCACGCCGACGCCGCGGCATTCGCGGACCTGAGCACCGCCGAGCGCGCCATCGCCGCGGACTACGCACGCACGCCGCGGGCAACGGCAACCAATCTACGCATGTACCGCCGCAGCCTTGTGCGCATTGCCCGCATCGCGCTCGGCCGCGCGCCGCTCAGTCAACGTCTGGTGTTCATGAGCGGACTGGACGTCAACGCCGTGGCGCTCGAGCTGGCCCGCACGCATGGCTATGTCGACGATGGTCCGAATTTCTGGCGGCTTGCCGGCATATTCGTCACGTACCTCGCACAGCGCCCCGAGTTCGCCGCGCACACACACCAGGACGTGCTGGCGCTCGATCGGGCACTGATCGCGCTCGCGCGCCGTGTCGGCGAAATCACGGCGGAGCGCTGGCCGAACGCGCGCACCGCAGCGATGCGCGACGCGGCCGACGTGCGCTCCATGCGCTTCGTCGCGTCGCCCGCGGCCGTCGTCGCTACGTCGCGCCACGATCTCACGTCGTGGATCGAGAACCCATACGGCTACGATCCCGCCGAAGCGCTGGCCGCCTCGCCCCGGCACTGGCTGATCTATTTCCCCGACGCCGACAGTGCGCCGGCCTACGCGGAACTGTCCGAGCGATCGGCGCGCGTCTTCGGACAGCTCGCTGCGCCGCACACCGTCGCTGACGTGGCAGGTGCGCTCGGCACGCTATCCACGGCTGAAACGCGCGAAGTGATCGACAGACTCGCGGATCTCGGCGTGGTCGGTCAGGAGTACGGCCGAGTGTGGAAAAGCAGGCACCCGAGGCAACCGGATGCGTTGCGCGACGAGCAGTTCGTCATGCTCGATCCCGCGGTCGAGGTACTGGACGACGAGATAGCCGAACATCGATTTCTGTGTCACGGCCACTTCGAAGTCGGCATGGCCGTGCCGCCCGGCGAAGGGCTGACCGACTTCATCGCCGAACTGGCGCACGAGCCCGTTCGCGTCGGCGCGCTGCGCGATGGCTTCGACAACCGGCATCTGGTCGATACGATGCTGGCCTCGCTGCAGGAGCATGGTTTTGTCCACGTGACCGCGCCGCTGGCCCCGTCGTCCGCGACCTTGGACCAACTGCGCCGAGCCGCCGCGATCCGCCGCGGGCCCGGACTCAGCCACATTATCGAACTGGCGCTCGACACCGCATCCGCTGGGACAATCGGCGCCCTGATCGCAGCGGAGCCGACCGCCCCCGTGCTGCATCTGCGCTGTACGTGTCCCGGCGACCATGCGTCAACGCTCGCCGCACTTGCCGATCTGCGGGAAACCGGGCAGTTGCGCGTGCATCACACGGTGGTACAGGTAGCCGAACCGGCCTGCGATGCGCAGGTCATCCAGTCGCTGCGGCGGCTCGGGGCCGGCGTGATCGTCGACGTGCCGTGGCCCGCACCGCCCACGCCGATAAGCGGGCTCGACGCGTTGACGCGCGCCTGCGTGCCCGTGCACGCACGGATGACGCTGGATCGCACGTTTTTCGACGCCTCGACGCGTGCGCGTGCACTCGCCTGGGCTGAATCCGTGTTCCTCTGCGGCTTGAACCTTATCCTCGAGGCGGACGTGCTTTGGCCCGGACCGGCCCCGACGTCCGCCGACTTCATCGGCGTCTTCGAGGCCGTGCGCGCGATGGACGACGCGCTGGGCGATGTGAGCGTCGCCAACCTGCCGACCGATGAAGTGCTGCTGGGTAACGCGTCGTCGCCTCGTCCCACCACGCTGTCGGAGCTTACCCGGCGTTTTCGCCTCGCCTATCTGCGCTGGCGCATACCGCTGCTGAAATCCTTCGAGGGCGACAACACGTTCAGCCAGACCCCGGAAGCCGAAGAAAAGCTCGTTCGGCTTCGGGAAGACCTGCTGCCTAACCAGCCGGAACTGCTCAACCTGACAGCGGGCAGCGTCGTCGTCGACGTCTGCGGCGGCAACGGCCGCGTGGCACGCCGGCTCGCGCCGCACGTCGGCACCGAAGGCCTTGTCGTGTCGATCGAGATGCTGCGCTGCGTGACCGATCGCGCACGCCGTTTCGGCTGCGAACTGGGCTATACGAACGTGCAGTTTCGCACCGGACTCGCGCAGCGCCTGCCGTTGCCCGACGGCGCGGCCGATGCCGCTGTGAACGAATGGACCGGCGCAATCTGGCAACTGGGGCTAGGTCCCGCGATGGTGGCCGAGATGGTCCGCGTCGTCCGCCCAGGCGGGCGTATCGCCGTCACGCACCGGCTGGTGCGGCTGCCGCTCACGCAGCTCGACAGGCCGTGGGTTCAATTCGACGACATCTACGCATGGATGCAGAACGCCTTCGCCCGCCCGGATCTGGCGATCGTCGTGGAGCGCGTGTGGGGCCAAACGACGTCGACGCTGGCCGGCGAAAGGGCGACCGCGTGGCGCAAGCACTACGTTCCGCGCCTCGTCAATCCATTCGAGGTTACTTACACCGAGGACCAGGACCCCGGTCCGCACGCGGACGTGTGCCTCACGATCATTGCGGAGCGTGTTCGATGAACCATGAAACGCCCACCTGCGAGACCGCGCTGCAATCGCGGAGCGCCGCGTTCTGCGCGGCGGATGCAACCTTGCGCAGCTTCGGCATACCTGACGGCTTGCCGGCGTTGCACGCCGCGGGCTTGCGCATCAGTCGCCGCGTGCTCGGCGGCTCCCATTCGGTGGCAATCTATCCGCCCATCGATGCATTGACGCCGGTTGTACCGGCCACGATCCTGAACGAGATCTGCTTCGGTCGCGACACCAGTCTTTACGTACATATTCCGTTCTGCGAAACGTGCTGCACGTTCTGCCACTACACGGTGCGGCACTATCCCGGCAAGTCCCGCGCATCGCAGGCCGACAACGAAGCGGTGACCCAGTACCTCCATGCGCTCGGACGAGAGCTGGCGCTGTGGGGCGAACGGCTGGCGCGATCGGGCACGGCGCTCTCGTCGGTTTACATCGGCGGCGGCACGCCGCTGATACTCGAGGAGGCGGCGTTGCGAGACCTCATCAGCACGATCCGCGCGTGCTACGACATCCTGCCCGGCGCCGAAATATGCATAGAGGGCAGCCCGCTCACCATCACGGCCCCCGGCGGCCCCGAGAAGCTGCGCTTTCTTAGAGAGCACGGATTCACGCGCCTGAGCTTCGGCGTGCAATCGTTCGACGACGAGGTCCTGAAATACGGCGGCCGCGGCTACCGGCGCGATGTGCCAATACGCGCCGCGCAGATAGCAAACGACGTCTTCGACAACTGGAATCTCGACCTCATCCAGGGTCTCTACAAAGGCTCGCCTGAAGAAACGCGGGGAAACCTGGAAGCGATCGAGACACTGCGCCCGGCCCATCTGACCTGGTACCATGGCCGGTTCGCCGACCGGCCTCAGCGCGACTGGTACCAGTCGGAAAGCCGGCACGACGATTTCGAGGACGAGTACGCGACGCTACTCGGACGCGTGCTGATCTGGCAAGGCATGGCGACGCTCGGCTATCACCGGTGCGACGGCAACCGTTTTGTGCGGGCACGTCACTATGCCGACCCGTTCAAGCAGATCCGCACGTCGGCGTCGCGCGACCTGCTTGGCGTCGGTGTCGCATCCTATTCGCACGTTGGCGCGTCGCCGGGCAGGCGCGACTGCCATGGCTACGTGTTCCGCAATACAACGCAGCTTCATGCCTACGCGGAGTGCCTGTCGGCGGGCGCGCTCCCGATCGCCACCGGCCGCGTAATCGACGACGGGGAACTGCTGGCGATGTCCTACGCGACCGGGCTGCGCAATGGCCGCGTCGAGAACGCCGTGTTGCGCGCGATCGCCACCGGCATGCCGCAGTTGTCCGCACGCTACCGCGATGAGGCCGACAGGCTGAGCGCGCTTGGAATCCTTGAGCCTGATGCCGGCCCCGACGGCGCACGGGGCTTGAGGCTGACCGAACTCGGCCGGCTGTTCGAGGACGAGACCCTGGCTCTGTTCTTCAGCCCCACCGTGCAGCGCGCGCTGACGGCCCGGCCCGATCCTGCGGTACGGCCCGTGCATCTCATCGCCGCGCGCACACTGCCGCCGCGGACGGCGTCCGCCTGAGCCTTCGATGCCGGCCGCCAAACGGCGGCATCGGCCACGGTACGCACATGGCGACGCTGATCGGTACGCTCATGGCCGAAATCATGGATGGGCGCGCTGACCTCAACCCGTGGAAGGACTTCTCCTGGCCGGCTATTCCCGGCCATTTCGGCAAGCCGTGGTTTTTGCCGCTGGTGGGCGCCGGGTACCGGCTCAAGAACACACTGCAATGAATTCACCTGTTCGTCACCTGATGCAAGCGGGAAGGCATTGTCAAGTTGGCTGCTGCAGGCCAACTGTGCGGCAGAATAGTAGTTGTCCGTATCACATAACTGTCTAGATTGGGGCAGAGACAGTCCAATCATGCCATGTGAACTGAACCAGGAGAGTTGAACTGATGCGATTGCGACGACGTGGATTCGCCAGTGTGCGGCCCATAGACCCACAACAGGCGAACACGATCCCGATTGGCAGCAGGCTACGGCAGCCCCAAGTACAGTAGCAAGCAGTAACCCATTCAAAGTTTGCAGACGGTAATTGATGACGATACAGTGCAACGGCGTCCGGTAAGCCCGGTTCAAAAAAGCGGCCTCCGTGGCCGGTCCAGGTTATTGGGAACCGAGCGCGCATATCCCACCATGGCCTTGCCGCCAAAAGCGGCTGACTCGCGAGACCGGATACATTTACGCAAACTGTCTCGGCTGAAAACCCGCTTGCAAAACCGGAGCGGACCACACATTTTTGAGCGGCCCCATTCGACTGCCTCGCGGAGAATCTCGTTCTCCATCGTCTTCTTCCCGAGCAGCCGTTGCAGTTCCTTGAATTCCTTGATGGCGGCGGCCAGTTCCGACGCAGGCACGACTGTCTCACCCGCTTTGACTGCCGCCAGGCTGCCTTCCTGGTACTGCTTGCGCCAGCCGAACACCTGGTTCGGATTGACGCCGTGCCGTCGGGCCACTGCCGATACCGACGCGCCCGGAGCTAACGTCTCCTGCACGATTGCGATTTTTTCCTGCACCGTGCGTCGCCGACGACGCTCCGATCCGCTCAAAATTTCGATGCTTTCCACGTAATGACTAGGCTTCGTGATGGTCACAAGACTATCCGTATTTTAAGAGAGTCCTTGTGTCCTCAGATACGTGGGGCTACTCCAGCGAGTACGGAGTGCAGGCGCTAGATCCGCAGGGCATGCCGGGCAATGAGCATTACCGGGCAAAGCTGGTGGACATTGTGTCGCAGGCGCGTGCTGCGCTGGTCTCAACGGCGGATACGGCGCGTGGCGGGAGACTGGATATAAGGGCGCGATCGCTGGAGGTAGACCGATCTAGCTAAGTTAGCTAGAATGAGGGCCGTTCTAGGGAGTGATGTGATGCAAAACGCCAACATTCATGAAGCGAAAACGACCCTTTCGCGGCTGGTCGATGCCGCCATGGCCGGCGAAGATGTTGTTATCTCGAAGCGGGGTAAGCCCGCGGTCCGGCTTGTCCCGGTGGACTCGGAGAAGCCTCTGAGGCGCTTCGGAGTAATGCGCGGGGCCATCCGCATTGCCGATGACTTTGACGCGCCATTGCCCGACGACATTGTGGCCGCTTTTGAGGGCCGATGATGCGACTGCTACTCGATACGCATATTTTTCTGTGGGTCGTGGCAGATGATCCAAAACTGAGCGCGGCGGCAAGGGAGACGATTTCCGATGCCGCCGAGGTGTTTGTCAGCAGCGCGAGTATTTGGGAAACGTCCATCAAGGCAGGACTGGGAAAACTCGACGTCGACATTGACGCACTTGTTAGCGCGATCGAGACGAGCGGGTTTAACGAATTGCCGGTCATGGCCGCGCACGGTGCCGGGGTACGCATCCTTCCCGACTACCACCGCGATCCATTTGACCGGCTGCTGATCGCCCAGGCGAAACATGAGCCGATGCATTTCATGACAGCTGACAGGCACCTCGCCCAGTATGCCCCGGACCTGGTCATGAACGTCTGATGCACATAAACCATGAGCTGTTCTGGAAATATCATGTCGCCACAACGAGCCCTACAAATTGTCCAGCAGCTCGCGAACGGGATAGACTCGTCGACAGGGGAAGTGCTCTCTGCTGACAGTCCATTCAACCAGCCTGACGTTGACCCTGCCTCGATTTCGCGTACAGCAGGAATTTTGTTAATTTCCTGTTTGTACGGAGGGTTGCATGTCAGAAAAGTCAGTGCCGAAATGGCAATACACGGACGAGTTCAAGATTGAGGCTGTGAGGCTTGCTGAATCGGTCGGGCAGCACGAAGCTGGAGTTGACCCGGTTTCGTGGAGACCTATCCTTTGGAACAGGAGGTGCCTGCCATGGGAAAGCACCACAATCCCTACGCGCCGGAATTCCGGGCGCAGATGGTCGAGTTGGTTAAAGCCGGCCGGTCGCCGGAAGAGCTCGCGCGCGAGTTCGAGCCGACGGCGCAAACGATCTACAACTGGGTCGCACAATCGGATCGCGACAGCGGCAGGCGACACGACGGCCTGACGACGGCGGAGCGCGAAGAGCTGACGCGACTTCGTCGGGAGAATCGCCAACTGCGGCTTGAACGAGAGATCCTCTCAAAAGCCGCGGCCTGGTTGCGCGGGAGACCGGAACGGTGCCCGAGAAGGGTTCGAATTCATGAAAGCGAACCAGGCCACATTGCCCATTGCGACGATGGCGCGATTGCTGCGAATTTCGGCCAGCGGCTATTACGCGTGGCTGGCGCGCAGCCCATCGAAACGATCGTGTAGCGACGCCGATCTGCTCGGGCGTATTCGAGCCATTCATGCAAGCTCGCGCGGCACGTACGGCATGCCCCGCATCCATGCGGAACTGCTCGAGCACGGCGTGCATGTCGGACGCAAGCGTATTGCCCGTCTGATGCGTATCGCGGGTCTGTGCGGCGTGAGCCGGCGGCGCTGGATCAACACGACGCGACGGCAAAGCGGTGCCCGGCCCGCGCCCGATCTCGTGCAACGGCACTTCCTGGCCGATGCCCCGAACCTGCTGTGGGTCGCTGATGCCACCTACGTGCCGACCGCGGAAGGCTTTCTCTATCTCGCCGTCGTGCTCGATGTCTTTAGTCGCCGCATTGTGGGCTGGGCGATGTCCAATCATCTGTACACGGAACTGATGCTGCGTGCGCTCGACATGGCCCTGGTGCAACGTCGCCCCAAGGGCGTCATTCACCACTCGGATCAGGGGTCTCAAGGCGGATTCAACCGGTCGTCGCAACACTAGATTGTTGAACAGATTTTAGATACTCGTCCAGGAATTCTGCTGGGGTCTTCCAGCCAAGCGATTTTCTGGGCCGGCAATTGAGCGTATGGGCAACGGC
>NZ_RJZE01000050.1 GCF_003986935.1 Paraburkholderia kururiensis JCM 10599 = LMG 19447 | reverse complement strand
CGCAACAGATCGAGCATGTCTTCACGCGACGGTCGCCCGCATAGCGACTCGCCCGTCCTCCCCAAAGCCTCATCTGACAAGGGTTACGGATGGATTTTCCATTTATGGGCGTTGGGCACTTTTAGCCCAGAAGGAGCCCGTGCTGGCGTTCAGCGGGAAGAGCAGATCGTCCCCCACCGCGTCATCGCGGCACAGCCACGCCCCGATTGCTCCGATGGAAAACGCCGGCAGCGGAATCTTTCGCTCTTTGCGTGCGCCGCGCTGCCTCACGACGACATGTGGCCGAGCACCTTCGACGGCGACGTCGCCGCGGCGCAACGACCGGATCTCGGCCGACGTGATGCCGGTGCCGTGCAGCAGCGCTACGACTGCGCGATTGCGGACCTCGCGCGCGTCGGGAGGTGCCACGGCGCGCACGTGCTCCTGCAGCCGCCGATCCTCGGCCTCATCAAGGAAAACCGGAACCGGCTCGCCAGTCGGCCACGTCGTTCGCACCACGTACTGGCTGGCTGGGTTGTCGGCGCGCACGCCCTCGTCGACAAGGTGCCTGCACAGGCGGTCAAGGAGCTTGACGTAGCGGAGGGCGGTGGATGTGCCGGGAGCGCTGCGGCCGGCCAGTTCTGAAAGGAACGACTCGATGTGAGCGGCCCCAAAGCTGGCCACCGTCGCTCCATGCAGTACGAGGTGATGGCTGAAGCGGCTAAACATTGCGGAGTGCTGGACCATGGAGCGTGCCGAGAACGGCCGCCGACTTGCGCCCGTCGCGTGTGTTTGCTGCCACCAGCGGAAACCGTCTTCTGGCGCTGTCGTCCACTTCTCGTAGATGTCCATACCACCAAATATACTGAATTGAAGTTTCCTCGCCCACCGGGCGAATCTTCGATTCGCTCAACGTGCCACCAGGGAGAACGGGTACCGTTCGCCGGCCGGGCTATCCGTAGCGCTCGGCTCTCCGGCAGCCATAGATCGTTATAAAAGTGACACAGTCGCGACGATAATTGTGTCACCACGCACTGGGCACCCGACCCCGTTGCCAACCGGATGGCGCTGAAGAGCGGCCGCGGCAAACACCGCGGCCGCCGGCTACGAAGTACCGGTGTCGTTAAGGTTTATTCGATGCCTGCCGTCGGCCGGATGAATGTGCATACCTCCGCGCATGTCGGCAGGCGTTGAATAAGCCCGATGGAGGAAACCGCGGAGTGCCCCGATGCGGTTGGAGATTTCGCGGCTATGGCGATTGATAGGCTGGGATGCTCAATCGTGTCGGGTGCAACTCGTCGGAGTTGGACGCTGGCTGGGCGCTGACAGGGTTGGGAAGCGGTGCCGTCGTGTAATCGCGATGGCGAGGCGGACGTGCAAGGAGCGTGGCGACGTGAGACGCGCAAACGTCCGCGCGTGGGCCGCGTTGCCGCAAAGCCGACGGTCGGTTCGGATATCGGGGAACCGTGGAGTTCATGCGTGCTCCCGGTGCGTTGGGGGTGCGCGGATTGGGGCGCTGCGCGCGAGCACGTCGATGACGATCATCGGCGCGCCGCAGTGGCGGCAGACGAAGACGGGCCGGGTAGCGATGGTGGTGTCCGGTGACGGGGTGATGCCGGGTGCGACGTGCAGCAGCTCGCGCACTTTGGCTAGACTGGCGCGTCGGACCGGGTTGGCGAGCAGCCCGTAGTGACGGATGCGATGGAAACCACCGGGCAGCACATGGAGCAGGAAGCGGCGCATGAATTCGCTGACCTGTAGCGTCATGGTCTTGTAGCGGGTGCGCCCCTTCGCGCGATAGTCCTTCCAGCGGAACGTCACGCCGCGCTCGTCGAAGGCGAGCAGACGCTGGTTGGAGATGGCGACGCGGTGCGTGTAGCGTGAGAGGTACTCGAGCACCGCCTTCGGTCCGGCGAACGGACGCTTGGCGTAGACCACCCATTCGTAGGTACGCAGCGGCGCCAGCCACCGGGCAAAGGTGGCGGGATCAGCGAGCCCGGTGTACTCGCCGAAGAACTGCAACTGGCCATGCCGATAGGCCACTTCGAGCGCTTCGAGGAAGCGTCGGCGGAACAGGCGTGAGAGCACGCGCACCGGCAGGAAGAAGCCGGGCCGGCAGGCGATCCAGCGCTCACCATCGGGCGAGAGCCCGCCACCGGGCACGATGCCGTGTACATGCGGGTGATGCGTGAGGGCCGAGCCCCAGGTATGCAGTACGAGCGTGGCCCCGATCTGGGCGCCGAGGTGTTTCGGGTCGGCCGCGATGGTGCGCAACGTGTCGGCCGCGATGTCGAGCAGCAGGCCGTAGATGATCCGCTTGTTGTACCAGGCGATGGCGCTAATGGGTGCGGGCAGCGTGAAGACGACGTGGAAGTATTCGACGGGTAGCAGATCGGCCTGGCGTGCCTCCAGCCACCGGTGGGCGGCGCTGGCCTGGCACTTCGGGCAATGCCGGTTGCGGCAGGAGTTGAAGGAGACCTCTGACTTTGCGCAGCCTGAACAGCGCAGCACATGTCCGCCCAGTGCCGCCGTGCGGCACCGTTCGATGGCCGACATGACCTTCAGCTGCCCCAGGCTCAACTGTGTGGTGGCTCGCCACGCTGGCCCGTGGCTGCGGAAGATGTCCGCAACCTCCAGCATGAGGCGCTACAGCACGCGGGTCTACTCGGAGGGTAGACGGTCCAGCGGACTGGTGACCTCGCGCAGCAGGTCGGTGGCCACCTGGACATAGAGCGCGGTGTTCTCGAGCTTCGCATGGCCGAGCAGCACCTGGATCACGCGGATGTCCACCTTCTGTTCAAGCAGGTGTGTCGCAAAGCTATGCCGCAGCGTGTGCATGGACACGCGCTTGTCGATGTGCGCCGCCTCGGCGGCGGCATGAATGGCGCGGTTCAGTTGCCGCGTGCTCAACTGATCGAGCGGATCGAACCCGGGAAACAGCCACCCGCCATCGAGCATCTTGCCCTGCGCACGCGCCACGCGCCACCACGCACGCAGACGCTCGAGCAGCACCGGCGAAAGCATCGCATAGCGGTCGCGGCGGCCCTTGCCCTGCTCGATACGCAGTGTCATGCGTTCGCTGTCGACGTCGGTGACCTTCAGCGCGACCACTTCGCTGGCGCGTAGCCCCGCGCCGTAGGCGACCGACAGCGCGGTCTGGTGCTTCAGGTTACCGGCCGCCTCAATGAGGCGCCGCACTTCATCGGGACTGAGCACGACGGGCAATACGCGGGGCACGCGCACGGGTCGCATCCTGACCATGAGCTCGGGCCGGTCGAGCGTGACCGTGAAGAAGAACTTCAGGCCGGTGATCGCATGGTTCAGCGACACGGCCGATGTGCCGTGGTCGACCAGATGGAGCTGGTAGCGGCGCAGGTCCTCGACGGTGGCCGTGTCCGGTGAGCGCCCGAGAAACCGGGCGAACTCACGCACGATGTGCAGGTAGATGTCCTGCGTCTTGGGGGCGAGCTGGCGCATGCGCATGTCGTCGATCATGCGCTGGCGCAACGGACTGACGTTTGACTGTGAGGAGGTCATGATGGGGCTCCTGCTGAAGAACGAGGCGGATTGCCTCATTCGCCAACATAAAGCCGCGTGACCGGCCTCTCCATGACCTCCAGCGTCGGACCGTAGCCCCTACCGCGCGAGCGGTTTAGTCCACCGACCTAACGCGGAACTTCTGTCATCAAGTACCAAACGACAACTTCGAGACCGATAACGACAGTCCGGGCGTGAGGACTACCGCAGCGCAGGCGCCCTGAACCGGCCTCGCCTGCAAATCAAGCTGCCGCCGCGCTCGCAGTCTCAGCGGCAGGTTGGGACTGTGCGGCGTCAGCGTGTTTTGCAAACGTCACGGCATTCCTCGCTGCTCGCGTCTTTCGGGCAACAGGCGCTTTGCCGGCAGGCGCTATTACCTTCTTGGTGACCAACCTTTTGGCGGAGGTCTTTTTCGTCGCCGTCCTACTGGCAGACACGGCCTTGGGTTTTGCCTTTCCCTTCGTCGCGGGCGCTGCGGCCTTTTCAATCAGAAATTTCGTCCGGTCCCTGGCGCCAGCAATCCACGCCGGCGCGCGACCGCGTCCACTCCAGGTGGCCCCGGTCTTCGGGTCTTGATACATCGCAGGCTGCGGGCCGCGAACATAGTTTCCGGCTTTTGCTGCCTTCTTTGCCGGGACCGTGGCCTCGGTGGACTCGCCTGAAATCAGGAATTTATTGCGGTCTTTCGCTGCAGCAATCCATGCCGGCGCTCGCCCGCGACCGGTCCATGTCGCGCCAGTCTTCGGGTCGCGGTACTTCGCCGCGCCAGCGGCATGCTTCGAAGTCGTTACCGGCGTCCCCGGCTTGCGCCCACGCCGCTTGCCGACATGTGCTTCGATGTCGGCAGTCGTTATCCCGTGCTTCGTCATCAGTTCACGGATTTTGTCGAGAACGACGGTCGACTGCTTTGCAACCAGCTCCTGTGCCTGTGTCTGCAATCGGGCGATTCGTGCCTGGATGCTTTCGAGCGTGGCCATTAGACCTCCTTATTCATGTTGAATTGTGGGACTATGCCATATTGCGTGGCATCACCACCAGAACGACCCGTAGCATCCTTATTGGTTTCGTCAAAATTCCCGTTCATCTTCCCGGGAATCGAGCCGGCGAGCTAGTGTTGCCCATAGGCGTGCCTGTCAAGGGCGCAGCCAATCGGGAAGTGGTAAAGAAAGCTTTATGCGGCCAGCCGGTGTTCGTAATACGGTCTATCCCTGTCGTCGAGAATGGCGTACTGGGTAGCAAGGTCGGATGCGTCGGGATTTAACCAGGCGTCGATGTTCTCTGGCTTGATTGGAATGATGCAGCGGTCGTGACCTGCGGCCGCAATCTCGGGCGGTGGCTCATCGGTAATGGCGGCGAACGATAGCAGATCAGGTTGCCCCTCAGCAGACCATCGCGACCAGAGACAGGCCACCAGCATGTCATGTGCTGGATTGGGCTCGAACTGAAGGACGATGTTTTCATCCTTCTCGCCTTCGGCAAGTGCGCGTCCTTCCATTTTCGCGCGGCTCACATTCTCATAGAACGAACTGATGACGAGTATGGCGTGCGAGTATCCAAACAGGGGCTTCCAGAAGCCACCGAGATTGTCGCGTCTCGCATTGTAGGTTCCCGGATATTTGACATCGTAGCTAGCAGGTTTACCTGCGATGCGGCACTGGTACCGCATGGGCTTCACCACGCGCTGGCCATTTTCGACAATCAGAACGGGAGCATAGTGGCCCGGAAAGATGCGCGAGTCACGCGCTTTGGGTGTCGTCCGCCGGATATCGTCGAGCTTGCCAAGCGTCCATTCAATCCGGTCTGTCGCAATGCGCCTGCTTTCAGTAGCGGCCTTCGTTGGCCTGGTCTCAAGCGTGCGTTCGGCTGTGGCCAGTCGCGACCGTTGTTTAAACAGTTCCTGTTCGAGCTTCACAACCTGCTGGGCGTTGTATCTGTCGATGAGCGCCCGGATTTCCCGTTCCTCGTCCGACTGTGGCTCGGAAAAGGCGTCATCCATGGCTTTGGGTATCTTGGCACCGCTTCCTTCTGCCCGCTCCCAGTAGAGCTGCGCGAATTCGCGGATGCTCATGTGTGCGCCGAACATCCTGACGTACTTGCGGTAGCTCGCCTGAATCTGGGCCGAGTAGCACATATGCGCCTCCAGGTCTGGCCGGAAAGTCCCTGAGGACAAGTGTGAAGCACGAAGCTCCGCGCGACAATTCAGTGAAAGTCCCTGCTGATGGATGGCAGCTCGCCAAGCAGATGGGACATATCAATGAGGCGGTGGGCCACAAGGTGTTTCACTTCTCCCTCGCACTGCCACACGCCGAGTACACCGAGTAGGGATGAACCCAGTACTTCCCGGCGTTGCCGCTCCAGTACCTTCGGCCAGATGATGACGTTGACGTTTCCCGTCTCGTCTTCAATCGTCAGGAAAATGACGCCCTTCGCTGTATCGGGACGCTGCCTCACCGTCACAATGCCGCAGGCCCGCGCAAGCCGGCCGTTACGGTAGGTGTGCAGCGTCGAAGCTGGCATCAGCCGGCTGGCCTTCAGGCGTGCCCGCAGCAAGGCCAGCGGGTGCCGTCCAAGTGTGAGCCCCATGGACCGGTAATCGCCGACAATGTCCTCCGCCTCGGACGGCTGCTGGAGGGCAGGCGTTTCGTCTTCAGGCGAAGCCGTTGCCAGCATGTCCCTGTCGGGCACTACCGCCGCAGCTTGCCACAATGCCTCGCGACGATGACCGGCGAGCGACGGAAGTGCGTTGGCCGCAGCGAGCACCTGAAGGTCATGACGGTCAAGCTGGGCGCGCCGTGCCATGTCGCGCACCGATTCAAAACGGCGTACGGCCCGGGCGTTGGCGATACGCTCTGCGGCGCCATCGCGCATGCCACGCAGCAGCGAAAGCCCCGGCCGGACAGCAGGGCGTGCGGCATTACCATGCCGCTCGAGCGTCGAATCCCAGCTGCTGATGGTCACGTCGACAGGCAGTACCACGACGCCGTGGCGTTTCGCATCCTGCACGAGCTGCGACGGTGAATAGAATCCCATCGGCTGCGAGTTCAGCATGGCCGCGAGGAAAGCCTCCGACTCATGGCACTTGAGCCAGGCACTGGCGTAGACGAGCAGTGCAAAGCTGGCCGCATGGCTTTCCGGGAGTCCGTATTCGCCGAAAATGGGGATGCGGACAAAATCCTGGACTACTTTGGAGGTAGTCCATGTATTCATACGAAGACCGCGTTCGGGCGGTCGAGCTGTACCTGAAGTTCGGGAAGCGCGTCAAGGCAACAATCCGCCAGCTGGGTTACCCCACGAAGAATTCTCTCAAAGCATGGTGTGCGGAATTCGAGAGCAGTGGCGATCTGCAGAAGGAGTATGTCCGCGTAAATCCGAAGTACTCAGAGGAACAGAAGAACCTGGCACTCGAGCATTACGTCAATCACGGGCAGTGCCTCAGCTTCACCCTCCGGGCATTAGGCTATCCCTGTCGCCAGATACTGACGGCGTGGGTTCGCGAGCGCTATCCAGAAACCAGGAAATACGTGGTTGGCAAACGAGGGCGGCCGGCCGCGTCATTGCCATCCAGGCAAGCCGCAGTGTACGAACTGTGCACACGGCAAGGAAGTGCGGAGGCGGTGGCGCGAGCGCTGGACGTCGACAGGGTGACGCTGTACAACTGGAAAAACCAGTTACTCGGGCGAGAGGCCCCTGCATCCATGAAGCGCGACAAGAGATCACCCGCAGAGACGGATCGGGACGAACTGGAGCGGCAGGTCGAAGAGCTTCGGCGCGACATTCGCAATCTGCAGCTTGAACACGACCTGTTGAAGAAGGCGAATGAACTCGTAAAAAAAGACCTGGGCGTCGACCTGCCACTCCTGAGCAACCGGGAGAAGACGGCGCTGGTTGACGCCCTGAGGGAAGAATACGGTTTGGCTGAGCTGCTTGCGCGGTTGGACCTGGCGCGCAGCTCTTATTTCTATCATCGGTCGTCCATACGGGTCGCCGACAAATATGCAGATGCCCGTTGTACCGTTGCAGAGATCTTCGAGGACAATCACCGATCCTACGGCTATCGCCGGGTGCAGGCAGCGCTGAGCCGGCAACGGGTGTTTCTATCGGAGAAAGTCGTGCGTCGCCTCATGAAACAAGGCGGCCTCCACGCAGCAAGGCCCAGACGTCGCCGATATCGTTCTTATATCGGAGAAATCAGCCCTGCCCCAGATAACATCATCAATCGCGATTTCCACGCTGACGCCCCCAACGAAAAGTGGGTGACGGATATCTCCGAGTTCCAGATTCCTGCGGGGAAGGTATATCTATCGCCCATGATCGACTGCTTCGATGGGATGGTCGTCAGCTGGTCGATTGGCACAAGCCCCGACGCAGAGCTCGTGAATTCCATGTTAGATGCGGCCATCGAGACCGTGACCGAGCACGATGAGACGCCCATCGTGCATTCCGATCGGGGTGGCCACTACCGTTGGCCGGGCTGGCTATCGCGGGTTGCAAAAGCGAATCTGATTCGATCCATGTCGCGCAAAGCCTGTTCGCCGGACAACGCGGCCTGTGAGGGATTCTTCGGCAGGCTGAAGACCGAGATGTTCTATCCAGGAGACTGGCGTTCGACGAGCATCGCGGAGTTCGTTGAGGTACTGAACGCCTACGTTCGCTGGTACAACGAGAAACGGATCAAGGGCTCCCTTGGTTACCTGAGCCCCATCGAGTATCGTGAAAGCCTCGGGCTAACGACGTAAATCAGTCCAGGAAAATGTCCGCATCCCCACTTTTCGGCGAATCGCCGAAGTAAACCTGACCCACCCGGGCCCTTATCACGCGGCTGCCTTCGCGCCCGCCCGCGTGCTCGTTTGCCCAGCTTTGCGCTTGTCTTTCAAGCGGTAGCTCTCGCCGCTGATTTGCACGATGTGCGCGTGATGCAACAGCCTGTCGAGCATCGCTGCCGTCAGCGTCTGGTCGTCGGCGAACGCCGAGGCCCATTGCGTAAATGGCAAGTTGCTCGTCAACACGATGGCGCCGCGCTCGTAGCGCTTGGCAACGACGTTGAAGAACAAGTTCGCTTCCTCGCGCCCGAACGGCAAATAGCCGATTTCGTCAATTACCAGCAGTCTCGGCCCGACAACCGCTCGATTGAAGAACTCCTTCAGTCGATTCTGCTGCCGCGCCGTCGCCAGTTGCATCATCAGGTCGGCGGCCGTGATGAACCGCGTCTTGATGCCCGCCTGCGTCGCGCGATAGGCAAGCGCACTCGCGACATGCGTCTTGCCAACGCCGCTGGGCCCGAGCAGCACCACATTCTCGGCACGCTCGATGAACGCCAAGCTGGCTAGCTCTTGAATCTGCGCTCGCGGTGCGCCGCTGGCGAAGGCGAAGTCGTATTGCTCCAATGTCTTGACGCTCGGCAACGACGCGAGCTTCGTAAGCGTCTGCCGCTTACGTTCTTCGCGCGCATCGAATTCCGCCTGTAGCAGTTGCTCCAGGAAGTCGGCCAAGCTTGCATCGCGCGTTGCCGCGTGCTGCGCGAGCGAGCCCCAATCGCGGGCCATACAGTCGAGCTTGAGCTGCGTGCATAGACCGGCAATGCGTTCATGCTGCAAATTCATGCGGCCACCTCCAGCAGCGCGTCGTACACCGCCAGCGGATGTTGCAGGCTCTCTCGCGGCAACACACGGCGTGGCCGAGGCGCCGTCGGCAAGGACGCCATGTTCGTTGCAGGCAGCGGCAACAACGCTGCGTGTTCGAGCCTGAGCCTGGCTGCCGGTCGCTCGCGTGTCGTCGCATGTACGCGCACGTTGGCAACTTCTGTGAGCCATCGCCCGACATGTGCGTTCGCGGCGTCGACGTCCAACGTCAGCCCCGATTGCTTGAGGGTGGCAGCGAGCGGGACGACGAAACTCTCCTTCAAATAGCGGTTAAAACGTTCGACCTTGCCCTTGGTCTTGGCTCGATAGGGACGGCATACCTTCGGCGTGAAGCCGTACGTTTCCGCCAGTGCGAGCAACTGCGTGTTCCATCGATGCTGTCCTTCGCCGCATGCATCGCGCTCGATAATCACCGACTTCGCGTTATCGAACAGCACTTGCTCCGGCGTGCCACCGAAGTGGAAGAACGCTTCGCGAAGGCACTCGCACAGCGTCGTCGCATCCTCGCCGGCGGTGAAGCGCACGAAGCTCGCACGGCTGTAGCCCAGCGTCGCCACCAACGCCAGCAGCGGTGCGCGGCCCCGGCGAATGACCGTGAAGTCGGCCTGCATCTGCTTGCCGGGCGCCGTCTCGAAGCGAACCACCGGCTCGGCTTCGGCGTGCTTATGCGGCGCTAAAAATGCCTTCAACTGACTGATGCCGCCGTCGTAGCCGGCTTCGCGTAGTTCGCGCAGCAGCACCGTCGCCGGAATCCAGTGCGGCCGCGCCGCCGCTACGCGCTCGAGCACGTAGCTCTTAAACGGCTCGAGCTTCGTCGCACGCGGCTCGCGCGGCTTGTAGTGCGCAGCCTGCTCGTCGCGCAGATAGCGACGCACCGTGTTGCGTGAGATGCCCGTCTGCCTCGCTATCTCCCGTACACCCAATCCCCGTCTTGCCAACACCTTGATTTCCACTGCTTGCTCCTGACTCAGCATCGGCGGCAAAAAACCGCCATCTTGCTCCCCCGAGGTGGGTCAGGTTTACCTCGGCGAGTGGGTCAGTATCACTCCGGCGCTAACATCTATCGGAGAAAGTTGTGCGTCGCCTCATGAAACAAGGCGGCCTACACGCGGCCAGGCCCAAACGGCGCCGATACCGTTCTTATATCGGCGAAATCAGCACTGCCCCAGAGAACATCATCAATCGCGATTTCCACGCTGACGCCCCCAACGAAAAGTGGGTGACGGACATCTCCGAATTCCAGATTCCCGCGGGGAAGGTATATCTATCGCCCATGATCGACTGCTTCGACGGCATGGTCGTCAGCTGGACGATTGGTACAAGCCCCGACGCAGAGCTCGTAAATACCATGCTGGATGCGGCCATCGAGACCGTGACCGAGGACGATGAGACGCCGATCGTACATTCGGATCGAGGTGGCCATTACCGTTGGCCGGGCTGGCTATCGCGGGTTGCAAAGGCTAATCTGGTCCGGTCCATGTCGCGTAAAGCCTGTTCCCCGGACAACGCGGCCTGTGAGGGATTCTTCGGCAGGCTGAAGACCGAGATGTTCTATCCAGGGGACTGGCGTTCGACGACCATCGCGGAGTTCGTTGAGGTACTGAACGCCTACGTTCGCTGGTACAACGAGAAACGGATCAAGGGCTCCCTTGGTTACCTCAGCCCCATCGAGTACCGTGAAAGCCTGGGCCTAACGACGTAAATCAGTCCAGGAAAATGTCCGCACCCCCCGTGGGTCAATTCTGCGCGCGCGTTAACAGCCCCACCGTCAACGTGTGGCGAATTGAGCGCTTACCATCGAACAGCTGCGCCAGTTCGGCGAGCCCTGAAGAAATCGACCTCCCCAACTTTTGCACGCTCTCCCGGCGGTCGACTTCGTTCGCACTTGGAATAATACGCTCGGTGACCGAGCAGTTCCCGCAACGAGGAGACGACCTTCTCGATCTCGGCGAGAAAGCGTTGACGACTGGTCACGCGCTTCTTGCCGACACTCTCCGCTTCCGTAAAACCGATCTGCCACTCCATCGTCTTGGGGCCGTTCCGCGAACTTCTTTCTACAATGTCTTCGGCCATCTCATCGATGACCACCGGGCCCGATAAGTCAGCGTTTCCATAGGTGCAAATTGACGCACACCCTACTGGAGAGCGAAATTTTTGGGGGGAATCGTCGCCGCCGATGACTTCGTGTTGAGCGTATCTCGCGTGACTGGCGCCTCGAACTCGATCTGAGTCTTCAAGTTTTGCGCTATCGCGAGGCCCATCTGGCGCAATTGCGCATATCGTTCGGGCGGCAAAACAGCGTCTTCGAAACTGGTACGCAGACGTCGGGTGACCGTGACTGTGCCGCTCCCACCGGTGTAGCGCGCCTCATAGGTCCCAAAGGGGCTGTCGAACAATACCGGGGCGGGCAGACGGGCCACGACGCCTCTGGGCAGCGTAATAATAGTCCGCTCCTCTATCAGTTCGCTCCGCACAGCCATTGGAAAGTGCCGCGTCGTTAGCTGGCTGAAGTCCGCTGCGGCGCCGGCAAGGCCGTTAGTGGACGTCCCGATCCAGCCCGGCAACTCAAGACGGGTGCGGGCAACGGGCGCGCCGGAACCGGGCAGCTTTATCGTGCTGGTGAAGCGGTACGCGACGCTCAGATCATCGAAAGCGCCGGGGGCGAGGGTGGCGTTGCCGATAAGTCCCATCTGGGCCAGGAGCGCCGTCGCCCGCTGATCGGGCTGCGGGTAGCTGGAGTGGGCTGCGCGTAGAGCCACCTCAGTTGCGCCTTGCGAACTCACTTCTGTTGCGGCCGACAGACTTCCATCGCTTGCGAAACCGACATGGGTGGTGGCGACCAGCTTCTCGTGCTCCGGCGAGCCGATCGGTAGCTTGATTAGCCGGCTCTTGCCGCTACCGTCGTTGGTCACGAGCGCGGTCTTACCTTGCAGGGTCCAAGGTAACACGCCAAAGCGGGCAAAGCCGGCAGTCGAGTCAACAAACATCCGCCATTCAGGCACATAGGTAATAACGTGGTTGAAAATGCCCGTAGGCGTCGCCACTTTGGGCAGCCACCAAACGAAACCCTGATTGACAAGCGCCGGGCTGCTAGCGATGCCCTTTGCGGCGAGGAGGGCATCGAGCAGTGTGACATGGTCCTTGCAGTCGCCATAAAGCGAGTCGGCGGTCGACCCGGCATCATGCGGTATGACAGAGCCGGAACCGAAATAGACCTGAACATAGCGTACGTTGCGGCTCACCCAGTTATAGAGCACCTCAGCCTGGGTCCGCCGATCCGTAATCCCCGCCGTTAGCGATTCGGCCAGACGCCGGATCTCGGGGGTGACCGCTGCCTTGGCGCTCGCTCCGTCCCAATAGGCGCGCGCCACCGCGTCATAGTCTGCAAACGTGGAGGCAATGATGCGCGGGCTGAAGTCGATGTCGCTGACGGAACCCGTTTCGGGCGGCGCGGCCGACGCGTCCATCAGCGTCCAGCGCCACGAGCGCAAGCCAGGCTTGCCAGTGGCGATCTCGCCACCGTGCATCCCTTCGGCCTGCACATGAAGCGGCAGTGTCGCGGGTGCATTGATCTCGACCAGGGCCGACTTGTATTCATCGCGCCGCGGAAAACCCTCGAGCATGAAAAACTCGCCCGGGAAGAGGGCTGTCTTCTGCCGATAGCGATAGCTAAGCCGCAGTACCGCGCCGATTCCAAGAGCGGGAAAGATGACGTTCTTCACTTTCAGGTCGTCGTAGATGGGCCCATGTGCGCTCATCGCGTCCTGCTGTAACAGAATGCTCTCGCGTGGCACCGGGACAGTCCGCCCGTTTGCCGTCACTGTTTCGGCACTTAGAACTTCGAGTTCGTCCCTCTCGCCGCTGAAATAGAGTGGCACCTGCGCCAACTGCGTGATGCCGTCCTGCGTATTGATGCGGTATGCTTCTCGCACTTCTTCGGAATAGGTGCCGTCCAGATTGACCGTATAGATGTTCTCTGTCGACAGAACCGTATAGGGCGGCAAATAAGTGCTCTCGGGTAAGGCAGGGCTGGAAGCGAGTACGGCGGCTGCGAGCGCCGCGAACCTGGCGATGTCCATGAGATTACCTTCTCTTACCCGCATAAAAGGCAAAGGCGATAGTCCGGACTTGTCGCCTTTGCGATCGACTGGGAAGATGGTTACCGTGCCGGGTTTCCAGAGTGTGTGTAGATGGCGCCTGAAAACAGGCGCAGGGGACCCGGGAGAGGTCCGGGTCTCCCTGGCTTTGCCGTCATCCTCAGCGTTGCCCACTTCCTCGCGGGCATGACTCCCAAAGCAGCCCTCCCTTGTGGTATGCAAGCACTGGCGCCACCCGCCAGCATTGCCCGGGTGACCGCCGCAGCGTGCCTGGCAGGCAGCCCATGACTCCAGATGAGTTTTCATGAGTGTTCGCTTTTCTGTGTGTTGCTGAGGACACGAGTGCCGCTACCCTTTATGCGCAGCAGTCTTGGTACTCCGGGCAGCAGTGGGTCCCGTCGCAGCACTGCCCTATGGCGCCCGAAGTGCCGCCGCTGCGGGCGGGGTTGGTCCATTTTTCCGTGCCGTGCCCGCACAGCGTATTGACCACCACCGGATGAAGGTCTTTCCTGAGGCCGCTGACGCTGGATGGGCTGGCACTTGCGTTACTGTCCAACATCGCCAGGGAAGCGACCGCTAAAAGGCCAACGAACAATGATTTCAAACTTGTCTTCATGATGTTTCTCCTTTTCTTACAATTGCAGGGCCTTCCGCTAGGAAGAATGTGGGCGGTAGCACTGGCGCTTCATTTTTCGCCAGCGACCGCATCGATGAACGGGTGATGCAACCGCGCTCCTATTTCGATGCCTGCCGCGCGGGCGGCGCCCGCCTTTAGCTCGAGCACGAACCGGTCGCTCACGGGCGGGGAAATGCTAATGGTGGAAAATGGAATGCCACGCTCGATCGCCCGCACCTTGCCGTCCTCACCGATGAACAGAAGGTCAAGCGGCATCGGCGTGTTCTTCATCCAGAAGCCAAGGCGGCCGCTGGTGCGAAAAACGAAAAGCATCCCATGATCATCATCCATCGTCTGGCGAAACATGAGCCCACGACTCCATTTCTGCGGCTCGTCCGCTACTTCGATCGAGAAGCGGTGCGATCCCGAACTCGTTTCCGCCAGGAGCGGTGCGGGATCCTGCGGCAGCATCATTGCCTCCTGCCCTAGGGCGCTTTGCGTCGCAAGAACACAAAAAGCAGCCCAGAAAGCGCCCAGTGCCACGGCGTGGCGCATCTTGCCGTTGGGGCTGCGCTTCATCCGCATTAACGAGTTCGGTGCCACGTTGCTGTCCTCCATTCGAGCGCCACACGATATGCGTACTCTAGGAAATACCGTAGACCTGGACAACACAACAATTGTCAAAAATATGGCGTATAAAAAAGCCTGATTTGACAAAGGAGAGCGCAGATGCAGACCAGTCAGAACACCTGTGTGTGCCTGAAGGCCTGCTCGCGGTGGCGGGTCCTTTTTTGGGTACACCGATCAGGCTGCGTCTGAAAGACTCATTGACAACAGGAAGGTTGGCCGGGATTCGCAAATATGCGACGCTGCGCATATTTGCGATTATGCTCACCACCGGATTTTGCGAAGCGGCGGCCAGAACGCATTGAGTGACGGACGTCCTGGGCCGCCGCGGTGCACATAATCACAGGCTCTCGAGGAACGCCATCACCTTGTCGGTCGCGCGAAACTGCGGTGCGGTCTGCCCTGCCGGCTGAAGCTGATTCAGCGCCTTCTCCTTCAGGACGAGATCGGCTTCCATGTAGATGGTAAGCGCTCGACAGGTACCGTCTAGTCATGAGGGCGCGGCACAGGCAATCTGATTCCCATCAGATGTGATGGGAATCAGATTGATGAAGCCAGTGGTGCATGGAAGACAACCGGGATCAAGGAACTACACGAAGGAGTTTCGGGAAGCGGTTGCTGCAGAAGCGAACGATCCGAATCGCTCGATTGCCGAGGTAGCTCGTGTGCACGGCTTGAACGCCAATATGGTCGCGCAGTGGCGAAGAAGTTTACTTGATACGCAACGTGCACCGTCGGTACCAACCATCGCGCTGCTGCCTGTTGATGTGGTCGATCTGCCTGCGAAAGACGTCCCAAACCACGCTCTGCCGCAAATGCTGGATGTGTCGGCGAGCCCGGCGATGCCGCCGGGCTGTGAAATCGAGATCGAGGTCGGCAAACGACGTATTCGTATCCGCGGTGTGTCGCAGGAATTCGCCGAGCAGTATTTACGAGACTGTCTAAAGTGATCCCACCGAACACGCGAATCTGGATCGCGGCGGGCGTCACGGACATGCGTTCTTATGCGGTGTTGCCGGTTATGCGCAGTTGGTCACCAGCCCGTCGGACATGTCGAGCATTGGGCATGATGGCGCTGCGCATAACGGGCTAGTGCTTGACCGGTCTCAGCATCTCAATCAAAGCATCG
>NZ_RJZE01000005.1 GCF_003986935.1 Paraburkholderia kururiensis JCM 10599 = LMG 19447 | reverse complement strand
GGCTGTGGCGCTCGGGATAGGCTGGCAGAACCGTGCCGGCCCGGATGTAACGCCTGACCGTGTTTCTGGACACGCCCAGCCGTCTGGAAATCTCGCGCAACGAGACCTGATCGCGAAAGTGCCAGCGTCGGATGATGCTCAATATAGCCACGTCGATCACTCCGTTCCCCTGCCCGTTGCCGAGCAGGTCAGTGTTCTACGTGGGTCAATATTCGATGCAAATTACTGCCCTGGCCGGGTCAAGTTTCCGTGCAAATCAACAGCCAGGCCTATGTGGGTCTCTCTTCTAATGCGGCCGGCACGATTACGCTGGGGCGCCAGTATGACTCGATGGTCGATTACGTGGGTCCGCTGACCGCAAACGGAAGCTGGGGCGGCACGTTCTTCTCGCATCCGCTGGACAACGACAACACCAACAATTCTTTCCGCATTAATAACTCGGTCAAGTACACGAGCGTCAATTACGGTGGATTCAACTTCGGTGGCTTGTACGGCTTCAGCAATCAGCCGGGTTCGCAGAAGAACAACCGCGCATGGAGCCTGGGGGCGTCGTACGACAACGGCCCGCTGAAGGCGGCGGTTGCGTATCTGCACCTCAATCGGCCCGGGACGACTGCGTACGGTGCTGTCAGTGACGATGCGACGTTCGCGGCCGGCCGTCAACGTGTTGCGGGCGCGGGCCTGAACTACACGTTCGGCATGGTCACGCTTGGTGGCGTCTTCACGTACACGAATCTCAACGATACGGGCGCGCTGTCGTCGCTGATTTTCACGAACTACGAGGTGAACGCCAAGTTCGCGCTGACCCCGGCGTTGTCCCTCGGCGCGATGTACGACTATACCCATGTGCGCGCGGGCGTGCAGTCAGCTGGCGTTTGGAAAGGCCACTGGAATCAGTTTGGCGTGATGGCCGACTACGCATTGTCGAAGCGCACCGACGTGTATGGTCAGATGGTGTACCAGCAAGGGCAAGGCATTGCGCTGGCGGACATCGCCGGTACCTCGGGCCCTTCGTCCAACGATCATCAGGTCGTTACCCGCGTTGGCATTCGCCACAAGTTCTGATCGTCGCGGTCCAATGATGGCCGCTTGATGTGGCGGCCAAAAGGCGTCCGCACGTCGCGAACGGCGCGTGCGGACGTTCAGCGAGAGTCTTGGCACAAGCGGTGCCACTGGTTCGTAGCATCGATGGAACCTCGCGCCACTGGGCATCCCCGTTGTTATTCGGTATCGCGTAGTGATCGAGTTTCTTGACAGGAAGGAGAGGCAGCATGAAACAAAACATCACCGTCGCACCGATTGCATATGCATTCTCGGGCGCAGTTTTCGCGCAGGCTTAGTCTACTATCGCACCGGCGCCTTTGAGCCTGAGGGGCACCGTGGCTGCACCGGCACCCGAGGCGAGCGTCGCGCCGGTTAAGCATCAGCGTCATATGCACCCTCATCATCGCAAGCATCACACGAGCGTCGCGGCGCCGTCCATGACAGCTAGCCAGTAAGACGTTGCACCTGGGCGCGGACTTTTTCCGCGCACCCGGAGCGAGCTTGCTTAGGCGACGTAAGGGGGCGGTTCCTGCATCCCTGCGTCGCTTTTTTATTACGAGCACTGACGTGCGCGTCGCCCTTGTTTCGCTACGCCTGAATTTCCGTACATCGGTCTGCGTGTATCAGAAGGCGCTGCGAAGCCTTTAACAATCTTTGACGCATTTTGTTTCGAAGCGCTACGAGGGCCCGCGTACCATGATGATCGCGCGGCGCACGCATGCGTCGATTGCAAACCTTTGGGAGATTTCAATGAGCATTTTCGGTGACATCGTAAGCAAGCTTTTCGGTAAGGCAAAGCCGGATCAGCCGGCGCCTGCTGCGCAGCCCACGCCCGACCCTGTTGCCGCACAGGCGGCGACGGACGCCGCACCAGCTGCCGCCCCGCTCGCGGATGTCGACGTGGCTGCCGTGATGGAGCAACTGGTGAGCGAGAGCGGTCAAACGCTGAACTGGCGCACGTCGATTGTCGACGCTATGAAGGCGCTGGGTATGGACAGCAGCCTGGAACATCGCAAGCAATTAGCTCAGGAACTGAAGTACGGCGGAGATATGAGCGACTCCGCAACGATGAACATCTGGCTGCACAAGCAACTGATGCAAGCGCTTGCAGCGAATGGCGGGAAATTGCCGCCGGAACTGCTGAGCTGATGTCGCGTACATCCGCTTGACCTGGTCCGTCCCGGCATACCGCGCGTTAGTTCTGCGTGTGGCATGCCGGCACGGTCAGGCGACCATGGTACGTTGCGTGGATCTTAATGCTTGACGCCGGGTTCACTTCCTTGGCAGCCCAAGGTGGTGGGAACAACCGGTTTGTCGGCTCTATCCGCGTACCGTACCATTTGAAGCAAGTCGTGCCTTCTCAAGATGCCCCCGGCGTCGGCAAGCGTGTGTGATCCGAGCCTGTTGCGAGTCTCGTCAGTTGCTTCCAGGCAAGCGCGTACCGATGCGACGGCAATGAGGCGAGTTGTCGATCATGCAGGGTCAGAATCTGCTCGATGACGACGTAGTCGTCGTGGGGCAGTGCCCATTGGGCACCATGTTCTGCACTGGTCATGCTGCGATCGAGCACATGTTCCGCGTGACGGAGCAGCGCTCGTTCATCCAAGGCTGACTTGTCAAGCATGAACCAGGCGAGATAGACGACCTTTAGCAGACAACTGATGTGGTCCGCCTCGCCGTTACCTGAACGTATCGCGACGAGTGCAAGGTGGTTTTCCAGCGACAGCGCGCGCGTTGTCGCTAGTGGCAATGGCAGGAGCATTTCTCGCGTCAATGGTTTTTTTCGCACCGAATGGCGATGGCTGCGGGCCATGGTTCAACCGCACTCCCGCGCGCGCCGCATTGGTCGCATGCCTTTCCGCAGTGGGTAAGATTTTCTCCGGCCTGCCGCTCGGCTCGTCGTTAGATGCTGCGGCGGTTCCAGCCCTAAGCTCATTCGTTGCTCGTAATTTTTGGGATGCACCTGCGTCAGAGTGAGGTTCTCGTAGCGCGGCGATTTATAAATGAGCATATCTGGGAATTTAAAAGCGTTGCGAATTTTTGTTGCATGATTCTATCTACAAGCAATTGATGTCGTACAGTTAAAAAGTAGATTGCGATCGAAATCGTTACACATTTTCAAAATTTCGCTATGAATTTTTATAAATGCGCCTGGAATTATGTCTATTGAGTATTTTTGGATAAATTAATGTGCCGTTTGACAAATTTTCGCGATTTTAATCCGTCGAGTGAGTGTCGAGAGCGTGCGGGCGTTCCTGACTGATTGTTTCGACGGGCTGCGTGAAGATGTCTCGTTGAATATGCCAGATATTGTGTGGTTTGATGGGGCGTGAAATACGACTGCCATTTGCAAGTGGTCTTTGGTTAGATTGATGGCGGGTGCATTGGTACTCATGGGATCCCTCGTGGTGCTTCGGTGATTTCTTGAGGGATGACCCAGATTATTTTGGAGGATGAATCTCGATTGGCCGAAATTCGAGTGAGGCAAAGAAACTCGTTCTCAACGTTGTGAATCGAAAAATTCGATGTTGTCGTCAAGCCTGGACATGTAAACGGGCAAAGTGCAGAAGAGGGGCGGTCTGCAGCTCAAGCCTTCTGTCGTCCCTACCTTCGCTTCGCACCACGTCCTGTCAGGAAATCCTGACACCGCAAGCAGTGCCTTCCTAATCGACATTCCGCCTGCGCCGACTGCTCCGGGTTCCAGCTCGCGCCTAAGATGGTCTCGTCAGCGCGATGGAAAAGGGCAGGCTGGACGAGCAGTAATCCCTGCGGGAACGCCTGGGCAAGAGCATCTGCGGATCCGGAACCGTGTCCGCCCAGCTCTCGCTGCTGCACTGGCCATACCCTTCACAAAGCGTTGCGTATGTATTCACGTACAGTGCACGTACAGCGGCTCGCCGGCATGTCCGCATTCCTCTGCTTACGTCACGAAGGTTGTTCGTGGGACGTTTTCCGCCGCAGAGTACGACACCGAAAATCAACGCCTGCTAGCGGTAATGTGAGCGAGAGGAGAATGCGGGAACAGCAGAAAGGGCTGCACACAGCGAGGAGCTAGCCATGTCGGGTCAAACGAACGCACCGCTCGACCACGAAGCCAACCTGCGAGCCTGGCTCAGCGAGTGGTATGACTACGCAGTGTCGGCGGGTTTCATTCACCCACCCTATGAGCTGAAGGAGGCGGTTGCAGAGCGGCTCGAGGGCTATTTCAACGTGGGATTGTCGCCGCATGAAGGCGCTACGGTGTTCTTCGGCACGCTGCACTGACACAGACCGAAACTCGTCGCGGGCGCAGACATGTCCGCGCCGTTCACGGCTGCGGATCCGGGCGTTTGCCGTATAGCAGCGACTCGGGATGCAGCTGCAACTGATCGGCGAGCTGTTTCAGCGTTTGCAGCGTACGTGTGAGTTGCCCGAGCGCTTCATGCATGTTGCCCGTCAAGGGCGATCCTTGTTGGAGCGTGGCCTGTGCTGCGCTGAAGGACTTCCGCGTGGCCGCGAGCGTATCTCGTGCCTCGGGTACGAGTTGCGTATCGAGCTGCTCGAAGAGATTCGATGCGCTCTTCAACGCGTTGTTCAGGTTTCGGCTCGTTTCGTCGAAGGGCACGCGATCGAGCTTTTTCACGATATCGGCGATCTGCGTCTGAAGCTCGTCGAGAGTGTTCGGCACGGTCGGCAGTTCCAGGGGCGTGCGGTCCACGTCGATGGACACGGGTGGCGCCGCGGGAAACATGTCGAGCGCGACATAGAGCTGGCTCGTGACCAGATTGCCAGTGCGAAGCTGTCCGCGCAGGCCGTCGGCCACCATCTTGCGCAGCAGTGCCTTGCCGGCCGCGGCGTCGCCGGATCTGATGGATTGTCGGTAACTGCGGCCCAGCCGGTCCGGAAAGAGGATGACGCTGACGGGAACGGTGAATGCCCGTCGACGTGCATCGTACTCGGCGTCGATTGCCGTCACGTAGCCGAGCTCGACGCCGCGAAAGTCGACGGGCGCGCCTACTGCCAAACCGCGGACCGACTGCGTGAATTTCATGACGACGGGCGCCGGCGGTCCTTCGGGCTCGCGCATGGCGGAAGCCTCGTCGTTGGCGAGGGGAAACGATCGGCCGCTCGGCGCGGGGTCGCGGGACGCCTGGCGCGGTGGTGTTTCGAAGGCGAGCCCGCCGGTCATCACGGTCGCAAGCGACTGCGTGTTGAGCTTCACGCCATTCGAATCGAGCCGAAGCTCCACGCCGCTTGCATGCCACCAGCGCGTTGCGGCGCCAACGTACTGGTCGTAGGGCGCGTTCACGAAAACGTCGATGGTGACGCCTGTTCCGTCGGTATCGATCGCGTAGCCCAGCACGCGTCCGGCTTTCACGTGCCGGTAGTAGACGGGCGAGCCGATATCCACCGATCCAATCGACTCCCCGCGTAGGACGTAGCGTCGGCCGGCGTCGTCGTTTGCAACCGCGGGTGGCGTTTCGAGTCCGTTGAAGCGCGCGCTGGCCTGATGCGAGCGTCCCGGATCCGCACCAATGTATGCGCCCGAAAGCACGGTCTCCAGGCCTGACACACCTGCCGCGCCCACGCGTGGACGCACCACCCAGAAGCGCGTGTCGGCAACGGCGAATTCCTTTGCATCCGCGGCGAGCTGCACGTCCACGAGCACGCGGGAATGATCATTCGAAAGACGTATCGCTTCGACCGAGCCAACGTTCACGTTCCGGTAGCGCACGCGCGTCTTGCCAGCTTCGAGCCCTTCAGCGGTAGCAAAGGCGATGGTAATGCCCGGCCCTTTGCTACTGACCGCCTTGATGATCAGCGCGAGACTGACCAGCGCCGCGGCAAGCGGCACAAGCCAGATCAAAGGCGGTAGCCAGCGCATGATCGACACGGTAGCAGTCCGAAGGAACGGGAAGAGAGGAAATCAATCGAGTTGGGCGACGAGTGCGTCTGCACCTTTGTCGATGCCTGTTTTCGCCGCGCTCAGTGACCCGAAGCTCGCGCCGATGTTCATCGGATTCGGATACTGCTTGCTCACATAGGCACGCAGCAGACGGTTTGTCGAGGCGTCGTAGATTTCAACGGCGTACATCACGTAGCCGGTGAATGCGCCCTCGCGGCCACGAACAGCCTGCACGCCGTTGTAAAGACCGCCCGCGATGTCGAAGCGGGACAGCGTGCTAATGACGGGCGTCGTCGTGGCGCCGCCCGTCAACGTCAGCCTGAGCCTCAGCGTGTTCGGCGCGGGCGTGTTCGCGAGGTCGAAGCGCGTGCGCAGCTTCTTCGCGAACGTGGTTTGCATGTAGCTTGCGAGCGCTGATTTGTCTGGCGCGCTCATGTCGCCGAACTGGTGATCGGCGCCCTGATAGATGGTCACCGGGTCCAGGATCGCGCTCCGGTAGGTGCTCCAGTTCACCTGGGCGGCGTACTCGTACGGCACACGCCAAGACTTGTCCTGTGCGTCTGCACGCAGCGACGGTGACGATGCGATGCCCGCATATTTGACCGGCTGCACGTTCGAGCATCCGGCGAGCGTTATTCCCAGGCACGCGGCTGCCACCACGAGTCGCACGGATTGACCTGACTTTTTCATCCGATTCTCCATTTTCGTCCTTGCGGACCGCCTGTTACGGGCACCGCCGGTGCCCAACGTGAAAAGAGCCCGCAGCGTAGCATCGCCATTTCTGGATGTAAACCGTCCAGACGGTTTGTATATTAGGATGCGCCCGATATTGCGATGGACGGACGGTGATTCCGTCTGAAGGGAATGGGCGATGAAGCGGACTATCGAACGGCTGGCGGAGATGCGGCGATCGGCGATTGGCCGGTTCGTCTGCGGCCTGTATGCGGTGATTGCGGGTCGCCTGTGAAAAACGTTGCCTGGAAGGGAGGCCGCGAATGCCGCTAGTCTCGACGTTTTCGCTACTGACGAGCGCGCCCGTGCACGAGCGCGTGCTGGCCGCGGCGGACTTCTTTGCGCTTAGCTTGCCGCCGGCGTTAATGGCCGCGCTCGTTTTCGTAGCGGCCTATCTGCTCGTTGCCGTTCCGCTGTATTGGCGGCGCGACCCGCCAGAAACGCGCCATGTGTTCGGGACGATAGCGGGCCTGTTTGCGGGGCTCGTCTACATCGTGTTTATCGTCGGCATTTATCCGGATTTGCGGGATGGTCATGCGGCGGCGCCCCCGGCGGCGCAAGGCCAGCAGACAGCCGGTAGCGTCTTGAAGCGATGACTGCGCGAGCAACGATCGGCCATCATCTGCCTGCACGCCCGGCGCAAAGGCACAGGCGAGCCGGCGCGGGCCGGTACGCCGCCTTGATAGAATCGCGGGATTCCGCCCGCAAGTTGCGCTTATTCTTCTGACATGCCGCACGCCTCGCGCCGACACGGCCATGCGGCCAGCAAGGCACGCTGCGAGCACACAAGACGTTTGACTAGAAAGGAAATGGACAATCCCACCCGTTCGGAGCGATCCCGAAGCACCGCTATTCAGGCTGCGCTTGTCATCATCACGCGCGACGGCCCAGGCGCCTTGACGTTCGATGCGCTGGCACGCGAAAGCGGAATCAGCAAAGGAGGCCTGCTGCACCAGTTCCGGACCAAGAGCGGCATCCTGAAAGCGCTCCTCGAATATCAGCGGGAGTATTTCGAAAACTTCGCGCGCAACTATGCGGCCAATCAAGGTGCGTCGGCGCAGCATCCGGCGCTGCTTTCGCAGATCGCGGTGGCGCGGGAGTCGACTAATCAGCCGCACTCGCTTGCGCGCGCGGTCCTGGCCGCGCTCGTGGAGGATCCCAATCTGCTCGACGCGTTGCGAGAAGCCGATAGCGAGAAATTCGACAAGATTCGCGCCGAAGCCGCTGACCCCGAACTCGCCCTGTTGCGTCTTGCCGCGGCGCGAGGTCTGGCGTTCTACGCATTGCTGGGCCTTCTGCCGCTTCCGGAGGCCCAGCTCGACAGCCTCTTCGAGCGTCTGCTCGACGATGACAGGTGGCAATCGGCCGAGGCGGCCAACACCGCGGGCACTTCACGCCCGAGGCGCTAAAGTGCGACGCGGGCTTCGTCAAGGCAGCGATATCGTGAGATTCGCCGACTCCGGTCCGACCTTGATCACCTGGGCATAGGGCGACAGCGTGCGCAATGTGTTGTCGCGCAGATACGTGTTGAGCCCGAGATACGCCACAAGACCCACGAGCGCGAACACCGCGCCGATCACCCATAGCGGCACCTCGCGCTTCAGGCGGTGCGCCACCTGGTCCGGTAGTGGCCAGTGCGGCGCGAACGCTGCACGCTTGCCCTTCATATGGGCGATCTCGTCGCCGAGGCGAGCCGTCAGATACGCGAGCTTCTCCGGACCTTCCAGCAGATACTTGCCCTGGAAGCCGAGCAGCAGGCACATGTGGAAGACCTCGAGCGACTGTAGGCGTCTTGCGCCCTGCGCGCGGCATTCTTCGAGGTACTGAAAGAATTTCTCGCCGGCCAGCTGTTCGCCGAACAGCACGAGCTGCAACGGCCGGCGCTCCCATTCCGCGCGAATGCGGAACTGCGAAGCGAGCACGGATTCGTCAATAGCGGCACAGAACGCGAACTTCGCCGCGTACACGTCTTCGGCAGCCACGTCGAGCTTCTTCGCGCCGCGCTCGAAATCGCCGAGAAATTGCTGGATGCGCGCGCGGAATTCGTCGGCGTCGCCCGGCTCGCGTCCGTTCTTCAGCAGGAACAGCATGAAGAAGCCGTCGTACAGCAGATCGAGCAGCGAGCGGACCTGATAGGTCGGTTCGCTCGCGGGCGACGATGCGGGATTCGGGGTTGCCGTCGGCGTGCCGTTGCCGAAAAGGGAGGGCGCGTAGCTCATGATGTGACCGCGATGAGTTCGAGTTTGAGATCGTCGATGCCGGAGGGCGCGTAGATGGTCGCCGATTGGGCCTGCAGCATGCGCTCGTAGAGTGGGCCGCGCGCTTCGAGCGAGAAGTAGCAGGCGCCCGGACGCACCGGAATGGCGGGCGGCACCTGCGGCGTGTAGACGAGGCGCACGCCGGGCATGGCGGAGAGCACGAGCTTGTCGACGTCGTCGGGTGCGCCCACCTTGAAGCGCGCCGGCACCGCTTCGACGAGTTCGACTGTCGGCATGTTGGCGGACACCGCGACGAAGAACTGCGTCTTGTCGTCGATCTTGCCTGAGTCGAGCCGCCCGGTATGGAACGACGGACGGAGCTCGTCGAGCGCAATCGCGAAGTAGCGTGTGGAGATGACAGTCTCGAGCAGATCGCGCAGCATCGTGTCGAGTCGCGCGAAGCCGGGACCCGGGTCGTCGTGACGATAGGCCGGCAGATCGGCGAGCGCGTAGCCCTTCGAAAACGTCATCAGTTGTCCTGTCAATCTCAGCAGTTCCTGGAACAGCCGCTCGGGATGCAGCGCCGCGTGCTGGTACAGGTGCGCAAGCGTTGCAAATGCCGCGTTAGCGGTATGCAGCAGCCAGAACGAGGCGATGTCGCCCGAGCGGAACTCGATGATGTTTTTCGTCGGCTCGCGGTGAAAGCCGTACAGCGCGTTCACCTTGGCCTGCAGCGCGTCGATCAGTTGGCGCAGACGCTGATGCAGGATGGGCGATGCCTCGATGGCAAGACACGGCGGCACGAACGTATCGTCGATCTCGAAGCCCGACGTCGCCGTGCGTCGCACACGCACGAGCGGCACCGCAAGCAACTGGTCGCGCGGCTCGCTGTGCGCGATCAGCTTGACGCTGGTCTTGAGGAACGCGATGTCGGCCGCGGCGGCGTCGGTAAAGTGATCCGCCACGGGGGCCTGCTCGCTCACGTAGCGCGCGACGAAGCCGGCATCGCGATCGTCCGTATAGTTCGCGCCGGTATCGCGCAGCGGGTGCAGGGCAAGAAAGAACGTGAATTCGTTGATACCGTCGGGCAGCGTATCGAGGGCTACGGGCGGCGGAGGGTCGTCGGCCTGCGGAGCGGAGTACAGCGTGCCGTCCGGAAAGACCAGCGCGAGATCGGCCACCCGCAGCACGTTGCTGCCCAGCGCGTCGCGATCGAAGCGCACGGAACGCACGCCCCAGTTGTACGGTTGGATGGACTGAATGGACTCGAACAGGCGTGCCTCATGATAGGCGTCCTGCCGCTGAAAATGCTGCGGCCTGAGAAACAGGCCTTCCCCCCAGAGCACCTTGGCTGAATAGCTCATCTCAAACCTGTCGTATGCGTGCGGCCGAATACAAGAACGGGGCCGGCCATGCCGGATTCAAAGATTGTTAAATGACACGTCAGCGTCATTCTTATCCGCAACTCACTGAAGACAGCATATTCAGCGGTTGCGACGGCATTCCCTGTTCAGGCGCGATCACTGTGCCATTCGTAACCGTCATGGCGCAGTTATGCAGGCCGACCATTATGCCGGATTTCTCCGATTTCGCAGGATCGAACGCGAATTTCCAGCGCTGCATGGCCGGATCGCGGAACAATGCCACGATACCCAGCGCCTGTGCTTCCCTGGAAACCTTTTCAGTGGCCGAATAGCGTTGACCGGGTATTAAAGTCACCTCCCGGACACTAAGCAAATCAGCTCCCAGGGTACTTTTTTCCTTTTGAGGATCTGTAAAGGTATCGAAAGGCGCCTGCTCGAACGAGGTGGGGTCTTTTAGCGCATAGACTCGCACCACGAGGGCGAGCGGCCGGTTGTCGTTGGCCGCGTTGAGGTTTGGCGCGGCAAAGAGCGTCAGGCCGATATTGCGCGGCGGCTTCTGCGCGTCGGGTACGTCGGGTTTGCCGATGCCCGCTGCCTGAAGGGCAGAAGACGCCGCGGCGCCCAGCACCGAGATGCCTGCGGCACAGCCCGCGAGCGCCACGCTCGCTGCAAGTGCTGATGCATATTGAATAAAGCGCGGATTCATTGTGAATCGGCCGGCCGAGCGCCGGCGCCTCCCCCGTCAAGCCCTGGAAAATCAGAAAAACGGCCTTTTGCCACATATTTGCACATATTTAACGATGCTCGACGCATATGCCACACGGGCTCTCCGCGTGGCAGTTCAAGCCGCTTTCAGGAAACTTTTTCCGGGCCGGATCGGATATTCCAGATAATTTCGGAAAGAATTTCTTGCTGCTAGCGGTAAAGGCCAACTGCAATTCTTTTTGTGCAATACCTCTTCGCGCGGAAGTTGAATTGTAGAAATTTGGCCTGTACTATACCCGCGCACTTCACTTAAAGTAAAACCCGGTTTGCACCGGAATTAAAAAACTCGCCTGTCGGTGAAAAAGATGAAACAGCGGCTTCACACGAAACTATCTGGGGTGGTGTTGGCGTGCGGACTCGTCGCCGGCTGCGCGACGCAAAACAACGTGGCGACTACGCCGCAAGCTTTCGACAAGGCATTGGCGGACGCAGATACGGTATCGAAGGGCGGCGATCAGGATCGTGCCATCGCGCTGTATCAGCAACTCGCCAAGAGCGACCCGACCCGCGAAGAACCGTGGTCGCGCATTGCGCAGATCCAGTTCTCCCAAGGTCATTACGGCCAGGCCATCGTCGCTGCGCAGGAAGCCCTGCAGCGCGATCAGACGGATCGCCAGGCGAAGAGCGTACTGGCGGTGGCCGGTCTGCGCGTGGCGACGCAATCGCTTGGCGAATTGAGGCAGGACGCCTCGCTTGCCGGCGACGCAAAGTCGGACGCCCAGGTCCTCGCCAAACAATTGCGCGACACGCTGGGCGAAGAGTCGTTGTTCCCGCCCGAGCAACAGGCTGAAAAGCCCGTGCCGAAGAAGCGCCGCATCGTGCGCCACGTGGTGAAAGAGAAGCCGGCGGTGACCGCAAGCGCAACGGGCAGCGCCGCTCCCGAAGCTGCGCCGGCCGCCGCTCCGGCGCCCGCGCCTGCAAAGGCTGCGCAGAGCGGTGGCGCCTCGGACCCGTTCAGCGCGCTGCGCTGATTCACACTCAAACGACTGTTCGTCTGCACCTGGGAGCCGTTCATGGCGAAGAAGGAAAGCATTCAGAAGCGCTTGCAAAAGGTGCGGCCGCCCCGCGTGCAGCTCACCTATGAGGTCGAGCGCGGCGACGCTATCGAAATCAAGGAACTGCCGTTCGTGGTGGGCGTGGTTGGCGATCTCGCCGGTCAGTCTGAAGTCGAGCAGCCGAAGCTGCGCGATCGCAAGTTCGTCAGCATCGATCGGGACAACTTCGACGACGTGATGCGCGGTATCGAGCCGCGCGCCGCGTATCAGGTGGAAAACCGCCTCTCGGACGCCGGCGGCAAGTTCGCGGTCGACCTGCGTTTTCGGTCCATTGCCGACTTCAACCCGGACGAAGTCGTCGCGCAGATCGAGCCGCTGCGACGCCTGCTCGAAGCGCGCCAAAAACTGGCCGACCTGCGCAACAAGCTTGCCGGCAACGACAAGCTGGAAGACCTGCTCGCCGAAGTGCTCAGCAATACGCAGCAACTCCAGGCACTTGCGCGGGTGAGCGGTGCAGCGGCGGGCGACCTGAAAGACGGCGAAGCCAAAGACGAATAAACGCAGTACGGGGTGTGCGAGGGGTATGAGATGAACCAGCAAACGGCAGCAGCGCAACTCACGAGCGTGGACGAAGCGGACGCGGCACCGTCGCTGCTCGACGAGATCGTCGAGAAGAGCAAGGTCGCGAAGTCCGAGTCGGAGCACGCGCGCGCGAAGGACCTGATCGGCGAACTCGTGCATCAGGTGCTCGACGGCACGGTGATCGTGTCCGACAACCTGTCGGCCACCATCGACGCACGCGTGGCCGAACTGGACCGGCTCATCTCGGCACAATTGAGCGCGGTCATGCACGCGGCGGAATTCCAGCGCCTCGAAAGCACATGGCGCGGGCTTCACTATCTGTGCCAGGAGAGCAACACCGGCTCCACCATCAAGATCAAGGCACTCAACGCGACCAAGCGCGACCTCGTGCGCGACTTCAAGACGGCTATCGAGTTCGACCAGAGCGCGCTCTTCAAGAAAGTCTACGAAGAAGAGTTCGGCACCTTTGGCGGCGCGCCGTTCGGCACGCTGATCGGCGACTTCGAAATTACGCGTCAGCCCGAGGACGTCTATTTCATCGAACAGATGGCGCACGTTGCCGCCGCGGCGCATGCGCCGTTCGTAGCGTCGGCTTCGCCCGAACTGCTGGGCCTCGAATCGTTCGCCGATCTGGGCAAGCCGCGCGATCTCGGCAAAGTGTTCGACACCGTCGAGTACGCGAAGTGGAAGTCGTTCCGCGATTCCGAAGATTCGCGCTATGTCGGTCTTACGCTGCCGCGCTTTCTCGGCCGTTTGCCGTTCAATCCTAAAGACGGCGCCACGGCGGAAGGCTTCAACTTCGTCGAAGACGTGGACGGCACCGACCACAGCAAGTACCTGTGGTGTAACGCAGCCTGGGCTTTTGCTGCCCGTCTGACCGCTGCATTCGACGACTTCGGCTGGTGTGCCGCGATCCGCGGTGTGGAGGGCGGTGGGCTGGTGGAAGACCTGCCCACGCATACCTTCAAGACCGACGACGGCGAAGTCGCACTGAAGTGTCCGACCGAAATTGCCATTACCGATCGGCGCGAGAAGGAACTGAGCGACCTCGGCTTCATTCCGCTCGTGCACTGCAAGAACTCGGACTACGCTGCGTTTTTCGCAGCACAGTCGGTGCAAAAGCCGCGTAAGTACAGCACGGATAGTGCGAATGCGAACGCCGTGCTCTCCGCGCAGCTCCAGTACATCTTCTCGGTCTCGCGCGTGGCGCACTACCTGAAGGCGATGATGCGCGACAAGATTGGCAGCTTTGCATCGGCTCAGAACGTCGAGGTTTTCCTGAACCGCTGGATTTCCCAGTACGTGCTGCTCGACGACAACGCCACCCAGGAGCAAAAGGCGCAATTCCCGCTGCGTGAAGCGTCCATCCAGGTCTCGGAGATTCCGGGCAAGCCTGGGTCGTATCGCTCGGTGGCGTTCCTGCGTCCCCATTTCCAGCTGGACGAGCTGTCTATTTCGCTGCGGCTCGTCGCGGACTTGCCGAAGCCGGCCAATTCCTGAAATCGAAGGCCATCGCCCGGGCGGGGGCCGCCCGGGCCGTCTGTCAAAACCACCTCTTTGGGGAGTCGATGAGTTATGAAGGACATCTATTTAAAATTCGGCAATCCTGCGATCAAGGGCGAGTCGGCCGATAAGGACCACACGGGCTGGATCGAAATCGATTCGTGGAACCACTCGATCCTGCAGCCGCGCTCGGCAACGGCATCGACGGCAGGCGGCCACACGGCGGAGCGCTGCGAGCATTCCGACATGCGCTTCACGAAGGACATCGACGTGGTGAGCCCGCTGCTGTACCAGCATGCGTCGGGTGGCACGACGTTCGACGAAGTCACGATCGACTTCATGCGCTCCGACGGCGAAGGCAACCGCATCAAGTACCTCGAAATCAAGCTCAAGTACGTGATCATTTCGAGCATCACGCCGAGCGTGGTGGGCGAAGGCCTGCCGACCGAGGACTTCTCGCTGAAGTACGCCGCCGTCCAGTGGAAGTACACGCAGCAGAAGATCGGCGGCAACCAGGGCGGCAACGCGCAGGGCGCCTGGAGTCTCACGAAGAACGACAAGACCTACGCGGTCTGATCGTGCGGCGAGGTGTGCGCATTCGGTAACGGGTGCGCCACCTTGCCGTCGTTGAACTGACGACTGCCTGATGAAGCGCTTCGAACCCAGCTTTCTCGACAAGCTGTTCGATGACGAACCGCATCTGCCGGCGCCGGCCGCGATGCGGCAATTGTCGCTGGACGAGCTGAAAGGCGCGGTTGCGCGCGACGTGGAAGCGATCCTGAACACGCGAATCGCGCTGACCGAGGAAGAGCTCACGTCGCTGCCGGAATGCTCGCGCTCGGTGTTGACCTACGGTCTGAACGATTTCGCGGGCTTAAGTCTCGCGAGTCATTACGACCGAACCTTCATCTGCAAGTCGATCCAGCAGGCCATCGAGCGTCACGAGCCGCGTTTGCGGCAGGTCGCCGTCACGCTGGAACTCAACGGGCAATCCACGCATGCGCTGTGTTTTGCGATTCAGGCCCTGCTCGTGGTTTCGGCGGCAGAAGAGCCGGTGAGCTTCGACGCGATGCTGCAACCGGCCACGCTTCAATACTCGGTCTCGCGAACACGCGCGAGAGCTTGATGCATCTTGCCCGCCACGGCGGCGGGCGCGGCAGCACGAGAGGGGTTCGGGGATAGATTGATGGAAGAACTGCTGCCGTATTACGAGCGCGAACTGTCGTTCCTGCGTCGTTATTCGCGTGACTTCGCCGAGCGCTATCCGAAGATCGCGGCGCGCCTCGCCATGACGAGCGAGCATTGCGAAGACCCGCACGTCGAGCGAATGATCGAGTCGTTCGCATTGCTGGGCGCGCGTATCAACAAGAAGCTCGACGACGACTATCCGGAATTCACGGAAGCATTGCTCGAGGTGCTGTACCCCCACTATCTTCGACCGTTTCCGTCATGTTCGATTGCGCAGTTCGGTATGTCGGCTGCCGTGAGCCAGTTAACGGAACCGCAGACCGTGCCGCGCGGCACGGAACTGCGCAGCCGGTCCATTCGCGGCGTGGAGTGCCGGTTTCGCACGGCCTACGATGTCACGCTGGCGCCGCTCGCCATCAGTGATGCGAAGTATCTGCCGCTCGCCATGGCGCCGGGTGCCACCGTGCTGCCCCCGAACGCCACCGGCATCGTCTCGATCACGTTCGCTTCGACTTCACCTCAGCTCGATCTGGCTGCGCTGAAAGTGCCTCGCCTGCGGGCCCATCTGCATGGCGAGCAGTCCTTCATCGCGGCACTCGCCGATTGCCTCTTCGTCAATGCACTCGCTACGTATGTAGAGCCGGACCGCTGCGGACGCTGGAAGGAAATGCGCGCCACGCCGGTCACGCAAGCGGGTTTCGACGAAGCGGACGGCTTGATCGACTATCCGGCACGGTCGCATCCCGCCTATCGTTTGCTCACCGAGTACTTCGGCTTTCCCGAGAAATTCGATTTCGTCGATTTCGATCTCGGCGCCATGCTGCGTACCGCGGGTCCGTGCCGCGGCCTTACGCTTCACGTCGTACTCAAGGACGTGCGCGGCGACTCGCATATGGCGCGCCTGCTGGAGACGCTTTCGGCAAGCCACTTGCGGCTCTTCTGCACGCCCGTCGTGAATCTCTTCAGGCAGCGCGGCGAGCCGATTCGCGTGAGTCACCAGGCCGTGTCCTACCCTGTCATTGCCGAAGGGCGCAACGCGTTCGCCTACGAGATCTATTCCATCGACTCCGTCCACCTCGTGCGTCAGCGTGCGCACGAAGAGAAGGTGATCGAGTTCAGGCCGTTCTATTCGCTGCATCACGGCGAGACGGAAAAGGCCGGGCATTACTGGTTCGCTCGGCGCAATGCCTGGGTGGCGGAGAACAGCCCTGGCTACGAGACGGAGATCTCGATTGTCGATATCGACCTCGAACCCTCGGCGCCGCAAACCGATACGCTGAGCGTCGATCTCACCTGCACGAATCGCGATTTGCCGTCGCGGCTCGCCGTGGGTCTGGAAGGCGGCGACCTGTTCGTGGAAGGGGGCGCGCCGGCAGGCAGCAGCATTGCGATGCTGCGTCGGCCTACGCCCACGGCGCGCTTCGAACGTGGACGCGGCGCGCACTGGCGGCTCGTTTCGCATCTCGCGCTCAGCCATGTATCGCTCGCAAACAGCGGCCTTGCTGCATTGAAAGAGATGCTCGTGCTCTACGATCTGCGGCGCTCGGCGGTGTCGTCGCGCCATATCGAAGGCATTGTCGGCATCGAACAGCGTGCCGCCGTGCAATGGCTGCCCGGCAAGCCGTTCGCGACCTTCGTGCGCGGCGTCGAAATCCGGCTTACGCTGGACGAGGAGCACTTCGTCGGCACGAGCGTGGCCACGTTCGTGCGCCTGCTCGACACGTTCTTTGGGCTTTACGTGCATCTGAACAGTTTTGTGCAACTGATCGTCGTGTCGAAGCGCACCGGCGAGGAGATTCTGCGATGCAAACCGCGCAGCGGCGAGTCGATCCTGGTGTAATCGAGCGTCTGCTCGACGAGCCGCACGCGTTCGAATTTTTCCAGGCCGTGCGCATGCTGGAGCGCTGGTTTTCGGACAATGATGCCGCCGCGGCCACGCGCACCGGCGACGTGCTGGCGAAGCGCATCGGCTTTCGCAGCACGCTGTCGCTCGCGTTTCCGCCCAGCGAGATCGAGCAGGCTCAACCCTACGACCACAGCGGCGACGCGCTGAAAAACAAGGATCAACGCACAGCGGCGCTGGCCAACGGCGGACTCTCGCGCGTCGATATCACGCCGTCGTTTTTCGGCCTGTTGGGCGGTCAGGGCGCGTTGCCGCTGCACTACACGGAGCAGATCGTCTCGCGCGAGCAGCTGAAGCGCGATCGCGCGGCGCGCGAATTCTTCGACGTATTCGGCAATCGCGCGACGGCGCTCTTCTACGCGGCCTGGAAGAAGTACCGCCTGCCGTTCCATTACGAACTCGATCGCGACGAACGCTATCTGCCGTTGCTGCTCGCTCTGGCGGGCGTGGGCGATGGCGGCACACGCGAGAGCCTGCAAACGGGCAATGGCGCGTTGTTCGACGAAGCCATTGCCGGTTACGCATTGCCCGCGCGACATCGTCCCGTTTCGGCGGCCTATCTGCAGCGCACGCTGTCCGATTACTTCAAGGTGCCTGTGCGCGTGGACCAGTTCATCGGCAAGTGGTATGACGTGCCGCGCGATCAGCTCACCGTGCTGGGCGAGATCAATGCGACGCTTGGCGCGTCGGCGCTCGCGGGCGAACGCGTGTGGCAGCGCGACATGCGCGCGCGGCTCGTGATTGGCCCGCTTTCGAAGGCCGATTACGAATCGTTCCTGCCGGGCTTCGATTGCGCTATCGCGCTCGAACGCATGCTCACGTTGCTGGCGGGCGTCACGCTGGAGTACGAAGTGTCGCTCGTATTGCGGCGCACGGAAGTCGGCCCGAGCCAACTGGGCGGCGGCGCGCGACTGGGCTGGGACGCCTTCCTGTGCACCCACGCAGCGGACCGCGATCGCGCGGATGCGCGTTACGAATTGCACGTCATCCACTGACGAAGATCTCAAAGAAGAACCGAACCGTACGAGAACCGGACGCACCCGATGAGCACGCCCCTCAAGACCCTCATTACCAAACTCAACACGACGTGCCGCCAGGCCACGGAGCGCGCGGCCAGTCTCTGTCTTGCGCGCGGTCACTACGAGGTGGACCTCGAACATCTGTTCCTCGCGCTGCTGGACGAGCCCGCCAGCGACGCGGCAATCGTCCTGAAGGCGAGCGGCGTGGACGTGCACGCGTTGCGTGCCGACCTCGAAGGCGAACTCGAGCGGTTGAAGACCGGCAACACCAGAACGCCGGTGTTTTCCGTGCATCTCATCGAACTGTTCGAGCAGGGGTGGCTCATTGCGTCGCTGGATTCGCAGATCGGACGAATTCGCTCGGGGCATCTGCTGCTCGCGTTGTTGAGCGCGTCGGATCTCGCACAATTCGCGCAACGCATGTCGCCGCGCTTCGCCGGCGTACGGGTGACGGATCTCAAACATCGCTTCGACGAAATCACGGAAGGCTCATGCGAAGTCGAGCGTGCGACCGCAACCGGAGCCGATACCGCCGAGGACGCACAAGGGCCTCAGGCGACCTCTGGCGGTCCTTCCCGAACGCCTGCGCTGGACACCTACACCACCAACCTCACTGAGCGTGCCCGCGAAGGCAAGATCGACCCCGTGGTGGGCCGCGAACGCGAGATCCGCCAGGCCATCGACATCCTGATGCGCCGCCGCCAGAACAACCCCATCCTCACGGGCGAAGCGGGTGTGGGGAAAACCGCGGTCGTGGAGGGACTTGCGCTGCGCATCGCGGCAGGCGATGTGCCGGCCGCGCTCTCGGGCGTTGCGCTTCACGTGCTCGACATGGGGCTATTGCAGGCGGGCGCCAGCGTAAAGGGCGAATTCGAAAACCGCCTGAAGAACGTGATCGACGAAGTGCGAAAGAGTGCGCACCCGATCATCCTGTTTATCGACGAGGCGCATACGATCATCGGCGCGGGCGGGCAGGCGGGCCAGAACGACGCCGCCAATCTGCTCAAGCCTGCACTCGCGCGCGGCGAATTGCGCACCATCGCGGCCACGACGTGGAGCGAATACAAGAAGTACTTCGAGAAAGACGCGGCGCTCGCGCGGCGCTTTCAGGTGGTGAAGGTCGAAGAGCCGGACGAAACGCTGGCCGCAGCCATGCTGCGCGCGATGGCCGGCTTGATGGAGCGCCACTTCAACGTGCGCATTCTCGACGATGCCATTACCGAGGCCGTGCGCCTTTCGCATCGCTACATCAGCGGACGGCAACTGCCGGACAAGGCGATCAGCGTGCTCGACACGGCGTGCGCGCGCGTCGCGCTCGCGCAGAGCGCCACACCAGGCGCGATCGACGACGCGAGAAAGCGCATCGAACGCACGGAGACGGAAATCGCGGCGCTCGAACGCGAGGCCGCGGGCGATGCGCTTGAAGATCCGCAGCGCTCTGAGCGGCTCGCCGCGCTGCGCGCACAACTCGCGGCGGACAAGGAAACCATGACTGCCGACGAGGCACGCTACGCGCAGGAACGCGAACTGGTGACGGAGATCGCCGCGCTGCGCAGTCAGATCGATACGCTGCGCGAGCGCGCGGCCGATGCCGCGCAATCCGACGAACTGCGCGAGGCGCGCGAAACACTCACGCAACACGTGGCACGTCTGCACGCGTTGCAGGGCGCGCAACCGATGGTGCCCCTGCAGGTGGACGGCCACGTGGTGGCAGAAATCGTCGCGTCGTGGACCGGTATTCCGCTGGGACGCATGGTGAAGGACGAAATCGGTACCGTGATGAACCTTCAGCCGTTGCTCGCTGCGCGCGTGATCGGCCAGGACCACGCGCTCGAGGCCATTGCGCAGCGCGTGCGAACCGCGAGCGCAGGGCTCGAAGATCCGAACAAGCCGCGCGGCGTCTTCATGTTCGTCGGGCCCTCGGGCGTGGGTAAAACCGAAACGGCGCTCGCGCTGGCAGACGTGCTGTACGGCGGCGAGCGCAAGATGGTCACGATCAACATGAGCGAGTATCAGGAAGCACACAGCGTCTCGGGACTCAAGGGCTCGCCGCCGGGTTATGTCGGCTACGGCGAGGGTGGCGTGCTGACCGAAGCGGTGCGGCGCAATCCGTACTCGGTTGTGCTGCTCGACGAGGTGGAAAAGGCCCATCCCGATGTGCTCGAAATGTTCTTCCAGGTCTTCGACAAGGGCATGATGGACGACGCCGAAGGCCGCGAGATCGACTTTCGCAACACGCTCATCATTCTGACGTCGAACGTGGGCTCCACGACCGTGATGCAGCACTGCCTCAACAAAGGCGAAGGCGAGTTGCCCGACGCGGACGAACTGGCCGAACTGCTGCGCCCGCAGCTGTACAAGGCGTTCAAGCCCGCGTTCCTCGGCCGCATGAAGGTCGTGCCGTACTACCCGATTTCCGACGACGTGCTCGCGCAGATCATCGAACTGAAGCTCGATCGCATTCGCCGCCGCGTGGAAGCGAATCATCATGCTGCGTTCGAATGGGACGAATCGCTCATCGACGCCGTGCTCTCGCGGTGTACCGAGGTGGATTCGGGCGCGCGCAACGTGGATCACATCCTGAACGGCACGCTCTTGCCCGAGATCGCGCAGCACGTGCTCGAACGCATCGCCGACGGCGAACCCATCGCGAAGATTGCTGTGCATGCGCACGAGTCGGGCGAATTCGAATACACGGTGGAGTAACGCATGCCAATCGATCTGAAACTGCTGATCGAGCCCGTGAGCGAATCGTCGCCGTGCGGCGAGGACTTGCTGTTTTCCGCGGACTTCGACGCCATCCAGCACGCGCGCCGTTTCGACGATCCTTCGCTGGATCAGGGCGAGTGGGTGACGGACATCAAGGAAGCCGACTGGTCGTTCGTGGTCGCGCGCGCCTCGGCGCTGCTGGGCTCGCAGACGAAGGATTTGCGGCTCGCGGTGTGGCTGACTGAAGCGCTGGCGATGGAAGACGGCGTGCCTGGGCTCACGCAGGGCTATGCGCTCGTGACGGGTTTGTGCGAGCGGTACTGGGAGTATCTGCATCCGCTGCCGGAAGGCGACGACGCCGAATACCGTCTGGGCAATGTCGGCTGGCTCGTGGGGCGTACGGCTGAACTGCTGCGCGCAGCGCCGCTCACGCAGACGGGCGATAGCTCGTTCAGCGCGCTCGACTGGGAGGTCGCCACGCACGCGGCGCAGGCGGCGAAGCGCGACCCCGAACACGCGGACGACATCACGCGCGGCAAACCGGCTGTCGAGCAGATCGAGGCGAGCCGGCGTGCTACGCCCGCGCGCTTTTACGTATCGCTGCTCGCGGAGTTGAGGGCGTTCGAAGACGCGATGCTGGGCCTCGAACGCGAGCTGGATCTGCGCGCAGGCGAAGTCGCACCGAGCTTTCGCAAGGCAAAAGACGCGTACGAGTCGGTGTATCGGCTGGCCGAGCGCTTCGCGCGCGAAGCCGGCGTGAACCCGGATGCACCCGACGGTCAGGCGGCGCGGGAATCGAAGCAGGATCAGGCGGCGGGTGCGCAGGAGCGTACCGAGCCGACATTCAAGACGCCGTTGTCGCACGAGGCTGCCGTGCCCACCACACTCGCTCCCGCATCACAGACCACGCACGTGTCGAACGTTGCGTACGCCGGCATTCAAAACCGCGCGCAGGCCGTGGCTCAACTGCGCGCGGTCGCGAAGTATTTCCGCAGCACCGAACCGCACAGTCCGGTGGCCTATCTCGCGGACAAGGCCGCCGAATGGGCCGACATGCCGCTGCACGAATGGCTTTCGACGGTCGTGAAGGACGACGGCTCGCTCTCGCACATCCGCGAGTTGCTGGGCATCAAGCCCGACGCGAACGGTTGAGGGTCGCAGCAGAGGAGCAGCGGGCGTTCGCTGTTCCTCGCGGCTCGCGCGCCGCGTGAAGAGGCGCTAGCGCCTCTTCACATAGGAGCCTCGCTTATCAGAGCCCCGCTCTGAATTCGATTCGCCGATTGCGGGCGCGGCCGTCGGTGGTGTCGTTCGAGGCAATGGGCTGATCGGGGCCCACGCCTGTCGTGCTCAACTGTTGCGGCGAGATGCCTCGCGCCACGAGGTAACCCTTCACCGCATCCGCACGCGCCTGGCTCAACGCAATGTTGGACGCCCGATTACCGAGGTTGTCGGTGTGGCCGATGATCTCGACGGTCTTCGTCGACATCTTCGAAAGTACCGTCGCCATCTGATCCAGAATCGCGCGGCCTTGTGGCGTGAGCGTCGCGCTGCCGGTTTCGAATTCGATAGTGCGGTTCGCGAGCGTGCGATCGAGCAGCCCTTGCTCGGATGCGCTCACACGCAGTCCGTTCTTGATGGTCCATGTGGGGTTCAGCGCGTTGGCCATGTCGCTTGCAAGCTGCTGGCGCTGCGCCTCGTTGCCCACTTCGCCTTTCACGTCGATCTGCGTGCCGTCGATCTTGAGTTGCCCCTTGCTGATCTGCTTCAACTGCGGGCCGATCAGCTTCTGCACGTTGGTGCCCCAGTTGGGCGGCGTGGCAACGTTGCCCACTTCGATCTGATCGACCACGTTGGTCGCGCCGTACGTGTCGCGCAGGCGTTGCAGCACGGCTGCCTTCGTGGCTTCATCCGGCACCTTGCCGCCTACCACGACCTGGCCCGGCGCCGTGTTCGCTGCGGGCGGTACATAGGTCGTGCCGCTGCCGGCCGAGGCGCCCGGGGTTGCTGCGGCGTTGACGCTGCCGCCCGTGCCTGTGGGCGCGCCTGTCGACGCGGGAGGCTGCGGCGGCAGGATCGTCGTATGGATCTGCACGCCGCTGTTGTCCACGGGCGTGACGTTCGCCGGGCCGGCGTTGTCGGCGCGCGCCGGGCCAGAGGCGGCGAACAGCACGCAGGCCGCGGCGCATGCAATGGCGGCGGTGGACGGGCGTAAGGCGCGACGGTCGATGGCGCTCATCATGCGGTCATGCTGCGACGAACGCTTCGCGAAACGTGTCGATGGCCATACGCAACGAAAGCTGCGGTTGGTCGAGATAGCTGACAAGCTTGCTGATTCCATGGTCGTTCTGTGCATGAGCGTCGATCCACTCGGGATCGTCGATGTCGATGTTGTGCGCCGCGTACGCCTGCGGATCGACGACGCTGTGCAGCGTCTTCGCCGAGGCACCGTTGAAGCCCACCACGAGCCGCTCGCGCGAGGCGATCGTGCCGATGAAGATGGCCAGCTCGAAGTCGGCGTGCGCAACAAAGGGCGCAATCAGCTCGAGCCAGAACGCGGCAACGAGACTGCGATAGAACGGGTCTGTCGGCAGCGGCAGCGTGAGACCGCGCTCCAGATGCGACGAGCCGCTCGTCATCACGGGCCGCAGCAGCGAACCGAGCGCGAGCATCGCGCCGCGCAGTTTCACCGGGTGGCCGCTTGCGAGCAGCATCTGTTCGAGTCCGGCGAGCGTCTGGTGTTCCACGAAATCGTTGAAAGTGCCGTCGTGCGGGCTGCCGGGGCCTGCGCTCGTCTCGATGGGCACGAGCGTTTCGCCCAGCGCCTGGAGCGCGCCCGCCGGCTCCGAGGCGCCCAGCAACGGTTTCATCTGCGCGGCCACACGTGACCAGAGCCGCGCAAAAGCGAGCGGGCTACGCGCGAGAAACGCGAGCGGCTGGTTGACTTCGAGCGCCGTGGCGGCAAGGAACGGAAAGCGCCGCGACGACACGTCGTGGCTCGCCATCATGTGACCCGCAATGGCGAGCCGGCTGCGTGAGCCGAGAAACGCGAAGTGCATGGGCCGCGCGTCTTCGTAGACGATCTTCCAGCGCGGGTCTTCCGCGAGCAGCTCCATGGCCTGGGCGATCCAGTGGTCGAGCGTCTGGAGCAGTTGCGGGTTATGCGCGCTTTTCACGAAGTCGCCGCGCGACGGGATCTTGCCAAAGTAGGCGATCTGCGCCTCTACGGTTTGCGTCATTGCGCACTCCCCGAATGCGATGCTGCCGATACGACAGCGGATGACTGCGTGCCTGCGCCGGCGTTCGCGGCGGGTGCGACGCCCGGCGTGGCGACGCCCGACGCGGATGCTGCTCCGGCTGCCGGGACCGTCGGCGCGGTCAGCGCCGTGGCCGCGCTCACGTCGGCCACGGAGGAGGGCAGTCGCAGCCCACGCAGGCTTTGCTGCTGGGGCGCGTCGCCGGAGCCAGCGCTGCTGCCACCGCCGCCCGTCGGCTGCGAGCTGCTGATGATGCGCATGCTGACCGCCACGGTGACGTTGCCCTGCGTCCACGACAGATCGAACGTGCCGTCCGGGCGGCGCTTGCGTTGCGCCGAGTTGATGAGTTTTTCGAGACCGTAGCGTCCCGGCTCGTTCACGAGCTGCAGCGTGCGGCCGTCGAAGGTGGTCGCCGTGAGCGTGGCGCCCGGCGAGCCTTGCGGGTTCGGCCACACGAAGTTGGTCCATTGCGGCGGCGTGTTGCGGTAGCGCAGCTGCTGCCCGTCGATGGCGATCGTGTACTCGGTCGTGCCGGTGGCCGGTTGCGGCAGGATCTGGAATACGGTCTGCGGCTCGCTCGATGACTGGCCGCTGCCTGCCGCGCCGCCCGAAAGCGGCGCTACCCAGCGGGCGAAGCCGTTCGTGAAGTCGGGCGTGAGCGCGAGGCCCATGTCGCCCCATGTGCGTGCCGTGAGCGTGTCGCCGCGGCGTACCGCGAGCGGTCCGAGCGTCGTGCCCACGAACTTCGCGATAGCGCCGTCCGGCCCGAAGACCTGGGCAATCTCGCCCGCGCCGGCTTCGATCTTCGCGTCACCCGAGAACGGATACTTGTTCGCGAGCGAGGTCTGGAAGGTCTGGTACACCTGCGCGTTCCAGATCTTGTTGACCTCCACGGTAGCGGGTTGAATCACCACGGCGTAGGCCTGCATGAGCGGACGCACGAGCAGCGGACGCAGCGCCTTGCGTTGCGAATCCGTGAGGCCCGTCAGCATCTGCTCGTCCACGAGCTTCAGCGAGTCGGCGAGTTCGGAGCCGTTGCCGTCCAGCGTCTGCTGCATGAGCTGACGCGCGCCCGGCCCCGGGTCACCCTGGTTCTTCAGCACGTTGAAGCGCGTGCGCACCTTCGAGAGCGAATCCATGTAATTGCGCAGCAGCGACGTGCCCTCGTGCGTCTGCACGATGCGCGCGAGCCCGGTGAATTCTTGCCCGATGGGACCCATGGGCAGTTCGACCGGATTGCCGTTGATGTCGACGTTCGCTGTTTGCGCGGGTGCCGGAGCGCGCGAGAACAGGTTCTTGAACCAGCCCGTCACGCCGGCCTGCGCACTCTTCAACACGGTATTGGCAAGCGACGGGTTATCCCACGACGTCTGGTCGTACGCGGTTTCCAGCACCTTGCGAATGGGCGAATCCTGCGGATCGCCCAGCCGGTTCATGGCGTCCACGGCCTGGTTGAAGCTGCCGAAGCTCTGCACGGCAATGCCCTGCATGAACTTCTGCCAGTGCTGGGCGTACTCGGTCTTGTACATCTGCACGAGCGCCTTCTGGATCTGCTCGGGGCTGCCTTCCAGCGTGAGGTCGTCGGTGGCCGAGGTGTTGAGCACCCAGTCCTTCGCCTGCAGTTCCTTCGTGGCGGCGTCGCGAATGGCGGGCTGCACGTACTGGAACCACGCTTCGCGCGTGAAGGTGCCCGGAATGGCGTAGCTGCCGGCCACGAGGCCGTTATTCGATTCGCCGACGATGCGCGCCACCGTCATCGGCGCAAAACGCGTGGAGGCGCGTGCCTTGATTTCTTCGTAGACGCGCTGGCGTGCCGGCATGCCGCGCACCACGCGGCGCAGGTTTTCGCGGGTCTGGTCGACGAGCGCGAGGTTCTCGTCGATCATCGGCCAGTCGTCGTCGGTGACGCGCGAGAGGTAGAACGTGATCATGCGCTCGGCGCTGCGGATCATCTCGTCGCGCGGCATGTTGCCCCGGTTCGTTTCGAGCCAGCCGCGCCAGAATCGCGCGAGCTGGTCGGTGAGATGGGCCTGCTCGACGTGGCGCTTGTCCGAGAGCATGAGGTACGTCTTCAGCGCGTTGTAGGCGTCTTCGACGTTCGTGGGCGACGCGTCGCTATAGAGGCCGCCCTGGCTCGTGGAGGCCATTGCCGCGTGTGCGGAGACGGGCATCGCGCCGGATTCGGGCGCGCGCGTCATGGGGGCGAGCTGTTCAGGGTGCGCGTTGACGTCCTTCAGGAACGACGCGAGGTTCTGCGAAACGGGCGTGAGCAGGATCTGCTTGACGCCGTTGTAGTACTCGGCGAGCAGATGCTGCTCCAGCCGGTCGCCCTGATACAGGCCGAGCGAAACCGAAAGCGGCTTGTCATGGCGGAACTGTTCGAGCTGCTCGATGCGGTCTTCGAGAATGTCCATGGCCTGCAGGCGCGATTGCAGGTCGCTGCGGTTCTGCTGCAGGCGCACCACGTTATCGAGATCCGCCTGCACGTTGGCCGTGAGTTGCTGATTGCCGATGGTGGACCACGTCCAGCCGCCCAGCGCAAGCGCGAGCGCCGCGACGAAGCCGAAGAACGTGGCATAGCGCAGCCGTGTCTTCGCCGGGCTTGCGAACTGACGCACCGTTTGCTTGTCCGCGAAGATCACCTTGGAGAACAGGTCGCGCAGGAAAAAGCCGTATCGCGAGACGGCGCCTTGCGGTTGCGGCAAGCCTTCCGCCGAGAGCCCGAAGCGGTTCGCGATGCGTTGCGCGGCGGCGCTGTTCGTTTCGCCTTCCTGCAATGCACTCGTGAAATAGAAGCCGCGGAAGATGGGCTTGTACTGGAACGGGTTGTTCTCGAACAGCGTGGCGAGAAACGCGCGCAGCGCCGGCTTGATGGTGGAGAACTCGAGCGGAAAGCTCAGTTGCCCAGGTGAGAGCTTGTTGCCGCGGCTGATGGAGAGTTGCGCAACGCTGATCTCTTTCAGTCCTTCGTAGAGTTCTTCGAAGCGTTCGTCGAAGAGCGCGACGATGTCGCGTTTCTCGTCAGGCTCGTAGGGCAGTGTGGCGCCCCACACGCGGTCGTATTCGTTGCGGTCGTTGCCGCCGAAGAATTCGCTGAAGCCCGTGATGAGGTCGGCCTTCGTGAACATCACGTAGACCGGCGCGAACACTTCAAGCTTCTCGGTAAGTTCCTGCACACGCTGACGCAGGTTCTTCGCAAGGTTGATTGCGAATTCGGGGCGATTGCCCGTGAGTTCCGCGATGCTCGCGGTCACGATGATGCCGTTGATGGGCGCCTTCGGACGGTGCCGCTTGAGTAGCGAAAGAAAGCCGAGCCATTCGCTGCGGTCTTCCTCGTGCACCGAATAGCGGCCCGCCGTATCGAGCAGGATGCCCTCGGTCGTGAAGAACCAGTCGCAGTTGCGCGTGCCGCCAATGCCGTGCACCACGGCGTTGTTCTTGTCGGCGAAGGGGAACTGCAGCCCCGAGTTCAGCACGGCGCTGCTCTTGCCGGCAGCCGGGTTGCCGATCACGATGTACCAGGGCAGCTCGTAAAGCGCCGAGCCGCCCGAGACCTGACCGATCTTGGACGTCTTGATGGTCTTGACCGCATCGATGAGGCGCGCGCGCAGCGTGTCGAGTTCGGCCTGACGTGCAGGCGGGGCGGCGGCTGCCGCGGCCTTGTCGGTCTCGGCCTGCTGCTCGAGCATTTCGCCCAGCTTGCGATTGGCGCGCCGTGCACGCAGGCGCCGCACGAGCCACACCACGAGCCATAGCGCGACGAGCGCACCCAGCACGAGCGCCGGCCATAGCGGCGGTAGATCGAGCAGGCTCGCGCCGACGAACAGGACCGCTGCGAGCGCGATGAAGCCGACGATCGTGAGCGTGCGTTTACTGGTCAACACGGTGAGAAAGCGTTGCATGGGTGCCGTTCAGTGCTGGTGATGTACTCGGTGTGGTGTGCTTTTCGAGCCGGTGGGCGCAGCGCGGATGGCATGCGGCCGCGTCGGCGTTCTGCTCAGCGGCGCTGGAGTCTCGCGAGCGTAGCGGGCCCCGGTTGCCGGATCGTGTCTGGATGGCGACAGATGCCGCCCGCAGCAACTGCATGGCGGTTATCGCAATTTCGTGAAGGAAAAATGACGAAGGGTTCGAAAGTCCCGTTTGCACAGGATTGAACGCGCCATTTCCTGGCGGTGGAAATTGTTAAATGCCCCATGCGCCCCCTTTCTTATGTCGTTTTCGCGCAATTTAGTGCGCGCGGCCCAATACGAACCCGGGCTTGTGATATTCGACGTGCCCCAGATCCATCATTTTCCAGCGGCCGCCCCATGTGAGACCGACCTGCTCGGCGGTCTGTCCGTACAACTCGTAGCCTCGCATGGCCCATGGATCTTTTTCTGAAATGACCAGCTTGCCGTCACGCAAAAAGGCATTGTCCGCGGCCAATCCATATTGGTGATAGCTCTGATACGCCGCGGCATTGGTCACGTTTCCCCCCATCTGCGCGAGCCGGTTTTGCCGTTCCGGGCTGCGATAGCCTTCCAGCAAGGCCATTTGATAACCGTATTGCTCATGCATGATCTTGTACACGAGCAATAAGCGCGTTCTGAAATCGGCGTCCAGCAGGTTCCAGTCGCGGCTTGCGTCCTGCAGCGCAGGCCGCACCTGCTCGACTTCCTGCGTGGCGAAGACCTCAGGCGGAAGCGGCGGCGGGGGCACGAGCTGCTCGCCATTCAGCAGGGCAGCGATTTTTTCGTCGGGCACCCGCACATTGTCGTCATATTGAAATAGCTGACGGCCTCTCAATGCAATTGCAATCAACGGCGGCGTGGCAAGAATACCTGTGGCAGTAAAAATCAGCAAGCGCCGGCGTATCAGCAAATTTTGCACGTCGACTAAAGTTGTTTGGGAAATTTTTGCCGATTTATGTAATTGCTCGCGAGTGCGCATTGCATGCGCCGATGCACGGCGCATCACGCGTCCGTGAATCTGGAAGGCCGCACCCAGAATGGATGCGCGCACTGCCGGCAAAAGGACCATTGCCGCGGCCAGCACGACGACAAGGAAATAGAAAGTAAGGACCGCTGCAATCAAGGTGCACCCCGCAATTTGCTGGCAATTGTATTTTGTAATGCGAGACTTTAGAATCAGCCTGCTCGCCAGGTTCGGACATTATTATCGCGGCGAATTAAACAAGGATTCAATGAGACAGCGAATGAGTGCGCCGGACAGCCCGAATTCCAGAACCCCGCCCAGCCTGCTTTCCGATACGGCTCCGGCAAGCGAAGCCAACGGTTCGCGCATCCTCGCGAACCTGGAAGGCCGTGTCGTACCTCCCGCAGAGAAGAAGCCGCCGCGCGCGAAGAAGCCGCTCGTGGTGGGCGGATTGCTGGTCGTGGCGCTGGCCGCAGTGGGCGCCTGGCAACTGCAAGGGCGCTACCAGACGCATCCTGCTGGCGCAGCGCAGGGCGACGCCGCGACTACTTCAGCGACAACTTCAGCAACAACTGCCGCGGCACAGGCGAGTGGCGCGAGCGCTGCTCAAACCACTGCGGCCAGCCCCGCGCCGGCTTCTGCGTCGCAAGCGGCAACCATCGTGGCCGACGATTCGGCGAGCGCACCGAATGCGTCGGGCGCGGCGTCGTCGCCGGACGTGGCATCGGCATCAGGGGCCGCCGACGACAATCGCCTGTCCCGCGCCCTGGCGAATGGGGCTGAGGACACCGGCGCACCGGCCTCGGCCACCACGCTTGCGGTTGCGCCGGCGAAGAATGCGAAGTCTGCCTCTGCCTCTGCCGCTGCGACGGCAGCGAACAGCAAGCAACACGAGACAGTCGCATCGCGCGGCAAACATGAGGCGCCGAGTGGCGGCCACCATGCGGCGAAACCTGTAGCCGTAGCACAGACGCAGAAGTCTCGCGACACGAAGGGCGGCAAGACCCACGACGACTCGGACGCGGACTTGCTGGCCGCGCTCGTCGCGCGCACGAAGCCGTCCACCGAGTCTGAGAAGGAAGCGCCTGCGAAGCCTGCGCAGTCGAAGCAATCTTCGGCGAAGCAGGCCAATGCGAAGGAAACCTCGAAGCAAGCCCCGACAAAAATCGCGGCATCGAACGCAGGCGATGTGCGCCTCGCGGAGCGCGTGAAGGAGTGCGGCCAGAAAGGCTTCTTCGAAGACCAGCTCTGTCGCTGGCGTGTCTGCGACGGGCATTGGGGTAAAGACCCGGCTTGCCCAACTGCCGCGACGACACGGCAGCCTTGACGCGCCCGCGCGCCTGCGCGGAACCGGTATCGCGCTACCGTTAGCTGTTCTTCAAACTCTCCAGATGTAGTAACGCCGCCCTGCCTGTTGTGCCCTCGCTCGGGCGCGCTGCAGGGCGGCTTCTGCTTCAGCGTCATCCGGTCGCGGCTCCGCGAACTCTTCCGGATTCAGTTTTCTCCCCGTCGACAAGGCCACGCCCGAAACGCCCGCGTTGCCGGACTATTGCCATGTCACGCGAGGGCGCCGTCCTGGCGGCCCTCCAGCCGTCCCACTCCGCACGCTGCGCATTTCCTCTTGCGATTTGCATAGTCCTCCAGTACGATGCGCACAAAATCTAAATGCAAATGACTCGCATTTAGATTTTGTGCGTGGATCACCAGACCAACAAAGAGCGAATCGACAAAGCATGGGAACAGACTTCGGGGCTGTGCGGCACGCGGTGCCGGCGCAGAAGCGTAACCGGTGCGCGTGGCAAATCGCCTTGGCATTTTCCTGGCTCGCCGGCCAGCCTGCCTGGGCCGCGACGACAGCCGACAGTACGAATGCCGGCGTCTCCACGACGCCGTCCGCTGCGCCGGCGAGCGGTGCGAAGCAGGGCGACACCGTGCTACCTGCCGTGACGGTCAGCGCGGCGACGGCGGGGGAGTCCGAGCAGCATCTGGAAACGAAGGTAGCGACGGGCGCGCTCGGCAGCCGCTCGCAGCTCGACACGCCGTTCTCGACCACCGTAGTGGACGAAGAGGAACTGGCGGCGCGTCAGCCGGGCAAGCTCGGCGACATCTTCATGGGCGATGCCTCCGTCTCCGACAACTCCGACGCGAACAGCGCCTGGGCCAGCTACATCACCGTGCGCGGCTTGCAGCTCGACTGGCAGAACGGTTTCAAGATCGACGGCATGCCGTTCAACGGCTATGGCATCACGCTGCCTTACGAGCAGTTCGAGCGCGTGGAACTGCTGAAGGGGCTCTCCGGCTTCATGTACGGTTTCGCGACGCCGGGCGGCATCATCAACTACGTGACGAAACAGCCTGGCGCGACGCCTGTGCGTAGCGTCGACATCGGCTATCGCAACAACGGCGTGTTCAGCGAGCATGTGGATCTGAGCCAGCGCTTCGGCCCCAGCCAGATGTTCGGTGCGCGCCTCAATGCCACGCACGAGGAGGGTAAGACCTATAACGAAGGCGAGTTGAATCGAAACTCGGTATCGCTCGCACTCGACGCTCGATTGACCCGCTCGCTCTCCGCGGATTTCAACCTGCTCTACCAGGAGCGCAGCGCGTCCAGTCAGCCGCCGTCCATTTCGGTTGCGCAGTACACCGGCACGAGCCTGCCCGCGACGATCAGCGGCGGCAACGGGAATCTCAGCAGCGCAGGTCAGCATCTGAACACGAACCTGCAGCTCTATACCGGCGGCATTCATTACAAGCTCTCGCCGGACTGGACCGCGAGCCTCGTGTACAGCTACAGCACCGCGCGGCGCGACCGCAACGAAAGCACGCTTTATCTCGCGAACAGCTCGGGCGACTACACCGACTCGCGCTTCTACGGCATCGAAGCGCATCAGTACAGCCAGATGCAGGCGCTCGTGGAAGGCAAGGTGCGAACGGGCATGCTTGCGCATCAACTGGTGTTCGGTGCGTCGTGGCAAAAGCAGGTGAACTACTACGAAGACGGCAGCTTCTACGGCACCATCGGCACGGGCAACATCTATTCGCCGAACCTGAATGCCTACTATCCCTCCGTCAACGCAGGCACGTACCGCGCGAGCGACATCACGCAAAAGGCCCTGTTCGCGAGCGACACCGTGCAGATCACCGACCGCTGGTCCGTGCTCGCGGGCATTCGTTACACGAACTACGAGCAACGCGGATTCGATCTGACCGGCGGACAAACTTCGTCGTACGGCAAGAACGGCGTGATCACGCCATCGTTCGCGGTGATGTACAAGCTCGACCCGCGTACGACGGTCTATGCGAGCTACGTCGAGGCGCTGGAAGCGGGCGCTTCGGTTGCGTCGACCTATGCGAACGCGGGTGCGCTGCTCAACCCCCTACGCAGCAAGCAGTACGAAGTCGGCATCAAGACGGCGCACAACCGCTGGAGCGCAACGGCTGCATTGTTCCGCATTGAACGTGGCGCCGCCTATGCGAACAGCGCGAACGTTTATGTTCAGGATGGCGAATCGATCTATCAGGGTCTCGAAGTGGCCGGCGCCGCGCAGATCGGCTCGCAGTGGAACGTCGGCGGCAGCATGATGCTGCTCGACTCCTGGTACGCGAAAGGCAGCACCTACAACGGTAACCGCGTGGCGGGTGCGCCGCGCTTCGTGGTGGCAGGACATGTGGGTTACATCGTGCCCGCCGTGCCGGGGCTCGAGCTTGGCGTCGATGCGAAGTTCACCGGCAACACGTCGCTGCGCGAGGCGGGCGACCTGAGTGCAGCGGGCTTCCTGCTCGTCAATCTGGGCGCGACCTATCGCACACGCGTCGGCGCTCACGACGTCACGCTGCGCGCCGCGCTCGACAACGTGTTGGGCCGCCGCTACTGGGAATTCCAGTACGCCGACTACGTGAAGCCTGGCGATCCGCGCACGATCAGCCTGAACGCGAAGATCGATTTCTGAGCGGCGTCGAGATGTCCGTGAGACCCATCCTGGTTCGCCTGCATCGCTGGTTCGGGCTTGGAACAGCGGTATTCCTGTTCCTTTCGGGACTCACGGGCTCGATCATCGCCTGGCACCGCGAACTGGATGCTACGCTCAACCCCGCGTTCTTTTATGCCCACACGTCGGGGCCAGCATTACCGTCGCTCGAACTGGCGAAGCGCGTTGAAGCCGCGGACCCCCGCTTGCGCGTGACCTGGCTGCCGCTTGCAGCGGAGCCGGGGCGCACGTTGCAAGTGCTCGTCGCGCCGCGAAACGATCCTCATACCGGCAAGCCCTACGCGCTCGACTTCAATCAACTGGCGATCGATCCCGCCACGGGCGCGGTTCAGGGCCGTCGCGAATGGGGCGCGTTGTCGCTTTCGCGGCTCAATCTGCTGCCGTTCCTCTACGAACTGCACTACACGCTCTATCTGCCCGGCACGGCGGGCGGCCTGGCGACAGGCGTATGGCTCCTGGGTTTTGTCGCCATCGTATGGACGCTTGATAGCGTCATCGCGTTGATGCTCGCCTTTCCCAGCTTCAAGACATGGCGCAAGTCGTTCGCGTTTCGCGTGCGTCGCGGCGGTTACCCGCTGGCCTTCGACGTGCATCGCTCGGGCGGCGTGTGGGTATGGGTATTGTTGGGCGTGATCGCTGTCACGTCGATATCGATGAACCTCAGGGAGCCGGTTGTGCGCCCTGTGTTGTCGATGTTCTCCACGCTGGCGCCCGAGCCGGAGAGCGAAGCGAAGCCCTCAGCCCAGCCGCAGCCGCAACCGGCGATGTTGAGTCGCGAACGCGTTCTCGAACTCGCGAGCGCCGCCGGGCGGCAGTTGAAGCTGCGCGCGGCGCCAGGCGGACTCTTCTTTTCACCGGATCGCAACTACTACGCGGTGGGCTACTTCGCCCCCGGTGACGACTACGGCGACTATCACCTTGGCAACGCCTGGACCTATTGGGATGCCACGACCGGAACGCAGATTGCGCGTACCGTGCCGGGCGTGGGCAGCGCAGGCGACCTCTTTCTGCAGGCGCAGTTTCCGCTGCATTCGGGGCGGCTGTTCGGTACGGCAGGGCGCATCGCCATCAGCTTCATGGGCGTCATGGTCGCGACGCTGAGCGTGACGGGTGTCCTGATCTGGATGAGGAAGCGGGCAGGGCGGCGGGCAGCCGCGTTGCAGACGAATCGCGAGCGCAAAGCGAGGCGAGCGAATCCGCAACGCGATGAACGACGAGGCGACGAGCGAAGCATCAACGCGCCACGTGCGGCAGAACCCGCACAGAAATAACCCGGCGAGAAGCGTTCACACACCCTTGCTACGCTCAGCATGAGCGACGACGGCCCTGCCGACCTCGTGCATCCAGACCACACACGCTTACGTCATCGAGTTTCCGCGCGGCGTGTTCTCCGTCGCATTCCCATACAGATCGCCCGTTTTTCCGTTGACGATCCGCTGCGCCATTTCGTTCAGATCGACGCTGTCGTTGCGCGCGAGCAGCACATAAGCGAGCTTGTTGGCACGCCACGTCACGGTCTTCATTTCGCCTACTTGCTGCGTGCGAAGCGGGGCGTCGCCGTGCGTATCTTCAATAACGCAGAGCGCGACCGGGTCGCCGCGTTCAGGCAGATACACCATCTGAATCAGCGGACGGTTGTGGTAGTAGAGCACCTGCACACGCTTGAACTTGAGTCCTGCCTCGCGCAGGTCGGGCACACGAATCGGCATGCCCTGGCGCTGGCTCAGGTCCGTGAGAATCTGCTCGGTAGCGGTGTGGTCTTCCTTGAGGCTTGCTACCGTTTCGCGACCGTAGAGCACCTGATAGTCGGCCACGCTACGCACCCACGGATCAACGCCCGCGTGCAGCGCATTTCCGCTCGCGAAATACGCGGTCAACACACCGGAGCAGATCGCGCCCGCGACGAACGCCGCGGCGAGCCACGGCATCTGCGTGCGGCGAGCCGGCCGTGTTGCGCGTTGCGGCGGCGTGCTGACGCTCACGAGCTCGTCGATGCGGCGCGTGAGGCTCTGCGGCACGGGCGGCAGATGCTGGCGCTCGTAGGCCGCGCGATACGGCAGGCACGATGCGCGCAACGCCGCCACGCGTACCGACAGATCGGGCGAATGCGCGACGGCGGCTTCCACCTCGGCGCGCTGCTCGGGCGGCAGTTCGCCGTCCACGTACAACATCAGCAACGTATCGTCGACGTTCGTCATAGTGCTTCCCCCTTGCGGGTGGAGGCTGGCGCCTGTACCCCGAATTGTTGTCCGACCGTCAGCCTCGCGCGCGAGAGCCGGCTCATGATGGTGCCGATCGGCACGTCCAGTACCTCGGCGGCTTCGCGATAGCTGAGTCCTTCGATGGCCACCAGCACCATGACCACACGCTGCGCGTCCGGCAGCGATTCCACCGCGCGAATGACCTGGCGGTGCATGAGATCGACTTCGGGGTTGTGTCCGGAGGGGTCGGCGAACGACTCGATCTCGTCGTCCTGCCAGTCCATGCTGCCGCGGCTGCGAATGGAGCGCGAGCGCAGTTCATTGAGCCACGTCGAATGCACGATCGAAAACAGCCAGCTGAGTGCCGACGTGCCAGGCTGAAGCTGATTTCTTCGTTCGAGGGCGCGAACGCACGCACGCTGCACCAGGTCTTCGGCGTCGTGCTGGTTCTGCGTGAGGCGCAGCGCGAACCGCCACAGCCGCGGAAGCAGCGTGGGCAGCACGGCTGGCAGGTCGTCGTCGTTCATCGAATCGTTCCGGTATCGGTCACGCGCGTACCGGAATAACAGACAGGACGAAGAATTATTCCACGCGAGCCGCGAAATTTTGGGCGGGGACTTCGCGACGCGAAGGGGCTGATCTTGAAGTGATGGGTGAAGGGAATATGTAAGGCGCTATCGAAGTGCACGAGCGCAACGGCGCGCGACGCCCTGCGGCCCGCGCCGATCACAAACGGCTCAGCGCGTACCCGTCCGCATTTCGCGATATTCGCGGCGCACGATGTCCATCAACTCCGCCACCGACGTGCTCGCGCAATCGCGTTCGTAAGTCACGCGGCCGCGCTGCATCAGCATGATGCGATCGGCAATGTCGAGCGTTTGCGCGTAGTTGTGCATGATCATCGCGATCGAAAGGTTGCCCTTTTTCTTGAGCCGCATGATGAGGTCGATGATGAGTCCCGCCTCGCGGGCGCCCATGGCGGCGAGCGGTTCGTCGAGCAGCAGGATGCGCGCGTTCGAATTGACCGCGCGTGCCACGGCAATGGCCTGGCGCTGGCCACCCGAAAGCTGCTCCACAGGCAAGTCCACCGAAGGCACGTGTACGCCGATATCTTCCAGGCACTCGGCCGCGCGCAGGCGCATGGCGCGGTTATTGAGCAGACGCAGCGGGCCGCGATGCACGATCTCGCGGTTCAGGAACATGTTGTGATAAATGCTCAGCGAGTTCGCGAGCGCGAGATCCTGGTAGACGCATTCAATGCCGAGCGCGCGCGCGTGGTCCACCGAACGCAGCTCCGTTTGCTCGCCGTGCACGAAGAGCGTGCCGCTCGTCTGCGGATGAAAGCCCGTGAGGATCTTCATGAGCGTGGACTTGCCCGCGCCGTTGTCGCCGAGAATGCCGAGAATCTCGCCCTGGCCGAGGCGGATGTTCACGCCGTCCAGCGCCGTGACCGCGCCGAAGCGCTTCACGATGTTTTCGCCGCGCAGCGCATCCACGGTTGCCGCCGCCGTAACCGGAGTCGTAGCGGTGTCCGTCATCACAGCTCTCCTTTGCGCGCGAGCCGCATGACGTGGATGTTGATGATCATCGCGGCCAGAATGGCGGCGCCCAGAATCATGTTGAACGTGAACGCGTTGATGCCGATGAGCGTGAAGCCGTCGTTGAGAATGCCGAGCACCGCCGCGCCGATGAAGCCGCCGATGATCGTGCCCGAACCGCCCGCGAGCGGTGTGCCGCCAATCACCGCGGCTGCCACGGCGAGGAACATGATCTGGTTGCCGCCTGCCTGCGGGTCGATCGAACTGATGCGAAAGCCTTCCAGAATGCCCGTAAAGCCCGCCAGCAGCGCGGCAATGATGAAGTTGCCGAGCTTGAGCCGGCGGATCTGGATACCGGCCTCGCTCGCCCCCAGCGGATTGGCGCCCGCCGCAATGGTGTGCAGGCCCCAGCGCGTGTAGCGCAGCGTGACGTGCATCACGAGCGCAATCGCCACGGCCCAGATGATTTCGCTGTAGCCCCACGCACCCATGAACGAAGCGAACGCTTCGCCCTCGGGCGGCGTCACGGGCGTGCCGCGCGAAATGGTCAATGTGAAGCCGTTGACGAAGAAGAGCGTGCCAAGCGTAGTGACGAACGATGGAATGCGCAGATACACCGTCATGGCGCCATTCACGAAGCCCACCGCCGCGGCTGCAAGCACGCCGGCGAGCACCGCCGCCCACGCGGGCGCACCGGCCTCGCTCGCGAAATGCATGACGAAAGGGGCAAACGCAAACACCATGCCGGCCGAGAGATCGATTTCGCCGCCGATCATCAGCATGATTTCGCCGCACGCGATGATGGCCGCGGGCGCGATGAACTGCGAAAGGTTCTGCAGGCTCGCGCCCGTCAGAAGAAAGTCGCGGTTCATGAATTCGAAGTAGGCACTGAGAATCAGCGCCACCACGAAGATGCGCGTCTCGCTCGAACGTGCAATCGTGCCCAGCCGCCGTTGGGGCCGGGCACTGCTGGTCTGTCTGTCAGCCACGGAAGACATTACGACTTGATCCCGCCGCTGCGCGGCACGATTTGCGCCTTGGTGCTCTTGCCTTCATAGCGCGTCGACGTATTGAGATAAGGCTCGACGGTGCCCTTCGTCACGAACTTGAGACCGGTATTGATGTTGGCCGGGCCAACCAGCCCACCGGACGCGAGGAACACGAACGCCTCCAGAACAGTATAGAAGCCCTGCACGTAGGGTTGCTGGTCGATCGTGAAGTCGAGCACGCCTTCGTGAATCAGTTGCACGGTGCGCGGCAGCAGGTCGAAGCCGCCGCCGTGTACGCCCTTCGACTGAAGATTCGATTCCTTCATGACTTCGGCCACGCCCTGCGTGCTGCCCGCGTCGACGGCGAACATGCCTTTCAGGTTCTGGTGGCCGAGGTAGAACGACTTGATCTTCGAGAGTTCCTCGTTGACCGTCGCGCCCGTGGCGATGGTTTGCGCATCGATGTTCTTGCCCGACTTCTTGATGGCCGCCATCGCGCCGTCGAGACGCGGCTGGATGTTGAGCTGCCCAGGCGTAGCGATGAAGAGCGCGACGAGTCCGCTGTCGATCAGGCTCGCAATGCGCTCACCCATCTGATACCCGGACAGATACAGATCCTGACCGATGTACGCAAGACGCGGATTTGTTGTGCCCGAAGGGGCGTCCGCGTTGTACGCGAACACAGGGATGCCGGCGTCGAGCGCGTTCTGAATGGGTTTGTCGAAGGCTTTCGGATCGACAATGGGCACGGCGATCGCGTCGGCTTTTGCTGCAACGGCCGCATTCAGCGCATTCACCATTTCGCTGACGTCGGCATTGGCGGACCCGGTCCATTGATAGTCCATGCCGAATATCGCAGTCGCGTCCTGAATGCCATATTGCGTTGGCACAAAGAAAGGATTCGTCGTCACGTGATTGACGAATACGATTTTCCACCGCTTATGGCCTGGAAATGGCGCGGCTTCGGCCGCCTGTGCCGGCGAAATTGCACCGCCAAGCAATGCCATTGCCGTGGCGAGCCCTGTTCCCAGTGCGGCTCCCTGCAATAGTCCGCGCCGGGAGTCGTTCACCTGATCCGCGTCGTCACGCTTTTGCGCCATGATGGTCTCCTGTTTCCGTCGTGTTGAGTGTCGTATCGTCAACGGCGGCGCAAGCTCGGAAGAGAGCGGGCACCGGGCATCACAACTTCCTGCGGCGGCCGCCGGCCTGTCGCTCATGCGTGGGTGGTGGGGCGGGCTGCGGCGTGGAAAAAATGCTATATCAGGCGGTTTTGTCCAATAATCGCGGTATACCCTTAACTAGTCGGACTATTTTTACGGAACTATCTATATAGTGGGGTTTCAGTATTTCAATTACCTGGAATGGTAATACTATAGATATTTTTCTAGATATTGGGAAAACGCAGGAAAAGACTGGATTGCGCGCCCGCACGCTTAATGAAGCTTTCGAAATGAAATAAAGGCTGCAACCCGTAGACATATCGCGCTACGGCGAATATCCGCGTTTGCGCAGGCCACAAAAGGAAGGGCCGGTGCTGCGCTATCGGTATAGCACAGCACCGGCCCATGCAGCGGACCTAACCTGCGTGTTTACTTCATGTACGGCGCAATCAGCGAAAGGTCTGCGGCGCCCAGGCGATCGCTTGCCGTTTGCATCTGGTGCCAGTACGGGTAGAGCAGCGGGGGCTGGCTGACCTTGTCGAGTCGCTCGCGCTCTTCCGCGGTGAGCTTGAGATTGGCCGCGCCCAGGTTGTCGCGCAATTGCGCTTCGTTGCGTCCACCGATGATGACGGACGCCACCGCGGGACGCCCCAGCAGCCACGCGAGCGCGACCTGTGCCGCCGAAACGCCGCGCGCGCCCGCAATGTCGACCAGAGCGTCGACAATGGACCACAGCCGTTCCTGATCGCGAATGGGCGGCTCTTTCCAGCCTGCCAGCTGACGCGTGCCTTCCGGCGTGACGTCGCGACGATGTTTGCCCGACAGCAGGCCGCCCGCCAGCGGACTCCACACGAGAATGCCGAGCCCCTGGTCAAGCGAGATGGGCACGAGTTCGTATTCCGCTTCGCGCGCTTCGAGCGTGTAGTGAATCTGCTGGCTCACGAAGGCCGGCAGACGATCGCGCGCGCTGACGCCGAGCGCTTTCATCAGATGCCAGCCCGAGTAGTTCGAGCAACCCACGTAACGCACCTTGCCTTGACGAACGAGCAGATCCAGCGCTTCGAGCGTTTCTTCGAGCGGCGTCACGCCATCCCATTCGTGCACCTGATACAGGTCGATGACGTCGGTCTTGAGGCGCCGCAGGCTTGCCTCGCAGGCCTCGATCAGATGATGGCGCGAGAGGCCGCGATCGTTCGGGCCATCGCCCATCGGAAAGCGTGCTTTGGTGGCGATGAGCACGCCGCTCTTGCGTTTGCCGCCCAGCGCTTCGCCCACGATCTCTTCAGACGCGCCGTTCGAGTACACGTCTGCCGTATCGATCAGATTGACGCCTGCGTCGAGGCACATGTCGATCTGGCGGCGCGCTTCGTCGAGTCCCACTGTGCCGACGTTCGCGAATTTGCCTTTGCCGCCCATCGTCATCGTGCCGAGTGTGAGGCTCGATACCTTGAGGCCGGAACGGCCCAACTGGCGATATTCCATGATGAAACTTTCTCCGCTTGAGGGGTTACCGTGATTGCGGCCGACGCGCGACCGATTGCGTAAGGAATTCCATGACGATATAGAACATCGACCTATCGTTCCAATGGAAAAATGTGCTTAAATTAAGCGCGATTTTCGATTAATCCTGCATTCATTCCGCTTTCACTTTGCGAGGCGCAGCGTGGACCTGAAGCAACTGGAGCATTTCGTTGCCGTTGCCGAAGAGCGGCATTTCACGCGTGCCTCACAGCGCGTGAACGTGGTGCAGTCCGGCCTTTCAGCTTCCATTCGCGCACTCGAAGAAGACCTGGGCGGTCCGCTCTTCGTGCGCAGCACGCGTCGTGTCGCACTCACGGCTGCGGGCGAAGTCCTGCTCGAAGAAGCACGCCGCGTGCTCGCTGCCGCGCGCGAGGCGCGCCACGCCGTGACGCAGGTGCATGGGCTTGCGCGTGGGCGGCTCAGCATTGGCGCCATTCACGGTCTTGCCCCTTTCATCGATTTGCCCGCATCGCTGGGCCGTTTTCGCGCGGCATTCAGCGGTATCGACATCGAGCTCACGCTCGACGGCTCACGCACGCTGATCGACGACGTTCGCGAAGGCCGCATGGACATCGCGTTCACGCAACCCGCCGTGCCGATTCCCGATGACCTCGGGCTGCGCATGTTCGCGTGCGAGGGCATGGTGGTGGTGTGCGGGGCGCGCCATCGCCTTGCCGGCGCGCATGGATTGAGCCTGTCCGATCTGGCCGGAGAGACCTTCGCAGACCTGCGTCCCGAATGGGGCATGCGCCGGCTCGTGGACCGCGCCTTCGCGGCAGCGGGACTGCATCGGCACATCGGTTTCGAGGTCAACGACATTCCCATGCTGCTGGATCTCGCGGCCGAAGGGCTCGCCATTGCGATGGCGCCCGAATCCGTGGCCGCTGCGCGAATGCGCGAGACGCGTGGCGCACCCATTGCCACGGCAGCACTCAACGAGGCCGACGAGCCGTGCTGGGAACTGGCAGCCGTGTTCAAGGGCAAAGAGGGCGAACCCGCAACGCCTGTGGCGCGCGCTTTTCTCGACATGCTCGGTTTGCCCGAGGTGGCTGCGTAACGACGTCTTTTGGCTTCTTTCGTTTCACCCGCCACACTTTTCGCGCGCGCATTTCGCGACATCAATCGCCGCATCTCAGACGGCATCTCGAACCGCCCCACATGTCGCCATCGATGCATATAGGGCAAGGCAAACACGCGTTCTGCCCACGGTAAAGCGAGCTTCGCTGTCGTGCTCCATGCCGCTGTGAAGCACCCTCGCTGCATCCTCACCGGTCCGCGTATTCCCCATTGCAGCCGTTTTTTTTCCATGAAACACTGCGCTCCATCTGCTGTGCCGGACGACGATCCGGTATATCGGACGGCGCGGCGACCAACCTTGATCCCGTCGCCGAACGCATCGTGCGCCTCATGCGGCGGCCTGCTTGTGCCCGTCTTTTTGCGCGTATTCGCATGGGATTCTTTACTCCGTATCGGGATCGAAAAATGAAACACGTCAGAGTGAGCGCGAAGTTCGCCGGTTTGTTCGTCGTAGCGGGTCTGCTCGCGCTGGCAGGCTGCACGAAAGTGGCAAGTCCCGGCGAAGGCGCGGCCGCGGCCGGCGGCTCCGCGTTGCAAGGCGTGTTGCAGCGCGGCACGCTGCGCGTGGGCGATTGCCTTACGTTCGCGCCGTTCGGCTTCTACAACAAAGACGGACAACCCGACGGCTACGACGTCGACCTCGCAAGGGAACTGGCGAAGGAAATGGGCGTGAAGCTCGAGATCGTGAACACGACCAGCGCGAACCGCATTCCGAATCTGCAGACTGACAAGGTGGACGTGGTGTTCTGTAACTTCACGCGCAACCTGGAGCGGGCGAAGGAGATCGCGTTCACCACGCCTTATGTGGTGGCAAGCGAGGCGTTGCTCGTGAAGAAGAGCAGCGGCATCAAGTCGGTGAAGGACATGTCGGGCCGCACTATTGCCACCGTGAAGGGGTCGACCAACGGCGACGAAGTGCGGGCACTCAACATCCCCGTCAAGATTCAGGAGTACGACAGCTCGCAGGCGGCCATTCTCGCCGTGAAGCAGGGCCAGGCCGACGCGATGATCGAGGACAACAACTTCCTCGCGTACCAGGCGAAGCTCGACCCGGACCTCGCCGTGACGGACGAAGCACTGGTGCCGCTCGAATACAACGCGTTCGGCGTGAAGGCCGGCGACCAGCAGTGGCTCAATTACCTGAACCTGTTCCTCTTCAACGTCAACGCGTCGAAGCTCAATGCGCAGCTGTACAAGAAGTGGTTCGGCGTCGATCCGCGCTATCCGCTCAACCCGCAGTTCTGAGCATAGCGTGCGGCACGCGCAGAGGGAGGCGAGATGAGTTACCAATGGCTGACACTATGGGGCTACGTGCCCGAGTTCGTGCGGGCCGCATGGCTCACGCTGCAGGTGACGCTGCTCGCCTTCTGTCTTGCGTTGGCGTTGGGTCTCGTGACCGCGCTTGCGGCCGGTTCGCGTGCACGTGTGCTGCGTTTCGCCGCGAGCGGCTACATCGAGGCGATCCGCAACACGCCGGTGCTGTTGCAGATCTTCATCGTATTTTTCGGCCTGCCGTCGCTCGGCGTGAATCTCGATGCGTACACGGCGGGCGTGATTGCGCTAGGTGTGAACGTCGGCGCCTACATGGCCGAGGTGTTTCGCGCGGGCATTCAGTCCGTGCCGCGCGGGCAGATCGAGGCCGCCGGCATTCTCGGGCTGGAGCGCACGCAGATCTTCATGGAAGTCGTGTTGCCGCAAGCCGCGCGCGCCGTGTATCCCGCGATCGTCAATAACCTGATCCAGCTGTTGCTGGGCACTTCGTTGTTATCGGCCATCGCATTGCCCGAACTCACCGGGACGGCAACGGTCATCAACTCGCGCACGCTGCTCTACATCCAGACGTTCGCGGTGACGCTGGTGGCGTATCTCGTGCTCAGCAACGCGCTCTCGTGGATTGCGGGGCGTATCGGCGCCCATCTGTTCCATCCGCCGCTCGTCGCACCACGTCGCACGCGCCGCGTGCTGCCGGTGCTGCGCGAGCCGAATCGCACGCGAGCCGGCTAAACGGAGACACGACATGTCAGCCGATCTGTTGATGTCCAGCCTCTCTATCCTGCTGCAAGGCCTGCTCATGACGCTCGCGCTTTCGGCCGCGTCAATCGCGGGCGGAACGGCGATCGGGCTCGTAGCGGCCGTGCTGCGCGCATTCGGCCCATGGGGCACGGCCCGCGTCGCAAAGCTCTACGTCGAGCTTTTTCGCGGCACGCCGATACTCATCACGTTGATGTTCATCTACTTCGGCGTGTCGTACTTCGGCTATGCAATCGATGTGTTTGCCGCGGGCGTGGTGGGCCTGAGCATCTATCAGGGTGCGTACATTGCCGAGGTGTTCCGCTCCGGCATCGAAGCCGTGCCCAGAGGGCAGTGGGAAGTCTCGCAGATTCTCGGGCTCACGAAGACGCAGGCGTTTTTCTCCGTCGTGCTGCCCCAGACCGGCAAGATCGTGCTGCCGCCGCTCGTGGGCCAATATCTCTCGCTCATCAAGGACACGTCGATCGTCAGCATGATCGGCATGTCGGAACTCATGCACGGTGGGCAGGCCATCGTGGATCGCATCGGCCAGCCCGTGCAGATCTACGGCCTCGTCGCCGTGCTTTATTTCGTTGTCTGCTTCCCGCTCTCGCAGTGGGTGCGTCGCCACGATCGAAGGAGACTGCCGTCATGACCACCGCGACTGCATCGAAACCTGTCATCAATCTCACGGGCGTCAGCAAGTCGTTCGGCGCCACGCAGGTGCTCAAGGACGTGAATCTGGACGTGCGGCCCGGCGAGGTGCTGGTGCTCATCGGCGCTTCGGGGTCCGGCAAGAGCACCGTGTTGCGCATCATGAGCGGTCTCGAAACCGCGGACGCCGGCGAGGTCTGGGTCAACGAGGTGCCGCTGCACGACGCACGCCGCGCGAAGGAAATTCGCGGGCACGTGGGCATGGTGTTTCAGCAGTTCAACCTGTTTCCGCACAAGACGGCGCTCGGCAACGTGACGCTCGCGCTCATCAAGGCGCGCGGCATGAACCGTGAAGAGGCGAACCGGCGTGGCATGGAAGCGCTGGACCGCGTGGGTCTTGCCGATCGCGCGGCGCACTATCCGAGCCAGCTTTCCGGCGGGCAGCAGCAACGCGTGGCGATTGCGCGCGCGCTCGCGGTGGAGCCCGGCATCATGTTCTTCGACGAAGCTACGTCCGCACTGGACCCGGAACTGGTGGGCGAAGTGACCGACGTCATGCGCGGCCTCGCGCGCGACGGCATGACGATGGTCGTAGTCACCCATGAAATGGGTTTTGCGCGCAAGACCGCGGACCGCGTGGTGTTCATGGACAAGGGCGTGATTGCGGAGCAGGGCGCACCCGAGCAGATTTTCGTGAACCCGCAGAACGAACGTACGCGGCAGTTTCTGCATCGCGTGCTGGACCACTGAAACGGCGCTGCGCACATGCGCGTGCCGGGCGCTGCGGGCAGGCGCCTCGACAACATCGAATCGACACACGACACACATGGCCGAGAAAGACGAAGGAATCTCCACGCCCGCATCGTCGCGGGCACGAGGCGTAGAACGCATCATCGACATCTTCAGGCAACTGCACACTGCCCGACGACCCATGACCATGCGCGAGCTGATCGAGGCAACCGGTGCGCCGCGCTCGAGCATCTACGAACTCGTGGCCATTTTCTCCGAGGCCGGCTGGCTCGAACTGAGCGGCGACGGCAGCGTGTTCTTCGGCCGCGAAATGCATTACTTCGGGGCGGACTACGCCGCGCACAACGACCTGATCAGCCGCGCGCATCAGTCCATCTTGTCGCTCGTGCGCAAGCACGATGAAACGGCGCAACTGTGCACGCTGGAAGGCAACAAGTACACGGTGATGCTCTCTGAGAGCAGCTCGCGGCCGTTCAACATCAGCTCCGACATCGGCGTGAAAGTGCCCATTCCATGGACCGCGACGGGCCGCCTGCTGCTGGGCCACCTGAGCGTCAACGAGATTCGCGCGCTGATTCCCGACGAAGACTTCGTGCTGGAAAACAGCACACGTATTGCGTTCGACGACTTCCTGCGCGACGTACAGCACGCCGACGCACAAGGTTATTGCTGTACGGAAGGCCTCTCGCATACATTCCGGCTCTGTATGGCCGCACCGATTCGCGACCGCGCGGGCACTGCGGTTGCGGCGCTGTGCTTCATGACGAGCCGCGACACGGACCCGAAGAAGCGCGAGCTGATGCTCGATGACCTGATCAAGTCGGCAAAGGCGCTATCGGAGCCTTACTCGCGGCTGTAACGCAAACCTGCATCGAGCAATGGAGCACAGCGACATGGAAGAAACGACGCGGTTCTGGATGGTGGAGGGCGCGCCGACGCCCGTGGGTCCTTTCTCGCATGCCACGGAAAGCGATGGCTGGATCTTCGTCACCGGCCAGATGCCCACTTCGCCGGACGACGACAGCGCGCCATTGCCCGAAGGCGTTGTGGCGCAGACACGGCGTGTCATGGACAACCTCGTCATCGTGCTGGAAGGGCTGGGTCTCGGCCTCGAACACGTGGTGTCGACGCGCATCTTCCTTACCGAGTTCAAGCGCGACTACGCCACCATGAACGCGACTTACGCCAGCTATTTTCCCAAGGGCCGACTGCCGGCGCGGACCTGCATCGGCGTGACAGGTCTTGCGCGCGACGCGCTGGTCGAGATCGACTTCGTTGCGCGTCGGCCGGGCTGATGGCGTTTCCGGCACGTGCACCTCACGCGTAGGCCGCGATGGCTTCCCGCGTGCCGTGGTGCAACGCCGTGAGTGCGTCGAGCAATGCGCGTCTTAACGGCTCGCTCTGTGCCAGCGCAGCGGGAAACACCTCGCGCACGTCGAGCAGAGCGTCCATCAAGGCACGATTGTTCTCTCCTGCCGATACCGCGAGCCCGTGCAAGCGTTCGGCCAGCGGGTCGTGAATCTCGTACGACGTACTGTCGTCGCGGCGCCCGCGCAGAAAACGCATCCAGGCGGCGACGGCGAGTGCGAGTCGATCGAAAGGCAGGTTTGCCTCGATGCGTTCGGCAATCGGCGCGACGAGGCGCGGCGGAATTTTCTGGCTACCGTCCATTGCGATCTGCGCGCAGCGATGTTTGAGCGCAGGGTTCGCGTAGCGTGTGAGCAATGCATCGCGATACGCGAGCACGTCGAACGAGGCGGGTACACGCAATGTGGGCGCAATGTCCAGCGTCATCATGGCGTGAATCAGACGGTGCAACTGCGGATCGGCAATCGCGGCGTCCACAGTGTCGATGCCCGCCAGCATCGAGAGATAGGCCATCGTCGAATGCGTGCCGTTCAGCATGCGCAGTTTGGCCATTTCGAACGGCGTCACGTCGTCCACGAGCTGCGCGCCCGCTAACTCCCATGCGGGACGTCCGAGCGGAAAGCGGTCTTCGATCACCCACTGACGAAACGGCTCGCAGGGCACGGGCGCAGCATCGCCGTATCCGTGGGCGGCCGCAGCGGATGCGCGGTCGGCGTCTGTCGTCGCCGGCACGATGCGATCCACCATCGTGGACGGAAAGGCTACCTCGGCGGCGATCCAGTCGGCGAGTGCCGGGTCGAGTGCGTGCGCGAATGAAGCGACCACCTGCCGCAGCGCCGCACCGTTGTGTGCAAGGTTGTCGCACGAGAGCACGGTGAACGGATTGCCGCGGCGCGCGCGCAATGCGGCCACGAGAATGCCGGGCACGGTCTTCGGCGAGTCGGGACGAGCGAGATCGTGCGCGATGTCGGGATGAGCGAAGTCGACGTTGCCGGTGCGCGTATCGCGGCAATAACCCTTCTCGGTCACGGTGAGCGAGACGATGCGTACGTGCGGATCGGCGAGGCGCGCAAAAAGCGCAGCCCGGTCATGCGGCATGGCGAGCACCTCGCGCAGCACACGCACGACCGTGATGCGCTCGCCTTCGGGCCCGCGTTCCACCACGCTATAAAGGCTGTCTTGTGCCATCAGCGCGTCGCGCTTCGTCACGTCGCCTTGCAGCGTCACACCGCAAATACCCCATTCCCCGCCCGCTGCAGTCATCGCCTCTTCCGTATAGAGCGCCTGATGCGCGCGATGAAAGTTGCCGATGCCGAGGTGCACGATGCCAATGCGCGGTTCGTGCCACGCGGTCGAAAGCAAATGATGGCCGAGCGAGGGCAACGCATGCCGCGTGAGACGTGATGTGTGAGCGAGGGTCATGACGGCTCGGAAAATGGGTGAATGAAGTGAAGAAGCCGGGGCGACGCACGTGAGTGTGCCTCAAGCCACGCGGTCTGGACGAGCCGCAAGCGCAATGCCGCGCAACGTCCGCGTTATCCCTGGGGCGACGAAAGGGCGATCCCGGCTTGTACGAGAATACTTGTATGGTAGCATGACCAAACCTTATCGAAAGACGCGAGCAGGCGACGTGTGCGAGCAGACAAAAGTCTCGTCGCCGTGCGTCTGAAAGCGTCATTTCCTCACCTCGCTGCAAGGATCGAAGAATGAAGATTGTTCGCGCGGACGTGATCGTCACGTGCCCCGGCCGCAACTTCGTCACGCTGAAGATCGTGACGGACGAAGGCCTGTACGGCATTGGCGACGCGACGCTGAATGGCCGCGAACTCGCGGTCGCTTCGTATCTCAAGGACCATGTGTGCCCGACGCTGATCGGGCGCGACCCTGGCCGCATCGAAGACATCTGGCAGTACCTGTACAAGGGCGCTTACTGGCGCCGTGGGCCCGTCACCATGACGGCGATCGGCGCCGTGGACATGGCCCTCTGGGACATTCTCGGCAAGGCCGCGAATCTGCCGCTGTACCGGCTGCTGGGCGGTGCCTCGCGCGACAGCGTAATGGTGTACGGCCACGCCACCGGCCGCGACCTTCCCGAGGCGCTGGAGCGCTATGCCGAGCACGTCGAGGCCGGTTACAAGGCGATCCGCATTCAGTGCGGTATCCCGAACATGGGTTCGGTATATGGCGTCTCGAAGCGCGCGGGCGCCTACGAGCCGGCGACAAAGGGCGCGGTGGACGAGCAGAGCTGGTCGACGGAGAAGTATCTCGATTTCGTGCCGAAGCTCTTCGAGGCGGTGCGCGAGCGCTTCGGCTTCGACACGCATCTGCTGCACGACGTCCATCATCGGTTGACACCCATCGAGGCGGCGCGTCTCGGCAAGGCTGTCGAACCCTACCGGCTCTTCTGGCTCGAAGACCCGACGCCCGCCGAAAATCAGGCCGCGTTTCGTCTGATTCGGGAACATACGGTAACGCCCATTGCGGTGGGCGAGGTGTTCAACAGCATCTGGGACTGCAAGCAGCTCATCGAAGAGCAACTGGTCGACTACATTCGCGCGACGCTCACGCACGCGGGAGGCATCACGCATCTTCGGCGCGTGGCGGATCTCGCGTCGCTCTACCAGGTGCGCACGGGCTGTCATGGTGCGTCTGATCTGTCGCCCGTCTGCATGGGCGCGGCGCTGCATTTCGACCTGTGGGTGCCGAACTTCGGCGTGCAGGAGTACATGGGCTATCCGGAAGCAGCGCTCGATGTCTTCCCGCACGCATGGCGCTTCGAGCGCGGCGTGATGCATCCGGGCGAAGCGCCGGGACACGGCGTCGATATCGACGAAGCGCTGGCGGCACGTTATCCCTACGATCCCGCGTGGCTGCCCGTCGCGCGGCTCGAAGACGGCACACTGTGGAACTGGTGAGGAGCTGACCATGCTGGCTGCGGTATTACACGAGCCCCAACGCATTCGTATCGACGAACTCGATCCGCCCGAACCCGCCGCGGGCCAGGTCCGCGTGCGCGTACGCGCGGGCGGCATCTGCGGATCGGACCTCTCGTATTACTTCAAGGGCAAGAGCGGCGACTTCGCGGTGCGCGAGCCGTTCATCCTCGGGCACGAAGCCGCGGGCGAGATCGACTGCGTGGGTGCAGACGTAACCGGCCTCGTGCGAGGGCAGCGCGTGGCCGTGAATCCTGGGCTCGCGTGCGGCACGTGCCGCTTCTGTCGCATGGGCATGCCGAACCATTGCCTCGACATGCGCTTCATGGGTAGCGCGTCCACGTTTCCGCACAGCCAGGGCATGTTCCGGCAGTTCATCGTGGTAGGCGCAACGCAGTGCGTGCCGGTGCCGGAAAGCCTCGGCTTCGCGCAGGCATCGATGGCCGAGCCGCTTGCCGTCGCGTTGCATGCGGTGAAGCAGGCCGGCTCGCTCGTGGGCGCACGCGTGCTGCTCGTCGGCTGCGGGCCTGTCGGATGCCTGTTGCTCGCCGTGGCGCGGCGTGCAGGGGCGCATCGCGTGGTGGCGGTGGATCTTTCCGGCAAGGCGCTGCAAGTCGCTCGTTCGGTCGGCGCAGACGAAACCGTGAACGCCGCCGATGCCGACCAGATCGCCCGCTGGTCAGCGCAGCGCGGCACGTTCGACGTCGTGATCGAAGCCTCGGGTAGCCCTGCCGGGCTTGATACCGCGCTGCGTTCGGTGCGTGCGGGCGGCACGGTGATGCAGGTGGGCAATCTGCCGGCAGGGCAATCGCCGGTGGCGGCCAACCTCGTGATGTCGAAAGAGATTCGCTACATGGGCTCGTTTCGTTTTGCCAACGAATACGCCGTTGCAACCGATGAAATCGCATCGGGCCGCATCGACCTGAGCCCTTTGATGACGCATTCGTTTTCGCTTGCCGAAGCGAATCGGGCATTCGAGATTGCCCATGACCGTTCGCAGTCGATGAAGGTGCATTTGAGTTTCGATTGACGACCGCCGGACCTGGCCGCATCTGTGGTCCCATGTTTTTCACCAGACGCCCGTCAAGAGGCGAATATCAGGAGACACTTCATGATCAGGAGTCAGCGCTGGTTCGTCGTCGCCCTGTTTTTTCTCGCGGGCATCATCAATTATCTCGATCGCGCGGCGCTTTCCATCGCGGCGCCGCTGATCCAGCAGGACCTGCACTTCTCGCACGCGCAGCTCGGCATCGTCTTCAGCAGCTTTTTCATCGGCTATGCATTGTTCAACTTCGTGGGCGGCGTGCTGTCTGACCGGTTGGGTGCGAAGCTCGTATTCGGTGTCGCGATGGGCGTGTGGTCGATCTTCTGCGGAGCCACGGCGCTTGCCACAGGAATCGTTTCGCTCATCGTGCTGCGCGTGCTGTTCGGCATGGGCGAAGGGCCGTTCAGCTCCACGAACAGCAAGATGGTCAACAACTGGTTTCCGCGCCGCGAAGTGGCGAGCGCCATCGGCGTGATCAGCTCAGGTACGCCGCTGGGCGGCGCGTTGGCGGGGCCCGTGGTCGGCTATCTCGCGGTGCAGTTCGGCTGGCGTTGGGCATTCGTCGGCATCATGCTGCTGGGTCTCGCATGGCTCGTGCTGTGGGTCACGACGACGACCGAGCGTCCACACGACCATCCGCGCATTTCCGGCGAGGAACTCGCGCTGATCGAGGCCGGACGGGCCGGGCAAGAAGCCGCCACGCTCGCGCCGGAGGGCGCTGCCGCGCCGCTCGGCTACTACCTGCGCAAGCCGCTCGTGCTCGCCACGGCGTTCGCGTTCTTCTCGTACAACTACGTGCTGTTCTTCTTTCTCTCGTGGTTCCCCACTTACTTGACCGAGGCACATCATCTGAGCCTGCGCGACATGAGCTTTGCCACAGTCATTCCTTGGCTGCTCGGCAGCATCGGGCTCGCACTAGGCGGTTTCGTGTCGGACGGCATTTTGCGCATGACCGGCAAGGCGCTGCTGTCTCGCCGCATCGTGCTGGCCGTCTGTCTTGGCGCCACGGCCGTGTGCGTCGCACTTGCGGGCCGTGTGGCAAGCGTGAGCGGCGCGGTGACGTTGATGTCGCTTGCCATCTTCTTCCTGTACGTCACCGGCTCCGTGTACTGGGCCGTGATTCAGGACACGGTGCCGCGCGAACACGTGGGTGGTGCAGGCGGTTTCGTGCACCTGCTCGCCAACCTCGCCGGCGTGATCGGCCCCGCGATTACCGGCTTCATCGTGGAAGCCACGCATGGTGCGTACGGCAGCGCCTTCGTGCTGGCAGGCGGTGTGGCCGTACTCGGATCGATCTGCTCCGCTATCTGGATTCGCGAGCCTCGTGCACGGGCTTTGAGCGTGAAACGCGCGTGGTAGGATGGCGCGGTTCGAGCCAGTCCGCACCGTTCGCGCTTTGCTGGGCCTTGCCGCGTTTTACTGGACTGTGCTCTGCCCATCCGCTTCGCTCAACCGAGATGAAATCCGCTTCGAACCGCACCTCCGCCACTGCGCGTGTTGACCCGGCTGTCGCTCCGCGCGCTGCGGCGCCACGCGCGTCGCGTGTCACGCGCGCGGGGCGTGCCGCAAGCACGGCTGCGGCACGCGTCGCACTGCCCGACCTCACCGATCAAGTGCAGCACGATTCGCACGAACCCATCGGCAAGCAGATTTTTCGTGCGCTGCGTGAGGCCATTTTCGTGGGACACATGACGCCCGGCACGCCACTCTCGGAGAAGGAAGTCTCCGAGATGTTCCATGTTTCGCGGCAGCCCGTACGTGAAGCGTTCATCAAACTGGTGGAAGCAGGCGTGCTTCAGGTGTTGCCGCAGCGTGGCACCTTCGTGAAGCGCATTTCGCCGCGCCAGGTTCGCGAAGGGCGGTTCATCCGCGAAGCGATCGAAACGGCAGTGGTGCGCAAGGCCGCTGCATCGATCAGCGACACCCAGTTGCAGGACCTGGCCGACAATATCCGCGAACAGAAAGTCGCGGCGCGCGCCAACGACACGGCAGCGTTCCTCACACTCGACGAAGCATTCCACCGCTCCATCGCGCAGTCCATCGACTGCACTGCCGCCTGGGACACCATTCAGGACATCAAGGCGCAGATGGACCGCGTGCGCTACCTCAGCTTGCCCGAGGTGTCGCCGCTCGATTTGCTGATCCGTCAGCACGCAAAGATTCTGGCGGCGTTGCGCACTCACGATGCCGGCGCCGCGGAGGAAGCAATGCGCGCGCATCTGCGTGAAATACTCGTCTCGCTCGGGCCCATCGCGGCGCGCAACCCCGACTGGTTCGAGGCCGACGAGCCCGAGCGCGTTCCGCTTTCCACCTGAAGTCCACTTGAGCGCGGGCCGAGCCGGGGCACCCGCGTGCACGAATCCATCGAAGAGAGGCGAACATGGACAACGCGTGGCAGTTCCAGCTCAGACTCACGGCGTCGGAGGCGCTGGCGCCCGGGCTGCGCAGCGATCCCTCCGGGCACGCGTATGCGCCGTTGCATGAGGTGCTGCAACGGCATGGCGCGCAGTTGGTGTGTCAGTACGACGCCTTTGCCGGCTATGTCAGCGAGGCCGAGAAAGAAGGCGTCGAAAGATATCCGCTTTATCAGTGGACGAAAGACACGATCGAAAACCCCGCGAAACAGGCGAAATACCTGAAGTCGTTCACGGTGTACGTGAAGGGCAACGAGGTGTACGGGAAGGATGTGGCCGACGCGCTGGAGCGTGAGCTACTGGCACTCGTGAATGAGGGTAGCGGTATCGAGCGCGTGGCGAAGTTCGATACGAATCCGGCCAACAATCCGCAGCCGCCTCAGCGCTGACTGCGGATTGCGCGGGCCGCGTGCGCAGCCTGCTACGAGCGGCGTGCCGAACTCTTGCGCACGGTGGCGTCGAACAGCGCCTGCGCGGCGGCCAGTTCGTCCAACGCCTGTTCGAGTTCCAGCACGGCGCGCGAGTGATCGCGCTGCGCGCTGTCCGTTGCGGACGGCTCGGCACGCGTCGCGCGAAACGCCATATCGACCTTGCGCGTCGCCCAAACGAATCGCTCCGCCGCGCTTGCTTCCCGTGAATGCGAGCTCATTGCCATAGGACTCTCCATTGTTCATGGTCTTCGCGGTGTTCGGACCGCGAGCCAACGTAGAGAGATAGCTTGCCAGGAAGCGCGCACAAACACCAGGACAATGTTGCTCACGGCACACGCAAAGTGTGCATCGGCGATATACCGTGCACGTACCGCTGTTAACTTTCCGCGAGCGGTGTTAACCTTGCCGTTTTTCCCGCTCGGCGGCGGCGCTCACACTCCTTCGCGCCATCGCAGTCCTGGCGTTTCGTGCCTTGTTTCAAGCCGGTTTTCGCGCGATGACGGTGGGGAACATCCGTGCATCGTCGTCGATGAATTCGACTTCCGTGAAGCCCGCTTCTTCGAGTTGCTGCGCCGTCTGGGCATGCGTGCGATACGCACTCCACTTCGCATCGATCACGCGCACGAACAGCAGATATTGCAGCTGGAGCAGGGCGGGCTGCGTCTTCGCCATATCCCAGGGCGAGTCGGCCGACATCGTGGGCGCAGGCGTGAGGAAACTCGTAATGAGCGTGCCGCCCGGCTTGAGCGCCTTGAAAAACGAGCGGTACAGCGCGACGACGCGCACGTCGTCCGGCTCGTAGATGTTCAGGCCGTTGCTGGTCAGCACGTCCACGGCGTTTTCGAGCGACAGCGACCAGGCGTCTTCGCGGCGCAGCGTTACGCGCTCGCTCAGCCCGCGCGTTTCGGCGAGTTTGCGCGCGGCATCGAGTGCCTGTTGATCGAGATCGATGCCCGTCAGCGTGACGTCCTCGAGCCCCGCGTAGTCGAGCAGCAACAGTTCGCCCATCAGCCCGCACGGCACCGATGCCAGCGCCATGCCGGGCGCGAGCCGCCTTTGCAACTGCTCGCGAAAGATGCCGAAACGCTGACGCGTGGCGAGCGTGGCCGGCAATGCTTCGAACACGCGTCGCTCCAGATCGGTGAGGGAATTCGCGAGCGCCGCCGAGGGGTCGTAGGTCACGAGTTGATGGGTCCACCACGCGTTGAGCCCGCGGTTCACCAACAGAAAGCGGCCCAGTTCGAAGCGGGAGAGTTCGTCGAGCAGCGCCAACTGCTGGTCGAGCGTGACGCCGGGCAGCGCCGGGGCCGCACGTAATCGCGACCTGGCCGATTCCAGCACGGCCTCAAAGCTTGCTTCTTCGCCGGGCCCGTGGGAGATCAGCCGGCCTTGCGCGGCGTCTGAAAGCGAGGTGGTTTTTTCCATGACTTTTGCACTTACCTTTCGTTGACCGATGCATCCCGACAGGACACGGGCGGCGCAAGCAGAGCGCCGTTGCCTTTTCGACGCGCGACGGCGCCTGGTGCTAACCCGAGGAGCGTTCGACTATTGCACGCGAGCGTGCGATTATCGAACGTCGACATTTCGGGCCCGATTGCTCTCGTGCGGCTGCCGCCACTATCCTGCAAGCCACGGACGATATCACCGTGGCGCGCATGGCGGCGGCGATCCGCGCAACGCTCGCCGCCGCGCCGAAGACATATCCAGATAGAAAGTTCAGGAGACACATCATGCATTCAGCCGTCGATTCATCGCGCCTCGCGTACGGGGACAACACGCGCAGCGAAGCCCGGCGGGCGGCGCTCGGCAGCTTCGTCGGCGCGGTGGTGGACTGGTACGACTTCCTGTTGTACGGCATCGTCGCGGCGCTCGTGTTCAACAGCGCCTTCTTTCCGAACGTGAGCCCCACGATGGGCACGCTCGCCGCATTCGCGACGTTCGGCGTCGGCTTCCTGTTCCGGCCGCTCGGCGGCATCGTATTCGGCCACTTCGGCGACCGCCTCGGCCGCAAGCGCATGCTCGTGCTCACGGTCATGATGATGGGCCTCTCCACCATGTTGATCGGCTTCTTGCCCACCTTCGCGAGCATCGGCTGGTGGGCGCCCGTGTTGCTCGTGACGCTGCGCGCCATTCAGGGCTTCGCGGTGGGCGGCGAGTGGGGCGGGGCTGCGCTGATGGCCGTGGAATCCGCGCCCGCGAAGAAGAAGGCGTTCTACAGCAGCGGCGTGCAGGTGGGCTATGGCGTGGGGCTCGTGCTGGCCACGGGGCTCGTCTCGCTGCTCAGTCATCTGCTCGACAACGCCGCGTTCAAGTCGTGGGGCTGGCGCCTGCCGTTCGTGTTTAGCGTGGTGCTCGTGCTGATCGGTCTGTGGGTGCGCTCCAGCATGGCGGAGTCGCACGAGTTCGTGGAAAAGGTCGAGAAGGGTCACCGCAAGCTGCGCATGCCCGTGATCGAGGCGCTGACCCGGCATCCGAAGGCGTTTTTGCTGATCGTTGCGCTGCGTCTGGCCGAGCTGTTCTCCATGTACATCGTGACGGCGTTCGCCCTCAGCTACTCCACGACGAACCTCGGCATGCCGCGCGAGTTCTTCCTCAATGTGAGCCTGCTCGTGGGCGCCGTGAGCTGCGTAACGATTCCGTGCTTTGCGTGGCTGGCCGACCGCTTCGGCCTGCGCCGCATCTACATGATCGGCGCGCTGATCGGCCTTGCGTGCGCCGTGCCGTTCTTTCTGGCCATGGAGGCGCGCTCGGTGGTCTGGATCACCGTCTTCGCCGTGCTGCTCGCCAACATGGCGCACGACATGGTGGTAAGCGTCCAGCAGCCGCTCTTCACCGAACTGTTCGGCGCCGAGTACCGCTACAGCGGCGCGGGCGTGGGCTACCAGTTCGCGAGCGTGGTGGGCGGCGGCTTCACGCCGTTCATCGCGGTGGCGCTCGTCAGCTTTGCCGGTGGCTCGTGGCACCTCGTGGCCGCGTATCTCTGTGCCGGCTGCGCGATTTCGCTGATCGTCGCCGCCTTCATGAAAAAGGCCTGAAAAAGGCCTGAAAAAAGCCTGATCCGCAACACATTGCGCCGCGGCTCGCCAGCCGCGCGCGCAACGATCGAACGACAACGGTCGCTACACCCATGAGCAAGACACCGCTGGCAAGGCGCGACTGGATCGCAGGGCTCGAAAAGGGCCTCGCGATCCTGGAAGCCTTCGACGACTCCCATCCCCGCATGACGCCCACCCAGGCCGCGGAGCGCACGGGCTTGACCCGCACCGCCGCTCGCCGCTATCTGCTCACGCTCGAGCATCTCGGGTATCTCTACACGGACGGCAAGCTCTTCGGACTCACGCCGCGCGTGCTGCGCGTCGGCTGGTCGTATTTCGATTCGGCGCGCCTGCCGCGCATGGTGCAGCCGTATCTGCAGCAATTGAGCGCGGCGATTGGCGAGGGCGTGTACATCAGCGTGCTCGATGAATGGGAACTCGTGTTCATTGCGCGCAACAGCCCGTCGCGCGTGATGACCACGGGCTTCGTGCTCGGTGCGCGCGTGCCGGCGCCGCTCACGTCGCCCGGCGTCGTGCTGCTCGCATTCGAGCCGGACGAGCACGCCGTGGTGGACTGGCTCAACTCGACCCCGCTGCACCCCTTCACGCCGCACACCATTACGGACCCCGCGAAGCTGTTGACCAGCATTCGGCGCGCCCGCGCGAAGGGCTACGCGATCATCGAGCAGCAATTGCAGGTGGGGGTAAGAGGCATCGCCATTCCGCTGAAAAACCGGCACGGCCAGGTGGTGGCGGCACTGAGCACCAACATGCCGATGGGCGACGAGACGGCGGACGCGTCGCTCAAGCGCGTGCTGCCGCACATGCAGGAAACGGCGCTGGCGATGCTGAACGTGCTTTGAATCGCTAAAGGGTGCGAGCCGTGCGGTCGGCCGCGTTGGCCTTCCGCGCCTGCCGCCCGCCATTCACACCGCCGGCAACTCAAGCCGCCTGAATCGTTTCCCGGCTGAGCAGCGCACAGGCCGCGTCACCCGCCATCGGCTTGCCGAACAGATAGCCCTGCATCTTGCGGCACCCCAGCTCGTGCAGAATGCGCACCTGCTCCTCGTCTTCGGCGCCTTCCACCACGCAGTCCAGATCGAGGTTGCGGCACAGATCCACGATGGACTTCACCACGCTTTGCCCCGTCGCGTTGTGCACGATGTCGCTCACGAAGCTGCGGTCGATCTTGATCTTGTCGAGCGGCAGCCGGTGCACGTAGGTGAGGCTTGAAAAGCCGGTGCCGAAGTCGTCGAGTGCAATGCGCACGCCCAGTTGCTTGAGCAGCCGCAGCGATTCGCTTGCCAGATCGAAGTCGCTCACCAGCGCCGTTTCGGTGATCTCCATCTCGATGCGATGAGGCGGCACGCCGCTCGCGAGCACGATGTCGGCGATGCGTTGCGTCGCTTCGGGCGAGCCGATGTCGCGCGCCGAAAGGTTGAACGACACCCACGTGTCGTCGGGCCAACGCCGCGCCTCGGCCAGCGCCTTTTTCAGCAGCACTTCGCTCACCACCAGGATGCGGTTGGAGCGCTCCGCACACGCGATGAATTCGGCAGGCGGCACCTCGCCTAACCGCTCATGCGTCCAGCGCGCCAGCGCCTCGAAACCCAGAATACGGTGGTTCGGCAATTCGACGATAGGCTGGAACGCGACCGTTAGCTCGTGCTCGAGGTCCGCATGTGCGAGCGCCTGTTCGATGAGCCCCATGCGCCGCCGCTCGCTTTCATGCGTGTGCGAGAAGATGACCGGTTCGCCCCGCGCGTTCTGCTTGGCGTAGTAGAGCGCGTGGTCGGCTTGCTCGAAGAGCAGTTCGGGGCGCTCCACCGGGCCGTCCGACGCCGCAAAACCCACCGATGCCGTGAGCCGCAGCGTGAGGTCGCCCAATTCGTACGGCTGTTGAAGCAGCCGGCAGAGCACGCGGCCGCGGGCCATCAATTCGTCTGTAGAGAGGTTTTCGCGCAGCAGCATGCCGAATTCGTCGCCGCCCAGCCGCGCGAAAAACACGGGGTTCGTGCTGAAGTCCAGCAGGCGGCGGCCCACTTCGGCGAGCACGCGGTCGCCGGTGCTGTGGCCGTAGGCGTCGTTGACGAGCTTGAAGTCGTCCAGATCGATGAGCCCGATCACGATAGGGCTCGCGCCTTTCGGCCGGATCGCGCTGTTGCTGTCCGCCGCTGACGCCATGCTGTCGATGTGCGCGAGGAACGCGCGCCGGTTCGGCAGGCCCGTGAGCGAATCGAGATTCGCGAGCCGGAAATTCTCGTCGCTCAAGCGTTGCGTTTCGGCCTGGCGCAACCTGAGCGTCACGGTGGATTCCACGAGCCGCGCAAAGTCGCGGTAGTGCACGAGCAGCACGAAGATCATCGCGACCCATACGAGCAGCAGGTTCGCCGCCATCAGCATGAATACCAGGTTGCCCGTGAGCGAGAAGAACACCGCGAACGGCAGGATCACGATGGCGGCCAGCATGAGCGCCGCGCCGCGCAGGTGCATCAGGCAAAAAATGCAGCCGATCACGGTGATCGCCATGTAGAACGCCACGTGCGCCTGGGCATAGGCGTCGCCGTACTGGTAGAGGTTAAAACCCCAGGCCGTGAACAGCACGCCGAGCACGGGCACGAGGCGCAGCGTGAGCCGCAGCCGCCTCAGGTGCGTGGCTGTATCCACTTCGACGTTGCGAATGCGCCGCCACCAGAAGAGCCGCACGATGCAGAAGCCGCACAAGGCGCCGGGCGCCCAGACGGTCATCCACATGGGCGCCGAGTGCAGATGCGTGAGTGCAAGCGCCACGCTGTTGGTGACGAGGATGAAATACAGCAGAGGAATCTGCGTGGAAAGCGCAGCGGATTGCGAGCGGATGAGCTCGGGATTCTCCGCCGGAACCGCGAACAGCCTCGCGCATCTTTCGACGGCGCGTCTGCAGCGGAGTATCCATGCGCGATGAACCGGGCGACTTGTCATGATGTCCCGCTGACGTATTCAGAAACGACTTCAATGTAGCAATGTGAGTGCAGTCTCCTTGCGGCTGCTGCCTGCGGCACGGATCTGGAAGCCCGTGCCCCGCGAAGCCGCGTGCTGCTACTCCCGTAAACGGCAACAGGGCCGTCCGGCTTGAGCATTTTGGGGGTTTGTCCGCACGTGCAACCACGCGGCGGGACGAAATCCTTGCAAATCATTGCCGCACGTCACGCATTGCCCGGGCAGACCGCGCGCTCTAAGGTGTAACCCCAACCTCCGGCCCCCGTGCAGAGGGCACTGCGGCGGCCATAGCAATTCCTGCTGCGAGAGCCTATCAAAACGGCGACTTTCGATTGCGCGCCTTCGCGAATCAGGACATTCCATTAATTTGGCGATGCTTAAATTCAATCAGCACGCGGGCGGTGAGCTTTGCCAGACAGGGCAGGGGCGGACCCCGGCGGGCGCAGGAGACCTTGCAGGCGACCAGCAAAAGGCGCGGCGAGCGATACCAGGAGCGGCAGCATAAAACACTGCGGTCACTTTCCCTTTGTCCGAGGAGCAGGTTCCATGAACGACGATGAAATCAAACAGGGTGGTTTCAGCCGCCGCGACATGATGCGTGTATTGGCTCTGGGCGGCATGCTGGCCTCGGGCGCGGGAGGCCTGCTCGCGGGAGCGAAAAGCGCCTTCGCGGCCGATGCGCCCAAACGCGGCGGCAAGGTACGCGCGGCTTACGAGTCGATATCCACATCCGATACGCTCGATCCTGCGAAGGGCTCCTCGGGCTCGGACTACATCCGCTTTTTCATGATCTACAGCGGGCTCACGCAGTTCGACCCGAGCCTCACGCCGCAGCCCGCGCTAGCCGAGTCGCTGGACACGACGGACGCGAAGACGTGGGTCTTGAAGCTGCGCAAGGGCGTGACCTTTCACGACGGCAAGCCGCTCACGCCCGCCGACGTGACGTACTCGCTGCTGCGCCACAAGAACCCGGCCACGGCGTCGAAGGTGAAGTCGCTGGCCGACCAGTTCGCCGACGTGAAGGCCACCGGCCCGAACGAAGTGACCATCACGCTCACGCAGCCGAATGCCGATCTGCCCGTTATTCTCGCCACGCCGCAGCTCGTCATCATCCGCGACGGTACGACGGATTTCTCCACCGCAGTGGGCACCGGCCCCTACAAGCTCAAGACCTTCAAACCCGGCGTCACCACGGTGGGCGTGCGTAACGACAACTACTGGCGCCAGGGCAAGCCCTATCTCGACGAGGTGGAACTGATCGGCATTTCCGACGACGCGGCCCGCGCGAACGCGCTGCTCTCGGGCGACGTGCATCTGATCAACGGCGTCGATCCGCGTGCCACACAACGCATTGCGTCCACGCCGGGCTACGCGATTCAGGAAACGAAGTCGGGCCTCTACACCGACCTCATCATGCGGCGCGACAACCCGCTCACCGGCAACCCGGACTTCGTGGAAGGCATGAAGTATCTGTTCGATCGCGATCAGATCCGCACGGCCGTGTTTCGCGGCTTTGCCGTGGTAGGCAACGACCAGCCGATTCCGCCTGGACACCGCTACTACTTCGCGGGCTTGCCGCAGCGTCCCTACGATCTGGACCGCGCCAAGTTCCACCTGCAAAAGGCAGGCGCCATCGGCGCGGCGATTCCGCCCGTCTTCGCCACCTCGGACGCCAACGGTTCGATCGAAATGGCCGTGCTCATGCAACAAAGCGCGCAGAAGATCGGCATGAACCTGCAGGTGAACCGCGTGCCCGCGGACGGTTACTGGTCGAACCACTGGATGAAGCATCCGCTCGGCTTCGGCAGCATCAATCCGCGTCCCAGCGCCGACGTGCTCTTCACGCAGTTCTTCAAGTCCGATGCGCCGTGGAACGAGTCCGGGTGGAAGAACCCGAAGTTCGATCAACTACTGCTCGCCGCGCGCGCCGAAACCGACGACGCCAAGCGCAAGCAGATGTACGCCGACATGCAGGTGCTCGTGAGCAAGGAAGGCGGCATCGGCATTCCCACCTTCCTTAGCCTGCTGGATGGCTACGACAAGCGCCTGAAGGGCTTGGGTTCCATCCCGACCGGGGCGATGATGGGCTTCTCGTTTGCCGAGCACGTGTGGTGGGAAGCCTGATGCTCGCGGGCGCAGGCGCGCGTTGATGCGGCGCGCGCCGTGCTCCCGACGTTGTGGGGGCCCATACGACAGGCCGGCTGCGCGGTGGCACGCGCGGCTGGCGTCATCGCAACCGTGCTGTTGGGCGTCTAGCCGTTCTACCGGGCAGGAACCATGAACCAGACCGTTGCTTCGTTGATCGTGCGGCGCCTCGCGCTGACGCTGCTCATGCTGCTGATCGTGTCGCTCATCATTTTCACGATCACCAACCTGCTGCCCGGCGACGCGGCGCAGCAGGCGATGGGCCAGGCGGCCACGGCCGACACTGTGGCCGCGTTGCGCCAGCAGTTCGGGCTCGACCAGCCCGCCTGGCTGCGTTATCTCCACTGGCTCGCGGGCATCTCGCACGGCAACTTCGGCACGTCGCTTTCGGCGAGCATGCCCGTTAGCGAACTCATTGCGGGCCGCCTGCCGAAGTCGTTGTCGCTGGCTGCCATCACGACGGTGGTGTCCGTGCCGTTCGCCATCGGGCTCGGCATTCTGGCCGCCGTGAAGCAGGGCACGTTGCTCGATCGCATTGTGAGCCTGGGCACGCTGTCGCTGGTGGCCACGCCCGAATTCCTGATCGCCACGTTCGCGGTGCTGATCTTCGCCGTGAAGCTGCGCTGGCTTTCCGCGCTGTCGTACGGCGGCGAGATCGAAACGTTCAACCAGTTCCTGCGTGCCTACGCGATGCCCGTCATCACGCTGTGCTGCGTGATCGTCGCGCAGATGGCGCGCATGACGCGTGCCGCCGTGGTCGAGCAATTGCGCGCGTCGTATGTGGAAATGGCGATTCTCAAAGGGGCGCGGCCCGCGCGCGTCGTACTGCGTCACGCGTTGCCCAACGCGATCGGGCCTATCGCGAATGCAGTGGCGCTGAGCCTGTCGTATCTGCTGGGCGGCGTGATCATCGTGGAAACCATCTTCAACTATCCGGGGCTCGCGCGGCTCATGGTGGATGCCGTGAGCAATCGCGACATTCCGCTCGTGCAGGCGTGCACGATGCTGTTCTGTCTCGCGTATCTGATACTCGTCACGCTCGCGGACCTCTGCGCGATCGTGTCCAACCCGAGGTTGCGCACATGAACCGCCTCACTTTCCTGCGCCGTTCGCCGGTCGCGCTGACAAGGAGCGCCAGCATGTCTTCGTCCTTTCCGGAACCCGCATCCGGCGGTGCGAACGGGGCCGGTGGTTCCACCGGTTCGGCGGGTTCCGCACCGCCTGCACGCCGCGCGCGGCGCAAGCTCCGGCTTTCGACGAGCGGACGCATCGGTCTCGTGATGGTGGCGTTCATGCTGTTCGTCGCGGTGGTCGGCCCGTGGCTCGCGCCGCATTCCGAAGGCGCCATTGTGTCGGCGGACGTGTTCGCCGGCTTCAGCGCGAAGCTGCCGCTCGGCTCGGATTACATCGGCCGCGACATGCTGAGCCGCATCATTCACGGCACGCGCCTCACGGTGCTGCTCGCGCTGGCGGCGGCTTCCATGGCGGCCTTCGTCGGCACGAGTCTTGGGTTGCTCGCTGCAGTGGCGGGCAAGGCCGTGGACGAAACGATGAGCCGCGTGCTCGACGCCGTCAGCTCGATTCCCACCAAGATGTTTGCGTTGATGGTGGTGGCGGCGTTCGGCTCGTCGCTGCCGCTCCTGATTCTTACGGCCGCCGTGAGCTATACGCCCGGCGCCTATCGCATTGCACGCGCGCTCGCGGTGAACATCAGCTCGCTCGAGTACGTACAGGTGGCGCGCGTGCGCGGCGAAAACGCGATCTACATCTGTTGCTTCGAAATCCTGCCGAACATGATTCACCCCATGCTCGCGGACCTGGGGCTGCGCTTCGTGTTCGTGGTGCTGCTGCTGAGCGGCCTCAGTTTCCTGGGCCTTGGCGTGCAGCCGCCGTACGCGGACCTGGGCTCGCTCGTGCGCGAGAACATTGCGTGCCTGGGCGATGGCGCGCCTGTGGTGCTGATGCCGGCCATTGCCATTGCGCTGCTCACGGTGGGCGTGAACCTGCTGATCGACGGTCTGCGCGGCAGCACGGGTAACCGCCTGCGTGCGCGCCGGCCGGTAGGGGGAGTCTGAGATGAACGCGAACACCGGCAACCTGGTGGAAGTGCGCGGCCTGCGCGTGGTCGGCTCGGCCGATGGCGGCGCCGAAACACCCATCGTGCGTGGCATCGATTTCGACGTGGCGCGCGGCGAGGTGCTCGCGCTGATCGGCGAATCGGGTTCGGGCAAGACGACTATCGCGCTTTCGCTGATGGGCCACGCGCGCAGCGGCTGCCGCATTGCGGGCGGCTCGATTCGCGTGGGCGGCTGCGACGTGCGTTCGCTGTCGCCCGATCAACTCGCTGCGTTGCGTGGCCGCAAGGTTTCGTATATCGCGCAAAGTGCCGCGGCCGCGTTCAACCCGGCGCGCACGATTCTCGATCAGGTGATCGAAAGCGCGCTGATTCACGGCACGTTGAGCAAGAGCGCGGCGCAGGCCAAGGCCGTCGAGCTGTTTCGCGCGCTCGCGCTGCCCGACCCTGAGCACATCGGCAAACGCTATCCGCATCAGGTTTCGGGCGGGCAGTTGCAGCGGCTGCTTGCTGCGATGGCGTTGATCACCGACCCCGAACTCGTGATTCTCGACGAGCCCACCACCGCGCTCGACGTCACGACGCAGATCGACGTGCTCATCGCATTCCGCAAGGTCGTGAAGGAACTGGGCACGACGGCGGTGTACGTCTCGCACGATCTCGCCGTGGTCGCGCAGATGGCCGACCGCATCGTGGTGCTGAGCGACGGCGAGATACGCGAAGTGGGCAGCACGGAGCAGATCCTGCATGCGCCCGCGCATCGCTACACGCAGAGCCTGATCGCGGCCATTACGCCGACGCCGCGTGGCGTGCGCGACGGCGTGGCGGGTACGTCCGCATCCGCGGTCGGCGTTGCTTCCAGTACCGCGCCGCAACGGCCACTGCTCGAAGTGCGACGCCTCGTGGCCGGCTACGGACGCACCGACGCCAAAGGGTTGCCCGCCACGCGCATTCTCGACGACGTCGACCTCGTGATTCATCGCGGCAAGACGGTAGGCGTGATCGGCGAATCGGGCTCGGGAAAGACGACGCTCGCGAAGGTCATTGCCGGGCTCGTGCCGGTGGGCGGCGGGCAGCTGTTGCTGGACGGCAAGCCCATGCCGGCACGCATGGAGCAGCGCACGAAAGAGCAGTTCCGGCGCATTCAGATCGTGTTCCAGAACGCCGACACGGCGCTGAACCCGTCTCACACCATCGGCCAGATTCTTTCGCGGCCGCTCGCGTTCTATCACGGCATGAAGGGCGCGCGCGCCCAGGCGCGCGTGGCCGAGCTGCTCGAACTCGTGCGACTGCCCGCGGCGCTCGCCGCGCGACGGCCGGCGGAGCTTTCGGGCGGGCAGAAGCAGCGTGTGAATCTTGCCCGTGCGCTCGCGGCCGAACCGGACCTGATTCTCTGCGACGAGGTGACGTCCGCGCTCGACACCGTAGTAGGTGCGGCCATTCTCGATCTGCTCGCGGACCTGCAACGCAAGCTCGGCGTCTCGTATCTCTTCATCACGCACGACATCGGCAAGATGCGTTCGATCAGCGACGACATCGTCGTGCTCTACGCGGGGCATCGCGTGGAGGCGGGCGACCGCACGGCGCTGTGCGAGCCGCCGTTCCATCCGTATGCGGACCTGCTTATTTCATCGGCGCCGGAGTTGCGTGCGGGCTGGCTCGAGGAGGCGTCGGCGCGTTGTCACGGCGAGCTGCCGCCCGTGGCAGAGGCCACACAAGACGTGGAGCTGTGCACGTTCCTCGCGCGGTGCCCGATGCGCGTGGACGGGCTGTGCAATACGACGGCGCCGTCGCGGCGGCAACTGTCGAACGGGGCCGTCGTGCTGTGCCACCGTTCCGAGGACGACCTGATGCGCCTGCAACAGGGCGCCGCCCTCGGCGAAGGCACGATCGTGTGACGCGACGCGGGCACGGCGAAGCAGCCGATGATCCGCCAGGCACGTTATTTCGTTGTATTAAGGAAAACGTATGGCAACAAGAATCGGAGTGGACATTGGCGGATCGTTCGCGGATTTCGCCGTGCTGGACGACGAGACGGGCGAGCTGAAAACGCTGAAGGTGTTTTCGCGGCCCGAGAGTCCGGGCACCGAAGTGCTGCGCGGCATGGAAGGGCTGGCCGAGCGGTACGGCGTGGATCCACGCGAAGTGGTGTACTTCACGCACGGCACCACTGTGGGCGTGAACGCGGTGGTGCAGCGCAAAGGCCTGCGCCTCGGACTCATCACCACGCGCCACTTCGAAGACGTGCTGGATATCGCACGCCTCAAGGGGCCGGACATGTACGACCTGCTCTCGAAGCGTCCAGCACCGCTCGTGCCGCGCGAACGCGTGTTCGGCGTGACAGGCCGGCTCGCGGCTGACGGCACGGTAGAAACGCCTGTGGACGAAGCGAGCGTGCTCGCCGCCGTGGAAGGGCTGCGGCGCGCGGGATGCGAAGGCGTCGTGATCTCGCTGCTGCATTCGTATCGCAACCCAGCGCACGAGCAGGAGGTCAAGGCCATTGTGGAACGCGAGATGCCGGGCTTCTTCGTGTCGTGTTCCAGCGACGTGTGGCCCATCATCCGCGAATACGAACGCACGTCCACGGCCGTCATCGGCGGCTACGTGCAGCCGAAGGTCTCGCACTATCTTTCTTCGCTGCAACGCGCACTGCGGGAAACCGGTATCGGCGCGGACATGAAGGTGACCAAGTCGAACGGCGGCGTGATGAGCGCCGAGGCCGGCAAGAGCAACTGCGTGCAGATGATTCTCTCGGGCACGGCCTCGGGCGTGATCGGCGCGGCATACGTTGCGCAACTGTGCGGACTGCGTCACTGCATGAGCCTCGATATCGGCGGCACCACGGCAGACGTTGCGCTGATCGTGGATGGCGAGCCGCAGTACGCGACGGGCGAGTACATCGGTGACTTCCAGATTCATATTCCTTCGGTGTCCGTTTCGTCGATCGGCGACGGCGGCGGCTCCATTGCATGGGTGGACGAGTTCGGCGTGCTCAAGGTAGGCCCCGAAAGCGCGGGCTCGAACCCCGGGCCTGTCTGCTACGGCAGGGGCGGCACGCGCGCGACGATCACGGATGCCTTCGCCGTGATGGGCGTGATCGGCAATGCGAGCCTCGGCTACAACGCCGTGAAGGTGGATCGCGATGCCGCCTGCCGCGCCATCGAGGCGCTGGCCGCGAAGCTGGGCAGCGACCCGTACCGCACGGCAGAGGCCATTGTCGAGGTCGCCGTCTCGGGCATGTATGCGGGCGTGAGCCGTATCGTGTCGCGCTTCGGCATCGACCCCCGCATGTTCTCGCTGCTGCCGTTCGGCGGCGCAGGGCCCATGCTGGCCTGTCACTTCGCCCGCGCGCTCGGCATGGAACAGGTCGTGGTGCCCACTACGCCGGGCGTATTGAGCGCACTGGGCGGCCTGATTGCGGACACGAAGAACGACTTCGTGAAGACCACCTACTACGATCTCGACGCCGCCTCGCTGCGTCAACTCCGTGACGACGCGCAGGCGCTGAGCCACGCGGCACATGCGTGGCTCGCGGGCCAGACCCAGGGGCAGGAAGGCGAGGCGCGTCTCGCCGTCTCTGCCGACATGCGCTACAAGGGTCAGTCGTTCGAGATCGACACACCGCTCGAACTGCGCTGGCTCGGAGAGGAAAACATCACGGCGCTGAGCGAAGCGTTCCACCGCGAGCACGCGCGGCTCTACGGCCATAGCGACCTGGATGCGCTCATTCAAGTGGTGGCGCTGCGGCTCGTGATCTCGTCGGCCACGCCGAAACCTGCGCTGCGGCAGATCGAGGTCGCTACGTCGCCTGCCCAGCCCGACACCACCGTAAAGGTGTGGATGGACGGCGCCTGGCGCGACGCCGCGCTCTTTCAGCGTGCGAAGCTGCTGGCGGGACACCGTATCGAAGGTCCGGCCGTCATCGCTCAGGACGACTGCACGACGTGTGTGCTGCCCGGCTTCTCGGGCGAAGTGGATGCTTACGGGAACCTGATCCTGCTGCAGCGTCTGCAATGAAGCCACTGAGCCATTGATACGGAGCCTCGCAAATGCAATTCGACAAGGCAGTGCTGCAAATCTTCGCGAACTACTGTGTGGCGGCGGCGGAGAGCATGGCCTACACGCTCGTGCGCACCGCACATTCCACGTTCGTGAAGGAAACGGAAGACTTCTCGTGCGCAATCATGACGCCCGAGGGCCACACCTTCGCGTCGCCGAAGACGCTTGGCGCCACGTGGTACGTCGGGCTCGACTACGGTCCCGTGATCGGCATGATCGACCATTACGAGCCCGGCGACATCGGCATGACGAACGACACGTATAGCGGTTTCGTCGCCACCCACACGCCCGATATCGTGCTGTGGAAGCCGGTGTTCTACGAAGGCGAGATTGTCTGCTTCGTGGGCGGGCACATTCACAACACCGACATGGGCGGCGCCGTGCCCGCGTCGCTTTCGCGCACGCTCACCGAGATCGAGCAGGAAGGCATCCGCTTTCCGCCCACCAAGATCGTGCGCGCGGGCGTGCTGGACGAAGACCTGCTGCGTATCATGGCGGCCAACGTGCGCGTGCCGGCGCAGAACGTAGGCGATCTGCACGCACAGCTTGCTTCGCTGCACACAGGCGAGCGGCGCGTGCTGGAAATCATCGAACGTTTCGGCGTCGATGCCTTCAAGGCCGGCATGCACGCGCTGCTCGACTACGCCGAAGAGCAGGCGCAGACCCTCATTCGCGACATTCCGGACGGCGACTATTTCTTCGCTGAGTACGCGGACGAAGACTCCGTGCGCGGCAAGCCCATGCGCGTGGCGCTCACGCTGCGCATTCGCGGCGGCGCTGTCGAATTCGACTACACGGGCAGCGACCCGCAACTGCAGTCGTCGCTCAACATGCCCACGGGCGGACGCGAACGGCATGCGCTCGCACTGGTCGGCTTCGTCTACGTGCTTTACACGCTGAATCCGTCGATTCTGCTCAACAGCGGGCTCTTGCGTGTAGCACGCTGCATTCTGCCGCCTGGCACCGTGGTCAATGCGCAGCGGCCCGCGGCGGTCGGCATGCGCAGCCTGACCTGCAAGCTGCTGCACCTGCTCACGTTCGGTGCATTTGCACAGGCCGTGCCGGAACGGATGCCCGCGTGCCCCGCAGGCGGGCTCTCGATTCTCAGCGTAAAGACGCTGGACCGCGAGGGGGGCACAGTGATGGCGTCGATCGGGCCCATTGGCGGCGGCGCGGGCGGCATGTCGCTGGACGATGGCGAAGACGGGTCCGGCGCCAACAACGCATTCCTGCGCAACACGCCCGTTGAAATCAACGAGGCCGAGGTGCCCATCCGCATTACGCGCTACGGCGTGGCGCCAGGTTCGGGCGGTGCGGGGCAATTCCGCGGCGGCCAGGGGCTCGTCATGGAGTTCAAGGTGTTCGCACCCAACACGCTCGTGACGGCCCGCAATCGCGATCGCACGCACTTCGCGTCGTGGGGCCTGCGTGGCGGCAGCGCGGGCGCAAACGCGCGCTTCACGAAGAACCCCGGCACGCCGCACGAGGAGCAGTTGGGCAACAACGATCTGGTGGTCTGTAACCCGGGCGACGTGATCCGGCTGGTGGGTGCAGGCGCGGGCGGTTATGGCCGGCCCGAGGAGCGCGAGATCGAGCGCGTGCGCGACGACGTGCTGCGCGGTTACGTCACGGAACAGCAGGCACGCGACGTGTATGCCGTCGCGCTCACGGACGGCGAGGTCGATGAGGCGCAAACGCAGGTGCTGCGCGAGGCGGCCCGCCGGCGCCTCGCGGGCACGCAGCCGCCGGCCTTCGATTTCGGGCCTTACCGCACGGCGTTCGAAGCGAAGTGGACGCGCGAGCGTTATGCGGCGCTGACCCGCATTCTTGCGGGCGTTCCTGTGCAGTGGCGCTACTTCGTGAAGCACCGCCTCTTCGAGGCGCTCGACGAACGCATCGCGGCCAACGACGCGGAGCTCGCCAACGACGGTCTGATCGATGCGCTCTATGCGGAGCTGGCCGCATCGCTGCCGGACCTGCGCAAGGCGGGTTGAGCGAGCGGGATGGTGGCATGGAGATGCTGCGGGGCAGGTCCAGCGCTTGCTACCTTGCCCCGTATCAGCCGACGCTCTGGAGCTTGCCATGGTCACCACCGGACCCGACACGACGCCGGACCCGCAGCATCCGAAACCGCCACGCCACAGCGACAACGAAAAGAGCAAGCTGCCGCCGTCGCGCGACGCCGGAGAAAATTCGAGCCCCGCAGACAAGCCCGGCAAGCAACCCGGCGAAGGGGAGCCGTCCGTGGGCTGAATCGAAGGGCCGCGGCGTGCGCTCATGATCTGGCCACGCGTGGACCCTTACGTTTTCCCGACAGCGCATCGCGCTTGCCCCCGCGCGCGCGAAAGGATTGCAAGCCACCTATGTAGAACTACGTAGATTGCCTACGTGGTTCCACGCTTGTGATGCCCTTTGAGTTTGGGGATACTCGTCCCGCAAAAGAGTTCGACCATCCGGCTTGCGGCAACAACACCGCAGCCGGCCGAACGAGAACAAGGACGGAGACCTCGGCAATGCTGGCAGCCTCGCATCGCGCTTTGCGTGCGCCCACCTTCCTGCCAGCCATTTCTCGCAGTCCCGGTTCGTGCGACATGCGTCGCCTTCGTGGCGCATGGCGTCCCCTTTCGACCAGAACCATGGAGAAGAGACCATGACTGAAATGCCTCGTACGGACGAGGGGCGATCCGGCCGCAGCTGGCGCTGGATCCTCCTGCTGCTCCCTTATGCCGCGCTGCTGTGGCTACCGTTCTATAACGACAGCCGGCCTTCCTTTGCGGGTTTCCCGTTCTTTTACTGGTATCAGCTGCTGTGGGTGCCGCTGACTTCGCTGCTGCTATACGCCGTCTACCGGGGCACCAAATGAACGAGCTGAATCCCGTCAATCCGGTATCGATGACCGTCTTCATCGCCTTCTTCGCGCTCGTGACCATCGTCGGCTTTCTGGCCGCGCGCTGGAAACGCGGCGATCTCACGCAACTGCACGAGTGGGGCCTGGGCGGCCGCCAGTTCGGCACCGTCATTTCGTGGTTCCTCGTGGGCGGCGACTTCTACACCGCCTATACCGTGATCGCCGTGCCGGCGCTCGTGTATGCGGTGGGCGCGTACGGCTTCTTCGCGCTGCCGTACACCATCATCGTCTACCCGTTCGTGTTCGCCGTGATGCCGAAGCTGTGGAAAGTGGCGCACGCGAAAGGCCACATCACCGCAGCCGACTACGTGCACGGCGAGCTGGGCGGCAAATGGCTGCCCGCGGCCGTCGCCATCACGGGCATCGTTGCGACCATGCCGTACATCGCGCTGCAACTGGTGGGCATGCAGGTGGTCATCAAGGGGCTGGGCGTATCGGGCGAACTGCCGTTGATCGTCGCGTTCCTGATTCTCGCGTTCTACACGTACACGAGCGGCCTGCGCGCACCGGCCATGATCGCGTTCGTGAAAGACATCATGATCTACATCGTCGTGATCGCAGCCGTCTGCCTGATTCCCGTGAAGCTGGGCGGCTACAGTCACGTGTTCGACGCAGCCGATACGTACTTCAAGGCGAAGGGCGGTGCCACGGGCATCCTGCTCAAGCCGTCGCAGTTCACGGCGTACGCATCGCTCGCGCTGGGCTCGGCACTCGCGGCGTTCATGTATCCGCACACGATGACGGGCGTGCTCTCGTCGGCATCGGCGGACACCGTGAAGAAGAACGCCATCTTCCTGCCGGCCTACACGCTGCTGCTCGGACTGATCGCGCTGCTCGGCTACATGGCGATTGCCGCGGGCATTCACGTGAAGTCGCCGAGCGACGTCGTGCCGGCGCTCTTCGGCACGCTGTTCCCGTCTTGGTTCGTCGGCTTTGCCGCGGCGGCCATCGCGATCAGCGCGCTCGTGCCGGCGGCCATCATGTCGATTGGTGCCGCGAACCTGTTCACGCGCAATCTGTGGCGTCCGCTGGTGTCGCCGTCGATGTCGCCCGCGGGCGAAGCGTCGACTGCGAAGATCGTGTCGCTCGTCGTGAAGTTCGGCGCGCTACTCTTCATCGTTGCGCTGCCCACGCAATTCGCCATCGATCTGCAACTGCTGGGTGGCGTGTGGATTCTGCAGATCTTCCCGTCGGTGGTGTTCACGCTCTATACGCGTCGCTTCAGTTCCACGGGTCTGCTGTGCGGCTGGCTGGTGGGCGTGGTGATCGGCACGGGGCTCGCGGCTTCGCAAGGGCTGAAGCCGGTGTTCGCCTTGCACGTGGGCGGTGCGGTGTATCCGCTCTATATCGGGCTCATCGCGCTGGCCGCGAATATCGTCGTGACGTTCGTGGTGTCGCTCGCCACGCCGGCACGGCAGCGGGAAGGGGAGCGGCAAGTAGCGGTTTAAGCTTCGCGATCCTCTGTAGTTGCTGTTTTTGTTGATCGAAGGCAGATGCGCTGTGGTGGCGTATCTGCCTTTTTCGTTGAGGGCACGCAATCGCGTGACCGCTGCGTTTCGGCTCTCCCGCGCTTACGCCACGATCCTCCCCAACCTCACCACCGTCACTCCCGGCCTCAATTGCCGCAGCGACGGCATGACGAGCACGCAGTTGTCGTAAGGCGTGACCACGGGTTCGCCGCCGTTCCACGCGATGACGGTGCCCGCTTTCTCGAACGTTTCCAGCCCGGTGTAGTTGCCCGCGAAGCGGAAGTCCATGCTCTTTGCGACGACGGGCTCGGTCACGCGGATCACGCGCACGGTTTCGGGCTTCGGTGCAAACCACCCTTCGGGCAAATCCGATTCCTCCAGCACGCCAGTCAGCGCGAGAAACCGCGCGGTGCAATCTTTCGCGACGGTGACGGCCGAGGGCTCCCAGTGTTGTCCGCATTCCACGAGCAGCGCGTTGCGGGGGTTCTGCGGGTTGCTGAAGTCCGCGTAGTCGCGCATGCGCCGGCCTTCGGGGTGGCCTTCGTCGCTGATCACGGTGGCCGGCGCGCCCAGTTGGCGAGCGAGCGCGATGCCTTTGTCGAGCGGGCCGGAAAGCGCGAGCGGCGCGCTTTTTTCATGCATGGAGTGCAGGTCGAGCAGCATGTCCACGGTGTCGATTACGGGCTGCATGGCGCGGGCGCGGCGCAACTCCGTGGAGTCCGCAGACCGGTCATCGAGTTTTGCCGCACTCCATACGCGGTTGAAGTCCTGATCGACGAAGCGCGACGCGTCCGGCTTGCGTCGGTCGAACGTGAGGTAGGCGTCCACGTTCGCGAAGGCCAGCGTCAGCCGGCCCTTGCGCGGGCGCACGCCGGCATCGAGCAGCGCCTTGACCGTAATCGCGCCGCACACTTCGTTGCCGTGCGTGAGCGCGTTGATCATGACGTGCGGGCCGGCTGCGCCGCTATCGAACGTGTGAACGTACGGCACACCGGTGTTGCCCGCGGCGTAGGGCGCGAGGTCGGGAAATTCGACATCGACGGGATAGGCTTCGGCGGTGGCGTGCGCGTGGGTATCGTTGGCGTGGGTGGTCATGAGAGCGTGCAGTTCGTCATGCGTTGATCGATTCGCACCTTGGTTGGCGGCTCAGTTCAATCCGCCCTGGCACAGATACTTGATGTGCTGATAGTCGTCGAGCCCATAGCGCGAACCCTCGCGGCCATAGCCCGATTCCTTCACGCCGCCGAACGGTGCGGCCTCGCTCGCGAGCGCGCCTTCATTGATGCCGATCACGCCGCTTTCCAGCTTCGCCGCGACGCGCCAGATGCGCCGCACGTCGCGCGAATAGAAGTAGGCGGCGAGCCCGAACGGTGTGTCGTTGGCCGCGCGAATGACGTCGGCGTCGCTGTCGAAGCGAAAGAGCGGGACGACGGGGCCGAACGTCTCTTCGCGAAAAAGCGCCATCTCGCGATTGGCCTCGCCGAGCACGGTGGGTGCGTAATAGTGCGGACCTTCGAGCCCCTCGCCTTGCAGGCGCCGGCCGCCTGTCAGCACCGCGGCGCCGTGCGCGATGGCGTCCTGCACGTGCCGCTCGATCTTTTCAACGGCACGCGCGTTGATCATGGGGCCAATCTGCGAGTCGTCGCGCGTGGCGGGCCCCACGCGCAGCGCCGCGACGCGTGCCACGAGTTTGCGCGCGAACGCATCGTAGACGCCGGCATGCACGTACACGCGGTTGGGGCACACGCAGGTCTGCCCGCCGTTGCGGAACTTCGATGCCATGAGTCCGTCCACGGCGGCGTCCAGGTCGGCGTCGTCGAACACGATGAACGGCGCATTGCCACCCAGTTCCAGCGAAAGCTTCTTGAGCGTATCCGCCGATTCGCGAGCGAGGTGTTTGCCCACGGGCGTGGAGCCGGTGAAGGTGATCTTGCGCACGCGAGCGTCTGCGAGCCAGTTGGAAACGGTGGCGGGCGTGTGCTCGCGCGACGCCGTGACGATATTGAGCACGCCGGGCGGCAAGCCCGCTTCTTCGGCAAGACGCGCGAGGGCCAGCGCGGTGAGCGGCGTGTCTTCGGCGGGCTTGGCGACCACTGTGCAGCCCGCCGCAAGCGCAGGCGCGATCTTGCGCGCAATCATCGCGAGCGGGAAGTTCCACGGCGTGATGGCCGCGACCACGCCCACCGGTTCTTTCACGGCCATCATCCGCTTGCCGGGCATCATGGCGGGAATCATGTCGCCGTAGCTGCGCACGGCTTCTTCGGCAAACCACTCCACATATGAGGCGCCGTAGGCCACTTCGCCACGCGCTTCGGCAAGCGGCTTACCCTGTTCGCGCGACATGAGGCGCGCCAGGTCTTCGGTATTGGCGATGATGGCGGCGTGCCAGCGCTTCAGTAATTGGGCGCGCTCGCGCGCTGTGCGTTCGCGCCAGCCTTCGAAGGCGGTGTGGGCGGCGTCGGCTGCGGCCTGGGCGTCTTCGGGGCCGCTGTCGGGAACGCTCGTGAAGGCGTTGCCGGTGGCCGGGTCGCTGACGGGGTAGCGTGCGCCGGAAAGCGCGTCGCGCCATTGTCCAGCGATGAAGTTGCCGGTGCGGGCGAGTTCGGGGCGGTCGAGGGTAAGAGGCATGGCGGCGCTCGAAAGGCGTGGTAAGGAAGACGAAATAAACGGTATCGACCCAACGTCAGGCGCAGATGCGGCACTGCCATGCAACGCGACGCGATCAGTCGGTCAGGGGAAACAGGGTTTCGATCGGGTAATGGTTCTTCACGAAGGGCGACTTGATCACCACATAGCTGAAGTACTTCTCGATGCCGATGTTGCGTTCCAGCAGGTTCTCCATCACGGTCTGGTAGTGCACCACGCTGCGCGTGACGAACTTGAGCAGATAGTCGTAGCCGCCGCTCACCAGGTGGCATTCGGCAATTTCGTCCACGGTGCGAATGCTCGCCTCGAACTTGGCGAAGTCTTCGCGGCGATGGTCCTGCAGCGTGACCTCGGTGAACACGAGCTGCACGTCGCCCAACTTGTTGAGCTGCAGATGCGCGCCGTAGCCCGCGATGTAGCCGGCCTTCTCGAGCCGCTTCACGCGAATCAGGCACGGGCTGGGCGAGAGGCCCACCGCGTCCGCGAGGTCGACATTCGTAATGCGGCCTTTCTTCTGCAGTTGCGACAGAATGCGAAGGTCGATACGGTCCAGCTTCATCGAATTGCTTGCTTGAGTTGACACGGCGCGCGTTGACCTCGGGTACATGGAACGGGGCTATCGTAGCACGGCCCGCGAGCGGAAAATTACGCGGCTAACCCTTATCCAGCAAGCCTTTCAGCGGCTAGGCACAGGCTTCGCAACGGGCCTTCCATTCAGCCTTTCGCCCCCTTCACGCCACGGCGGCGCGCACTTCGGGAAGCGCCAGCACGTCGTCGAGCGTGGTCTTCAGGCGTACGAACATCGTGTCGAATTCTTCCGCTGTGTAGCAGAGCGCGGGTGCGAAGCCGAGGATGTTGTCGGCGAACGCGCGGAAGATCAGACCATTGCGCCATGCCGACGCCGCAATCTTCTCGCTGAGGTTGAGCGCAGGGTCGAAGCGGCGGCGCGTCGCCTTGTCCGCCACAAGTTCGAGCGCGCCGAGCAGACCGCGGCTGCGTGCGTCGCCCACCAGCGGATGATCGAGCAGCGCCTGCAGGCCGCGTTCGAAACGCGGTGCCTGAGCCAGGCCGTTCGCGAGCAGCCCGCCTTCGTGATAGAGGCGCAGCACCTCGAGCCCGATGGCGGCGCTCACGGGGTGGGCGGAGTAGGTCTGACCGTGGCCCACCACGGCCGAGGTGCCTGCGCCGTCGGCGATGCCGGCGTAGATGCGTTCGGACATCAGCAGCGCGCCCATCGGCGCGTAGCCGGCGGTAAGGCCCTTTGCGACCGTCATCAGGTCGGGCTCCACGCCTTCGGCTTCGCAGGCGAAGAGCGGGCCGGTGCGGCCGAAGCCCGTGATGACCTCGTCGGCCACGAACAGGATGTCGAGTTCGCGGCACGCCTCGCGCATGGCCTTGAGCCAGCCCTTCGGCGGCACGATCACGCCGCCCGAGCCCTGCACGGGCTCGCAGAAGAATGCAGCGACCCGTTCCGGTCCGCCCAGCGCTTCCACCTTGGCCCGCAATGCGGCCACGGATGCCGCGATCAGCGCGTCGGCGTCGTTGCCATGCTCGCTGCGATACGGATACGGCGAGGCAATGTAGTGCTGGTTCGGCAGCGGCAAGTCGAAGTGCTGATGAAACGCCGGCAGCGCGGTAAGCCCGGCTCCGACGGACGACGAACCGTGATATCCGCGTTCGAGCGAGATGAACTGCTTCTTCTGCGGCCGCCCCGTCGCGTTGTAGTAGTGCGTGATGTAGCGGATGGCGGCGTCCACGGCGTCGGACCCGCCCAGCGTGAAATAGACGCGCGTAAGCGAAGGGGGCGCAAGCTGAACGAGCTGTTCGGCGAGGCGAATGGCCGGCTCGCAGCCGAAATGAAAGTAGCCGGTGGCGTAGGGCAGGCGGCTCATCTGTTCCGTGGCCACGCGCACGATGCTTTCGTGACCGTAGCCCGTATTGACGCACCAGAGCCCGGAGAAGGCGTCGAGCAGTTCGTTGCCTTCGATGTCGCGCAGCCACGCGCCGCGTCCCGATTCGAGGATGGTGACGCCGCGCTGTTCATGCGCGCGCAGGCTGACGACAGGATGGATCAGATGTTGGCGGTCGGATTCGATGAGTGCGGAAGTCGACATGGCGTGAGCGTTCAATCGTTCGGTGGCGTAGCGTAACGTGCTGGAGGCGCGTGCTGGGGGCACGTGCTCATTGCGTTCTGCACGTACCGCTTGCAGACGATGTTAGCGGGACACAATCGACGATGACGTTGAGAATCGCCGTGGCCAACAGGCGGGAAATGGTTTTTTTGCGGGCCGCGCAGCATTTTGTGCTGCGGGCCATTTCCGCGAGCAAGGCGGTCAATAACCGCGCGTGCGATCCACCCGTCCGACCAGCGGCAAGCCTTCCCGATGCCGGCGCAGGTTGTCGAGCACCACGTCGACGGCGCTTTCGGGCTGCGTCATGCTGGCCACGTGCGGCGTGAGCATCACACGCGGATGGCGCCAGAGCGGATGGCCCGGCGTGAGCGGTTCGGGGTCCGCCACGTCGAGCACGGCGGCGTCGAGCTGGCCCGAGTCGAGCGCATCGAGCAGATCGTCCTGCTGCAGATGCCCACCGCGCCCCACGTTGACGAGCGCGGCGCCGCGCGGCAATTGCGCGAACAACTCGCGGCACAGAATGTGGCGCGTGGCCGGCGTGAGCGGCAACAGGCACACGAGAATCTCGGTGCGGGCGAGAAACGCGGGCAGCGAAGCGGTGCCCGCGAAGCATTCCACGCCCTCGATTTCGTGCGCGGAGCGACTCCAGCCCGCGCAGCGAAAGCCAAAGCCCGCGAGTTTGGCGAGCACCGCTTGCCCCAGCACGCCGAGCCCCAGTACGCCTACGCGGCGTTCGTTCGCCGTGCGCGTGCGCAGCGGCTGCCAGCGTTGTTCGCGCTGCTGCGTGGCATACGTGAGCCAGTCGCGATGCAGCGCGAGCACAGCAAGCGTGGCGTATTCCACCATGCCGGCCACGATGCCGGGCTCGATCATGCGGACCACCGGCACGTGCGCAGGAATGGCGGAAAGGTCGAATTGATCGATACCCGCGCCCACCGAAAACACCAGTTCGAGATTCGGAAACGTGGTGGCGATATCGGCCGGCGGCTCCCATGTCGCGAGGTAACGCACGTTGCCCGCGTTCGCGGCGTCGCTGCCCTCGGGCCAGATATGGAACGGAACGTCGGGCGCCTTTTCGGCGAATAGCCGTGCCCATTGCGCCCCGCGCACGGAGTCGGCCTTGTAGAGAAACGTCATGGTGTGGCTTATCTCCGCACGGCGCTGCGCATGCGGCCCACGTCAGCCCAGCGCCTGGTTGGTGACGGCGTACACGCGCGCCTCGCCTTCGAGCCGGGGCGGCGTGCCGCGTGCCATGGTGACGACGGAGTCCACGAACGCGAGCCCCAGATCGTCGAGCCATGACGAGAGGCCCGTGTCGCCACCCACGTCGATGCGCACGAAGCGCCCGCTTTGCGAGCCGACGCAATGGCTGATCAGCGCCTGTGCGCCTTCGCGATGCGGCGCGACGAGCGGGCCGATCACGTGGCCGCGTCCGAAGCGGCGCATCAAGGCAAAGCCGACAGGCTCGCCTTCGCGGTCCAGCACGACGCCGTCGGCCACGGAAAGCAGGGCGCCGATGAGCGGCGTGCGATCGTAGCCCGCCGCGCGTGCGAGCAATGCAGCGAGCCGTGCTGGGTCGCGCGAGCCGAGCGGACGGATGCGCTCGCCGGGCGCAAGCTGTACCGCGGGCGGATGAACACCCGCCATGCCCTGGTGCTGATGGATGCTGCCGATGGCGGCAAAGCCGAATTTCTCGTAGAGCGGCAGCGCCGCTTGCGTTGCATTGAGGAACGTGGTGCGGTTGCCGAGCGCGTCCATGGTGCGCGCCATCAGCTCGCGGCCAATGCCGCGGCCCTGCTGGTCGGGCGACACGATCACCATGCCGAGCGAAGCGTGCGCGTCGCCATATTTCCAGTGCAACGCGGTGCCGAGCAGGCCGGTGTCGTCTTCGGCGGCAATGCCGGTGCCAAGGTTCAGCGCGAATTCCCAGTCTTCGCGGCGGTGCGGCCATTTCACTGCAAGCGACAGGTCGTGGGCAGCGGGCAGGTCGGCCGCCGTCATGGGGCGAAACCGCACTTTGGCACGAGCGATCGGTTCAGTCACTTTCCACTCCTTTTTACGATGCCTGCCTACTGTTGCACCGAACCGGCGCGTGTGGCTAGGACGATCTTATTGCTGCGGGGCTCAAGCCCACGTCTCTGGCGCTGCCGCACGGAGCACTGCGCGGGCGTTGCACAACGCGCGGTTTCTCCGGTCGCACCCGCATATCACGGCAGCAAATGCTGCGGCATCGCCCGTACCATGAGCCGCATTGCATGCTTCGTTGTCCCTTCTTCTTTTTTTGCCGATCCGCGAGGGCACAACAACATAACCGCAATGCGCCGCGCGGAACGGCCCACTGGAACGACCTCATGGAAAGCTTCGATCCCGCTCTCGTTTCCGTGCGCAGCGCGCACTTCATCGGCGGCCGCTATGTAAGCGGTCCCGCCGCGCTCGACGTGGCGCGCCCCTCGGACGGCGCTGTCTATGCAGACCTGCCCATTGCCAGCGCCGACGAAGTGGACCGCGCCGTGGAGAACGCCTGGCAGGCGTTTCGCACGAGCGACTGGGCGCGCCGTGCCCCGCGCGAACGAGCGCGCGTCTTGCGACGCTGGGCCGAGCTGATCGAAGCGGACGTCGACACGCTCGCGCGCATCGAATCGGTAGGCTCCACGCGGCCCATTCGCGATGCCGCGGCGTGGGACGTGCCATTTACCGCCGAGGGTATCCGCTTCTACTCGGAGTTCGCTGACAAGATTGGCGGCGAGGTGGCGGCCACGCGGCCGGACCATCTCGGCATGATCGTGGCGGAGCCGTATGGCGTGATCGGCGCCATTGCGCCGTGGAATTTTCCGCTCGTGATGGCGTCGTGGAAGATCGCGCCCGCGCTGGCTGCGGGCAACGCCGTGGTGCTGAAGCCTTCCGAACTCACGCCGTTTTCCGCGCTGCGGCTTGCCGAACTCGCCGTCGAAGCCGGCATGCCGGCAGGCATCTTCAACGTGATCCAGGGCGACGGACGCACGACGGGCGATGCGCTCGTGCGCCATCCGCGAATCGCGAAGGTCACGTTCACGGGCTCCAGCCAGACCGGGGCCGCCATCATGGCCGCCTGTGCGCAGAGCGGCACGAAACCCGTCACGCTGGAGTTGGGCGGCAAGAGCCCGCAGGTGGTGTTCGCCGACGCGCCGGATCTCGATCTCGTGGCGCGCCGCGTGGCCGGTGCCATTGCGGGCAACGCGGGGCAGGTGTGCGTGGCCGGTTCGCGGCTGATCGTTGAAAAGCGCGTGGTGTCGCGTCTCGTGGACGGCATCGCCTCGGCATTCGCCGCGCTCAAGCCGGGGCATACGTGGGCGCCGGGCACCACGCTGCCGCCCATCATCTCCGCGGTTCAGGCGCAGCGCATCGAAGGCATCGTGAAGCGTTCCGTTGAGCAGGGCGCGCAGATTGCCGTGGGCGGCGGTCGCATTCCCATGGCGGGCGGCGGCGCCTTCTACGCCCCCACCATCCTGACCGGCGTGAGCGCGAGCAACGAAGCCGTGCGCGAAGAGGTCTTCGGCCCCGTGCTCACGGTTCAGACCTTCGAGAACGAGGCCGAAGCGCTGGCGCTCGCGAGCCACGAGAAGTACGGGTTGGCCGCGGGCGTGCATACCGCGGACATCGGCCGCGCGCTGCGGGCGATGCGCGCCATCGAGGCCGGCACCGTCTGGATCAACCGCTACGGACGCACGGCCGACTTCGTGATTCCCACGGGCGGCTATAAGCAGTCCGGCCTCGGCAAGGACCTGGGACGCCAGGCATTCGAGGCCAATCTGCGCTTCAAGAGCGTGCTGATCGACCTGAATCAGGGCGCCTGAACCTTCTTGCGCAGCGCTGCAAAACAGTAGGAAGAAAGGGCGCAGCATGTTGTGCTGTCGGTCTGCGCCTTTTCGATGCTTCCGAACGGCCGCGCCGGTTTTCCGGCGCGGCCGTTTTGCGTCGACGCCCCTTCTCGCGGGGGCATTCCCTTGTCTGTAGCGACCCGTGAAAACCCTGACGGAGCCAACCGCAGCGGGCCACCAGCGGGCGCAACGCGGCCGTCTTCCCTGCGCCGCGACGGCGTGTGCGGCCTTCGCAAGGCCAGCTTCCGAGAGTCGCCGGAGCGCACCGCATACTCTGCTGTACAGCCGCAGAAAAACGACGGATTGTGTGTTCGCGGAAGGCCAATACACGACAACCCGCATTTTTTGCGGTGATGTAATTCATTCCAGCAAGAACGACCGTCGCCCTTCACCGGCGCGCCATCGACACACCTTGACCACCACAGGACCCGCCATGACCCGCTTCCGACCGAAATACATCACGTTCGACTGCTACGGTACGCTGACCCGCTTCCGCATGGGCGACATGGCGCGCGAGATCTTCGCCGGCCGCGTGGCGCCGGAACAGATGGAGCAGTTCGTGCGCGACTTCGCCGCGTATCGTCTGGATGAAGTGCTGGGTGCGTGGAAGCCGTATCAGGAAGTGGTGAAGAACGCGGTGCGCCGCACGCTCAAGCGCTGGAACCTTGCTTATGACGACGCTGAGGCCCAGCGCTTCTACGACGCAGTGCCGACGTGGGGCCCGCATGCCGATGTGCCTGAAGGGCTCTCGAAGGTGGCGAAGGAATTCCCGCTCGTGATTCTTTCGAACGCCTCGAACGACCAGATTCACAGCAACGTCGAAAAACTCGGCGCGCCGTTCCATCGCGTGTTCACGGCGCAGCAGGCGCAGGCCTACAAACCGCGTCTGCAGGCGTTCGAATACATGCTGGACAACCTGGGCTGCGGGCCGGAAGACATCCTGCACGTGTCGTCGAGCCTGCGCTACGACCTCATGTCCGCGAACGATCTCGGCGTGAAGAACAAGGTGTTCGTCTCGCGCGGTCACGAGCCTTCCACGCCGTATTACAACTATCACGAGATCAAGGACATCGGCGGGCTGCCTGGCGTCGTCGGTCTGTAAGTGTCGGCCGGCCGCGTGTTGTGCGGCCGCAAGCGTCAAGCATGAAGTTCGTGAACGACTGCCCGCTCCGCGCGAGCGAAGGACCGCGATGAAGTTCGAATCGTACTGGCTCGATACCCGTCCGCCATTCCGGCACGGCGACCCGGGGCCCGTGGAAGGATCGGCCGAGGCGGTTGTGATCGGCGGCGGGTTCACGGGTTTGTCGGCGGCGCTCGCACTCGCGAAGAAGGGCGTGCCCGTGACGGTGCTGGAAGCGGGCAGTGTGGCGAGCGAGGCGTCGGGGCGCAACGGCGGGCAGTGCAATACGGGCCTCGCGCACGACTATGCGACGCTCGCGGAACGCATCGGCCGCGAGCGGGCGCTCGGTTTCTATCGCGCCTATGAGAGCGCCGTGCAGTCGGTGCGCACGATCGTTGCCGAAGAGCAGATCGATTGCGACTTCGTGGGCGGCGGCAAGATCAAGCTGGCCGCGAAGCCGCAGCACTTCGCGAAGCTCGAGAAGACCTACGAAACGCTGGTGCGCGACGTTGATCGGGATGTCGAACTGATTGCGCCGGAACGCATTCGCGACGAAATAGGTTCGAACGGCTTTTTCGGCGGACTCGTGCAGCGCAACGGCGCGCAGATGCATATGGGCAAGTTCGGCGTGGGGCTGGCCGAAGCGGCGGTGAAGCGCGGCGCGCGCATCTTCGAACAGGCGCCGGTGACGGCGCTCAAGCCACTGGGCGGCGAGCGTTACGACGTCGTGACGCCGCGCGGCACGATTCGTGCCGCACGCGTGCTGGTGGCAACGGGCGCTTCGCGCGTCGGGCCGCTTCAGTGGTTTCGCCGCCGCATCGCGCCGGTGGGCAGCTTCATCGTCGTGACGGAGCCGCTCGGCAAGGACCGGCTCGATGCGTTGCTGCCCACGCGGCGCGCGTACGTCACCACGCTCAACATCGGCAACTACTTTCGTGCGACGGCGGACACCCGTCTGCTGTTCGGCGGCCGCGCGCGCTTCGCGATGTCGAACCCGCGCTCGGACGAAAAGAGCGGCCGCATTCTGCGCGCAAGCCTCGCGCATTATTTCCCGCAACTCGCCGACGTGCGCCTCGACTATTGCTGGGGCGGCCTCGTCGATATGACGGCGGACCGCCTGCCGCGCGCGGGCCAGCACGAAGGCCTTTTCTACTCGATGGGCTATAGCGGCCACGGCGTGCAGATGTCGGTGCACATGGGCCGCGTGATGGCCGACGTGATGTTCGGCGCAGCGTCGCGCAATCCGTGGGGCGAACTCGCATGGCCCGCCATTCCAGGCCACTTCGGCCACGCGTGGTTTCTGCCGCTCGTGGGCGCCTGGTACCGCTTTCAGGACATCATTCACTAGCCGCGCGGCATTGTGCAAAGGAGCAGCAGCATGGGCGGACGATTTGTCCGGCTTGGCGAAACGGGCCGGGAAAAAGTGAAGCTACGCATCAATGGTGCCGACGTGGAGGCGCTTGCTGGCGACACGTTGCTCGTGGCGATGCTCTGCACCGTGGACCACGTGCGCCAGTCCGAATTCGGCGACGAGACACGTGCGGGTTTTTGCCTGATGGGCGCATGCCAGGATTGCTGGGTTTGGACGGAAACCGGCGAACGCCTGCGTGCCTGCACGACGGAAGTGCGCGAAGGCATGCAGATCGTGACCACACAACCGGAGGTGCAATGGGCCAACCTCGTGTAATCGTCGTGGGCGCTGGACCGGCCGGGGTGCGCTGCGTCGAGACACTGCTCGCAGCGGGCATTGCCCCCATCGTGATCGACGAAGGCCGCCGCGACGGTGGTCAGATCTATCGGCGGCAGCCCGAGAACTTCGGGCGTCCTTATGAAAAGCTCTACGGCACCGAGGCGAGCCGCGCTTCGAATCTGCACACGGCATTCGAGCGTGTGCGCGCACAGGTCGATTACCGGTCCGACACACTCGCGTGGAACGTGAGCGAGGGGCGCCTGTACGTGCTGCATCGCGGCCAGTCGCACGCGCTGCCTTATGACGCGCTCGTGCTGTGCCCCGGCGCGACGGACCGGCTGATGCCGGTGAAAGGCTGGCAACGCGCGGGCACGTATAGTCTTGGCGCATCGCAGATCGCGCTGAAGGCACAGGCATGTTCGATTGGACACGACGTCGTGTTCATGGGATCGGGACCGTTGCTGTATCTGGTCGCGAATCAGTATGTGCGGGCCGGCGCGCGCGTGGCTGCGGTGCTGGACACGTCGCCCGCCGCCGCGCGGCTGCGGGCGCTGCCCAAACTGCTCGCGCGACCCGACGTGCTGAAGAAGGGCGCAGCGCTCGTGTCCGGACTTAAGAAGGCCGGCGTGCAGGTCGAGCACGGCATCGAGCCGCTCGAAATTCTGGGTACCGACAGCGGGGGCGTGGAGGGCATTCAGTATCGCGATGCAAAGGGTGAGGTGCGCCAGATTGCGTGCGACGCCGTGGCGCTCGGCTACCACCTGCGTCCCGAAACACAGTTGGCCGACCTGGCACGTTGCGCGTTCCGCTTCGATGAAAGCACGCGCCAGTGGCTACCGCAGATCGACGAACTGGGGCGTAGCTCGCAGGCGGGCGTCTATCTGGCGGGCGACGGCGTTCGCGTTCTGGGTGCCGACGGCGCGGAACTGGCGGGGCGGCTCGCGGCATACGCGGTGTTGAGCGATCTGGGTCATACGGTATCCGAAGCAACGCTGGCGCCGCTCAAGGCGCAACAGCGCAAGATGGATCGCTTCCGCCAGGGCCTGGCTCAAGCCTTTCCGTGGCCCGCCGCGCAGGCGGCTCGCCTTTCCGACGAGACCATTGCATGCCGTTGCGAAGGCATCACGGTGGGCGAACTGCGGCGCGTCATCAAGAACGAAGGCGCGTGCGAAGCGAACCGTGCGAAGGCATTCAGCCGCGTGGGCATGGGCCGCTGCCAGGGGCGCTACTGCGGGCACGCCGCAGCCGAGATCATTGCCGCTGCCGCAGGCGTGCCGCTCGAACAGGTGGGACGGCTGCGCGGCCAGGCACCCGTGAAGCCGCTTGCCATATCGACGATGGAAATCACGACGGACGTTCACCACGACAGTCCCGCTGCGTCTGCGGCGACACGCGCCACGGGCGTCACGGAGGTTCACGAATGAAGCGCGCTGAAGCCGATGTGGTGATTGTGGGCGGCGGCATCATGGGCGCGGCCACCGCGTTTTTTCTGCGTCGCCGCGGGCATTCCGTCATCCTGATCGAACGCGGTCTGATCGGACAGCAGGCAAGCGGAACGAACTTCGGCAACGTGCGTCGGCAAGGGCGCTTTCTGCCGCAACTGCCGCTCGCGAACCGTTCCCGCGAAATCTGGGGCAAGCTGCCCGCGCTCATCAATCACGACGCGGAGTTTTTGCCGTCGGGACATATTCGCGTCTGTTATCGCGAAGAACAGGCGCATACGCTCGAAACCTACGCCAGGGACGCGAGCCAGTACGGCCTCATGCTCGACGTCATGCGGGGCGCGCAGATGCGTTCGCGCTTTCCGTTCCTTGGGCCCGAAGTGTTGGCGGCGTCGTATTCGGCGACGGACGGCCATGCGAATCCCCGCCTCGCCGCGCCCGCATTCGGACGTGCGGCTGCACGGCTCGGCGCGCAGATCGAAGAGAACACCGAGATCGCAACCGTCGAAAAAGAGGGCGCCGAGTTCCGGGCAACGGCTGTGGACGGCCGCACGTTTCATGCGCCGGTGTTGCTGGTCACGGCGGGTGCATGGGGCAGCACGCTCAGCGAGCAATTCGGCGAGCCGGTACCGCTTGCCGTGCATGGTCCGCAAATGGCCGTGACCGAGCCCTTGCCGTACGGCATTCGGCCCGTGGTGGGCGTGTCGTCGCCGCTGCTCGAAGAGGTGGTGTATTTCCGCCAGATCGAGCGCGGCAACATCGTGTTCGGCGGTTGCGCGCGCGGGCCCGCATACCCCGACCTGCGCCGAGCATATGTGCTGCCCGAGAGCACGCTTTTGCAGTTCCGCCAGTTGCAACGCCTCGCGCCCGCGCTCGCTCGGCTCAACATCATTCGCGTATGGAGCGGCATCGAAGGCTATGTCTCGGACGATCTGCCGGTGATGGGTGCGAGCGGCAAGGTAAGCGGCCTTTACTATGCATTCGGTTTTTCGGGCCACGGCTTTCAGCTCGGACCGGAGGTGGGTGACACCATGGCCGAGCTGATCGATACCGGTGCGACCACGACGCCGCTGGAGCCGTTCGACATTCGCCGCTTTGCTTCGGCCTCGCTTTCGCCCGAGCACGAGGCTGCTGTACCCGCTGGGGCCGCTGCTTCCAGCGCTGCGCGGCACGCTGCATAGGAGCGCGAATGGGTGCTCTCGACGATGCCGACGTCTCGGGGCGGGCGAACGGCGCCACGCAGCCTATCGAGCGTGCGATCGAGTTCATCGAGCGCTCGTTCGCGCAACCCGTCACGCTGGCCGCACTCGCGGCTACCGCGGAACTCAGCGTGTCGCGTTTTGCGGCGCTATTTCGCGCGCAGGTGGGCATCTCGCCGCATCGGTACGTGTGCCTCGTACGCGTGCGTCATGCGCAGAAGCTGCTGCGCGGCGGCGTGCCGCCTTCGGTGGTGGCAACCGAGGTCGGCTTCTTCGATCAGAGCCACCTGGGGCGTCATTTCAAGCGCACGTTGGGCACCACCCCGGCGGCGTATCTCGCGGCAGCCGAGTAGTCAACGTCTTCGCCTCGCCACGTGATGGCGAGCGACTCTCCTTTCCTGGCGCTCGCCCGGCCGGCAGGTGTTATCGGTCGAATGCGATACCGCGCTCGCGCAACTGCCGCATGCCGCTTTCCAGATGCGCACGCGCGCTCGCGGCGTCGCCGGCGCGCATTTGTTCGTAGGCACGTTGTGCCACTGCTTCGGGAATGGTCTTGAGCGGCCGGTTGGTGCTCATGGCCTTGAGTTGCACCTCCGCAGCGCGCTCCAGGTAGTAGAGATCGTCCCACGCTTGTGCGATATCGGGTGCGGCCACCATCACGCCGTGGTTCTTGAGGAACAGGATGTCCGCGTCGCCCATCGCCGCGGCAATGCGGTCGCCTTCCGATTCGTCGAGAGCAAGGCCGTTGTAATGCTCGTCCACCGCGGTGCGGCCGTAGAACTTGAGCGCCGTTTGCCCCAGCCACAGCAGAGGCGGGCCTTCCAGCAGGCAAAGCGCAGTGGCGTTCGGCATGTGCGTGTGAAACGCGGCTTGCACGCGCGGCATCAGCCGGTGCAGCCGTGCGTGGATGTAGAAGGCCGTGGCTTCGGGCTTGCCTTCGCCTGCTATGACGTTGCCGTCGAAGTCGCAGACGAGCAGACGCGACGCCGTGATCTCGCTGAACGCGTAGCCGTACGGGTTGACGAAGAAGAGGTCCTCGTGGCCGGGCACGACAGCGGAGAAGTGATTGCAGACGCCTTCCTCGAAGCCGTTGAGTGCCGCGAGCCGGAAGCACGCGGCGAGTTCGATGCGGGCCTGCATGATGGCGTCCGAGTCGAGACGTTGGCGGCGCGAGGCTGCGGCGCAAGGCGAGGTGGTGAGCGTGTGAGCCATGTTGGGCGTAATGAGATCGGCGGGTAAGCGGCTGGAGAAGAGGGCGATTGTCGCGAACATGATCTTCGCGCGGCAACGTGGTGTCGTCCAGTGACGAATCCATTAAGTATTCCGCGAAGAGCGACGAAAGGCATTCGTCAGGAAGGGTTTGCCGCGTGGCGGCCTTCCTTTCTTATCTGAATTGCAACAATCAATTTCGTCTTGCTTCGCTTGTGTGGGTGTATATGCACAGGCAATATGTCGCGACCGATCTGGAACGTGTGGCTGCTGTTTCCGGTACGGGCCGCGGCTATGTTGCGATGGTTTGCGCTACGTCTTGCATCGTGCCGTTACGCACCATCGGCCGGTTGCCGCTCTCCTTCACCCTTTAGAGTGCATAAGCACAGATACCATGAGTACGACATCTGCTCAAACTCCCGCAGTCGCCGGCGCCCTGCCGGAGGCTCGTGTTCGTACCATTCCGTGGATGCTGCTCGCCGTAGCCGGCGTGGTGCTCGCGGTATGTGCCGCGCTTGCCTACTGGTTCGCCGTGGGCCGCTGGGTGGAGTCCACGGACGACGCCTACGTAGGCGGCAACGTCACTGTCATCGCACCGAAGGTGACGGGTTTCGTGGATCAGGTGCTGGTGCAGGACAACCAGTACGTGAAGGCCAACCAGGTGCTGATTCGCCTCGATTCGCGCGACTACGATGCGAAGCTTGCGCAGGCGGTTGCGGAAGCGAACAGCGCCGAGGCGGCTGTGAACGAACTGAAAGCGAAGCGCGCGCTTCAGCTTGCCGTGATCAACCAGCAGGCGGCCGGCGTGACGGCAGCCCATGCGGAACTGGTACGTACGAACGCAGATCAGGCGCGTTACCGGCAACTCGTGAAAGACGACGCGGTTTCGAATCAGCTTGTGGAGCAGGCCGATGCGTCGTTTGCCAAGGCCAAAGCCGCGGTGGAAGGTAGCGATGCATCGCTGCTCGCGGCGAAACAGCAGCTCACCGTGCTCGACGCGCAGATTGCCGACGCCGGGGCGCGTGTTGCGAAAGCGCAGGCCGAGCAGCGCTATGCGCAGCTCAACGTCGACTACACGACGCTACGTTCGCCTGTAGACGGCTACGTGGGCAACCGCACCGCGCGAGTCGGCCTGCTTGCTTCGGCAGGCACGTCGATGCTCACGGTGGTGCCCGCGCATGACCTGTGGGTCGATGCCAATTTCAAGGAAGACCAGTTGAGGAGGATGCACGACGGCGACCCGGTCGAAGTCACGCTGGACGCTCATGCGGGCACGATACGCGGCACCGTGCAAAGCATTGCGCCGGCTACAGGAGCCACCTTCAGCATATTGCCGCCCGAGAACGCCACCGGCAACTTTACGAAGATCGTGCAGCGCGTGCCCGTACGCGTCGTGCTCGACGTGCCGAAAGAGGCCCACTACCTGCGTCCGGGGCTCTCGGCGACGGTGCGCGTGCATCTCGCAGGCGCGCGTCAGCGCAACGGCTAAGCCCACGAGCGCGGAGACAGCATCATGACCTCACGTGTTCCCGTCAATCCGATGGACCTGCCGCTGCGCACCAAAGTCACGGCGTTCGCATTGATGTGCCTCGGCTTCTTCATGGCGACGCTCGACATCCAGATCGTCGCGTCGTCGCTGAGAGACATAGGCGGTGGCCTGTCCGCGAGTCAGGACGAACTCTCCTGGATTCAGACGGCGTATCTGATTGCCGAGATCATCGTGATCCCCATGTCTGGTTGGCTCACGCGAGTGTTCTCCACGCGCTGGCTGTTTGCCGCTTCCGCATTGGGCTTCACGATTGCCAGCATGCTGTGCGGGATGGCGTGGGACATCAACTCGGAGATCCTGTTCCGTGCGCTGCAAGGCGCGCTGGGTGCCGCGATGATTCCCACTGTCTTCACGACCGCGTTCGTGCTATTTCCCGGCAAGCAGCGCGCGCTGGCGGCCACCACCATTGGGGCACTGGCCACGCTCGCACCGGCCATTGGGCCCGTGATAGGCGGCTGGATCACCGACCAGTGGTCGTGGCACTGGCTGTTCTATCTCAACGTGGTGCCGGGCATTGCCGTGACGGTGCTCGTGCCGAAGTTCGTGCGTATCGATGAAGCCGACCTGAGCCTGCTGAAGAAGGGCGACTACCTCGGCATTCTGCTGATGTCGGGCTTTCTGGGCTGCCTCGAATACGTGCTGGAAGAAGGGCCGCGCAAAAACTGGCTGGGCGATACGACCATTCTTGTCTGCGTCTGGATATCGGCGATCTGCGGCTTCCTCTTCATCGTTCATGCGCTCACCGCACGCGAAACGATCGTGGACCTGCGCGCGCTGCGCATCCGCAACTTCGCACTCGGCTCGACACTCTCGTTCATCACCGGCATCGGCATCTTCTGCACGGTGTTTCTCACACCCGTCTTTCTTGCCCGTGTGCGCGGCTTCAGCTCGATGCAAACCGGCTTCGCGCTGCTTTCGGTGGGCTGTGCCCAGGTCGTGGCGCTCGTGGTCTATTCGCGGCTCTCCACGCGTATCGATCTGCGCTGGCTGAACCTGTTCGGCCTCGTGCTGTTCGGGCTCGGCTGCTATCTCTACGTGCCCGTGACGAGCGAGTGGGGCTGGAGGGAACTGCTGCTTCCGCAGGTGCTGCGCGGCATTGGCCAGCAGTTCTGCATTCCGCCCATCGTGACGATGGCGCTGGGTGCGCTGCCGCCTGCGCGTCTACGTTCGGCAAGCGGGCTCTTCAATCTGATGCGCAATCTGGGTGGCGCGATCGGCGTGGCCGTGAGCAACACCATGCTGAACGACCGGCTCAATTTTCATTACCTGCGCCTCAACGAGCACGTCACCGACGGCAGGCCTGTCGTCGAAGCACTGCTTGCGCATACGTCGGACCAGATCGGGACGGTTGCAGGCAATGTGCTCAGCGGTCCCCAGGCCGGCCTCGCACTGCTGCACAACGTCGTGATGCGCGAGGCACTCACACTCACTTTCTCCGATGCCTACTTCGCCGTGGCGTGCTGCTTTGTCGTCGCCATCTTCTGCGCATTGTTCGTGCGGCGGCTGGACACGGCGATGCCGCCACCCGATGCTCATTGAGGTCTCCGTTCATGAAACCCCGCATCCGAACCAAGCTGTTTGCTTTTGCGGCGAGCCTCGCACTGGCGGCCTGTGCCGTGCAGCCCGCCACGCACGCCGACCTTTCGCAGCAGGTGCAGCAGATCGCGCCGCGCGAGTTCAACGTGGACGTGCCGCCCGATACCGCTGACGCCGAAACCTGGTGGCAGCAGTTCGGCGATCCGGTCATGCACGACCTCGTGAGCACCGTGCTCGATCAGAACCTCGACCTGAAGGCGGCCGCCGAGCGCGTGCGTCAGGCGGAGGCGCAGACCACCCTGCAGCACGCGGCGCTGCTGCCCGAGCTGAACGCCAACGCCAACGCGAGCGATACGCGCATCATCGTGCCGCCGCCGCTCGGCTATGTGCGGCAGGCGGGTTTCGGTTTGTCCGCGAGCTGGAATCCGGACGTGTTCGGCGGCGAGCGTCTCGCACTGCTCGCAGCGAGGGCGCAGACAACGGGCACGCGCGAGGCGCTGAACGAACTACGTCTCGCGCTTGCAGCCAATACCGCGGACGCGTACATCGAACTGCGCTGGGCACAAAGCGAACTGCGCATTCTTGAAGATAACGAACGAATTCGCGAGCGCACGTTGCGGCTTACGCAGGAGCGTCTGCACTACGGTCTTTCGACCCGGCTCGACGTGGCGCGCGCGCAGAACCAGTTGAGCGATCTGCAGGCGCGCATTCCGCCTGTGCAATCGAGAATCCAGCATCAGTTGAGCCTGATCGCCGTGTACACGGGACGCTCGCCCGAGAGCTTGAGCGCCAACGCGTTCGGCAACGGCGAGATACCGGCGCCGCGCACGTCGGCGCCTTCCACGCTGCCTTCCGAAGCACTGCTGCGCCGTCCGGACGTGCGCCTCGCCTATGCGACGGTCGAGCAGCGTGCGGCGCAGGTGGGCGCCGCGAAGGCCGAGCGGTATCCGAAGTTCTCGCTCAATCTGAGCGATGGTTTGCTCGCGGCGTCGTATCTCGGCTTGCCCACGCTCACGGACAACCTGTTCAGTGCCGCGCTCGGCGTGACGAGTCCGATCTTCAACGCGGGCCGCATCAACGCGGATATCGCGAAGCGCGAGAGTCAGATGCGCGAGTCGCAGTTGGGTCTCAATGGTGCGGTGCTCAACGCGTTGAAAGACATCGAAGACACGCGTAGCGATCTCGTCAGCGCATCCGGTGCCGTCGAGCGGCTGGGCGCCGCGCTCGGTGCGTCGGGCGATGCGCTGCGTCTTTCGAACGAACTCTACAAGGGCGGAGCGTCCAGCTTTCTCGACGTGTTGACGGCGCAGGAGAGCTATCTGCGCGACGACGAGTCGCTGAACGAAGCGAAGCGGGATCACGCGCTCGCGGCGGTTGCGATGTATCGCGCGCTGGGTGGGGGCTGGCGTGTCGAAGCGGGCGGCGACGCGGTCGCGGCAAACGCGCTGCGAACGGATTCGGCGGCCCTTGCTGCCGCGCACGGAGCCGCTCAATAAGCGCGCAACTCATCATGAACGACGCAGATTGCTTCGACGCATCCCACGGCTTTGCGATGCGTCGGGCCGCGCGCTATATCAGCAAGCTCTACGAGCGACACCTGAAAGCGGCGGCACTCACGCCGACGCAGTTCGCCATTCTGGGCCGCCTGAGTGGAGGCGAAAAGCTCACGTTCTGCGAACTCGCGGACACGCTGTTGCTCGACCGCACGACACTGGTGCGTGCCGCGAGTGCATTGCGCCGGGCCCGACTCGTTCGAGCCGAAGCCACCAGCAACGACGCGCGCACGCTCCACTTCGCGTTGACCGACGAGGGCAGGGCGGCGCATCGTGCAGCGCGTCCGCTCTGGGACGCCGCGCAGCAGGAACTGGAACGCGAATTTGGCCGTGAGCGCGCACAGGGCCTCAGGCGCGAACTACTCGAACTCGCGAAACTGGGGCGACGATAGAGGATCACCGCTCGTACGTGCGTCGATCCCTTCGCGGCGCAACACACCCACCGCGCCATCGCAGTGACACAATACCGGCTTGGCGGCTCATCGGAGGCGAAGATGCGCAGGCGTGGTCAAGTGCGAGCGATAGTGGGCAGGCGGACATGACGCGCATCGACTCCCCGCACCGCAGCACGGAAGCGAGCGAGGCCGAGTGGCTCGAAGCCGACGGGCGAGGCGGCTTCGCCTCGGGCACGGCAGGTGGCGAACGGACGCGCCGCTATCACGCGCTGCTGCTTGCGGCCACGCATCCGCCGGCGGGCCGTGTCGTGCTCGTCAATGGCATCGAAGCGTGGATCGAGTCGGCGCGTGGCGGCCGTTATCCCCTTACGCGGCATCGTTACATGCCGGTTCATCTGCATCCGCCCATTACGGCCGACCTGATGTCCTTCAACACCGAGCCGTGGCCCACGTGGCGCTTCTGTATCGGCGACGGTTGGCAGGTCACGGCCGAGGTGTTCGTCGCGCACGGTGCCGCGCAAACCGTGCTGAGGTGGCGACTCGAAAGCGTGTGTGCGAGCGACGTACAACATGAGACCCAAGCCGGACATGAAGCGCTCACGTTGAAGGTGCGCCCGCTGCTTTCGGGCCGCGACTATCACGCACTGCATCACGAAAATCCGGCATTCGACTTTACGGCGCACATCGTGACCGACTGTGTTTGCTGGCAGCCTTACCCGGATCAACCGGTTGTCGTGGCGCAGAGCAACGGCACCTATACGCACGAACCCGACTGGTATCGCAACTTCTGCTACACGCAGGAACGCGAGCGCGGGCTCGATTACAACGAGGACCTCGCCACGCCGGGCCTCTTCTCGTTCGACCTTGCGCAAGGCGACGCGGTGTTGATCCTGAGCGCGCAAACCGCGGCAAACGCGGAGGCAGCCGCACAGGAGGAAGCCGCCTCGGCCGCCGCGCTCGCGCTGCGTCTCGATGCGCAGGAGCGCGTGCGGCGCGCATCGTTTGCCGGCCGTCTGCAACGCAGCGCCGACGAATACGTGGTCGCGCGCGGCGCGGGCCGCACGATCATCGCCGGTTATCCATGGTTCACGGACTGGGGCCGCGACACCTTCATCGCAATGCGCGGCCTGTTGCTGGCGTCGGGGCGCTACGCGGAAGCGGAATCCATCCTCCTTGGCTGGACCGAGACGATTTCCGAAGGCATGTTGCCCAACCGCTTTCCCGACGATGGCGGCGCGCCCGTCTACAACGCAGTGGACGCGTCGCTCTGGTTCGTGGTGGCCGTGCACGACTATCTACAGACGGCCCACGCCAGCAGTGCGACACGCGAGCGCCTGCAACAGGCGGTCAACACGATCGTGCAGGGCTATGCCGACGGCACGCGCTTCAATATCGCAGCCGACGACGACGGTCTCTTGCGCGCAGGTGTGCCCGGCGTGCAACTGACGTGGATGGACGCGAAGGTAGGGGACTGGGTGGTGGCGCCACGCATCGGCAAGCCCGTCGAAGTGCAGGCCCTCTGGATCAACGCATTGCGTATCGCGCTCGCCTGGGACACGCACTGGGGCGAACTCGAAACGCTGGCGAGCACCTCGTTCGCCGAGCGCTTCGTGAATCCCGCGACGGGCGCGCTTTACGACGTGATCGACGTGGACCACGAACCCGGCCGGGTTGATGCCAGTGTGCGGCCGAACCAGATATTCGCGACAGGCGGCTTGCCCCATGCCGTGATCGACGGGCAGCGGGCACGAGCCGTGGTGCGCCAGGTGGAAGCGCAATTGCTGACGCCGCTCGGCCTGCGGTCGCTCGCGCCGTGCGATCCCGCCTACGTGGGCCGTTACGAAGGCACGCTGTTGCAGCGCGATGGCGCCTATCATCAGGGAACGGTGTGGCCGTGGCTGCTCGGGCCTTTCGTGCAAGCGTGGCTGCGCGTGCAGCGCGCAGCAGGCGTGCCGGATTCGGCGAGCGTTGCCGCGGCCCGCGCACGATTTCTCACGCCGCTCTATGCTCATCTCGACGCGGCCGGCCTGGACCATGTGAGCGAAATTGCCGACGGCGACGCGCCGCATACGCCGCGCGGCGCGCCATTCCAGGCGTGGTCGCTCGGCGAATTGCTGCGTATCGAAAAGCTGCTGGGTAGATGACGAACGATGGGCGCATGCGCAGCGGCGCATGGGCTCATATCGGAGGGGCTATGTCAGCGTTACGTGCCAATCTGTTGAAAACAGCCGAAGGGTTGCGTCTGCACGGCCCCGAGCTCGATGGCTGGCGCCGTTGGGGGCCGTACCTGAGCGAGCGGCAATGGGGCACGGTGCGCGAGGACTACAGCGAGAACGGCACCGCGTGGGACTACTTTCCGCACGATCATGCGCGCAGCCGCATGTACCGCTGGGGCGAAGACGGCCTTGCGGGATTCGGCAACGACCCGCTGAACTGGTGCGTCTCGCTCGCGCTCTGGAACGGGCGCGATCCCATCATCAAGGAACGCCTGTTCGGTCTCAACAACGAAGAGGGCAATCACGGCGAGGACGTGAAGGAGCTGTACTTCTACCTGGACGGCACGCCCACGCATTCGTACATGCGCATGCTCTACAAGTACCCGCATGCGGCGTATCCGTACCAGGACCTCGTGGATGAAAACCGCAGGCGCGGCGCAGACCAGCCCGAGTACGAGATTCTGGATACAGGCGTGTTCGACGACGACCGTTACTTCGACGTCTACGTCGAATACGCGAAGCACACGCCCGACGACATGGCGATGCGCGTAACAGTGGAGAATCGCGCGGACATCTCGGCCTCGCTGCACGTGCTGCCGCATTTCTGGGCGCGCAACCGCTGGGCATGGTCGACGAAGCACAGCAAGGCCACGCTTACGCTGAGCCGCTACGAAGACGGCGGCGCAGGTGTGCTTGCGCAATACCCCTCGCTCGAACCGCTCGTTGTGACGGCGACGGCGCCGCAGCCCATCGAATGGATCTTCTGCGAGAACGAGACGAACGTGCGCCGTCATTTCGGCATGGAAGGCGAAGGCCCTTTCAAGGACGGCATTAACGACTACATCGTGCATGGCGACGAGCACGCCATTCGCCGCGATCGCGGCACGCGCGCGGCGGCCCACGTGTGCCTGCATCTCGAACCGCATGGGCGTGTGGTGCTGTATTTGCGCTGGCATCCGGAGGCGGCGGCCAGCACGGATCCACTCGATCTGGACGCGCTTTTCGCGCAGCGGCTTGCCGAGGCCGACGAGTTCTACGCGGCGCTTCAGCACGACGTCGAAGACCCCGACGCGCGGCTCGTACAGCGTCAGGCGCTGGCGGGCATGCTGTGGTCCAAGCAGTACTACCAGTTCGACGTGACGCGCTGGCACGATGGCGACCCAGGCCAGCCGAAGCCGCCGCGCGCCCGCCGCCACGGCCGCAACGCGGACTGGCGTCACATGTGCAATGGCGACATCGTATCGATGCCGGACAAGTGGGAGTACCCGTGGTACGCGTCGTGGGACCTCGCGTTTCATGCGGCGGCGCTCGCGCTCGTCGATCCGGACCTCGCAAAGAAGCAATTGCTGCTGCTCGTGAAAGAGCGCTACCAGCATCCCAACGGGCAACTGCCCGCATACGAATGGGCGTTCGGCGACGCCAATCCGCCGGTACACGCGTGGGCCGCGTGGCGCGTGTACGAGCTGGACCGCGAAGTCACAGGCGAGGGCGACCGCGAGTTTCTCGAACTCATCTTCCACAAGCTGCTGCTCAATTTCTCGTGGTGGGTGAACCGCAAGGACGCCGAAGGCCGCAACATTTTTCAGGGCGGTTTTCTGGGCCTCGACAACGTCGGCATATTCGACCGCTCCTCGCGGCTGCCTGCGGGTGACCGTATCGATCAGGCGGACGGCACGGCGTGGATGGCCTCGTATGCGCTGGACCTCATGCGCATCGGTCTCGAACTCGCCGTCACGAACAAGGCCTACGTGGACATTTCGGTGAAGTTCTTCGAGCACTTCCTGTACATCGCCGAAGCCATCTGCTGCAGCGAAGGGTGCAGCACCGGCCTGTGGGACGACGAAGACGAATTCTTCTACGACGTGCTGCACTTTCCCGACGGCGGGCGTATGCCGATGCGCGTGCGCTCCATCGTCGGGCTGATTCCGTTTTTTGCCGTGCACGTGCTCGAGGAACGCGTGCACGGCAAGCTGCCGGGGCTGCGCGAACGGCTCGACTGGTTTCTCGATCATCGGCCGAATCTGGCGCGCCTCGTGTCCCGCTGGACCGAACCCGGCAAGGGCAACACCACGCTGCTTTCGCTGTTGCGCGGGCATCGCATGAAAGCGCTGTTGCGGCGCACGCTCGATGAGACGGAATTTCTCTCGCGCCACGGCGTGCGTGCACTGTCGCGCGCGCATTGCGAAGCGCCCTACGTGTTCGAACACGATGGCGCGCGCTTTGGCGTGCGCTACCTGCCCGCCGAATCCGATACGCGCGTGTTCGGCGGCAACTCGAACTGGCGCGGGCCCATCTGGATGCCCGTCAACTATCTGCTGATCGAGTCGCTGTACGAGTTCTACCGCTACTACGGCGACGACTTCCGCGTGGCGTGCCCCACGGGATCGGACACGATGCTCTCGCTGCGCGAGATTGCCGACGAACTGACGCGCCGCGTGACGACGCTTTTTTTGCGCGACAAGGAAGGGCGGCGTCCCGTCATGGCCGCTTATCCGCAATTGCAGGACGATCCGCGCTCGCATGACCTCGTGCTTTTTCACGAGTACTTTCACGGCGACAACGGGCGCGGCGTAGGCGCATCGCATCAGACGGGATGGACGGGGCTCGTCGCGCTGCTGTTGCAGCCGCATCGCGTGCAGGTCTCCGGCGTATTGCCTGCGGTGGATGGACAGGCGCGTGAGGAAACCATCACGTCGGCGCGATAGCGCGCCGACGAGGTTGTTCTGTCACTCTGAAGCGCTCGTGCTAATACCGGCATCGCCAGGCTGCCGTCCGATGCGAAAAAGCGGGCCGCTTTACTGATCCATCACGAAAATACGCGTCGTTTCGTGCCGCTCGACCTGCGCTGAACGCCCCGCCGCCGCAGGCGCCAGGTACGTCTTACCGGCGCCCGCACGCGCCTGAAGAAAAACGGCAAATCCTCCTAAAGTCACACCCATCGCCGCCGTTATACAGGCCGGCGTCGGAATGTTCGCTCCGGATTTCTCCCTCCAGCAACCGTCGGCCCCAACGGTCCCCATTGGGGCGGCACGCGGCTCTCGCGTCCTCACTTCCCGAACTCTTCCTTTCTGAAGCTTGCGGCTTTCTAGCCGGTTCATTACACGTATTCAGGTATCCGTATCATGTCGTCCAGAAATGTTTTGGCGCCGCGCGACGCACGCGGGCTTGCTATTGACGCGCCCGTGTCGCGCCGGAAATTTCTCGCGGGGCTGCTGGCCGGGGCGGGGAGCCTGACGCTCGCCGCGTGCGGAGGCGGGGGCGGCGGTGGAGGCAGCACCACGACGACCACCGCCTTGAATACGAGCGGATCGAACACGACGACGAACGCGGGCACCACGGCGACCGGCGCGACGACCGCCACGACGGGCACGTCCACGGCCTCGAACAATGTCGCCACGAAACTCGCGGAATCCACGTCGGGCACCACGTTGCCCCCTGCCACGCAGCTTATCGACGCGGCCGGCATGAACTGGACGATCTCGAACGGCCGCGTGATCTGCGGGCACACCAACACGCTGTGCCCCATTACGCCGAACATGCTGCTGTACTGGAACCACACGGTGTACGCGCGCAACGTTGCCGGCGTCTGGTACAAGAACCTGAACGGCGTCTGGAGCATTGCGTCGGACCCGCGCAGCGCGCCCATTTTCTACGGGCTCAACGGTCATCCGCTGCAGACCACGGGCGCGTATGCCACGCAGACACCCGCGCAACAGATCGCGATGCTCGCCGACCTGGGCGCCACGGTTTACCGGCTCGATTGCTACGGCGCTACGAGTGACGCGCAAACGCTTGCGCGCTACGCGCAGGCCGCTGCCGGCACGAGCGTGACGATTCTGCCGTGCCTCGCGTTCCATCAAGCCATGTTCACCACGACCGAACAGGACAACTACGATTGGGCGTTCCAGTGCGGCGTGAATACCGCTACCGCATTGCAGGCGTATTGCTCGATCTATGAGATCGGCAACGAGATTGACGACTACTGCTGTATCGGCGTGGGCGAAACGCCGTCCTCGTTCGACAACACACGTTTTCAGCTCGTGCGCGGCCTGCTGCGCGGCGCAGCGGACGGTATCAAGTCCGTACAGCCGGGCGCGAAGATCATCCGCGGCGGCGGCGTCACGACGCTCATCGGCTTCAACAACATGCTGTGGAACGGCACCCAGCCCGACGGCACGAGCGGCCACCCGCGGCTCACGTGGGACTACACGGGCTGGCACTGGTACGAGACGAGCGGCAATATCATTACCGCCTACGACGGTACTGCGACGCCGCTCAACATCCTGCAGAACCTGCAGCAGTACGGCGTGCCGGTGTGGATCACCGAAGTGGGCTTCAACACCGGCGACACCGATCAGGGCGCGGCCTACATTACGCAGGTTTTCAACCAGTACTTCACGGACCGCTCCGCCTACAACATCGCCGGCATCTGTTTCTATGAGCTGTTCGACGTGGCGGCCGAGGGCACCTTCGGTCTGGTCAATGCGGACGGTGTGACGAAGAAGCAGGGCTACGCCGCGTACAAGAATTTCGCGAGGGCCCATCCGGTCTGAGCGATGCCGACGCACCCGGCAGCAGTGACATACCGCGACATGATTCTGTAGTCGCCTTCGTCTGCGTACGCCTCTAAGATTCGCCTGCCACTGCCCACTGCACGAGATGCCGCACGTTGCCGGCGCCGTGCCGGAGGGCAGAACGACACGGAGGAATTCATGAAACGCGTACTCGTCACGCTCGTCATTTGCATCCTTTCCACGGCCGCGATGGCACAGACAGCCACGCCGCCCGCAGGTGGCATGCGTATGGAGCGCATGCTCCAGCAACTCCAGACCCGCTTTGCCAGTGCGAACACCACCCACGACGGCAAGCTCACGCGCGAGCAGGCAGCCGCCGGCATGCCCAGGGTCGCGCAGCATTTCGACGAGATCGATACGCAAAAAATGGGCTTCGTGACGCTGGCGCAGATCGAAGACTTCATGAAGCAACGTATGGCGTCACGTTGAGCGGCGCCACCCCTCAAGCGTATTCGGCTCGCTGCGCTACTGGAGCGCAAACCCGGGAACACGCGGAACAGACCCGCATCGTGTCGAAGTTGATGCACAATCGCGACGAGGCACAGACCCGGAGACGCGGCATGGAGCGGGCGGAGAAGATCATCGTGCTCGACGACGAGGCGGAGTTGCGCAACATGCTGCAACGCTTCCTCGCACAGCACGGCTTTCACGTGCGGGTGGTGGCGGACAGCCGGCGCCTGGACCGCTATCTGCAGCGCGAGCCGTTCGACCTGCTCGTGCTCGATCTCATGATGGAGCCGGAAGACGGCCTCTCGGTATGCCGCCGCTTGCGCGCCGAAGGGTACACGCTGCCCATCCTCATGCTCACGGCGAAGGGCGACCCGGTGGACAGAGTGGTCGGCCTCGAGACAGGCGCCGACGATTACCTTGCAAAACCTTTCCTGCCCGGCGAACTCGTGGCTCGCATTCGCGCATTGCTGCGCGGGCGGAAGATGGCGGCCGGCGACGCCGTCGTGGCCGCGCAGGCGCTGCGCTTCGGCGAGTTTCGCTTCGACGTCGGCCGGCAGACGCTCACGCGAGGAGGGGAACCGGTGGAGGTGCATTCGGCGCAGATGCTGTTGTTGCAGGCGCTGGGCGCTTCGCCGAACCGGCCCGTGAGCCGCGAGAATCTGCTGGCCCGCGCGCGCGGCCGCGATCACGAGGCGCTGGACCGCAGCATCGACGTCCAGATTCTGCGGCTGCGCCAGATCGTGGAGAGTGATCCGTCGAAGCCGCGTTTCATTCGAACGGTGTGGGGCGTCGGCTACATGCTGGTGGCCGACATCGAATCATGACGAGCCACGTGCCGTCCGCGATGCATCAGACACCGGCGCGCAACGTGCCGCATTCGCTGTCGCCGCGTTCGCTCCTTGCGCGCAACATCGTGTTGCTGGTCGCACTCGTGGCATTCACCCAGATTTGCTCGCTCACGGTGCTGCTGCATTACGTGCAGCGTCCGCGTGTGGAACGCGCGGCGATCGCGTTTGCCGACTACGTGCAGCGTATCGACCGCACGCTCGCGCCGTTGCGGGCCGACGAAGGCCGTGCGGCGGCCGCGCGGCTGGGCGCTGTGGAAGCGCTGCCGTCCACGATCGACGACGAGCCGCGTCGCGATCCCGTCCACTTCTACCGCATGATGCAGCGCAAGGTGTTCCTCGATGCACTGAGGCGTCACCTGCCCGCCGATATGCCCGTCATCTGGCAGATCGGCAGCACACAGAAGCTGTGGATTCGCGTACACGTGGCCGGCGCGCCGTACTGGATCACGTTGCCCCTGAACGAAGAGGCGGAAGTGAGCGGCGTGACCACGGCGCTCGCGCTCTCCATCGTGCTGGCGCTGGCTGCGGCGCTGACGGGCTATGCGATCCAGCGGCATATCAACCGGCCCTTGCGCGAACTCGCGCAGGCGGCACAGCAGTTGAGCGCGGGCGAGTCGCCCGCGCCGTTGCCGACGGACGGCCCCACCGAAATCGCCCAGGTGAGCGGGGCGTTCAACCAGATGATGGAGGCGCTACGCCAGGCAGAAGCAACGCGCGCGCTGATGCTGGCCGGCGTGTCGCACGACATTCGTACGCCGCTCACGAAGCTGCGTCTTGCGCTGGCAATGAGCCCATCTGCCGACGGAAGCCGCGAAGTGGCCGACGATTCGCTCTCCGCCGCCGCGCAGCGCTACCTCGACCAGATCGACACCATCCTCCAGCAGTTCATGGACTATGCCGGCAGCGGCGAGCGAGAGATCGCACAGCCGGGCGACCTCAACGCGCTCGTCAGTCAACTGGCCGCGGATTTCGCGGGCCTCGGCCACGACTTCGAACTTTCGCTGGGCGAGGTGCCTGTGTTCGCGTTTCGCCCTGTCGGCACGATGCGAATGCTGATGAACCTCATGCAGAACGCAGTGGCGTATGGACGTACCGGTCTTGCTGTACGAACATGGACGGAGGCCGGTATGGCCTGTGTGGCCGTGGGCGATCGGGGCAAGGGCCTCGCTGCGGACGAACTCGAACAGTTGAAGGCACCGTTCAGCCGTGGCAGCAATGCACGCACGCTGTCGGGCGGCACGGGCCTGGGCCTTGCAATCGTGGAACGGATTGCGCGCCTGCATGGCGGTTCGTTGCAGTTCCGGCCGCGCGATGGCGGCGGACTGGAGGCGCTGGTGAGAATGCCGCTTCGGGTACAAACGCGTTAACTACCGACGCGCGTGCAGCGTTTCGCGCATCGCGAAGATGCCAGGAGGCTGTGATGAAATTCGACTACAAGCAGTTTCATATCGACGCATCGCCGCTCGACGAAGGTGGCCACTTCTACGCGCGCGCGAAGATTTTCCGACGCACCGGGCAGGGCAACGCGCCCGTCGAAGTGAAGTATTCGGGCGACCTGGGCGACTATCATTTCGACACGGACGCAGTGGCGGCGGCACAAAAGTGGGCCATCCAGTGGTGCGACGAACACACCGAATGAGGCGCTGGCGTTGTGTTCAGGCGCCGAGGCCTTCGAGATAGGACCACGGATAGATGCCCCGGCGGTGGTCGTCGGCGAAGGCGAGTTGAAGACCGTAGCGGCCCACAGGTTGCACGTCGAGCAGTGTCACGTCCTGCGGCACGTCCACTGTCCGGCCGCTGAGTCGCACCTGGCGGCACGCCGCGCACGGGCAAGCGGCGCGTAACACCGCACAGCGAAGGGAGAGTGTTCGCGTAGCGCTCCAGCGCAGGGTCAGGATGCCTGCTGCGCTGTTCAGCGTGACCTCTTCGGGCGGATTCATCGCGCCGCGCTTTCCAACTGGATTAACGCGATCCTCACGGCCTTGCGCACGTCGGGGTCGCGATCGTCGCGTGCGGCCTGCAACGCAGGTACGGTGCGTGGGTCGCAGAGTTCGCCGAGTGCGAGCGCGGCCTCCTTGCGCAGATTGCTGATGGCATGGGCGAGCAGACTCGCGACGTTGGGCGCCGCGTCGATATCATCAAGGCGTCCTAGCGCGCGTACGGCGCGAACACGGACCTGCCAGAACGGGTCGTCGAGCGCGGCAATCAGAGGTTCGCGCGCGATCGCGGGACGCAGCTTGCCGAGCGTCGTGGCCGCTTCTTCGCGCACCTGCCACGCCTCGTCGCGTAGTGCGGCGAGCAGGGCGTGGGTGGCGACGAAGTCGTCTGCTGCGGTGAAGCCCAGGGCGCCGGCAGCGGCCCGGCGTACGTCGGCGTGATCGTCGTGCGTGACGAGCCTTGCGAGCGGCGCGAGGGCGCGTGCGTCGCGCAGCCAGCCGAGCACACCGACTGCTTCCAGACGAACGTTCGCGTCGGCATGGCCGAGTGCGTCGAGGGCGGGCGTGAACGATTCCGCCGCCCGCAATTCCCGCAACGCGCGTAGCACCGCAGCCAGCACGTGAGGCTCAGGACGCGCAGCCCAGCGACACAGTGTCGTTGCCGACGCTGCCTGCTTTAACGCGGCAAGGCTTTGCGCCGCCGTTTCTCGCACTTCGTCCGACGTATCGAGCAGTGCGCTGCACAGTGCATCCACCGTTGTTTCGTCTTCCCAGGCAGCGAGGATGCGGGCGGCCTCAGCGCGCACGGCCGCGTCGGCGTCATGGCGCAAAGCGTTGCGAACCGGCGCGACGAGGTGGGGGTCTTCAAGGTCCGCGAGTTCGATGAGCGCGACACGACGCACGGCGGCATCCGTGGCGGAAAGCTTCGCGAGCAGCGTCGACGTTTCCGTCGAAGCTGCGCTGGCGACCATGTCTTCGCGCGTGGCGAACGGTTGAACGGTCATGAGAAGCAGGGCTCCATTCAGGCGCATCAACGCAACAGATAAGGAATGTCCACCTTCACCGCGCCGGTCGGACAGTCCTGCTCGCAGGGCATGCAGTACCAGCATTCGTCGAACTGCATGTAGGCCTTGCCTTTGCTGAGGTCGATGGCGAGCAGATCGAGCGGGCAGACATCGACGCACACGGTGCAGCCCTTGTCGGCAATGCACTTGTCTTCGTCGATCGTGACCGGCGCCGAACTGCGATGAAGAATGTCGCGTGGGGTGTGCGGTGGAAGCGGCATGACGCGCTCCATAACGTAATACGTGAAGGGAGTATTCAGGCGAACTGCGTTTCCGCAGGCTTCGTTTCGATGCGCAGCTTCGTATAAGCGTCGCGTTCGCTGTCGGCCAACGGCACGACATACGGCTCCACGGGGCGCTTTCTGCAAGCCATCTCGCCGCGCTCGTTCTTGTACAACTCCGTGTGGCAGAACCAGTCGTGGTCGTCGCGCTGCGGAAAATCGACGCGATGGTGATACAGGCCCCAGCGGCTTTCCGTGCGAAAAAGCGAGGCCCGTGCGGCCATTTCCGCACAATCGCGAATGGCGCGCACTTCCGCCGCGCGCATGAGTTCGTGCGTGTTCTGCGCCTTGATGACGTCTATGTCGTCGACGATGGCCGCAAAGCGCGCGAGGCCGATCTCCATCTTGCGCGTCACCTTCGGCGGCTGAAGGTAGTCGTTCACCATGCGGCGCAGTTTGTATTCGACCTGCGCGGGCGCGAGTCCGCTTTCGCGTTCGAGCGGCGCATAGATGCGCGCGCGTTCCGCTGCGATTTGCGCCTCGTCGAGCGGGGCGTGCGAGCGGCCCGCCACGTAGTCCGCCGCATGCTGGCCGGCGAACCATCCGTAGGTGAACGCGCCGAGCATGTAGTTGTGCGGGACCGCGGCCATGTCGCCGGCCGCATAAAGCCCTGGTACCGAGGTCTGCGCGTGTTCGTTCACACGCACGCCCGACGCACTGTGGCCGCTGCAGAAGCCGATTTCGGAGATGTGCATTTCCACCATCTGTTGCCGGTAGTCGGTGCCGCGTCCGGCGTGGAAGCGACCGCGGCTAGGGCGTTCGTTGGTGTGCAGAATCTGCTCGATGGTCTGGATCGTTTCTTCCGCAAGGTGATCGAGCTTCAGGAACACGGGGCCGTTGCCGCTTTGCAGCTCCTGGTAGAACTCCCACATCATCTGGCCGCTCCAGTAGTCGCATTCGATGAAGCGTTCGCCCTTGCTGTTCGCGGTGAAACCGCCCAGCGGACCGGTGACGTAAGCGCAGGCCGGTCCGTTGTAATCCTTGATGAGCGGATTGATCTGGAAGCACTCCAGATTCGAGAGTGCGGCGCCCGCGTGCCATGCCATCGCGTAGCCGTCGCCGGCGTTGGTGGGGTTCTCGTAGGTGCCCATCAGATAACCCGACGCGGGCAGGCCGAGGCGCCCAGCGGCGCCGCAACAGAGAATCACGGCCTTTGCGCGGACCACGTAGAAGTCCGCGGTGCGGCAGTCGAAACCGAGTACGCCACATACGTTGCCATGCGAATCGGTGAGCAGCCGAGTGGCGACGATGCGGTTGGTGATCGCGACGCGGGCGCGCTTCAATTGCCGGTACAGCACCTTCTTGATGTCGTGGCCTTCGGGCATGGGCAACACGTATGAGCCCATGTGATGCACTTTCTTCACGGCGTAGTCGCCCGTGGCGTCCTTTTCGAATCGCACGCCCCAGCGGTCGAGTTGTTCGATCGTCGCGAAGCTGTGCTTCGCGTAGGCATACACCGTGGACTGGTCGACGATGCCCTCGTTCGCAATGGTGATCTCGCGCGTGTACTGCTCCGGCGTGGCATGGCCTGGAATCACGGCGTTGTTGAGGCCGTCCATGCCCATGGAGATCGCGCCGCTGCGCTTCACGTTGGCCTTTTCGAGCAGCAGCACGTTGAGCGTCGGGTCGCGTTCCTTCGCCTTCACGGCGGCCATTGGGCCGGCGGTGCCGCCGCCAATCACGACGATGTCGTATTCGAGCACGTGGGTGTTCATGACGCTTGCCTTGTGAATGAGCGGGCGCTTTCGCTATCGGCGCGTTCGCGGTCTATCCGCAGCCGGTACTGGAAGGCGTCGCCGCGGAAGTAGAGATATTCGTAGTCGATGGGCACGCCGTTGGCGTCGTGCGTGAGGCGCTCGATGCGCAACACGGCGCTTCCTTCCCCGACATTCAACGCGCTCGCCACTTCGGCGCTGGCGAGCGTGGCGTCGACTGCGACGTCGGCGTGGCCCAGCGTCACGCCGCAATCGTTCTCGATGACGAGGAAGATGTCGCGCGTCGCGAGATCGGCCCTTGCGAGCCGCTTGCCGATTGATTCGGGTACCCAGGTGATTTCGTAGGACACCGGCTCGCGGTCGAGCAGCCGCACGCGCCTGACCTCGATCACGGTCGTGCCTTCGGCAAGTGCGAGCCGCGCGGCGACAGTGCCGTTTGCCGTCAATGCACGTACACCCTGCACCTGGTTGACCACCTCGTGACCCACCGAAGACATCGCTTCGGCGAAGCCTTGTAGCGACGTCACGTTCTGAAACGCCTTGGGCCGCGAAACGAACGTGCCCTTGCCGTGCTGTCTGAAGAGCAACCCTTCCTTCTGCAGATCGCCGAGCGCTTGCCGCACGGTGATACGGCTCACGCCGAACGACGTGCACAGTTCGTATTCCGAAGGCATGCGGCCGTGCGGCGCGTAGGTGCCGTCCAGAATGCGCGAACGCAATATGTCCTTGATTTGGGCATAGCGCGGTTGAGGCGGCAGAGCGGCGAGGGGCGGTGTGGCAGTGAACGGAGGCATTGGGTGAACTTGTCATGACAAGACGAGTTCGCAGTCTAGCCAGCGCAGCATGTACCTCAAACGAAGGATTTCCGATATCGATCTGCGCATTTGCGATGAACGTCCGCGATATACGGGAATATGCGCGACCGCGAAATGGATAGCAGAAAAAACTGGAAGCAGCGCGTTGACCGTGCGCTTATGAGCCACGCATGATGGCACTTCCTGTCTGGACACTCGGACATCCGGACATCACTAAGCACAAAACACCTGCGAAACACAAGGCCAGGCGAACAAACCATGACATCGAACCATTCATCACACGACGACATCGAATCACGCGCGCATAACGGGCAACGGCGCTCGCTACTCAAGCATGCAGTGGCAGGCACGGCGGCACTCGCCGCCGTGCGCGTTGCAGGCATTACCGGCGGCTTGGGCGGGCTGGGCGCGCTCGCGGCCAGCATCGACGCACGTGCTCAAGGCAGCGGCAAGGTGTTGCGCGTGGGCTACCAGAAGTACGGCAACTTCATCGTGCTCAAGGCGAGCGGTGCGCTCGAAAAGCGCCTGGCGCCGCTGGGCATCACGGTGCAGTGGACCGAGTTTCCCGGTGGTCCGCAATTGCTCGAAGGGCTCAACGCGGGCGCCGTGGATGTGGGGACGGTGGGCGAGACGCCGCCCATCTTCGCGCAGGCGGGCGGCGTGGATTTCGTCTACATCGGCAGCGAGCCGCCCGCGCCGAAGGCCGAAGCCATCGTGGTACCGCACGATTCACCGATTCGCTCGGTGGCCGATCTGCGCGGCAAGAAGGTGGCGCTCAATCGCGGCTCCAACGTGCATTACCTGCTCGTGAAGGCGCTGGAAAGCGCGAAGGTCGGTTATCAGGAGATCGTGCCCGCGTATCTGCCGCCTGCGGACGCTCGCGCGGCATTCACGCAGGGCAGCGTGGACGCGTGGGTGATCTGGGATCCTTATCTTGCAGCCGTACAGCGTCAGGCGAATGCGCGCGTGCTCGTGGATGGCGAAGGGCTCGTGCGCAACACGCAGTACTACCTCGCGGGCCGCAAGTTCGCGAGTGCGCAGCCGCAACTCGTGCATGCGTTGCTGGAAGAGGTGAGCCGTATCGACACGTGGGCACGCGACAACATTCCGGCCGTGGCCGCGCAGCTTTCGCCGCAGGTGGGGCTCGACACGGGCACGCTGGAACTCGCGCTGAAGCGCACGACGTATGGCGTGCAGCGTGTGGATGCGGCCACGATCGCGTATCAGCAGCAGATTGCCGATACGTTCACGAATCTCAGGCTGATTCCGAAGAAGCTCGACGTTGCGCAGGCGCGCTGGGAAGCGGCGTCGTAGGTTGGCAGTGAAGCCGCGCGCGAGCGGACGGAGAATGCGCCGCTCGCGCCGAAGGCCTAAGCCTGATGGCAGCTAATGGCAGTTAATGGCAGTTCTTGCTGCCTGCGCCGCCGTGCTCGTGCGCCTGTTCGTCCATGCACACGTCTTCTTCAATCTGCACGGTGACGTGATCGATGTTGAAGCGCGTAGCCAGCCGGCGCTGCACGGCGCTCACGACTTCGCGATGCGGCGCACCCTCCGCGGGATGCACGTGCAGCGTGACCATGTGCTGTTCGCCGGTAATGGACCACGCGTGGATGTGATGCGCGTTGCGCACCTGGGGCACGTTTTGTTCGAGGTCTGACTTGATCTCGGCGAGATCCGTGCCTTCGGGCGAGCCCTCCAGCAGGATATGCGCCGACGACCGCACGATGCCCCACGCGCTCTTGAGAATCACGACGGCGACGAAGATCGAGAGAATAGGGTCGATCGGCGTCCAGCCCGTCAGCAGAATCACGCCCGCGGCCACGATGGCGGCCACCGAGCCCAGCATGTCGCCCAGCACATGCAGCCATGCCCCACGCAGATTGAGGTTTTCGCGGTTGCCGCCGTGAAGAACGAGAAACGCGACCACGTTCGACGCAAGACCCGCAATCGCCACGATCATCATCGTCTTGCCTGCAACGGGCACGGGCGAGGCGAACCGCTGCACGGCCTCGATTACGATCCACGCGGCAATGACGAAGAGCGCGCAGCCATTCACGAACGCAGCGAGAATTTCGAGCCGTTTGTAGCCGTAGGAAAGTTGCGCGGTAGCGGGGCGCTTGCCGTAGTGAATGGCGACCCAGCTGAAGCCGAGCGCGGCGGCGTCGCTGACCATGTGGCCGGCGTCGGCGAGCAGCGCGAGCGAGCCGGAAATCAGGCCGCCCACCACCTCCACCACCATGAACAACGCGATGACGACGAACGCCCAGCCGATGCGATGCTGGTCCGTGACGCCGTGCAGATGGTTGTGACCTGCGTGGCTGTGGTCGTGGCCGCCATGGCCATGGCCATGGCCGTGATCGTGATCGTCGTGATGATTCGGATGGTCGTGATCGTGCGCTTCGCGATGGTCGTGGTCGTGCGGATGATCGTGGCCGTGCGAGTGTGGATGTGCCATGGGAGGGTTGCGTGGCTAAACTGGAGGTCTGGGCATTATATACACATATAAACATCTATTGATGTGATCGCAGAGGAGCGTGGATGCAACCCTTCGAGTTGAGCGATGACCAGGTGGTGGAACTGGCGGAAATGTTTCGGCTGATGGGCGACCCGAGCCGGTTGAAGATCATCGCGTCGTGCCTGAGCGCGCCGATGTGCGTCTCGGATATCGCCGCGAAGCACGGCCTCTCGCAGCCGCTCGTGAGCCATCATCTGCGGCTGCTGCGCGCGGCGCGCGTGCTGCGGGCGGAACGGCGCGGCAAACAGATCTTCTACGAGGCCGCCGACGAGCACGTGAAGCGCGTGATCGACGACATGACCGAACACGTTTGCGAGCATCTCTCCTCCGATTTCGACGAGAGCCAGAAAGACGTCTGAGCCTTGCATGTCGCGGCCATTATTTTCTTAAGCAACTGGTAAGAAAAATCGGGCAAGATGCGTCCCTGTCAATTTGTCAGGGAGTGACTCATGACCAACACCCAACACGACGTGGGCCGGTACGACCCGGTGGCCCGTCTGCTTCACTGGCTCATCGTGGCATTGGTTTGCGCCCAGTTCGTACTGGGCTGGACGATGCCCGAAGTGCATCGCGACACGCAACCCGTCGGCCTCATCGCCTTGCACCTTGCCGTGGGCGCCGCGCTCGTGGCCGCCATGGTGCTTCGTATCGTCTGGCGTCTCACGCACCGTCCGCCGCCTGCCAATCTTTCGCCGCTGCTCAATACGGTGTCGGGCGCCACGCACTTTCTGCTCTACGCTGCGCTCGTGGCCGTGCCGCTGCTGGGTTGGGCCAACGCGTCGTCGCGCGGCTGGGCTGTTGAGCTGCTCGGCGCAATCCCGCTGCCCGCGCTTTCCGCAACGGGTTCGAGCGTAGGCCACGCCATGGGCGACGTCCACAGCGCGCTCGCATGGGTGCTGCTCGTGTTGATCGGCATGCACGTGGGCGCCGCGCTGTTCCACCGCTTCGTGCTCAAGGACCGCGTGCTCCAGCGCATGACCTGGTAACCTGGGTAACCTGGTAACGCGGCGGCGGTTGCCACGGTAACCGCTGCAGGCAGGCCCCCAACGGCCCGTTCCCTTTGCCGGGAACGGGCCGTTTGCCGTTATGCGCCTTGCTGCGCGATCAAGGCGAGCGTGCGCGCGTCGGGCTCGCCTTCGAAGTACTTGCGCAGCGCGTCGAGAAACACCGTGTTGTCCGTGGCGGCCTTTGCAAAGAGGCTCATCGACGAGCGGAATTTCAGGTCATCCGGGTAGCCGAAGATGTCTTCGATGGCGCGACCCTCCACGGCGTTCACGATCCCGGTGGTCTGCCGCAGCCGCGGGCCGAGCACGGGATGGCGCAGATACGCCTCGGCCTCGGCGAGCGACGAGATGGCGAAGCGCTGCGCCATGGCGCTGTCGCCCAGGCCTTGGATCTGCGGAAATACGAACCACATCCAGTGGCTGCGTTTGCGGCCCGCCCGCAATTCCTCGCATACGCGGGCATAGACGGGGTCCTGGGCATCGACGAAACGCTGCAGATCGTAGGCGTCGTCGTGTTCTGAGTGGTCGTTCATCGTGTCCTCCTTCTGTGCGCCCGGCGCGCTGCGCGCCGGCATCGCGGCCTGCGCGCTTTGACAGGGCACGTGGTTCGTCCCTACATTACACACACGCCGACAGTCGGCGCGTCAGCGCCCAGGCACCATTCCGCATTCGCCGAGCAAGCCGTCTCCGGGAAAAGCGGTGCGTGCCGGGGGCTTTTCCGGCGGGGGCCATGAAGCCATATCGATTGCGCCGTCAGACCTTTCTGCGCGACCACGCGTATCCCGTGTGGCGCGACGTGGTGCTCACCGCGGCACCATTCGTTCTGTTCTTCGGCCTGCTCGTCGCCGCGCTGGTCTGGATCGTGGACCCGGCGCCGCCCGGCAGCATCACCATCAGCGCCGGTCCGCGCGACAGCGTGTTCATGCAGAACGCGCTCGAATACAAACGGATTCTCGCGCGTAACGGCATCACGGTGCGCGTGCTCGAATCCGACGGCTCGGTGCAGAACCTGAAACGTCTGCTCGATGCGCATCAGCATGTGGATCTCGCGCTCGTGCAGGGCGGCGTGTCGGACGGCTTGCCGATACAGTCGCTCATGTCGCTCGGCAGCGTGTTTTACGTGCCGATCGTGGTCTTCTACCGCGGCAGCGGCATGACGCAGCTCTCCGAGCTCGAAGGCAAGCGCATCGCGATCGGGCGCGAGGGGAGCGGCACGCGCATGCTCTCGCTGAAGCTGCTCGATGCGAACGGCATTCATGCCGGCGGCGAAACCACGCTGCTGCCGCTCGACGGCCTCGACGCCGCGAAGCAGCTGGTGGCCGGCAATATCGACGCCGCCTTGCTGAGCGGCGATTCCGCAGACCGCGGACTCATGCTGCGGCTGCTCGCCATTCCCGGCGTTTCCGTGATGGATTTCGCGGAGGCGAGCGCCTATACGCGCCTCTTTCCCTATCTCGACGAACTCGACCTGCCGCCCGGCGTGCTCGACCTTCGCCGCAAGGTGCCGCCGAACACCGTGCACATGATCAGCCCCATGGTGGAGATTGTGGCTCGCCGCAACCTTCATCCGGCGATTTCGGACCTCATCATCGAAGCGGCTCAGGAAGTGAACGGCACCGCGGGGCTGCTGCAAGGCGCGGGCCAGTTTCCGAAGCTGATCGCGCACGAATACCCCATCAGCGAAGATGCGGCGCGCTATTACAAATCGGGCAAGAGCTTTCTCTACCGTAGTTTGCCGTTCTGGCTGGCGACGGTGGCAGACCGCATGCTCGTGCTGCTGCTGCCCGTTGCGGTGCTGCTCTTCCCCGCGCTTCGCGTCGTGCCGGCGCTATTTCGCTGGCGCGTGAGGTCGCGGCTCTACCGCTATTACGGCGTCCTCATTGCCATTGAGCGGCGCGCCATGCGGCACGCAACAGAAGCGCAGCGCAAGTCGCTGCTCGATGAACTGGACGGCATCGAGGCGTCGCTCAACAACGTGCGCGTGCCGCTTGCCTATGCGGACGCGTTCTACGTGCTGCGCGAGCACGTGAGCTTCGTGCGCTCGCATCTGGTCGAACCGCATTCCGCGTAGTGCACCTAACTAAGGGACGGAACCCGAAAACACTGCCGCACGCCCGTGAAAGTACGCATATCATGAGAGATGCTGCGTCCGGCTTTTGCGCTGGCGCTTTGTTCGAGCGATTTCCTCACCAGTAAGCGGAGGTGGATATGGCTACGTTTGCTATCGACGGCATACGCATCAATCCCCATACGGACCGCGTGACCCACGTGCGCTGGGCCGCGATCGATCCGAAATCGCATGCGTCGCTTTCTTCAGCGCAGATCGTGGAAGTGGGCGACGTCGTCAACGCCATTCATGCCGGCAACATCGTGTGGTCGCTCTTCACGCTGGGCGGCACGCGCTACCTGGGACCGAAAATCAAGACGGTCTCGCATACGGACGGGCACGACGGCATCGACACCGACGAGCCCAACGGCACGGTAGAAAAATCCATCGACGATCTGCCGCACGTCTGACCGCGCGGCCCGTCCGCGATTCGAGGCAACACCCGCCGTTTTACTTCTGCGCCGTCTGCAGCGGATACCCGTCGTCCAGCGTCTTCAGAAACGCGATGATGTCTTTGATGTCCGCGTCGCTCATGGCGGGCGGCTCGCCGAAATGGCGGTCGAACGGCGCGTCTGTCACGTCGATGTTCGCGTGGAAGCGCTCGGGCAGATCGTCGTACTTCACGACCTTGCCGTCGGGGCCGCGCGGGTAGATCTTGCCGGGGTCCGTGTCGCGCAGGTTGTAGAACTTCATCACGTCTTCGAGCGAGTGATAGACGCCGTTGTGGAAAAACGCCTGACGCGTGGCCGCATTGCGCAGCGAGGGCGTGAGGAACATGCCGCAGTATTGCGTCTGGGTCGACAGATCCGTGCGATGCGGGCCGCACACGCCCATGTCGTGAAACGCGGGGTCACGGTTCACGGCGAGCGTGCGATTGCGCGGCACGCCCAGCGCTTCGTACTGGAAGTCGGTGAACATGGGCGGCAGCCCGTCTTTGCCCGGCGTGGCGAGATGGCAGCCCGCGCAGTTCGCGCGGTTCTTGTCGGTGAAGAGGTGCAGGCCGCGTATCTCCGCGCGCGTGAGCCTCACCTTGCCTTCGAGCCAGTAGTCGTACTTGCTCGTGTAGGGGTGGAACGACGGGTCTTCCACCTGGTAGCGCGCAATGGCGAACATCGCTTCGGACACGACCCGCGCCGGATCGTTGAAGATGGCCGGCCCGAACAACTGGCGCAACGTGGCGGCGTAGGGCGCCTCGGCGATTTTTGCCGCGACGGTCTTCACGTCCGTGTTCGCCATTTCCACAGGATTGAAGAGCGGGCCGTAGGCCTGTGCCTGCAGCGTGTCGGCGCGGCCATCCCAGAACAGGCCGCCTTGCGGCACCATGGCCGGTGCCGCGGGCGCAGCGCCCGCCACCTTTTGCGCGCGCGGCGTGCTGGCAGCCTGGGCGGCGGTGTCGGCGAGGCTCGCGGTGGTTTCGGCTTCGCCATCGTCGGGACCGATGCTGAAGTTCGGCTGCCGATAGAGGTAGGTCAGCAAGGGCACGGCGCGGTCGCCCTGCAGCGACATGTGCGCGCCGCCAGGCTGCACGGGCAGCGCATTGGGCGGGCCGTACGCGTGTTGGGGACTATGGCACGTTGCGCACGACTGCTGGCCCGAGGCCGAGAGCCGTGGATCGAAGAACATCTGCTTGCCGAGCAGCGCGACGGCGCTGAGCGGCGCGGTTGCGGGTCGCATCAGCGTGACCGGATGCGGATTCGCGCCCGTCAGCGTTTCGACGTACTCGCCGATCGCGGCGGGCATCTGCTGCGGGAACACGAGCGCCCAGACGGACGCGAGCGCGAGCACAGCAAGCGCGTAGAGCAGGGCGTGCATGGCACGACGGCACAGCCTGCCCTTCGGGCGCGCTGACGGGCCATTCGTGGAACCGGCGTTGGGTTGCGGCAGGGAAGGAGCGTTCACGATTCGATGCGGCAAATGACTCGGAGGAGTTGAACGCCGCGCGTGCAGCGCGGCGGCTGCAGTGGCGCGGGCGTCGACACAAACGTTGATGCAAGCGTTGCTGCCAACCTCGCTTCAAGCAACAAACCGGCCTCGCGGCCGGTTTGTGTTTCAGACGTCAGCAAACGAGACAACGGGCGTATCAGCTTGCCGGCGGCGTGGCGACCACCGTGCCTTGCGTCGGGTCGACAAAGACCGGCGACGTCTTCGGCGTGCCCGTGAAGTCGAACAGGTTCATCATGCTGCCCGCGCTTGCGTCCGCGGAGCCACCACCCAGGCGCTGACCGTTCAACCAGTTGTCTTCGATGAAGCGGACTACCGACGACTGGTTGATCAGCGTGTGGTCGACGAAGTTCGTCTTCGCCCACGGCGAGATGACGAGGAACGGAATGCGCGTGCCAGGGCCGCAGCGGCCGTTCACGGGCTTGCCGTTGACGCCGTTCGGCGCCGTGCCGCTGCCGCACACGCCTGCGCCGTTCAACTGGTCGGCGAGCGGGTGGAACGAAGCGAGCGTCGGCGACGTGTAGGCATGGTCATACCAGCCGTCCGAGTCGTCCCACGTCACGACCACCGCGGTGTTCTTCCAGTCGGGCTGCTGTTGCAGGAAGTTGACGACCTTTGCCGTGAACGCCTGTTCGTCGAGCGGATCCGAGTAGCCCGCGTGGCCGTCCTGGAACGCCGGCGCCTTCACGAAGCTCACGGACGGGAAATTGCCCGCCTTCACCGCGGCGAAGAAGTCGTCCGCGTCGTACTGGTGGTTCGCCGGCTCCGGCGTCTTGCCGTCCGTCTCGAGGCTCGAACCGATGGCGGCGATGCTGCTCGGCCGCGTGTGCTGCGGGTTCGAGGTGGACTTGTAGTACTGGAACCAGTTGTGGTGCGGAATGTAGTCGGCCGTGCTGGCGTTCACGACCGGCGAGAGCGTGCTGCGCTTGCAGCCCGTCGTGCCGTTCGAGTTCGTCTGCGACAGGTCGAAGCCGCCCATGAAGCCGCCCCACGTGATGTTCGCGCTGTTGAGCAGGTCGCCGATGTTCTTGCCCGTCATCATCGCGGCGTTGGTCGTGCTCGAGCACACGTCGAAGCCCGGATCGACGTCGTTGATCATCGTGAAGCCGCCCTGGCCGTCGTCCACGTAGTACGACGACGTGGCCGTGGCGGAGACCGGCCCGGTGTTCGCGGTGACGACCTGCATGCCGTTGGTCTGGCCGGCGATCACGTTGAGCGCGCCCGGCGTGGACGGGCCGTAGCTCGTCGTATAGGCGTTGTCGCTCATCGCGTAGTGCTGGGCGTAGTTCCAGAGGCCCGTCACGGTGTTGCCGTCGTAGTAGCCCATCACCTGGCCCGTGGTGCCGAACGCGCCGGCGCCGCCGCTGGTGCCCTTGCCCGTGAACTTCGGGAAGAGGTCGGCGAGGCCGTTGTCGTAGGCTTCCTGTTCCGCGGTGTAGGCGTGGTTCTGGTCAGCCGTGGCCGCCTGCGTGCGGTCCAGACGGAACGGGTTCGAGGCGCCCGCGCCGTTCGCCGTGTTCGTGAAGTTCGGGTTTGCCGTGAGCAGCGAACCCGAGAGCCCGTTGATCGACGGCGTGCCGGCTGCCGCCGTGAATGCCGGCTCGCCCGTCGGGTTCGAGGCATTCGGGTAAGTCGCGAAGTAGTGATCGAACGAGACGTTCTCGTTGAAGATCACGACGAGGTGCTTGATCGGCGTGGCCGTCGTCAGCGCGTCCTGGTTCGAGACGGTCTGATTGACGTCGTTGCCGCTGCTGCTGCAGGCGGCAAGGGCGAGGGCGGTTGCCCCGGCGGCTGCTGCGGCGCTCAGCGCGCAGGCCTGGCGAAAAGACATTCGATTCTCCCGAGTCGTGGTGGGGTCAGTTGTGTTTGTTCCTTGCAGAACCTTCCAGAATCGCGCCAGATTGAAACACGGCCCTGTGAAAGCCCCGGGGCACTGCACTTTCAAAGAGGCTTCAACCGTCTGACGAAATGGGGACAGCGTTCGGCCGAGGAACGGCGCCGTAGCATGTGCGAGCGCGGATGTCCAACACGAAGACGCGCCAGGATGCGGCAACGGCGCGACATAGCGACGCGATATATCACAACGCGATATAATTCGCGGCCCTGCCGGGTGGCATGAGTGTCCCGCCTTTCGGGTGGCCTCCCGGCGCCATCGCTTCGTTCGTTCTCACTGGTTCAAGCCGTGTCCCGTTCTGTCGTCACCCGCTGGTTCGCCAGCTTTATGCCCGCCACTGTTGCGATCCGTTGGTCCGAACGCGTGCGCTCCGCCGTAGGCGCGCTCGTCGGCATTGCGCTTACGGGCACGGCGATGCGGCTGCTGCTGCCCGCGTCCGACGTCAACGTGCCGCTGCTCGTGGCGCCCATGGGCGCGTCCGCCGTGCTGCTGTTCGGCGTGCCTGCCAGTCCGCTTGCGCAACCGTGGTCGATCATGGGCGGCAACCTTGTGTCGGCCGTGGTGGGGGTGACGTGTGCAACCCTCATCGCCAATCCGGTGTACGCCGCGGCCACGGCGGTCGCACTGGCCATCTGCGCGATGTTCGCGCTGCGCTGCGTGCATCCGCCGTCGGGCGCGGTGGCGCTTACTGCGGTGCTGGGCGGGCCCGCCATTCATGCGCTGGGCTACGGATTCGTGCTTGCGCCTATCGCGACACAGTCGGCCGTGCTGCTCGGCGCGGCGATCGTCTATCACAACCTCACGGGCCACCGCTATCCGCACGCGGCGCCGAAGCAGGACCGCCCCGTGCGCGCACCCGGCGTGCCCGCGCCCGCGCAGACCTTCGCGCGCGCCGATCTGGAGGCCGTGCTGCGCGGCCGCAGCGAACTGCTCGACATCGACACGGGCGACCTCGAAGCGCTGCTGCGCGACGTGCAATTGCAGGCGTGGAGCCGCTCGTTCGACGAACTGACCTGCGCCGACGTGATGTCGCGCGACGTGGTGACGGTATCGTCCGGCACGTCCGCGTGGGCCGCGTTGAAACGGCTCGAGCGATACAACATCAAGGCGCTGCCCGTGGTGGACGAACGCCGTCACGTAGCGGGTATCGTCACGCGCGCGGACCTGGCCCGCGCGAGGCCGCGCAAGTCGACGGGATGGTGGGGCACAGGCATGGCGCTCCGGCCTGGTTTTGGTGGGCGCGCGCCTGCTGCGCAACGCGCCGTCACGGCCGGTTCGCTGATGAGCCGCAGCGTGCACACCGTACACGTGTCCACGCCGATTGCGGACCTCGTGCCCGTGTTCGCCCACTACGGGCACCACCATATTCCCGTGCTGGACAACGAACGCCGGCTGGCCGGCATCATCACGCAGGCGGACCTGATTGCCGGGCTGTATCGGCAGACGTCGCGCGAGCAGCGTCTCGCCGCGTGAATTCCATCTGAGTGCCGTCTCTGACGCTTTGGCGTGGGGCGGTGGTTCCCCTTCACAGGGCCGGGTAAATATATCAAGAAATGATATGTTTACCGTTTAGTCACGGGAAATCGCTGTTAATGAACAAGAAGCTTCCAGCGCTCGCGAAGGCCGATTTCGAGCAGCTTTCGGAATTCCGCTACCAGATGCGCCGGTTCGAACGTTTCTCCGAACAGGCCGCGCAGAGCGAGGGCATTACACCGTTGCAGTATCTGCTGCTGTTGCACATCAAAGGCTTCCCGGGCCGCGAGTGGGCCACCATCGGCGAGCTGGCCGAACGCCTGCAGACGCAGCATCACGGCATGGTCGCGCTCGTGTCGCGCTGCGAAGCGCTCGAACTGGTCGAGCGCAGAACGAGCGAAACGGACCGGCGCCAGGTGGAAGTGCATCTGCTCAAAGCCGGCGAGCGCGTGCTCGCGAAGCTCGCGCAACTGCATCGCGCCGAACTGAAGTCGCTGGAAGGCCAGTTCCGCGTGCCGAACATCGATCTCTAAAACTTGCCTTTCCAGGACCATGAGCACCGCCCTGATCCACACCCACAAGCGTGACTTTTCCGCGAACGCGAGACTGCCGGTGATCTGCGCGATCGCCGCCTGCACCGGCGCGCTCGCCACCCTGGCGGCGTTCGTGCTGCTGAGTCTCATCCATCTGTTCACGAACCTGTTCTTCTTCGGCAGCTTTTCCTTTGCCGATCACTCGCCCGCGCACAACACGCAGGGCCTGTGGGTGGTGCTCGTGCCGACCGTGGGCGGTCTCGTGGTGGGCCTCATGGCGCGCTTCGGGTCCGACAAGATTCGCGGCCACGGCATTCCCGAAGCCATCGAGGCGATCCTGTTCGGCAAGAGCCGTATGTCGCCGAAGGTGGCGGTGTTGAAGCCGCTTTCGTCCGGCATCGTGATCGGCAGCGGCGGGCCGTTCGGCGCGGAAGGTCCGATCATCATGACGGGCGGCGCGCTGGGCTCGCTCATCGCGCAGTGCGTGAAGCTCACGGCTGCGGAGCGCAAGACGCTGCTCGTCGCGGGCGCCTCGGCGGGCATGACGGCCGTGTTCGGCACGCCGCTCGCGGCGGTGCTGCTCGCGGTCGAACTGCTGCTGTTCGAATGGCGGCCGCGCAGCTTCATTCCCGTGGCGCTGGCCTGTGCCGTAGCGGGCTTTGCGCGTGCCGTGTTCTTCGGCACCGGTCCGCTGTTCGCGTTGCAGACCGCACCCGCCGACAGCCAGGCGCTGCTCTGGTGCCTGCTCGCGGGACTGCTTTCGGGCGTGCTGGCGGCGAGCCTTTCGGCCGCGCTCTACAAGATCGAAGACCTGTTCGGCGAGCTGCCCGTGCACTGGATGTGGTGGCCCGCTATCGGCGGCCTCGTGGTGGGCATTGGCGGATTCTTCGAGCCGCGCGCGCTCGGCGTGGGTTATGACGTGATCGGCGACCTGCTTCATCAGCACATTGCGTTGCAGGCCGCCATCGCGATTCTCGTGGTGAAGGCCGTGATCTGGGTGATCGCGCTGGGCTCGGGCACGTCGGGCGGCGTGCTCGCACCGCTTCTGATGCTGGGCGCGGGGCTCGGCGTCGTGCTGGGCCACGTGCTGCCTGGCCACGATGCCGCGCTCTGGCCGCTCGTCTGCATGGCCGCGACGCTGGGCGCCACGCTGGGCGCGCCGCTCACGGCCATCGTGTTCGCGTTCGGGCTGACGCACGACGCCAACGCGCTGCTGCCGCTACTCGCGGCCACGCTCATCGCGCACGGCTTCGCGACCGTCGTCATGCGGCGCTCCATCATGACGGAGAAGATCGCGCGACGCGGCTATCACATCTACCGCGAATACAGCGTGGACCCGCTGGAGCGCCACTACGTCGACGAAGTCATGACGCAGCAGGTCGAGACCATCGACGCGAGCCTGACCGTGGCCGCCACACTCGCGTCGTACTTCGGTCCGATGCAGACGCATCGCGCGTATCCCGTGGTCGAAGAGGACGGCGTGTTCGTCGGCATGGTGGACCGCGCGCTGCTCGACGCATTCGCGGCGGATACCATGAAATACGGCGCCGACGCGCCGTTGCGCGCGGCGTTACGCGACCGTCAACTCGTGACGGCGCTGCGCGAGGAAACGTGCCGGCTCGTGGCCACGCGGCTCGCGGTGCATGGTCTCGAGCGGCTCGCCGTGGTGACGGACCGCGAGTCGCGCAAGCTGGTGGGCATCGTTTCGCGCAGCGACCTCGTCAAGCCGTCGCTCGCGCTCTTCGACGAAGAGCACAAGCGCGAACGCTTTCGCCGCATTGCGCCGGTGGTGGCGCGCCGGCGCCTGGCGCCGCTAGGCGGGGCGCGGCGGCCTTGATGTAGGCGCACGGCCCCCGACTCACGTCGCTTGCTGCGCCCCATTCGCCGTGCCGCTCAGCGCGTCGATCTCTTCATCGCTGTAACCGAGCCCGCGCAGCACGTCATGCGTGTGCTCGCCGACCTTCGCGATAGGCAGGCGCGGCGGCAGGCGTTGACCGTCGAGCGAAAGCGGCAGCAGCGGCATGCGCGTCTCGCCGCCGTCGTCGAGTTGAAGCGGCGCGAGGCCGCCGCTTGCGAGCAGATGCGGGTCGTCGAATAGCTCTTCCGGCTTCGTGATGGCCGCGAACGGCACGTGGTGGCGCTCGAACAACGGCGCCAGTTCTGCCGCTTCGCGCGTGGCGAGCGTGGTCGCAAGTTCGGCAAGTAGCCAGCTGCGCGCGCGAACGCGGTCGTTGTTGCTGGCAAGACGCGCGTCAGCCAGCAGGTCCGGCCGGTCAAGCAGCGCGCACAGCGAGCGCCATTGGGCGTCGCCCGTGGCGGCAATGAACATCTGCTCGCCGTGCGCGAGCGTGAACACGTCGTAGACGGCCCACGCACTGATGCGTTCGGGCATCGGCGAAGGTGCGGCTCCCGTCGCCGCGTATTGCTGCATGTGCTGCGCAGAAAGCAGCACGCAGTTTTCGAAGAGCGCGCTCTGCACTTCCTTGCCGTGGCCCGTGGCGTGGCGTTCGTGCAGCGCGGCCAGCACGCCGATGGCGCCGAACATGCCGCCCATGATGTCGTTGACCGAGCTTCCCGCGCGCAGCGGGCGGCCTGCGGGACCGGTCATGTAGGCGAGGCCCGCCATCATCTGCACGACTTCGTCGAGCGCGAGGCGATGTTCGTACGGGCCCGCGAGAAAGCCCTTGTGCGAGACGTAGATGAGCTTCGGATTGCGCGCCTTGAGCGAGGCGTAGTCGAGCCCGAGACTTGCCATGCGGCCGGGCTTGAAGTTTTCGACGAATACGTCGGCGGTATCCGCGAGCTTGCGCAGCGCGTCGAGACCGGCCTCCGTATCGAGGTCGAGCGTCACGCTCTTCTTGTTGCGATTGAAGGTGCGAAAGAAGCCGGCGCCGGTGCCGATCAGACGCCGCGTACTGTCGCCGCGCGGCGGCTCGACCTTGATGACCTCGGCGCCCAGGTCGCCCAGGATCATGCCGCACGTGGGGCCCATCACCATGTGCGAGAGCTCGACGACGCGGATGCCGGCGAGCGGCATGGGAGGCGATGCGGATGCGGTATTCATGAGGTGGTGCGCGTAACCGATGACGTGCTGCGTTGCGAGTCGAACGTGGCGGGCAGACCCGCCCGCGCGAGGTAGCCATAGAGCGGCTCGCCGGGCAGCGCGTCGGCCAGCACGCTGCGCGAGGCGAGCAGGGCGGGCAGGTGGATGCCCGTGTCGTAACCCATGCTTTCCAGCATGAAAACGAGGTCTTCGGTGTTCACGTTGCCGGTTGCGCCCGGCGCATGCGGACAGCCGCCCAGGCCCGCGAGCGATGCATCGAATTCGCGAATGCCGTGCTGAAGCCCGACGAGCGCGTTGGCGAGCGCAAGGCCGCGCGTGTCATGCAGATGCAGCGCGCGCAGCTTGCTGCCGGCAATGCCGCGCGCAAGCTCGATGATCTCGCCCACCTGGCGCGGCGTGGCCATGCCCGTCGTGTCGGCAAGCGAGAGGACGTCGGCGCCCGCATCGAGCGCGAGCCGCGCGATGCGCGCCACCTCTTCGCGCGGCACGTCGCCTTGCAGCGTGCAGCCGAACACCGTGGACAGCCCGGCCACGAGTTCGGCGCGGCCTTCGCAGAGCCTGCGCATGTCGGCGAAGGCCGCGATCATCTCGTCGGGCGTCTTGCGTACGTTCGCGAGGCTGTGCGCGGCGCTGACCGAAATGGGCACCACGATGCGCTGCACGCCGGCATCGAGCGCCCGTTCGGCGCCCTTCACGTTGGGCACGAGGGCGGTGACCACGAGGTCCGCGTAGCCGAGCGCGTGGGCCACCACGTCGGCGGCGTCGGCCAGTTGCGGCAGCAGCTTCGGCGGCACGAACGACGTGACTTCCATGTGCCGCACGCCGGCGGCATAGGCGGCGTCGATCCAGCGTTTCTTGGCGTCGGTGGGCATGATGCGCGCAATGCTTTGCAGGCCGTCGCGCAGGCCCACCTCCATGACGATGACACGCTCGGCGCGTGAGTCCATCGGGATGCTCCGTGTGGGTGAAAAGGGGGGGAAGCTGGCGGCGGGCCGCCAGACGAGCGACGCGAGCGCTGAATCTATCACGCGAACCCACGCGCGCCCAGGCGGGATTTCACCGTCGCCGCCCGCCGCAGCCACGCCTGGCGCGGCGTTGCATGTGCTGTATAAACATACAGTAGAATTTAACACCTACGCCGCGGACGGCGTTCCGGGTCTCACGCATGGCGCGCCCCAGCGCATATGCCCCGGCCGCCGTCCCGGTCCCACATTTTGACCAGCCGGAATATCTGCCCAAGTGAGCGATAACCGAACCATCCGCATTCGCGGCGCCCGCCAGCACAATCTCAAGAACCTCGACCTCGACCTGCGCACGGGCGAGATGACGGTCGTGACCGGTCCTTCGGGATCGGGCAAGTCGAGCCTCGTCTTCGACACGCTCTACGCCGAAGGCCAGCGCCGCTACGTCGAGACCTTCAGCGCCTACGCCCGCCAGTTTCTGGACCGCATGGACCGCCCGCAGGTGGACCGCGTGGACGGCGTGCCGCCCGCCATCGCCATCGACCAGACCAATCCGGTGCGCAGCTCGCGCTCCACGGTCGGCACGATGACGGAACTCAACGACCACCTGAAACTGCTCTACGCACGTGCGGCGAGCCTGTTCGATCGCGAGACGGCGCTGCCGGTGCGCCACGACACGCCCGAAACGATCTACGCCGAACTGCGCGCGCGCACCGCGACGGACGACCCGCGCCTCGTCGTGACGTTCCCCGTCGAGTTGCCCGACTCGGCTACCGAAGAGGAAGTCGCGCAGTGGCTCTCCGCGAGCGGCTACACGCGCGTGCAGGCGCAGCGCGAGGTCGTGACGGCGGCGGGCAAGCGCAAGCTGCTCGACGTGGTGGCCGACCGCTTTCGCCTGCAGAACGCGGAGAAGAGCCGTGTGATCGAGGCCATCGAGGCGTCACTCAAGCGCGGCGCGGGCCGCGTGAACGTCTATGTCGTGCGTGAAGGCGAGGCGGCCGTAACCGCGGGCGAGGCGCAGCCGCCCGAAATCTGGCGCTTCTCCACGGGCCTGCATTGCCCCGAAAGCGATCTGCGCTACGCGGACCCGCAGCCCGCGCTGTTCTCGTTCAACTCGGCCTATGGCGCCTGCGAGACGTGCCGCGGCTTTGGCCGCGTGATCGGCGTCGATTGGGGCCTCGTGATTCCCGACGAGCGCAAGACGCTGCGCGGCGGCGCCATCAAGCCGCTGCAAACGCCCGCCTGGAAGGAATGCCAGGACGACCTCATGCGCTACGCCGCGAAGGCCGGCATTCGCCGCGACGTGGCGTGGTCGCAGCTCACGCAGGCCGAGCGCGACTGGGTGATCGAAGGCTCGCCCGAGTGGACCGGCAAGTGGCAGACGCAGTGGTACGGCGTGAAGCGTTTCTTCGGCTACCTCGAGTCGAAGGCGTACAAGATGCACATCCGCGTGCTGCTCTCGAAGTACCGCAGCTACACGCCCTGCGAGGTGTGCGGCGGCGCGCGGCTCAAGACCGAGTCGCTGCAATGGCGCCTTGGCAGCAAGCCGAACGCCGACGCCGTGCTGGACCCGCACGCGCGCTTCCTGCCGCACGGCGTGAAGTGGCAGCGCGCGCAGCTCGAAGCGCTGCCGGGGCTCACGGTGCACGACCTGATGCTCTTGCCTATCGAGCGCATCCGGCGTTTCTTCGACGACCTCACGCTGCCTTCGGCGCTGCTCGACGACGCGCTCAAACTGCTGCTCGCCGAAGTGCGCACGCGGCTCAAATATCTGTGCGACGTGGGGCTCGGCTACCTCACGCTCGACCGCCAGAGCCGCACGCTCTCGGGCGGCGAGGTGCAGCGCATCAACCTCACCACGGCGCTCGGCACGTCGCTCACGAAGACGCTGTTCGTCCTCGACGAGCCCAGCATCGGGCTGCATCCGCGCGACCTCAACCGCATCGTGGAGGCCATGCACCGGCTGCGCGACGCGGGCAACACGCTCGTGGTGGTGGAGCACGACCCTTCCGTGATGCTCGCGGCGGACCGCCTGATCGACATGGGCCCGGGGCCCGGCGAACGCGGCGGCACGATCATCTACGACGGCACGCCCGACGACATCCGCGAGGCGGGCACGCTCACGGGCGACTACCTGGGCGGCCGCCGGCACGTGGCCGACGCCTCGCGCTGGGCGCGCCGGCCGGTTGAAAGCACCACGCCGCGCCTCGTGCTGGAAGGCGCGAGCGAGCACAACCTGCGTGACGTGACGGTGGCGTTGCCGTTGCAGCGCCTTGTCTGCGTGACGGGCGTGTCGGGCTCGGGCAAATCGACGCTCGTGCAGGACGTGCTGTACCCGGCGCTCGCGCGCCATCTCGGCAAGGCGACCGAATCGCCGGGCGCCTATCGCGCGTTGAAGGGCGTGGACGCGATCAGCGACGCCGTGTTCGTCGATCAGTCGCCCATCGGCAAGACGGCGCGCTCGAACCCCGCCAGCTACGTGGGCGCGTTCGACGAAATCCGCAAGCTGTTCGCGAAGGCGCCGCTCGCGCTGGAGCGCGGCTACGGCGCGGGCACGTTCAGCTTCAACTCGGGCGAGGGCCGCTGCCCGACGTGCGGCGGCTCGGGCTTCGAGCACGTCGAGATGCAGTTCCTGAGCGACGTGTATCTGCGCTGCCCCGACTGCGACGGCAGCCGCTACCGCGCCGAGATTCTCGAAGTGAAGATCGCGCGCGGCGACCGTGCGCTTTCCATTGCCGACGTGCTCGACCTCACGGTGAGCGAGGCCACGCAGCTTTTCGCCGCCGACGCCGAAGTGCTGCGCGTGTTGCAGCCCATCGTCGATGTCGGCCTCGAATACGTGAAGCTCGGTCAGCCCGTGCCCACGCTTTCGGGCGGGGAGGCGCAGCGGCTCAAGCTTGCGGGCTTCCTCGCCGAAACGGCGCCCACGCGCGGCGGTCAGACCTCCGGCGAAGGTCGTCTCTTCATGTTCGACGAACCCACCACGGGCCTGCACTTCGACGACATCGCGAAGCTCATGCAGGCGTTCGGCAAGCTGCTGGCGCGCGGCCATTCGCTCGTCGTGATCGAGCACAACCTGGACGTGATCCGCGCGGCGGACTGGATCGTCGACCTGGGCCCCGAAGGCGGCGACGCGGGCGGCGAACTGGTGTGCGCGGGCACGCCCGAAGACGTGAAGGCCTGCGCGCGCTCGCATACGGGCCTCGCGCTGCTGCAATACGACGAGGCGCTCGGCACGCTGGAAGCGCGCGAGCAGGGCGTGCCGCTGCAGCGGTCGCTGAAGGCGGCGCGCGCACGCCGTGCCGTGGAAGGCGAAGACGTGGTGCGCATCGTCAATGCACGCGAGCACAACCTGAAGTCGCTCGACGTGGACATTCCGCACGGCCGTTTCAACGTGATTACGGGCGTGTCGGGTTCGGGCAAATCGACGCTCGCGTTCGACATCCTCTTTCACGAAGGGCAGCGCCGCTACCTCGAATCGCTGAACGCTTACGCGCGCTCCATCGTGCAGCCGGCGGGCCGTCCCGAAGTGGATGCGGTCTACGGCATTCCGCCCACGGTCGCGATCGAACAGCGGCTCTCGCGCGGCGGACGCAAGAGCACCGTGGCCACCACTTCCGAGGTGTGGCACTTCCTGCGGTTGCTGTACGTGAAGCTCGGCGTGCAGCACTGCGTCCACGACGGCACGCCCGTGACGGCGCAGAGCGTGGATTCGATTGCCGCGCAGTTGATGCGCGACCATCGCGGCCAGCACGTGGGGCTGCTCGCGCCGCTCGTGGTGAACCGCAAGGGCGTGTATACGGACCTCGCGAAGTGGGCGAAGGCGCGCGGCAACAGCCATCTGCGCGTGGACGGCGAGTTCGTGCCGGTGGACCCGTGGCCGAAGCTCGACCGCTTTCGCGAGCACACCATCGAGCTGCCTGTCGCGGACCTCGTGATCGCGCCCGAACGCGAAGCCGACCTGCGACGCGCGCTGGATGCGGCGCTGGAAGCGGGCAAGGGCGTCGTGCATCTGCTTGCGCCGCTCGACGGGCTGGACCGCGCGATGGGCAACGGCAAGCCGACGGCGCGCATCGGCACCGTGAAGGTGCTCTCCACGAAGCGCGCCTGCCCGGTGTGCGGCACGAGCTATCCCGAACTCGATCCGCGCATGTTCTCGTACAACAGCAAGCACGGCTGGTGCACGTCGTGCGTGGGCACGGGCCTTTCGCTCACGCGTGAACAGCGCGCGGCCTACGACGACACGATCACCGCCGACGACGGCCGCGGCCGCGAACAGACGCTGCCTTCCGAGGAACTGGAGCCCGAAGGCGTGGGCGAGGAGCCGTGCCCCGACTGCGGTGGCACGCGCCTCAACACGGTGGCGCGTGCGGTGACCTTCGACGCGCACGCCATCGTGGACGTCGCGCAATGGACGGTGGCCGACACGCGCCGCTGGGTCGACACGCTGGAACTCTCGGGACGCGACGCGGAGATCGCGCGCGACGTGATCAGCGAAATCCGCAGCCGCCTGCAGTTCCTGGAGGAAGTGGGGCTCGGCTATCTGAGCCTCGACCGCGCGGCGCCCAGCCTTTCGGGCGGCGAAGCGCAGCGCATCCGGCTTGCGGCGCAACTGGGCAGCAACCTGCAAGGCGTGTGCTACGTCCTCGACGAACCCACCATCGGCCTGCATCCGCGCGACAACCAGATTCTGCTCGACGCGCTGCGCAGCCTGGGCGAGAAGGGCAACACGCTCGTCGTGGTGGAGCACGACGAGGACACGATTCGCCGCGCGGATCACATCATCGACATCGGGCCCGGTGCGGGCAAACGCGGTGGGCGCGTGATCGCGCAGGGCGGCGTGGCGGATCTCGCCGCGCATCCCGAATCGCTGACGGGGCAGTTCCTGGCGCGGCCGATGGTGCATCCGTTGCAGGCGCGGCGGCCGGTGGCGGTGCCCGGGGCAAAAGCAAAGGCGCGGCAGGCAAAGGCGCAGCAGGCAACGGCGAACGTGAACGGAAGCGCGAACGGCGCAGAGATGCCGCCGTTGAACTGGCTCACCGTGCACGGCGCAAAGCTGCACAACCTGCGCGACGTGACGGTGCCGATTCCGCTGGCGCGGCTCGTGGCGATTACGGGCGTGAGCGGTTCGGGCAAATCGACGCTCGCGCGCGACGTGCTGATGGCCAACATGCTCGACGCGGTGGGGCGCTCGGTGCTCTCGTCGCCTGCGGAACGGCGGGCGCGCAAGGCCGCGCAGGGCGGTGCACGCGCGGCGAACGACAAGGCCGCGATGGCCGCAAGGCGCTCCAGCGTGCTCGCGCGGTCGGCGGTTCGGCCGAAGGTGGATGTCGCACACGCCTGGCAAGGGTGCGATTCGATCTCAGGCTGGGAAAGCATCGACCGCGTACTGGAAGTGGACCAGACGCCCATTGGCAAGACACCGCGCTCGTGTCCGGCCACGTATATCGGCGTGTGGGACGCGATTCGCCGGCTGTTCGCGGAAACGCTCGAAGCGCGTGCGCGCGGCTACACGGCCTCGCGCTTCTCGTTCAACACCGGCGACGGACGTTGCCCGGCCTGCGAAGGCCAGGGCGTGCGCACCATCGGCATGAGCTTCCTGCCCGACGTGAAAGTGCCCTGCGACGTATGCCACGGCCAGCGCTTCAACCCCGAAACGCTCGCCGTGAGCTGGCGCGGACGCAACATCGGCGAAGTGCTCACGATGGAGATCGACGAGGCGGTCGAGTTCTTCTCGGCAGTCACGAACATCGCGCATCCGCTGCAGCTGATGAAGGACGTGGGGCTCGGCTACCTGACGCTCGGCCAGCCGTCGCCGACGCTTTCGGGCGGGGAGGCGCAGCGCATCAAGCTCGTCACCGAACTTTCGAAGGTACGCGACGACGTCACACGGCGCGGGCAGAAGGCGCCGCACACGCTCTACGTGCTCGACGAACCGACGGTGGGGCTGCACATGGCCGACGTCGCGAAGCTGATCCGCGTGCTGCACCGGCTCGTGGACGGCGGGCACAGCGTCGTCGTGATCGAGCACGACCTCGACGTGATCGCGGAAGCCGACTGGATCATCGACCTCGGTCCGGAAGGCGGCGTGGGCGGCGGCGCCATTGTGGCCGCTGCAGACCCCGAAGGGCTCGTGCGCGTGGCCGGCAGTCACACGGGCGTGGCGCTGCGGCCGGTGCTGGCGCGGGGCGAGGGCGTGCCGGCGAGAGCGGCGAGAGCGGCGGGCGGCGAAGCGTGAGGCGGATCGCGGTGCCTTGAACGATTTGGACGCTTCGTACGCCCCGGACGCCGGGCATTATTCGGTGCCGGGGCGGTTTGATGAATCGACACGTGCCGTGGAAAAATCGCGCGAAGACGTACGCAAGAACTCGAGGACCGCCCCATGACCCTCCGCAAACGCTATGTGCTGGCCTTCTGGCTCATTGCCCTGTTCACCGCGTCGCCGTTCATCTCGGTCTTCATTGCCGGCGCCGTGGCGACTGCGAACGGATGCCGGCTGGACGAGGCGGGCTTTTACCCCTGCGTGATCCTGGGTCACGACTTCGGCGAGTTGCTGGGGTCCATGGGCGTGCTGGGCTGGATGGGCCTCATGACGCTGCCGATCGGCAGTTTTCTGATGTTCTTGCTCGGCGTTGCCGCGCTCGTTCATTTCTTCCGGGACAGGCGCAAAGCGGCTTCGAAGGCGTCGCCGGACGCTTGAGGCCTGACGCTTGAGGCTTGATGCCCCGCGCTGCGGGCCGCAAACGCCTCACGTCCACGCAACGAAGGCTTTCGTTCAACTCAGAGACAGCTTCCCGAAAATAAATTATTGAGAATCATTCTCGATAACGGTACTATCCCCGTCTTCCAGAAAACTTACAAATGGATTCGGGGTACCGGATGGAAAGCAGCAAGCGGCGCACGAGGCGCCGAGGATTGGCATGCGCGGCATCGCTCGTGGTCGCGCAGGGATGGGCGGCAACGGCCGTGCGCGCGGACGCGGTGACGGGGAGCGCCGTAACAGGCGCAGTGAGCGACGCCCAAACGGAAACCAGGACGCCCCAAGCCGACGCCACGCCGTCATTACCGGCCGTAAAAGTCAGCGCATCGAAGCCGCTCGACGAAACGGGCTACCAGCCGCGGCGCGCCACGGTGGCCACGCGAACCGACACGCCGCTCATCGATGTGCCCCAAGCGGTCAACGTCGTCACCCAGCAGCAGATCGAAGACCGCGCACCCGACAGTCTCGCCGACGCCCTCGCCACCGTGCCCGGCGTGCGCATGGGCAATACGCTTGGCGGCACGCTCGATGCCATCGTGAAACGCGGCTTCGGCGACAACCGCGACAACTCCATCCTGCGCGACGGCATGCAGTCCGTGCAGCCGCGCAACTTCACGCCCACCACGGAGCGCATCGAAGTGCTGAAAGGCCCGGCGTCGATGCTCTACGGCATTCAGGACCCGGGCGGCATCATCAACGTCGTGACGAAGAAGCCGCAACTCGAAGCACAGAATTCGGTGTCGGGCTTCGCGAGTTCGTACGGCGGAGGCGGCGCGCAGATCGACCTGACCGGGCCTGTCGGCACGTCGGGCCTCGCGTATCGGCTGATTGCCGATCATCAGCGCGTCGATTACTGGCGCAACTTCGGGCAGACGCGCCAGGAGACCATCGCGCCGTCGCTCGCCTGGTACGGGCGCGATACGACAGTGCTGCTGCAATACGAGCACATGAATTACTCCGTGCCGTTCGACCGCGGCACGCTGATCGACACGCGCACGGGCAATCCCGTGGCGATTCCCGCCGACGAACGGCTCGACGAGCGCTACAACGTCTCGACTGGCCGCTCCGATGCGGTCAACCTGCGCGTCGATCACAAGCTGAGCCCGAACTGGACCGTGCATGCGGGCTACGGCTACAACCGCACCTACTACAACGACTGGCAGGCGCGCGTGCTCTCGGCGAACTTCAATACGGGCGTGCTCACGCGCCGCGTGGACAGCACGCAGAACGGCGTGCAGGACGTGCACAACCTCACGTTGAACCTGGAAGGCAAGGTGCAGATTTTCGGGCTGCAGCACGACGTGCTCGCGGGCGTCGATTACATGCGCAACTATCGCGTGCTGGGCGACCTTTATCGCGGCAAGAACAGCTCCAGCTTCAACCTGTATGCGCCGGTGTACGGCCTGCTTTCGCAGACCAGTACGCTCTCGAAGGCCGACAGCGACCAGACCGACAAGCTCATTTCGCGCGGCGCGTTCGTGCAGGACGCGGTGCATCTGGGCGACCGCTGGATCGTGATGGGCGGGCTGCGTTACGAGTCGTTCGGCGAACTCACGGGCAAGGGACGGCCCTTCGTGACCGGCGCCAACGTGCATGCCGACAAGGTGGTGCCGCGCGCGGGCGTGGTCTACAAGATCGATCCGGCGTGGTCGGTCTATGCGAGCTATAGCCAGTCGTTCCGGCCGAATACGTCGATTGCGCAGCCTATCGGCGATCTGCCGCCCGAAGAAGCGAACGCGTGGGAAGCGGGCTCGAAGCTGGTGACCGATCGGATCACGGCGTCGGTCGCGCTGTTCGACATCCACAAGCGCAACATCCAGACCACGGAAACCATCAACGGCGTGAACTACACGCGCAATGCGGGGCGTGCGCGCTCGCGCGGGCTCGAACTCGAGGCGAACGGCAAGCTCAGCAGCACGTGGAGCGTGATCGGCAGCTATACCTACACCGAAGCGCGTTATGCCGACGACCCGAAGCTCGCCGGCAATCCGCTGCCCAATGCGCCGAAGCACGCGGGTGCGCTGTACCTCACGCACGATTTCGGCAACGTCGGCGAGGCGCCCGTGAGCGGCCGCGTACGCGCCGGCGTGGGCGGTCGCGTGTTCAGCAGCCTGCCGGTGGGCGACGGCACGGGCAAGGTGTACCACCTGCCGTGGGGACACGTGGTGGATGCGTTCGTGGCGTGGGATTCGCGCATTTATGGCCGCTCCATTGCGTGGCAGTTGAACGCGAAAAACCTCTTCAACTCGACGTACTACACGTCGAGCTGCTGCACGGGGCTGCCGTTCGTCACGATTGGCGAGAGCCGCGAGTTTCTGCTCTCCGCACGGCTCGATTTCTGATGCCGTGAGAGCCTTGCCCGGCGGGGCTTGCGCACGACCCTGGGCCTCGCGACAACCCCTTGATCAGCGGGCCTGGCGCAGGGTATGATGGGCGCCGTTTGCGGTATCTGGCACAGCGCAAGGTATTGATTTGCGGGCGGAGCGGCCCATCCAGTCCATCTCCGGAACGCACACCGCGGGTTCGAATCGAACGCGGTCTCGCCCCCGCCCTCGTCAAAACAAACAGTAAGGCTTCGCTGGCATCAGCGAAGCCTTTGTCCTATTCAGTATTCAAAACCCTTTTGAGACGTGCATTTTCCGACACGGAAAAATGCGGCACGTCGTGACGGAGCGAGAGGACTTACGAATGTTCGACCTCGACGGAGAGGCGCGCGAACGGCTGATCGTGTGGATTCGACGCCGTATGGATGAATTCGGGATTACGCTGGAAGACCTTGAAGCCTCCATAGCGGCCGATGCGCAAAAGTCCCCCATGTACCGCGATGCATATGGCAACACCTGGGACGGCCAGGGCGAGCGGCCCGAATGGCTGACCCGGGCGGTCAATGCGGGCCAGAACATGGAGCATTTCCGCTGCTGAAGCGGTAAAGCGCATTGCCGTGTTTTCGCGAATAGGTGATGCGCGTTATTCCAGCCGCCGTTATTTTCGTATCAGGACCGCCGCTCAATTCCGCTGAATCCCGGCAATAAAAAGTATTTGGCAGACGGATATTGCGCGGCGGGATTTTGCACCACGGCACGCGCGTGCTGTTCAGTCGATTCAGGAGCTTTCCGCATGGCGGCCACCCCGAATTCATCGGCATCCACGACCGCAGCGGCTGCGGCTTCCTCGCGTTACAGCGACGACGAATGGGCCACCCGCTGCGATCTCGCCGCGCTTTATCGGCTCGTTGCGCATTTCCGCATGACGGACCTGATCGACACGCATATCACCGCACGCGTGCCGGGTCCCGAGCACCATTTCCTGATCAATCGCTACGGCGTGTTGTTCGATGAGATGCGTGCTTCCGATCTCGTGAAGATCGACCGCGACGGACGCGTCGTCGAGCCCTCCGTATCCGACGACCCCGCACGCTACCGCGTGAACGCCGCGGGCTTCACGATTCACTCCGCGGTGCATATGGCGCGTCCCGACCTGCGCTTTGTCGTGCACACGCATACGGCGGCGGGGTCGGCGGTGTCGGCGCAAAAGCACGGACTCCTGCCGATCAGCCAGCACGCGCTGAAGTTTTACGGTCACCTCGCGTATCACGACTACGAAGGCATTGCGCTCGATCTCGGCGAGCGCGAGCGGCTGATTGCCGATCTGGGATCATGCAACGCGATGATCCTGCGCAATCATGGCTTGCTGGCGGGGGGCGCGTCGGCGGCGGCTGCCTTTCAGGAGATCTACTTCCTCGAGCGCGCTTGCCAGATTCAGGTGCAGGCGCTGGCGGGCGGTGCGGAACTCTCGATGCCTTCCGAGGCGGTCTGCAAGCTCACGGCCAGTCAATTCCAGCGGGACGAAGCCGAAGGCATCGTGCAACTCGCATGGGAAGCCGCGTTGCGGCTCATCGACAACACGCTTTCCGACTATCGCAGCTAGCGCGGGCTGCGTCGTCCGTTCAACGGCTGCCTTCGACTCGTGCAGCCGTTGAACGGAACATCACATAACCCGCACAGTACTCACGACCTGCACGACATCACTGACGCTTCTGCTGCAACTGTGCCTGTTGCTGTTGCAGATACTGCCGGACGTCGCTCATCGACACGCGTCCCGTATGCGACGTATCGATCTGGTCGAAGTGCTTGGCGATATACCCGAGCCCGCTCGTCTGGGCCTGCGCCTTGGTGATGGCGGCGCCGTTGCTCAGCACCGTATTGGCGCCGAGGCGTGCTTCGATGCGTTGCTGGGCCTGCTGCTGGAGCTGGGTTCCGGTGGACGGCACCACAGGCACGGGGCGGTTGGTCGGGAAGAACGGACCATCCACGCCGTGGCCGCCTTTGGGCAGCGTGACGGGCGCGACGGACTGAAGATCGGACGCCTGAACGTTGCCGACCACGGCGCCGAGCACGATTAGCGGCAGAACGCGCCGCAGCATATCGATTGGAGACATGATCACTCGCAATAGAAGGGCATGATGGGGCGGGCGCCCGCGCGAACGGATGCCCGCGTTTCTCCTTAGCTTACTGCGCGGCCGCGGTCTGCGCTGCGGCGGCCGTGGGTGTGCCGGCCGGGCTCTCGTCGGGCCACGGCGCCGGCAGCGTCCACAGCGAGAGTGCGAGCGGAATCGGCTGGCCGCGGTAGTAGTCCACGAGGTCGGTCTTCATCTGCGGACGGGCCACGTCATCCAGATAAATCATGTGGCCGCCCTGGAAGAAGTTCACCTGCAGGTTCGGATTCATGCCCGGCACCGTTTGCAACCGCGCGAGCTGCTTTTCCGTATTGAAGAACGGCGTGGCGAGATCGTGATAGCCGTTCTCCGCGAGTACCTTCAACTGCGGGTTGAGCGTGATGGCGCCGAGCAGATCGGGCAGCGTGTCCGGCAACGGCTGGCCGTCATGCGAGAAGTCCCACACCTGGATGATGGCGTCGTTGAGCGGCATGTATGTCGCGTTCGGCGCGCGGTAGCCCAGGTAGTTCGGCATCTGCGTCTGCAGTGCGGTGGTGAACGGCTGCGAGATCAGGATGTCCGACGGATCCGAATCGTTCTGCAGACGCGGGTCCGAATTGGGCAGCGAAACGCGTCCGTCGTAGCGGCCAATCGTCGTGCCGGGCAGCAGCGCCGTATTGAACGGATTCACGTTGAAGTAACCCTGCAGCGCCTGCAAGGTCAGGCTCGACGGCCAGCGCCACGATTCCAGCGTGCGCGTGGCCGGAAACACCGGCGTGCCGAGCGCGTCCGGAATGCCGAGCTGGCTCAGTACCCACGACTGCGCGTACTTCTTGAAGTGGTTGTACTGGCCCGTCGCGAATATTTCGGATTGCAGCGCATAGAGACCCATGTCGAGCGGCGGTGGCGAGACCTGATTGAAATAGGCCGCCACGGCTGCATAGCCGGGGTAATAGCCCGCGAGCGTATCGGTATCCAGCATCAAGCCTTCCGTGGATGCCGTGATCGCGGTGGCCTCGATGGCGTCGGCGAAGTAGTTGAGGATGGACGACTGCAGCACGATGCCCGTAAGGTGCACGCCCGAGGACTCGAGTGCGAGCGCGAGCATGTCGGTGCGCGGCGTGCCATACGATTCGCCGTACAGATAAATGGGCGAGCTGCTGCGGTTGTTCACTGTCAGATAGCGCGTGATGAAATCGCGCATCACGTTCACGTCGGGATCGCAGCCCCAGAATTTCTGGTTCGTGTTCGGCAGGATCGCTTCGGAAAGACCGGTGCCCGGAGGATCGATGAACACCATGTCCGTGGTGTCGATCAGGCTCTCGCTGTTGTTGACGAGCGGATAGTTGGGCCAGTTGGTGAGCAGCGGGTCAGGCGTGGCGACGCGCGTGGGCGCGAACGAGCCCAGCCGCAGCCAGATGGACGACGAACCGGGACCGCCGTTATAGAAGAACGTGACGGGCCGTGGCGAGCCGTCCGCGTTCGGGGCCGTATAGGCGACGTACGACATGGTCGCTTCGGGGTTGCCGTTCGCATCCAGAGCCGTCAGATGGCCGGTGGTCGTCGTGTAGTTGACGGTGCTCTGGCCCGACGTCCACTGGTAATGCATGACGGCCGCGCGTTCCTTCACCTGCGAAAGCGGCAGACCGTCATTGGCATTGAGCGAGTAGGCCACCGGGTCGGTGTAGGGCTGATTGGCTTGATTGGCCGCAGGCGTTTGTGCGGCGGCCTGATTTGCGGCCACCTGGCGCATGGCGCTTGCCGCAGACGATCCCGAGCCGCTATCGCCGCCGCCGCAACCCGCAAGAATCAGTACGCTCGTGAGCAATGCGCCCGGCACTGCGAGCCAGCGCCCACGGCGCGCGCGGCCGGCGCGGGCCGGCGCAATGGCGCGGCTGCCGCTGGAACTACGGTCTGGTTTCATTTCTGTCCCTGTGACTGGTGAGATACCACTACACAAGACCGCGGTCGCCGGTTGGGCACATGAGAAACAGACAGCGCGTGCAGAACCCGCCGGCACCTGCGGCTGACGTTCGACTTTCACAACTGCCTTGAGCTTGAACTGACCGATATGAATAAGAGTACTAACTACATGCCGTGAGGCATGGTCAGTAACTCCTACTGTTTTGAGGCTTTCGCCGCCTTGAGAAAGATTTGGTAAGGACGAGCGACAAGGGAAAAATAGGAGGGGTCACATGACCTTGTCAAGCGGCGCCCATGTGTGCGCAGTCGGTGCGACGGGCCTGTAGTTCGGTTTCTTGTACGTGGCTTCGCGGCGGACAGTCGGGGTGTGGCAGTGGGCTCGTGGTTGGTGCGCAGACGAAAGCGATGCCGCGTGGAACGCGGCGCTCGCGTCAAGCTTGCGGATCGGTGTGCGCAATGGACTGCGGTGGTATGCGATACACGACAGCGCGATATTTAGGCTCGATTCGCTGTTCGACCACGACGCCACCGAGCCCTTCGGCAATCCGGCGACTTGCGCGATTTTCCTCTGCTACGGGATACGTGAAGCCTCGTTGTATGCCGAGAATGCACGTTGCCCATCGAGCCACCTGGCTCACGGCTTCACGGCCGAAACCTTCGCGGTGGCGATCTTCGCGAATCCAGATGCCCAGTTCCGGGTGTTCGCTGTGCAGCCGGTGCAATCCCGTCAAGCCAAGAAACGCTGCACTTTCGCGTTCCCGTATCGCGAAGACAAACTCCGATCCTTCTGCGGCAGCCAGCTGCCATTGCTGCCAGATGCGATTGAAGGCTTCTTTGTTGGCGGGCGGATCCCACGCCATGAACCGGGTGAGGGTAGGCGTAATGCACCTGAACGCGGCGTTTGCGTCGTCGGCGGAGAACGGTTTGATTGAAAGCCGTGCCGATGCAATCTCGATTTCGCTTAGCCGTGGCGCCATTCGCTGTTGTTTATTCGGGTTGTCGTCCATGCGTTCTCGCCATCAAGACGAAATAGCCTTGCCGACGTGCGCGTCGAAGTGGTTTCTATACCAGTCGATCATGCCGCGCATGAACGTTTCGGCGGGCGGCGACTTGCCTGCGCCGACCAGTTCCGCGCATGCCGCCGCGACGGCCACCAGAATGCGCGACGTCTCGGGCACATACGGCAGATCGAGGCCGTGGTCGTGTCGCTCGCGAATGATTTCGTAGCGGGCGTTTTCCGCCAGCGTCCACGCGCTGACGAGGAAGTCCTGTCCGCTGGCGCGCTGTCCGCCCACTTCGATGGTGATGCCTCGGTGTTGTTCGGCGTAACCCGCCTGTTCGAGTTTCTCGCAGCTGTCGATGGCGGTTTTGATGACTTCGCGAATCAGATTCCAGTTCGTTTCCATGCGGGGGCTCCGGGATATGCCGCTTGCATTCGCTGGGTATGTGGTGAAGGGCGCGATGGCACGAACGGCTGCGCAACAGTATCAACGACAAAATCGCACGACCACAATGCATGCAAGTGGTGCATCGGAATCCGAAATCCGAAATCCGTTTGTCAGCCGGCTCGAATTCGGGCGACAATCGCCGCCATCTTCATGGAGCCTGCGCGAGGTGCTAGACATGTCGGTGCTGATTATCGGGTTGGTGGTTTTTCTCGGTGCGCACTCGGTTCGCATCGTGGCCGAAGACTGGCGGCGCGCGCAGATTGCCCGCCTCGGCGAGAAGGGTTGGAAAAGCGCGTACTCCGTGGTGTCGTTGATCGGATTCGTGCTGCTGGTGTGGGGCTACGGCCTCGCCCGGCACAATCCCGTGGTGTTGTGGACGCCGCCGCCGTGGGCGCCGCATCTCGCTGCGCCGCTCACGGCGCTTGCGTTCATTCTGTTTCCCGCGGCACACGTGCCCGAAACGCATTTCAAGTCGCTGCTGAAGCACCCCATGGTGACGGGCGTGATGCTCTGGGCGATTGCGCACCTCGCGGCCAACGGCACGCTCAATGCGCTCGTGCTGTTCGGCGCGTTTCTGGTGTGGTCAGTCGTGGACCTCATTGCGGCCCTGCGGCGCGATGCAGCGGCCAACGTCGTTTATCCGCCGGGCCGGTTCTCGAAGGACCTGATATGCGTGGTCGCCGGCCTCGTTGCGTGGGCGATCTTCGCATTGTGGCTGCACGGCGTGCTGATCGGCGTGCGCCCGTTCGGTTGAGACCCATCGCATAAAACATCGAAAGACCCATAAAAAAAGTGCCCGCGCGAGGCGGGCACCGAATGTGTCTCGGAGTTTTGCGATCAGGTTATCGCGGACTGCATCGTAGTCCCGATATGTGAAAGCCTCGTGAAAGCGGCGTGACGCGTCGCCGAAGCGTGCACGTCAGCGCTTTCGCCGTGTCGTTACACGTCGAAGAACACCGTCTCGCGGTCGCCTTGCATGTGGATGTCGAAGCGGTAGATCACGCGGCCCACGTGCTCTTCGCGCTTCGCGACCAGCGTCGCGCGGCGTTCGGCCGGCACGGCCGACAGCACCGCATCTTGTCCGTTCGCCGCGGCTTCGTCGTCGAAATAGATGCGCGTGAAGGCGTGGAGCAGCACACCGCGCATCGTCACCGTGACGTCGATGTGCGGCGCGCCGTTGTCCGACGCACGACCGGGCTTCACGGTTTCGACAATGAAGCGCTGCTTCGCATCCGTACCCGTGCCCACGCGGGCAAAGCCGCGAAAGCCCGTTTCGTTCGCCTCCTGGCTCGTCTGCGGATAGCGGCCATCGCTATCGACCTGCGTGAATTCGAGCATCGCGTCGGGAATCGGCGTGCCGTCGCCGTCGAACACGCGGCCGATGATCGTAATGTGCTCGCCCCGCGCTTCGGGCGTGACGAGCGCGGGCGTGAACAGGCTCTTGTGGTCGAAGTTGTATTGCTCAGGGCACAGGCCGTAGGCGAAGTACGGGCCGACCGTTTGCGAAGGCGTTTGCTTGAGAGTCATGGTTCAACGCTCCATCGGGGTTTCGTTGCGGCCGCGCAGCACGATGTCGAATTCGTAGCCAAGCGAGAAGCCTTCTTCGGTGGTGTCGAGCGAGAAGCGCGAAATCAGCCGCTCGCGCGCGCCTTCAGGCACGCCCTGATAGATCGGGTCGTACGCGAGCAGCGGGTCGCCGGGGAAGTACATCTGCGTGACGAGCCGCTGGCCGAAGTAATCGCCGAACAGCGAGAAGTGGATGTGGTTTGGCCGCCACGCGTTCGGATGATTGCCCCAGGGATACGCGCCCGGCTTGATGGTGAGGAAGCGATAGCGGCCTTCGTTGTCGGTGAGGCAGCGGCCCGCGCCGAGGAAGTTCGGATCGAGCGGCGCGTCGTGCTGGTCCTGCTTGTGCACGTAGCGGCCCGCGGCGTTGGCCTGCCAGACTTCCACGAGCGTGTTGCGCACCGGCTTGCCGCCTTCGTCGAGTACCTGGCCCGTCACGATGATGCGTTCGCCGAGCGGCGCGCCGTTCCTGGCCGCATTGCGCGTGAGGTCGTTGTCGAGCGGGCCCAGGTCTTCGGCGCCGTAGACGGGCGCGTGCTGGTCGCGCAGCTTTTCTTTCAGCGGAATGAGCGGACGCGTGGGACCGCGCTTCACCGACGACCGATAGCCGGGATCGATGTAGGCCGGATGAGAAGGGAAGTCGCGCGCGGACAGAATCGAATCGTCCATCGGGTGTCTCCTTGGAATCGTTGTGGAGTGGGGGTGATGAGGTGCAGCGGGATGATGCGACTTTATCGAACCCGGAAAGTTATGCAAAATGACGTTTTTTCGCGTTTCGTATAACGGACGGTTATGCAACGACGTCTCGCCGACAGCCGGGTCAAGTTCCGCCATCTGCAGTGCTTTCTCGCCGTGGCGCAGTTCGGCAGCGTGCAGAAGGCTGCCGAGAGCCTTTCCATCACGCAGCCGGCCGTGTCGAAGACCGTCGCCGAACTGGAGGCGGTGCTCGGCGTGAGGCTGTTCGAGCGCGGCCGGCGCGGCGCCGTGCCCACGCGCGAAGGGCTGCTCTTCATGCCGCACGCCAGCGCCTGCGTGAGTGCGCTGCGCCTTGGCGTTGATCTGCTCGCGCGCAATGGCAATACGACGACGGCCACGCTCGATATCGGCGTGCTGCCCACGGTCGCGCCGTCGCTGGTGCCGGCCGCGCTGCGGGTGTTCGCGGCGCACTGGCCGCATGTCATCGTGCGGCTCGCCACGGCGGCGAACGCGGAGTTGCTGGAGCGGTTGAAGTCGGGCGCGATCGCATTCGCGGTGGGGCGGCTGGCGGACCCCGAGCGCATGGTGGGCTTGAGCTTCGAGCAGCTTTACAGCGAGCCATTGCTCGCCGTGGTTCGCGCGGGTCATCCGCTTGTGGAGCACGCCGATCTGCACGCGGCGCTCGATCGCTTCACGATCGTGCTGCCGCCGTACGGCACGCTCATCCGCCAGGCCGCGGACAATCTGCTCAAGGCGTGGGGTGTTCCGCCGTTGTCATCGTTCGTGGAGATGCTGTCGGTTTCCGTGGCGCGGCTGCTTGCGTTGCAGAACGACGCGGTCTGGTTTGCACCGGCCGGTGCCGTCGAGCACGATCTGCAGCAAGGCGCGCTCGTGCGTCTGCCGATGCCGCACGCGGGCACCGAGGAACCCGTCGGACTCATTCAGCGTACGGATGCTGAGCCTTCGCCGGTGGCCCGCGCGCTGATCGACGCGGTGCGCACCGTGGCGCGCGAGCGGGCCGCTTCATTGAGCAAACCCGTGGGCAAACCCGCAGCCAACCCCGTCACCAAACCCGTTACGCAACGCGCCGCTAAACCGGCACGCAAAACCGCGCCGCGCCGTACCTCGACGGGGGCTGCCGCAGCGGCCGAAACAGGGCGTTCGCGCGGCCGTCGCTGAAGCGCGGTCGGGGTGAACCATACAGTACAAATTGCAGTTGCGGCAGACCGCGAAGCCGGTGTAAAAACACGGTTCAAATCAGGCCGCAGCGCGCCGGCGGACCGCAGCAGGCGCGCCGCGCCGCGCAACACGATCCGGCGAGGCGAGCGGCATTGCCATCTTCGATGTATCTAGTGCCTCGACAAGGAGAAACCATGCCCAGCGACCTGCCCGATCCCGCCGCCGCCCAGCACGCCGCCGCGGACCGCGAGCACAATCCGCTCGGCACCGCGGGCCTCGAGTTCGTCGAATTCGCCGCACGCGACCCGCAGGCGCTCGATCAAACCTTTACGCGTCTCGGCTTCAAGCCCATTGCGCGCCACATCAGCAAGAACGTCACGCTGTACCGCCAGGGCGAGATGAACTTCCTCATCAACGCGGAGCCGGATTCGTTCGCGGCCCGCTACGCGGAGGAGTACGGCACGGGCATCTGCGCGATCGGCATTCGTGTGAACGATGCCCAGCGCGCTTTCGAGCGCGCCGTGGAACTGGGCGCCTGGCAGTTCGAGGGCGAGAAGATCGGCAAGGGCGAACTCTATATTCCGGCCATTCAGGGCATCGGCAATTCGCACATCTACTTCGTGGACCGCTGGCGCGGCCGCGGCGGTCAGCGCGGCGGCGTGGGCGACATCTCGATCTTCGACATCGACTTCCGTCCCATTCATATCGACACCGCCCACGCGGACCTCAGCCACGCGGGCAGCGGGCTCGTGGCGGTGGATCACCTCACGCAGACGGTGGGCGTGGGCCGTATGCAGGAGTGGGTGGATTTCTATCGCGACCTGCTCAATTTCCGCGAGATTCACGAGTTGCACGCGAACTGGCACGTTTCGGCGGAATCGCGCGTGATGGTGTCGCCGTGCGGGGCGATCCGCATTCCGCTCTACGAGGAAGGCACGCCGCGCACGAGTCTCATGCACGAGTATCTGCCCGATCATCCGGGCGAAGGCGTGCAGCACATCGCGCTCGCCACCGACGACATCTTCGCGTGCGTCGACGCGCTCACGGCCAACGGCGTGCGCTTCGTGGAGCCGCCGCCGCGCTACTACGAGGGAATCGACGCACGGCTGCCGGGGCACGGCCTCGACATCGAACGTCTGCGGCGCGCGCACATTCTCGTGGATGGCGAGACGGGCAAGGGTGCGCCGCAACTCTTCTTCCAGACCTTCGTGCGGCGCAACGCCGGCGAAATCTTCTTCGAGATCGTGCAGCGCAAGGGACACCACGGGTTCGGCGAGGGCAACCTCGCGGCGCTGGCGGCGGCGCGCTGACAAAGGCGGGCTGAAAAAGGCGGGCTGAAAAAGGCGGGCTGGAGCGGGCGCCTGAAAGCGGCCGTGTGAAAGAGGCTGTCTGAACGCGGCTGTGTGAAGGAGACGATGAAAGGAACGACGTGAACAGGCGACCTGAAGGGAAGAATTAAAGAGAGAAATTAAAGAAAGGAACTAACGAAAGGAACTAAAGGGAAGGCCTGACAGAAAGTCCTGAAGGGGCCGCTCAGCTCAGCGCTTCCCGCCCGCAGCGGGTGCCGGCGGTGCCACCTGCGCGGACTGTGGCACATCAGCGCCCGTGGCGAGCCACAACACTTCGGCGTCTTCCTCGCTCGTGGAAACCGCCGCGTGGCCCGTGCGGCTGTCGAAGTAGATGCTGTCGCCCGCTTCCAGTTGCGTGGGCGCGTACAGCTCCGAATACAGGCACACGCTGCCGCTGATCACATACAGAAACTCTTCGCCTTCGTGGCGGCCCCAATCGTCGAACGCGTCCAGCGTATGCGCCGTGATGCGGATGCGAAACGGCAGCATGGCCTTGTGCGCGAGGTCCGTGGCCAGCACCTCCATCTGATAGCCGCGATACGCGTGGCGTTGGCCCGCGTTCTTGCGCGTGATCGCGCGCCGGCCGCTCGCGTTGAGCTTCGGTGTGGAGCCGAACAGCTCGGCCAGATCGATCTTGAGCCCCAGCACGATCTTTTGCAGCACATCGAAGGTGGGCGACATCAGGCCGTTTTCCACCTTCGAGAGCGTGGAGCGCGATACGCCGCACAGGCGGCTCGCCACTTCGAGCGTGAGGTCTTGCGCCACGCGGGCGGCGCGCACGCGGCGGCCCAGGTCCGTCGTGGACGATTCGGCCGGTTTGGTGAGGTTGGTGTCCATAAGCGCAATCGATGCAGGCGCCGCTCCGGGCGCACGGTGTTGGCGATCATAACATCGGATTTTGTTCCTATAGGAAACGCGAGGCCTGCACCGGAAATCGGGGGGCTGGGGCGTCTCGCGAAGTGGCGGGAAGGGTGCGCCGATCCTGCCCGATTGGCCGCGACAGACGTGCTGGCAAGGCTTTTGCCCAACGCCTATGATGAATGCTCAGCAATCTCGGCATTGCCGTCGCCGGGCACGGCGTGTATAGTCACCGGACGCAAGTTTGTTTCTTATCGGAAATAAGGGAAACGCCATGAACGCTTCGACCATCCTCGCCGATCTCGGCATTGCGCAGGCTGTCCAGTCCGGCGACATCGAGGTCCACTCGCCGATCTCGGGCGAACTCATCGGCCGCGTCGCGAGCCACACCGTGGCCGACGTCGACGCCGTGCTGGCGCGCGCCCAGGATGCCTTCAGCCGCTGGCGCAGCGTGCCCGCGCCGCGCCGCGGCGAACTGGTGCGCCTGCTCGGCGACCGTCTGCGCGAGAAGAAGCAGGCGCTCGGCAGCCTCGTGTCGCTCGAAGCCGGCAAGATCCTTCAGGAAGGCCTGGGCGAAGTGCAGGAAATGATCGACATCTGCGATTTCGCCGTGGGCCTTTCGCGCCAGCTATACGGCCTCACGATTGCGTCCGAGCGTCCCGGCCACCGCATGGGCGAAACGTGGCACCCCATGGGCGTGTGCGCCATCATCTCGGCGTTCAATTTCCCGGTCGCGGTGTGGTCGTGGAACGCGGCGCTCGCACTCGTCTGCGGCAACGCTGTGGTGTGGAAGCCTTCGGAGAAGACGCCGCTCACCGCGCTCGCCGTGCAGCAGATCATGACGGACGTGTTGAAGGAATTCGGCGATGCGCCCGAGGGGCTCGTTGCCCTGATCCACGGCGGCCGCGAAGTGGGCGCGAAACTGGTTGCCGACCCGCGGGCCGCGATCGTCAGCGCGACGGGCAGCACCGAAATGGGCCGCGCCGTGGGCGTGGAAGTGGCGAAGCGCTTCGGCCGCTCCATTCTCGAGCTGGGCGGCAACAACGCCGGCATCGTGACACCGAGCGCGGACCGCGACCTCACGCTGCGCGCCATCCTGTTCTCCGCAGTCGGCACGGCGGGCCAGCGTTGCACTTCGCTGCGGCGGCTCTTCGTGCACGAGAGCGTCTACGACGCAACCGTGGATCGTCTCAAGCAGCTCTACGGCAAGGTGCCTATCGGCAACCCGCTCGAAACGGGCACGCTGATGGGACCGCTGATCGACCGCCAGTCGTTTGCGCGCATGCAGGAAGCGTTGCAGCAGGCGCAGGCCGAAGGCGGCAAGGTGCATGGCGGCGAGCGCGTCGACGTGAAGGGCCTGGAAGGCGGCTATTACGTGCGTCCGGCGCTCGTCGAAATGCCGGCGCAAAGCGCGATCGTGCTCAAGGAAACCTTCGCGCCGATCCTCTACGTCATGCGCTATCGCGACTTCGACGAAGCCATTGCGGCCAACAACGCGGCGTCGCACGGTCTGTCGTCGTGCGTCTTCACGACCGACCTGCGCGAGGCCGAACGCTTTCTTTCGGCCACGGGTAGCGACTGCGGCATCGCCAACGTCAACATCGGACCGAGCGGCGCGGAAATTGGCGGTGCGTTCGGCGGCGAGAAGGAAACCGGTGGCGGCCGCGAGTCGGGCTCGGATGCGTGGAAGGGCTACATGCGCCGCGCGACCAACACGGTCAATTACTCGTCCGCGCTGCCGCTTGCGCAGGGCATCGACTTCAATATCGGCTGAAGGCCGCGGTGTTCCGCGGCTCGCTCAATGGCGTGGACAACGGCGTGGTCAACGCTTCGGCGCGTGGGCGTCGAAGCGTTCTTTTACGGAGTGACAGGTGAGTGCGAAAGTCGTCATCGTCGGCGGTGGGGTAATCGGCAGTTCGGTTGCGTATTTCCTGCGGGCCGCCGATCCAACGGTTAGCGTGACCGTCATCGAGCGCGACCCGACGTATGCGCGCTCGTCGTCGGCGTTGTCGGCCGCGTCTATCCGGCAGCAGTTCTCGACGCCGCTCTCCATCCAGATGTCGCTGTTCGGCATCGAGTTTCTGCGCTCCATCGGCGAGCGGCTCGAAGTGGACGGCGTGCAGCCGTCCATCGATCTGCATGAGGGCGGCTATCTGTTTCTCGCCACGCCCGCGGGGCTCGATACGCTGCGCGAGAATCACGCGCTGCAAAAGCGCCTGGGCGCCGACATCAGCCTGCTCGATCGCGCTCAACTGGACGAACGCTTTGCGTGGCTCAACACGGAAGACCTCGTGGCAGGCGCGTTCGGCGAAAGCGGCGAGGGCTGGTTCGACGGCTACGGTCTCGTGCAGGCGCTGCGCAAAAAAGCGCAGGCATTGGGTGCGCGTTATGTGCCGAGCGACGTGACAGGGCTCGTGCGCGATGGCCGGCGCGTCACGCATGTCGTGGACGCGAACGGCGAGTCGTATGCCTGCGACGTGGTGGTGAACGCCGCGGGCGCGTGGTGCCGCCGTATCGCGGCAATGCTCGGCATCGAGATTCCCGTGTTCGCGCGCCGCCGCAGCATTTTCAATGTGAGTTCGCCGGCGCAGCTGGAACGCTGTCCGCTGCTGGTCGACCCGACAGGCGTGTACTTCCGGCCCGAAGGGCGCACCTACATCTGCGGCACGTCGCCGTCGCCCGACAACGATCCCGACGACCTGCCGCTCGACGAAGTGGATCATGCGCTCTTCGACGAGGTGATCTGGCCCACGCTCGCGCACCGCGTGCCGCAGTTCGAAGCGTTGCGCGTGGAGAACTGCTGGTCGGGCTACTACGAGTACAACGTGTTCGACCACAACGCGATCATCGGCGCACATCCCGATATCGATAACTGCATCTTTGCGAACGGCTTCAGCGGCCACGGTCTGCAACAGGGACCGGCGACGGGGCGCGGCGTGAGCGAACTGATCCTGCACGGCCGCTATACGACGCTCGATCTTTCGGCGCTCGGCTTTGCCCGTGTGCTGGAGAACCGGCCCTTCGTGGAAAAGAACGTGGTGTAGCGCCGACTGGCGCGCGCTTTGCAGTGCAGCGCGCCGATTCGCTGGCGCGTCAGTCACTTGCGCGCAGCTTGCCCAGGATATCCACAGGCTTGCTCACATTTTCTGTTGATAACTACGGGCGACAACTTCGGGCGATAGCGACAGGCGGACGCGCTCGCGTTTCTGCCGGGCTGCGCTCGGCCTTACGGCAGAGCCTCAAGCCCGAAGCCCCTCAAACCCCAAGCCTCAAGCCCGAAGCCTCAAGCCCGAAGCCTCAAGCCCGAAACTTCAAACCGCGCAGCGCGCCACGTGAAAGCGCATTTCCTCTTCCGGCGGATCGTTGGGCGCGTTGTCCGGGTGCACCACGCGCACCACGGACCCGTTCGCGGACGGCGTCAACGTGACGAAGTACGACGCGTTCGAACGGGAGCCCACTTCGAGTTCCGTGGCGCCGTTCGCACGCGATTCGTGCACGCGACCGAGACGGTTCTCGAGGCAACGGGAAATCGACGCGGGCGCATGCATCGACGACACGTAGATCATCGGCGTCGGGCCGTTCGCGAGGGTGGCGTTCTGCTGAGGGCCGCTGGGCGAACCGCAGGCGGCGAGCAGCAGGCTCGGGGCGAGAAGGAACGATTTCTTCATGGCGGGCTTGACCTGGGCGTTCGTTGTACCGATCCGCACCCGGCCTCCGGCGCCTGTGCGCCGACGTGGAGGGGATGCGTGGCCTGGCGCGCCGTCTGAGCGGCGACGCGGTGCGCAGCAGTATACGCACGACATCACGCGTGAGTGCGTAAGAAGATGCAACAGGAAGGGGCAGCGAGGCGGGGTGCGTGGAGGGGACTTGCAAGCCGCGACTCGGCAATATACGCGCCGGTATTCGGGGCGCTACGCGGCAACGCCAATGGCAATACGCGCGCATGGTTCACACCACGCGCGCGTATCGCACAGCACTTTGCACAGGGACTTCAGGCAGGCAGTAATGCGTCAGGTGCAGCGAGACTGCTGCAGCTTCCCGACGCGACTCTGCTCTTGCCAAACTTCATCGAGCCTTAGAACCGGTGACGCAGGCCCACTGCCACGGCCGTCTGGTTCTGCGTCGACGACGGCGACAGCGTGTTGATGGCCGCCACGTTCGCGCCCAGGTTGCCGAACTCGCCCGATGCGTGCTGGTACACGCCTTCCAGGTACACGTCGGTACGCTTGCTGAGCGAGTAATCGCCTTGCAGCGACACGGTGTGCCACTTCGGGTCGCCCGTACCGTTCGAGCCCGTCACGCGACCGTCGGTGAACGTGTACGCGGCGGCGAGGCTCAATGCCGGCGTCAGGGCATAGCGGCCGTTGATCTCGTAGTTGTCGAGGTGCAGGTTCGTGCCCGACAGGCCGCCGACGAACGTGCCGCCCACATTCGTGCTCTGCATGTTGTCGAACTGCGTGTGCGTGTACACGAAGCCGACCGTTGCCGGGCCGTACGTGTAATTCACGCCTGCGCCATACGTGCGCTGCAGCGCGGCTGCGACCTGCGCGCTGCCGTCACCCGCCGACACGGCGCCGCCCGTGTTGTTGCTGCCCGAGTTGTTGAGCTGCAAGTAGGCGGCCGCGACGTTCAGCGGACCGTTCGCATACGACGCGCCCACGCTCCATGCGCGGTTGTTCGAGAACTGTCCTGCCGCATTGCTGAAGCCATACAGGCCGCCGAACTGCACACCGGCGAAATTCGGGCTGGCGTACTTAACGGCGTTCTTGATGGAGAACGAGTTGTCGAGGTTGTCGTTGTCGAACGGGTGTCCGGCAAGGTTGTTGCCGTAGCCGTAACCCGCCGCCGAGATCGGCGCGAGGTAGTCCACCACGGAGTCATACTGGCGGCCCAGCGTCACCGTACCGAACTGGTTGCTTTGCAGGCCCACGTACGCCTGACGGTTGAACAACGTGTTGCTTTCGCGGAACTGGCCGTTGTTCAGATTGAAGCCGTTCTCCAACTTGAAGATGGCATGCAGGCCGCCACCCAGGTCTTCACTGCCGCGCAGGCCGAAGTACGTGTTCGACACCGAACCGCTGCCCTGTTGCCAGTTGCTATGGCCCAGTTGGTTGTTCGAGTAGACGAGACCGGCGTCCAGCGTGCCGTACAGGGTCACACTGCTTTGCGCATGAGCCGAGGCGGCTGCGAAGGCACCTACGATGCCCGCGACAAAAAGGGTTTTTTTCATGATTTATAACTCTCCGAGACAATCCAGAAGAATCGCATCAGCGTATTCACCGCGAGAGGCGAGTGGTCTGACGATTCGGGGGAAAGTGTATTCGGGTGACGGCGGACTTTAATTCCAAATCGCACAACAGTGCTTTCCGGGATTTGTAATGCCGCCAATTCGGCACGTAAGTGCGTGCGAATAAAAGATTATTTCGGTTCGTTTCGCGGCGTGACCGAACCTGGTTGATCCGCGGTATGTTGCTTATGCGCGACGGCCGGGTCTGGCGCGCCTATTGTGCCTCAGGGCAGTGTGGCCGATTGGTCCCGTTTCGGGCAAAGCACTATTCCCGGTTATTGCCTCATTCGTGGGCGCCGAAAGTCATAAAATCCGTTTTGCCCCTTGACCAAGGGCAGTCTTTTTCATCTTTTTCAGGCGGCCTTCGGGCCGCTTTTTTTATGCACGCGATATGGCGTGTCGTATTAAGTTCCCGGAAAATCAGAAAAACTTTATTGCGGGAATAGAAATGTGCGAATGAGAAAGGAACGTGCCGCCACTTAACTGCGCGGACAGAAGATCGCTGTCATGAGTGGTCCGACGTGCCGCACGATGGCGGGGCTACCCGCCGCCGCCACGGCCGACTGCACCTTGCTGTCGCTGCCGATCACTACCGCGCCGTAGGCCGATTTGCCCACGGGTTCGCCGCTGCCCGTGCGGAAGATGGGGTCGTCCTTTTCGTAGCCCACGATGGCGAACACGCGAAAGCCGAATGCGGTGACATCGGCGTCGTGCATCGGCCAGAACGCGTTGATGGAGTTGCTCTCCACGCGCATGGCATGCGGCTGGATCAGGTTCTGGTCGATCAGGCCGGAGACGAACTGATGGGCGGACACCGTGCACGCGAGTGGCGCGTCCAGCGCGGCCGCCTGGCAAAACAATGGCGTTGCCGCGAACAAAAGGGCAAAAAGACGACGTTTCATCTGATCGGTGGAATGTTTCGCGGCGCGTGCTTTTTTAGGGGACGCTTTATTCAGGGCCGCAACAAAAGGCTTGCCGTGCTTATTTAATAGGCATGCGACAGGTTTCGCACTTTACCCGCCTTTTGACAATTGTGCTCGCCACGTTGCGTGCCGGTCACAGCCTTGCGGGGTGAGGGTTTGCGCGGCGCGCGCCGCCACTCGCGAATGTTGCACATACAACATAGGCTGCGCTCCGATGCCATAATGGCGCTTTTACGCGGACTCGCGGATTGCCGCGCCGCCGTCTCCATGCCCCTCGCCCTCGGCCCCTTCATCGTTCCGCTCATCGTCGCGTGCGCGATGTTCATGGAAAACGTGGACGCCACGGTCATCGTGACGTCGCTTCCCGCCCTCGCACGCGACCTCGGACACGACCCCATCTCGCTGAAACTCGCCATCACGAGCTATGTGATCGGCCTCGGCGTGTTCATTCCCATCTGCGGCTGGGTGGCCGACCGCTTCGGCTCGCGCACCGTGTTTCGCGTGGCGATCGGTATCTTCATGACCGGCTCGCTGCTGTGCGCGGCGGCCACGTCGTTGTCCGCGCTCGTGGCTGCGCGCTTCGTGCAGGGCATTGGCGGCGCGATGATGGTGCCGGTGGGGCGCATCCTCATCTTCCGTTCGGTGCCGAAGTCCCAGTTCATTCGCGCCGTCAACTACCTCACCGTGCCCGCGTTGCTAGGGCCTGTCGTGGGGCCGCCGCTGGGCGGCTTCATCACCACCTATCTGCACTGGCGCCTGATCTTCTTCGTCAACATTCCCATCGGTCTCTTCGGTATCTGGCTCGCGAATCGCCACATTGCCAACATGCACGAAGAGCATCCCGGTCCGCTCGACTGGATCGGCTTCGTGCTTTCTGCTGCGGGCGCATCGCTCTTCATGCTCGGGCTTTCGCTCGTGGGCGGTGAACTGGCGTCGGCGAACGTGGCGTTCGTGATGACCGTGACGGGCGCGTTGTTGCTCGCGCTCTACTGGTTCTACGCGCAGCGCGCCGAGCGGCCCGTGCTCGATCTGCGCTTTCTGCGCATTCCGAGCTTTCATGCAAGCGTGGTGGGCGGGTCGCTGTTTCGCATCGGGCTGGGTGCCGTGCCGTTCCTGCTGCCGCTGGCACTCCAGGAAGGGCTGGGCCTGACCGCGTTCGTGTCGGGCTCCATTACGTGCGCCTCCGCGTTCGGCTCCATCTTCATGAAGACCATTGCGACACGCGTGCTTGCGAAGTTTGGCTTCCGCAAGGTGCTCATGGTGAACGCTGCGCTCGCAGGTGCGGCGATTGCCGCGTATGGCTTCTTCTTTCCCGGCACGCCGCATTGGGTGATCTGGTGCGTGGTGCTGGTGGGCGGCGTGTTTCCGTCGCTGCAATTCACGAGCCTCAACTCGCTTGCTTACGCGGACATTGCGGGCCGCGACATCGGTCGCGCAACCAGCGTGGCGAGCGTGATCCAGCAGATTTCGCTGGGCCTCGGCGTGACCATCGCGGGCATCGTATTGCAGATTTCGCGCGACCTGCAAGGCCATGCCCACGTGGTGTGGTCGGACTTCTGGCCCGCGTTTTTCGCCGTCGCGCTGTTTTCGGTGGCGTCGATTCCGGTTACCGCGAGGCTGCCGCACGGCACCGGCGACGAGATCGCGCGCGGCGTGCGCGGGAAGGTGGGCAAGGCAGCGTAGCGGGCAGCAACGGCGCGGCAACACGAGCGGGACAACAACCCGCGTCCACCGCCCGCGCCTCTCTTACATCGCTTCTTTCACCGCGCGCAGGAACTGCTTCGTACGCTCGTGTTCGGGCGCCGAGAAGAACTGCTGTGGCGGTCCCTGCTCGATGATCTTGCCCTGCGAGAAAAAGCACACGCGGTCCGCGAACTCTTTCGCAAAACCCATCTGGTGCGTGACCATCAGCATCGTGAGGTTGTGCTCGCTGCCGAGGCGACGGATCACGTTGAGCACTTCGCCGCACAGTTCGGGGTCGAGCGCGGAGGTCACCTCGTCGAACAGCATCACCTTGGGCCGCATGGCGAGCGCCCGCGCAATCGCCACGCGCTGCTGCTGGCCGCCCGAAAGCTGCGACGGGTAGTGGTTGCACTTGTCTTCGAGGCCCACAAGACAGAGCAGTTCGTGCGCACGCTCCGTGGCTTCCTTGCGCGAGAGGCCGAGCACCTGCATGGGCGCTTCGATCGTATTGGCGAGCGCCGTCATGTGCGGAAAGAGATTGAAGCTCTGAAACACCATGCCGATCTTGCTGCGCACGCGGCGCAGGTGGCGCAGCGAAGCGGGCACGAGCGAGCCGTTCTTCACCATGTGCGTGAGCGGTTCGCCGTCCACTTCGATCATGCCGTCCGTGAGCGGGTCGAGCGTCATCAGCACGCGCAGGAGCGTCGATTTGCCGGAGCCGCTTGGCCCGATGATGGCCACCTTCTCGTTGCGGCCCACTTCGAGGTCGAGCCCGTCGAGCACGGTCAGCGCGCCATAGCGCTTCGTCACGTTGCGAAAGCGCACCATGGGCGCTTCGCCGTTGCTTGTGGCGGCGGGCGTGTACGCGGCGGCGGGGTCACGTTTCATTGCTTGCTCCATTACGGGGGATCCGGAATTCGAGGCGCTGGGCGCGCCGTCACGCATGGCGGTGGGCAGGTTCATGGCAACCTCAGGCTGAATTCGAGCCGCCGCACGAGGTGGGCGAACGTCACGCTGAGCACGAGGAAGAACAGCCCCGCGAGCGTGATGGGCTCCAGATAGCGGAACGTTTCGGAGCCGATGTTCTTCGCCTGCTGCATCAGCTCCACGACAGTGATGGCGGAGAGCACGGGCGTGTCCTTGAACATGGCGACGAGATAGTTGCCGAGCGCGGGCACCACGGGGCGAATGGCTTGCGGCAGGATCACGCCGAGGTAGGTGCGCCGCGGCGAGAGCGACAGCGCGCAGCACGCTTCCCACTGGCCGCGCGCGACGCCGTTGAGGCCGGCGCGATAGACCTCGGACGTATAGCACGCGTAATGCAGCGCGATGCCCGCGGTGCCGGCCGTGAGCGCACTCATCGTGATGCCGTAGACCGGCAGCACATAGAAGAGCACGTAGATCTGGATCAGCAGCGGCGTGCTTCGGACGAACTCGACGACGAAGCCCACCGTCAGCGCCAGCGGCCGGAAGGTGCTGCGCCTCAGAATCGCGAACACGAGGCCCAGCACGAGCGCAATGGCAAAGCCGACGAGCGTGATCAGGATCGTGTAGAGCGAGGCGTGCAGCAGGGCCGGCAGAATCTGCGCGGCGTAGTGAAGATCGAAGAAGCTGTTCATCGGGCGACTCTCTGCAAGAAGCGGCTCATGGCGGTGCCGGCGGCGAGGCCCCTCGCTGCGCGTGGCCGGCTGTTCGCGATGCCGTGATTCACGCGGCGTTCGAAGTAGCGCATCAACGTCGCAATGCACTGGGCCAGCACGAAGTAGATGACGAGCGTGAGCCCGAAAATCTCCGCGGTCTTGAACGTGGCTTCGTCGAGCTGGCGCGCGCGGAACGTGAGGTCGGAGAGCGTGATCAGCGAAACGAGCGACGTGCCCTTGAGCAATTCGATCATGAGGTTCGTGGCGGGCGGCAGCGCGTTGATCATGGCTTGCGGCAGCACGATGCGGCGCATGCGCGCCAAGGGCGAGAGATTGAGTGCGAGCGCGGCCTCGAACTGACCGCCGGGCACCGAACGCAGCGCGCCGCGCAGAATCTCCGAGCCGTAGGCGCCGTAGTGCAACCCGAGCCCCACGATCGCCACCGTGAGCGGCGTGAGTTCGATACGAAACGGCGGCAGCGGCAACACGAAGAAGAACCAGAAGAGCTGCACGAGCAGCGACGTGCCGCGGAACACTTCGACATAGACGTTGCCCACCCAACGCAGCGGTGCCCACGGCGCGAGTTTGGCGGCGGTGGCCACGAACGCCATGACGATGGCGAGCAACGTCGCGCCGATCGTAATGCCGATGGTCACCAGAGTGCCCTGCATGAGCAGGGGAAACAATTCACGCATGGCGGTCCTCGCTTGCATGATGGCGTGCGGCCCGCCGCGCTGTGCGCGGGCCGCAACGGTGGTGCGTCCGCCTGCCGGCTTCACAGGGGCCGACGGGGTCGGCCAGAGCCGGCGCGAATACCGGGGGGGCTACACCCGGCCGGCAGACTTGCGACTGACTTGCGGCGTATTTACCGCGGACCCACCGCGTATTTACCGCCTGTTTGCGGCTTACTTGCCGCTGCAGATTTCCGCGGCAGTCTTCGTCGTGATGTTCGACTTGTCGAAGCCGAACGGTGCGACGGTCTGCAGATGATCCGGCGTGCCGAGCCACGCGTGCAGCTGCTTGTTCACGGCGTCGCGCAGATCCGTGTCCTCGGGCCGGAAGGCGAGCGCGCCATAGCCCGTGTGCTTCGGGTCGTCGGTGAAGTCGGAGACGGTTTCCACCTGCGCCGCGTCTTTCGAGGCGAGACCCTTCATCGTGAGCGCGGTGCCTGCGGCGGCATCCGCGCGGCGCGCGCGCACGGCCTGCAATTGCGCCGTGGTGTCCGGTACCTGGAGCAACTGAGCATCTTTCACGCCCGCATCGCGCGAGTTGCCCAGTTCCACCGCGCCCGCCATCACCGCCAGCTTCACGTCGGACTGTTTTGCTACGTCGCCGTAGCTGTGCAGTTTCTTCGGATTGCCTTTCAGCACGAGCAGCGTGTCCTGAATCTGGTATTGCGGATCGGCGAACGCAACCTGCTTGCAGCGCTCGGGCGTGATGTACATGCCTGCCGCGATCACGTCGAAGCGGCCCGCACGCAGGCCTGGAATCAGCGATCCCCATTCGGTCAGCACGCCATCCACCTTCTTCACGCCGAGCTTCGCGAAGATCTTGCGCGCGATTTCGGGCGACTCGCCCGTCACCTTGCCGTCGGGCGTCGTGTAGGCAAACGGTGCTTCGTTCGCGTAGCCGATGCGTACCTCGCCGGTGCGCTGAATGCGCTGCAGCGTGGTTTCGGCCGCCGCGTGCTGCACGTGCATGAGCAGGCCGGCCGCCGCGATGCACGCGATGCTGAAAGCCTGGGGCAGTCTGGAATGGCGCTTCGGGTTCATGTCGGTCCCATTGCGTGGGGTAAGGATGGCGCGGTGCGTCATGCGCCGCGGAGTCAGGCGGGGTGTCCGTAAAAACCCGGTGTGGTGTCGTGGTACACCGCCATTGGAGCCCAGCATACAAAGCCATATTTTTGTTTCTGATTGCTCTAGGACAATAATTTTCCAACGGGTTTTGCCCGCACTATCCGAACACCGACGAAGACCCAACGAAGACCCGAGCCATGGAGAAGACGGTGAGAGAGCAGTGGCGCGAAGCGGTGCGCGCGGCGCACGGCGCCGAATCGAAATACAAGCGGCTGGTGAAGGCCATTGCGGGCGACATCGAAAGCACAGTGTTGCGCGCGGGCGAACGCTTGCCGCCGCAGCGCGATGTGGCGGCTGAGCTGGAAATCAGCGTGCAGACGGTTACCAACGCCTACAAGGAACTGGAGCGCCAGGGCCTGATCCGCTGCGAAGTGGGGCGCGGCAGTTTCGTGTCGGGCCGCGTGACGGAGACCATGTCGAACTACATGCTCGATACGGCCGAGCGCTCCGTGGTGGACTTCTCGATTGCACGCATCATCCACACCGCCGAGCACGACGCGATGTGGCGCAAGGTCTGCGCGACGCTCGCGGGCCTTGACGATCAGCCCTGGATTCGCGCATTTCGCCCTATTGCGGGCTTCGAGCATCATCGCCAGGCTGCGGCGGCATGGCTCGCCACACTCGGCATGCCGGCCTCGGCGGACACGCTGCTCGTCACGAACGGCGCGGCGCACGGCATCTTTCTCGCATTGGCCTCGCTGGTAGGGCCGGGCGACACCGTGCTCTGCGAAAGTCTGACGGACCACGGCGTGATCGGCAGCGCAAGCGTGCTGGGGTTTACGCTGAAGGGACTCGAAATAGACGAGTACGGCATTCACCCCGAGCACTTCGAAGAGATGTGCGACAGCGAGCGCATTTCGGCGCTCGTGTGCACGCCCACCTTGAACAACCCCACGGTTTCGCTGATGCCCGAGTCGCGCCGCCGCGCGATTGCGCGCATTGCGCAGCGCTACGGCGTCTATGTGATCGAAGACGACGTGTACGGCCCGCTGCTGCCCAAGCCCGTGCCGCCCATTTCGAGCCTGATTCCCGAGCTTTCGTTTTACTGCACGAGCCTCACGAAGTCGGTGCTGACGGGCTTGCGCATCGGCTATCTCACCACGCCGCGCCGCCTCGCGCTGCGCGCCGAGAGCGTGCTGCGCGTGAACAGCTGGATGGCGACGCCCCCCATGGCCGAAGTCGCCACGCGCTGGCTCGTCGACGGCACTGCGGCGCGCCTGCTCGAAGTGCAGCGCGAATGTCTTTCGCGCCGCCAGGCGCTCGTGCAGCAGATTCTGGGCAGCTACGTGCTGGGCGCGCATCCGCACGCGCTTTCGGTGTGGCTGCGCGTGCCTTCGCACTGGCAGACCGACCGGCTCGTGCGCGAACTGCGCAACCGCAATATCGCGGTCACGTCGCCGGACCCGTTTCTCGTGCGCGGCGGCGAGCGGCCCGATGCGGTGCGCCTGTGCGTGGGCGCGGAAGTGGGCGAAGACACCTTCCGCGCGGCGCTCGAAACCATGCGCGACGTGTTCGAGCAATACCCGCAGGTGCACGACTTCGCGTAAATGTACCAGGACAATCGAAAACAATTTTTAGAACATTAGACTCGGTCGCATTGAAGGACGCTGCGCCATCCGGCGCGGCGCCGAACCCCTCACTGCGGCCTGCCTCATGTCTGTCGTCTGTCCTGCCGATGTCTACCGCGCGCGTCAGCGAATCGGCACGCGTGTGCGGCGCACGCCGCTCGTCGAATCGCCTTCGCTTTCGGCGCTTGCCGGTACGCGCGTGCTGCTGAAACTCGAAACGGTTCAACCCACGGGCAGCTTCAAAGTGCGCGGCGCGACCCATGCGCTAGCCGTGCTTGCGGAGCAAGGCTGCACGCGCGTGGTCACAGCCTCCACGGGCAATCACGGGCGCGCCGTTGCTTACGCAGCGCAGGCGCTTGGCATGCAGGCCGCTGTGTGCATGTCGTCGCTCGTGCCGGCCAACAAGGTGGAAGCCGTGCGCCAGCTGGGCGCGCAGGTGCGCATTACCGGCGCAAGCCAGGACGATGCGCAGCACGAAGCGCGGCGGCTCGCGCAGGAAGAAGGCTTCCTGTTCGTGCCGCCGTTCGACGACCCGCACGTCATTGCCGGGCAAGCCACCATCGGGCTCGAAATTGTCGAGGACTTGCCCGATGTCGCGAACATCGTCGTGCCGCTTTCGGGCGGGGGCCTTTTTGCCGGCATCGCGCTGATGGCGAAAGCCTTGAACCCCGCCATTCGCATGACGGGCGTCACGATGGCGCGCGGCGCCGCGATGCACGCGAGTCTCGCAGCGGGGCGACCTGTGATCGTGGAAGAGGTCGAGTCGCTTGCCGATTCGCTGGGCGGCGGCATCGGTCTCGACAACCGCTACACGTTCTCCCTCACACGTGACTTGATCGACGAGGCGTTGCTGCTCGACGAGGCGTCCATTGCGCGCGGCATCGCGCACGCGTATCGCGAGGAACGGCTCGTGGTTGAAGGGGCTGGCGCGGTGGGCATGGCAGCGGTGCTCGATGGCGTGCTCGACGCGACACAGTTGCGGCGTGGCCCCGTCGTGCTCGTGGTGAGCGGCTCGAACATCGATATGGGTCTGCATCGCCGCGTGGCGGCAGGCTGAGCGAAAGGCCACGCGCCATCTGAACAGGACACCCCGATATGTCATCCATCACGTTGCTGGGCGAAAGCGAACTGCGCGAACTCGTGCCACTCGATCTGGCCGCGATCGATCAGGTGGAATCCGCGTTCCTCGCGCTCGCGACCGAAGCGGTGGCGATGCCGCCTGTGCTGCGGCTTGATCTGCCCGAGTATCGCGGCGAGGTGGATGTGAAGACCGCGTATCTGCCCCGCTTCGAGAGCTTTGCGATCAAGGTGAGCCCCGGCTTCTTCAACAACCCGCAGCTCGGGCTGCCCAGCCTCAACGGACTCATGCTCGTGCTCTCGGCGCGCACGGGCTTGACCGAAGCCGTGCTGCTCGACAACGGCTATCTCACCGCCGTGCGCACCGCGGCGGCAGGTGCGGTTGCCGCGCGCTGGCTGGCGCGTGAAAACGCGCGGCACGTGGCGGTGATCGGCGCGGGCGAGCAGGCGCGGCTTCAGTTGCGTGCGCTCGCGCGCGTGAGGCGCTTCGAGCGCGTCTCTGTTTGGGCGCGCGACCGCGAACGCGCCGCGCAGTTTTCCCGCGAGATGGGCGAGCGGCTCGCCGTCGAAGCATGTGTTGCGCAAGACGTGCACGACGCGCTGTGCGAAGCCGACATCGCGATCACCACCACGCCGAGCGAGACACCGCTCGTGCAGGCGCGTGACCTGCATCCGGGTCTGCACATCACGGCGATGGGATCCGACGCGGAACACAAGAACGAGATCGAGCCCGCGGCGCTCGCCGCCGCACGTTACGTGTGTGACCGTCTGCAACAGACGCGCGTGCTGGGCGAGTTGCATCACGCCATCGAAGCGGGCGCTGTGGCCGCCAACGCGCGCTTCGCCGAGCTGGGCGAAGTGATTGCGGGCGGCGTGCCTGGACGTACGAGCGACGACGACATCACGATCTGCGACCTCACGGGCACCGGCGCACAGGACACGGCGATTGCCGCGCTCGCGCTGGCCCGTGCGCGCGCCGCGGGTGCAGGCACGACGTTTCACAACGATGCCCTCAAACACGCAAGCGAGTGACAAGCCGTCCACCTGAGCGCAGAAGGCCAGGACGCGCAGGCAAAGCAGCACGAAGGGCAACAAACCGAAGGACAAGGAAGGGACCACCATGCCAGAAACCATGCAACAGAAACCGCACGCGACGAGCGGCGTGGCGCCCGCCGCACCCGCCGCGCCCGCCGTGCGCCTGCCGTTCGAGCGCGAGGAGTACGCCGCGCGCATCGCCCGCACGCGCCGTGCCATGCAGGAAGCCGGCGTCGATCTGCTGATCGTGACGGACCCGACCAACATGGCGTGGCTCACGGGCTACGACGGCTGGTCGTTCTACGTGCACCAGTGCGTGCTGCTCGCCATGGAAGGCGAGCCCGTCTGGTTCGGTCGCGGCCAGGATGCCAACGGCGCGCGCCGCACGGTGTTCATGAAGCACGACCAGATCGTTGGGTATCCCGATCATTACGTGCAGTCCACGGAGCGGCATCCCATGGACTACCTCTCGCACGAGGTGATCGAAGCGCGCGGCTGGGGCCGGGGCCGCATCGGCGTGGAACTCGACAACTATTACTTCAGCGCTGCGGCATGGGAAGCGGTCAAGCGCAACTTGCCGCAGGCGCAGTGGCGCGACGCGACCGCGCTCGTGAACTGGCAGCGCGCGGTGAAGTCGCCGCGCGAGATCGAGTACATGCGCATTGCGGCGCGCATCGTCGAAAAGATGCATGCGCGCATCGTGGAGCGCATCGAGCCCGGCATGCGCAAGAACGACCTTGTCGCGGATATTTACGCCGCGGGCATCACGGGCGTCGAAGGCTACGGCGGCGACTATCCCGCCATCGTGCCGCTGCTGCCCACGGGCGCCGACGCGGCCGCGCCGCACCTCACCTGGGACGACACGCCGTTCGCGCGCGGAGCCGGCACGTTCTTCGAGATTGCCGGCTGCTTTCGCCGCTATCACTGCCCGCAGTCGCGCACGGTTTATCTCGGCAACCCGCCGAAGCATTTCATCGATGCCGAAAGTGCCGTGGTGGAAGGCATCGAAGCGGGGCTTGCCGCCGCGAAGCCGGGCAACACCTGTGAAGACATTGCGAACGCGTTCTTCGCCGTGCTGCGCAAATCGGGCATCGAAAAGAACAGCCGATGCGGCTACCCCATCGGCGCGAGTTATCCGCCCGACTGGGGCGAGCGCACCATGAGCCTGCGGCCCGGCGACCGCACGGTGCTGCAACCGGGCATGACGTTCCACTTCATGCCGGGCCTATGGCTCGACGACTGGGGCCTCGAAATTACGGAAAGCATCCTGATTACCGAGACCGGCGTCGAGACCTTCTGCAACACGCCGCGCAAACTGTTCGTGAAGGAGTAGGGCATGCGCGCATCGCCGATTACACCGACCGTCGACTTCGACGGGCAAGGGGTTCAGCACGGTTTCCTGAAACTGCCGCACTCGCACGACAGTTCCGCGTGGGGCGCGGTGATGATCCCCGTCACCGTCGTGCAGCGCGGGCACGGGCCCACGGTGCTGCTGACAGGCGGCAACCACGGCGACGAGTACGAAGGGCCCATCGTGCTCTCGCGGCTCGCCTCCACGCTGAAGGCCGAGGACGTGGCGGGCCGCGTCATCATCGTGCCGTTCATGAATTACCCCGCGTTTCTGGCGGGAAGCCGCACGTCGCCCATCGATCGCGGCAACCTGAACCGCAGCTTTCCGGGTCGCCCCGACGGCACCCTTACCGAAAAAATCGCGGACTACTTCCAGCGCTATCTGCTGCCGCTTGCCGACTACGTGCTGGACCTGCACGCAGGCGGACGCACGCTCGACTTCGTGCCCTTCGCCGCCATTCACGTGCTGCACGACCCGAAGCAGCAGGCGCGCTGCGAGGCCGCAATGCGTGCGTTCGGCGCGCCGTACTCCATGCGCATGCTGGAACTCGACAGCGTCGGGCTCTTCGATACGGCGGTGGAAGAGGCGGGCAAGGTATTCGTCTCGACGGAACTGGGCGGCGGCGGCACGGCTACCGCGGCGAGCGTGGCCGTGGCGATGCGCGGCGTGCGTGGCTTTCTGCAGCATGCCGGCGTGCTCGCGCCGCCCGCGGGCGAACTGTTCGAGGCGGCGAGCCGCGCGTGGGGCGAGGCATCGCGCACCACGACGCTGCTCGATATGCCCGACGGCAGCTGCTATACGACGAGCGAGCACGACGGCCTGATCGAGCCGTGCAAGGACCTGGGCGAGATGGTGGAACACGGGGAGGTGATCGCCCGTGTGTACGACACGACGCGCTCGGGCGCGCGGCCCTTCGAATATCGCGCGGCGCGCAGCGGGCTGCTTGCGGCGCGCCATTTCCCGGGGCTCGTGCGCGTGGGCGACACCGTCGCGGTGGTGGCCGACGTCGTGGAGCGCGGCATTCCGGTGGCGGCCTGAGCGCCGCCCGCTATAGGCACGCGATACATCCATGAAACTCGACCGCTACGACCTCGCGATTCTGCGTACCCTGGTGTGCGATGGACGCATCACGAAGTCGCGCCTCGCCGAAGAGGTCAACCTGTCGATCTCGCCGGCGTGGGAGCGCGTGCGGCGTCTGGAGGAAAGCGGGCTGATTCGCGGCTATCGTGCGGATATCGACTGGATTGCGGCGTTCAAGGGCACGCGCATCGTCGTGGAAGTCACGCTCGCGCGCCATACGGCGCACGACATGCGCCGCTTCGAGGAGCGCGTGGCTAGCGCTCCCGAAGTCGTGCAGTGCCACGCCACTGGCGGCGGCGTGGACTACGTGATGCACGTGGTCTCGCGCGACATCGACCAGTACCAGCGTTTCATCGATTCGCTGCTCACGGACGAACTCGGCATCGAGCGCTATTTCACCTACATCGTGACGAAGGTCGTGAAGCAGGCAGGGGATACGGTGCCGGACTGGGTTGCGGATTCAGGCGAGGCGGGCTGAGGGCCGCACCCGCCCGAAAGCACGCCACAGAAAAAACCCCTGAAATTCCGGCTCGAAAACAGAAAGAACGCACAGCGTCGGGCCGCAACACAGAAAGAGCAGAGGGCATGCCGGCCCTACAGTGGAAGGCATTGAAACAACGCTACAGAGGCAGGTTCTGGCCAATGTCGTCGCCACTCTGCCGGCCAATCATGGAGGAAGTCATGCTGCTGGGCCATCCCGTTCTATTCAAGTCGCTGTGCTATGTAGACGGACGCTGGGTTCACAGCGACACGGCATCCACCGTCGCGGTGCAGAACCCTGCCGATCAAAGCGTGATCGGCCACGTTCCGATGTTGAGCGCCGCGCAGATCGAGGAAGCGGTGTCCGCGGCGCAGCGCGCGTTCGAAGCGTGGCGCTGGGTGCCGGTGGCGCAGCGCAGCGCGCTGCTGCTGCGCTGGCACGAACTCGTGCTGCGCCATCGCAACGATCTGGCCAGCATGCTTGCGCTGGAGCAGGGCAAGCCGCTCGCGGAGGCGCGCGGCGAGATCACCTATGGCGCAAGCTTCATCGAATGGTTCGCGCACGAAGCGAAACGGCTGGGCGGCCGCACGATCCCGTCCCATATCGACGGCGCGCAGCTCGGCACGATGATGGAGCCGGTAGGCGTGGCCGCACTCATCACGCCGTGGAATTTCCCCTCGGCGATGATCACGCGCAAGGCCGCGGCGGCTATCGCGGCGGGCTGCACCGTAGTCGTGAAGCCCGCGCACGAGACGCCGTTCTCGGCGCTCGCGCTCGCGCAACTCGCGGAAGAAGCGGGCTTTCCCGCAGGCGTCTTCAACGTCGTGCTCGGTGAGCCGCAGACCGCGATGGAAACGCTCGTGCGCGACGCTCGCGTGCGCTCGGTCAGCTTCACGGGTTCCACGCGCGTGGGCACGCTCGTCATGCAGGCCGCGGCGAGTGTGGACATCAAGAAGACCGCACTGGAACTGGGCGGCAACGCGCCCTTCATCGTCGCGGAAGATGCGGATCTCGAAGAAGCCGTGCGCGTGGCCGTGGCCGCGAAGTTTCAGACCTCGGGGCAAGACTGCTGCGCAGCGAACCGCATTCTTGTGGCGAAGCCGCTCTACAAAGCATTCGTTGCCCGCTACAGCGACGCCGTGCGTGCGCTGAAAGTGGGCGGAGCATTCGAAGACAGCGTGGACGTGGGTCCGCTCATGCACCAGGCGGCGTTCGACACCACGCGCGAACGCGTGGCCGACGCCCGCGCGAAAGGCGCACGCATCACCGTGGGCGGCGAGCCGCACGCGCTGGGCGGCTGGTTCTTCGAACCCACCGTGATTGCCGACGCGCGGCCCGGCATGCGCGTCTACGACGAAGAAAACTTCGCACCCATCTCGGCGGTGTCGCCGTTCGAGACGCTCGACGAAGCCATCGCGCTTGCCAACGACACCGAATACGGCCTTGCCGCCTATCTGATGTCGACGAACCTGAACACCGTCTGGCAGACCCTTCGCCGACTCGAATTCGCGATGGTCTCCGTGAACGGCGTGAAGTTCACGGGCGCGCCCATTCCCTTCGGCGGCATGAAGGCCTCGGGCCTTGGCCGCGAAGGCGGCATGGAAGGCTTCGAACCGTTCGTGGAAACCCGCTACTACTGCCTGGGCCAACTTGGCTTGCCTCACGCGAACGCCGCATCGATGCGGCATGCGGCTGCGGCATGACGCGCGAGCAGGCCCGCCCCTCTATTCAACCGATCACGACATCATCACGGAGAAGCACATGACCTCATTCGACTCCCTGCTCACGGCCGACCGCGCCCACTTCATGCACCCCTCCACGCACGCTCACGACCACGCGAGCGGCGCGCTGCCGGGTCGCATCGTCACGGGCGCGAAGGGCATTCGCATTGAAGACCACACGGGCAAGTCGTTCATCGACGCCTTCGCGGGTCTCTATTGCGTGAACATCGGCTACGGCCGCACCGAAGTGGCCGAGGCCATCTACGAGCAGGCGAAGAAGCTCGCCTACTACCACACCTATGTCGGCCACTCGACGGACACCATCATCGAACTGTCGTCGCGCATCATCGACTGGGCGCCGGCCGGCATGAAGAAGGTGTACTACGGCATGTCCGGTTCGGACGCGAACGAAACGCAGATCAAGATCGTCTGGTACTACAACAACGTGAAGGGACGCCCGCAAAAGAAGAAGATCATCTCGCGCCAGCGCGGCTATCACGGCTCGGGCATCGTGACGGGCAGCCTCACGGGGCTGCCGGGCTTTCACCAGTGCTTCGACCTGCCCGTCGAGCGCGTCAAGCACACGGTGTGTCCGCACTGGTATCGCCAGGCGCCGGCGGGGATGAGCGAAGAGCAGTTCGTCGCGTACTGCGTGGATGAACTCGAAAAGCTCATTGCGCACGAAGGCGCGGACACCATCGCCGCGTTCATCGGCGAACCGGTAATGGGCACGGGCGGCATCCTGCCGCCGCCGAAGGGCTACTGGGCGGCCATCCAGCCAGTGCTCAAGAAGCACGACATTCTGCTGATCTGCGACGAAGTGGTGTGCGGCTTCGGGCGGCTCGGTTCGAAGATGGGCGCGCAGCACTACGGCATCGAGCCCGATCTCATCACGGTGGCCAAGGGCCTCACGAGTGCGTATGCGCCGCTCTCGGGCGTGATCGTGAGCGAACGCGTGTGGGACGTAATCGATCAGGCATCCCAGGAACTTGGCGCCATGGGGCACGGCTGGACGTACTCGGGGCATCCGATTTGCGCGGCTGCGGCACTCGCGAATCTCGACATCCTCGAACGCGAGTCGATTACGCGCAATGCGGCCGAAACGGGGGCGTACCTGCAACAGCAACTGCACGCGGCGTTCGATGCGCACCCGCTCGTGGGCGAAGTGCGCGGCGAGGGCATGCTGGCCGCGCTCGAATTCATGGCCGACAAGGATGCGCGCATTCCGTTCGATGCCGCGCTGAAGGTGGGGCCGCGCGTGTCGGCTGCTGCGCTGCAACGCGGTCTGATCGCGCGTGCGATGCCGAACGGCGACATTCTCGGCTTCGCGCCGCCGCTCATCGCATCGCGTGCGGACGTTGACGAGATCGTGCAACTGGCGAAAGCCGCAGTGGACGACGTGGCCGGGCAGGTGCTGACGCAGAAAGCGTCGGCGGCAGCGTAGAAGTAAATCGAAGGGCAGAAGCAGTAGAGGCGACAGAGGCAGCGCGGGCGCGGCGTTTGCGCCCGCTCGTGCTCGCAAACCGATCATTGGCGTGATATAAGCCCAAGGCAGAGTTTTCGCTGCGCACTCAACTCACTGCGCACGCAAGTGCCATGCAGTGTTGCCATGGGGGACGTCCAATGAAGTTAATCGAAAGAAGCAAAGTCGCTGCTAGTGCATTCGCGTTCGTCTCGCTCGCATCGGTATCCGCGGGCTTTCTCGAGAGCACGCCCGCTGTTGCGAAGGTACCGCAGCAGCCGGCCATCCTTACCGGCTCGGCGGTTGCCGTAGCGGACAAATATGCAGCCGACGCCGCCGAACAGGTCTTCAAGGAAGGCGGCAATGCGGTGGATGCCGCCGTCGCCATCGCGTTCACACTCGCGGCCACGTATCCCGAAGCCGGCAACATCGGCGGCGGCGGGTTCATGACGCTCTACGTGAACGGCAAGCCGTACTTCATCGACTATCGCGAACGTGCGCCGCTGGCCGCCACGCGCAACATGTACCTGGACGACCAGGGCAACGTGATTCCCGGCAAGAGCCTCTATGGCTATGACGCCGTAGGCGTGCCCGGTACCGTGTCGGGCATGTGGGAAGCGCAGCGGCGCTTCGGCAAGCTCAAGTGGAAGCAGGTGCTTGCGCCCGCCATCCATTACGCGCGCGACGGCTTCGAAGTGAGCGACCAGCTCGCGCAGCGTCGCGACGCGGCATCGAAGGAATTCGCGGGCAAGACGAATTTCGATCAGTACTTCGGCGGCATGAACGAAGGCGTCAACTTCAAGCAGCCGCAACTGGCGTCCGTGTTGACGCGCATCGCCAACGACGGCGCGAAAGATTTCTACAGCGGCAAGACCGCCGACCTGATCGCCGCCTCCATGCGCGGCCACGGTCTCATCACGAAGCAGGACCTGCAGCAGTACAAGGCCGTGTGGCGTCAACCGATCGAAGCGAACTGGAACGGCTATCGCATCATCACGGCGCCGCCGCCCAGCTCGGGTGGCATCGGGCTCGTGCAGCTCTTGAAGATGAAGGCCGATCTCGCGCCGTATTTCAAGGGCGTTTCGCTCAACTCGGCTCAATACGTTCACCTGATCGCGGAGATCGAGAAGCGCGTGTTCGCAGACCGCGCCCAGTACCTCGGCGACCCGGACTTCTATAAGGTGCCCATCGCGCAGTTGACCGACGATGCCTACATTGCGAAGCGCGCGGCGGAGGTCAACGAGAACACGCCGTCCGATACGAAGAGCGTGCAGCCGGGGCTTGGCACCTCGATGCCGGAGAAGGCGGAGACCACGCACTTCTCGGTGGTGGACAAGTGGGGCAACGCGGTGTCGAACACCTACACCATCAACGGCTATTTCGGCTCGGGTGTGGTGGCGGACGGCACGGGCATCGTGCTCAACGACGAGATGGACGACTTCTCGGCCAAGCCCGGCGTGCCGAACATGTTCGGCGTGGTGGGCAGCGACGCGAATGCGATTGCGCCGAAGAAGCGGCCGCTTTCCTCCATGACGCCCACCATCCTCACGAAGGACGGCAAGGTGTCGCTCGTGATCGGCACGCCTGGCGGCTCGCGCATCTTCACGTCGATCTTCCAGGTGATCAACAACATCTACGACTTCCACATGCCGCTGAAAGACGCGGTGGCGGCAATGCGCTTCCATCACCAGTTGCTGCCGCCCAATACGATCTTCTGGGAGCCGTATCAGCCCATGGACGGCGAGCTTGCGAAGGCGGTCGAGGCGAAGGGCTATGTGCTGAAGGGGCAGAACTTCAGCGGCGACATCCAGGCCATCAAGATCGACGGCGACACGCCGCTGCCCGCGGCGGACCCGCGCGGGCGCGGGGTGACGCGGGTGGTTCAGTAAGTAGCAGGTCAGCAGGAAGCTGGAGTGACGAGGCATCGCACGGGTAGCCGTGCGATGCCTCTTTCGTTTTTGCCGGGCCGCGGCGAACGGATGTTTTCCGCAGTGCTCAGCTCACCCCTTCTGCTCCACAGGCGTCACGTCCAGTTCCAGCCGCTGCACGCCGCGCAGCACGGTGATCTTCACCGCGCGATCGATACGCGATGCGTCGAGCGAGCGCTGCAACGCGTCCACGCTGTCCACGGGCAGCGCGTCGATGGCGACGATCGTGTCGTCCACGCGCAGGCCGCCCTGAGCGGCGGGGCTGCCTTTCACCACTTCGAGCACGCGCACGCCCGCGGCCTGATCGAGCCCGAAGTAGCGCTGTGCGCGCCGCGATACCGGCGACACGGTGCCCGCCACGCCGATATAGGCGCGTCGCACGCGGCCATACGCGAAGATCTGCATGATGACCCACTTCGCGGTGTCGATTGCGGTGGCGAAACTGATGGCCTGCGCGCCCTGAATGATCGCCGTGTTCACGCCGATCACCTGGCCTGCCGAATTGATCAGCGGACCGCCCGAATTGCCGGGATTGAGCGCGGCGTCGGTCTGGATCACGTCGTAGATCATGCGGCCCGTGGTGGAGCGCAGCGAGCGGCCGAGCGCCGAGACGACACCCGTCGTGACGGTCTGCGCGAGGCCGAGCGGATTGCCCACCGCGATGGCGATCTGCCCCACGCGCAGCGACGACGAGTCGCCTAGCTCCACGTGCGGCAGCGGCTCCGCGCAGCCGATGCGCAGCACGGCGAGGTCGCTATCGGGGTCGTCGCCGACGAGGTCGGCATCGTATTTCGAACCGTCGGCGAGCGTCACGCTGATGCGCGTGGCGCCGTGCACGACGTGGCTGTTGGTGAGCAGATACCCGTCGGGCGTGAACAGGAATCCCGAACCGGTACCGCCGCGCACGCGCGGCGCGCGGCCGGTGTCGCCGGGCAGGCTGCGTTCGACGGCAATGAAGGCGACGGCCTGCTGCACGCGGGCCAGCGCGCCGATCACGGTGCGCGAGTAGGCGTCGAGCAGGGCGTCGTCGCTTAATGGACCCGGCGTGGCCGGCTGAGGTGCGGCCGGCTCAGGCGTGGCCGGCTGAGATGCGTCCGGCTCAGGCGCACCGCGCGAAAGATCGTCGATAAAACGGGGACGGCTTCCCATGTTGGGGCTCCGGATGAAGAGGGCCGCAGATGCGGGGTCATTGCCCTGTTTTTCAAGGGCGCGGGCAAGCGGTGCCGCGTTTCGCGTGGCCGCCCTGCTGGACAGCGAGTCATGCGCGGGGTAATACGGTTGACACCGTGGCATCAGATAATGGGGCGCGCCATTTTGTGCCGCGCCATGTGTGCAATCCGCGCAAGCAGCACGCGACCCATTTTCGTAGCGAGGAGGAAGCCGATGAACGACGAAGACCGCAAGCCCGATATGTCGCTTGAGCGGCAGCGGCGGCTCGAGGAAGAACTGATCGACGCATACGACGAAGAACTCGAGATGGAGGTGGACGACCGCATCCTCGATGGCGAGGCCGCGTTCACCGACGAGGCTCGCAGCACGCGCCGGCTCTACTTCAAGGAGTTGTTCCGCCTGCAGGGCGAACTCGTGAAGCTGCAGGACTGGATCGTGCACACGGGCCACCGTCTCGTCGTGATCTTCGAGGGGCGGGATGCGGCGGGCAAGGGCGGCGCGATCAAGCGCATCACGCAGCGGCTCAATCCGCGCGTGTGCCGCGTCGCGGCGCTGCCCGCGCCGAACAGCCGCGAGCGCACGCAGTGGTATTTCCAGCGCTACGTGCCGCATCTGCCGGCAGGCGGCGAGATGGTGCTGTTCGACCGCAGCTGGTACAACCGCGCGGGCGTGGAGCGCGTCATGAATTTCTGCACTGACGATGAATACGAGGAGTTCTTCCGCTCCGTGCCCGAGTTCGAAAAGATGCTGGTGCGCAGCGGCATCCAGATCGTCAAGTACTGGTTTTCGATCACGGACGACGAACAGGAAATCCGCTTCCAGAGCCGCATCAACGACCCGCTCAAGCAGTGGAAGCTGAGCCCGATGGATCTGGAAAGCCGGCGCCGCTGGGAAGCCTACACGCAGGCGAAGGAAGTGATGCTGCAGCGCTCGCACATTCCCGAGGCGCCGTGGTGGGTGGTGCACGCCGTGGACAAGAAGCGCGCGCGGCTCAACTGCATCCACCATCTGCTGAGTCAGGTGCCGTACCACGAGATCGAGCATCCGGCCGTGGCGTTGCCGGCGCGCGTGCATCATCCGGACTACATCCGCCAGCCCGTGCCGGGGGCGATGATGGTGCCCGAGGTGTATTGAGCCGTGGCGCTGCGGGAGCAGCGCGCCAACTGTAACCGCGGCGGTTTCAGAGCCTGAAAGACGAAACGCGCGGCGCGGACACTGGTTTCTGCCAGTGCCTGCGCCGCGCGTTTTTTGTTGCCGGCTCCGCCAAGGCGGGATTGTTGCGGACCGTCGCGGTGTCGTTCTTCAGACGGCCACGGTCAGCGGGTCACTGCGACATTACTGCGACACGTACGCGACGTAGGGCCCCGTGCCACCGCCGGTCGACGTCTTGCCGACGATGCCCACGTACACGTGACGTCCGTAGAAGAACGGCAGGCCGAAGTCCATCATGCCGCTGGCCGTGCCCGCGATGTCGTTGAACGCGAAGTTGCCGGTGTTGGCGAGCACGATTTCGTTGGCCACGTTGAAGTTCAGCGCCGTGGTGGTCGCCGAGGCATTTCCGCTCGAATTGGTGAGCGAGGCCGTGAGCGGCAGCGTCGTGCTGGGCGCGTACCACGAACCGCTGCGCGTAATGGTCGAGTCCGGGAAGAACAGGCCGTTGGAGCCCGAGTCGAAGAACGCGTTGTCGGTGAAGGTCTGCGTCTTGTAGGTGGCCGTGAAGTTGCCCGCGTTGTTGGTCTTGAGCAGCGTGGCGCCAGTCCCAGACAAGACGCTGTTGCTTGTTTTGTCGATGCCGAACACGAGCGTGCCTGAGGCGGTTGTCGCGCCCAGATCCGCCACCTGCGCCATTTCCACGATCACGCCGTTGTTGTCCGTCGGGAAGAGGGCGACGGGGTTCTGCACCTGCAAGGCGAGCGGCTGCGTGGTAGCCGTGCAGGTGGAGCCCGAGCACGTGTAATACGCGCCGCTCTGCGCGCCGCTCACACACCCGGTGCCGCAGTCGTATTGACTACTGCCGACGCCGAGAATGCCGTTGGCAAAGGCCGCATTAGGCGTGTTCATGGCCGTGCCGATCTGGCATTCGCTCGGAGCCGATGCCGAGATCGCGGAGTCACTGATGATCTGCACCGGAACGTTCGTGGCGACTTCGGTGCCGAGCTTGATGTCGGCGTTGCGCACGCCGCCCCACGTGTAGCCGCTGACGAAGAGGCCGCATTCGGCGACAGTCGGTGCCGCCAATGCATTCATCGTGTTCGAAGGCACGACCGATGCGAATAGCCGCAAGCCATACGAGCCGGTATCCAGCAGCACGTTCGGAATCGTCGAGCAGGTGGAGCCCGTGGCGCCGGTGTTGGCCTGGCACACCGTCACGCTCACCATCGGCGCGTTCACGAGCCCATACAGCTGGTTCGACACGCTGATCGCCACCGCGTTGGTGCCGTTGACGGCGGTCGGCGTAGCCGTTGCGTCGGCCCAGGGGGTGGTGTTCGTGGAATTGGTCGAACTGCTCGTGCTGCCGGACGTCGTGGTGCTGCCCGACGTCGTGCCGGAACTGGTCGTCGTGGTCGTGCTGGAGCCGCCGCCACCGCCGCCGCCACAGGCGGCCAGAACGAGACAGAAGCCGGCGATCGCGCCAAACCATGCGAATTTGCTGGACATGAGGGTTATCTCGCTTACTGGATATCGTCAGTGTTGAAACCGGCCGGCACCGCGAGCGGCAGCCATGCACGGCCCGTGAAGGAACCCATGTGTCCGCCCGTCTGAACCACGAGGTTCGACTGCTGGACGGTGGCGGGTCCGTATCCGTTGTGCTGCGCCGCATGCGCAGTAGCGAGCCCCTGTACGTAGGCAGGGAAGTAGGTGCCGAGCAGCGTGTTCAGCGGCGCCATCTGCGGGCCTTGCCACGCAATGGCGAACACGGTGCCGTTCGTTCCGACGTATTCGCGAACCACCGTGCCGCTCGGCAGCGTGGTCTCGTTGACGCGGAACAGCACGGCAGCGGCGTTGATGCGCTGCGTCATCCGCGTGTTGGTGGTGCTGGCGGGCTGCCAGGTCGGAGCGGCGCCCAGCTCGGCATAGGCCGGCGAGGCGGAAACGATTGCGGCCGCGGCGAGCGCGACAGCAACGGGCGACAAAACCCTCGTATCGAATCTTCTCATTCGCGAATATCCAACGTTTTATGTTTATTGGGTGAGTGGTGCGACAACAGGTGATTCATGGGTCACCCAATGGGGAATGACGGCAGTTAAAGGGAATTCTTAAGGGCGATTACGCCGGTAAGCAGTCGTAGCCCCGCTGGGCTTGGCGTTCGCGGCAGCGGGTAAGACGCGGCAACGCAATCGTAGCGGAACAGCGTTCGATCAATGATCCGAAATGAATGGCCGCGGGAGCGCCTGGCGCGTGCGACACCCTCAGGCTGACAAGGCTGAACGGAGAAAACAGCGGCGCGGAAAATGGGGCGGCCGCGACGTGTGTGGCGCGTCCGCCGACCGGAAGGTGCGGGGCGCGGCTTACCCATCGGAAGGCCGCGCGGAAAGGGGGCGCGTGGAGGCTCATCCCTCGGAGGGTTGTGCGGAAAGGCGGCGCGTGGCGGCTCTTCCTTCGGAAGGCCACGCGGAAAGGTGGCGCGTCCCGGCTCATCCTTCGGACGGCCGCGCGGGAAGGCAGTGCGCCGCATCCCGCCCGCCGAATGGCGGCGGCGCACCGCGCACCACGTCCGTCCGCCCGTCAGAACGCGTGGCGGAACACCCAGTACAGTGCGCCCGCCAGTGCGATCGAGGCCGGCAGCGTCAGCACCCAGGCCAGCACGAGGCTGCGCACCGTGCCCCATTGCAGCCCCGAGCCGTTGGCCGCCATCGTGCCCGCCACGCCCGACGAGAGCACGTGCGTCGTGGAGACCGGCAGCCCGTACACGTCGGCCGCGCCAATCGTCGCCATGGCGACAAGTTCCGCCGAGGCGCCTTGGCCGTAGGTCAGATGCTGCTTGCCGATGCGCTCGCCCACCGTCACGACGATGCGCTTCCAGCCCACCATCGTGCCCAGCCCGAGCGCGATCGCCACGGCCACCTTCACCCAGGTCGGGATGAACTTGGTGGCGTGGTCCACCTGCTTGCGGAAGTTGTCGATGGCGCCGGCATCCGCCGCCGCGAAGACCGGCTGCTTCGCCTTTTCCATGAGCCGGATGGCTTCGGACACCACGTACATGTCGTTGCGCACGTTGCCCACTTCACTCTGCGGCACGGCGGCCATGGAGGGCGACGCGCCCACTTGGTCCGCAATGCGCAGCGTGAGCGCCTGAATGGCCGGCACCGTGGCGGGCGACAGCTCCCGGCTCGCGATGTAGCGTTCCGCCTCGACGCGCGGCTGCGCGGGCGCCGCTACGCCGTTCGTGTACTTGCCGAAGGTGGCCGCCGCCTCGTGCGCCACGGCGATGAAGGTCTGCGTCTCGGCCGGCGTGACCGCGCGGTTGAGCGCGTAGGCGGTGGGCACCGTGCCGATCAGGATCAGCATGATGAGCCCCATGCCCTTCTGGCCGTCGTTGGAGCCATGCGCGAACGACACGCCCGTGCACGTCAGCACGAGCAGCGCGCGAATCCAGAACGGCGGCGCTTCGTTGCCCTTGGGTTCGGCGTAGAGCGCCGGCACGCGCACGAGCGCCTTGAGCACGAGCAGCAACAGCGCGGAAAGCAGGAAGCCGACCACCGGCGAAAACAGCAGCGACTTGCCGACGCCCAGCGCCTGGCTCCAATCCACGCCGCTCGTGCGCGAGGCGCCGTGCATCAGCTGGTTCATGAGCCCCACGCCGATGATGGAGCCGATCAGCGTATGCGAACTCGACGACGGCAGCCCGAAGTACCACGTCCCCAGGTTCCAGATGATGGCCGCGATCAGCAGCGCGAACACCATCGCGAAGCCCGCGCTGCTGCCCACCTGCAGGATCAGTTCCACCGGCAGCAGTTGCAGGATGCCGAACGCGACGGCGCCCGTGGACGTGAGCACGCCCAGAAAATTCCACGTGCCCGACCAGATCACGGCCGCATTCGGCGTGAGCGAATGGGTATAGATGACGGTGGCCACGGCGTTCGCGGTATCGTGGAAGCCGTTCACGAATTCGAAGCCGAGCGCGATGGCGAGGGCCACGCCCAGCAGCAGCCAGGGCAGGATGGAGCCCTCGCGCACGGGCGCGAGATCGCCGACCAGGTGCGTTGCAACGTAGACGGCGCCGATCAGCAGCACGGCGAGAAATGCGGCCAGGCTTGCGTTGCGGCCGCGCGCGGCGCCGGCAGTGGCCTGCTGGGGATACGAAAGGTCGGGCATTGCCTTGTCTCTCCTCATTAGGGTGTCGAGATCGGGAGCGGCCTTGGCAGGACGCGGCCGGGGCAGGGCCGCTCGGGATCGGGCCTGAAAGCGGCCTTGAAGGGGTTTTGAAGCAGGCCCTGAAGAGGCCTTGAAGCAAGCCCGAAACCGGCCCAAAACGGGCCAGAAGCAGGTTCGAAAGCGGGCTCAGAGCGGGCTCAGAACGATCTCAAGCGCGTGCCAGAAAAGCGCACTGAAAGCTGACCCGAAAGCCGACCGAACAGCGGACCAACAAGCGGGTCCCCGTCCATCGTGGCGAATGTGAATGTCGGCTTGATGACGGTTTTGTATGGATGCGACCGCGTTGGGGTCGCTTTGGGGTGAGTTTGGTTTGGCGCGCGCAGTTCCGGGCGGTCTTCGGCTGCTCGGACGTTGGTAGAAGACCGCTCTGGCGTCGCTCGCGCAGACTCGTGCGCTGCAGGAGCGCGCGGGCATCAACCGAGGAGGAAGGCATGACCGTTTCCCGTCTCAAGATGATTCCCGGCATTGGCGTGGACCGAATGGGCGACGCCGCGGACGCGCAACACAACCGCCACATCCTGCGGCTCGAAAATCTCGACACGGACCTGCGTCCGCCCGCGGAAGCCATCCGCGCGACGCACGCGGCCATCGACGACGACGACGCCAACAGCTACCTGCCGTTCACCGGCCAGACGGCGCTGCGCGAGGCCGTGGTCGCGCGCATGCAGCGCACGGCCGGTGCCGTCTACGATCCCGCCAACGAATGCATCGTTTCCGCGGGCGGCCTTGCGGGCATCCTCAACGTGTTGCTTTCCATCCTGGAGCCCGGCGACGAAGTGGTGCTCACCGATCCGACCTACGCGGGCCTCATCAACCGCGTGCGGCTGGTGGGCGGCGTGCCCGTGTTTGTGCGGCTCGTGCCCGGCGCTGCGGGCTGGCGCCTCGATCTGGATAGTCTCGCGGCAACCGTCGGGCGGCGCACGCGGGCGTTCCTCATGGTGTCGCCTTCCATGCCGGGCGGTTTCGTCGCGAATGCCGAGGAATGGAACGCGATTGCCGATCATTGCCGTCGCGCGGACGCATGGCTCGTCTACGACGCCGCGATGGAACGCATCCTGTTCGATAGCCGCGAGGTCATTCATCCCGCGGCGCTGCCCGGCATGCGCGAGCGGACCATGACGGTGGGTTCCGTGTCGAAGGAGTACCGCATGATCGGCTGGCGCGTGGGCTGGATTGTGGGCCCCGAGTCGATCATGGCCGACGTGCGGCTCACGAGCCTCTCGAACGTGGTGTGCCAGGTGGGCATCGGCATGCCGGGGGCGACGGCCGCGCTCACCTGCGCCGACGACGGTATCGCGCAGGCCGTTGCTGAATGGCAGGCGCGCCGCGACTGTCTGCTCGATGCCTTGCGCGGCCTGCCGGTGGTGCCGCCGCACGGCGGCTGGTCGCTTCTGATCGACACGGAACAGTTGGGGCTCGCGCCGCAGGAAGCGTCGCGGCTGCTGCTCGAAAAGGGCGAGGTGGCGGCTACCGCGATGTCGGGCTGGGGGCCTGACGCGGGCCGTTATCTGCGCTTCGTGTTTTCGAACGAGCCCGTTGCGCGGCTAGCGGATATTCGCGAGCGCGTGCGTCGCGCCTGGGGCGTGTAACGTCGCTGCCGCTTGCCGCTTGCCGCTTGCCGCTTGCCGCTGCCGCTGCCGCGCTTGCGGCGTTCACGCCGTGCATTGCAGCAGCGGCTCGCGCGCGAACACGGCCGCCACCCAGTCGACGAACACGCGGATGCGGTGCGGCAACTGCCGGTTGGGCGAGTAGAGAATCGAGATGGGGCGCGGGATGGAAGGGTAGTCCTTCAGGATCTCGCGCAGCGCGCCGCTTGCCAGATAGGGCTCCAGAATGAAGCGCGTGCCCTTCACGATGCCGAGCCCTTGCAGCCCGCAAGCCACGTAGGCACCCACCTCGTTCACGGCGATCATGCTTTTCATGTCGAAGAGCTCGGTCTTGCCGTTCACCTGGAAGTCCCAGGCCCGCACGCGCCCGGTGTTGCTCGACACGTAATTGACGCCGATGTGCTCGCTCAGATCCTCGGGCGATTTCGGCTCGCCGTATTTGTCGAGGTAGGCGGGCGCGGCGCAGGTCACGCGCCCCATGTTGCCGATGCGCCGTGCCACGAGCCCCGAGTCGTCCAGCTCGCCGGTGCGGATCACGCAGTCCACGCCTTCTTCGACGATGTCCACCTGCCGGTCCGAGAGACCCATTTCGATTTCGATGTCGGGATACGCCGCGAAGAATTCGGGCAGCGCCGGAATGATCGAGGTTTTCGCGATCAGCGCCGGCATGTTGACCTTGATCTTGCCCTTCGGGCTCAGCCGCGCATGCGTGAGTTCCGACTCCATCTCGTCCACTTCGGCGAGCACGCGCAGCGAGCGCTGGTAGTAGCGCTCGCCGTCTTCGGTCACGCTCACGCTGCGCGTGGTGCGGTTCAGGAGCCGCGCGCCCAGATGCGCTTCGAGCGCCTGGATGATGCGCGAGGCCTGCGGCGCCGTGAGTTGCAGCGTTTCGGCTGCCTTCGTGAAGCTGCCGGATTCGACCACGCGGGCGAATACCTTCATCGCCAGAAACCGGTCCATCATGTTGCGATCCTCGTTCGTTGTTGTGCCTGGGTTGGCATGGCGTGCACGCTGAATGCGCTTGGCGCGCTCAATGCGCCTGGTTATGCGTCGGCTAGTCCGCCGAATTCGCCGAATCCTCTGATTCCACGAACACCGCGCGGCCCTGCGTCATATCCCGCAGCGCATCGCGTGCGCGTTCCACCATCGTGGCCGGCATGCTGATGGTGAATTGAACGCCCATCGCGTAGCGGCTATCCGCGAGCGTGAAACCTTCCTGTTCCATCCAGCGCCGCACGCGCGTTTCGTCGGCATAGCCGATCTCCACGGTCAGCAAGGCCTGAGCGATGCGCTCCACGCGCGGCGCGTCTTGCAGCGCCGTCGCAATGGCGTCGGTGTAAGCGCGCACGAGGCCACCCGCGCCCAGCTTCACGCCGCCGTAGTAGCGCACCACGGCCGCGAGCACGCCGTCCAGGTCGTGATGGCGCAGCACTTCGAGAATGGGGCGCCCCGCGGTGCCGGACGGCTCGCCGTCGTCCGACATGCCGGACTGGCCGCCCGCCAGCAGCGCCCAGCAGACGTGCGTGGCCGTGGGATGTTCCTGGCGCAGGCCGCGCAGCACCTCCATTGCGGCGTCGCGGTCGGCAACGGGCACGGCACAGGCGAGGAAGCGGCTTTTGCGGATGTCGAGTTCCGCGGTAACGGTGTGGGCGAGCGTGTAGGTCATGTAGCGGTTTGCCGGAAACCCCGCGATTTTACCGTGGCGGCTTATCGGCCCATCTATCGGGCCATTTATCGGGCCGGCTATCGGCCCATCTATGCCGATTGAATTTTTAAGCTGGCGCTGGGTTTATTGGCTTTGTTAGATGCATGTCATTCAGCTGTCGAATGACAGATAACTAACCAACACGCTAATCAACCCACTCACCACACCGCGCGATGCGACCCACCTTCGCCCAGACCGTCGAAGCCAGTTTTGCCGGCCTCACGCCCACCGCCAAGCGCATTGCGAGCTACATGCTGGCGAACCTCGACCGCCTCGGGCTCGAGACCGCCGACGAGATCGCCCAACGCACGGGCACGAGCGGCATCTCGGTGGGCCGTTTCCTGCGCAGCGTGGGCTACCGCAACCTCGACGATCTCAAGCGCGAGTTGCGCGGCGCGCTCGAACGGCCCTGGATGATCACGGACCGGCTCGACGAGTACCGCCGGCGCGCTGCCGCAGGCCAGAATGGAGCCGGCCATGACGACGCGGCTACCGCATCGAACGGCGAAGGAGCACCCGCGGCAGCCTCGTCGCAGATCGCCTCGCCGCTTGCCTCGCCAGGCGCACCGAACGCGCTGGAACTCGAACTGGACGCCATCCGCCACGTCTACGCGCTCGCGCAGAGCGAGGCGTTTGCCAACGTCTCGAAGCGCATCGCGCATGCCGAGGCCGTCTACATACTCGGCATCCAGTCCACGCGCGGCATCAGCAACGCGTTCTACAGCTACCTCGAATACATCCGGCCGCGGGTGTTCTACTCGGACGGCATGTCGGGCTCGTACGTGGATTCGCTCAATGCCGAGTTCGCCGAGCCCTACCTGATCGTGACCGACACGCGCGCGTACTCGCGCATCGCGCGCCGCTACTGCGAAGCCGCCGCGCGCCGCGGCTTGCCGTTCGCGCTCGTCACCGACCTCTACTGCCCGTGGGCGCGCGACTTCGCCTGCGACCTCATCCAGGTGAAGACCGACGTCGGGCAGTTCTGGGATTCGCTCGCGCCGCTCACGTGCCTGTTCAATCTGCTCATTACGTCGGTGGTCGAACGGCTCGGCCCCGCCATCGACGCGCGCGTGGCCCGCAACCGCGAGCTGCAGCGCGAACTCGAACAGTTCGACGTGCCGGCGTCCCGTCAATCGCATCGCACTACGTCTGCTTCTTCGTGACCCCATTCATGACCTCATTCATGACGCACCCGCACCGCCTCGTTCCCATCACGCCCGAAAGCCACGGCGTGGATCTCGACATCGTCTACGCGACCGACCGCAACCTGACGGGCAAGCCCATCTACAAGGCGGCCCACTGCCTGTTGCTCGAACCCGCGGAAGCCGCGCTGCGCCGTGCCGTGGAGATTGCGCGTGCAAGCGGCTACACGCTGCGCATCTTCGACGCCTACCGCCCGCCGCAAGCGCAGCAGGTGCTGTGGGACTTCCTGCCGGACCCCACCTACGTGGCGGACGTGAAGCGCGGCTCGCACCACAGCCGCGGCGCGGCGCTCGACCTCACATTGCTCGACACCGAAGGCAACGCGCTCGAAATGGGCACGGGCTTCGACGCGATGACCATCGAATCGGAGCACTTTCACCCCGGCCTGCCCGAGCACGTGCAGCGCAACCGGCTGCAACTGATCGGCGTGATGCACGCCGCGGGTTTCACGCACATCAAGAGCGAGTGGTGGCATTACGAACTGCCCGGGGCGATGGCGCTGCCGCTCATCGACAACGAAGAAAGCGGCCCGTTGCGGTTGATGTAGCGCCCAGATGTAACGCCCAGATATAGCGTCCTGACGCAGCGCATAGCGGATAACCAGTTTTGCCGATACACCTCTTTTCACTACCACTGCACGACCACTTACGGGAGCGAACATGAATCGCGTTTTGCGCAATGGGCTGGCCGCGGCCAGCATGGCGGCAGCTCTGGGCTTCGGATTCGGCGCGCCGGCGCTGGCCGCCACGCCGAAAGACATGCTCGTGATGGCCACGATGCTCGACGAGTTTTCCACGCTCGATCCGGGCGAAGTCTACGAACTCGTGCCGGAGGAATACATTGCGAACACCTACGACCGGCTCGTGCGGGTGGATCTCAAAGACCCCTCGAAATTCAATGGCGACGTGGCGCAGTCATGGACCGTGAGCCCCGACGGACTCACCTTCACGTTCAAGATCAAGAGCGGCCTCAAGTTCCACTCGGGCAACCCGCTCACGGCAGACGACGTGGCCTGGTCCATTCAGCGCACGGTGCTGCTCGACAAGGGCGCGGCTGCGGTGCTGCAAGGCATCGGCCTCACGAAGGACAACGTGCTGCAACGCGTGAAGAAGATAGACGACACGACGGTCAGCATCACCACCGACCAGAAGTACGCGCCGACCTTCGTGCTGAACGTGCTGGGCGCGTGGCCGGCGTCGGTGGTGGACAAGCAGCTGCTGCTCACGCACCAGAAGAACAACGACTTTGGCAACGAGTGGCTGCGCACGAACGAAGCGGGCTCGGGCGCGTACCGGCTCGTGAAGTGGACGGCGAACGAGAGCATCGTCTTGCAGCGCTTCGACGGCTACCGCCTGCCGCTTGCCATGAAGCGCATCGTGCTGCGTCACGTGCCCGAAGCGGCGAGCCAGCGGCTGCTGCTTGAAAACGGCGACGCCGATGTGGCCCGCAACCTGAGCCCCGACGACCTCGCCGCGCTCGAAAAATCGGGCAAGGCGCACATCACGGCGGTGCCGCAGGCTACGCTGCTGTACCTCGGCCTGAACGTGAAGAATGCGAACCTCGCGAAGCCCGAAGTGCAGGAAGCCATGAAGTGGCTGATCGACTACAACGGCATTCAGACCAACATCGCGAAGACCACCTTCAAGGTGCACCAGACGTTCCTGCCCGAAGGCTTCCTCGGCGCGCTGAACACGAACCCCTACCATCAGGACGTGGCGAAGGCCAAGGCGCTGCTCGCCAAAGCCGGCCTGCCGAACGGCTTCAACGTGACGATGGACGTGCGCAACGGCTACCCCTATAGCGAAATCGCGCAGGCCATTCAGGCCAATCTCGCGCAGGGCGGCATCAAGGTGGAGATCATTCCGGGCGACAACAAGCAGACGCTCGCGAAGTACCGCGCGCGTCAGCACGATATCTACATCGGCGAATGGTCGGCGGACTACATCGATCCGCACAGCAACGCGCAGGGCTTCGCATGGAATCCGGACAACTCGGAGAAGTCGGCCTACAAGATGCTCGCGTGGCGCAATTCGTGGGACATCCCCGACCTCACGAAGGAAACCAACGAGGCGCTGGCCGAATCGTCGTCCGCGAAGCGCGCGCAGCTGTATCAGACCATGCAGAAGCAACTGCTCGCGCGCTCGCCGTTCGTCATCATGTTCCAGCAGGTTTCGCAGGTCGCTGCGCGGCCCGGCGTGACCGGCCTCGAAGTGGGCCCGATCAACGACCTCGTGTCGTACCTGCACGTCAAGAAGCAATAGGCGTGGTAATAAGCGCAGCATGAGAGGCGCGCCCGCGCCTCTCGCTGGAGGAAATCAACATGTCCCTGTCGATGCCGGCTACGCCGCTCGAAACCCTGCACAAAGGCGCGGCGCGCCACGCGAGCGTGCGCTGGACACTGCGCGTGCTGCGCTGGGCCGTCACGCTCGCCATCACGTTCGTGGGGCTGCTCGCCGTCACGTTCGTGATTGGCCGCAAGGTGCCCATCGACCCGGTGCTGATGGTGGTGGGCGACCGCGCGTCCGCCACGGCGTATGCGGCGGCGCGTGCGCAACTCGGGCTCGACCAGCCGCTCGCGGTGCAGTTCTGGCTCTATGCGCGCGACGTGCTGCACGGCAATCTCGGCGTTTCGCTGCTCACGGCGAACCCCGTGATCGACGACATCAAACGCGTGTTCCCGGCCACGCTCGAACTCGCGACGCTCGCGACGGTGATCGGCGTGCTGATCGGCGTGCCGCTGGGGGTGATCGCCGCTGCGCGGCATAACCGCTGGATCGACCACGTGGCGCGTTTCGTGGGGCTGATCGGCAGCTCGGTGCCGGTGTTCTGGCTCGGGCTCATGGGGCTGCTGTTGTTCTATGCGCGGCTGCATTGGGTGTCGGGGCCGGGCCGGCTCGACCCCATGTTCGACGGCATGGTGGATACGCACACGGGCAGCCTGCTGATCGACGCGTTGATTGCGGGCGAATGGGACGTGTTCTTCAACGCGCTCTCGCACATCGTGCTGCCGGCCGCGATACTGGGCTACTACTCGGTCGCGTATCTGAGCCGGATGACGCGCTCGTTCATGCTCGACCAGTTGAGCCAGGAGTACATCACCACCGCGCGTGCTAAGGGCGTGCCCGAGCGCCGCGTGATCTGGATGCATGCGTTCGGCAACATCATGGTGCCGCTGCTCACCGTCATTGCGCTCTCGTACAGCTTCCTGCTGGAAGGGTCGGTGCTTACGGAGATCGTGTTCGCCTGGCCCGGCATCGGTTCCTATCTGACCGGCGCGCTGCTCAATGCCGACATGAATGCCGTGCTGGGCAGCACGCTCGTGATCGGCGTCACGTTCATCGCACTGAACCTGCTGACGGATGCGCTTTACCGCGTGTTCGATCCGCGTGCCCGTTGATGTTCTGGAGAACTCTTTCCGTGCACCCGCGTTCCGATTCGACCGACCTCGTCAAGCTTCCGGACGGCGCCGCGCAGGCGTCGCAGGACGAGGTGCCTCATGAGCCCGTGGGCGCCGCGCAGGCCGTGATGGAGCCGACGCCCGCCATGCACTGGCGCGCCTGGCTTCTGACCGACGCGCCGCGCTCGCGCGGCCAGGCGGCGTTGGGCCGCGCGTATCGCCGCTGGCGCCGCTTCGCGAGCAATCCGCTCTCGCTCTTCGGCCTCGCGATTCTGGCGCTGCTCGTGGCGCTTGCGGTGTTCGGGCCGCTCGTCGCGCCGCACGATCCGCTGCGCCAGGTGCTCTCCGACCGGCTGCTGCCGCCGGGCTCTGCGTCGCACTGGCTCGGCACCGATCAACTGGGCCGCGACATTTTCTCGCGGCTCATCTACGGCGCGCGCATCACGCTTTCCATCGCGGTGCTCGTCGTGGTCGTGGTGGTGCCCATCGGTCTCTTGATCGGCACGACGGCGGGCTTCTTCGGTGGCTGGATCGACAACGTGCTGATGCGCGTGACCGACATCGCGCTCGCGTTTCCGAAGATCGTGCTCGCATTGGCGTTCGCGGCTGCGCTGGGCCCGGGCGTCGTGAACGCGGTGATCGCGATCTCGATTACCGCGTGGCCCGCCTATGCGCGCCTTGCGCGGGCCGAAACGCTGCGCCTCGTGCAGGCCGACTTCATCCACGTGGCGCGGCTGCAAGGCGCCTCGCGCGCGCGGCTGCTGCTGCGCTATATCGTGCCGCTCTGCTCGTCGTCGGTGATCGTGCGCGCCACACTCGACATGGCCGGCATCATTCTGACCGTCGCGGGCTTGGGGTTTCTGGGCCTGGGCGCGCAACCGCCCAGCCCCGAATGGGGCTTCATGGTGGCATCGGGCCGCAACGTGCTGCTGGAAGCGTGGTGGGTCGCGACCATTCCGGGCTGCGCGATTCTCGCCGTCAGCCTTGCGTTCAACCTGCTGGGCGACGGCTTGCGCGACGTGTTCGACCCGCGGCATGGAGACTGAATGATGGCAACCGAACGCTCTGGCAGCGCGCCGCTCGCCGAAATAGAAGACCTGCGCATCGCTTTTCGCGGCCACGACGGCGCGCTCACTGAAGCGGTGCGGGGCCTCTCGCTCACGGTGAAGCATGGCGAGCGGCTTGGCATTGTGGGCGAATCGGGCTCGGGCAAGTCGCTCACGGGCCGCGCGCTGCTCGGCCTTTTACCGCCCGCCGCGCAACTGAGCGCGAAGACGCTGCGCTTCGACGGCGCAGACCTGATCGGCATGCCCGCGCGCGAACGGCGCAAACTCTGCGGCCGCGAGATGGGCATGATCCTGCAGGACCCGAAGTACTCGCTGAATCCGGTCATGACCGTGGGCGCGCAGATGCGGGAGGCGTTCGCGCTGCACGAACCGAGGTTGGGCCGCCGCGCCATGCGCGAGAAGATTCTCGCGGCGCTCGCCGCGGTGCATATTCGCGATCCGCAGCGCGTAGCCACGGCGTATCCGCACGAACTCTCGGGCGGCATGGGGCAGCGCGTGATGATCGCGATGATGGTGTCCGCGGGGCCGAAGCTGCTGGTGGCCGACGAGCCCACCAGCGCGCTCGACGTGCTCGTCTCCATGCAGGTGCTCGCAATTCTCGACGAGATGATCGAGCGGCACGACACGGGCCTCGTGTTCATCAGCCACGACCTGCCGCTCGTGATGTCGTTCTGCGACCGCGTCGTCGTGATGTACGCGGGACGCGTGGTGGAAACCTGTGCGGCGCGCGACCTGGTGCACGCGCAGCATCCTTATACGCGCGGGCTGCTGGCGGCCAATCCGCCGCTCACGAACCCGCCGGACACCTTGCCGGTGCTCGAACGCGACCCCGCGTGGCTGAATGACCGCGCCCATCAAGCCGGGACCGGCGAAGGAGTGCGGCCATGATCGACGTCGATGCCATCACGGTGCGCTTTCGCACGCAAACCGGTCCGTTCGATGCCGTGCGCGGCGCGAGCTTTCATGTGGACGAGGGCGAGGTGTTCGGGCTCGTCGGCGAATCGGGCTCGGGAAAGTCGACCATTCTGCGGGCGTTGACGGGTCTTGCGCCCATCGTCGAAGGCCGTGCGCAGATCGCAGGCCACGCCGTAGGCGCGAAGCCCGATCGCGCTTTCCGGCGCAACGTGCAGATGGTGTTTCAGGACCCGTATGGGTCGCTGCATCCGCGCTTCACGGTGGACCAGACGCTGCGTGAGCCGCTCGCCATCAACGGGCTTGACCGCGAGGACGAACGCATTGTCGATGCGTTGCGCGAAGTGGGGCTGGGGCCGTCATTCCGGTTTCGCTACCCGCATCAGCTTTCGGGCGGACAGCGGCAGCGCGTGGCGATTGCACGGGCGTTGATCGTGGAGCCGCGCGTGTTGTTGCTCGACGAGCCGACATCGGCGCTCGACGTTTCCGTGCAGGCCGAGATTCTCAACCTGTTGCGAAGGCTGCATCGCGAGCGCGGGCTCACGATGATTCTCGTGAGTCACAACCTCGCGGTAGTGGGCTTTCTGTGCGCGCGCGTGGCCGTGATGCGCAACGGCGAGATCGTGGAGCAGCTTTCGGTGGAAGCGGTGCGCGCGCAGCAGGTGGAGCACGATTACACGCGCAGTCTGCTGCTCGCGACGGGCGGATATCACCGCAAGGCGGCGGCCGGCATCGGGATCGATGCGGCGCTTTGATGTGGTGCTTTGAGGTGGTGCTTTGATGTGGCTCTGTAGCGGCCTCAGTGGCCGCTCTATGGCCGCACCACGGCGGCTTGATGCGAGGCCGCTGGTTGCCCGGCGCGAATGCGCCGGGCGGCAAGGTAGTCGGCTAAATCAACGGTTCAATCAACGATCGATGGCAAGCTTCGCGCCGAGCCCCAGCAGCACCGTTCCCATGACGGCATCGATCGGCTTGCGGATCTTCGCGTAGCCGCGCTGCACGCTCGCCGTGGAGAGCAGCACCGCGACCGTGCTGAACCAGCCGATGGAGACCGCAGCGACGGTCGCCACCGTTGCACCGTGCACCCACATGGGCGCGTGCACGGGCAGCAGCGTGACGAACAGACTGCCGAAGAACGCAGCGGCCTTCGGATTCGTGAGCCCGACCAGCACGCCGCGACGGTACGAATGCCAGCCGCTGCCCGTGTACGCGGCGGCAGCAGGTTGCGGCTCGGACGGCTGGCGCAGGCCCGCAAGCGTTTTCACGCCGAGGTACAGCAGATAGAGGGCGCCCGCAATGCGGATGCCTTCGTAAAGCCACGCGAGCTTCGCGAGGATCAGACCGAGCCCGAACACGGCGAGCGTGGCCCACAGTGCGTGCGAGGTGGCGATGCCGGCCGCGGCGCAGAGTCCGGCGCGCCGGCGCGAGAGCGCGTGCGACGTGACGGCGATCAGGTCGGGACCGGGGCTGATGCAGGCCAGCAGCATCACGCCGGCTACGGCAGCAAGTTGGGCAAGATAGGGCATCGGCGAACCTCTACGGAAGGAGCGGGGAAGCTGCCGATGTTAACGTATCGTGCCGCGGCGCGCTCGCGGCGGCGGGCCTGAAAACTGCTGCGTGGCCTGGGTGTGGCCTGGGTGTAGCCTGGGTGTAGCCGGGGTATGACTTTGTATGTCCCCTGAGCCAGGCCTCGTCGCGAAAGGAGGGAACCGATGACGAACGCTCACCGAATGCCATTCGACCTCATCGGGGCGCGGATGCTCGCGCGCCTCGTGCCTGCGCTTTGCGTGCTGCCTGTGGTGGAGGGCGCCGCTCCCGCCGTCATTCAACCCGAAACGCTGCGCCTTGCACCGAACGGCTGGATTCCGAATCATCCGCGGCTGCCCGTGCTCGTTTATCGAGACGCGATTGCGCCGTCCGGCCGCGACCCCGCCGCGCGCTTCGAAGCGCGCTTCGCGCAGAACGGCTGGCCGCCGCAATGGCGCAATGGCGTGTATGACTTCCACCACTTCCATCCGTCCACGCACGAGGTGCTCGGCATTGCGGCGGGCACGGCGCGCGTGATGCTGGGCGGGCCGCTGCCCGGCGGGCACGAGGTCACGCTGCGTGCGGGCGACGTGGTCGTGCTGCCCGCGGGCACCGGCCATTGCCGCATCGACGCGAGCCGGGACTTGCTCGTCGTGGGCGCGTATCCGCCGGATCAGGACACCGGCATCAGCCGCACGGCGCTGGACGCGGAGCGCCTCGCAGCACTGGAGCGCGTGGGGTATCCGAAGTCGGACCCGCTCTACGGCGCGCAAGGTCCGCTCGTGAAGCTGTGGCACGGGGCTTGATCGAGCCGCACGGTATCGTGCCGGCGCACGCCGACTCAAACGCGGAGCACGGCGGCAAACACGCAAATGTGAGCAACAGGCACGCGCTCGACCACAGCCCATCGTCGAAACACGCCGTGCCGTCAGCGTTTCCCGGCGTGCCGCAGCGTGCAGGGAATGCGAGTTGTGGCAAGGGTGGTCGGGCTTCTATTCTGGCGTCGTTGGGCGAGATGGCATGGGGCCATCGCCACGCTTCGAGAGACTCACGATGACCGATACGATTCAACGCACCTCAGAAACCACGACACAAACCACGACACACGCCACGGCGCAAACCATGAAGCTCAATCACCTGAGCTTCCCTTCGGCCGACACCGCCGCCACCGCCCGCTTCTTCGAGCAGTATCTCGGCTTCACGATTGCCGGCACGTGGGAGCAGTCGTACATCCTGAAGCGCCCCGGCTTCGACGTGGTGATCGATCACGCACGCGACGACGTGCCCGCCTGGCCGAAAGCCTTCCACGCGGGCTTCGAGCTACCGAGCCTCGCGGCCGTGCGCGCCTTGTACGAACGCTTCAAGGCAGACGGCGTGCAGATGGAGACCGAGGTCTTCAACAACGGCCGCGGCTCGCGTTTCTTCTGCCGCGCGCCGGGCGGCGTGATGTTCGAACTGAACACCCGCACAGACGCCGCCCCCGAATATCAAGGCACGTTCGACAACTAGCGCGCAGCGGCGTACCGCGGCGCCGGCACGTTGCGCGACAACTCGTTGAACATGGCGAGACGCGCCGCGTTGTAGGCGTCCCACTTTTCGCCCGCGTGCAGGGACGGAATGGTGACCAGCTCGCCGCGGTCGAAGCCCACCAGCGCCGCGTCCACCATGTCCGGTGCGGGCATCACGATGTTGCTGTCCAGGTGTTCGAGCGGCAGGCCGCCCGTCTGCCAGAAGTCCGTGGCGGTGGCGCCGGGCAGCACGGCCTGCACCTGTACGCCCTTGCTCGCCAGTTCGTGGTGCAGCGACTGGCTGAACGCCAGCACGAACGCCTTGGTGCCGCCATACACGCCGTTGAGCATTTCGGGCGTAATGGCGACGATCGACGCGATGTTGATGATGGCGCCCTTGCCGCGCGCAACGAAGCCGGGCACCGCGGCGTAGGCGAGGCGCGTCAACGCCGTCACGTTCAGCTCGATCATGTCTGTCATGCGTTCGACGTTGCTCTCCAGCAGCGGCGTGTGTGTGCCGATGCCCGCGTTGTTCACGAGCAGACCGATGCTCGCGTCTTCCTTGAGTTTCGCTTCCACGGCAGCCAGCGCGGCGCGGTCGCCGAGATCGGCTTCGATCACCTCCACGTTGCGGCGCGTTTCGGTGGTGATGCGGTCGGCGAGCGTGACGAGGCGCTCGCGATTGCGCGCCACGAGCACGAGGTCGTAGCCGCGCCGCGCGAGGCGGTCGGCGTAAATGGCGCCGATGCCCGACGATGCGCCCGTTACCAGCGCCGTGCCTTGATGTGCCTGAGTCATGATTTGCTCCTTGCGGTTGAGTGGTGTGGATTCGGCAAGGCAAATCGTAGGCGTCGCGGAGGGTGGCGTAAATGACGTTTATAGGTATGTTTCAGGACATGGCGTCTGAAGGCGTAAATGCTCGACCACAGAGCAGCGAATGCACGCTTTCCACCACGGCGGGGCGTTTTGCGTTGCGTTTGCATCGGTTCGCCGAACGGCCTGCGCACAGGTGCGAGAGCTTACAGACGGGCTCCGTCAGCGGGGTGGAGAGCGAGCTTCGTTTCGAGGTCCTGGCGCGCGCGTTCATCGGCGCTTTGTTCGTGGAACATGCGTCGTTGAACATGCGTGGTTGAACATGCCCTGTTCAGGACGCGATAAGGGCGATCCCTTGCTTTTCGTTTGCCGCGGTTTTGCTCATATCAATCCGGCCTGTTTTCGATCAACCGTCCCTAAAAGACCGCTCTCAAGTAATGCGCCCGTCTGCCGTTATGCCTCTTGCCCCCTATGAGGAAAGAGACAGAGAGGAGTTCTGCATGATCGACAAAGCCCAGCAGGACATTGAGCAGCGTGTCAGATTGGCCGGCAACAACATGTTCGAACTGCTGCTGTTCAGGTTGGGCAGCGCGCCCGGCTCGGACCAGCGCGAGCTGTACGGCATCAACGTGTTCAAGGTCCGGGAAATCGTGGAGATGCCGCCCATTACCGCCCTCGCGGGCTCACGTCCCGAAGTGATGGGGGTGGTGGATATTCGCGGCCAGGTCATGCCGGTCATCGACCTGGCGCAGACCATCGGCTGTCGCACGGCGGGTGGCCCGCGCATTCTCCTCGTCACCGAATTTGCCCGCACCACGCAGGGTTTCGCGGTGGAAGAGGTGGACGACATCGTGCGGCTGGAATGGAATCACGTCATTCCCGCCGATGCGTCGCTCGGCAACGGCGCCGTGACCGGCTTCGCGCGACTGGACGGCAATACGCCCGACAGCCGCCTCGCGCAGGTGATCGACGTCGAGCAGATTCTGCGCGACGTAATGCCCGACCACGGCGCCCAGCCCGAGCAGGAGACGGGCCGCATCACGCTGCGTCCCGGTTCGAAGGTGCTGGCCGCGGACGATTCGGGTCTGGCACGCAAGCTGATCGAGCAAAGCCTCGATGAAATGGGCGTGTCCTACGTCACGACCAAGAGCGGCCGCGAGGCGTGGGAGTTCCTGCAGGGCGCCGTGCAGCGTGCGCGCGATCAGGGCAGCCGCGTTTCCGACGAGATCGCGCTCGTGCTCACGGACCTCGAAATGCCCGAGATGGACGGCTTCACGCTCACGCGCATGATCAAGTCCGACGACGAGCTGCGCGCCATTCCCGTGGTCATCCACTCGTCGCTGTCGGGCAGCGCGAACGAACAGCATGTGAAGAAGGTAGGCGCAAACGGCTACGTCGCCAAGTTTGCCGCCGCGGAACTGGCCGATGCCATGCGCCATGCGCTGGCCGAGGCATAAAAACGAACCCTGAAATGCAGACGTCTTCTCTTTCCATCCGCTTTCCCATCTCGGTCGGATCGACCACTGAAATCGTGGTTGCGCCCGGCAAAGTCGTTCGGGTGTTTCTGGTCGACTCGCTCGTCCCGCTCTACAACGTCGTGTATGCCGGCTCGCGTTTCATGGCGAATCGCGAGCAGGTGAAGCGGCAGATCGAGGCGCTTGCCGCGCACGGCAGCGAAATGCCGGCGCCCACGTGGGAATGGAAGCTTAACGCAGGCTTCGACCGTTCCGTGGATGGCCATGCGAAAAAAGGCTGGATGCTGATCGAACACCAGGAAAGCTGACGGCTTTTCCGGCGAGCCGAAGCCGGCACGCCGGATAGCGCTCAGGTTCGGCTCGGGTGCTTCCGCGTTGTTTTCAGGCGCCGTTTTCAGGCGTCGGGCGGCACGCCCAGTAGCTTGAGTGTGCCTTCGGTCACGCCCGCGAAGACGGGACCCGCCACCGTGCCGCCGTAGAAGCCCTGGCCGGCAGCGGGATCGTCGATCATCACGGCGACGATCACGCGCGGGCGACTCATCGGCGCCATGCCGACGAAGAGCGAGCGGTAGCGGTTCTTCGCATAGCCCTGGCCCACGTGCTTTCTCGCCGTGCCGGTCTTGCCGCCCACGCGGTAGCCCGGCACGTTCGCGGCGCGGCCGGTGCCGCCGTCGCCCGTGGCCATCTCCAGCATTGAACGGATCGCGGCCGCCGTGGCGGGTGTCGTCACCCGGCGCGGCTGCGCGGGTGCGCTGGTGTTGGGTGCGCCGTTTGCGTCGGTGGCCGGGGCGCTTTGCGTGAGACGCACAGGGTGCAGCGTGCCGTCGCCTGCATACGCGGTGTAGACCTGCGCGATCTGCAGCAGCGACATCGACAGGCCGTAACCGTAGGCCATCGTGGCCTGCTCGATGGGCCGCCAGCGTGCGTATGGCCGCAACTGCCCCGACGCGGCGCCCGGGAACGCGAGCGCCGGCTGGTGGCCGATGCCGTAGTCCTGATACTTGCGCCAGAGGGTTTCGGCCGGCAGGTTCAGCGCGAGCTTCGCGAGCGCGACATTGCTCGATTTCTGCAGCGCCTCGGCCACCGTCACGCGGCCATGATTCGACGTGTCGTGAATCACGGCGGGGCCGATGCGCCAGGTGCCCGGCGACGTATCCACGATGGTCTGCGGACGCACCTTGCGTTCGTCCAGCGAGAGCGCGACGACGAGCGGCTTGATCGTGGAGCCGGGCTCGAACGTGTCCACCACCGCGCGGTTGCGCAACTGGCTGCCCGTGAGCCGGGCGCGGTCGTTGGGATCGAACGACGGCCAGTTGGCGAGCGCGAGAATCTCGCCGTTGTGCGCGTCGAGCACGACCACGCTGCCCGCATGCGCGTTGTGCTTCGCCACCGCGGTCTTCAGCTGCGCGTAGGCCAGTTGCTGAATGCGCCGGTCGACCGTGAGACGAACGGTCTCGCCGTTGCGTGCGGGCACGGGCGGACGCGTTTCCAAGACCACGCGCCCCAGGCGGTCGCGAATCACTTCGCGGTGCCCCGGCGTGCCGGAAAGCTGCGCATTTGCCGCCAGCTCCACGCCTTCTTGTCCCTTGTCTTCGATGTCGGTGAAGCCCACCACGTGCGCCGCGGATTCGCCTTCGGGATAGAAGCGCTTCGTATCCGCAATCTGCGTGATGCCGGCGAGCGCGAGCCGCTCGATGTGCTGCGCCGTCTGTGCATCCACCTGGCGTTTGAGCAGCACGAACGAGCGGTCGCTGCGCAAGCGGCGGCGCAACTCGTCGAGCTGCATGTCGAGCAATTCCGCGAGCGGACCGTACGCCGCTTCGTCCACGAGCTTGGGGGTGGCCCACATTTCGTAGGTGGCAAGGCTCACTGCGAGCAGACCGCCGTTGCGGTCCACGATGCGCCCGCGCGTGGCATCCAGTTCGACCGTGCGTTGATAGCGCTTTTCGCCCTGCACGACGTAGAACTCGCGATTGGCGACCTGTACCCACAGCGCGCGGCCCGCGAGTGTGGCGAAGGCCGCGGAGGCGAGCAGCACGACGAACTTCGAGCGCCACGAGGGCAGGCGCGCCGCGAGCGCGGGGTGAACACTGTTGCGGGCATAGCCGGCAGGCCGTTGCCGGTTCTTCGTGTAGGTCATGAACGAGAGCGGACAGCGGTCGCCGTCACGAAGCGGGTGGGTAGGCCGTAATCATAATGTAATGAACGTGTGAAGCGATGGCCGGAGCGTGGCGTCGCGACATGATTTGCGCTCCCGATGAGCGCGGGGCCGGCGTTTGCAGGGGAAGGACCAACGCGCGCAGAGAAAGCACGCAGAGAAGGCACAAAGACCGCGCCCGGGCCGTGTCGCGACCCTTTCAAATTCCGCGCCGCTCACTCGTCTAGTGAGTGCGCCATTCCGGCATGGCGTGGTTTCGAAGACGCCCGGCGCACGCGCCGGCGTCTTCATTTTTTGCAGAGACCAGCGAAGCCGGCCTCTGCATGGTGGCGATCAAGCCGGCAACTGGAAGCTCGCAATAGCGTCGCGCAGCGCGCTTGCCTGGTCCTTGAGCGAATGGGCCGCTGCGGCAGCCTGTTCCACGAGCGCCGCGTTCTGCTGCGTCACCTGGTCCATCTCGCCCACGGCGCGGTTCACCTGCTCGATGCCCGCGCTCTGCTCGCGCGAGGCATGGCTGATCTCTTCGAGAATCTCGTTCACGCGCTTCACCGACTGCACGATCTCCGTCATCGTCGAGCCCGCGTTCGAAACGAGCGCCGCGCCGCCTTCCACGGTGTCTGTCGATTTCTCGATGAGTGCCTTGATTTCCTTCGCCGCCGTGGCCGAGCGCTGCGCGAGGCTGCGCACTTCCGCTGCGACCACCGCGAAGCCGCGGCCCTGTTCGCCTGCGCGTGCCGCTTCCACCGCAGCGTTCAACGCGAGGATGTTGGTCTGGAATGCGATGCCGTCGATCACGCCGATGATGTCGCCGATCTGCTGCGCGCTGTGCGTGATCTCGCCCATGGTGCGCACCACGTCGTCCACCACGCGGCTGCCGCGCGTGGCGATTTCCGCCGCTTCGCTCGCAAGCGTTGCCGCCTGCGTGGCGCTGTCCGCGTTCTGCTTCACGTTCGAGGTCATCTGGTCCATGCTCGACGCGGTCTGCACGAGCGCGGCGGCCTGTTCCTCGGTGCGCTGCGAAAGGTCGGTGTTGCCCGCCGCAATTTCGTTGGCGCCCACGTTGATGTTCTCGGCACCGCTGCGCACGCGTCCCACGGTGTTCACGAGCGACTCCTGCATGGCGCGCAGTGCGAACAGCAGGCTGCGCTCGTCGCGGCCTTGCACGGTGACGTGCGCTGTGAGGTCGCCCTGCGCGATGCGGTGCGCCGTTTCCAGCGCGGTTTCCAGTTCGCCGCCCAGGCTGCGCCGCACGCTGCGCAGCACCAGCACCATCACGGCCGTGGCCACCGCGCCGAGCGTCACCGTGATGGCGAGCCAGCGCGCGAGGCTTTCGAGGAACGCCGTGCGCACGTCGTCCATGTACATGCCCGTGACGGCGATCCAGTCCCACGGCGCGAAGCGCAGCGCGTAACTCGTCTTGGGCACCGGTTCCTGGCTACCCGGCTTCGACCACAGGTAATCGACGAAGCCGCCGCCTTCCTTGCTGGCCGCATTCACGATGTCTGTGAACATGTGATTGCCGGCCGGATCGGTGAAGTTCGCCATCTGCTTGCCGACCAGTTCAGGCTTGATGGGATGCATCAACATGACGGACTGCGAATTGTTGATGGAGATGTAGCCGTCCGCCCCGTAGCGCATGGCGGCGATGTCGGCGAGCGCCTGTTTCTTCGCGTCGTCTTCGCTCAGCACGTGCTGCTGAGAGAGGTCGTAATAGTGTTTGATGACGCCGTTGGCTTGCTGGATGAGCGCGACGAGTTGGGTGCGTCGTTCAGCGATCATCGACGTGCGGCTTTGCCACGCGCCGGACGCACCGATCAGGATCAGACCGATCCACAGAACGACGATCATCGAACCCAGTTTCTGGTTGAGGGTTAGCTTGTGCATGGTGGGGGCTCATTCTTTGTAAGGCCGCTCTCGGGCAACGCGCGTCCCTGGCGGGGTTACTTGCCATAACGGCACTGCGGATGCCGCAGCGCAGCAGGGGAAACCCGTAATTTCGAGCCTCATGCTCAGGCTGTTTGTCGCACGCTTGCCTGCGATGCGAATGTGCTCCCTCGTTGTTTGCAGCGCCTGCTATTCCTTGCGATGTGTCGTTGCTATTCGCAGAGCGAGAGGGCGTCGCACGACACTGCAACGTGTTCTGCACATTCGTCGTATTCGTCGTATCTGTCGTGTGCGTGATGTGCGCCCGGACGCGTGACCGGATCTTTCTCGGGCGGCCCTTCGGGGCGCTGAGGTTCGTCGTTGTGATGGCCCGGCGTGGGCGGCGATGTGCGCTCGCTGTCGGGGTCGCGCGTGGGGTCCGCCAGCGGATCGGGTATGGGGGCGGTATGCATGCGGATCATCAACTCACCTCGCGGGAAGGAGCGAGGCCGGCGTGCTTCGAAAGTGCACGGGAAGCAGCCGGCGCTCGCCGGTCGTCGTCTTTCATAGCGTAGGCGATACCGCGCGGCGATGCAGGGACTTCGGTGCGCCGCGCGTCGCTCACCGCACCGGCTTCCTCGCGCGTTTGCCGTGCGCCCGGATGGCATCGAGCTGCCAGTAGCGTTCGGGCGCGAACACGTCGTCGTAACCGTTGGGCAGCGCGCGCAACTGGCTTTCGTAGGCGAGTACCGCTTCGCGTTTGGCGAACGCCTGGCGCGATTCGTCGAGCGTGTGATCGTGCGCGGGATGCGCGGGCGTGGCAGTAATGCCGCGTTCGAGCAGATCTGCGAGGCGTTCCTGCACGAGGCCCGGCAGGCGCCGGTAAATCGCTTCTTCATAGGCGAACCACGAGAGATGCGCGAGCCGCGGCAGCACTTCGCAGCACGCCGCGAACACGAGCGCGTGGTCGCTGTGAAAAAGCCCGAGCGGCATCAGCAGCGTATTGGCCGTGGACCCGTAAATGACCTCTTCCAGCGCGGCCGCGAGCGTGCTCACGGTGGGCGAGTCGAGGTACTGCGCATCGAGAAACGGCATGCGGACCGGAATCGCATCGAGCAAGTCGAGCGCGCGGTCGTCTTCTGCCGCGCGCATGCGAATGGCTTCGTGCGCGCCGCTGAAACCGGACTGCTTGTCCCAGGGCGTGGACAGGTCGTGCTCGGGAGCACCGGCGAACACGGTGCAGACGGCGGCATCGGGATGCGTGGCGAGCAGGGCGCCGCATCCGAACACGGCATCGTCGAAATGAGGGGAGACGACAAAGAGGCGCGGGTTGGTTTCGCTCATGGGCGTCGGAAGGGTAGCGGGCAGTGGCGCGCGACAGCGGGTCACCATCGTCGCAACAACGACGACTGGCGGCAAGACCGGTGAGAGCGGCGGTCACATCAGCTTAGACAATGGCACGCTGCTTTCGTAGGACATTTTCGCGGGACTTGAACGACGTGGGGCAAGCGATGTGCCTGCGCGCGAGCGTGGCGCATCGACGCGTCGTCTGTCGTTTCATTCGCCCTTGAGGTCGGCCGGCGTATCGACGTCGCGCAGGATGCCGGGGTCGTTCACCTCGATGCGGGTCACGGCCTGTGACGAGAAGAGCGCGCGTGCGCCGGTGTCGCCGTCCAATGCCACGAGCGCTTCGCGATGCGCGGCACCGAAGCCCACCGGGTGGCCTCGCTGCCCGCGATAGTACGGCGCGGCGAGCGGCGCGCCCTGATCGACGGCGCGCGCCACGGCTTCAACGGTGGAGACCGCGATCCACGGCATGTCGGCAAGGGCAACGACCCAGCCTTGCGCATCGTCCGTCGCCTCGACAGCGGCGGCGAGGCTTGCGCCCATGCCGCGCTCGGCCGCGGGGGAGAAGATCACGTCGCAGCCCGCTTCGTTGAGCACGCGCGCGAGCGCGTCTGCGCCAGGACGAACCACCGCCACGACCTGAGGCACGACGAGCAGCAGACGATGCGCCGCCGCGTGCGCGACCGTCGTGCCATCGGGCAGCGGCGCGAGCAGCTTGTTGCGCAGACCGTCGGGATCGAAGCGTGAGCCCGTACCGGCGGCAAGCAGCACGCCGGTCGCGAACGATTCGTAGGAAGGCATGAGAACGGCCAGGTGGGGAATGAGGCCGATTGTGCGGCGCAACCGGTCGTGAGGCAAGCGTCGCGACCGGCGGGCGCTTATAGGCCTGGTGCGAGGCCCGATGGCTTATAGGCCGAGTGCGGATGTGCCTCGGCACATGCGGGCTCAACTGGACTGCGTATCGGCGCCCTTCCGCCCGGGCTGCGCCGGTTGCGACCGTTGCGAAGGCTTCGAAAACATGGCCTGGCACGCGGGCTTCAACTCGTCGTAGTGCGATTGCAGGCAGTGGGCGATCTTCTGCTTGTTGGGAATGTCCTCTGCACAGAAGTGAAATGCGTCGCCCTTGCAGGCACTTTCTTCCTGCTTGCGCGACTGGGCAGGGGACGACACGCTGAGCGCGAGCCCTGTGGCGAGCAGCGCGCAGGCGAGTACCGAGCTTGTCGAGACGCGAGTAGTCATGGTTCCTCCCGGGCGTCCTTGCTGTGGCTGAGTGTTGGATTGCTGGGGTTGCGCAGTTGCAATAGCGGGTTGCCACGCATGCGATGCACCCACTGGCCGCTTCGCACGAAGCGTGCCCGGCACGCGGCTTGCAGCATTGCGTGCATGCAATGGAGGAACGGTCATGACACGTTTTCGCCTCTTGCCCGCCATCGCCACCCTGGCGGCAACGATGACAGCGGGGCTCGCGCTTCCCCTCGCGAGCGCGCGGGCAGACGGGGCGGACGATACGCCGAGCCCCTGCGCGGCGCTCAAACGCATCGTCGCGGCAGCGCCCCAGGGCTTCCAGTCGCTCGGTCCCGACGACGGACGCGCCGTCGCCCAACCCTATGGCGACGACGCGCGCTGCACGCCGTCGCGCGCGGCGTATCGATGCGAATGGACGCCGCACGACGCGGGATCGTCGGCGGCTGCGTTGCAGGGCGTGGGGGCCGACATCGCCTCGTGTCTGCCCGATGCCACGCACGACCAGAACTCGCCCGCGCGCCAGCACTTCTACCTGGGCGCACGGGGCGATCGTACGGAAATCACGGCGGCGGCAGCGGGCGCTTCGCGCGTCACGCTGACGGTTTCGAAGCCGTAGCGGCAGCGCGGGTCGAGCGCGCAGCGGGCGTTGATGGGAGGCGCCCGTTTGTAATTTCTTCCGCGGGTTCGCATCGCGTCACGGCATTTTGCGAGCGGGAAGCCGTGACGCGATGCAATGCCACGCGATGCAATGTGCGAAGACCTTATCCCTGCGCGGTCAGATCGACGAGATGCGGAATGGCCACGTCCGGATTCACGTCGGCGTCGTAGTTCACGGACGCGAGGCCGAAGCCGAAGAGCCGCAGGAATTCCTGCTTGTAGCCGGCGAAGTCCGTGAGTTCGTAGAGGTTCTCTTTCGTTACGTGATTCCAGAGGTCGCCGATGCGCGTCTGCACCTCGGGCGCCAGTTCCCTGTAGTCGGCCCGCAGGCGGCCTTCGTCGTCCAGATGCGGCGCGGCGCCGTAGAGGCTCTCGCGATAGAGCCCATACACCTGCTCGATGCAGCCTTCGTGCGTGCCGTTTTCCTTCATGACCTTGAGCAGCAGCGCGAGATACAGCGGCATCACGGGAATGGCCGAACTCGCCTGCGTGACCACGGCCTTGAGCACGGCCACGCGCGCGTCGCCGCCGTGCGCGGCGAGCTTCGCGCGTATGTCGAGCACCTTGCGGTCCAGGTCCTTCTTTGCGGCGCCGATGGTGCCGTTCCAGTAGATGTCGTGCGTGAGCGTGTCGCCGAGGTAGGTGAACGCCGTGGTCTTCGCGCCGTCGGCGAGCACGCCGGCTTCGCTCAGCGCATCGATCCACATCTGCCAGTCTTCGCCGCCCATCACGGCCACCGTGTTGTCGATCTCGGCCTGCGTGGCGGGCTGGATCACCGTCTCGCCGATGGTTTCCTTGTCGGTGTCGAGGCCGCGCAGCGTGACGGTCTTGCCGATGGGCTTGAGCGTGGAGACGAAGGTCTCGCCGGTGATTGGGTGCGTGCGCCGCGGTGCCGCGAGGCTGTACACGACGAGATCGACCTGGCCCAGATCGCGGCGAATGGCGTCGATGGTTTGCTCGCGCAAGGCGTGGGAGAACGCGTCGCCGTTGATGCTTTTCGCGTAGCGGCCCGCTCGCCGCGCGAATTTTTCGAACGCGGCGCTGTTGTACCAGCCGGCCGTGGCCGGTTTGCTCGCGCTGCCGGGGCGTTCGAAAAACACGCCGAGCGTATCGGCCCCGTACGCGAACGCGGCGACGATGCGCGCGGCGAGCCCGTAGCCCGTGGAGGCGCCGATCACGAGCACTTTCTTCGGCCCGTTCGCCACCTCGTCTGCAGCACCGTCACGGCTTTGCGCCGTCACGTAATCGATCTGCTCCTTGACGTTGGCTTCGCAGCCGGCGGGATGGGCCGTGACGCAGATGAAGCCGCGCACGCGCGGTTTGATGATCATGTACTCCCCTTGTCGAGATGCGGGCCGTGGCCGCGGACGCAAAAAATGACGGCATTTTAAAGGAGCCGGCCAGCAAGCGGACGCGACACGCGCTTGCCGCACGCCGCTTGCCGGCGGCACGCGCGTGCTCATGCCCGGCTGGACGATGCCTTCGGGCATGGCGCGGTAGACTGCGGCAACTTCGATGTGAGGCTTTTATGGGCCAACTGACAGGCCAACCGACGGACCAACCGACGGACCAACCGACGGACTAAAGCGACAGGCTAAATGGACAGAATCGACGCCATGCGGGTGTTCGTTGCGGCGGTGGACGAAGGCAGCCTCGCGGGCGCGGGCCGGCGCCTCGGACGCTCGCCCGCCGCCGTGAGTCGTGCCGTCGCATTCCTCGAAGAGCACACGGGCACAGCGCTGCTGCACCGCACGACGCGCACGCTGAGGCTGAGCGAAGCCGGCGAACGCTATGCGGGCGCGTGCCGACGCATTCTCACGGATCTCGAAGAGGCCGACCTGCTCGTTGCCGGCGAGGCCGCGGCCCCGCGCGGCCTGCTCACGGTCACGGCGCCCGTGGCCGCGGGCGAGGAGCTATTGCAGCCCGTGCTCGAAGCGTTCATGGCGCTCCATCCCGATGTCACCGTGCGCCTGCAGTTGCTGGACCGTCCCGTGAGTCTCATCGACGAAGGCGTGGACGTGGCGCTGCGCATCGCGCATCTGCCGGACTCGTCGCTGATCGCCATTCCCGTGGGCGAAGTGCGGCGCGTGGTGGCCGCCGCACCGCACTATCTGGGCGGGCATCCGCCCATCACGCAGCCCGCCGATCTTGCGGGCCATCGCATCATCGCCATGACGCATTTCGGCCTCGACTCGTGGAGCTTCCCGCCTGCGGGGCGCTCCACGGTGCCTTTCGTCGTGCAGTTCACGCCGTGCTTCACCGTCAACACGGTGCGCGCGGCGGTGGCCTCGGCCTGCGCGGGGCACGGCGTGACGCGCGTGTTCTCGTATCACGTGGCGGAGGCGGTGCGCGGCGGGGCGCTGAAGATCGTGCTCGAAGACAACGAGCATGCGCCGCTGCCGGTGCATCTGATCACGCCGCAAGGGCGGCTTTCGGTGCCGAAGGTGCGTGCGTTCGTCGACTTCGCGGCGCCCCGTTTGCGCGAACAGTTCGCGCAGCGGCAGCGGATTACCGACCGCCGGTAACGTGCGGCCTGCCTCGCGCGGGCCTTGCACGGGCTTGCGTGGGCCTTGCGTGGGTCTTGCGTGAGGGTGGTGATTCGATCGCCGCGCGGAAGAATGTCTTCCGTGGCGAGGTCATTCAGTTGCAAAACGATTCAATCTAGACTGCCTTTCAGCGAAGGCCGGGACCTTTCTCCCTCCCCGGCCGGAAGGAGTCGACGATGGATTACGCAGCAACCAAGGGCAGAGCCGCAGGCGCGGCCTCCTTCAATCTCTGGCGCGGCACCGTGGCCGGGGCGAGCGCGAGTCTCGTCGGCATTGGCCTCGCGCGTTTCGCGTACACGCCGCTGTTGCCCGCCATCATCGGTGCGCATTGGTTCGACGCTTCGACGGCCGCGTATCTGGGCGCGGCCAACCTGGGCGGTTATCTCGCGGGCGCACTCGCGGCGCGTGCTCTCGCGAAGCAGTTTCCCGCCGCGTGGGTGCTGCGCGCGATGATGGCGCTCGTCACGGTGGCGTTCGTCGCGTGTGCTCTGCCGGTGTCGTTCCTCTGGTTCTTCTTGTGGCGGCTCGCGTCGGGTGTGTCGGGCGGCGTGCTGATGGTGATGGCCGCGCCCACCATCCTCGCGCACGTACCGCCTTCGCGGCGCGGCTTTACGAGCGGGGCGATCTTCACGGGCATCGGGCTTGGCATTGCAGCCTCGGGGACCATCGTGCCGCTGTTGCTGCATCAAGGTCTGACGCAGACCTGGCTCGGGCTCGCCGCGGTCTCGCTCGTGCTTACCGTTGTCGCGTGGAACGGCTGGCCGCATGAGGAGCCGACGGTGCACGCGTCCACCGCCACGCACACCCCCCACGCCGCGCACAAGGCGCCACCGGTTCGCGGACTGCGCGCGCTGTACGCGGGTTACGGCTTGAATGCGGTGGGTCTCGTGCCGCACATGATCTTCCTCGTGGACTACGTGGCGCGCGGTCTCGGCAAGGGCGTGGACGGCGGCGCACAGTACTGGGTGCTGTATGGCCTTGGCGCGATGGTGGGTCCGCTGGTGAGCGGTCATCTCGCCGACCGGGCGGGCTTTGCGCGGGCGCTGCGCATCGCATACGGGGTGCAGATGATCGCGGTGGCGCTGCCGCTGCTGGGGCTCGGCCCCGTGCCGTTGATGATCTCGAGCGTGGTGATGGGCGCCTTCGCGCCCGGCATCGTGCCGATCGTGCTGGGCCGCGTGAACGAAATGCTCGCGCATCACCCCGCGGCGCAGAAAGGCGCATGGAGCAAGGCGACCACGAGCTTCGCCGTGATGCAGGCGGTGGCCGCGTATGGACTGTCGTTCCTGTTTTCCCGAACGGGCGGCGGTTACGCGATGCTGTTCGCCATCGGCGCGGTCGCTCTGGTGCTCGCGCTGGCACTCGATCTGATCGTGACAGAGAAGGCGAAATGAGCCGGCCCGCCGACGTGGACGGAACGGTGGAAGCGGCCGCGACGGCTGATGATGTCACCGCCGTAGCCGACGTAACAGCGGACGTGCACGCGTCAGCCCCTGGCAGCTATGCCGGGCGCAACGAGCGCTACTGGCGGCGCAACCTGGCCGTCTGCGTGTTCGGCTCGTTCACCACGCTCGTGAGCCTCAGCATGTTGCTGCCGTTTCTGCCGCTCTATGTGCGGCAACTCGGCGTGAGCTCGCAGGCTGCGGTGATCCAGTGGTCCGGCGTGGCGTTTGGCGCCACGTTTCTGGGCACGGCGGTGACGTCGCCGCTGTGGGGCCGGCTGGCCGACCGCTACGGACGCAAGCCGATGCTGGTGCGCGCCGCTATCGGCATGGCGGTGGTGATGTCGCTGATCGGCGTGGCTCACACGGTGCATCAGCTCGTGGCGCTGCGCCTCGTCGCGGGGCTGGTGGGCGGTTATGCATCGGCGTCCACGGTAATGGTGGGCACCCAGGCGCCGCGCGAACGCGCAGGCTGGGCGCTCGGTGTGCTGTCGACCGGCGCGCTCGCGGGCAATCTGATCGGGCCGCTTGTGGGCGGGCTGCTGCCGGGCTGGATCGGCATTCGCGGCACCTTCTTCGCGGGCGGCGCGATGATCGCCGTGGCTGCTTTGCTTACGATCTTTGTCGTGAAGGAAGATTTTCAGCGCGGCGATGCGGGGGCGCGGGCATCACGGGCGACATCGCGCCCGGCCGTTGACGGGCGCAACGGCACGCGCTTGCCGCATCGCGCCAACTACGCGGTGATCGCCGCGCTGCTTGTCACGGCGATGATGGTGTTGCTCGCGAACATGTCGATCGAGCCCATCATCACGGTCTATATCGGCGGGCTCGGCGTCGCGGCGGATCGGCTGACGCGCGTGGCGGGCGTCGTCATGGCGTGCTCGGCACTCGGCAGCATGTTGACGGCGGCGCGCCTCGGCGCGCTCGCGGATCGCATCGGCAGCTGGAACGTGATCGTCGGTTGTCTCATGGCGACAGCGCTCGTCATGATTCCGCAGGCGTTCGTCACGGAGTGGTGGCAGCTTGCGGCGCTGCGCGTGCTGATGGGCATGACGCTGGCGGGGCTGCTGCCCGCCATCGCCAAGCTCGCCCGGCACGCCGTGGACGAACGCAGCACCGGCCAGATGCTCGGTTACCTGCAATCGGCGCAGTTCAGCGGGCAGGTGGCGGGCCCGCTGATCGGCGGGCAGATTGGCGTGCTGTTCGGATTGCACGCGGTGTTCTTCGTCACGGGCTCGCTGCTCATGCTCTGTGCGGGGCTTGCGCACTGGGCGCGCAAGCCTTGACGTGCGCGGCGGCGTTCGGCGCGCCGCTGCGGTGGACGGCGCTGCTCACGCCTGCGCGGGACCCATCACCTTGTCGAGCGTGATCGGCAGATCGCGCACCCGCACACCCGTTGCGTGATAGACGGCATTGGCAATCGCAGCGGGCACGCCCGTAATGCCGATCTCGCCAATGCCGCGAATGCCGAGCGGATTGAAATGCTGGTCGTTTTCGTCCACGAACGTGATGTCGATGTCGTGGATGTCCGCGTTCACGGGCACGTGATACTCCGCAAGGTTCGCGTTCGTGAAGCGGCCATGGCGCAGGTCGAGTTGCGTGCCTTCTTCGAGCGCGGTGCCCACGCCCCACACGATGCCGCCCATCAACTGGCTGCGCGCGGTCTTCGCGTTGAGCAGCTGCCCCACGCTGTAGACGCCCACGATGCGCGCCACGCGAATGGTGCCGAGTTCCGCATCCACGTGCACTTCGGCAAACACGGCGCCGAACGAGTGGAACGAGTAGCGCGCTTTCTCTTCGCCAGGCTTCGTGGTGCTTTGTGCCTCGATGGGCTGGCCGCCCGCCCGCGCGATGATGGCCGCGGCCGGATCGCGCCGCGAGTTGTCGCGGCGGCTCGTCACCCAGCCGTCTTCCACGGTGACGTCTTCGGCCGCGGCGCCGAAGAGCGGCGAGCCCTTGTCGGCAATGGCCGCGGCGATCAGCTTCGCGCGCGCCTGCAATGCTGCTTCGCGCACCGCGGGCGTGACGCTGGCCGCCGACTGGGAGCCGCCCGACCCTGGCGCGCGCGGCAAGGTCGAATCGCCCAGCGCGAAGCGGATGTTCTGCGGGGGAAAGCCGAGCGCGTCGGCGGCCACCTGCGTCATCACCGTGTAGGTGCCCGTGCCGATGTCCTGCGTGCCCGAGGCCACCATGGCCGTGCCGTCGGGCAGGATGCGCGCGATGGCCGATGCTTCGCTGCGATTCGCGGGATACGTCGCCGTCGCCATGCCGAGCCCGACCAGCGTGTCGCCGCGGCGCATGGAGCGCGGCGTGCTCGTGCGGCGCGACCAGCCGAAGCGCTGCGCGCCCACGCGATAGCACTCGCGCAGCGCCTTGCTCGACCATGGTTTGCCATCCTGAGGATCGACCTCGGCGTAGTTGGCGAGCCGCAGCGCGACGGGGTCCATGCGCAGGCGCCACGCGAGTTCGTCCATGGCGGATTCGAGCGCGAACGAGCCCGGCGTTTCGCCCGGCGCGCGCATGAAGGTGGGCGTGCCGACGTTGAGCGGCACGAGCCGGTGCGTGGTGGCCTGGTTCGGCACGGCGTAGAGAATGCGCGTGGCGAGGCCGCACATCTCGGTCCAGTCTTCGAAGGCCGAGGTGTTGGCGAGCGTGTCGTGACGCATGCCGGTGAGCGTGCCGTCGTGGCGCGCGGCGAGCATGAGGCGCTGCTCGGTGTGCGGACGGCCGCCCACGGGGCCGAACATCTGCGGACGCGTGAGCGCAAGGCGCACGGGGCGGCCCGTCTGCTTTGCAGCCATCGCGCACAACGAAACGTGCGACCACGACGACCCTTTGCAGCCGAAGCCTCCGCCGAGGAACGGCGAGATCACGCGCACGTTGTCGGGCGCGATGCCGAACACGGCGGCCACCGCCGTGCGCGCGCCCGAGACGCCTTGCGTCGAGTCGTAGAGCGTGAGCTGCGGGCCGTCCCAGTGGGCCATCGTGGCGTGCGGCTCCATGGGATTGTGGTGCTGCATCGGCGTGGTGTAGGTCACGTCGAGCACGGCGGCGCCTTCGTGCAAACCGGCCTCCACGTTGCCGCGCTGCGTGGCCATCGGGCGGTTCTGCTGGTCAGGCGGCGTGTGGGCCGCAGCCTTGGCGCGATCGAAGTCGAGCGCGGCGTTGCTCGCGCGGTACTGGATGCGTAGCGCGTTCGCGGCGTCCGTTGCGCGTTCGAGCGTGTCGGCCACCACCACGGCGACAGGCTCGTTGCTGTAGCGCACCTGGTCGTCCTGCAGCAGCGTGAGCCGGCGCCCCGCGGGCGGCGACAACGGCGAGCGCCCGCTGTTGGGCAGACGCATGGCGTTTTCGTGCGTCATGACGAGCAGCACGCCAGGCATGGACTGCGCTCGGCTCGCATCGATGGATGCGATGCTGCCGCACGCAATCGTGCTCGTGACGAGCACCGCATGCGCGAGGCGCGCTTCGGGAAACTCGGCGGCGTAGCGTGCCTCGCCCGTCACCTTGAGCACGCCGTCGATACGATCGAGCGGCTGGCCGGTCAGGTTGTTCATGCGAAGTCTCCGATCTGTCCTGCGGCGCGCTTCACGCAGCGCACGATGGCGCGTTGCGCGAGCGGCACCTTGAAGGCGTTGCCCTCGAGCGGCCGGGCGTCGCGCAGGGCGAGGGCAGCAGCGTCGCGCAACGTGGCATCGGTGAGGCGCTGGCCCGCGAGCCGTTGCTCTGCTGCCGTGGCGCGCAGCGGCTTGTGCGCCACACCGCCCAGCGCGATGCGCGCTTCCTTCACGGTGTGGCCGTCCATCTGCAACGCAGCCGCCACCGAAACGAGCGCGAACGCGTAGCTCGCGCGGTCGCGGACCTTGAGGTAATGCGCGTGGTCGGCGAAGCGCGGCGGCGGAAGATCGACCGCGGTGATGAGTTCGCCGGGTTCGAGCGTGGTGTCGAGATCGGGACGGTCGCCGGGCAGACGATGAAACGAGGCGAACGGGATCTGCCGCTCGCCGCTCGGGCCGCTCACGAGCACGACGGCATCGAGCGCCGCGAGCGCCACGCTCATGTCCGACGGATTCACGGCCACGCACTGCGGGCTCGCGCCGAGTATGGCGTGCATGCGGTTGTGGCCACCCATCGCTGCGCAGCCGCTGCCCGGGTTGCGTTTGTTGCACTGGGCGAACGCGGGATCGTAGAAATACGCGCAGCGCGTGCGCTGCATGAGGTTGCCGCCCACCGTCGCCATGTTGCGCAACTGTGCCGAGGCACCGGCGAGCAGCGCCTGCGAGAGCAACGGATAGCGCGTGCGAACGAGCGCGTGATTCGCGGCGTCGCTGTTACGTACGAGTGCGCCGATGCGCAGCGCGCCGCCCGGTCGCGTATCGATCGAATCGAGACCGCTGATGCGCGTGATGTCGATGAGCTTGACGGGATGCGCCGCGCCGCCTTTCATGAGGTCCAGCAGATTCGTGCCGCCGCCGATGAACACCGCGCCCGGTTGCTGCGCGGCACGCACCGCGCTCGAGACGTCGGTTGCGCGTTCATAGGAGATCGCTTGCATGTGGGCTCGCTCCTGTCTGTTGTCTGTTGCGTGGATCGATGCGTGGGTTATGCCTTCGCCGTATGCATAGCGCGCACGGCGGCCACGATGTTCGGATACGCGCCGCAGCGGCATAGGTTGCCGCTCATGCGCTCACGGATCTCGTCGTCGGAAAGTTGCGCGGGACGCGTGCGTACGTCGTCGGTGGCGGCGCTCGCGGTGCCTGCGGAGAACTCGTTCAGAAGCGCCGTGGCCGAGCACAGTTGGCCTGGCGTGCAATAGCCGCACTGAAACGCGTCATGTTCGATGAACGCCTGCTGCATGGGACTCAGCACACCGTTGTTCGCGAGGCCTTCGACGGTGGTGATGCGTTCGCCTTCGTGCATGACGGCGAGCGTGAGACACGCGTTGATGCGGCGTCCGTTGGCGAGCACGGTGCATGCGCCGCATTGGCCGCGGTCGCAGCCCTTCTTGGTGCCCATGAGGCCGGCGTATTCGCGCAGCGCATCGAGCAGCGTGACGCGCGGTTCGAGTTGCAAGGTGTACTCGCGGCCGTTGATGTCGAGCCGCACAGGCTGCGGCGGGACGGCTGCGCGCTGGGGCGTGGGCGAGACCGATGGCGGCACGGCAGAGGGCGCCGCCACCTGAGGCGCCTGCGCGCGCAGATGCGGCGCCGCGCCTATCGTTGCGGCCGCCGCCGCGGACTGCAGGAAGCGGCGGCGGGCCGTATTGGCCGGGGGCGGCGCGCTGTCGGCATCGGAAGCGTGGGGCCGATGAGTCGATGCCGTCGCCTCGTCATCAGGCGTCTCGGCATGGGTGGGTGTCGTCGTGAATCGATCGCTGGACATGACGTTCTGCTCACTCCATGAAGGTGGGTGCAGAGGCAGCAATTTCAGTGCCGCGCGCAGGGTGCAGGCCCGCGCATCAACGTCGCACGTTGCACGCAACACGCGGCAAAGTAAAGCAGATGTCGCGACTTTCGTTCGATATGACAGCGGTCTGGCGCGAGGCTGTCACGCAGGTGTCGGCATGCTGTCGTGATCGACAGAAAAGGGCTTGGAGGGGCGTGAGCGACGTTACGCCGAAGGCCTGCGATTTCGCTACGGGATTTCGCTACCGCACGCTCGAACGCGATGGGTCGATGGGTAGCGTGTGCGATCGATCGACGGCTTGCGCTGTTGCGCGGCTACGCCCCTTCGTTCACCGCATCGCGTTTCGCCTGCGCGCGCCATTGCGCCGGGGTCACGCCCACGTGTCGTTTGAATACGCGCTGGAATGCGGCGTCGGACTGATACCCCACCGCTTCACCGATCTCCGCCACGGAAAGCCGTGTTTGCGCGAGCTTGCGGCCGGCCAGCGTCATGCGGATTTCGGTCAGCACGTCGGCGGGCGAACGGCCCAACGCTTCTTCGAAGTGGCGCACGAACGTCGCACGCGACATGTGGCAGCGCGCGGCGAGTGCGGGGAGGGTCCACGGTTGGGCGGGCTCGTCGAACATCGCGGCAATGGCCGGTTGCAGACGCGGCCTCTGCGCGAGTGCAAGCAGGCCGCGCGGGGCGTCGGCAGATTCGCTCGCGCAGCGCAGTGTCAACGCGAACAGCGCACCGGAGAGTTGATTCACGATCGTTCCATAACCGGGACGCTGCTCGAACGCTTCTTCGCGCATGAGTTCGACGAGACGCGCAAGACGACTGGCCGCGAAGGCGGTATCGCGTTCGTCCTGCTCGACACTCGCGGTCATGCTGCTGACGATGAGGCGTTGCGGCAGGTGATCGCGTAGCAACTGCTGCGGCACGACCGGCAACACGAACCATCCGCAGAGCAGGTCGGCACCGCCACGCGTGCTGCCGTTGGTCGCGATGGTCAACCCGTCAACCTGTTCCTCGCGCACGGCGCGTGCCCGTTTGCCGCTGCCGTCGTGCACGGTGTGCGCGCTGCCGGACGGGAACAGCACGATGTCGCCCGCCTTCATGCGCACCGCGGATTCGCCGCGTGGCGCGCCGGGTATTTCGACGATGGCCTCGCCACGCAACAGCACGTGATAGCGGATTTCCCACTCGCCGGCGCGTGGCTCGTCCAGCCGCCACGGGGAGCCGAAGTGGCAGCGCACGTCGAGTCGCCCGGCGACGGGCATCAGCGAAAGGAGTCGGTCGAGTAGTTCCATGTGAGACGTTTGAGCATGAATTTGCGCAATTGTGGCATTAAACGGCTCGCGGTGTGTGCCTACACTGACGTCCATGCCATACGACATGGCTAACCCCTCAACTCAGGAGCACATCATGACCCGTCTCACCAGCATCCGCCCCGAAGCCGCCACCGGTGCCGCCGCCGAAGTGTTTGCGAAGATCAAGAAGGCCGTCGGCAAGGTGCCGAACGCTTACGCCACGGTCGGCACGCACAGCCCCGAAGCGCTTTCGGCTGTGCTCGCGTTCGACGCCGCGGTGGCCGCCAGCACGCTCGGCAAGTCCGATATCGAAGTCATCAAGCTCGTGGTGAGCGAGCACGTGGGCTGTGATTACTGTGTCGCTGCACACACGCTGATGGGCAAGCTCGCGGGGCTTTCGGCCGAACAGATGAAGCAGGCGAGGTCGGGCGCGGCAACCGGCGACGCGAAGCGCGACGCGCTGGTCACGTACGTGCGCACGCTCGTCGGCACGCGCGGTACGGTGCCGGCTGATGCGGTGGACGCGATTCGCGCCGCCGGCTACACGGAGCGCCAGGTCATCGAGATCAATCTCGCGATCGCGTCGATCACGTTCACGAATCTGGTTAACCGCGTGAACGACACGGACATCGATTTTCCGGCCGTCGCATAACGTTGCGTGACGTTGCATAAGGTCGGTGTGTCGGCACGCGGGCGCCGATTGTATGGCTCGCCAAAACAGTGATTTCAGGCGCGACCCGTTTAACGCGGGCCGCGCAACTCCTACACTGGCATCCAACAGCTTCAGACAAACAACGGTCTGCGGCTTATCCGATAAACAACTTTTGGAGGTTCATCATGAAATCGCTTATCAAGTCCGTGGTTATCGCTCTTGCCGTCGCTGCACCGGTGGCTTCGTTTGCGCAGTCGAATGCGCCCGTAACACGCGCCCAGCTTCGCGCCGAACTGGTGCAACTGGAAAAGGCGGGCTACAACCCGGTTTCGGACCGCGTCGACTATCCGGCGCGACTGCAGGCAGCGCAAGCGCGCGTCGCGGCGCAGAACGGTGACGCGCAGGCTTATGGCGGCACGGTAGCGGGTTCGTCGCAATCGGGCCAGCGCACCGACGTGCAAGTGTCGTCGTACTCGGCGCCCATCTTCGTGCGTCATTGATGGAAGCAGCGCCGGCCGGATGAATGGGCTGGCGCGTGATTTGAGCGGTATTTGAAGGCTCTGGCTTTGAAGGCGCTAGCCCGCCACTCCCGTTAATGGGGAGTGGCGGGCTTGTTTCGTTTGGGGAGTTATTTGGCGGTCGTTTTGCAGGCGCGACGCGATTATCTCGCCAGACAAAACAGTGATTTCGGGCGCGGCCCGTTTAACTAGGGCGGCTCAACTCCTACACTGCTCTCTAACAGCTTCAGACAAACAGTGGTCTGGGGCTTGCCGGACAAACAAACTTAGGAGGTCCATCATGAAATCGCTCGTCAAGTCTGTGGTTATCGCCCTTGCTATCGCTGCGCCGGTGGCTTCGTTCGCGCAGTCGAATGCGCCTGTGACGCGTGCGCAGGTTCGCGCCGAACTGGTGCAACTGGAGAAGGCCGGCTACAACCCGTCCGGCGACCGTACCAATTACCCGTCGGAATTGCAGGCTGCGCAGGCACGTGTAGCCGCGCAAAACGGTGACGCGCAGGCCTATGGCGGCACGGTGGCGGGTTCGTCGCAATCGGGTCAGCCCGCTGAGCGGCAAGTGTCGTCGTACTCGGCGCCTATCTTCCTGCATCACTAAAAGCGCGCGCGGGGCGCGTCGATGCGCCCCGCGGCACGCATCAGTCGATGCCGTGGAAGATCGCGTCGTCCGGCCCGAGCCATGCGGGCCGTTTCCACGTGGCATCGCGCATCGAATGCTGGACGAGTTTTTCCACGCCAAGCAGCACTGCGAAGATCGCCATGCGCACCGGAATGCCGTTGTCCGTCTGCCGGAAGATGGCGAGACGCGAGTCGTGGTTGAGGTCGGTTGAGAGATCGTTGGCGCCCGGCCGGCTGTCGCGCGGCAGCGGGTGCATGATCAGCGTGTCCGGCCCGCAGACGGCATCGACGAGCGCCTGGTTGATCTGGAATTCGGGCGTGTAGCCTTCGAACGATTCGTCCGCGAAGCGTTCTTTCTGGATGCGCGTGGCGTACACCACGTCGGCGCCGCGCAGGCCTTCCGCGAGCGCGTGCGTCTGTTCCACCACATGATCGTTACGCGAGATCTGCTCGATGATGTAGCTGGGCATTTCGAGCGTGGGCGGCGAGATCAGCGTGAACTTGATGCCGCGATACAGCGCAAGCAGTTTCACGAGCGAATGCACCGTGCGGCCGTACTTGAGATCGCCTACGAGTGCGATGTGCGCACCGTCCACGATCTTGCCGAGCCGCGAGAATTCGCGCTGGATGGTGTAGAGGTCGAGCAGGGCCTGGCTCGGATGTTCGCCGGGGCCGTCGCCGCCGTTGATGACGGGAATGTTGGTGGCGCGCGCGAATTCGGCCACGGAGCCTTGTTCAGGATGACGAATCACCATCGCGTCGACGTAGCCGCTCATCACGCGGCTCGTATCGTAGATGGATTCGCCTTTCGCCATCGACGAGAACGTGAAGCCCGTCGTGTCGCATACCGATCCCCCGAGCCGGCAGAACGCCGCGCCGAAGCTCACGCGCGTGCGCGTGCTGGCCTCGAAGAACAGATTGCCCAGCACGGCGCCTTCCAGCACGCGCGAGATTTTCCGGCGCTGGGCGATGGGCTGCATGATGTCGGCGACGCGAAAGAGCGCTTCTACGGCGTCGCGCGAGAACTGGTCGACGGAAAGCAGTTGGGGCTTGCCTTCGAACAGCATCTGGCTGGCAAGCGACTGTGAATCTACGCTTTGCGTATAGCCTTCGCCGGGCTCGGCATTGACCACGATCTCGGAAACGAAGCGCTCCACGATTTCGGGCATGCCGCGCGATTCCTGCGAATCGTCGGGCAGAAGCCATGTGTCCAGCGCCCGGCGGGACACGCCGATGCGGCTTGCGAAGGAGTCGCGGGTCATGTTCAGACGCCGCATGGCGTCGCGAAGGAAGGCTTGTTGGGGGACGCTCATGGTGGCACCGTGCGGTTGGTCGGCGAAAGGAATCTATACGCGGTGCGTATATTAGTTCGTCGCCTGTGGAAGTCAAGCGGATTTGGCCCGAGCTTGCGCCTGCGCACGGCTTCGTCTTTCCGCCGCGGGCGCCACCGCCGTCCAAAACCGGTTAAACTGCCGCCCATGCATTCCGCCGCCTTTTTCCAACATCGTGTGTTCCAGTCCGCCGGTCTCGCCGCGCGGGCCGCGGTGGCGTGCATGTTCGCCGGCTCGAAAGCCAAAAAACAGCTGCTCATCTGACCGGAGCCTGCTGTTCCGTCAGATGTGCGACGGAACAGTTGGCAGCCCCCGGCCCCGCAATATCCCCCGCCGTTTCTGTAGTCCCCGGGTCTTCACCAGCCTCGCCGCGCACCGCTCTGCGGATCTTCCATACGGTCGCATTCGAGGTATGTCATGTCGATTTTTTCGGGTATCTGGATTCCTGTCGTCACGCCGTTCGCCCATGGGGCCGTGGATCACGAGGCACTTGCCGCGATGGTTCGCCGCCAGGCGCAGGCCGGGGTAGCGGGCTTTGTCGCGCTGGGCACGACGGGCGAGCCGGCCGCGCTCGATGCAGCCGAACAGGCCGCCGTGCTCGCCACGATCCTGCGTGCCGCAGGCCCACTGCCCGTGGTGGCCGGCGTGAGCGGCAATCAGGTGGCAAGCGTGCGCGAGCAGATTGCGATGCTCAACGAGAAGCCCATTGCGGGGCTGCTCATCAGCGCGCCGTACTACGTGCGGCCGTCGCAGGCCGGGCTCATCGATTATTTCTCCACACTCGCCGAGGCGAGCGCGAAGCCGATCCTGCTCTACGACATTCCACAGCGCACGGGCGTGCGTATCGATCTGCCGACGCTGCTTACGCTCGCGGAACATCCGCGCATCGTAGGCGTGAAGGATTGCTCCGGGTCGCTCGAAACGACGCTGGCGCTGATTCTGGATGGCCGGCTCCAGGTGCTGTGCGGCGAGGACCTGAATCTGTTCGGCACGCTGTGCATGGGCGGCAGCGGCGGCATTACGGCGTCTGCGCACGTGCAGCCGGAGCGCTTCGTGGCGATGTATCGCGCGCTTGCCGAGGGGCGCCTCGACGAAGGACGCGCGCTGTGGCACGAGCTCGTGCCGCTCGTGCGCGCACTCTTCGCAGAACCCAACCCGGCGCCCGTGAAGGCGGCGCTCGCCGCGCTCGGTGTCATGCGCAACGAGCTGCGCGCGCCGATGACGCCGGTCAGCCCGTCGTTGCAGCGTCAGCTGGAGACGCTGCTGGCGGCGTAGCGTCGAGCGCGAAGCTCTCGTCGAGCCAGCCGGTGAGGCCGCCGATCATGACCTTCACCGGCCGGCCGAGTCGGGCGAGACGGATGGCGCCACGCGCGGCGCCGTTGCAATGCGGGCCGGCGCAGTAGGTGACGAAGAGCGTGTCCGCGGCGTAACCCGCGAGCTTCGACGCCACGATCTTGCCGTGTGGCAGATTGACTGCGCCGGGCACATGGCCGCGTGCGTAGAGAGCAGGGCTGCGCACGTCGAGCAACACGAAGTCGGGCGTGCCGGAAGCGAGCGCATCGTGGACGTCCCAGCAATCGGTCTCGAAACCCAGCGACGATTCGAAATGCGCGAGGGCCGAGGCACTCGGGGCCGCGGGTACGGCGGTGACGGCGTTCGGTGCCGCGTCCGGCTTGGCATCGATTGCGTGGGCGCTGGTTGCGCTGCGTGAAAACTCGGGCGGCATGGTGGGGCTCCTCTTTGATCGGGATGGAGTCCACATGGTGCGATGGCGACGCCGCGCAGGTAAGTGGCGCAATCGACAATCTCCGGTAACATCGCGCCATGCCAGATCATCTCGTCGTCGCGCTGGTCTACGACCGGCTCTGCACCTTCGAATTCGGCTGCGTCACCGAGGTGTTCGCGCTCGAGCGCCCGGAACTCGGTGTGGACTGGTACCGCTTTGCGGTGTGTGCCGTGGAGCGTGGACCGATACGCGCGGCAGGCGGCATCACGCTCGCTGCGCCTCACACGTTGGCGTTGCTCGACCGTGCGCAAACCATCGTCGTGCCGGGCTGGCGCGATGCCGCCGAACTGCCGCCGCCCGCGTTGCTGAAGAAGCTATACGCCGCCTGGCGGCGCGGCGCGCGTCTGTGCTCGATCTGCTCGGGTGTGTTCGTGCTTGCGGCCGCCGGCGTGCTGGACGGCAAAACCGTCACGACGCACTGGCGCTACGCGCAGCAGTTGCAGCAGCGCTACCCGCAGCTGCGTGTGAAACCCGACGCGCTGTATGTCGATGAAGGTGAGGTGATGACGTCCGCGGGGTCGGCGGCCGGGCTCGACATGCTGCTGCATCTCGTGCGCCGCGATTACGGGCCGGCGGTAGCGAATCGCGTGGCGCAGCGCCTCGTCGTGCCGCCGCATCGCGACGGCGGGCAGGCGCAGTTCGTGCCGAGACCGATGCCGCCCGACAACGGCGGTCGTCTTGCGAAGCTGATGGACTGGATGCGCACGAACGCGGCGCAGACCCATACGCTCGCCTCGCTCGCGGAACGAGCCGCGATGAGCCCCCGCACGCTGCAGCGCCAGTTTCGCGAGGCCACGGGCCAGGCGCCTGTGGAGTGGCTGATTCGCGAGCGAGTGGCGATTGCGCGCGAACTGCTCGAAGCATCCGGCGAGATGCCGATCGCGCAGGTGGCGCAGCTCGCAGGCTTTGGTTCGGAAGAGTCGCTACGCCGTCACTTCAGGCGCATTGCGCTGACGAGTCCGGCGCAATATCGCAGAAAGTTCGGCGTTGGCGCGTCGGGTCGCCGTACGGCGGCGTGACGGGATTCAGGCAGCGACCACGTTCGCCACGTTACGCTTCGCCGTTCTGAAGAACCCGCCGCCCCGGGACATGGGACGCGACCACGCGCGCGATATCCAGCGCGCTGCTTTCGGCGGGCACGACCTGCCGTCTCGCGTCTTCGTCGTCAGGCAGTGTCCATTCGACAAGCCGGTACGAACGTCCGAACGGATGACGCTGCGGCGCCGATATCCTGCAGCTTTGCACGGGCTTGACTGCGGTATCGCGCTGCATGGTGTGAAGCAGTTGAAGCACCGCGCTCTCGTCCAGCACTGTTTTTCTGGTCATTGTGGTTTCTCCCCACGTGTCAGCGACCCTGGCACGCCCTGTGAGGCTGCAACAGCCCAAAAAAATGCCGCCGATGCTTTGGCGGCCGAACAGGGGATGGTCGTATGGTTGCAGCGAAGAATTAAACGAGCCTTAAAGCACGCGGTGAGGTTGTATCAGTTCATTTCGCGAGCGGATGCGCGGACAGCGCCGGACGGTGTGCGCAGGGTGCGTGATGGAGTCGCGCCGCATATCGGCGGAGCAGGGCATACGAGCGAGGTGCGTGCAAAAACCTGCACGTTGTCAGTGAGCGCGGCTGACCAGGGGCGTGCCCGAGCATGCGACGCCGCTGGCGCAGCGTCGACTTCAAAAGCAGGGAAAAGGAGAAGCGGCCGGCTTACTTCGCGCTGCGCGTGTGGCTATGCCGTAGCGTTTCGCGAACCTTTTTCGCGACGAACAGCGGCACATAGTCGAGGATGCGGGCGTCGGCCCGGTAGTCGTCCCATGTTTCTTCGTACATTCTTGCCACCGTTTCTTCCGGCGTATTGGTTTCAGCTGCAATGGCGTGGACGACTTCCGCTTTGTTGGGCTGAGCCATGTTGCTCTCCGGGGGCGACAGGACGAGGGAAGAAAGACGCGCAGGTCTGATTAGAGAACACCGGATGGCCCGATGCAAATTGAATCGCACTATCGGTCCGGCGCCAGGTAAAAGAAGTAGACCGGGTTCCACTACACCCGTGCCGTGTGCGCAAGATGCACGCCGTGAATCCGGTATGGCCATGCGGCATGACGGCGCAGTGCGCTACCCATCTTTTTGCCATATTCGCTTCGTACGGCCGTGGTATATATGGCGACGTTCCCACATTCTGGTGGACGGCAACTGTCCGCTATATCAGTCACTCGCTTTTGACGGAGCGTGACGATGAAAACGCTAAAAATCGCCGGGTATTGCGCGCTCGGTGTCGTGGTGGTCGCATTACTCGTGAGCCTCAGCGCTATTCTGCGCGACAGCGTCATTAACCGGCAGATCCACATGCAAGGCGCGTCCGACAGCAGTGTGGTGGCACAGAGTACCGATACGCCGGCGTCCGCCGTTATCTCGTCCCGCTAACAGCCGCTGTTTTTTCTCTTTTCGCCATGCACATCGCTATGCACGCGCGGCGCCGTTGCCGCGCGGCCGACATGGGCGCGTCATTCCCAATCTGACGATCTTTGACATTCGCCCTCGTGACGTTCCAATAGAATCGATTCGCAGGAGAAACTGGCCGTCATCGTAAGTGTTAAATCTCGCCGAAATTTTTTCGGTCGCGAAACCGATTGGCCGTTTCGATTATCGACTTTATTCCCGAACGTCAGTGCCTTGCGCTCGTGCGCCTGCTCGGCGCGGCCGGCTGAAAGAACGGCAAAAAGAAGGGCAAAACCCAATGCAAACGGATCAGACGCGATAGCGTCCGTTTGGTTTGCATGCGGCATGTGCGTCATCGTTGCGCGCCGTTTGCCGTCTTCAGTCGCGCCGCCGCGGCAGCGCCCGGATGTTTCGCCAACGCGACAGGGCCGCACCGGCTCGCATGGTTGTCGCGTTCACAGTGACGGAGTGCCGGGTGCACCGGGAACAAAGCCGCCATGTTGCAGCATTGCGGGGGGAGCATGAGGATAGCGATTCTGGCCGCGGACGTGACGCGCGCCGACTTTGCCGCTCAGGCGCTGTTGCGCGGCGGCCATACCTGCCGGGCATTTTTCGACGGCGTGTCGCTCGCGCACGCGCTCGAACAGCAAGCACTGGATCTCGTGGTAATCGACTGGGACATGTCCCGCATGCGCGGCGACATGCCGCTGGGCTGGGCGCGGCAACGCAGTCCGGCCAGAACGCCGGTGCTGTGCATTGTGCAGGCCGGGGGCGCAGCACCGCCTGGCGTAATCGGCGATGTCCCCGTGGACCGTTGCGTGATCGGGCCGCTGTCCGCAGCGGCACTGCTCGGTGAGGTCGATGCCATGCTGGCCCGGGCGCTTGCCGAGCGCTCGGTCGCGCTGGCTACACACGGCGCGCACGGATACGCGGGCATGAACGGCCATGCGAATGGCTACAGGAACGGCCAGGCCATCGACCGGAAGATCGATCACAGAATTGACCAGAGTACGGGCAAGGCTGTGTTCGGCGACTTCGAATTCGATTTCGGCACACGCGCAGTGTTCGTGAAAGGGCGAGCCGTCACGCTGACCCAGAAAGAATTCAGCCTTGCCCTGCTGCTTTTTCAGTGCATCGACGCGTCGCTGTCGCGCGAGCAGATCTTCGAAGCGGTGTGGCCGTCCTCGGCTGGCGCGCCGTCGCGCACCATGGACACGCACATTTCCGTGGTGCGTACCAAGCTCGGGCTCAGGCCGGAAAACGGCTACCGGCTCTCGCCCATCTACGGCTACGGCTATCGTCTCGAGCAGCTGGTGAATCGCGATAAGGCATGACGCTTCACGGCGGCGCACCGCTACAGGCGCGCCGCGCACGCTCGATTCACGGCACGGCGTCTTAGACCGTCCGCAGCATCCCGCCATCCACGAAGTAGGTCGCGCCTACGCTGTAACTGGCCCGCGGCGAGCAGAGGAACACGATGAAGTCCGCGAGTTCCTCCGGCGTCGCGAAGCGCCTGATCGGCGCGTGCTCGTCGGCCACGCGCTGTAGATAAGCTTCCCAGTCTCCACCGTCCTGAGCGCTCAGCTGTTTCGCCGTCTTGATCCAGTCCGGCGTCAGCACGAGCCCGGGATTGATGGTATTCACGCGGATGTTGTCGCCGACGAGTTCGTTCGCGAGGTTCTTCGAGAACATCATGAGGGCGGCCTTCGTGACGTTATAGATGGGCTCGTAGCCGAGCGGCTGCACCGCACAGATCGACGCGTTGTGCAGGATCACGCCACCGCCGCGCGCTTTCATGCCCGGCGCGAGCCCGCGTGCGAGCCTGACCGCGGCCATCACGTGCAAGTCCCAATACGCCTGCCATTTCTCGTCGGGCGCGGCCATGATGGTCTCGTTGCTGCCCGTGCCCGCGTTGTTGAAGAGGATGTCCGTGCCACCGAAGGATTCGAGCGCGCCGCGCACGAGCGCCTCCACGCCCGCGGATGTGGCGACGTCGCAGGCCACCGGCACGGCCTTGACGCCGTGTTTCGCGGCGATCTCGCGTGCAGTGGACGCAAGGCGCGCCTCCTGCCGCGCGGCGAGTACGAGGTTCACCCCTTCGGCCGCCAGGCCTTCCGCCACCGCGAGTCCGATGCCCACGCTCGCGCCCGTCAGCACCGCCACCTTGCCGCGCAGTTTCAGGTCCATTGCTGTCTCCTTGTCATGAAAAGTTCACCGGATAAGGCCGGGCCGCCGCGTCGTCATTCTTCTGCAACGTCTGACGGCGATCAATTATTTCGGGAGCACGTCATACAGACTTCCTCGTGTCTCATGCTTCGAGCCCGACTCCACCCGACTCCACGCTCCCGATCACCTTCTGACGTCGACAGGAATCCCATGAACACGCCTACTCCCGCGTCTGGATCCGCTTCCCGCTCACACCGCAAGGACCGCGCGCCGGCGCTGCCGTTCTTCTGGCCGATCGCCGCCGCGGCCGCCATGGTTCAAACCGGCATCCAACTGTCCGCGAAGAATCTGGCCTTTCTCGCCGAAGAGGAGAAGATCCACTTCGGTTTGCATCCGGCCCTCGCGACACCGAGCCGCCCGCTGCTCGATCTGCGCACCATGGTGCTGCGCGACTACTCCTCGACGCCGAACGCGAACCACAGCGCGGCGGCATCGCACGCTGCGCTGTCCGACACGGTTCTACCGACCATCGTGGACGCGCCCTACGCGGGCCACAGCGCGATGATCGCGGACTTCCAGCCCGGTCAGAGTCTCATGGAAACGCTGCGCAAGCATGGCCTCAAACGGCTTTATCTAACCGACTGGAAAACGGCAACGCTTGACATGAAGGATCTCGAGATCGACCAGTATCTCGCCGAACTGAACGTGTGCGTGGACGAGCTGGGCGGCCGCGTGAACCTGATCGGCCTGTGCCAGGGCGGCTGGATGGCGGCGATGTTCGCGGCGCGCTTTCCCCACAAGGTGGCGAGCCTCGTGCTGGCCGGCTCGCCCATCGATACCGACGCGGGCGACGGTCCCATCAAGCAGATGGCCCACACCTTGCCCCTGTCGTTCTACGAAGACCTGGTGCGCCTGGGCGACGGCCTGATGCGCGGGCGGTTCATGCTGCGGGGCTGGAAGAACATGCATCCGGACCAGCACTACATCACCGACCACGTCGACCTCTACGAGCACATCGACGACCCGGCGTATCTGAAGAAGGAAGAGGCGTTCGAAAGCTGGTACGAGAATCCCGTCGATCTGCCGGGGCGCTGGTATCTCCAGGCCATCGGCCAGATTTTCAAGGAGAACCGGTTCGCGAAGGGCGAGTTCGTGGCACTCGGCAAGCGCCTCGACCTGCGCACGGTGACGTGCCCGGTCTATCTGCTGGCGGGCGAATCCGACGACATCACCACGCGCGAGCAGGTCTTCGATGCGGACAAATACCTCGGCACGCCGCCCGCGGACATCGTGAAGAAGCTCGTGCCCGGCGGGCACATCGGGCTTTTCATGGGGTCGCGCACGCTGCGCGAAGCGTGGCCCGGCATTGCGGCCTGGGTCGCCAGTGCCTCGGCGCGATCCGCCTCAGCCTGACTGTTTCGCGGGCTGCTTCAATGTGGGAGCAGGCCACGTCAGCGTGACGGTCACGCTGCCGTGGCGAGGTATGTCGATGGTGCGGGCGCGTTCGATCCGGTCCGACGTGGCGATCAGCCGATAGTGGCCCGCAGGCAGCTTCGCGTACAGGAACGGACCGTCCGAGCGCGTGGTGAAGAGCGTCGAGCCGTCCGCGTTTTCCACGCGCACGGCAACGTCGGAGAGATACGTTCCGGCGGACGTCGCAAACGTGGCCCGCATGCTGTAGTCCGCGCGGACGGCGCGCATGGCGTCGGCCTCGTCCTGACCTACGCCGCCCGAGACGTAGGCAATGCCATTCGCGTAGTGCACGTCGAGGCCAGGCGCCTGAGCCGCCACGGCCCCAGGCTCGCCGCTGTCCACCATCAGCCCCACCTTGCCGCAGTCCATACCGTAGCTGCGCATCGTCGCCTCGCCGTTCGGACCCACGCCAGATTTGCCGCCGTGCATGCCACTGTCCGCGCCACCCCGCGCGCCACCTTGAGCGCCGCGCATGCCGCGGCGCGTCGGCGAGGGTAACGCCACGCCTTTTTCCTTCGCGCGAGCCACCAGCGTGTCGCGCATGCGACGCGCGATGGCGAGGCGCTCGTCGAGCGTCGAGGCGTTGTGCATTTCATTGCAGTAATCGAGCCGCTCCTGGGGCGAAACCAGTTCGCGCGGTTCGACGACGGGCGGCTTGCCCGGCCCCTGGGCGATGCTGGCAGACGAAACGGCAAGGAGCGCGGCAACCAGCAGCGCGGCCTTGAACAAGGGACTTCGAACAACGGACATGGACATTTCCCCGGGCAACGGATGCGAACGCGAGTGCGTTCCATCGTGCCGCCGGGTGTTGCTGCGACGTTGATTTGGGTCAAGCGTGAGGCGTCGCGAAAGGGCCGTCCTCAAGAAGGGCGGATAAGCGCGCGTCTGTGCTCCACGCGCCAAAAAGGCGTGGAGGCCGGCTCAGCCCGGCCGATTCTGATCTCCCGGAAAGTTCGCGCAGCGCGAACTGATTTATCATCGCCGACTTGCGGGTCCCGAAAAGGGAATACTTGCGGTGAATTAGGCGCTCGCAAAATTTTTTATTGCGGCACTCGCAAAAAATGGCATATCCAGTTTGCATATATGCATCCGGCTTGCCGTTTCCGGTTTGGTCGCGCAGCCCCCTGTTGCGGTAGCGGCGCCAGCGGTGCCCCATCCTGGCGCAGCCTCGTCGGGCCCACGGAGCCGGACCCCGCAGCCGGATTCCTCGTCTCCGTTGCTTCATGGCGAGGGCGGCCAGGCGAGGGAGCCGCCTCAAGTAATCTAAAGAACTGCCGATAAACGGACACTGGCTGTCAGTCCAGGCTGGATCGGCCGGCTATGCGAGTGCATCGCCAGAGTGCACCGCGCGCATGCACCCCGGGCGGCGTCCGCGTTCTGAATGGATTGTGCGCATCGCTCTTTTTCGGTTTGCGGCTTTCCAGTCGTTACTCGGCGCCTAGACAAGAGATGAACAAAGCAATGTCATTCAGTGGATTCAGGCTGTACAGCGGACGTCGAAAAACGCCGGATCACGCGGCCTGGCGCGCCGTGGCACGCAGGTCGGTCCGGGAAGCCATGCGCTCGGTCGAGGAATATTCGATTTACGAACTCGACGCCCGCGGCCGCATCGCCACCTGGAACAGCGGCGCCGAGAGCCAGATGGGGTATCGCGCGAGCGAAGTCATGGGACGCCATTTCGGCCAGCTGTTTTGCGCCGAAGAGGGGCGGGTAAGCGAGGCCGAGCGCAGCCTCTCGAGCGCCACGGCCGAAGGCCGCTTCAGCGGCGAGCTATGGCTGCGCCGCAAGGACGGCACGCAGTTCTGGGCGCGCATGGTCGTGACGCGGCTTTCGCACAGCATGCGTCGCGCGGCCGGTTATCTCGTCATCACGCACGACCTCACCGATTTGCGGCGCCGCGAGGAAACGGTGCGGTTCACGCTGGATAGCGACGAGCAGGCCGTGATCCGTACCGACGCCCATCAGTGCGTGACCTTCATGAACACCGCCGCGGAGCGCACCACGGACTGGTCTTCGGAGCGCGCCATCGGCAAGCCGCTCAAGGAAGTGCTGCGCATCGTCGACCGGCACGGGCGCCCCTGCAATTTCGACCCGCGCCAGTGGAGTTCGCGCGGCGCGGCTGCGGAGCGGCGCGAATTCAACAGCATGCTGGTGAGCCGTCACGGCAAGAGCTACGACGTCGACGTGTCCGTGTTCGCGATGCCCGACACAACGGGGCGTCACGGCGAAGCACTCGTCGTGTACTCGGACCGCACGAAGCATCGGCGCTTTCATCGCGAACTCGTACGAGCCGAGATGCACGATCGGCTCACCGGCCTGCCGAATCGCGCCGCGTTCGAGGCACGGCTCGACCAGGCGCTGCATCAGCATGTGGACCATGGTCGTGTGCACACGCTCTGCATGATCGATCTGCACGGCTTTGGCATGATCAACGAAGCCGACGGCAGCCTTGCGGGCGATACGCTGTTGCGCCAGGTGTCGCGGCTGCTCGTCCACGAACTGCGCGATACCGATCAGCTCGCGCGCCTCGGAGCCGACGAGTTCGGCGTCTTGCTCTACGACTGCCGCCTGCATCAGGCGCAAAAGATCTGCGCACGGCTGCTGCAGGAAATTCGCGCGCTGGAATTCGCCTGGGGCGATCACGTCTACGACCTGGGCGCGAGCTTCGGGCTGACCGAATTCGCGGACCGCACACGTTCGGTCAGCGACCTGATGAGTGAGGCGGGCATCGCGCGTTCGTCTGCGAAGGCTGCGGGGCGCAACCTCATCTTCACCTACACGCCCGGCGTGGGCGACGCAGCGCGCCAGCATTCGGCGCTGCGCATCGCGTCGAGCATCAAGTCGGCGGTGAAGGCGAACCGCTTCCGGCTCTATGGGCAGGAGATTCGCGCCCTGCCGGCATCGGGCGATGCGCGGCCCCACGTCGAAGTGCTGGTGCGCATGGTGGACGAGGCGGGGCAACTGGTGATGCCGGGCGCCTTCATTCCGGCCGCCGAACGCAACAACCTGATGGTCGACATCGACCAGTGGGTAATCGGCGCGGTGATTCGCGACATCGGGCCCACGGTGGCGGATCTGCCTAACGTGATGCTCTCCATCAATCTGTCGGCGAATTCGCTGAGCGACCCGTCCATGGTTTCGTTCATGCAGGATCTGCTGGATGGGTCGGCGCTGCCGCCCGAGCGGCTCTGCTTCGAAGTGACGGAGACCGCCTTCGTCACCAATCTCAAGCAGGCGATGGAGTTGATCGAGTTCCTGCGCTCGCGGGGTTGCTCGGTCATGCTGGACGACTTCGGCGCGGGCGTGAGTTCGTTCGGATACCTGAAGCAGTTCCCGGTGGACTACATCAAGATCGACGGCCACTTCGTACGCGACATCGTGAACAGCAATGTGGACCGCGCGATCGTGGAGTCGATTCACGAGATCAGCGGCAAGCTGGGGGCGCGGACCATCGCGGAGTTCGTCGAGTCGCCGGCCATTCTGGGCGTGCTCAACGAGATCGGTATCGACTACGCGCAGGGCTACGCGATTGGACGGCCCATGCCGTTCGCCGATCTGCTGCAAACGCTGCGCGGCGGCCAGGCTTGAATGGCCGGAGTGGGGCGCGTGCCGCTCACTCGTCGTCGCCGTCTTCGATGGCCTTGCGCTCGCGTCGTTCTTCGTTGCCGCGCCTTGCGCGCAGCCGCTGACGCGAGAGCTGGACGATCACCTCGCCGGTGCTGGCGCCCGCAGGAATCTCGTTACGGATCACGTCGGGCACCATAGGCAGGCCCGAGCGCTGCCGCCGCAGCGCCTTTGCAATGGCCCTCCGGCACTCGTATCCGTGGCAGTCCCATTCGTCACGGATCTTTCCGCAGTAACGGCACTTGTTCATGACGGACAGTCTAACCGCATTCGCCCGTGCCGCCGGGCGCGTGCGGGTACGGGCGTTGCTCGTCTTTGGGCATGGAGCCAGCACAACCCATATCCCCTTTCCACGCGAACCGGCGGCCCGGCTCGCTTTTCCGTTTCGCTTCGTGGGCGCAGTGGCGAGGCGCGCGCGCCATCGCGGCGCATACGCGCGTACCGCCGCCCTCCGGTCCCGGCCGCAAGCCGCCGCCCGACCCGTTGCCTGAAATCGATCCGGATCGTATGCCGCCGCCCGGCGACGATGACGACGCGGATCTTCCGCCCGACCCGGACCGTTTGCCGGAGGTCGATCCGCCGTCGCGCGAGCCGCCCGTTGGTTTGTGCCGCGCGTGAAGCGGGAATGGAGCGGAAATGAAGCGGGAATGAAGCGGAAATGAAGCGTAAAACAGACCGCGATCCGGCTCAGGTGCTGATTTGCCGTTCCGAGCCGCTCAGGTGGTCGCGGGCCGCGGCTTGCCGGCCCAGCGCGCGGACCCGCCGGCTGTTTCGGGCGTCGTGGCGTAGCTCTGCTGGGCGAGCACTTCGATCGGATCGTAGCGCCTGCGCACGAGATAGATGGGGCGGTGCTTGGTCTCGAAGTACACGCGGCCCAGATACTCGCCGATCACGCCGATGCCGATGAGCTGAATGCCGCCGAGAAACAGGATGATGCTCGCAAGCGACGCATAGCCCGGCACGGCGTTGCCCTTGAACAGCGTGCGCACGACGATGAACGCGCCGTACAGCACCGCGAATGCCGCCACCGTGGAGCCCACGTAGGTCCACACGCGCAGCGGCAGCGTGCTGAAACTCGTGAAGCCTTCCAGTGCGAAATTCCACAGCTTCCATCCCGAAAACTTGGTGCGGCCCGCCACGCGCGCATCGCGCACGTACTCGACCACCGTGGAGCGAAATCCGACCCACGCGAAGAGCCCCTTCATGAAGCGCTGCCGCTCGGGCAGGAGCTTGAGCGCTTCCAGCACTTCGCGCGTGAAGAGCCGGAAGTCGCCCACGTTTTCCGGTATGTGCTGCGGCGCGAGTGCGTTGTGCACGCGATAGAACATCGCCGCCGTCTTGCGCTTCGCGAAGGTGTCCGTATTGCGATCCACGCGTTGCGCGAGCACCACGTCATAGCCTTGCCGCCATTTTTCGACGAGCCGTGGAATCACTTCGGGCGGGTCTTGCAGATCGGCATCGAAGGGAACGATGACGTCGCCGTTCGACTCGTCGAGGCCTGCCGTCAGTGCGGACTCCTTGCCGAAATTGCGCGACAGCTCGACCAGCTTGACCTTGCCGTAGCGGCGCCGCACGGTCTGCAGTTTGGCGAGCGTGGCGTCGCGGCTGCCGTCGTCCACGCAGACAATCTCGTAGTCGAGTCCTTCGAGCGAGGCGAGCACGGGCACGACGCGCGCGAACAGATGGTCGACGGTATCTTCTTCGTTGTAAAAGGGCACCACCAACGAGAGGAGCATGGTTCTACCTGGAAGTTCGGGCTGCAGGTTCGGATGATCGGCGCGCATGGCGGGCGCCGCGAATTGCGTATAACCGTGCGCCTCGTGCGCCGGGCCTTCGGTGCGAAAGCACACATACGCCCGGGTGGCGCGCCTTTACGGTGACCTCTGCACATGCTTGCGGCAATCTTCTCGCAGTCGTCGGCAGACCATGGATCGCGCCTCGCGCGCACAGGGACCCCATCGATGAACACGACGAACCCGGGCACGGCACCCGACCCTGCAGCCTATGAGACCACCGCGCAGGACACCGCGCGCACGTCGCGCGTACAGCGCTCCGCCGCCGATACGCTTTTCGCACCCATCGCGCTCGCCATCTTCGGGCTCGCGGTGATGCTTCGCGTGTACCACCTCGACTATCTGCCGTTGTGGAACGACGAACTTTTTTCGCGCTACTACTACGACCTGTTCGGCGCGAAATTTCTCGTCACCACGGGGCTCACGCTCGAACCCACGCCGCCGCTCTACTACTTCATGCTCGAACCGTGGATGACGTTGTTCGGGCACAGCGAAGTGGCGTTGCGTTCGCTTTCGGTGGTGGCGTCGCTCGTGGCCTTGCCGCTCGTCTATGCGGTGGCGCGCGAGCTGTTCGGGCGCACGTCGATTGCGCTCGCCGCGGCCGCGCTGTTCGCCGTCTCGCCCATGGCCGTGTATTTCTCTCAGGAAGCGCGCGTGTATATGTTCACGCTGATTCCCGCGGGCATGATGTTGCTGGGCATTGCGCGATATCTGCGACAACAGCGCAACGGCGACTTGCTGCTCTACGCGGCAGGCGCCGTGATCTCGCTCTACAGCCACGCGACGTTCACGCTCGTGGTGGCCGCGTGCAACGTGGTGGTACTCGTGTCACTTGCGTTCGGCGCGCTACCAGGGGCCGCTGCGACGGATAGGGAAGCGCGCGCCACGCAACACGTCCGCGTGAGTGCGATCGTTCGCTGGCTGGCGGCGAACGTCATCGTCGGCATGCTGTGGCTGCCGCTTCTCATGGCGATGCTTTCCATCGGACGGCACGGCACCGGGCTCTCGTGGATTCCACCGCTGTCGTTTCGAGATCTGCTCGTGGTGGCGAGCGGGCTCGTGGCAGGCCCTATCGCGAGAATGCGCTTTCCCGGCATCGAAGTGGCGGCGCTGTTGCTTGCGGTCCTTGCCGTGACGCTATGGACCACGCGCATGCCGCGGCGCGCGATGGCGGTGCTGGTCGCCATCCCCATGCTGTTCGTCGTGCTTGCGACGCTCGCGAGCATCAAGCAGCCCATTCTGTTGCCGCGCATTCTGTGCTGGATCACGCTGCCGCTCTCGGTGGCGCTGGCCTGGGCCGTCGTGGTGCCGTCGAGGCTGCGCCTCGCCGCACGTGTGGCCACGCTCATCGCATTCGGTGTGGGCCTCTACTGGCAGATCGCGCTCGCCGACGGCGCGAAGGCACCGCTGCGCACCGTGTTCGGCGACACGCGCACTGAGCTGATGCAGGCCGACGAAGTTGTGCTCGCGCCTTATACGTCGGCGGTGCTGCTTGCCTATTACGGGCCGCCGCTGCGCCAGCTGGTCAAGTGGCACGACCCCGCGGTGACGGGCATCGAGAACGAAGAGATGATCGAGAAGCTCGGCATCGCACGGCGCGACGTGCAAGAGGTGGCCAACGATATTCGAGCGGGCAAGCCGGTCGTACTCGTTTCGGCATCGCCGGACGCGCGCTTCATGCCGTTGCTGATGGACCAGGTGCCGGCGCCCGTGCGTCGCGTGGAATCTACCTGCAACGTGGTGCCGCTGCATGGCGTGAAGCCGCCGCCTTGCATTGCTGTCTACGCCTGGAACACGCGCAGCGCGACGATGTCGGGGAGCACAGGCAATGTGGGCAATGCAGGCAAGGTGGGCAACACCGGCAACGGACCCACCCAATGAGCACACAGGAAAGGGCCGTGCGCGACGAGTCCGCCCGCCATCCCATCGACTATGGCGGGAAGCGCCGCTTCAAAGCCCGCGTACTGCGCTTTGCGCGCTACGCGCTGATGGGCCTCATGGGGACCGCCGTGCAGTACGCGCTGCTCGTGGCGCTCACCGCGACGCATGCCGCGAGTGCCGTCATCGCTTCCACCGCCGGTGCGGCGGCGGGAGCGGTGGTCAACTACGTCCTCAATTACCGCATCACGTTTCAAAGCAGCGCGAAGCACGCACACGCGGCGCCGCGTTTTTTCGTGGTTGCGGCGGCCGGCATGGCGGTCAATGCGTGGGTGATGCACGCACTCGTCGAGCGCCTGCACGTCTATTACCTGCTCGCGCAGTGCGTGGCGACCGGCGTGGTGCTGCTGTCCGGCTTCGTCGTCAATTCGGTGTGGTCGTTTCGGGCGCGATATTCGGGCTGAAGACCGCCGGACTCACCGCGCGCGGCGTCCACGCAGGCCTCGGTCAGCGCGGCGAACGAAGCGGCGGGGCGTGGCAGGTCGTCGTGAGCGGAGGTATCGTTCTCGCGTGCCGATGGCGCGAGATCGGACACATCGGGTACGCCTTCGGTGTCGTTCGGCAATGCGATGCCGAGTACCAGATTCGTCGCGCGCGGCTGCAATCGCCGTATGAGATTGCGTAGCCAGGGCGGGGCTTCGCGCGCGTGCAGCGTCGCGATACAGATCACGGTGTCGCGAGGCGGCCGGGCGTCGTCCATGCGTGTGCGGGAGAAGCGGTCCGAGCCCGTCACGGTGGCTTCGACGCCGCGCCGGTTCAAGAGCTGGGCCGTGGCGGCGGCCACGATGCCGTCGTACTCGCCGCGGCCGCGAACGCAGAGCACCGGCCTGCACGTGCGGTCATTCACCGGCGCGCCGCGCGCAGCACTGCCCGGCCGCGCCTGCCGGCTTTTTCGGCTCTCACCGCGTTCGGACAAGGAGGCCGAAGCCGACGCAGAGGCCGCCATCCCGGCCGCATCGCTGACTGCATCCCCGGCGCCGGCCGCATTCGACGCCAGCCCGTCCATCACCGCGAACGCCGTGCGGCGCACGCGCGTGATCTGCTCAGGCGGCACGACACCGCGCTCGACGTCGTCGTACGCCAGCCGCAGGCAATCCAGCAGCACCTCGTCGTACCACGCTTCCAGCGGCCGGCCCGCGAGCACCGTATCGGCCTGGGCGAGGGCGTCGGCGGCGTCGCCGGCCAGCAAACGGTGATAGAGGTTTTCGCCGGGCGTGAGCACGGGGTGATCGCCAAACAGCACGTCGAGAAATTCCACGCGCTCCACGTGTCGCCCCAGCGTGACGAGGCACAGCGTAAGCGGTGTGGACAGCACGAGCCCCACGGGCCCCCAGATCCAGCTCCAGAACAGCACGGAGACGATCACGGCAAACGGCGAGAGTCCCGTGCTGTTGCCGTAGAGCAGCGGCTCGACGAACTGCCCGGCGGCGAGTTCCACCGTCACGAAGAGAATCGCCGTCCACACGGCCATCCACCATCCGGGCCCGATGGCTGCGGCCAGCAGCACCGCGAGCAATCCCGCGATCCATGCGCCCACGTAAGGCAGGAAGCGCGCAAGCGCCGTTACCACGCCGAACAGCAGCGCGCCCGGCACGCCGATGATGGCGAGGCCGATGCACGCCAGCGCGCCCACCCCCGTGTTGATCGCCACCTGCGCGAGGAAATAGCGGCTCAGACGACGAGCGGCTTCGTCCATGGCGGTGGTCGTGCGATGCAGGTCGCGTGCCCCGAACAGGCGGATCAGCCGGTCGCGCAGGTCTTCCCGCTGCAACAGAATGAAGATCGCCACCACGGCGACGATGCCGGCAGTCTCCAGCGGACTCACCACCGGCGAGGCGAAGCGCTGCATCAGCTGGAGCGGCGAAGGCGTGGGTTCGTGGACTTCCACGGGCATCGGCGGGCGGTCTGAAGGACTCGCCGAGCGCTCGCGGTTCGCTTCGTCGTCGCGCGGCGGCGCGACGTGATTGAGCGCTCCCGAGGCGCGGCGCAGCAACGCGTCCGCGCGGCCAATCGTCTCTTCGTGCAGCACTTGCGCCTTGTGTTCGAACGCCGCCTGATAGCGGGGCAGGTCGCCGGCAAGCTGCGCCACCTGGGCGCCGATCAGTACGCCCGTCGCGGCGATCACCGAGAGCGCCACGAGCACCGCCGCGATCACCGACGGAACGTGGCGAAAGCCCACCCGCTTGAGCGCCGTGGCGAAGGGCGCCAGCAGGAAGCTCAGCAGCACGGCCAGCGTGATGGGCATGAGCACGGCGCGCCCGAAGTAGAGCGCGCAGATCGCGATGACGCCGGCCACCATCGAGGTCAGCGTGCGCAGGCCGGGCACCTCGGGCGGCCGCACGCGGGCATTCTCGCGTCGCGGGGGAAATGATGGATTCATGATAGGGACAAGGCGAGCAAGCCGCATGCCGCCTCTGCACAAAAGGCCGCCGAACACCACAAAAAGGCGCGACGGCGGGCGTGCGGCTCACTTACAATGGCCTGCGCCAGAACCGGTCGTTCATGTTTCCAGCATGCTGCGGGCGGATGTCCTGGACCAGATCATTGCCGCCAGCACGCGGGCGCACCGGCATCAAAACTGCGTCACCTACGAGAAGCAAAACGCGACGGTACACATGTACTCCATCCTGCCTGCGTTCGTATCCGCTCTATTTCTGGGGTTTGGGCTTTATGTGCTGCTCACCGAAGGCGTGACGCGCCTCTCGGTGCCATTTGCATTGATGTGCCTGACCACGTTCGCCTGGCAGGGCACGTGGGCGTTCCTGTTCCAGACGTCGAACCCCGAAGTGGCCGGCGTACTCGTCAAGTGTGGCTACTTCTTCATCCTGTTCCTGCCCACCACGTACTACCACTTCGTGACGGAAGTAGCGGCGCGGCGTGGGGAGCAGCCGCTTCTCGTCGCGTCGTACGGCGTTTCGGTGGTGCTCGCCATCCTGCTGCTGGTCACCGACGAGGTGATCTCGGGCTACGGCACGTTTTTCTTCGGCGATTACCCGCGCGCGGGGCGCCTGCATCCCGTGCACGTCGTGCAGACGGTGCTGCTTGCCATGCGCAGTGCATGGCTGCTGATTTCGGCGCGCAGCCAGTCGCGGGCGCGCGCGCGGCAGCGGCTGCTCGACCTGAGCCTCGTGAGTCTGGGTTTCTATTCGATTGCCGCCGTCGATTACGCCGTCAACTACGGCTGGCCGTTCTATCCGCCAGGGGTGTTGTTCATCGCGGTAAGCCTCGGCATTCTGGCCGTCACCATCGTGCGGCACGGGTTGATGCGGCCGTATCTGATTGCGGCCACCGTCGCTCACGAGGTGGCGACACCGCTTGCCGCCATCGGCATGCACGCCGAGGAACTCGGCACCGCCTTGCCCGAACTGCTGCGCGGCTACCAGCTCGCGGTGCAGCACCAGTTGCTCGTGAACGGGCTGTACCCGGGGCAGTCGGAGCGGCTGCCCACGCTCGCCTCGGCGATCCAGCGTCAGGTGGACAGCACGAGCACGGTCGTGGAGATGTCGCTTGCCTCGTTCACGCTCGACCGGCTGGACCGCCGCAGCTTCGTGCCGCATGCCATTCACGAGTGCATTCAGGCCGCGCTCGACCGCTTTCCGTTTGCGGCCTCGGACCGCGAGCGCGTCGTGGTGGCGCCCATCGATCCGTCGCTGCGTTTTTCCGGTTCGGATTCGCTGATCATTTTCGTGATCTTCAATCTGCTCAAGAATGCCTTGCATGCGATCCAGCATGCGGGCAAGGGCAAGATCGAGATCAGCGCCGTGCTCGAGGGCGGCTATTGCGTGCTGCGCTTCAGCGACACGGGGCCGGGCATCGCCCCCGAGGTGCTGCCGCATATCTTCGACCCGTTCTTCTCCACCAAGGGGCACGGCAACGGGGCTGGCATGGGGCTCGCGTTCTGCCGGCGCGTCTGCGAGGTGTTCGGCGGCGACATCGAGTGCGAATCGGTGCCCGGCGAGCACACCACGTTCACGCTGCGGCTGCCGGAGCCCGGGTCCTCGGCGGACCGCGCGCTGCACGATCCGCCGGGACGGTCCCGGCGCTGGGGCACAGGGCAGGGGTATGCCGGCTAGGCCGGCTTCAGGACTTCATGCCCGCCTGCCTTCACAGCCTCGCGTCCTCATGCCCTTGTGCCGTCACGCCGTGATGCCGTGATGCCTTGAAGCCCGTAGCGGGCTTGGGCAGGCGATGGCGGATGGTCCGCTCAGTTCGCGAGCGGCGGCAGGATCAGCTCATATTCCTTGACGCGTTCGATGATGCCCGCGGGGAACCGCCGGATCCGCTTGTTCGTGTCCGAGAACAGAATCTGCTGATAGCCGAGCGAGACGGGGCGCCCGTCCACGCAGAAGCGAAACAGCAGATACGCCGAGCACTGCCGCACCTGGAACGTGTTGAGGTAGCAGTCCACCCGCTGGAACGGGAACGTCTCTTCGACGTATTCCTGGTGCGCGCGCTTGGTGATGAACGCGCCGCCCGCGGCGAGCAGGTTGTTGTGCACGCACTCATGGAACCAGCGCTCGCGGCACACGCCTTGCCACTCGAAATAGCGTGCGAAGTAGGTGTTCTGGAAGGCATTCGAGTCCTTGAGGTAGATGTCGATAACGTGATGGAAGGTCTTGCAGGGACCGGACTCCATCATTTCCGGCGAAAGCATCGCGATACCGCGCGTGAGGGCCGGGGGAATCGTGTCTCGAACCAGCATGGGGAAACTCCTGAAACGAAAGGCTGCAGGCGGCAGCCGCGCGTTCCTTCCATAGGGAGGAACGCCCCATTCTGGCTTCCGAAAGCACTGTCAAAATTTTTGAGGGCGGCGCGAACGGTGCGGGAGCAGCGTTGAACGCGGCATGGCCCACACCTCGGCCAAACGGGGAGTTGCGCGGGGCGAGGATGCCGCCGGATAATCGTGGCGGTTTATCCGTCATTGGGCGGCAACGGCGTACTAAAACAACGATCGCCGGCCTGCGCGTCCCGTGACGTCCGTCCGGCGGGGGCAATGCGTGCGGTTCTGCATGCGCTCACAGGCACGCCGCACGGGCATTCACGTCAACCGGGGCATGCATGAATTTCTTCACCAGACAACCGTTGTTCTATCCCACGTCTGTCGTCTTCGTGGACGACAGCACCGACTTCCTGCATGCGTTGCAGGGCATCTTCGCCGACCGGCACCTGAACCGCTTTTTCACCGACCCTGCGGCGGCGCTGGACTTCCTGTCCTCACGTGCGCATGACGTGCCGCAGGAACGGTTCTCGGGAGCCGCCTATTCCGAGTTCGAAAAGAAAGGGGGCAACGCGTTCGGCCAGGACGCGCTGCATAACGAAGGGCGCTTCGAAGAGATCGCGGCCATCGTGGTGGATTACCAGATGCCGGGCATGGACGGCATCGAGCTGCTGTCGGCACTTTCCGGCATGTCGTGCGCCAAGGTGCTGCTCACTGGTACGGCGGACGAGCCGCGAGCCGTGGATGCATTCAACGACGGTCTGATCGACTTCTACCTGAAGAAGTCCGACGCCGGCATGTCGCGCAAGCTCACGTCGGCCATCGGGCAGGCGAAGCGCAAGCACTGCGCGCAGCGTGGGTACATCAGCGTGCACGACGTCGGCGCAGCCTATCGCGATGCGCGCACGCAGGCCGCGCTGAACGAGATCGCCGCGCGCGAGGGCGTTGTCGAGTATTACTGGCGGCCGGATCAGAACGCCGTGCTGATGTTCGACGCTGAGGGCGCGCCGAGCGTCTTTCTGGCCTGGGACGCCGCCGAATGGCAGTTCCAGTGTGAAGTCGTCACGGACGAAGGCGGTCCTCAAGCGTTGCGCGAAGCCATGGAGGCGCGCCGGCGCATGCCCGTGTTCTGGCCGTCGCAGGCGTACCGGCCAGGGCTTGCCGAGCCGCGCTTTGTCGCGCCCACGGCCATTGCCGACTGGGAAGGCGCTTTTTACGGCTGGACACGGCTGGATGCCGCGGCGGTGGAGCCCGGCGTCATGACGTTCGCGCGCTGGCGCGAGACGAGAGCGGCGACGCTGGCGTCGTCGTAACAGGCCGGTTCGGGATGCGGTTCAACGCGGCGCACAGCGGTTTGCGTTGCGGCGTGCGGCGCGGCGTGCCGGCATAAGGCGCGGCCGGCCGCCGCTCGCGTTGCAGCGCTGTCGCACACATTGGTCCGCTCAGCTTCCAAAGTAGAGCTGGCAGAAGCTGACCGGACCCACACACGAAGACATCGGCGTCTTCGCTTTCATGAACGTGTCGGGCAGGCCTGCGGCGCTCGATCCCGATACCGTGCCGCCCATGCTGCTCGCGGCATCCGCATGGCCATGGCTGTTCGCCTGCGCGACCTGTTGCTGATAGATCGGCGCGACGTCGGGGTACGAGGCGTCGGTGACGAAGCGCAGGCCGTTTTGCTCGGCCTGGACCAGTTCCGCACGTACTTCCGCGCGCGTCTTTTCCGCCGCGGACGCGGTCGTTGCGACACCGGCGGTCGCGAAGAGGGCAACGGCAAGGGCGATGAGTGAACGCGTTTTCATTTCGGTATCCTTAAGTAATGGATCGGGTGACCAGAGTCTGTGTTGCGGTACTCGGGAGAACACGGGCGAAGCGGGCATTATTCCCGCGTCGCGTTTTCAGGTTTTCCTGTGTGACGCCTGCGCGGGTGGCGTGGCGTCGGGCATGAAGCGCGGTCCAACGGGCGCCCATGCAACTGTGAACACAGGATTCGCGGCGGTTATTCCCGCCATTTTGCGGTGGCGAGAACAAACCGGCCGCTCATGCCCGGCCGAGGCGCACGGAAAGCGGTAGCCGGCGGGAGGAGAGGGAGGGGAGATGAGAGCGACGGGAGCGAGGGTCAACCTCGCCCCGAAGCGGAGCGCGGGCGCGAATCGAGTCACCCATGGGGCCGCCGATGAATCGCGGACCGCGCCTGATCAACCGCGTAAAATCAAAACGAATATGCGGCGGCTACCGCACTACCGGACTACCAGCCCCCTGTGCTGGCGCTCCAGCGGCAACAGGCAGGCAGCCGCGTCAAGTCGCATTGAAGCAGGTCAAACCGCGTTGGCCGCCGTGAAGTTCTTGTACGCCGCGTACGGCGACTTCTTCGTCACGCCGTCCGACAGCAGCACGCCGAAGTCGTCGCCGCCGCCCATGTCGATAAGCTCGTACATCATCACGCACTGCAGGTTGTACGTGGTGCGCAGCGAGTAGTACTCCTGCAGCGTGTTGGTCACGTAGGCCGCCTGGTTGGTCGACGTGTCGCCCGTGTAGTAGCCCCATTCCGTGATCCAGATCGGCACGCCGAACGAGGTCTGCAGGATCTGCAGCACGTTCGTGAGGCCCTGCGAGCCCGCACGCACGATGTCGCCCGAGGTTTCGTACCAGTGGTACATCGTGATGTCCCAGCGCACGGGCGTGGCGCCCGAGGTCGGCGTGGTGGTGCCGTTGGGCGTCTGGCCGTTCCACAGCATCTGCAGCGCGGTGTAGGCGAGCGGCACGCCCACGTTCACGCCGCACTTGATGTTCGGGTCCACAGACTTCACGCCGTCGATCATGCCGCGAATGATGCCGCGGAACGCCGGCCAGTACGACGGGTTGTAGTTGGACGGCGAGTTGCCCGCGCCGTTGCTGATGAGGCCCGTGGCGTCGAGTTCGTTGCCGCACTCGATGTAGCTGACAAGCCCCTTCAATACCTGCGCAATGGATTGCGCGAGCTGGTAGCCGTAGCTGTATGCCGTGCTCTCCGACGCGGTGAGGCTGTAGTTCATCGGGTTGATGCACGGCAGGATCGAGATGCCGCTGCCCTTGAACGCACCGTTTAGCGCGTTGGCCACCGTTTGTGCCATGCCCGCGTCCGCCACGTCCGCGCGATAGTTTGTGACGCCCAGGTCCTTGAGGATGGACACCTGCTGCGCGGCGGTCATCGATGCATACACGCCCGAGGTCCACGCGACGTGGCCGTTCATGCCGAAGAAGATCGGCCCGGGGGCCACGGCGGCAGCCGCGACGGTCGAGGCATTGCGCGGGTCCGTGGTCGCATTCCAGACGTTGTTCTGGTTGATGTACCAGTGGCCGCTCGCGTCGGCGGCGTAGATGGTGTGATTCCAGTACAGCAGCAGCGACGCCGCAACGGGGCACCCGGTATTCGCGCCGTTGCGCAGCACCGCGCCGTTGGCGAGGGTCCAGGGCATGCTGTTGCCGTCCGTGATTTCACGCTGCGGCGGAACGGTCGAGCCCGAGGCCGATTCGCGCGGATCGTAGGAGGCGACCCACGCGCTGTTGCGGTTCACGTACCAGAGGCCCGAGGCGTCCCAGGCGTAGATGGTGTGGTTCCAGTACAGAATCCACGAGGCGAGTACCGGGCAGCCCGTGTTCACGCCGGCGCGCAGCACAGCGCCGCCGCTCCAGGTCCAGCTCACGCCGTTGCCGTCCGTGATCGAGGCGGCGTTTGTCGGCACGACGGTGCCCGAGGCGGATTCGCGCGGATCGTTCGACGCTTTCCAGACGTTGTTGACGTTGATGTACCACGCGCCCGAAGCATTGGCTGCGTAGATCGTGCGGTTGTAATAGAGCACCACGGTGGCCGACACCGGGCACCCGGTGTTGGCGCCGGCGCGCAGCACGGCGCCGTTCGAGAGCGTCCAGGCCACGCCGTTGCCGTCGATGATCGAGGCCGCGGGCGGCACCGTGGTGCCTGACGACGATTCGCTCGGCGTGGCAGCCGCGATACGCTGGGACATCGAGGCGTTGGTGGCCGCAGCACTGCTGCCCGACGACGTTCCGCTGCCGCCCCCGCATGCGGCCAGCGCGAGGCTGCCGGCGCCGGCAAAGAGCCCGGCGAGGAAGCGGCGGCGCGTGGCCGGCCGGTTGCCGTCGATGGCGAAGCCCGGAATGGCCGGGACTACCGGAAGCGTCGCGCTTCCCACTGCGTGTTCTACCGAATGTGCTGTCTCTGTCGTCTTACCCACTTTCCGCGCCTGTCGAGAAATTACCGAAGGCGCGCAGTATAGGGTCATCCTCTTTCCATTTATTACCGTGTTAATAAATCAAATAAAATTAGTAATAGAAGTCTCGGATCGGGTGGCTTCGCGAAATGTTATTTCTTCGGTACCAGTTGCTTGGCGCTGTTTGAAAGGCTTGATAAGCGATTGATATGAAAAGACAAAAATATTGATGCGTGTTCTTTTTTACCTGGCACTTTTTTGTGCGGCGGAGAAATAACGTCCCTTTTGCGTTTTCTGCTTTTATTCGTACGATAAAAGCAATTCAATGTAACTTAATGTAAATGAAGGGTCGAAATCGGGAATGGCCGGGCATACCGAATTCGCGCTTCATCTCGTCTTGCTCCGTGGAGTGCAAGCTCGCTAAACGAAGCGTCGGGGCTTGACTCATACGCCGTCGTCGACCAACCTCGTCGCATCGTTCGCATGAGGTTCACGCATGGCACTTCCCCTCGTTCGGCTGGCTTCCCTTGATCCTGTCCGCGGCTTCGTTGCGGTCGGCCGGCGCATGAGCATCACGCTCGCGGCACAGGATCTTTGCCTCACGCAATCGGCTGTGAGCCGCCAGGTGCAGGCACTCGAGCAGATGCTGGGCGTCGCATTGCTCAAGCGCGGTCATCGAACGGTTTCGTTCACGCCGGAAGGCGAGCGGCTCTTTCGCGCGGCGGACAGCGCCGTGCAGCAACTCCAGGACGTCTTCGAACTGCTGAGCCAGTCGAAGCAGCGGCGCCCCGTCACCATCACGGCGAGCATCGGCGTGGCGTCGCTCTGGCTGTTGCCGCGGCTCGGGCGCCTGCAGCAGCGCCTTCCCGGCATCGACGTGCGCTTCGCCGCCACGGACAAGCCGCTCGATCTCCAGGCAGAGGGCGTCGATCTCGGCATTCGTTACGCGCCGGCGGCGAGGGCGCCGGCGAGCGCGCAACGTCTTTTCGAGGAAGCGATCGTGCCCGTGGCGCACCCGTCGCTCGCGGTGACGCAGCTCGATGCCGACACGCTCGCGCAGCACGTGCTGCTCGAATTCGACGGTGCGCGCCGGCCATTCCTGCAATGGCGCGATCACCTGGGTTCCATCGGACTGGCCGACGCGCCGGTTCGCAGCATCGTGCGATTCAACCAATACGATCAGGTCATTCAAGCCGCGCTCGCGGGGCAGGGCATCGCGCTGGGCCGCGTGCCGCTCGTGAGACCGTTGCTCGCCGAAGGCCGCCTCGCCGCGATTGGCCCGGACACGAACGGGCGCTCCACCGACTACGGCTACTGGCTCCATCAGGCCGACGAGCATCCGCGCGACGACGTGCGCGCCGTCGCAGCGTGGATCGTGAGCGAAGCGGAGTCTGGCGAGGCCTCTGGCACGTCGGGGCTGTAAACCTGCGCCCGGGTTCGCCCGGTTCGCATGCGTATGACGCATGCGATGCATGCCAAAGAATCGATTGAGACGTGGGGCTTCCAGGGCTCTAATGCGCCAACACGCGAACGCGTAAGGACGCTGGAACGAACCCTGAAGGAGACCACCGTGATCGAACCCGAAGCCGCCTGGCGGCGGCGCTGGCTGCTCGTGCTGGCGGGCGGCATTGTCATGGGCGCCGCCCTCGGCGTGCGCAACGTGCAGGGCCTTTTCCTGATGCCTGTGACACTGGACCATGGCTGGCCGCGCGAAGTCTTCGGCTTCGCGCTGGCGCTGCAGAACCTGCTTTGGGGCGTGTCGCAGCCTCTCACCGGCATGGTGGCCGACCGCTTTGGCTCGGCGCGCGTGATTGCCGCAGGCGCCGTGCTCTATGCCGTGGGACTGGTTGTGATGGCGCATTCCGCGACGGCCGGCTTCTATACCCTCGGCACGGGTCTGCTGGTGGGCGTGGCGCTGTCGGGCTGCGCGTTCGGTGCGGTGTACGGCGCCCTGAGCCGGCTTTTTCCCGCGGACCGTCGCGGCTGGGCACTTGGCGTGGCCGGCACGATTGGCGGCCTCGGTCAGTTTTGCATGGTGCCGCTTGCGCAGGACATGCTGACGGGCATCGGCTGGCGCAATGCGACGGTCGTGCTCGCGATCGTCATGCTCACCACGGCGCCGCTCGCGGTGTTCCTGCGCGACCGCCCCGTTGCCGCTCACAACGCGAATGCCGATGGAACGACCGCTGGCGTGGCGGCGCAAACCATCGCGGCCGCCGTGCGCGAGGCGCTTACGCATCGCGGCTACTGGCTTCTCAACGTCGGCTTCTTCGCGTGCGGCTTCCAACTCGCCTTCATCGCTTCGCACATGCCGGCGTATCTGCTCGATCACGGTCTCACCGCGCGTCATGCGAGCACGGCGCTTGCCATCATCGCGCTCGCCAATACGGCCGGCACGTTCCTGTGCGGATACGCAGGCGGTTTCCTGCGCCGCAAATATCTGCTCAGTGCGATCTACTTCGTGCGCGCGGCCACGATGCTGCTGTTCGTGCTGTGGCCGCTCACGCCTGTGAGCCTCTATGTGTTCTCGTTCGTCATGGGACTGATCTGGCTCGGCACGGTGCCGCTCACGAACGGCATCGTCTCGCAGGTGTTCGGCGTGAGGTACATCACGACGCTATTCGGCTTCGTTTTTCTGGGCCACCAACTGGGCAGCTTCTTCGGCGTGTGGCTGGGCGGCGTGGTGTATGACGCGACGCACTCGTACGATCTGCTCTGGTATGGCGCCGCGGCGCTGGGCGTGGTGGCCGGCGTGCTGCATCTGCCTATCGACGATGCACGCGTCGCGCAACGCGCACGGCCTCTTGCTCAGGTGGCGTGATGAAAGTAGCCGCGCGCATCGTGCCGAGCGGCCCCGCGGCGCTGGCGATAATCGGCCTCGCTGCCTTCGCGGTCTTCATTGCGTGGTGCTTCGCGGGCTACCTCACAGCCGCCGCGCTCGTTTCACTGCTCTCGGGCCTTTCGTTTTGCGGATGAAACGCGGTGTGCACGCGGCCGCGCGGTTCACACCGCGCGCTTCTGTTCTCGAATGGCCGGCCCTTCTTCGGCGAGGTCCCAGAACAATCCCGCCATGATCTGCAGCGACTGGCGCGCGATGCTGCCAAGCAGATGCTCGTTCGGCGCGTGCTGGGAACAGGCCGCGTACGAGTGCGGTACCCACAGCGTGGGCAAGCCGAGAATGTGCGCAAAAACGTCGTTGGGTAGCGACCCGCCCAGGTTCGGCAGCAGCGCCGGCGTTTCGCCGGTGGTGTGCTGTATCGACGCGAGGCACCAGCGCACCCAGGGATCGTCGGGGTCCAGCCGCGTTGCCGCCATGCGTGTGCCGCGCTCGCTCACTTCGATCTCGGTGAAGCCGTACGCGTCCAGATGCTCGCGAAGGCGACGCACGAGGTTCTCCGTGTCCGTGCCCACGACGTAGCGCAACTGGCAATGCGCGACGGCGTGGCCCGGAATCGCGTTCACGGGCGCATCGGGATTGCCGGTGCGAAACGCCAGTATTTCCAGCGCATTCCACGCGAACAGGCGTTCCACGGGCGTGAGGTCCGGCTCGCCCCAGGCAGGGTCGATCTCGGGATCGTTGGGGCCGCCGCCCACTTCGATGGAGCGCAGCGCCTCGCGCACGCTTTCCGGCAGTGTCTCGGGCAGGAGCCCTTTCACGAGAATGCGGCCGTGCGCATCGACCATCGTAGAGAGCGCGTTGGCGAGGCGAATGCCGGGGCTGCGCAGCAGGCCGCCCCAGTTGCCGGAATGATGCGCGCCCTCGCGCAGCTTGATTTGCAGCGTGAAGTTGAAGTTGCCGCGCGAGCCGAGAAAGAGCGTGGGGCGCGTGGCCGCCACGCGCGGGCCGTCCGAGGCGATGAACACGTCGGCAGCGAGCGCTTCGCGGTGCTGCGCGCACACCTCGGCGAGGCCTGGCGAGCCGGTTTCCTCGCCCATCTCGATGATCGCCTTCACGTTGTAGCCGAGGCGTCCGCCGCGCGCTTCGATCACCTGTTCGAGCGCCGCGAGGTTGATGGTGTGCTGGCCCTTGTTGTCGGCGGTGCCGCGCCCGTACCAGCGGTCGCCGTCCACGACGACGCGCCAGGGCGCGAGCCCTTCGCGCCACTGCGCGTCGTGTCCAGGTACCACGTCGCCGTGCCCGTAGGTCAGCACAGTGAGCGCTGCCGGATCTTCGATGCGCTCGGCGAGCAGGAACGGGCTCTTGCCGGGCACGGGGTTGTCGACGATGCGCGACGTGAAGCCGAGCGCCGCGAGCGCGGGCACCATGTGCTCGCGCAGATACGCATAGAGCGCGGGCTGCGAGTCAGGCAACTGGCTCTCGGTGCGCATGGCGACGCGCTCGTCGAGCACGTGCATGAAGCGGCCGTCGTCGAAGTAGGAAGTGGCCATGTCGATGGCGCGGCTACGGCTCATCGTGTCAGTCTCCAGATGGGGGCGGTGCATGAAGCGCGTCGGGGCCGGGCAGGCCGAGCCCCGGCGCGGGCGTCAAGACCGAGGAAAGCAGCGTCCGTGTGTAGGGATGCTTGGGGTTCGAGAAAATCTGCTCGCAACTGTTCTGCTCGACGATGCTGCCGCGATACATCACGGCGACGCGGTCCGCGAGATGCTCCACCACGCCGAGGTCGTGGCTGATGAACAGATAGCTGAGCCCGAACTCCGCTTTCAGATCGAGCAGCAGATTGAAAATTTGCGCCTGCACGGAGACGTCGAGCGCCGACGTCGGTTCGTCGCAGATCAGGATGGCGGGCCGCAGGATCAGCGCGCGGGCAATCGCCACGCGCTGCCGCTGGCCGCCCGAAAGCTGATTCGGATATTGCCCGTGCGTGCGCTCCGGCATGCCGACGAGGTCGAGCATGCGTTTGACTTCGGCGGCTTGCTCTGCGGCAGTGCCACGTTTGTGCAGCCATAGCGGCAACCCGACGATCTGCGCCACCGTTTTTCGTGGGTTCAGAGACGAGTAGGGATCCTGAAAAACGGGCTGGATTCGCTGCGCCAACTGTCGCGCGCCACGCGGATCGATCTGGCGGCCGTCCACGAGAATGCTGCCTGTGGTGGGTGTGACGAGACCCAGCAGCATCTTCGCGAGCGTGCTCTTGCCGCAACCTGATTCGCCGACGAGGCCGAGTGTTTCGCCGCGATAGAGCCGCAGCGAGACGTCGTCCACGGCCTTCAATGGATGCGGTTTGCGAAAGAGCCCACGGCCCAGTTCGAACGTGCGGGTGAGTGCGCAGAGTTCGAGCGCGATGTCGCGGGTCTGGGCGGTCGCCGCGTTGACCTCGGCCATGCGAGACGGCAGATCGGCTTGAGCCGGGCTGGCAGGCAACGAATGCGCAACGGCGTTCATGACGTCACCTCGGCAGTTGCGCCGGCGGAGAGCACACAACGGGAAAGATGCTGCGCGTCCACTTCGGCAAGCGCGGGCGTTTGCAGGCATGCATCGTGTGCCAGCGAACAGCGGTTGCGGAATGCGCAGCCCGAGAACTCGCCCACGAGCGACGGCACGACGCCCGGAATGGCTTCGAGCTTGCTGCCGGGCCGCGTCTTGCCGCGCACCGGAATGCAGTTGAGGAGCCCGCGCGTATAGGGATGGCTGGGCTGCGCGAAGAGATGCGGCGCAGAGGCTGTTTCGACGATCTGCCCCGCGTACATCACGGCGACGCGATCTGCGATGCGCGAGACCACACCGAGGTCGTGCGTAATGAACAAGACGGCCGCTCCCATTTCCTGCTGCAACTCGCGCAACATGTGCAGGATTTGCGCCTGAATCGTGACGTCGAGCGCGGTGGTGGGTTCGTCGGCCACGATCAGGTCGGGCTCGCACATCAACGCCATGGCGATCAGCACGCGCTGGCGCAGGCCACCCGACAGCTGATGCGGATACTGGCCGAGCCGCTCAGCAGCATTCGTCACGCCTGTTCGCTCGAGCAGGTAGACCGCGCGATCGCGTGCCGCCCGGTGCGTCACCTTGCGGTGTTGCTGCAACGCTTCGCACAGCTGGTTGCCGAGCGTGTACGACGGGTTCAGCGACGTCATGGGCTCCTGAAAAATCATCGCAATGCGGTTGCCGCGCAGACGGCCCATGGCACGGTCGCCGAGCGCGAGCAGGTTGGTGCCGTCGAAGGCGAGACGTGTAGCGTGCCGCGTTGCGCGGCGCGGCAGCAAACCCATCAGCGCGAGCGACGTCATCGATTTACCGCAACCCGATTCGCCCACGATGCAAAGCGTCTCGCCGTGCGCAATTTGAAAGTCGATGCCGCGCACGGCGTGCAGCGTGCCGTTCGGTGTGGGCAGATCGACCCGCAGGTTTTCGACGTCGAGCAACAGGCTCATGGCTCGCTCCTTGTTGAGTGATCGTCTAGCGGCCGTCGGGCGTGGTGAGGTCGCGCATGCCGTCGCCCACCAGGTTGATGGCGAGCACGGTGAGCGCCAGCGCCGCGCCGGGAATGAGGATCACCCAGGGCTGGAAGAACATATACGTCTTGCCTTCTGAAATCATGAGCCCCCACGACGGCATGGGCGGCGGCACGCCGAGACCGAGGAACGAGAGCGTGGCTTCGAGCAGGATGGCGTGAGCCATTTCGAGCGTCGCCACGACGATCAACGCACCCGCGATGTTCGGCAGCAATTCGCGCAGCAGAATGTACGGCGTGGAGGCGCCCACGGCGCGGGCGGCCGCGATGAACTCGGCGTCGCGCAACTGCTGTGCCACGGAGCGGGATACCACCGCGAAGCGGTCCCACAGCAACAGGCCCAGCAGCAGGATCACCGTCTTCAGCGACCCGCCGATCAGCGACGACATGGCGAGCGCCACGAGCACCACCGGCATGGCGAGCCGCGTGGTGATGAGGTAGCTGATCACCGCGTCGACGCGTCCGCCGAAGTAACCCGCCAGCACGCCGAGCGTGGTGCCGATCAGCGCGGAAAGCGACGCCGCGCATACGCCGATCACAAGCGACACGCGGGCGCCGTAGAGCAGCCGGCTCAGATAGTCGCGGCCCAGCTTGTCGGTGCCGAGCACGTGGAGCCAGCTGCCACGCGGATTCCAGACGGGCGGCAGGAGCCGGCTTGCAAGATCCTGGGCATAGGGGTCGTGTGGCGCGAGGACCGGCGCCAGCGCCGCTGCGATGACGATGAGCACAAGCAGCACCGCACCGACCACGAGACTGCGATGATCGAGTGCGCGGCCGAATACGCGCCGCAGAACATGCCGGCGCGGCGGCAAGGCGAGGGTGAGCGCGGGATAGTGCGGCGGAGGCGATGACATGGGCGGCTCCTAGCGCGTACGAAGGCGAGGGTCGAGCGCGGCGTTGGCGATATCGGCAAGAAACGTGAGGCCGATGTAGAACATCGCGATGATCAGTACGACTGCCTGAACGACGGGAAAGTCATTGCGCGAAATGGCGTCCCAGGCCAGCTGGCCGAGCCCTTGCAGTGAGAAGACCGATTCGATCACCACGGACCCGCCCAGCATGAAGCCGAGTTCGACGGCGGCGAGCGCCACCACGGGAATCAGCGCGTTGCGTAGCGCGTGGCGGATCACGACCCGTGCCGGCGTGAGACCTTTGGCGCGCGCGGTGCGGATGTAGTCGGCGCCGAGCACGTCGAGCATGCCCGTGCGCGTGAGCCGCATCATGGCTGGCGTGGCGTAGTAGCCCAGCGCAATGGCCGGGAGTACGAAATGCTGCCAGCTGCTGTTGCCCGCCACCGGCAGCCACTTGAGTTCCACCGCGAAGACGAGGATCAGCGTGAGGCCGAACCAGAAGCTCGGCATCGCCTGGCCGATCACCGCGACGAAAAGTGCGAGGCGGTCCACCCAGGTGTCCCGATACAGCGCGGCGGCCACACCGAGCGGAATCGCGACGAGCACCGCGATGGCAAGCGCGATGCCGCCCAGTTTCAGCGTGACGGGCAGCCGTTCCGCAATCAGATCGACCACCGACGACTGGAAGAAGAACGAGCGCCCGAAATCCAGATGAACCGCGTGCCAGAGCCAGTCCAGATACTGCGAGGTGACGGGGCGGTCCAGTCCGAACTGGTGGCGCAGCGTTTCCACTTGCGCGGCGGTGGCTTCCGGTCCGGCGATGGCCGTGGCGAGATCGACGGACAGGTGCAACAGCGCGAAGCTGATGATCGATACAGTCAGCGCGACCGCGATGGCGAGCGCGAGGCGGCGAAGCGTGTAGGCGAACATGGCTGGACCGGTGAGTGACGAATGGGTAGTCGCTGCGGTTGTGGTCGTGCGCCTACTTCCAGGAGGCTTCGTAGAAACGCGGCAACTCGTCCGGGTACGCCTTGAAGTTCAGCGACGAGGTGAACGCGTAGTTGGTCGAATACGAGAAGAGCGGCGCCCAGTAGGCCTGTTCGCTGATGCGTGTGAGCGCCTTCGAGTAATTGACCTTGCGGATGCCCGCATCGTTCGAGGAGTCCGCGGTATCGAGCCACTTCTCCACGGTCGGGTCTTTGGCGCTGTCGTCGGGGCCGCCCTTGAAGTAGACGCTCGTGAACGCGGAGACGTCGTTCACCGAGAACGAGCCCCAGGCCTGGAACGTCATGGGCGTCTTGCCCGCGCGTTGCGCCGTGCGCAGCGCCGCGTATTGCAGGTAGTGAAGCCGCGCGTTGATGCCCACCTTGCGCAGATCGCCGATCATCGCTTCGGCATACTCGCGTTCGCGATACGCGTAGAGGTCGGTATCGAAGCCGTTCGGATAGCCCGCGGCCTTGAGCAGTTCGCGCGCCTTCGCCGGGTTGTACTCGTATTTCACGACGCCTGTCGTGTCACAGCCGAACTGGGTGCGAAAGCAGGCGGAGTACACGGGCTGACTGCCGCCGCGAACCAGGTTCCGGGTGAGCGAGGCACGATCGATGGCGTAGTTCACGGCCTGGCGCACGCGCACGTCCTTGAACGGCGAATTGGATGCGGACGTGCCTTGCGCATCCATGGAGAGGTAGCCGACGCGCATCGTCTCGCCGCCCACCACCGTGAGATTGGGCATCGACTTCAGCGAGTCGGCCTGGTCCGCGGGCACGCGCCAGATCCAGTCCACCGCGCCTGTCATGAGTTGCGCCGAGCGCGTTTCCGGATCGGGAATCACGACGAACTTGATCGTGCCGATTTTCGGTGTGCCGAGCGGGCTGTTTTTGAAATAGTTCGGATTCTTGACCATCGTTACGCCGACACCGGGCGTGACTGCGGTAATGCGATAAGGACCCGTGCCGACAGGCGCCTTGCTGAACCCTTCGAGCCCGACCTTCTTGAAGTACGCGGCCGGATAGATGGGCGTGGGGCCCGAAAGATACTCGAGCGCGGCCGGGAAGGGCGCCTTCAGGTTGACGCGCACCTGATAGTCGCTGATCTTCTCTGCGTTCTTGATCCAGTCGGTGTTTTGCCGCGTCACGACCTTCGAGTCGGGCGAGACGACGTAGTTGAAGGTGAACACGACGTCGTCCGCGGTGAAGTGGTCGCCGTTCTGGAAGTTCACGTCGTGGCGCAGGTCGAGCACGAGCGAGGTGGGCGACTCCCACTTCCACGTCGTAGCGAGTTCGGGCTTGTAGGCGCCCGTGGTGGGGTCGCGGTAGATCAGCGTGTCCCACACCATGTGCGCGACGATCACGCCTTCGCGCAGGTTGTTGTGGTACGGCGAGATGTTCTCGGGTTCGCTGTCGGACGCGTAGACGAGCGTGTCGTTCGCCTTGCCGGCGTACGCACTAACAGGCGCAAAGAGCGCAAGAGACAGCGAGAGACATGCGCCGGCGGCGAGTGCGAACGCCCGGGTACGACGGGTCATGGCGAGACTCCTGTGAACGCGGTGAATGTCCAAAGCGTTGCAATGACCCACCGGTGTACCGGCGCGTCATACGACCGTGCACCAAGACTAATCGGTGAATTTTGTTGCGACTATTATGGAAACAATAAATCTGCGTTGCCGAAATGGCACGGCAGGGCACGGCAGCGTATTGCCCAGCGGCGACCGCGTTCGAAGCACAAGCGAACCACCGGCAAAAGGGACACGATGAAACATCACCACCTTCAGGAAACGGCGCTTCGTTACTTTCTCGAAGTCGTGCGGGCCGGCTCGATCAGCGAGGCTTCCACCCGCCTGAACGTTGCCGGTTCCGCGATCAGCCGGCAGATCGCGCATCTCGAGGACGTACTGGGCACGCCGCTCTTCGAGCGACGCTCGCGCGGCATGGTGGCAAGCGCGGCCGGCGAAATGCTCGCGGTCTACGCGTTGCGCACAGCACTGGAGGCGGACCGGCTCGTTCAGGACATCGACGCATTGCAGGGGTTGCGGCGCGGACAGGTGCGGGTCGCGACGTCGGAAGGATTCGCCATCGAGTTTCTGCCGCAAACCATTGCCGAGTTTCGCAAGAAGTATCCGGGCATCGTCTTTCACACGGCTGTGTGCGCGCCCGCCACAGTCTCGCGGCGCGTGCGCGAAGGCGAGACCGACATCGGCGTTACGTTCAGCCGCACCCCGCAAAGCGACATCAAGATCGAGCACCGCGAGCCTGCGCCAGTGATGGCCGTCATGCGGCGCGACCATCCGCTCGCGCGTTTTCCGCAGGTGTCGCTCGCGCAGCTTTGCGCGTGGCCGCTGGCGTTGCCGGACACGAGCACGACCATCCGCCAGCTCTTCGACGTGGTGTCGAGCCAGCAGCGGCTCGCTATCGAACCCGTGATGGTCAGCAACTACATCGTGTCGCTGCACAACTTTGCGCTGGCCTCGGACGCGGTCTCGATCTCAGGCGAAGTCACCGTGCGCTCGCGACAGGTGCGCGGCGAGATGGCGCTCGTACGCATCAGCGATCGCGGCATGGACGCGCGCAGCATCGAACTGCAGACGCTCGTGGGACGCACGCTGCCCAAGGTGGTGCAGTTGTTTCTGGAGTTCTTGCGCGCGCAACTCGCGAATATCGGCGCAAAGGCAGACAGCGCTTCGTGAGAGCGCAGCAAGACCCGCGCGAGCGCGCTCAGGCGCAGCGTGCGAAGCGTGAACGCACCCCTGCAGGGTGGTGCGACAGCTATCGGGTGGCGATGGCGGCGGCTGCGCCCGCCATCATCGTCGCGCTCGCACGGTTGGCGATCTTCACGGCGCGGCGGTTCGTCAGCAACTTGCGCGCGCGAGCCGCCACCATGGCCCAGCCGAAATCCACCATCATCAGGACGATCAGCATGGTCGCCGTCAGCTCGAGCCACGCCACCGTGCTCACGCGTGAGAGATCCACGATCGTGGGCAGCAGCGCGAGATAGAAGACCATGATCTTCGGATTGCCAAGCGTCACCATGAGTCCCGCCACGAACATGCGCCATGGCGACTGGCCACGCGGCAGTGCGCTTTCGCGCACGTCGGCGGGCGCGTGCCACATCTTCCACGCGAGATAGAGCAGATAGGCGACGCCCGCGAATTTCACGGCCATGAATGCAAGGGCGAACGTATGGGCGAGCACGGCGAGCCCCGTCACCGCGCAGGTCAGCCACAGCGCTTCGCCAATCCACATGGCGGCCAGAAAGGGCAACACGTCGCGCACGCCATTGGTGAGCACGCGTGCGACGAGCGCAGCGATGCTGGGGCCGGGCGAGCCGGCGGCCACGATCAGCGCGAGTGCGAATACGGACAGACCTGAGAGTGTCATTGACGTGTCTCCATGCCGGACGCTGCCTGCGATGGGCGCGTGGTTGCGGGGTGGCATCGGCGCCTGAAGGCGAGCGGACGTGGAGGTCCGCTTCGAGGCCGTGGCGAAATGGTAATACAGCCCGCTCGTGGGCGTTTCGCCGTTATTGTTGTGATGGGGCGGCCGGCAAGGTGTTGACGGCGAGGGGCGGCTGGCGACGTTTAGCGCGTCGCAGCGCCGCGTTCGCCTGTCTACGATTAACTTCTACTCAGTACAGTTTCTTTGGCGGCAACGATCGCTTGATCTGTTTTCGCAGCCGGGCGACAGCCGCGTCCTTCTTCCGTTTGCGCTTCGCCGTGGGCGTTTCATAGGCCATTCTGGCGCGCAATTCCTTGAGAAGACCCGTGTTCTCGATGGAACGTCGGAAGCGACGCAGTGCAACCTCTACGGGCTCGTTCAGCTTGGGGGTTACGGTAGTCAATTCTTTCCTGGATATGAGTTGGCGTGGTGAATCATCTGGGCATCCGCGGCGGCGATGCATTGCGCCATCGACATTGAACGACATTCGACGGGAGGCCACTGTCTGTACGGCGCCTCCTGTGCCCGGCGTTTTTGCCCCCTGGCCGCACGATATTCACCCGAGCCGGGGGATACGATTCGGATTCCGATCGAATGCAGTGCGGAGTGCGGCGCTGCTGCTGAAGCGCACTATACGCATGATGCCTGAGTGTGTAACGCTATTTCCTGCTCAAATTACCGGCAATTCCGCATCTTTCGTGCTGTTACGTTTGGCGACGTGAAATGAGTTGACCCGGTTGCGCGATCCGCGTATCGTACGCGGCTGAAGTATTCAGGAAGTTCAATTGGTGTCGTCTCTTGTCCGCCATTTGCGCGGAGTTCGTTTTCCTCTTTCTCCCTCTTGGTGCTTCCCCGCTGCCCCGTGGCGCGGGAATGATCAATTTATTTTTTTGAGGGATTCATCATGAATACCGGTACGGTCAAATGGTTTAACGAAGGTAAGGGTTTTGGTTTCATCACGCCGGATGAAGGCGGCCCCGACCTGTTTGCGCATTTCTCGGAAATCTCCGGCGACGGTTTCAAGACGTTGGCTGAAAACCAGAAGGTCAGCTTCGAAACGAAGCGTGGCCCGAAGGGCCTTCAGGCGTCCAACATCAAGCCGCTGTAAGTCTTTCGAGCGTTCGCCGCACTCGCCGCGAACGCTTTCCCATCGTATTCCTCGACCGTTTTTCGGCGGGGAATACACCTCAGGTTGCATCCCCCAAGGCTGGTTCTCCGATCTGAATAGATCTGCGTTCCTTTACGGAAAGGCGCGGTCGCACACCCATGTTTAATTTCATCACCAATAATGCAAATTTCTTCCACCAGACAATACCGCGGTTATGCGGTTTCGCCGTCTGCTCACTGTTTGCCTGACGGCTGTTTTTCCTCAAACGTATTGCTCTCGCGGTCCGACGTCCATTCCGGATCAGCGGTTTACGAGTTTTATTCGATCGGATATTTCAGTTCCGAAGAAGACGCCATCGGCTACTCTGACCGATGGGCGCGCGACTGGATCGATACGCGCGGCTGACGCCTCGCTGTCGACACAGATCACCGATCGCGCGTCGCTTAGCCGAAACGCGCGTCCAGCCACTCCTGTGCCCAGATTTTTGCGTACGCAACAGCGTCTTCGCGTACGTCGAACCCCGCCAGATCGCCGCTCGTATGAATGTCGCATGCGCTACCGTCCGCGCGGCTAGTGCTGATGCGGGCGTGCGCGATGTATTCGCCGTCGGCCCGACGTGGTGTGGGGTCAATGGTGAATCGCGTCGAATTGAAGTGCATGTGCTTTCCTTGCCTGACTGCCGCGGCCGCGGGTGCGAAGATCGCCCCTGGCCCCTGTTCACGCTTGCAGATCGAGAACGTTCGTGTTCAGAGGGCAGGTATCGATGAGGTGTTCCGCGTACGCGGTCGATGCACGCCTCGCGTCGCCGGCGTTCCGGAAGGGCGTTGCGCTCGACAGTCTGAATACGCGGCTGCGCGATATCCCGTTCGAGCTTCCCGGTTCCTGGATTCGTACAGCAGCGTCGAACCCTTCGTCGTAGTTATGCCCCAACCCGGGCTCGGTTGCGCGATGCGGATAGACCAGCGGATAAATTTCCAGACCGCGATAAAGACGCAAACCTGTTGTCATGGGATACCTTTGAGGCCGCATCACCACGCGGCGGAGGGGAGGGAGTGTGAGCGGCCGGATTCAGTGTTCACACGATCGGCCGGTTTGTTCGGCCCGCAAGGAAGGCGCGTGGCCGATTCCCATTCGACAGGAGACGGGCGGGGCGCCGGGAACGGACGAGGGGCAATCGACCGCCTCATGCTACGCCCATTGCCCGATTTGTACAGCGGAAATTCTGGAGCTATCGCGGCGGTCGCGAAGCGGGAGAAGAGCATCGACCGCCGGCGTCTACGCTGCATCACGCGCGCAGACGAGGTTGCAGCCGGCGCTCTCGTGCCTTCGCGTCTCAGCGGCGGCGAAAGGCTGCGCGTTGCGCTGTGCCGCCGCTGCGCTCGTCTTTGTGCCGGAAATTGATCCGGCCTTTCGTCAGGTCATACACCGACAGTTCCAGCGTGACGCGGTCGCCCGCAAGAATGCGGATGTGGTTCTTGCGCATACGGCCCGATGCGTAGGCGCCCACCACGACGCCATTGTCCAGCGTGACGCGGTAGCGGCTGTCCGGCAGCACTTCGTCAACGATACCGTCGAGTTCAAGCAATTCTTCTTTAGCCATTCAAGGTTCCTGGTCAATGGGCGCGGCATCGGTCGAGATGCCGCACGGGGAAGAAGCCACGAGCGTTGTACAACAAGCGCTCGCGCGGGAATGGAAAGCCTGCGGTCTGCTGGTGCCCAGCGTCCGGAATGGATCTCACGGGCGCCGCCCGTCCAGGCGGCGAAGCGCGTGCGCGAGGGAATGGGAAGCCGCGGTGGCCCTTAATGCCGGGCCAATGGAAGTCAGGACGTACAGTTTTGAGAGGCTGCTGCCGGCCTCACTGCACGATCGTTCAAGGGGACATTCACAACGAACCGCACATGTCTTGTTATGTGCTGTTCGAAGCAACTTGAATCCACATTGTAACCGAAGAGCGCCGTTTTCACCGCGCTGCCGCGCACAGGCCCGTCGCAGCTGCCTGCGGCGGGCCGTGCAAACGGCGGTTCACCACGCAACGTGCGAAAAGAAGCGTGGCCCGAATACATCGAGCCACACCTTTCTTCCACAACAACAGCCTTCACATCCAGACGGATCCGCACGATAGTGCGGCCGCGCTGCGCTTATGCCGCCTGTTCGTCCAGCGACGGGTAATCCGTGTAGCCCGTCTCGCCACGCGCATAGTAGGTCGCCGGATTCGGCGCATTGAGCGGGGCGTTCTGGGCAAAGCGTCGCGGCAGATCCGGGTTCGCGATGAAGAGTTGACCCCATGCCACGGCATCGGCCTCGCCCGCGTCGAGCACCTGTTGCGCGGTTTCCTTCGTGAATTTCTCGTTGGCGATGTACGGGCCGCCGAACGCTTCCTTGAGCATGGGGCCGAGCCGGTTGTCACCCAACGATTCGCGGGCGCAGATGAAGGCGATCTTGCGCTTACCCAGTTCACGCGCCACATAACCGAACGTTGCCGGCGGATTCGAATCGCCCATCGTATGGCTGTCGCCACGCGGCGCAAGGTGCACGCCCACGCGCGAGGCGCCCCAGACGTCGATGCAGGCGTCCGTGACTTCGAGCAGCAGTCGCGCGCGGTTTTCGATCGAGCCGCCATAGGCGTCCGTGCGGTGGTTCGTGCTGTCTTGCAGGAACTGGTCCAGCAGATAGCCGTTGGCCCCGTGCACTTCGACACCGTCGAAGCCTGCGGCCCTGGCGTTTTCCGCGCCCTTGCGATAGGCGGCCACGATGCCCGGAATCTCGTCGAGCGAGAGTGCTCGCGGCGTCACGTATTCGCGGATGGGGCGCACGAGGCTGACGTGACCTTGCGGCGCGATCGCGCTCGGTGCAACGGGCAATTCGCCGTTGAGAAAGATCGGATCCGAGACGCGGCCCACGTGCCAGAGCTGCAGGAAGATCTTGCCGCCGGCGGCATGCACGGCTTCGGTCACAAGCTTCCAGCCTTCCACCTGTTCCTGCGACCAGATGCCCGGCGTATCCGCATAACCCAGGCCTTGCGGCGTGACGGACGTGGCCTCGCTGATGATGAGGCCTGCCGTTGCGCGCTCGGCGTAGTACCGCGCCATGAGCGCGTTCGGCACGCGTTCTTCGCCCGCACGCTGACGCGTGAGCGGCGCCATGATGATGCGGTTGGGCAGGGTGAGATCGCCAATCTGGATCGGGTCGAAAAGAGTTGCCATGTTGTGTTCACCTTTGGAGGCGGGCACGCGGCCCGCGGCTGGGTAAAGTGATTAGGGGATTAGCGCAGTGTTTGGCGCGGTGACGAGCTTGATAACGAGTGCGACGAGAGGCCCCCGGCGATACGGCGCCGCCATGCAGGCCACGCGGCGATGCGTGCGCGTGCGTTCAGAGTTCCGTATTCATGCGTTCGATAAAGGCCTTGATAACCGTGTCATTGCGCTTGAAGAACACCCATTGGCCCACGCGTTTCGACGTCACGAGCCCCGCGCGCTGCAAGGCAGCGAGATGGGCCGACACCGTGGATTGCGACAGGCCGCAACGGGCGTCGATCTTGCCGGCGCATACGCCGTGATCGAGCGGCAATTCCTGATCCGCGAAATGCGCATACGGATCGCGCAGCCAGCCCAGAATCTCCCGCCGAACGGGATTGGCGAGCGCCTTCAGAACGGCGTCGATATCGATGGCTGCTGCTGCGGGTTTTCTTGAACTCATGAAGAGCGTACCGGTGACACACGAAATTAGCATCGCTACGGGACGAATTGTATATCGTAAAATGACGATATTAGCAATGGCACTACTGCGGGTGGGGGTTGTGTCCTGTCGACACACAAAAAAGTCGGCACTTCTGTACATCAGGAATCGCGCGCACCCGGAGAAGAGGGGACGGTTCATTTCGAAGTCGCTATCATGCACACCTCTGTCCATCCATCAGCTCGATGGAGCCGCACAGTGCCCCCTGCGCCCATCTTCGCCTTCGAAAAGGCCGCGTGACGGACTTTATTCTTGCAGATCAGCACACCAAAGCCGCCGGAACGAACTGCCCCCAGAAGTTGAACCCCTACCCAACCTTTGTGGGCAATTCATGGTCGATAGACCGTCGGGGGCTTTTTTTCATTTTTCCCGGCCGCAAGCAAGCGTCTTGACGGCGCCTGCACCGCACCGCCCATCACATCTTTATCAGCATTCATTCGTTGTCCGCCGGCCGCGAAGCGCGATAGTGTGCGCGGATATCGCCGCAGCCTGCGCCCGCAGCTGCAGTGCCACGATGTTCTCTTTTGTCCGCCCTTCGCGCCGTGTGATGCCATCTCCCGTTCTGCATGTCCTCGGTATCGGCAAGCGCTTCGGCGCCAGCATCGCGTTGGACCACGTCGATCTTTCTATCGGTGCCGGCGAAGTCGTCGCTTTGATGGGCGCGAACGGTGCGGGCAAGTCGACGCTCGTCAAGATTCTCAGCGGTGTTTATCTGCCGGATCGCGGCACGCTTGCACTGCGTGGCACACCGTTTGATCCGTCGTCGCCGCACGATGCGGCACGGCGCGGTGTCGCCACCGTGCATCAGTCCATCGCGGATGCGGTCGTGCCGAACCTGCCGGTCGCGGACAATCTGCTGCTCGACCGGCTTTGCGGCGGCTCGTCCGCCTGGTATGTGCCCGCGCGCGTCCGGCGTGCCGAGGCCGCGCGCCGGGCCGCGCGTATCGGGCTCGCCGTCGATCTCGATGCGCCGCTCGGAACGCTGCCGCTTGCGGCCCAGCAGCAGGTGACGATCGCGCGCGCAATGGCGACGCATCCGGCGTTGCTGATTCTCGACGAGCCGACCGCGAGTCTTTCCGCTGCGGAAGCGGATCGCCTGTTCGAGCTGATCGCACGGCTGCGTGACGAGGGCGTCGCGACGCTGCTCGTCTCGCATCGCGAACGCGACCTGCGGCGTATCGCCGATCGCGTGGTGGTGCTGCGCGACGGTCGCGTCGTAGGCGACGCGCGAGGCCCCATCGACTTTCACGCGGCACTCGAAACGATGCTCGGGCGGCCGCTGCAACGCTTGCATGAAACGTACGAGACGCCCGACAGCGCCGACACGCGCACGGTATTGAGCTTGCGCAGTCTGCGTCTCACGCCCGTGAGTGCGCCGTTCGATCTCGACGTACGACGTGGGGAGATCGTCGCCGTCGTCGGGCCGGTTGGCAGTGGTAAGTCGCGCCTTGCGCGCACGCTGTTCGGTGCAGCGCATGCGAGCGACGGCGAGATGACGCTCGACGGCCTGCGCTGGCAGCCGCGTTCGCCTGCGCAGGCCATCCGCGCAGGCGTTTTCATGCTCGGCGAAGATCGGCGCCGCACCACGCTCTTTCCCGACAGCGTTCCGTTTGCCACGATCGCTGGCACGATCGGCTTTCCGTTCATGTCGCGCTGGTTTCGCAACGGCTTCGTACGCACACGGCGCGAGCGGCAGGCGGTCGTAGAGGCGATCGAACGTTTCGGCATTCGCTGTCGTGGCGCGCACGACCGTCCCTCGCGCCTGTCCGGCGGCAATCAGCAGAAGGTCGCGCTTGCGCGCTGGCATGCCGAGCCCGCGCGTCTGCTGCTGCTCGACGAACCGTTTCAAGGTATCGATGCCGGCGCGCGTGCCGACATCGTTCGTCTGCTGCGCGGCGAAGCTGCGTCGCGCGCGACGCTTGTGTTCGTCAGCGACCTCGATGAAGCGCTTCAGGTGGCCGACCGCATCGTGCATTTCGATCGCGGCTCGCCTGTCGCGCACGCCGAGCCCTCAGTTCCTGTCCACGCTCTGTGAGCCCATGAAGACCCTTTTGCCCGCCAGCGACCCTGCCGCTACCGCCCCGACAACCCCGCCGTCCGCTGCCATCGCGCAGGTGTCGCGCATGCAGACATGGCGCAGACAGCTCGAAAAAAGCGGCATGCTGTTCGCACTCGCGGCGCTTGTCGTCGTGTTCGCGATTGCACAACCCGCATTTCTCAACGTCGACAATCTCTTCAGCATTCTGCAGGCGATTTCGATCACCGCGCTGCTCGGCATCGGCGTCACGATCACGCTGGCCGTGGGCGGCTTCGATCTGTCGGTGGGCAGCATCGCGGCGTCGGCGCAGATGGCCGCGAGCTACGTGCTCGTCGTCTGGCACGGTAGCGCGTGGTGGGCCGTGGCGGCCTGTATTGCGCTCGGTATGGCGGCGGGGCTGTTCAATGCGCTGTTGATTACGCGGTTGCGCGTGCCGGATCAGCTCGCCACACTCGGCACGCTGTTTCTGCTCGCGGGGCTGCAACTCATTCCGACCGGCGGACGTTCGCTTTCGACCGGCACGATCTTGCCGGACGGCACCGAAACGAGCGGGGTGTTTCCGGCCGCGTTTCTCGCGCTCGGCCGCTTACGTGTGCTCGACGTCGTGCCGCTGCCCGTGATCGTGCTCGCGGTGTTGACGGTGTTCGCCTGCGTGGTGATGGAGACGACTCGCTGGGGCCGCGTGCTTTACGCGATCGGCGGCAACGAGACCGCGGCCCGGCTCGCCGGTGCGCCCACCGCACGCTATCGCGTGGCGGCCTATGTGGCATCGGGGGCCATCGCAGCGCTGGGCGGCGTGCTGATTGCGGCCCGCGTGGGGCGCGGTGACGTGAGCGCCGGGCACTCGCTGCTGCTCGATGCCGTCGCGGCCGCGCTCGTGGGTTATGCAGTGGGCGCCGCGAAGCGGCCGAATGTGTTCGGCACGGTGATCGGTGCCGTGTTCGTCGGCGTGTTGCTTAACGGACTCACCATGCTCAATGCGCCGTACTACATGCAGGACTTCATCAAGGGCGCCTTGCTCGTCGGCGCGCTGGCGTTCACGTTCGGTGTGGGCAAGCGCGACGACGCGCATGCATGACGGGCGAAAGGTGCGCAAGCGGCGAAAGGGACGCAGTAAGCAGCGCCCCGTCGCGTTTGCACTTCATGCGTACCGCGCGCCTCGTTGCGCAAAGCTGATCGCCAGCACGGCAAGAATCACGGCGCCGGTGGCCACCTGTTGCCAATAGAAGTTCCAGCCGATCAAGAGTAGCCCGTTCGCCACGAGGCTCAGCAGCAACACGCCCAACAACGTGCCCGCCACACTCGGGCGATGCGTCGTGGAGAGCGTGGTGCCGATGAACGTGGCGCCAATGGCGTTCATCAGATAGCCATTGCCCGCGAGCGGCACGTACGCCTTCACCGTCGAAGACAGGAGCAGGCCGACCACGCCATAGAGCAACGCGCTCGCAACGAACGCTGCACTCACGATGGCCGGTACCGGCAGACCCGCGTGACGCGCTACACCAGGCTGCGCGCCGAGCGCAGCGAGCTGGCGGCCGAACACGGAATGCGCGAGCGCAACATGCAACGCGAGGGCCAGCACGACGACGATGCCCAGCGGCACCGGTACGCCCGCGATGCTGCCGTGCGCGAGCGCGCCGAAGAGCGGCGGCAGGGCCACGTTGAGCAGATAGACCGGCTGTCCGCCGTCCGTTGCCAGTTGCTGAACGGTCTGCCCGATGAACAGCGTACCGAGCGTGGCGAGGAACGGCGCGATGCCGATGCGCGCGACCAGCACGGCGTTCAACGCGCCGGTCGCGAGCGCAGCGGCCAGGCCGCCGAGCGCCGCGGCAAACAGATCGACGTGGTGCGCACACAGCAACACGAAAACGAGGCTGGCTACGTCGATCGATGTGCCGAGCGACAGATCGACCGCGCCCAGCGAGACCGCGAGCGTCATGCCGAGCGCTGCAATGGCGAGCAGCGCGAAGTTGTTCAGCAGGACGTCAGCAAGGTTGCCCACACGTGCAAAGCCCGGTGCGAACACGGCAAAAAAGGCAATCACGACGACGAGCGCCCCAACGAGCGCGAAGCGCCGCAGGCCAGTGAGCCGCGACGCGAGCGAGAGGCGCTCAATCATATGCACTGCTCCTGCCATGTCGGCGGCGCACGATTACCGTCGTCGCAACGACGAACAGGATCAGTACGCCTTCCACACCGTTGACGTAATAGCTCGACAGGTTGTCGAGCTGGAACCCGTTGACGATCACTCCGATGAACAGCACCGCGCAGAGCGTGCCCGGAATGGTGGGCACGAGCCGGCGCGAGAACACCACGCCGAGCAACGCAGCCGCCACGACTGCGAGCAGGTTGTCGCCGGCGCCGGGCGAACTGCCGCTCAAAAGCGCTGCCGACGCGAGCGCGGCCAGCGCCGCAGCGATACCGCACAGCACATAGCTGGCGGCGACATAACGCTCGCTGTGGATGCCGGCCGCCCGTGCAGCGTCGCGATGGGCGCCCACGGCCGCAAGACGCAAGCCGAACGGCGTTTCGTGAACGAGTACCGTGAATGCCGCGCAGGCAAGCAGCAGTGCGTAGGCGAGATGCGGCACGCCGAAGGGTCCGTCGCGCAGCAGGTAGGCAAGCAGAGCGCCGTTTGCCTGGACCGGCGTGTTCTGCGTCAGTACGAGTTCGAAGCCCGCCGCGATGTTCATCGTGGTCAGCGTCGCAAGCAGCGGAACGATGCGTAGCGCGATGACGGCGACCGCGTTCAACGCGCCCACCGTTGCGCCTGTGGCGAGCGTCAACGCGACCGACAGCAGGGCCGGATACCCGTCGCGCTGCGTGACGGCGAAGACGGCTGCGCACAATCCGAGGTTGGCCGCGACCGAAAGGTCGAGCCCGCCGCGAATCGGGTCCGGGCCGCCTGCAATCAACACGATCGTGAGACCGAAGCCGAGCAGCCCGATCACCACCGACTGCTGCAACACGTTGGCGAGATTGGCAACCGTGAGAAACAGCGGCGACGTGAGCGCGAATGCCGTAACCACGATGGCGAACGCGAGCAGCGCGCTGCCGCGCAGCCAGAACTGCGGGTCGCGCAGCCTCGCGCGAAGGCGATGTGCCCGTCCGGGACCGATGCCGGGCAACGCGCGCCCGTCGGCCAGCGAACGGGTAGGGGACGACGGGACGTTCATGCCGCCTCCCGTTCCTGCATGGCCGTCTCGCGCGCACCGCTCGCCCAGGCGAGCACGGTTTGCGTGTCCGTTTCCTGCGAGACGAGTTCCTGCACGATGCGGCCGCGCTTCATGACGAGGATGCGATCGGTCACGCCCACAAGTTCGATCAGGTCGCTCGAAAACAGCAGTACGCAAGCGCCGTTGCGCACGAGTTCGTCGAGCAGCCGGTAGATTTCCGCCTTCGCGCCCACGTCGACGCCAACCGTAGGTTCGTCGAGCAGATAGACGGTCGATTCGCGGCTGAGCCAGCGCGCCAGCGCCACCTTCTGCTGGTTGCCGCCGGACAGTTGCCGTACCGGCGTTTCCGTGCTGTGCGTGCGGATGGCGAGCGCGGCGATGAGTCGTTGCACGAGCTGCGTTTCGCGTTGCCTCGCGAGCAGCCCGAAGCGGCTGATGCGCGAAAGGCTGGCGAGCGTCGTGTTTTCGCGCACCGAGAGCGAGCCCGCTACGCCGTGCGCGCGTCTGTCTTCCGGCACGAACGCGATGCCGCTGCGTACCGCGTCGGGTGGGCGGCGTAGTCGCACTGTGCGTCCCGCTACGCTCACGGTGCCCGTCGTGCCGCGCTCGAGGCCGAATAGCGAGCGCAGCACCGCCTTGCCGCCCGAGCCGAGCAACCCCGTCACGCCGACGACCTGCCCGCGCCGCACGTCGAACGACACGTCTTCGAAACGGCCGGGCGTGCCGAGCCCGCGCACAGCGAGCGCGACGTCGCCCGGCGTACGCGCGGATACTGCCGCCGGTGCGCTCCGTTGCGCGCCGATCATCGCCTCGACGAGCGATTCCGTGGACGTAGTGCGTGCATCGACGTGGGCGACGTCGACGCCGTCGCGCCGCACGCTGACCGTATCGCAGATCGACGCGATTTCATCCAGATAATGCGATACGTAGAGGATGGTGAGGCCGCTCGCGCGCAGCGTGTCGATAGTGTGCAGAAGACGGTCCACTTCGCGTGCCACGAGTGCCGCGGTGGGTTCGTCGAATACGAGCACGCGCGGCTCGCCCGCGAGTGCCCGCGTGATCTGCACGATCTGCTGCTCGGCTACGGTGAGCTCGCCAATCAGGCGGTCGGGATGCAGGTCGAGGCCGAAGTGCGTATGCAATGCCTCGCGTGCCTGCCGTTTCAGCCGGCGCGTATCGAGCACGCGCAGCACGCCCGCGCCGCGTGGGCCGAACGCGGGCTCGTGACCGAGCGCGAGCGCTTCGGCCACGGTCGAGGTGGGCGGCAGCAGGCGCTCCTGGTGAATGAATGCGATGCCCCTGGGGGCAACGCCGGGGGGCTGCGGCTCGCCGTGCACGGTGACGGTGCCGGCGTCTGCCGTGTGGATGCCCGCAAGGATCTTGATGAGTGTCGACTTGCCCGCGCCGTTCTGGCCGATCAGGCCATGCACGGTGCCCGGGGCCGCGTCGAGCGATGCGCCGCGCAGCGCCGGTACGCCGTCGAAGTGCTTGACGATGCCGCGCAGCGCGAGGGCGGGCGCATGAGCGGGCGTGTCTTTCGGTGTGCTCATCGCAGTGCCCATTCTGCGGCGCTCGCTTTCGTGGCGTTCATTTCGCGGCGTTCATTTCGCGGCAATCTGGCCGAGCGCCTGCTGCAACTGCGCGGCGTTGTCCTTCGTGACGAGAATGGACGGCACGTAGGTGTACGGCGGCAGGCTGCGATCGCCGGCAAGGTAGCGCGCGACGTTGTCCACCGCGGTCTTGCCGATCAGTGCGGGTTGCTGCGCGACGACGGCCGCCGCGCTCGACTTCGGGTCTTTCACGAGCGAAACGACGTCGGGGCTGCCGTCCACCGCGTAGGTCTTGATCTCGTTGCGATGCGCAGCGTTCACGGCCTGCGTGGCGCCCACCTGCGGCACGTCCCACGCGGCCCAGATCGCCGCAATTTGCCCCTTGGGGTATTTCGTGAGCAACTGACTGACCTGCGCATACGCGCTCTGTACCGTATTCGGAATCACGTCGCGCAACTCGGGCTCGATGATGTGGACCTTCGGGTAGTACTTGAGCACCGCCTTCAACTGGTCGTAGCGGATCGCGCAAACCGGAACGCCGTAGAAGCCGTTGAACACGAGGATGTTGCCTTCGCCGTGGATGTCGTTGACGAGCTTCAGCGCGAGTTGCTCGCCGATGAAGAAGTTGTCCGAGGTGGTGTCGTTCAGGCTGGAGGGCGACGCGGTGTCGATCGTGAAGAGCGGTATGTTGGCCTGGCGGATTTTCTGCAGCCACGGCTCCAGCACCGAAGCGGTGCCCAGTTGCTCGATGATGGCGTCGGGCTTTTGCGCGATCAGCGTCTGAATCTGCGCAATCTGGCGGTTGTCGTTGCGGCCGGCGTCGAGCGCGATGGGCGTGCCGCCCAGCCGTTTCACCTCGTCGATCGCGCCCTGGTAGGCCTTCAGATCCCAGTAGTGGTCCGTGCCGATTGCGGTGATGCCGATGCGCTTGCCTTTGAGCGACGGTATCGCGCTGTCGTTGCTCGCGGCGCTTGCGTTGCCCTCGGAATGGGCGGGTAGTGCGATGACCATCAAGCTCAGCGCGGCGGCGGTGACGAGACGCACAAGTGGCACGAGGGCGCCACGTGTGCGGCGCGAAGAAGAACGGGAATAGGGCGAGGACAGTGTGCGGTGGATCATGTCGTGATGTCGGATGCGAGAGTGAAGGGCCGCAGAAAAGGAATGCGCAATCCGGACCGACTCTACGCAACGATACGCCGCGATTGAAACCAACGATTGACGCTATCGATATGCAAACTCCGACGATTTGCAAATCGGCTGCGGCGAAAACGATCATGGGTCATCCGAAGGAATAACGATGTTCCAAACCTTCGTTTGGGCCACGAGCGGCGCGCTGATAAATTCTGCCGATACTCATTGCAGCGGAGCCGGCGAATGGCAACGATCGACGAAACGAAGTCCTTGCGCGTGGGCACCGGGACTGAAGCGGAAAACGGCGCACACGTGATCGGCAGCGACGAGGAAGCGCTCGCCGTTGCGCACGCGCTTGCGGAGCGTCTTGCGCAAGAGGCCGCGCAACGGGACCGCGAGCGGCGCCTGCCGCATGAGGAAATCGAATGGTTCTCGCAGTCGGGCCTGTGGGCCATTACGGTGCCGAAAGCGTACGGCGGCGCCGGGGCGGCGTACCAGACGCTGGTCGAGGTCGTGAAGATCGTTGCGGCGGCGGATCCGTCGCTGGGGCAACTGCCGCAGAATCATTTCGGCCTTGTCGACGTGATTGCACTCACGGGCACCGATGAACAGAAGCGCCACTTCTTTGGGGACATCCTCAGGGGCAAGCGCTTCGGCAACGGTTTCTCCGAAAAGGGCACGAAAAACGTGCTCGACCTGAAGACGCGCGTGACGCGCGACAGGAACGGCGACGACGGTGGTTACGTCGTGAACGGCACGAAGTTTTATTCGACCGGTGCGCTGTTCGCGCACTACGTGCCCGTGCTGGGCCTCGACGAGAACCGCAAGGGATGGCTTGCGTATATCCCGAAGGGCACACCGGGCCTCACGGTGATCGACGACTGGTCGGGGTTCGGTCAGCGCACCACCGCAAGCGGCACGGTAGTGCTCGATAACGTGCGCGTGCCGGCGTCGCACGTGTTTCCCGCGCACCGCGTGTCGGACGAGCCGACGCTGAACGGTCCGCTCTCGCAGATCATTCAGGCCGCCATCGATGCGGGCATTGCGCACGCCGCGCTTGCCGACACGCTGCGCTTCGTGCGCGAACGCTCGCGCCCGTGGATCGACAGCAACGTGGAGCGCGCGAGCGAAGACCCGTTGACGGTGCGCGAGGTCGGCCGGCTCCATATCGATCTGCATGCAGCCGACGCGCTGCTCGACCGCGCTGCGCGCACGCTCGACGAGATCGCGGCGCAACCCGTCACGACGGAAGACGACGTCGCGCGTGCCTCGGTTGCGGTTGGCGAGGCCAAAGTGCTTACCACCGAAATCGCGCTGCTCGCGAGCGAAAAGCTGTTCGAACTGGCCGGCACGCAATCCACGCTCGAAGAGCACAACCTCGATCGCCACTGGCGCAACGCGCGCACGCACACGCTGCACGATCCGGTGCGCTGGAAATACCACCTCGTCGGCAACTACTACCTCAACGGCGTGAAGCCCGCACGGCATCCATGGAATTGATGCGAGCCGTCGCATCCGCGTGTATGGACAAGACATGACCAGACAGATTCGCCTTAACGCCTTCGACATGAACTGCGTCGGGCATCAGTCGCCCGGCCTCTGGGCGCATCCGCGCGACGCTTCGTGGCGCTACCGCGAACTCGGCTACTGGACAGAGCTTGCGCAACTGCTCGAACGCGGCCTGTTCGATGGCCTTTTCATTGCCGACGTGCTGGGCATCTACGACGTCTATCAGGGCAGCGGCGAGGCTGCGATTCGCCAGGCCACGCAGGTGCCGGTGAACGACCCCATTCTGCTTGTCTCCGCGATGGCACACGTCACGCAGCATCTCGGCTTCGGCGTGACGTGTTCGCTCTCGTACGAACACCCGTATCCGTTCGCGCGTCGCATGTCCACGCTCGACCACCTCACCAACGGACGCGTAGGCTGGAACATCGTCACGTCGTACCTCGACAGCGCGGCGCGCAATGTCGGTCTGCCGTCGCAGGCGAATCACGACGAACGCTATGCGCTGGCCGACGAATACCTCGAGGTCTGCTACAAGCTCTGGGAGTCTTCCTGGGATGACGATGCCGTGGTGCGCGATGCGGCGCGGCACGTGTTTACGGAGCCCTCGAAGGTGCATCCCATCGCGCATCGCGGGCGTTTTTTCGACGTGCCGGGCATTCATCTGTGCGAGCCCTCGCCGCAGCGTACGCCGGTGCTCTATCAGGCTGGAGCGTCGAAGCGCGGCAAAGACTTCGCCGCGCAGCACGCCGAATGCATCTTCATTGCGGCGCCGTCGCGCGTGGTGCTCAAGGAATTCGTCGCAGACATTCGCGAGCGCGTGAAGCGCTTCGGGCGCGATCCGCACGACGTGCTGATCTTCAACCTCCATACCGTGATTACAGGCCGCACCGAAGCCGAGGCGCATGCGAAGCATGCCGACTATCGCCGCTATGCGAGCGACGAAGGGGCACTTGCGCTGATGTCGGGATGGACCGGCATCGATCTCTCGAAGTACGACCTCGACGAGCCGTTGCGCTACGTGGAGAGCAACGCCGTGCAGTCGGCGGTGGAAGCGTTGTCGAGCGCGGACCCCACGCGCGTGTGGACCGTGCGCGAGATCGCGAAGTGGGGCGGCATTGGCGGCCTCGGGCCGCTTACGGTGGGCGACCCGGTGCAGGTGGCAGACGAACTGCAATCGTGGGTGGAGGAAACCGACGTGGACGGTTTCAACCTGGCCTATGCCCTCACGCACGAGACGTTCAGCGACTTCGTCGAACTCGTCGTACCCGAGTTGCAGCGCCGCGGCGCCTACAAGACCGAATATGCGCGCGGCACGTTGCGCGAGAAGCTGCACGGCGGCGGCGCACGCCTCGCCGAGCCGCATCCGGGGGCCCGCTATCGCTCGGCGCAGGTGGTACCCGTGGTCTGAGCAGTCGAATGGATCGAACGAAATACGACGAACAACAAGGGGGTTCCGATCATGGCAAGCGGGCTTGGTGAGCGCGTGGTGCGCAAGACATGGCGTGCGGCAGCAGGGTTGATGGTGGTGGCCGCGGCACTCGGATGGACCCCCGGCGCGCGTGCCGCCGGCATTCCCGGAGCACCGCCGCCGTTCGACAAGGGCGGCGTGAAGATCGCGCTCGTCAACTATCTCTCGACGGGCGATTTCTTCCAGGCGTATGAAGCGGGCGCGCAAAAGCAGGCGAAGGCGCTCGGTATCGATCTGCGCATTTACGAAGGGCGCCAGGACGCGGCGGAGCAACGCGAGCAGATCCAGCAGGCCATCAGTCTCGGCGTGTCGGCGATCATCGTGAATCACGGCTTGCCCGAGTCGCTCAAGGACGTGGTGCAGCGCGCGCTCGACAAGGGCATCAAGGTCGTCGCGTTCGATGTCGATCTGGCCAACCCGAAGGTGCCGCAGATCGAACAGAGCGACCACGATCTGGCCACGCTGCTGCTCGACCAGGCCGTAAAGGACAATGGCGCGACGTTTTCCGCGGGCTACGTGTACGTGGCGGGCTTCGCGCCGCTCGACCGGCGGGATGCCGTATGGCGCGCGTTCAAGAGCGCGCATCCCGGCGTGCAGGAAAAGGCGCGTTGGGGCACGGTGGACAACCCGATCGCGCAGTCGGTCGCGAACCAGGCGGCTGCGGCCTATCGGGCGCATCCGGAGATTCGAGTCGTGTTCGCGCCTTACGACGAGTTCGCACGCGGCGCGAAGCTGGCCGCCGACGAAGCCAGTCTCGGCACGAAGCTGCGCATCTACAGTGCCGACATCTCGACGGCGGACATCGAAGCGATCCGCGCGCCGAACAGCCCGTGGGTGGCCACCGCCGCCACCAACCCGGCCGTGGTGGGCGCCGTGTCGGTGCGGGCTGCGGCGCTGCTCGTCGCAGGCGAGGACCCCGGCCATCGCATCGTGGTGAAGCCGACCTTGATCACACGCGACGACCTCGTGAAGAACGACATCCATACCATTGCCGAACTGGGTGCCAGGTTCCCCGCGTTCCGCACGAGCGACGCGGCGACAGCGGCGTGGATCGGCAAGGCAGGACGCGACTGACGGCGCCGTTCGCGACAAGACGACGAACGCAACGGGCCGTCAGTGCGCGACGATACGCCGCACGAGGCCGCCGAGCCCCGTATGACGGCCCTACGTGCCCCACGGAATATGCATTTTCCACATCGTTAGTAGGGCGCATTACCTGCCGCTGATCTAATGGCCTCCGAACCGCCTCCTCGTGTGGGAGGCGCCCAACATCTTTCGGGGAGCCCCTCATGAGTCTCGACATATTCTGGTTTTTGCCGACGTCAGGCGACACACGCTATCTGGGTCAATCGGATTCGGGGCGTGCGCCTTCGAACGCCTACATGCGGCAGATCGCAGTGGCCGCCGAGGAACTCGGCTACGACGGCCTGCTGATTCCAACCGGCAGCAGTTGCCTCGATCCATGGGTGACGGCGGCGAGCCTTGCGCCCGTCACGCGGCGCATCAAGCTGCTCGTCGCGTTGCGCACTTCGCTCGGCAACGTCACGGCTTCCGCGCGGCAGGCCGCCACGCTCGACGAGGCGCTGGGCGGACGTCTGCTGCTCAATGTCGTGCCCGGCGGCGACGCGACGGAGCTTGCCGCGGACGGCATCTTTCTAGACCACGACGAACGCTATGCCCACGCGGACGAATTCCTCACGGTGTGGCGACGGCTGTTCGCGGGCGAGCAGGTGGATTTCGAGGGCAAATACATCCGCGTGGAGAAGGCGAAGAATCACCTCTCGCTCGCGGAGCAGTCGCGTCCGCCGCTCTTCTTTGGCGGTTCGTCGCCGGCGGCGCACGAGATTGCCGCGGAACACGTCGATACCTACCTGACCTGGGGCGAGCCGCCTCACGCCGTGGCGCAGAAGTTTGCGGACGTGCGCGCACGTGCTGCGCGACACGGAAGGGAAGTGCGCTTCGGCTTGCGGCTGCACGTGATCGTGAGAGAGACGAACGAGGAAGCATGGGCCGCAGCCGACGCACTCATCAGCAAGCTGAGCGACGAAGACATCCAGCGCGCGCAGCAGAATTTCGCGCGCATGGATTCGGTGGGCCAGCGGCGCATGGCACAACTGCACGGCGGGCGCCGCGACCGGCTGGAGATCAGCCCGAACCTGTGGGCGGGCGTGGGCCTCGTGCGCGGCGGCGCAGGCACCGCGCTGGTGGGCGACCCCGCTACCGTGGCCGCACGGCTCGAAGAATATGCGGCGCTCGGCGCGACGCGTTTTGTGCTCTCCGGCTATCCGCATCTGGAAGAAGCCTGGCGTTTCGCAGAACTCGTGTTTCCGCTGCTGCCGGGCAAGAAGCCCGTGACGACATCCGGCGGCGTTCAGACAGGAGGCGCGTTCGACGTGCGTGCGGCCTCGGCTTCCTGACGGGGCAAGGCGAGCGGCGCCTCGCGGGCTGATTAGCAACTGACAATAAGTTAGAAGCACCGCGCGTGCAGCCGTCCATAATCGACGGCCTGCACGCCTGTACCTATTTTCCGGAGTGAATTGATGAACCGTATTGTCCGTGCCCTGCTGCGTGCGGGTGCGCTCGCTTCGCTGGTTGTCTTGCCGGCTTTCCTGAGTACCGCGGCGCAAGCCGACACGCGCGAAGTGGTGATTGCCTACCAGGACATGGTGGTGCCGTGGCGCTATGCACAGGCCACCGGCGAAGTGGAGAAGGCGACCGGCTACAAGGTCACGTACCGCAAGCTCGCGAGCGGTGCCGACGTGATTCGCGCGCTCGCGTCGGGCTCCGTGCAACTGGGCGAGGCGGGTTCGAGTCCGGTTGCGGCGGGCCTCTCGCAAGGCGTGGACATTTCGCTCTTCTGGATTCTCGACAACATCAACGACGCCGAAGCGCTGGTGGTGCGCAACGGCTCGGGCGTAACGAGTCTCGCGCAGTTGAAGGGCAAGAAGATCGGCGTGCCGTTCGTTTCGACCTCGCACTTCCATACGCTGGTCGCGCTGCAAAACGCCGGCGTGAATCCCGCCGACGTGAAGATCGTCAACCTGCGTCCGCCCGAAGTGGCCGCGGCGTGGGAGCGCGGCGACATCGACGCCACGTACATCTGGGACCCGGTGCTCGCCAAGGTGAAGAAGAGCGGCAAGGTGCTGATTACGTCGGGCCAGGTGGCGCAGTCCACGGGCAAGGCGACCTTCGACGGCTTCGTCGTCGACCGGCGCTTCGCGAAGGGCAACGCCGAATTCATGACGCGTTTCGTGAAGGTACTGGCCGCCGCGGACGAGAACTATCGCGCCCATCGCAACACGTGGGATGCGGCCTCGCCGCAGGTTGCCGCGGTGGCGAAGGAGTCGGGCGCCAATGCCGACGAAGTGCCCGCAAGCCTTGCGCTCTACGCGTTTCCGTCGCCCGCGGAGCAGGCTTCGAATGCGTGGCTGGGCGGCGGCGCACAGTCGGGCGCAGCGAAGTCGCTGGCCGCGACGGCGGCATTCCTGAAGACGCAAGGCACTATCCAGAACGTGTTGCCCGATTACTCGATCGGCGTCGATCCGCAGTTCGTGCAACGGGCGGTGGCGCATTGAACGCGTCTTCCTGGAGCACACCGTGAGCATGCTGGAGATTCGCGGCCTCGCCGTGGCCTATGGCGATCCGCGCAAAGGCGAGGGAGCGATGGCGCTGGCGGACGTCGATCTGCGTATCGAGGCCGGCGAATTCGTCGTGGCACTGGGCGCGTCGGGGTGCGGGAAGACCACGCTGCTCAACTGCATCGCGGGCTTCGTTACGCCGACCGAGGGCGAGGTGCTGATCGACGGCCAGCCGGTGAACGGGCCCGGCGCGGATCGCGGCGTGGTGTTCCAGAAATACGCGCTGATGCCATGGCTCGACGTACTCGACAACGTGGCGTTGGGCCTGCGTTTTCAGGGCTTGCCGAAGGCGGAACGCGAACGCAGGGCGCGCGAGATGCTCGCGCTCGTCGGACTCGAGCGACAGGCCCATGCCCGCGTCTATACGCTCTCGGGCGGGATGCAGCAGCGCGTGGGCATTGCGCGCGCGCTTGCAAGCAATCCGCGCGTGCTGTTGATGGACGAGCCCATGGGCGCGCTCGACGCCATGACGCGCGAGTCGATGCAGGAACTGGTGCTCGACGTCTGGGACCGCACGCACAAGACGGTGTTCTTCATCACGCACAGCGTCGAAGAAGCGCTCTTTCTCGCGACGCGCCTCGTCGTAATGACGGCGGGGCCCGGGCGTATCGCGCACAGCTATACGCTTCCGTTCGCACGCCGCTATCTGGAAACGCGCGATGCGCGGGCGGTGAAGTCGTCGGCCGAATTCATCGCGTGGCGCGAGCGGCTGGTGCGCGAACTGCATGCCGGCGTGAAGCAGGAGGAGGGCGCGTGGTGAGTGCTTCGAACGAACGCGCGGGCGACGTGACGCTCGCAACGCGTGGGCAGGCAGGTTGGGCGCATGCCGATCACGTGCGGGACCGCGACGTTCCTGCGCGGCGCGCTGCCAAATTCCGGTGCTTGCGGCCGGCACGGCGACGCTCGACCGCATGGCGTTTGCCCGGCGAAGGTCCGACGCTGGCGTTGAGCGCTGCCTCCGTTGCAACACTCGCGCTCGCATGGTGGCTCGCCACTCATCTCGGCTGGCTGCCGCCTCTCTTTCTGCCCACGCCCGAAGCCGTACTGCGCGCTTTTGCGGACGCGTGGCACGGTCGCATTCAGGGCGGTCTGCCGCTCTCGACGCATCTTGCGTGGAGCACGGTGCGCGTGTTCGGCGCGTTCGCGCTTGCCGCGGTCACGGCCGTGCCCATCGGCATCTTGATGGGCGTGAGCCGCGTCGCGCGCGGGCTGCTCGATCCGCCGCTGGAGTTCTACCGGCCGCTGCCGCCGCTCGCTTATCTGCCGCTCGTGGTGATCTGGTTCGGTATCGACGAGACGGCCAAGATCATCGTCATCTATCTCGCCTGCTTCGCGCCGATCGCATTGGCCGCGCGCGCCGGCGTGCGCAGCGCGACGGCCGAGCAGATCGGCGCGGCGTACTCGCTGGGCGGCAGCTTCGCGCAGATCGTGCGCCACGTCGTGTTGCCCGCGGCGCTGCCGGAGATACTGACCGGCCTGCGCATTGCGGCAGGCTTCGGCTGGACCACGCTGGTCGCCGCCGAAATGGTGGCGGCCACGGCGGGCCTCGGCCAGATGGTGCTCAATGCGTCGAGCTTCCTGCTCGAGTGGCCGAAGTCGCACCGGCCGCGCCAGATCCGGTTGGAGGGCGGTAACTGTTCGTCCGATTCGTACTGCTACCCCTGAACCGCTGTGAACGTGCCGAGTGCGCGATGAGCGGCCTGTTCGACGCGAACTGGACCATCTGGGCTGCCGTGATCGGTAGCGGGGTCTTTCATGGCGTGAATCCCGCGATGGGGTGGCTTCTTCGCGAATGGACAGCTACCTCTGGTCCTGACTGCTCTCAGGAACCCCCCACTTTGAGGTCTGGCGATCTACGGCCCGCTGGAAGGAGAGTTAATGAATCGTCGCTACCGGCCGGGCCATCCGAGTTGCTGTGCCCGGTCGAGCGAGGCTCGCACGACGAGGCGATGGAAAGGAGCGATAAGGCCAAGATAGGCCCGGCCCAGCAGACGATTGTAGAAGACAAGCGTAGTGACTATCAGGCGCTGGGGGCGGTCCTCAGATGCGGGCTGCACGAGAACCGACACACGGAAATCAAGATGCCTGTCGTCCTCGCCCAGAATGATCTCGTCTTTATGCCGTTCGAACACGCGGAAAATGCTTAGCCGGTCGTCCTTCGCGATTTTCAGATCGACCGTTTTTTTAAGTCCGAATGGCCATACGGCAACGTCACGAACTCCCTGCAGAATCGCGATCCACCCGGGTTGCCCGCCAAAGATGTGTCGAGCGAGAGACTCTGCGTCGTTGCAGGCCGTCGCCGGCAAGTCTACCGAGAATGCGTCGGCAAAATCAGCCTTGCCGTACGACCGGCTCAGCCGTGAGGTCGCCGGCAGGCCGACCTGTTCAGCTTTCTTCGAATTCGTCTGCATGCCCACTCTCCATGCGTTCAAATTTCCCCCAGCGCGACCCAAGCGAACGCGGTCCAAATTAGCGTGACATATTCATGCTGAAGCCGAAGCCAACCCGATGGCGGCGATCCGGCAATGGACAATGCCAAAACATTCATCCGGTGGCTGCGCATCTGCGAGTCGACATTGGCGAAAAACGGATGGTCTCCATATGATGATCGACGCCGCTTTCGTCCGACCGGGAACATTGGACCGGATCACCCCTCCGGGGCAGCCCACCTTTTTACACTAACTTCTGCCAGCGCCTCGAATATAGCTGGCGTACGTTCAAGCCGGGCGATCGTCTTCGTCCGCCAGCAGTATCTCGCCTGTCACGGACAGTGCGGCGCGCCCGCCTTCAGTCCTTGCCTTTCTGCTCTCCTTACCTTAAGGTAAGGCGTATTGGAGGTGTCACCATGACAGCGGCAACGATCACTTCAAAGGGCCAGGTCACCATTCCGGTGGACGTGCGCAATCAGCTTGGCCTGCGGTCCGGCGACCGGATCGAATTCAGCTTCAACGAGGCGACGGGCCGGTATGAGATCTATCCGGCCACGCGCTCGCTCGCGTCGCTCAAGGGCATCGTGAAGAAGCCCGCGAAACCCGTGTCGATCGAGGACATGAACCAGGCCATCGCGGAGCAGGGGGCATCCGCGCGATGATCGGACTGGATACGAATGTGCTGGTCCGTTACTTCGCACAGGACGACGCCGTGCAGTCGAAGAAGGCGACGGTGCTGATGGAGTCCCTGTCGGCCGAACGGCCAGGGTACGTTTCGCAGGTTGCCCTGGTGGAGGTCGTGTGGGTGCTCGCGCGCTGCTATGGCGTCGAGCGTGAGCAGATGAACGACATCATCGACTCCATAATCGGCACCAAAGAACTGGTCGTTGAAGGTGCTGACACGGTGCGAAAGGCCCTTCGCGTTTTCGTGGCGTCCGCGAAGGCAGATTTCGCGGACTGCCTGATCGAGCGTTCGGGGTATGTTGCCGAATGCGAGTACACCGCGACTTTCGACGTGACGGCCTCGAAGGCCGCAGGGATGCAGTTGATTAAGTAAATCACGGCGTGAGCCGATAAACGGGAAGTACCCGGCACGCGAGTGGCCGGCAAGTCGGCCTGTAGCTGACTCGATAACAACGGCTATAACCACATGAGGACCAACATGCGCCTTTTCCTTGCCCTGATTCTGCCGTGGCTCCAGTTCTTCACAATCGGGCGGCCTTTTGCAGGAATCATCTGCCTGCTGCTTCAGATCACGCTGATCGGGTGGATTCCAGCTGCAATTTGGTCTGTCTACACGCTGAGCCAGTACAAGACGGACAAGAAGATCGAGCGCGCCCTCGCGAACCGCAGCTGATACAGGAAAGCGGGGGGAAAGAAATGAGCGACCGTGTATAGGGGAATTGGCGCGTCAGGTCCAGCTGGCCACGGGCCAGACGGTTAGGGTGGCGTTCGCCGATCAGGGTATACCGGCGAGGAACCTGCGCGCAGCGCTTGATGAGGGAATCGAGCTTCAGGCAATCAAGTTGGCTGAGGCAAAGAAAGGCTTTGTGCTGTTGCCACGTCGCTGAGTAGTAAAGCGCAGCTTTGGCTGACAGAACCGCTTTCGCCGGCTGGCGCAAGATTACGAGCGCTTGCCTGAGACACTGGCCGCACTGCACTTCGTAGCCTTCTCCGTACTGATGCTGGTCCATTGCGCAAACCTTACGAATAGTGCCTACACGCTCTCACGCTCGCACTGACGCAAACTGATGACGTAGCGACGTTGCAGGCGGTATTCGAACGGTACTGAAAAACAGGGCAACGTCAGCGGTTCAGCCAGCCTTCACGCCCAGCGTGGCCATTTCGCGCTTCATCGTGGTGTGGACGAGCTGCAGAAAATTCTCGACGACGGGATTGGCCTGCTGCAATTGCGGACACAGAATGAAGCCGCGAAAAAGAATCTCCGGCACGAATGGACGAAACACGATACGCCGACGGTCTGCTTCGAGTGCCGCCAGCGGATTGACGATGCCGACGCCCACGCCGCGCGAGACCAGCGCGCAGATTGTCGCGCCGTACGGCGTTTCGACGGCAGGCACCTGATCGGCTCCTGCGGGCCGCAACGCGCGATCGAGCGGCGTGCGGGTATCGTCTGCATAGGACGGCAGGATCAGCCGTTCGCCGCGCAGGTCTGCGGCCTGAATACGTTCCCGCGCCGCCAGCGGATGACGCGCCGGCAACGCGCATAGCCCAGGCAGACGATACAGTTCGGCGCTCGTCACGCCGAACGCATCGGGCGTCGCCGTCGCAAAGCCCACGTCGCAATGTCCCGACGACACCCAGCGCTGGATCGTGCCTTCGCTGCGCATTTCCAGCGACACCGCTACGTGCGGATACACCTCGAGGAAACGCTCGATCACCGTCGGCAGGAACGACAGCGCCAGCACGGGCGCCGCGACGATACGTAAGCGCCCGCTGCCGAGCTGACGGATCTCACGAGCCGAATGCCCGAGTTTTTCCAGCCCGACGAAGCTGCGATCCACCTCGCGATAGAAGGCACTGCCCGCATCTGTCGCGCGGATGCGCCCGCCGTTGCGCACGAACAGCGTCAATCCCGTCGAGGCCTCCAGTTCTCCAATCAGCCTGCTGATGCTCGGTTGCGACGTGCCGAGTTCTTCCGCTGCCGCCGTCATCGAGCCACGCAGCATGACGAGCCGAAACGCTTCAATTTGCCTGAGATTCATGCACTCTCCGATGCGACGCAGCATGCACAAGGCGACAGCTTGCCATATCAGAAATGAATAGAAGACGTTTTTGTCGCTATTTGACCGGATGATTTGCAGCGACCTAGACTGGCCTCACGTCGAGCTTACAGATCTTCATCCATGCGCCCCGATGCCTTGCTGTTTCACCAGACGTTCAGCTGCGCGCCTTACTGGTGGGAAGCCGCGCCGCCCGAAACGTCGGCCGCGCCCTTGCCGCCGAACGTCGATGTCGCGATCGTCGGCAGCGGTTATTGCGGACTGTCGGCGGCGGCTGAAGCGGCGCTTCATGGCGCACGCGTCGCCGTGCTGGATGCGGCCGAAATCGGCGCAGGCGGCAGCACGCGCAGCGGCGGCATGGTGTCGAGCGGACAGAAACTTGCGTTGACCAACGCGATTCGCGGCGTGTCCGCCGACCGGCTCACGCGGTTGATGCAGGAATCGATGGCAAGCTTCGATTATCTGAAGCGGCTCGTTGCGGATGAATCGCTCGACGCCGATCTGAACATCACAGGCCGCTTTTTCGGCGCGTACACGCCTGCGCATTTCAACGTCTTGCGCCGCCAGGGCCAACTGCTGCACGACAAGACGGGTGTGACCGTGCATGTGATCGAACGCGATGCGCAACGTGCAATCATCGGTTCGGACTACTACTACGGCGGCATTCTCGTCGACGAATATGGTGGGCTGCACACCGCGAAATATCATCGCGCGCTGCGCGATCTCGCACGGCGGCGCGGCGCGACACTGCATTCGCATGCGGCGGTGCAGCGCATCGAAAGGGACGGCGCGCAGTTTCGCGTGCATACCGTGCGCGGCACGCTGGAGGCACGGCGCGTACTGGTGGCGACCAACGGCTACACGGGCGCGCTGCTGCCATTCTTTGCGCGGCGTGTGCTGCCCGTTGCGAGCTATCAGATCGCCACCGAAACGCTGCCCGAAGGTCTGATGGATGCGCTCAATCCCGGCCGTCGCATGATCAGCGATTCGAAGCGCAATCTGTTCTATACGCGCCCATCGCCCGATGGCACGCGCATGATCTTCGGCTCGCGCCCCTCTATTCGTGAACTGAACGAACGCGAAGCCGCGCGACGGCTTTACGCGAAGCTGGTGCAGCTATGGCCCGCATTGCGCGACATGCGGATCACACACGCATGGAAAGGCTATGTCGCGATGACACACGACAAGCTCGCGCACGTCGGCGCACACGACGGCATCCACTACGCGCTCGGCTGCAACGGCAACGGCGTCGCGCTGATGAGTTATCTGGGACATCGCATCGCGAAACACATGCTCGACATTGAGCGCGATGCGGGCGCTTTCGGCGAAGGCACGTTCCCACTGAATGGCGCCGGCATGGTGAGCCGACTTGCCGTGCCGCTCGGCACGGCGCTCTACAAGGCCGACGACATGTGGCGCGGCCGGGTGCGCAACGCGTTGTCGTGAGCGTACGGCACGGGCAACCCATGTTTCATGAATTGGGAGGAACACGATGATCGAATTGCTCAAGGTTTCGAAATGGTATGGGGGCCATCGGGTGCTGTCCGATTGTTCGGCAACCATTTCGCGCGGTGAAGTCGTCGTGATCTGCGGACCATCGGGCTCCGGCAAGTCGACGCTGATCAAAACCGTCAACGGGCTCGAGCCCGTGCAAAGCGGGCAGATTGTCGTGAACGGCATGGACGTCACGGCCAAAGTGGCGAATCTTAGCCAGTTGCGTGCGAAAGTCGGCATGGTGTTCCAGCACTTCGAACTGTTTCCACATCTCACCGTGCAACGCAATCTGATGCTCGCGCAACGGAACGTGCTGGGCCGCAGCCGCGACGAAGCGGCCGACAAGGCACGCGCGTTGCTGCGACGCGTCGGTCTTGGCGAGCATGAGGACAGGTATCCGTCGCAACTCTCGGGCGGCCAGCAGCAACGTGTGGCGATCGCACGCGCGCTGTCGATGGATCCGGTTGCGATGCTGTTCGACGAACCGACTTCGGCACTCGACCCCGAAATGGTCAACGAAGTGCTCGACGTGATGAGCACGCTTGCGCAGGACGGCATGACGATGCTGTGCGTCACGCACGAAATGGGTTTTGCGAAGCGCGTGGCCGACCGCATCCTGTTCATGGACCGCGGTGCGATCGTCGAAGACGACACGCGGGAAGCGTTTTTCGACAGGCCGTGCTCCGAGCGCGCAAGAGAATTTCTGTCGCGCATTCTTCACTAGCCGGTTTGCGAGTCGTACCAAGTCGCGCGCGAGTTTCGTTTATCGAAGTTTCTACCTGGGGAGAGTCAGATGCGATTCCTTCAATTTGCACGCAGCTTTGCTGTCGCCACATCGCTGTGCCTCGTCGCTGCAACGGCGGCTCATGCCGAAGATGTCGGCACGCTGACGCCAGGCAAGATCGTTGCGGGCGTCGATGCGAACAACAAACCGTATTCGTACGTCGACAACGGCAAGATGACAGGCTTCGACGTCGAGCTGATTCGCGCGATTGCCGCGAAGCTCGGGCTCTCCGCCGATTTTCGCGCGCAGGATTTCGCCGGCCTGTTGCCGAGCGTCGCGAACCAGCAGATCGATCTCGCAGCGGGCTCGATCTCGATCACGAAGGACCGCCTGAAGATGGTGGATTTCTCCGACGGCTATCTGACGGGCCTGCTTTCCGTCGCCACGCTGCCGGGCAGCACGATCAGCGCGGATGTTGCTTCAGTGAAAGACAAGCGCATCGGCGTCGTGCAAGGCACGATCGAAGACACTTACTCGGCCAGCTATCTGCCCGGCGCACAGATCGTGCGCTTTCCTAACCTGAACGCGGGGTTCCTTGCATTGCGCAACAAGTACATCGACGGCTATTTCGTCGACAAGACGCTCGTCGAAGGTCTGCAAAGCAAGTATCCGCAAGCGAATATCGCCGACAAGCTCGATATCTCCGCCGTCAATCTGCCCGCTGGCTTTCCCGTGCGCAAGGGCAACACGAAGCTCGAAGCTGCGCTCAACAAGACGATCGGCGAACTCGTTGCCGACGGCACGTGGATGAAGTTATATCTGCAGTTCCATCCGGGTTATCCGAAGCCTACCGATCTTCCGCCGTACGCGATGAAGTAGGCAACCCTTCACGCCAACGCTGCAAGCAACGGGCGCGCGGGAGAGTGCGGTCGCTTTTCAACGTCGGACACACTTCAGGAGAGCGCAGATGGATGCCTTCTTGCAAAACTTTCTCGACTGGCCGCTTTTGCTCGATTCGCTGCCCGGCCTGCTTGGCACGGGCCTCGTGAACACGCTGATCCTGTCGCTGTTTTCCACGGTGCTCGGCATTCTGGCGGGCATGGTGCTGGCACTGATGACCGTGTCGAATACGCGCTGGCTGACCTGGCCTGCCCAGGTATTCATCGATGTGTTTCGCGGCCTGCCCGCCGCGCTGGTGATTCTCGTGGTTGGCCAGGGCCTCGCGCCCATCGGGCTGTCGCTGTTCGGGCCGAATCCGTATCCGCTCGCAATCGTCGCGCTCGCGCTGATCTCGTCGGCGTATATCGCGGAGATTTTCCGCTCCGGCATCCAGAGCGTGGGGCGCGGCCAGATGTACGCGTGCCAGGCGCTCGGCATGACGTACTGGAGCGGCATGCGTCACGTCATCGTGCCGCAAGGCGTGCGACGCATTCTGCCCGCGCTCGCCAACCAGTTCATCGCCATCGTCAAGGACTCGAGCCTCGTGTATTTCCTGGGTCTGCTGACGTCGCAGCGTGATCTGTTCACGATCGGCCAGAACGCAGCCGTCAATACGGCCAACCTGTCGCCGCTGGTGGCAGCGGGTCTCGTGTATCTGTTGATCACCGTGCCGCTCACGCATGCGATCAATCACATCGACCGTTGGACCAATCGCTTCAGCAACCCCGGCGCGCGTCGCGGCCGTCGATCCGCGCGCGTACTGCGCAGCCTGCGCCGCGAAGAGGCGTTGCAATCGCAGGCGCCCGCCGCCGAACATCGCTGCTGATAACGAACCCTCACACACATCAATCAGAACATGGGACCGAAAGTCGACATCGTCGCCGACGATATCAAGCTGCCGGAACGCGCCGACGTCGTCGTGATAGGCGGCGGCATCATGGGCGTGTCCACAGCGCTCGCGCTGAGCGAAAAGGGATTGAGCGTCGCGTTGTGCGAGAAAGGCCACATCGCCGGCGAGCAGTCGAGCCGCAACTGGGGTTGGGTGCGCGTCACGCGGCGCGATCCGCGCGAATTGCTGCTGAGCATCGAAAGCCTGAAGATCTGGCGCACGCTCGACGAGAAGCTCGGCATACAAACCGGCTTCAACGAGTGCGGCATTCTCTACGTATCGAACGATGACGCAACGCTTGAACGCCATCGCGACTGGCTGCGGCGTGCGCGCGAGATTGGCGGCGATGCGTTCGATACGCGCGAGGTCGATACCCGCGACATCGCCGCGTTGTTGCCGGGCGCGACGCGTTCGTTCAAAGGCGGCATATTCACGCCCGGCGACGCGCGCGCCGAACCGCAAAAGGCCGCGCCCGCCATCGCGAACGCGCTGAGAAAGCGCGGTGTCAGCATCCTGACGCCCTGTGCGGTGCGCGGCATCGAAACGAGCCGCGGACGCGTCAGCGCTGTCGTCACCGAGCACGGCACGATCCGCTGCGATGCCGCCGTTGTCGCGGGCGGCGCATGGACACGCTATTTCTGCGGCAATCTCGGCGTCGATCTGCCGCAACTGCTCACGCGTGCCTCGGTGCTGCGTACCGAGCCGCTGGAAGGCGGCCCGACGTGCAGCGCCAACAATGAGGAGTTCGCGTTTCGAAAGCGTCTGGACGGCGGCTATACGGTCGCCTATGGGCTGCGCACGCATGCGGACCTCACGCCCGATTCGTTCCGGCTGTTCTTCAAATACATCGAGGCGCTGAAAAGCCAGATGGGCGCATTGCAGATCAGCGTCGGCAAGCGCTTCTTCGACGAACTGAAACGTCCGCGCCGCTGGTCGCTGGACGCGCCGACGGTATTCGAATCCATCCGCACGCTCGATCCCGATCCTGTCGTTCCGTATGTCGACAAGGGCTTGCAGGCGTTTGTCGCCGTGTTTCCGCAACTGGCTGGCGCACGTATCGCGCAGCGTTGGGCCGGCTATATCGACGTCACGCCGGATGCGATTCCCGTCATCTCGGACGTCGCGAAGGTGCCGGGACTGTTCATCGGCACGGGTTTTTCGGGGCATGGCTTCGGTATCGGGCCGGGCGCGGGCAGGCTGATGGCAGATATCGTGCACAACGACAAACCGCTCGTCGATACGCACGCGTTCAGGCTGAGCCGCTTTAGCGATGGTTCGAAAATCACGATCGATGCAGGCTTTTGATGCGCCCGCATGAACGAGACGCTTCGCAAGGATTCGAGCATGCAAAAGGTAGCGATGGTGTCAGGCGCTTCGCGCGGTATCGGCAGCGAGATTGCAAACGAACTGGCGCGGCGAGGCTATGCGCTTTCGCTTGGCATGCGCGAGCCGCGCGTGTTCGAGGGCATGGCCGATACATTCATTCACGCCTATGAAGCGCGTGACCCGCAGGCGGCACGCAACTGGGTGGATGCGACGATCCATCGATACGGCCGGCTCGACGTGCTCGTCAGCAATGCCGGCATCTGCAAGATGATCGACTTCGACAACGGCGACGATGCGCTGCTCGCCGAGACATTCGACATCAACGTGCACGCACCTTTTCGTCTTGTGCAGGCCGCGTTGCCGCATCTACGGCGTTCGGGACGTGGGCGCTTCGTACAGCTTGCGTCGTTGTCGGGCAAGCGCGTCAAGAACCTGAACGTCGGCTACCAGATGTCGAAGCACGCGATGGTCGCGTTGACGCACGCGGTGCGCCGCGCGGGTTGGGACGACGGCGTGCGCGCAACGGCCGTGTGTCCCGGCTTCGTGAATACCGATATGGCGTCGGGCATCGCCGATCTTGCGCCCGAGGCGATGACGCAACCGCAGGATCTGGCGCTGCTCGTGGTCAATACGATCGAACTGCCGAACACCGCGAGCGTCGCGGAACTGCTCGTCAATTGCCGGTATGAGGAGACGCTTTAGCCCGCCTGGAAGCTGGAGCCAGACGGCAATTCAACCTGCGTGCGGGCGATCGATCGGTCCCGCGTTTTTCAATTCCTTTTTCGCGTATGCGTCGAGGAGCGACGCGCCTGAAGGCTTCAACAAGCGCGAGTTGGAGGGCGCTACGCGCGCGACGGCACGCGTGATTTACACTCGCATGGTCTCACACGGGTTCGAGGGAGAGGGCTCCCGATCTATTACGCCAGGACCAGAGATACGCAGATCGACCTCAAGCGCTGGGGTGGCCCTGGCGAGGCGGCGCAGGCGCGTATCGAACCTGTCTGACCACGGAGGTTGAAATGAGGGAAGAATGGATTCGGCCGGGCAGTCGCGTTCCTTGTCGCGGCCGTCTTCGGCTTGTTACCGGTGTCGCAGGCAGCGAGCCTGCAGAAACTGCGCCGAGGCAATCCGGATCAGCCGTGGGGAACGAAGCGCGCCGTTGCGGACACCGACCGGGCAGAGATTGCGCGCTACCGCTTCGGACAACACGGAAAACCGGAGCGTAGCCCATGAATCGATTCAACGATCGCCGCACGCCGGTAAACGCCGCGTTGCCGCGCGCACTCTCCGTTGTTACGACGTTGATCGCGCTGACGATAACGGGCTGCACCACCACTTCGCCGTCTGCTTTGCAGCCTGTTGCGCATGAAGCGCAAGCGCGTCCTGCCGCTGCCCGTTCCCTCGATGCCGCCATCGATGGCGCGCAACGCAGCGAGAAGGCGAGAGCACGCGACGTTTATCGCCACCCGAAGCAAACGCTGGAGTTCTTCGAACTGGGTCCGTCGCAAACGGTGCTGGAGATCGCGCCGGGCGGCGGTTGGTACACAGACATTCTTGCGCCGTGGCTGCACGACACCGGCCATCTGTACGAGGCGCAATATCTCGGCCTTGCGGGTGTGCCGGATCTCGAAGAGCGCGCGACCGACGACGCCTATCTTCGCAAGCTGGCCGGCGACCCCGCCATCTATGGGAACGTCGTCGTTGGTCGATTGCAAGCAGGCGCATTTTCAGGCTTCGACGCGCACGAGCGCTTCGACCGCGTGCTCACGTTCCGCAACATCCACAACTGGATCAAGGATGGTCAGCTCGATGCGAATTTCCGCGCGTTTTATGGCGCGCTGAAGCGCGGTGGGGAACTCGGCGTGGAAGAGCATCGCGCCCGGCCCGGCGCGTCCTTGCAGCAAATGATCGATACGGGCTACGTGACGGAAGCCTTCGTGATCGAACATGCGCAGGCCGCGGGTTTCGTACTGGTGGCGCGTAGCGAGATCAACGCGAATGCGCGGGATACGAAGGACTATCCGCATGGCGTATGGTCGCTGCCGCCGACCTACGCTGGCGGCGATGCTGACCGGGATCGCTATGCCGCAATTGGCGAGTCGGATCGGATGACACTCAGGTTCGTCAAGCCATAGCCGCACGGGCAAGCAGCGCCTTAGAACCGCGACGACTTTCGTGGTTCGAACATCTTGGGCGTGTAGGCGGACTTCCCACACGTATCGACCAGCGGATCGAGCAAGGCCATCGCGTGAATGGTGTGCCTCACCAATGCTTGGGATAGCTGTTCCAGGCACTTCAAATGTTCGCATTCGAATTTGGTGTTTTTGTTTCATCCATATCGTCGATGAAAGCAATAGCGCCTTCACGCCCGCGGTATCGCGAATCATCGCGGCGATCATTCAATGCCGGTAGGGAAAGCCAAAATCAACAGCCTCGTGGACCGGTAAGACCGGCGACTGATCGCGTGGAGGGCGCGCTTCCCATGCGGTTCGGTCGACCGACGCCGCAGCAGCGCCTTTATGACGACAGCAGATAAACGTATCGATTTTGCTTCGTTGACCGGTGCGCGTGGCGAACCGTAGATTGTGCGTTTTTACAGGCCCCGGGCATTACCGTGACAACGACCGCTTCCGCTATCGCCGCTGCGCGTTCCGTGCCGCCTCGTGCAGGTGCCGCACAGTCTTTCGAAATACGCGCGTTCAACGCGCCGCTGGGCGCCGAAGTCATCGGCCTCGATCTGTCGAAACCGCTCGGGGACGACGACTTCGCGCGCATCCATCGCGCTCACCTCGAGCATCACGTGCTCGTGTTTCGCGACCAGCGCATCACGCCCGACGAACACGTTGCGTTCAGTCGCCGCTTTGGCCCCTTGCAGATTCATGTGCTGCATCAGTTCGCGCTGGCCGGCCACCCCGAAGTGCTGATCGTGTCGAACGTGATCGAGAACGGCAAACCCATCGGACTTGGCGATGCGGGCCGCTTCTGGCATTCGGACCTCTCTTACAAGGAAAAGCCGAGTCTCGGCTCGCTGCTGCATGCGCAGGAACTGCCGTCCGAAGGCGGCGACACGTTGTTCGCGAACATGCACCTCGCGTGGGACACGCTGCCGGCGCATCTGCGCAAGGCTGTTGAAGGCAAGCGTGCCGAGCACACCTATCTCGCGCGTTACGCGGAGCTTCAGGCGCGTAGCCCGTGGCGGCCGAACCTTACGCCTGAGCAGATCGCACAGGTGAAGCCCGTCGTGCATCCGGTGGTGCGCACGCATCCGGAAACGGGCCGCAAGGCGCTCTTCGTGAGCGAGCATTTCACGACGCGCATCGTCGATCTGCCTGAAGACGAAAGTCGCGCGCTGCTCGACGAACTGTTCGCGCATAGCGTGCGGCCCGAGCATCTGTACCGGCACCGCTGGCAGGCACACGATCTCGTGTTCTGGGACAACCGTTCGCTCATGCATTTGGCCGCAGGCACGCCGGACCACCTGCGCCGCAAGCTCTACCGCACGACGATTGAAGGCGACGTGCCGTTCTGAACGACGCCCGTGCATCTCTCTTCGTCGGCTTTGCGTCGCTTGCAAGCCGGCGTCCCAACTCTTCAGATTCAGACAGTCATACGGGGTCATCGATGTTGCATCCGTTTCGCGCGGCGTTGTCCGCGATGTCGCGACAGGTCCGTCACGCTGCGGTGCTGGCGCTGGGCGTCGTAGTCGGCGTGACGGCGCTTGCCGTGCCGGGTGGTGCGCGCGCGGACGGGCAACTCCGCATTGCGGAGCAGTTCGGCGTGGTCTATCTGCTGCTCAACGTGGCACGCGACCGGCCTGACGCTCGAAAAAGCGACGCTCGCCGAACTGGGCTGCCCGATTGTTGCCCATGTTGATCTCCGCTGTCCTTGTCCTTGTCCTTGTCCTCGTCCTGGGCCGGGGGGCTGCTCCTGCCGCGACCGCCTAGCGAAACGCGCTCATTTGCGACGAGATCATCTGCAGCATCTTGTTCGATGCAACGGACAACGTGCGTCCCACACGCGTCACGAGATGTGCTTCGGCGTTCTGAAGAATCGGGTGTTCGATGGGAATGGCCTTCAGTTGCCCAGCCTTGAGTTCGCCGGCAACAGCAAAAGCCGGTAGCACCACGATCCCGAGTTCGGAAAGGGCGAACTGCTTCATGATGTTGATGGAGTTGGTCGTGACGGCCAGCTCCAGCGTGATCTTCTCGGCGAACTCGACCGCCTGCAGCATTTGCCGTGTGCCATAGGTGGCATGGGTCGCGGCAATCGGATACGACGCCAGTTCCTGCACGGTAAGACTCTTGCGCCTGATCGTGCGCGCCATCCTGGTGCCGACGATGGCCATCATCGGCTGCTGGCGGAACGCGCGCGACACGATGCGCGGTTCGTTTGGCGGGTTGTAGACGAGGCCGATGTCGCCCTCGTCCTCCGCAATCTTCGTCACGACGTCGTTGGTGCTGCCCACGTCGAGATTGACCTTGATGTTCGGATACTGTCTGCAGAAATGCTGCATCGGTCCCGACAGCATGTCGGATACGAATCCTTCTCCCAGCACCACGCTGACGCGGCCGGTACGCAGGCCGCGTAGTTCCTGCAGACGGGACAGCAGGTCTTCGCGATGCGCGCGCTGCTCCCGAAAATACTGGATGACGAACTGGCCGGCCTCGGTCGGTGTAACGCCACGGGCGTGACGTTCGATCAGCGGGGCGTCGAGTTCCTTTTCCAGCAAGGTGATCTGGCGGCTTACGGCAGAGGGTGCGACATCGAGCCAGTCAGCCGCTGCGCGGATCGTGCCGCAACGCACCGCTTCGAAAAAATAGGTGATCCGGCTTTCGGTCAGGCTGTCTGCCATGGTGGTGTTCGAATTATTAGAACGATTCGAATATTGGCACTTATTGGTTGAAACGGTCAATGCGCCGAATATCGACGTCAACGGAGCGGACCAGGCCTCGAGCCAGGCGCATCTCAATGTACTGACCAGGAGCGCAGAAATGAAAGCGGTAGGTGTCGTCGGACTCGGAAACATGGGGCGCGGGATGGCCCTGTCGCTGAAGCGGGCAGGCTTCGACGTGTTTGGATTCGATACCAGCCAGGACAGCGCGAGGAAGCTGGGCGAAGAGGGTGTGCGGCCTTGCGCATCAGTCGCGGAAATCGCCGCGGCGGTCGACGTGCTGATCCTCTCGCTGCCGACATCGGCGATCGTCGAGCAGGTCGTGCTCGGCGATGGCGGCGTAGCGTCCCATGCGAAACGCGGTCTGACCGTGATTGACACGACGACCGCCGACCCGAACAGCACGCGCAAGGTCGCTGCTGCACTCGCGGAATGTGGCGTTGCGTTCATCGATGGTCCGGTGAGCGGTGGTCCGAAGGGCGCCGCCACGGCCACCATGACGATGGTGCTGGGCGGTGCCGATGAACATATCGCCGCCGTGCAGCCGATTCTCTCCGCAATCAGCGCGAAGCAGGTTCACGTCGGGCCGGTGGGCGCGGGCCACGTCACCAAGCTCATCAACAACCTCCTGACGGGCGTTCATCTGCTGGTGACGAGCGAAGCAGTCCGCGCAGCGGAGTCCGCGGGCGTGGATGGCGCGCGTCTGATCGAAGCGCTGAGTGGCGGCTCCGGCAGGAACAGCGCGACGCTGACCAATTACCCGACGTGGATCCTCAACGGGAAATTCGACTCGGGTTTCACGATGAAACTGATGCGCAAGGACATGCGCCTCGCGCTTGAGCTGCTGCGGAGCCAGAACGTCAGCGCGCCGGTCGCGAAAGAAGCGGGACGGCTGTGGGCGAAGAGCGAGGAATCGATTGGCGATGCAGAAGATTTCAATCGCATCGTTCAGTTCGTCGACGGGCAATGAGCGCTCACGGAATACAACGAGGACACGCTATGGAACACAGCATCGCAGATAACCTGCTCAAGGCATTTCAGCACTTCTTCCCGAATGCAGAAACCGTGGGTTCGTATGTGAACGGGGAACTTGTCGAAGGACAGGGCGAAACCATCCAGCTGTACGACGCCGCTTCCGGCGAGAAGAGCATCGCCTATCGTGATGGCGGAGCCGAAATCGTCGCGCTCGCGGCTTCGGCGGCGCAGACTGCGCAACAGCAGTGGTGGTCGCTGACGCATGCCGCGCGCGGCCGCACGATGTTTGAGGTGGCCCGTCAGATTCGTCAGCATGCCGAACAGCTGGCACGCCTCGAATCGCTCGGCTCGGGCAAACCGATCCGCGACTGCCGCGGTGAAGTCGCGAAGGTCGCCGAAATGTTCGAGTACTACGGCGGCTGGGCCGACAAGTTTTACGGCGACGTGATTCCGGTGCCCACTTCGCATCTGAACTACACGCGCCGCGAGCCCGCGGGCACCGTGCTTCAGATTACGCCGTGGAACGCGCCGGTGTTCACCTGCGGCTGGCAGCTCGCGCCGGCCATTTCGATGGGCAACGCGGTGCTGCTCAAGCCGTCGGAACTCACGCCGTTCAGTTCGCTCGCCGTCGGTATGCTCGCCGAGCGTGCCGGCGTGCCGAAGGGGCTGATCAACGTGCTCGCGGGCTATGGCCACACCATCGCGCAGACAGCGATTGCGCACAGGGTCATCAGGAAGGTCGTGTTCGTAGGCTCTCCGGCAACCGGTGCCCGCATCGCGGAAGCGGCGGCGAAGCGTGTGTTGCCCTGCGTGCTGGAACTGGGCGGCAAGTCGGCCAACATCGTGTTCGAGGATGCGGACCTGAAGCGCGCGGCGCTCACCGCACAGGCCGCGATCTTCGCGGGAGCGGGTCAGAGTTGCGTGGCGGGCTCACGTCTGCTCGTTCAGCGTTCGATCTACGAGCAGTTTGTCGCGATGGTGTCGACGGGTGCGAAGAAGATCAAGGTCGGTGTACCGACCGACGACGCCACCGAAGTCGGCCCTATCTGCAATCGCGCCCAGTACGATCATGTGATGAAGATGATCGCGAGCGGGGTAGAAGCGGGCGCGACGCTCGCGGCCGGATCGGCAGAGAAGTCGCACGGCGGCTATTTCGTTTCGCCGACCGTACTCGCGAACGTGAACAATCAGATGGACGTGGCGCGCACCGAAATCTTCGGGCCTGTGGTGGTCGCGATTCCGTTCGACACAGAGGAAGAAGCGATCGCCATCGCCAACGACACGGACTTCGGCCTGGCCGGCGCGGTGTGGACGAACGACGTGGCGCGCGCGCATCGCGTGGCCGCGCAGGTCGACGCGGGTACGTTCTGGGTCAATGGCTACAAGACGATCAACGTGGCTTCGCCGTTCGGTGGTTACGGCATGAGCGGTTATGGCCGTTCGAGCGGCGTCGAGGCGTTGTACGAGTACACGCAGACCAAGAGCGTGTGGGTTGAAACGGCAAAGGCGCCGTCGACCGCGTTCGGCTATCTGTGAGCGCAACCTGCCTGCGCCTAGGGGGGCGCAGGCAGGTTGCGCCATAAACTCAGTTGAGTTGTTCGACGAAGACGACAAGCTTGATAACCTTGATATCGGGCCATTGTGCCCTGGGGCGGAGACCAGCATGGAACACACGATAACGACGGACGGTGCATCGGGCAGCGGTTTCAGGGGCGCAAAATTGCTGGTCTACGCGGCTGCGATCCTGCTGGTCGCGCAGTGCATCGGTGCATTCACGTTCAAGGTGGGGCCGGGCAAGGTGGTGCTGTTGCCGATGGTCTGGGCCCTGTTGATGGGCGGCGCGCTGGGGCTGGTGTCGGAGCGCTGGCGTAGCGGCATGCGGCTGGACGTGAAGACGCAGTTTCTGGCCGCTGCCGTGCTACAGCCTGCGTTGCTGCTTTTCGTATCGAAGCTCGGTCTGATGGTCGGCAGTGCATTGCCGAAGCTCGCCGCAGCGGGCTGGGCGCTCGCCTTTCAGGAACTCGGACACTTCGTCGGCACGATCCTGCTGGGCTTGCCGCTTGCGCTGCTCCTCGGCATCAAGCGCGAAGCCATCGGCGCAACGTTTTCCGTGGGTCGCGAACCTAGTCTTGCCATCATCGGCGAAAAATATGGAATGAATTCGGCGGAAGGCCGCGGCGTGCTGGCCGAATATCTGACGGGCACGGTGTTTGGGGCCGTGTTCATCGCCATTTTCGCGGGCTTTGTGGCGAGCCTGAACATCTTCCATCCGTTGGCGCTCGCCATGGGTGCGGGCGTCGGCTCGGGCAGCATGATGGCTGCTGCGTCTGGTGCGATCGCGGCGGCACAGCAGTCACCGGAAGTCGCAAAGGACGTGCTGACTTTTGCCGCCGCCAGCAACCTGATCACGACGACCATCGGCACGTATTTCACGCTGTTCATCTCCCTGCCGCTCGCGGTGTTCGGTTATCGCGTGCTCGAACCGCTCATTGGGCGTACGACGAAGGCATCGGGCGCATCCGACGCTGTGGATGCAGCGCGCCCGAAGCTCGGCGATGTCCAGACCGAGGCACCCTCGCTGAGCTATTCAGGCAAGATCGCGGCATGGGGTTTGACCGCGATGTTCTCGCTCGTGTGCGACTGGATCACGCACGGCACGACACCGCTGCAAGGGCTGCCGGGTATGGGCTTCATGGTACTCGCCACCATAATCGGTGATGCGTTGTCGACTGCTACACGACGCAAGATTCCGGCGGTGTGCTGGGTGTCGATTGTCGCGATGTTCATGACTTCGCCGCTGTGCCCGTGGGCGTCGCAGATCGCGGCGATGAGCGCAAAGAACGACTTCCTGGGCGTCGTGACGCCGATGCTGACCTTCGCCGGCCTCTCGATCGCAAAGGACATCCCGGCGTTCCGCCGGCTCGGCTGGCGCATCGTGCTCGTGTCGTTCGTCGCCAACGCCGGCACATTCATCGGCGCCGCACTCGTCGCACAGATCTTCCACATCTGACCTGTCCTCTGCGTGCAGCCGACGTTCCCCCGGCTGCACCTCGTTGTATTCCATCTGTTACGACATGACACCGACGGCTGACATCGAAGCGCTTGCGCCTGCTCTCAAAGCGCTTCGGCGCGATATCCACGCGCATCCCGAACTCGGCTACGAGGTTTTCCGGACATCGGACCTGGTGGCGCGCAAGCTGGAAGAGTGGGGCATCGAGGTGACGCGGGGCGTCGGCAGGACTGGCGTGGTCGGCACGCTGCGCCGCGGCGCGGGCACGCGCTCGATCGGTCTGCGCGCGGACATGGACGCCTTGCCCATGCAGGAAACCAATACGTTCGCGCATCGCTCGACGGTGGCCGGTGTGATGCACGCGTGTGGACACGATGGTCATACGGCGATGCTGCTCGGTGCGGCCCGGCACCTGGCGAGCCATGGCGATTTCGACGGCACCGTGCATTTCATTTTCCAACCCGCTGAAGAGGCGGGTGCAGGTGCGCGGGCGATGATCGACGACGGCCTGTTCGAACGCTTTCCAGTCGATGCCGTATTCGGCGTACACAACTGGCCTGGCATTCCCACTGGCCATTTTGCGGTTCGTCCGGGGCCGCTGATGGCCTCGACGAGTCTCTTCAAAATTACGCTGCGTGGCGCAGGCTGCCACGGCGCGATGCCGCACCTTGGCCGCGACCCCGTCATCGCCGCGGGCCATGTGCTGCTTGCGCTTCAAAGTATCGTGTCGCGCAACAAGAATCCGGTGGAGGCCGCTGCGTTGTCCGTCACGCAGATTCATGCGGGCGAGGCGCAAAACGTCGTGCCGGCCGACGCCTGGCTCGGCGGCACCGTGCGCACATTCACGACGGCGATGCTCGACCTGATCGAATCGCGCCTGCGCGCAGTCGTCGCGGCGACCGCCGCAGCATTCGATTGCGAATACGAGATTGCGTTCGACCGCAACTATCCGCCGACAGTCAACGACCCAGTACAGACCGCGTTCGCGGTCGAGGTGATGCGCGAGGTGGTCGGTGCCGAGAAAGTCGACCCAGCGGTCGATCCCACGATGGCCGCGGAAGACTTCTCGTTCATGCTGAAGGCACGGCCGGGCTGTTATGCGTTCCTCGGCAACGGCATGGGCGACCATCGCGAGATGGGGCATGGCGGCGGCCCGTGTCTGCTGCATAACAGCAGCTACGATTTCAACGACGAACTGCTGACCATCGGCGCGCGCTACTTTGTCAGGCTGGTTGAGCGTTTCCTTCAGACGTAGTTCTGAGGACTGCACGCATGTCACGGTTCCGTCGTGGTGGCGCAACTGACGGTGTGGCAGGTATTGGACAAAGGAGAAAGAATATTGGCGGAGGCGGGTAGAAGAATACTGCACTGACTGGCATCTGCGATGCCATTCCCTTTGCACGCGATTCAAACTTCAAACCCGATTGACCGTGAGTTTTTTCGGGAGGTCCCCTGGAGCCTCACACGTACGAGGCGCAGGGCAGCTTGACCTGAGGGCTCGGGCCGCAGCGCTTTCGGGCGGCGACTATCTGTTTCCGGGTCGCATCCACGACTCGCCGCACCTGTCGACGCGAGAATACGCCCGACTGGTCCATCGCTGGATACGAGCGATCGGACTGGATGATGCGGCTTACGGAGCGCATACGATGCGCCGGACCAAGGCTTCGCTGATTGATCGTCGCACGAAAAATCTGAGGGCAGTACAGTGACTGCTCGTACACACGAAGCTAGAGAGCACGGTTCGATACCTCGGAATTGAGGTCGATGATGCGCTCGAGATGGCTGAGCAAACCGACGTGTGTGGGGACGTAGGCCGGACGGCGTCGGGTCGCTGCCCAGCCACCTGCTGTCATTCATCACCGTGCAGCCTGGGACGCGAAAACGGTCGTTCCGCAGTAGATGGCGGACGTTCGCTCGCCAACCTCTACCGTCCCGTTCGTGGCCATCATGGCGCTGCAGATGTCGGTATGGGCGAGGGCACTGCAGCCGGATGCGCGGCGGGCCCCCGTGTTGACGGGCAATGTCTACGGCGCGGTCATGAAGGCGCATGCCGCGGCGCCGCGTAGCGTTCCGATAGCGCTTCGTACAGGGGGGGAGCGAAGAGCCGCGATACCCGGCTGGCAATCAATGCCGTCGCCATCAGGGAGATAACGAGGGCGTGGCCGTTGATCATCTCAATCACGATGACGAAGGCGGTAATGGGGCTTTGCGTGACTGCTGCGAGATAGCCGACCATGCCGAGCGCGATCAGCATGGGCAGTTGCATCTGCGAGAACACCATGTGAACGGAATTGCCGATACCTGCGCCGATCGCCAGCGACGGCGCAAAGAGGCCGCCTGGCGAGCCGGGCAGATAAGAGCCCACCATCGTGACCATCTTGAACACGGGATAGAGCGCTGTGAATTCTCCGTGCCCTTCCAGCATCGAACGCGCTTCCGCGTATCCGCTACCGAACGTATGCCCTGAGCTGACGACGCCGATCACTGCGATGATGAGTCCGCAGAGCGCGCCGAACATGACCGGGCGATCGAGGCGCATCTGCAGCACGCTGGGCGGCATCCAGCGCTTCGTGTTCAGCAGCAGCCAGCAAAAAACGCCACCGGCCACCCCTGCGATTACGCCGATCAGCGGCACGGCCGCAACAAGGAGATCTGGCAGGTGCGAGCCGATCTCGATTGTGCCGAAATAGACGTAGTTGCCCTGCAGACCCAGTGATACGACGCCTGCGAAGATGATCGCGGTAATCAGCACGCCGCTCGTGCGCTGTTCGAAACTGCGCGTGAGTTCCTCGATGGCAAAGACCACCCCGGCGAGCGGCGCGTTAAAGGCCGCCGAGAGGCCAGCCGCCGCGCCGGCCAGCGCTAGCTTGCGCTCGAGTGCCGCTCCGCTGATTGCCCGAAAACGCGCCGGGTAGAACTGCCGCAGGCTGAACATCAGTGCGGCGCCCACATGAATGGTCGGCCCTTCGCGGCCGATCGTCAGTCCACCCATGATAGCGAGAAACGAAACGAGGATCTTGCCGACGAGAATGGGGAGCGTGAGCAGCCGCTGGCCCAATTCCCGCGGGCCGTGCAACGCGGCGATGACCTGCGGAATGCCGCTGCCTTCCGCTCCTTCGAAGAAGCGTCTCGTGATCCACACACATAGCGCACTGATCGCCGGTGTGACGAGCAACGGCAGCCAGCGATTGTGCGCCAGGTACGTGAGAAAGAGGGTGTATCCAAAATCGATCAGGCGGGCATACAGTACCGCGACGAGCCCTGCGGTAACGGCCCCCATCCAGAAGACGCCGTAGTGAAGCCACAGTTTGTAGGCGTGCCTGAAAGACCATTTGTCCATTAGGATCGGCATTGGTATGGGCGTGCGGTTCATGCGGAAGGCGGAAGTATACCGTTGCGCATCCCTGCGAGCAGTCGCCTGCACGAGCGGTGTTCCCTGCGGGGGAGGGGTTGTCCCTATCCTGCGTCGCGCAATCTTGGGGAACTGTCTCGCGCAAAATGGCTCTCTGCGATCGGCGGGCAAGGCTCATGCCCTCCCGCCGTAACTCGAATGAAAGACCAGCACGCTGTCGCAAAAACCGGACCGCCAAGGCGGTATCCGCAAACGGGAGTCAGAAAAATGACTGTAAAGGCCGAAAAACGGGTGTTCTTCAGCGTCGCGAGGGCGTTGTGCCAGATCCTGCTCGGCGGCTCACTCGCCGCTATCGCGATGGTGGGTGTGAGCATCGTGGTGGGCAAGACTGCCCTTCCCCCTGACCATGCGACGCCCGTGTCCGTCGCGACGGTACTGGCCGCGGTACCGGGCACTCAGTCGGCGAACGACGAATTCTTCAGCGCACATGACGCGGGCATCAACGTTCCCAACGCGATGGGGATTCCGATTCCGAAGCCGCTGAGCTCGGTGCTGACAAGCGATGCGACGAGCCAGCCCATTCTGAACGGCTGGCTCGACGACATTCCCGTGCAAAATCGACCCGCTTTCGTCAACGGTCTTGCTGCGGTGGTTGCTGCGGCCGACCAGCACGCGACGTCGTGGGAGTGGGACAACCGGCAGCACTACGTCGCGGCGGCGATGAGCGAGTATGCGCGCATGACCATCGACCGCCTCGCAGAGGTTGCCGACGCCCGCAAGCGCGCGGCCGAAAAGCTTGACGAGTATCGCAATGCTTTCGGCACGCTGCTCGGAGTTGCCGCCACCCTCACGCTATTGCTGACCGTCATGGCCATCGAGCGCAATACGCGCCCTCGGCAGACTTGAGCGCCTGCGCGCCCGGCGTCGATGGGCCATCGGTCGTTCGGTCAGGCGGTCATACTGACGTCCGGGCGTCGGCTCAGCATTCAACAACGGACGCACGACCGGTGAGGGACGTCCGCGCCAGTGACGCGTCGGGCAACTGGTCAGCTGAGCCATTTAGCGATACGCACGTCATCTTCCCCGACCTCCGGTGCGCTCAGTAAATCGATTAGGCGGTTCCCTTGGTTACCGAGATGGGCGTGGATGGGATACAAACTCAAGGTGGAGGCATGTCCAGGCGCGGCAACCGAGAACGAGGCAACAGGCGCCGCCCCCAAGGCCATATGGCGTCGAATTGAGGAAACCGCCTGGAGGCGAAGGCTTCCGCTGACGAGCACAGGCGACGCCTCCGAGAGCCTCCGCCATCGCTCGCAAAAACTGTCGCGTGCGCTAATGCTGCGGTGCGGAGATCTGCCTTGACTACCTCGACGCTCCACGGAGCACCTGTTGCGGTGACACGTCGGCGGGGGCGCCGCTGCCTTGGCTCTGCCATGCAACGTCGCGCTTTTGTCTCTGCTGGTCGGTCGCATCAAACGCTGGAGGCCACGCGAGCGGCGCAACGCGTGGGGCGGCGTGCAGCTGCAGCTGCAGCTGCAGCTGCAGCGAGTATCTGATCACGCCTACCTGGCCGTGCTCGAGCAATTGATCAGCGCGGCGGGGAGAGCACGATAGAGCGCAGCTCAGGCACCGGCTTAGACAGTGCGTCAAGGTCCGGCACAGGGCGGCGCAGGGCGTCGTCCGTGGAAAATGCCCCTTCGAGCGCCTCCGAGACATCGAGCAGCATCGGCATCGAGTATGAATCGGATGGCTGCTCAAGCTGCGGCTTGCGAAGGCGAGGCTTGCACCACACAGGCGATGATCGCATCGCGCGTGTTCTCGAGATGCGCGCGCGTCTGCTCATGCACGGCGCGCGTATCGCGCGCGCGGAATGCGTCGAGGAGATCCGCATGCTCGCGGTTGTTGCTGTCGAGCATATCGCTTTTGACGTGCATGGAAAGCGACACGTATGGCCGCGCGATGAGCGACAGCCCTTCGACCATTTCGGAGAGACGTGTGCCGGCGGCGCTCGCCATCAAATGCTTGTGGAACCCTTCATTGAGTACGGCCCACGTCTCTGCCGACGATGTCGCGCACATCTGTGCATGAACGTTTGCGGCAGCGGTGAGGTCGCTCTCGGTGGCATGCGCGCAGGCACGCTCGGCCAGCATCGGTTCGAGCACCATGCGCAACTCGTAGATTTCGCTCACGTCCGCAGCCGTGAGCGGGCGTGTGACGACGCCCTTGTTGGGATCGATGGAGACAAGCCCTTCCGCGCGCAGGTCGCGAAACGCTTCTCGCACCGGCGTCGTGCTCACGCTCAGGCGTTTGGCGATCTCTTCCTGCCGCAGCCGCGTGTTCGGTGCATGGATGCCGTTGAGTATCTCGGCGCGCAACGTGCCGAGCACGTATTGCTGAATCGTGCGAAAGGGCTGGCTCATGCGCGTCTTCGTGAGCGGTTGTTATTGTCTGCCGCGCATGCCGATTCAGCAACGATAGCGCGTGGTTCGAATTCCAGCATGCTTTCGATGCGCGCGGCCACGCTTAGCAGCTTCGCATCATCGCCGAACGCGCCGACGATCTGCAAGCCGAGCGGCAGATTGGCTTCGCTCCATCCGGAGGGCACGTTGATGGCGGGCGCACCCATCAGGCTCCACGGGGCACAGAAGCGGGCGTCGCCGGTATCCGCATGTCCGTGAGGCGCTTCACCGCTGGCAGGCAGGGTCACGAGCGCGTCGCAGCCCTGCATCAGTGCGGCGGACTGCGAGCGCACGTGCGCTTGCAGCAGCAAGGCTTGCTGATACCGTTCTAGCGGCATCGCCGCGCCTTCGGACAACAGCACGCGCATATGTTCGCTCATGAGGGCGGGTGCGCGCGCGGCCACATCGCCGATGGCGCGATACGCCTCGACCGCGAGGATGGTCAATGTCGCTTCGCGCATGCGCGGCAGGTCCGCGCCATAGTCCAGCTCGACGATGCGCGCGCCGCCTTCGGCGAGCGTCTGCAACGATGCCTCGAAGTTCTCGCGTTGATGCGGCGCGACGAGTTCGTCCCAGAACGGCGTGCGAACGACGCCGAGCGTGAGCGCGGACGTATTGCGCGGAAAGTGAGCGCGCCACGCCGATTCGCTTTCCACCGCGTGCGGCGCGCGTTCGACGAACAGTGCATGCGCCACGGCCACGTCTTCGACGGATCGCCCGAAGAACCCGACGTGATCGAGCGATGCAGCAAGCGGATGCACGCCTTCGCTTGGCACCGCGCGATACGACGGCTTGTAGCCGACGACGCCGCAGTACGCCGCCGGACGAATGATGGAGCCGACCGTCTGCGTGCCGATGGCAAGCGGCACGATGCCCGCCGCGACGGCCGCCGCCGATCCGCTCGACGAACCGCCCGGCGTGTGCGCACGGTTCCAGGGATTGACGGTCGCAGTCGGACCGCGCCAGGCGAACTCGGTCGTCGCGGTCTTGCCGAAAATCGCGCCGCCGAGCGCGCGGATCGTCGATACGATGCGCGCGTCGCGCTCGGGCCGATGGCCGTCGTAGGCCGGCGAGCCGTAGCCCGTGGGCATGTCGGCCGTGTCGGCCAGGTCCTTGACGCCGATGGGCACGCCGGCGAGCGGATGCGCCACCGCGCTACGCACGTCGTACGTATCCGGCCGATGTATGAAGGCTCGAAGCCAGGGCTCGAGCGCATCGGCGCGGGTCTGCGCGGCGAGGAGCGTCGCACGCGCGGCAGCCTCGTCGTGACGGTTCGCGAGCAGCGTCGCGAGCAGGGAGCGATCGGGCTGGGCCATGGCTATTTGCTCACGGCCGCGGCGAAAGTGTTGTCGACGCCATTGGCATAAGTGATCGCGCCGGGCTTGATGTTGCCAATCGACTCCTGAAGATCGAGCGCATTGCGGAAGGCCTGCTCCGAAATATCGGGCGTGGCCGCATAGATCTTTTGATCGATGAGGCGCTGCACCGCTGAATCGACGATCTTCGGATCGAGCGAGGGGAACTCCGCGCGCGCGACGCTCTTCGCTGTATCGTGCGATTGCTGAATCAAGGCTTCGGCCTCGCCGATCGACTTCACGAACGCGGCCACCATCTTCGGCTTGCTCTTGACGGTGGAAGCGAGCGTGTCGATGGTCGAGAACGCATAGCCGCCCGGATACGCCTTCGGGAACGCATAGACGATGCGATACCCTTGCGCGAGCCCCGTTTCCGCTTGCGGCATGTAAAGCGCGGCGGCTTCGGACCGGCCCGCGGTCACGGGCGCGAGTTCGGTGCCGATCTGCACCGTGTTCATCTTCACGTCCGTGAGCTTCTGTTCGCTGATGAGGCGCTGCAACAGGTACGTGCTGGTCGATGGCGGCAACGCGGTGGCCACGCTCTTGCCCGCGAGGTCGCCCACGTCCTTGACCTTCGAATCCTTCGGCGCGATCACCCAGACGGGCACGCCCGCGACGACGTTCGCCACGTTCACGAGCGATGCGCCCTTGAGGTTTGCGAGCATCGCGGTCATGGGGTCTTGCAGCGAGAAGTCCGCGTGGCCGCCGATCACCGCCGCCACGCCCGCCGCGCCGCTGCCGGCAGTCACTTTCTGCACGGCGAGGCCGTTCTTCTCGAAAATACCCTTGTCGATGGCGACATAGAGCGGCAGATACTGTATGGACTGAAACGCTTGATAGATGACGACCGGCTCGGCGGCCGCCGCGCTCGTCGCGCCGATTCCCGATGCAACGAGACATGCCGCCGCGATACTGTTGAGCAGAGCGTGTGTCTTTTTCATTTTTTCTTCCAGGAAATGATCTTCGCTTCCGCGAGTTGAACGATCCAGCTGAGAACCGAGGCCATCAAGGTCAGCACGATGATGCCGAGCCAGACGGTATTGAGATCGAAGAGGGAGCCCGCCACGAACACCGCGTGACCCAGCCCTGCTTGCGACGCGATGTATTCGCCGACGACCGCGCCGATCAACGCGAAGCCGATGTTCACGCGCAGCGTCGAAAAGATCCACGGCAGCGCGCTGGGTACGATGAGCTTGGTGAAGATCATCGACGGCCTGGCCTTGAACGAGTGGAAGAGATTCAGCAGGTCCTTGTCGACTTCGCGCGCGGCGGCGCAGGACGAGATCATGGCGACAGCGAAGGTGGAGATGCCGGCGAGCCATATCTTCGAGGAGGCATCGGAACCGAACCAGATCACGATGAGCGGGCCGAGCGCGATCTTCGGGATACTGTTCAGGATCACGGACAAACCCTCGGCGACTCCCGACACGGCGGGCAGGAACCATAGCAGCAGGCCAAGACCGATTCCGAGGCCGCTGCCGATGGCGAGACCCGCCAGCGTTTCATACAGCGTGACCCACGTGTCGGAGACGAGCGTGCCTTGCGTCAGTCCGATGACGGCGGCCTCATAGACGCCGGATGGCGAGCCGAGCAGCTTGCCGTTGATCCAGCCCGCGCTGACAGCAAGCTGCCAGAGGACGATCAGCGCAACGACGATGCCGACCACGGCGCCGGTCGTGCCGAGCTTGCGGGACGCGCGGCGTACGGCTTTCTTCGGCGTGACGTGCGTGGAGAGAACGGCTTCAGTCATGGACGGCTCCTGCCAGAGTAGTCGGTTGAGCGACTTGATCGGTGTCGCGCGCGGTGACGTTTCCGCGCAGGCCGTTCCAGATGCGCGCGTGGTAGCCGCGGAATTCTGGCGCTTCGCGCGCGGACACGGCGTTGCGCGGTCCGTGCGTCGTCAGTTCGATGAGGATCTGATCTTCGATGCGCGCGGGACGCCCGCCAAGCAGAATCACGCGGTCGCTCATCGCGATGGCTTCTTCGATGTCGTGCGTGACGAGCACGACACTGGTGCCGCTTTGCACACGCAGCGAGATGATGTCGTCCTCGAGTGCGAGCCGCGTCTCGTAGTCGAGCGCGGAGAAGGGTTCGTCGAGCAGCACGAGCGTCGGATCGACGAGCAGCGTGCGCGAGAGCGCAACGCGCTGTCTCATGCCGCCCGAAAGCGAATGCGGATAGCCATCGGCGACGGCGCCGAGCCCGTAACGCGCGAGCATTTGCCGCGCACGGGCCACATCGTCCGGGCGGACTTTGCGATATAGCTCGATGCCGAGCAGCGCGTTTTGCAGCACGGTGCGCCACGGCATCATGAGATCCTTTTGCAGCATGTACGCGATGCGGCCCGCTTCGCCGTCGGCGCGTCTGCCGACCGATATCTCACCCGACTGCGGCTTGAGCAGGCCCGAGATGAGATTGAAGAGCGTGCTCTTGCCAGCGCCGCTTCGTCCGACGATCGACACGATCTCGCCTTGCCGCACGGAAAAGTCGAGCCGGTCGAAGATGGTCACGGTCGAGCCATCGGGCGACTGGAAACCGTGAATGAGCTGCCGCACGGTCAGCGTTTCCGGGAACGTGTCGGCTGCGGTTGCGTTCGATCCCTTCATGTCGTTCCTCGCAAGGTCTCGCACAAGTGAAGTGGTTCCTGAAATGCATAATGCACAATCAAAAACAGGAAGGTGTTTTCCCCAAAAAAGTTTTTAGCGTGGAGTCCGAACGCGACGCGTCATGCGCACGACGATGCCGCAAGGGCCGGGATAAGCGTCATCGTGGAACACAGCAGACGTCACGTGCAGCGCAGTCTCGTTCGAGCCGATGCCACGCATGCCGCGTTCGCAGGAACGATTCACGAACGCGCGTCGCCATCGGCCCGACGGACGATCATGCCGCCGTGTTTTTCAGGAAGCGGGTGCGCATCGGCTTGAGCACGAAGAGCGCGAGCGCGGCCGTGACGATGTCGAGCGTGATGGCGGCGCTGAAAACCGGCACCCAGCTTCCCGCATGCTGATGCAGGAGCGCCGCGAGCGGGCCGCCGAAGATCGATCCGATGCCCTGCGAGATATACAGCCACCCATAGTTCTCGGTGGCATGGCGCGTGCCGAACGTGTCGGTCAGGGTAGAAGGAAAGAGCGAGAAGATCTCGCCCCAGCCGAAGAACACCACGCCCGACAGCAGGACGAACAGCAGGGCGTTGTCGCGCGTCAGCAGCCACAGCGCCATCGCGATGCCTTCCAGCGCGAACGCAAAGAACATTGTGTTTTCGCGGCCGAAGCGGTCCGAGACCAGCCCGAACAGCGGACGCGTAAGGCCGTTGGTGAAGCGATCGATGGTCAGCGCGAGCGGCAGCGCGGCCATGCCGAACACAATGACTTTCGTGATGCCGAAGTCCGCCGCGAAGGTGGCCATCTGCGAGGTGACCATGAGGCCGGAGGTGGACATCATCGTCATCATCGCGAACATGAGCCAGAAGAGAGGCGATTTCATCATCTGCGAGGGACGAAGGTTCGGCACGTTCGATGCCGCCAGCGCCGATGTCCTGGCCGGCGTTGCATCCTGCGGCACGCGCAGACCCTGCGATGCGACGAAGCCCACGATCGCGAACGCGATGCCGTAGATCCACAGCGTGGCGTCGAGTCCGCGCGTCGCCAGCGAAGCGGACACCGGGAACGTGGTGACGATCGCGCCCATGCCATAGCCCGCCGCCACCGCGCCTGCCGCGAACCCGCGCCGATCCGGAAACCAGCGAACCATCAGCCCGACCACGCCGACATACACGATGCCCGTACCCAGCCCGCCGACCAGCCCGTACGTGAGATACAGCAGGGACGTGCTCGTGGCCATCGACGCGAGCACCCAGCTCAGCCCCGACATCACCGTGCCGAGCGAGATCAGGAGACGCGGGCCGAAGCGGTCGATCAACTTGCCCTGAAACGGCGAAAAGAACGTCTGCAGGATGATGAGCAGCGAGAACGTCACCTGCAATTCGGGCAGCGGCACGCCGAGCTTCGCCGAGAGCGGCCTGGTCAGCAGCGTCCACACATATTGCGGGCTGGAAATCGCCATCATGCAGAGCAGGCCCAAGCCCAGTTGAAGCCAGCGGTGCCAGGCCGCGACGGCGGGCGCGCTCGCGGCGGCATCGTCGTGCAGCGTATGAATGCGTGTGTTCATGTGCGTTCCCCGGTTGAATCGCGAATCGAAAGAATGAAGGGTGCCCTCCGGTCCGACGAATCGCGGGACCGGGGAGATGAAGCGGTGACGTTATGCGCGCGTGGCGCGCTACCAGCCTGCGGCAGCGCCGTCGCTGCGCGGATCGAATCCCGCCTCGAACAATCCATCAGGATGCCGAACGATTGCGCCTGCGTGACCCATCACTTCGTCGTACGGGGCGAGGACGTCCACGTCATGGCCGAGCGCGCGCAAGGCGTCGATGGTCTCTCCGGAGAAACGCGCTTCGAGCTTGAGCGAATCGGTCGACTGGCCCCAGGTGCGGCCGAGCAGCCAGCGCGGCGCATCGATCGCGGCCTGCGGATTCCAGCCGAATCGCGCGATGCGCGAGAACACCGCGCTTTGCGATTGCGGCTGGCCGTCGCCGCCCATGTTGCCGTAGACCATCGTGCGGCCATCGGCGAAATGAGCCAGCGCCGGATTGAGCGTGTGGAACGGACGGCGGCCCGGCATCAGCGGATTGAGCGACGACGGGTCCAGCGAGAAGCTGCAACCGCGGTTCTGCCAGTTGATGCCGGACTCCGGCAGCACGATGCCGCTGCCGAATTCGTGATAGATGCTCTGGATGAAGCTGACAGCGACGCCGTCGCCATCGATGACACCCATCCACACCGTGTCGCCGGGACCGCGCCCACGGCCCCAGGGCGCGGCGCGCGTCATCGAGAGTCGGCTCGCCATGGTGTCCAGCGAGGCGGGATCGAGTTGCGTGACCGCGTCGATACGCATGTGATCCGGGTCCGTCACGTGTTCGTCGCGCACCTGGAAGGCGAGCTTCGTCGCCTCGACGCACGCATGCACGAACTCGGGCCCGAGCGGGTCCATGTCGTCGGTGAGCACGCGGTCCAGCACGCCCAGGATGAGCAGCGAGACGAGGCCCTGCGTCGGCGGCGGCATGTTGTAGACGGTGCCGAGCGTGTGTTTCAGCGCGAGCGGCGTGCGCTCGCGGGCGCGGTGCCGTTCGAGATCGTCCAGCGTGACGAGCGTTTCGAGCGACGACAAATCGTGTGCGATGCTGCGCGCGAGATCGCCGCGATAGAAGTCGTCGAGGCCGGCATCGGCGAGGCGTTGCAGCGTCGCGGCGAGACGCGTGTTGACGAAGCGGTCGCCGGTGCGCGGCGCGCGTGCATCCGGAAGGAACGTCTGCGCGAAGCCGGGTGCGCACGCCAGCTCGCCGCGCCTGGCCGCGATGCAGTCGGCCTGACTGCGCGTCACGGGGATACCCTGCTTCGCATAGTGGATCGCGTCCTCCAGCAGGCGCGCAACGGGCAGGCGGCCGGCGAGCGCGTCTTGCGAGAAGCGGTGCGCGAAGTCCCAGCCGGACACCGTGCCCGCGACCGTGTTGGCTGCGAGCGGACCGCGTGCGGGAATCGCGCTCAGGCCGAGTCCGCGATACGTGTCGATGTCGGCGCGCATCGCCGCCGCGCCGCACGCCTCGATGCCGATCGGTGCATGACCGGGGCGCGAGATCAGCCAGAAGCCGTCTCCACCGATGCTGTTCATGTGCGGATACACCACCGCGATGGTCGCGGCGGCGGCGATCATCGCCTCGACCGCGTTACCGCCTTCGCGCAACACGGCGAGCGCGCTTTGCGATGCAAGCGCGTGCGGCGCGACCGCCATGCCGCGCGATCCGCGCGTGGGATTCAATGTGTTCGCCGCGATGTGCGGGTGAGTCAGAGGCATTGACGTTTCCTTGTATACATGGGAATCCATCAACGCGAGATCCGTGCCAGGCATCGGTGCAAACCCTGAGAAGGCTTGCTGCGTAAGGCCCGGCGGCCTGCATGCTAGAGCTTTGGATAACGTCTGACGATGTCGTCAGATGGTGCGCCGAGGCCGCGCTGGTGCCTCGTTGGTGACCGTTCGCCCCGTCTCGGTGCGGGCGGCGAGCAGGCGTTGCAGCGTCAGGCTGCTCACGCTGGCCTGGCTGCCGCCGATATGGCGCGAGACGAGTTCGACACTCTGCGTGGCGTCGCCGCGACGAATGGCGTCGAGAATCGCGGCGTGCTCGTCGTAGGTTTCCGCGATGCCGTCGCCATGCACGAGATCGAGCCGTCGCACGACGCGGATGCGGTCGGTGACGCGCTGCATCGTCGAGGTCAGTTCGTCGTTGCCCGCGGCGGCTACCAGTGCGTGGTGCAACGCTTCGTCCAGTTCGACGAGCTTCCGGCCGTCGGCAATGCGCCGCGCGCGCTCGACTTTCCAGATGCGGTCCAGCGCATCGAGCAGCAGATGCAGTTCGGCCTGCGGTGCGTCGCCCGCGCAGAGCTTGCGCACCGCGAAGGTTTCGATCATCTGACGCATTTCGTAGAGATCGTCGAAACGCTTGTTGTCGATCGGCACGACTTCCCAGCCGCCGCGCACGTAGCCTTGCATCAGGCCATCGCTTTGCAGGCGCTGCAGTGCTTCCCGCGCAGGCGTGCGCGAGACCGCGAAGCGTTCGGCTATCGCACCCTCGGTGAGCCGGTCCCCCGGCAGGAGGCTCATGTCGAATATTTCTGCCCGCAGCGTGTAATAGACGCGATCCGCGCGCGAAAGCGCGGCGTCCGGCGTGATGGCAGGGCGCTCGTCGGGCGTCATGTTTAGCTTGATGTCGGGCATGGCCGAAGAGCTTAACAAAGGACCGCGCGTTGCAAAAGGTCCGTGGCTTCGGGCTGGCGTCGCTTTTGGTGGGCGAGCAACCGGCGGCAAGAGCGCGTGACACGAGGGCACCCTCTTCGAGGCGCTTCGAATTCAACGGCAAGCGCTTTCATCATTTTTCTCGCCGTGCCAATGAGCAAAAAAAAAAAAAAGTTCGCCGATCTTGGAAGCCGGCTTCTCGGAGCACTGGGTTTGGAAGGACGGCCAAGCGAGCAGGTCTGGTGTCCGTGGCAGGCGACCGCCGCACCATTGCCCAGATTGCAGGTGACTATGCAGCAGCAACGGGCAAGGCGCTTCATCGGGTGCGTCGAGGCTCGATCGCGGACGGATATGCCGAACTACGGCGAATGGCGAAGGCCGGTGCTCATCCGATGGCAATGCTGCCGCTCCAGTATCTGCTGCCGATGATGTCGGGCGAAGGGACGTTGCGCGACATCGCAAATGACCAATATCCGACAGTGCGGCCGACATCGCTCCTCGACTTCATGAAACGTCACTACGCAACCAAAGGTAGCAAGCGATGAGTGATCTGATTCAGCCGTTTCAGCTCAATGTGTCTGACCGGGAGCTATCCGGGTTGCGCGAGCGACGGCAGCGGCTGCGCTGGCCAGGCCGTGAACGACGCATCGACCTCAGACGAACATTGGAGCGTCCGCCCGGCTTCGGAAAAGAACCCCGATCGCCGCATCACTGCAAGTCATGCTGCTCGAATGCGCCTCCGCGTGGCCGATGAATCTGTTGCGCCATGGCGTGGATAGCGACCATCGCCGCGGCAAAGCCCGACGCCGCGCCGACGCCGAGCGCCCAGCGTGGCCCTAGATGGTCGGCTACCCAACCCACGACCGGCGCGCCGATCGGCGTACCGCCGAGCGCGATGGCCACGCGCAGCGCCATCACCCGTCCCCGCATGGCGGGCTCGGTCGTGAGCTGCATCAGGCTGTTGGTCGCGTTGGTGAAGGTCAAGGCGGCCACACCAATGACGACTAACGCGCCGGCGAACAACCAGTAGCCCGGGGCGATGGCGGCCAGCATGCAGCCGATTCCGAAAATCGCGGCACCGATCAACAGGGACATGAACCGCGGCCGATCGCGGCCGGCGGCAAGCAGTGCTCCCGAAATAGTACCGACGGCCATGATCGACGACAGAAGGCCGTAACCACGTGCATCCGTGTGGAAGACACTGACGGCCATGGTCGAGATGAAGATCGGGAAATTCAGTCCGAACGTGCCGATCAGGAACAGCATGACGAGAATCGCCTTGAGGTCGGGGCGAGACCACACATAGCGCAATCCCCCGGTGAGACTACCCTTGGTTCGGTGTGCGCGTGCGTTCGTGTGCAGAGCGGAAACGCGCAGCAGAAACAGGGAGGCCAGCACCGCCGCAAAACTGGCGCCGTTGAGCAGAAATGTCCAGCCGGTGCCAATCGAAGCGATGACCACACCGGCCGCCGCCGGGCCGATCATCCGCGCCGCGTTGAACGAAGTTGAGTTGAGCGCGACCGCGTTCGGCAGATCCGCATCGCCGACAAGCTCGGCCACAAATGTCTGACGCACGGGGGCATCGAACGCCGAGGCGCAGCCTGACAGAAAGGCGAATACATAGACGTGCCAGAGCTGGACGATGCCAGTCACCGTGAGAAGACCGAGCATCAAGGCTAGAACGCCCAAGACGGCCTGGGTTGCCATCAGAAGCTTGCGCTGGTTGTAGTGATCGGCGGCGAATCCCGTCCAGGGCAGCAGCAGAAGCTGTGGCCCGAACTGGAGCGCCATCACGGTGCCCACGGCGGCCGCATTGTGCCGTGTGAGCTGGGTCAGCACCAGCCAGTCCTGGGCCGTACGTTGCATCCACGTGCCCACGTTCGAAACCAGCGCGCCTGCCGCCCAGATGCGGTAGTTGACGTTTCTCAGCGAACGGAAGACACCGGTTGCCGGAGGGCTCACGAATGCCCCGGTGTATTGCCGCCGTGGAAGCGGCCGAAATGTCGTGCCGTGGGCAGGCTGAGTACCAGCACGCCGAGCCCGAGTGCGATGGCATCACTCGTGTCTCTCAGATCGAAATGTCCGACACGGCAAAGGAGCAGGTAGCCCACGACCAGATTGAGAAAACCCCAGAGCACGTTCACGGTCGACGAGGACAGCCCTTGCCCCGACGGTTTCGCGAATGGACTTTGGAACGGTTTGCCTGCGTCGGTTGGTGCGACCTTGCGGGTCGTGCGTGTTAGCAGCGTGGTTTTGAACTCACGCTCCAAACGGGCCACGTGCTGGCTGACCACCGCCTTGGTCACGCCCAGGCGTTCGGCAGCGCGAGTAAAGCTGCCGGTTTCCACGACGGCCGCGAAGTATGCCATCCGCTTGAGATTCGCAAAGTTGCCGTGACTTAATTCGACCGGATTGTTTGCTTTTGACATACGGTCTATCTATTCCATCCGGCTTTTTCTGTCAATGCGCGACCCCTATCATGAGCGCATTCACTGAAACGGAACCAGTCATGAACAAGACGCTGTACTACGTATTCGACCCGCTGTGCGGCTGGTGCTACGGCGCGGGTGCCGCCGTGGCGGCTCTGGAAGATGTGCCGGGCCTGGAAGTGGAACTGTTGCCCAGCGGCCTGTTCTCCGGCGAAGGAGCACGCTCGATGGACGACAGCTTCGCCGCCTATGCCTGGAGCAACGACCAGCGCATCGAGCGCCTGACGGGCCAGCCCTTCAGCGGCCGCTACCGCAGCAAAGTCCTGGCCGACCGCCAGCAAAGATTCGACAGTGGCGCCGCCACCCTGGCATTAACGGCCGTTGCCCTGATCTCGCCGCAGCGTGAACTGGAAGCCCTCAAGGCCATTCAGAAAGCCCGTTACGTCGATGGCCAGGACATCACACGACTGGAAACGCTGGACGCCGTGTTGAGGGCCATCGGTCTCGAACAGGTGGCCGCGCGCTTGACGCAAACCGATGACGAGTTGGTCGCGGCCAACCGCGCACGTTTAGCCAACGCACAGGATCTGTTGCGCCAGTTCAATGCGCGTGGAGTGCCTACCTTCATTCTGGAGACGAGCGGTCAGCGCCAGCTATTGCATTCCAGCACTGTGTTTCCCAATCCACAGGCTTTCATCGAGGAATTCGTCGCAGCCTGAGGCTTTCGTTCTTTATTTCGACTTTTACCTGAGGGCATCATGATGACACGCCGAGACTTCATTCAAACCGCTGCAGCCGCCGGCGCAGTAGCCGCTCTTTCCTCCGCCGGAGCGAACGCTCTCGCCGCCACCCCGTTGCAATGGAAGCATTTCCCCGCTGGTGAAAAAGGCTTTTTCCGCGCGCCGGTGCTGCTCTCCGGTACCAAGGAAGCCATCCTCATCGACGGCGGCTTTTCGCTGTCAGACGGCCGCGCAGTAGCCGACGCCATCAAGGCCTTCGGCAAGACACTGATCTTCGCGCACCTGTACTGTCTCAAGGACGGCAAGATCTTGAGCATGGAGCAGTACGTCGACAGCCACCCCGTGCAGCAGGCGCTGCTTCCCTGACGGAGCTCGACAACCGTCAGGAGTGAATCTCTCGCCTCGCTATGCGACATCCTTGTGGAAGACGGAATGGCTGCCGTCAGTGGGGTATATGGCGGCGCAGGAAGCACGCCGGGATATCAGCCACTACCTGATGCACCGGTACAACTGGATACGGCCGCATCAGTTCAATGACGGACTGGCGCCGGCCGTTGCGGAAGAAGAACTCAATGCAGTGTCCGGGATCACTTGACCGCTACACGCCCCCTGGACAAGCGCGAGAAGGGCGATGTGTGCGGCTCGTCTGGGACGAGATTGAAGAAAGATAGATTTAATAGCGTTTTCCAAAAAATTACCGTTCCAATTCATTTTTTAAAAATGCAATTCAAAAAAATAAAGATCGGATATGCCCGTGTTTCCACTGAGGAACAGCATCTGGACATGCAGCTGACGGCTTTAAGAGATCATGGATGCAATATGGTCTTCTTCGACAAAGGAATCTCGGGGGCACGATTCGACCGGCCCGGCTTGCGCCAGGCATTCGAAGCCGTCGCCAGCGGGGGGGCGTTGGTGGTCTGGCGGTTGGACAGATTGGGGCGTTCGCTGCAGCACCTTGCCAGCATCATGGTCGATCTGGAGCAGCAAAAGGTGCGGCTCGTCTCTCTAAGCGAATACATCGATACCGGCTCGACAACTGGCCGCTTTACTTTCCACATGCTTGCGGCACTTGCAGAATTCGAGCGCGGGCTGATCAGTGAACGGACGCGCGCTGGAATGGCCGCTGCGCGTCAGCGGGGCAGCAGCATTGGGCGTCCGTCAGGAATGAGTGCCGCGCAACGCGAACAGGCACGTGCTCTTCTCAAGAACCATTCGGCCAACGTAGCCGTGACGTTCGCAGTAGCGCCTGAAGCTGTTTTCGGCAATCCGTCCGTAGCAGGCGATATCGGGCGTATAGAGCGTGACGAGTGCGACGCGATGGCCAGGCTGGAACGTGCTGCGCTCGGGCATGGGCGCGACGTCGCCGGGCAGGGCAGCGGCATCGAACAACGCCTCGCCGCGCAGCTGGCAATGATTGATGTGGCCGAACAGGGCGTCGCGAAACCTCGGCACGATGCCGAGCTCGGGCGGCGAGTGCATCGCAGCGTCCAGACTGATCGCGAACGCCGGCACCACGCTCCAGCGCGGATCGACATTCGGCCCTGCCGGCATGACCGCATACACGCCGTCGATGGTTTCGTACCACGGCAAGGCGGGCACGGCGTCGAGCAGCTGGCTCTCGCTGACGAAGGCCTCGCCGCCCAGCCGGCATTGCGCCGCGAGCCCTCGCACGCACGCGCGGGCCGCGGGCGTATTGCGCCATACCTGCACGTTGTGCTGCACGCAGTCAGGGGACGTGGCCACGAGCAGACGGTCTCGTCCCTCCATCAGACGGGATAGCGCAACGGGCCAGACGACGGCGGCGTTCTCCGTGAGCAGCAGCACGAGGTGGTTTTCTGCGGCGGCGTCCAGCGCGGCCAGCAGGCATTCGTAGCGGTGCAGCGCCTGAAGCTGCGGCCCCCTTGGCCCGCTGCTCATGTCGATCCAGCAATGCCGGTAGCCGTGCGCGAATGCGTAGTGCCGGTGATTCTCGAGACTCGCCGGCGCGGGTTCCGCGAAGCACGAAATGACGGTGACTTCGGCGGAGCCCGCGTGGGCGGGTTGGGGAACGGGCACTGGCGGGTGGCGCGTCGACATGGGTCAGGCGCGCCCCATGCCCGTGCGTGCGCGGCCGGACCGCGTGTCGGCCACGAGCGGGTAGATCAGCCCGGCGACGATGGCGCCGGCAAGCGGCGAGGTCCAGAACAGCCAGAGCTGGTCGAGCGCGGCGGGACCGGCGAAGAGCGCAGGCGCGGTTGAACGGGCAGGGTTGCCAGTTCGCTTTCCACCGGAGTGAGCTCGCTTTCGACGGGGCTGTCGAGCACGAACAGCAGTGTCACGTCGCTGTCCACCTCGACCTCGACCACGGCCAGCTCGCTCTCCACGGGGGTGAGCTCGCTCTCGACCGGTGTCAGCTCGTTGTCCACGGGTCTGTCGACCACGACGAGTTCGGTGGCCATGAACGCACATACCGTCATCCGGGAGGAAACATGAACGGCCCATGCCCGCGCGGGCTGCGCATCGGCATCACCATCGGTCTGCGCGATGCCGCCGAGAGCCTGTGGATCAACGGCATCAAGCAGAACGCGCTGTACCTGTCCAAGCTGTTCCAGCACTCGCCGCTGCGGCACCAGGTGCTGCTCGTCAACAACTGGGTGTCTTCATCGCCTGGGAAGCCTCGCTCGCCGTGGAGGAGGTGGTGTCTCACGTGTCGCCCGGGCATGCGGCTTCGCCCGTCGGGCGGGTGATGCTGGCAGGTGCAGTGGCCGCCGGCGCGCTCTTCGCGGGGCCATCGCTCGCGCGGTGTGCCCTGTGCCGCTGGCCAGAGCCGGGCGAGCCCGGCACACCACCGTACCGGCTGTGGTGCGCGCGTCTTGCCGGACTGTTACTGGGACTGATGGCGGCATTGGCCACGTAGGCCGCATAGGCCGTGTACGCCGCGCTCGCACACCGCCTGTCTATTGCATGGAGAACAACGGATGACCTGGCTGAACAAGGTGGAAGGGATGATTGCGCGCGGCGACCTGATTGCCGCCTCGCGACTGCTCGATGCCCATCGCGTCATGGACTCGACGCGGCCGCGGGAGCTGGTGATAGGCAGCCGGTTGTGGTGTCTGCGTGGTCGTCTTGACGAGGCGAGAGACCTGCTCGATCGCGCGCTGGATGCCGACGCGGCGAACGTCGACGCCCTGATCGAACGCGCGCGCCTTGCCATTCGCCTCGGCGACGATCCCGGCGCGAACGGCTGGTTCCAGCGCGCCTGGGACGAGGGCGCGCGCGGCGACGACTGGATGGTGGACTGGATCGACGTGCTGCTGCGGCTCGGCCGCCCCGACGAGGCGCGCAACCTCGCCATGGTTCGCTGCGAGCGTGCGCCCGAAGAGGCGCACACCTGGTTCCGGCTGGGCCTCGCGCATCAGCAGGACCGCCATCATCTGCAGGCGCTGGACGCCTATCGTCACGCAATGCAGCTCGATCCGCGCCTGCCGATGCTCCGCAACAACATGGGCGCGGCGCACCTCGAACTGCGGCAATACGGGGAGGCAAAGGCACTGCTGGAAGCCACACTCGCCGACGAGCCGGACCACGCGCTCGCCTGGACGAATCTTGCCGCCGCGCTGCTGCGCATGGGCGAGATCGGCGACAGCCTGGTGGCGGCCGAACGCGCCTGTGCGCTTGCGCCGAACTACGTCAACGCGCTGCAGACGTATTCGTACGTGCTGCGCGAGTGGCAGGAATTTCCGGCTGCGCTTGCGGTGGCCGAACGTGCGCTTGCGCTTGACCCGCAGAATGCTTCGCTCGTCTGGACCATCGCCATGCTGCAGCTCATGCTGGGCGACTACGCGCGGGGCTGGCAGAGCCACGAGGCCCGCTGGCAGGGCTCGCCTGAACTGCGCGATGTCGTGCCGAACATGCCGGCGCCCAGGTGGAACGGCGAGCCGCTTGCGGGCAGGACGCTCTTTGTCTGGGGCGAGCAGGGGCATGGCGACGTGCTGCAGTTCGTGCGTTTCGTGCCGGCGATCGCCGCGCGCGTGGAAAAGGAGGGCGGCACGCTCGTCTACTGCTGCTTCGACAGTCTGCATACGCTGCTCATGCGCAGCCTCGGCGATCGTGTGCCGGCGGTCGTCGCCCACGACCAGCGGCCGCTTCCCGCATTTGATTTCCATCTGCCGCTCGCGAGCCTTCCGCTCATGCTCGGCACAGGCCTCGCGGACCTGCCGGGCGCGGAGCCGTACCTCAAGGCCGATCCGGCGAAAACCCAGGCCTGGGATGCCCGCCTGGGGCGTGGCCGCCCGCTGCGCGTGGGACTCGTATGGACAGGCAGCCACGACCATCAACGCAATGCCATGCGATCGGTTGATCCGCTCGCCTGTGCCCAGGCCTTTGCCGCCATCGAAGACGTCACGTTCGTCAACCTGCAGCTCGATGCTGCGGCAGACGTAGAGCGTATGCACGACGCCGGCCTCGCGCTTGTCGACCACACGGCGGAACTGGGCTCGTTCGACGATACGGCCGCGCTCGTGGCCAGCCTCGATCTCGTCATCACGGTGTGTACGTCGGTTGCGCATCTCGCGGGCGGTCTCGGCGTGCCGGTCTGGGTGCTGCTCGACGTGAATCCGCACTGGCCCTGGATGAGCGGGCGCAGCGACAGCCCCTGGTATCCGAGCGCCCGGCTGTATCGCCAGCCGGCCTATGGAGCGTGGTCCCCGGTCTTCGAGGCGCTCGCGCGCGACCTCGCAACACTGGCGCACGAGCACCGCGAGCACGCCGCAGCCGCGGGCCGCACCGCCGCGTGAGGCGCCCATGGAAGACGAGCTTGCCGGTTCCGCCCCGATGCAGCCGGATGCGTTTCGCTTTCCGAGCCTGCAGGCGGAGCCGCACCTGGCACGGCGATGCGACTGGCCGTTCTACCTGAGCCGCAGACAGCGTGCGTGGCTGCGGCGTTTGCGGCAGGCATGGGGAGACGACGCCGTGATCCAGATCTACGCCGGCTGCGTGCGCATCTGCGGTCAGTGCGGTGACTGGCGGTTCACCGACGACAGTGAACTGCGCACGGAAACCGCGCGGACGACGGCAATGGCCCGCTCGCCCTGACTGCCCTGACACAGCGGCGCGCCGATGCCATACGCGGCTTTCTCGTGAATGCGGGCGTACCGGCGGCGTCGCTGGTCGCGCAAGGGTACGGGGCGGACCGTGCAGTGGCCGGCACGCTGACAGCCGCCGGACGTTTTGCGAACCGGCGCATCGAGTTTGTGCCGCTCTGAGCGTGGGAGGCGTGTATGCGAGGCGAAGCCGCAACCAGAGCGCGCCACGAAGGGCGAGACCCGCACGCGTTGCCGCGCGTGGGTTGGCTGATTGCCGCGGTGCTGCTCGTCATCCCGCTATCGGTGCTCGCCGCGTGGATGTTTCTCAGGCTTCTCATCGCCGTCGTCTTTCCCCGCTGATGCACCGGCCACGAGCTACTGAACGGAGTCACCGACATGATCCTGCACCGCTTGCTCCACCTGCTCGCCGTCGTGGCCGTCCTCGCGCTCTCCGGCTGTTCGCTCCTCGGCTGCGGCATGAACGCAACCAATGGCGCGGCGGCCGGCGGCTGCCAGGCCGGCGCCTCGTTCTGACACGGAGAACCGTTCGCATGAAGTGCACCAACATCACCGGTCCCATGCCGGCTACGGCAGCACGCGTCGTGGCGAGTGATCTGCCCCGCGATGCCGCGCGGGTGTGGCGGCCGTTCACGAATACCGCAAACGAAGCGGAGCAGCCATGAGCGATTACGGAGATTACGGCTTCGTACCCATGCCTTGCCTCGCGATACCGGGCGCGGTGTCGGTCAAGACGCTGCACGCCGCGCTCTCGAATGTGCAACGCACCTTTCTTGCGCGGCTCGTCGAGCACGCGCTGAGCGACGACGCTTTCCTCGTCGCGCTGCTGGTCGTGCCGCTGCTCGATTTCGGTCAGCAGCGTCCCATTCCCGATCTCGACCTGCGCGCGGCCTGCGGCTTTACGGCCAGACGCTGGACCGATGCCGTCAACGAACTCGTGCAGCTCGGCGCGTTGCAGCGTTCGCGCCCGCGTCTGCCGGCACGGCGCATGTCTGCCTTCAGGCTGGGCAGCCAGTTCAGACCGCGTTACGTACATGAGGCTCACGATGGATTGCGCGATGACCCGCACGTCTGACGCGCTCTGGCCACGCGGCGACTTTTCCGGGGACGTGTGACGAGAGCTCCCACCCGCCTGCGCCATGCAAACGCGGGGTAGGGCCATGCAAAGACGTGCCTGAACGCCGGTGGATGGCCTGTTAAACCGTCACGGTTCGAGCAGACGCAGTAGCCGCAGCTCTTCCAGGTCGAGTTCGGACTCGATGCGGTGGAGCACCGCGTCGTCGACTTTGCCGGCGCGATGCAGGGTGAGCAACGTGTCGCGCGAGACGCCGACAAGCTCGAGTTCGACGCGCAGCAAGCGCGCCCGATGTTCGATCCGCTCTTCGCCTGCGGTGTGCGCATTCTCGTTCGAGGTGACGCGCACGCGGTATTCCGCTTGCAGCCGCGCGAGCATGGCCGGCTCGATACCGTCCTCGCGCTTGCCGATGTCCGCAAGCGCCGCGAGCGAGGCGCCGAACGTGCGCGCACGCGTCTCGTGCTCGGACATCGTGTGGCGCGCGGGCGCTCGCAGCTTCAGCAACCGGATCAACGGCGCGAGGCTGCCGCCCTGCACGACGAGCGTGGTGATGATCAGCACAAACGTGCTGAAAATGATCACGTCGCGGCCTGCGAAGTGATCGGGCAGCGCCAGCGCCGCGGCCAGACTGACCACGCCGCGCATGCCGGCCCATCCCATCACGGCGGCTTCGCCGAGCGACCAGGCGCGGCCTCCCGTGTGCCTTGCGCGTAGACGGCCCGGCAGCCAGATCGCGGCGAACACCCACACGAGTCGCGCGACGACAGCCGCCGCGGTGGCCGGCAATGCGACGCGCAAGCCCGCCATGACCACCGCGCCTTCCTGGTTCACGCTGGCGAGAATGCCGTGCAGCGCGAGCCCGATCAGCACAAACACGAGCGCGTCGAGCACAAACACGATGGCTTCCCACGTGGCTTTGGCCTTGATCCGCATGTCGGCGCTGAACACGCGGTGCTGGCGTATGCCGAGCACGAGTCCGCAGGTGACGACCGAGAGCACCCCCGAGCCGCCGATCGCTTCGGCGACGCCGTAACTCGCCCACGCCATCGTGAAGGTCAGGACGATGCCGAGCTTCGAATCGACGAGGCGCGTCAGCACCGCGCACATCGCCTGGCCGCACACGAGGCCCACGGCGATGCCGAGCAGGATGAGCTTGAAGAAGAGGCCTGTGCCGCTCGCGACCGTAATCGTAGTAGCGGCGAGCGCCGCTGAAACCGCCATCTGGTAGAGCAGCAGACCAGACGCGTCGTTGACGAGGCTTTCGCCTTCGAGGACGGCCACGAGCCTTGGCGGCAGCGCATAGCGCTGCAGGATCGCTTTCGCGGCGACGGCGTCCGGCGGCGAGACGATTGCGCCGAGCGTGAAGCACGCGGCCCAGGGCAAGCCGGGATTGAACGCATGCACGGCGAAGGCGACCGCGACCGTGGTGAACGCTACGGCACCCAGCACGAGCGAGACGATCGTGCCGAGTTCTGCGCGGAATTCCTTCCACGCCGTATAGAACGAACTCGACATCAGCAGCGGCGGCAACACGGCCACGAGCAGGAGGTCCGGGTCCATGCCGGTCACGCCCTTGCCGGCCACGGCGATGACACAGCCGCCCAGCAACAGCACGACCGCAGGCGGAATCGAGATCCGGTCGGCCAGCCAGGTGAGCGCACTTGCGCCGGCGATCAACAGCAGCAGGTAATGGAACAGCTCGACGTTGGTCATGCGCAGATTGCCGGATGGTGCGAGGGTGCCCGAAAGGGTATCGCGTTTCAAGAACCTGAGAGGTCCCATTAAGATTAATTAAGAGCGGATTTCCTGAATCAGATTAATTAACTTTTTTTATCTGTCGGGCCCGCGATTTTGCGTGTCCAATAAGTGCGGCTGTACGGCCACTCTCCCGGCGCATCACACATGAGGCTCCGCCCGTCCGTTCGTTCATTCGGCGCGGGGGCTTCCTTTCACCCGTTCACAGGATATTTCTGCCATGAGCAATCCCAATCTTGAAGTCCTGACTCCCCACAACAGCCAGCTGATCATTATCGATCAGCAGCCGCAAATGGCTTTCGGCGTGCAGTCCATCGACCGCCAGGTGCTGAAGAACAATGTGGTCGGTCTCGCCAAAGCGGCCAAGGTATTCAACATTCCCACCACCATCACGACGGTCGAGTCGCAAAGCTTTTCGGGCTACACCTACCCCGAGCTGCTCGACGTGTTTCCCGATCACAAGGTGCTCGAGCGCACCTCGATGAATTCGTGGGACGACCAGAAAGTGCGCGACGCGCTGGCCGCGAACGGCCGCAAGAAAGTCGTCGTGGCCGGCCTGTGGACGGAGGTGTGCAACACCACGTTCGCGCTTTGCGCCATGCTCGAAGGCAACTACGAAATCTACATGGTGGCCGACGCGTCGGGCGGTACCTCCAAAGACGCGCACGACTTCGCGATGCAGCGCATGGTCCAGGCCGGCGTCGTGCCCGTCACCTGGCAGCAGGTGATGCTCGAGTGGCAGCGCGACTGGGCGCGCCGCGAGACCTACGACGCCGTCATGGCCATCGCGAAGGAACACTCGGGCGCGTACGGCATGGGCGTCGATTACGCGTACACGATGGTCCACAAGGCCGCGCAGCGCACGTCGGTGCCGCACGAAATACTGGCCGCCGTGCCCGCGAAGTAATCGCGACCCCGCTGTTCCCGAAGCCGACAGGACGCGTTCGGCGCGAACGCGTCCCATTGGCTTCGCGCCTGTACTCAACGAAGGAAACTCCGTTATGAAAGCCATTCGCTGCGCACTGGTTGCGCTGATGATCGCGGGCGGGCTCGTCGCCGCGCCCGTGTCGTTTGCGAAACCGCCCGTGATGCCAGCCACGCCGCCGGCCGTTGCCGTCGGTCCGCAGTACGACACCACGCATGTCTACGTCGCGCCCGAAGACTTCGACCGCTTCACGGACAGCTTCGTCGCGACCTTCGGCGGCAGCAAGTCGAAGCAGGGCGTATTCCAGGTCACGCCCACGCCCAGCCAGACCATGTCGCAACTCGTCTTCACGCCCTCGGGCACGATCTCCGTGTTTGGCTTCAAGACGCCGATTCCGTATCCGTTCGGCGCGGAGCGCACCGGCTATCTCGTGACCGACATGGATGCGGCGGTCAAGTCGGCACGCGCGCTCGGCGCGGACGTGATCGTCGATACTTTTCCCGATCCGATTGGTCGCGATGTCATCGTGACCTGGCCGGGCGGCCTCAACATGCAGCTGTACTGGCATAACCGGGTTCCGCACTACGACGCGCTGCAGACGGTTCCCGAGAATCGGGTCTACGTTTCGCCGCAAAGCCTCAACAAGCTCGTGCACGATTTCGTGAAGTTCTCGCACGGCAAGGTGGTGTCCGACGAGGCGAAGGCGCCCGGTATCGAGATCGGCCGGCCTGACGACACGTATCGCCGCGTTCGTATCGAGTCGGGCTTCGGCAAGATGACCGTGCTCGCGACCGACGGCCATCTGCCGTACCCGTTCGGCCGCGAAACGACCGGCTATGAAGTGGCCAATCTCGACGCCACGCTGGAGAAGGCCAAAGCCGCGGGCGTGACGGTGCTCGTGCCGCCGTTCACGGCAGACGGGCGCCATGCCGCGATCGTCCAGTTCCCGGGCGGCTACATCGCCGAAATCCACGCCGACGCAGCGAAATGAAGTCCGCCGACGCGCTTTTTGCCGCATTCCTTGCTGGGCTCGTGCACAAGCGCAGGGTGTTTCCGGCGTTCGTCGGCGGCTTGTTGCTGACGGGCGCGGACGCGGCGCTCGCCGATTCCGTCGCGGTGCCCGCTAACGCAACGGCCGCCGCTGCTGCCGCTGCGGGAAGCGCCGCTGCTCCGGTTGCGGCATGCAGCGCCAAACGTCCGGTTGTCATGTTCAATCGCTGGCAGGAAGACTGGTCGGTGCTCGCGAATCCCTGTGTGCCGCGCGCGCCGCTCGATGCGCTCAAGTACATGCCGTTGCCGGGCATACCGTCTTCCTGGCTCTCGCTCGGCGTCAATCTGCGCGAGCGCATGGAAACCAACAACGCACGGCTCTTCGGCATCGGCAAGGCGCAGTCGGACACGTATCTGATTCAGCGCGTGGAAGTGCATGCCGACGCACGCGTCGGCGAGCACTGGCAGTTCTTCGCGCAACTGGAGGACGCGCGCGCATGGGCCAAGGACGCCGTCACGCCGGTAGACAAGAACCCGCTCGATCTCGAGCAGGCGTTCGCCACCTACACCGGCGCGCTGGGCGGCGGCATCTTCAAGTTTCGTGTGGGCCGGCAGGAGATGGCGTTCGACTTGCAGCGTTTCATTTCCGTGCGAGACGGCCCGAACGTGCGGCAGGCGTTCGACGCCGTGTGGGCCGACTACGAATACCAGAAGTGGCGATTCATTGCCTACGCGACGCAACCGGTTCAATACCGCGACGCCACCGCGTTCGACGACGTATCGAACCGCGACCTCACGTTCAGCGGCGTGCGTTTCGAGCGCCAGTCCGTAGGACCGGGCGACCTTTCCGGCTACTGGTCGCGCTACAACCGCAGCAACGCCCGGTTTCTGGATGCAGTCGGCGCGGAGCGTCGCGACGTCTGGGATCTGCGGTACACGGGCACGCACGGCCGCTTCGACTGGGACGTGGAAGGCATGCTGCAGACGGGGACGGTGGGCAACAGCACGATCGGCGCGTGGGCGATCGGCTCGATCGCCGGGTACAAGCTCGACCTGCCGTGGTCGCCTCGTATCGGCCTGCAGATCGATGCAGCGTCGGGTGACCGGCACCCGCACGATGGCCGCGTGGAGACGTTCAATCCGCTGTTTCCGAACGGCTATTACTTCACGCTTGCGAGCTACACCGGTTACTCGAACCTGATCCACGTGAAGCCCTCCATTACGGTGAAGCCGACAGCGAACCTCGCGCTGCTGGGTGCGCTCGGTTTCCAATGGCGCGCGACGACGGGCGATGCCGTGTACCAGCAAGGCAGTCAGGTGGTGCCCGGCACCGCGGGTAAAGGCAGCCTGTGGACGGGGATGTACGTGCAGCTGCGCGCGGACTGGACGATGGCGGCCAACCTGATCGGCTCCATTGAAGCCGTGCATTTCCAGGTGGGCAACACAATACGCGAGGCAGGCGGGCACAACGCCGACTACGCGGGCGTCGAACTCAAATACGGGTGGTAGGACTCGCGGGTGCCTGCGGCGAAGAGATGGAGCCGCATGGATCGTCTTCGATCTGCCGCCCGCGACAGCGCGTCTTTCATGTCGATCAATCAAGCCAGGCGCTCATGAAGCAAGGGGCATTCGGTGTCCGATGTGTTGGACTGCCCGCCCCTCATTCACGCCTGCCGACAACCTCGCGATCGCGAGCGGAGCGTTTGCCCGCGTGCCTTCCGCGCTGGTTTAAGCAATCACTGTAAAGACGTCGGGGAAGCGGCCGATAACCAGGTGGGGCCGTGTCGCGTCGATGCACGGAACTCTTACAGAACGTAATAAAGGTCTCCGTCACGATGCTTCGAACCCACATCTCTATCAATGGCCGCCTGGTTGCGGCCATGTCCTTCTTAGGCGTCCTGCTGGTCATTATTGGCGCCCTCGGCATTGCCGGCATGGTCACGAGTAACAACGCGAACCGGCGCACCTATTCCGAGCAGTTGCCCAAGTCCATTGCAGTTGGCGAGATGACCATCATGGTGGGCCGGCAACGCACGTCGCTCGACCGTGCGGCGATCAATCCCGGCTCCGAAGATGCGCTGAACATGTACAAGAAGGATGACGAGGTCAAAGCCGCAGCGGCCGCGGCGTGGAACCAGTATCTTTCGCTGCCGCGCGACGCTGAAGAAGACCGGCTTGCCGCAGGCGTGACCAGCCAGTACGAACAGACCGAAGCCGAACTCGCGCGTTTTCGCGAAGCGACGAAGAGCGGCGACCGCGACCAGATCCTCAAGCTGATGTTCAGCGTGGGCAAGATCTACACGAGCATGCAGGAAGCCGCGAACGCATTGAAGCGCTACCAGTTCAACCAGTCGAAGGAAGAGTACGAAGCAACGGAGCGTCAATACCAGCTGTTCCTTGCGGGCAGCATTGCGGCGATCGTCGCAGGCCTCGCGGCCGCGGTCGGCGGCTGGTACTTCCTGCGCAAGGCAATCCTCGTGCCGGTCAACGATGCCGTGGCGCACTTCGGCGAGATCGCACAAGGCAACCTGGGCCGCCGGATCGAAGCGCGTTCGCACGACGAGATGGGGCGCATGCTCGAAGGGCTGGCCGAAATGCAGTCGAGCTTGAGGCGCACTGTTCGCACGCTGAGCGAAGGCAGTAACGCCATCGCGACGGCGACGCGCCAGATCTCGGCCGGCAACGCCGATCTGTCGGCACGCACCGAATCTCAGGCCGCGGCGCTGCAGGAAACCGCATCGAGCACCGAGCAGTTGTCGAGCACCGTGCAGCAGAACGCCGACAACGTGCGGCGGGCGAGCGAGCTGTCGTCTTCCGCATCGGATATCGCACGGCGCGGCCATGACGTCGTGGCGCGCGTCGTGAACACGATGGGCGCGATCAGCCAGAGCTCGACAGCCGTTGCCGAGATCACATCGATCATCGAGGGCATTGCCTTCCAGACCAATATTCTCGCGCTCAACGCGGCAGTGGAAGCGGCGCGCGCAGGCGAGCAGGGGCGCGGTTTCGCGGTGGTGGCGAGCGAGGTCCGCTCGCTCGCGCAGCGCTCGTCTTCGGCGGCGAAGGAAATTCGCGACCTGATCGCCAACTCCACTTCGCGCATCGACGAAGGCGCGAAGCTCGTGAACGAGGCCGGCGACACGATGAGCGACCTGATCGACGCTGTCTCGCGCGCGAACGCGATCATGAGCGAAATCTCGGCGGCGACCCAGGAGCAAAGCCACGGGCTGAGCCAGGTGAGCGTCGCGGTGAACGACATGGACCACGCGACGCAACAGAACGCCGCGCTCGTGGAAGAGGCGGCGGCCGCCGCACGCTCGCTCGAAGACCAGGCGCGCACGCTCGCGGATGCGGCGGCACAGTTCACACTCGGCGAGCACGTTGCCTGAAGGGCGGCATGTCTTGCCTTGCCGCACGATGCCGCCGACGTTCTGGTGCATGGGCGGCCTTGAAGGCCGCCCGAGGATGGTTTGAACGCGGCGTGTGCGCGACCGGCGACCTGCATCAATGAGGCAGGGCCGGTGCAACGCGCGCGCCCGTTGCCGGCCATCTTGCGATGCTTCGCTCTCCTTGCGTCAGCCTGTCGATGCACAGGCTGATACGCAGTCCGGGGCACTTCACAACAACCCACGAGAAGACCGATGTCAAATAAACCGGAACCGCGCCGTCGCTTCCTGCGACAGGTGCTGGCCATCGTGCCCGCCGCCACTGTCGCGTCGGGCGCCACGCTTACGCAAAGCGCCTGTAGCAACGCCGCTTCTTCCTCCGCTACCGAGGGAACAGCGTATCGACCTGCCTATTTCACCGACGCGGAATGGATCTTCCTGCACGCCGCAGTGGACCGGCTGATTCCCGAGGACGAACACGGTCCCGGTGCCCTCAAGGCCGGCGTGCCCGAATACATCGACCGGCAGATGGAGACGCCGTACGGCCACGGCAAGCTCTGGTACATGCAGGGGCCGTTCCATCCCGACGTAGCGCCCGAGATGGGCTACCAGATCAATTTCGCGCCGCGCGACATCTACCGCCACGGCATCGAAGCCTGCGAGAAGCACTGCAAGAAGCAGTACGGCAAGACGTTCGCGCAGCTCGATGCGAAGACCCAGGAGCAGGTGCTGCACGAACTCGAGCACGCGAAGATCGCGTTCGAGACGGTGCCGGCGCGCACCTTCTTTTCGTTCCTGCTTGGCAATACGAAGGAAGGCTTCCTCTCCGATCCGATCTACGGCGGCAACAAGGACATGGCCGGCTGGAAGATGGTCGGGTTTCCCGGCGCACGCGCGGACTTCATGGACTGGATCGATCAGCCGGGTGCGAAATATCCGTACGGTCCGGTGTCGATCGACGGTAAGCGGGGGTAAGACGTGGCAATCAAAAAGAACAAGGTGGACTGCGTCATCGTGGGGTTCGGCTGGACCGGCGCGATCCTCGCACAGGAACTCACCGATGCGGGGCTCAACGTTGTCGCGCTCGAACGCGGCGCGATGCGCGATACGCCCACCGACGCGAACTATCCGCGGGTGGCCGACGAACTCAAGTACGCCGTACGCGGCGCGCTCTTCCAGGATCTATCGGGCGAGACCGTGACCATTCGCCATGGCGTGGACGATCTCGCGGTGCCGTACCGCCAGCACGGCTCGTTTCTGCTCGGCAACGGCGTGGGCGGCGCGGGATTTCACTGGAACGGCATGCATTACCGGATGCTGCCCGAGGAACTGCAGCTGCGTACGCGCTATGAAGAGCGCTACGGCAAGAAGTTCATTCCGGAGGGCATGCAGGTGCAGGACTTCGGCGTGACCTACGACGAGATGGAGCCGTTCTTCGATTTCGCGGAGAAGGTGTTCGGCACCTCGGGCAAGGCCGGTAATCTGAATGGCGAAATCCAGGCGGGCGGCAATCCGCTCGAAGGCCGGCGCACCGGCGAGTTTCCCACGCCGCCGCTCACGAACGGCCTCGGCGCGACGCTGTTCGAAAAGGCCGCGCGCGAAGCGGGTTTTCATCCGTACCCGGCGCCCGCCGCGAATGCATCGACGCCGTACACGAACCCGTACGGCGTGCGCCTCGGGCCGTGCAACTTCTGCGGCTTCTGCGAAGACTTCGGTTGCTACATGTACTCGAAGGCTTCGCCGCAGACCACGATCATGCCCGTGCTGCTCAAGAAGCCCCATTTCGAGCTGCGCACGAAATCGTACGTCACGAAAGTGCTGCTTTCGCCGGACAGAAAGCGTGCAACCGGCGTGACGTACATCGATGCGCAGGGCCGCGAAGTGGAGCAACCGGCCGACATGGTGATCGTGGCCGCGTTCCAGATGCATAACGTGCGGCTACTGCTGCTCTCGGGTATCGGCAAGCCGTACGACCCGAAGACGGGCGAAGGCGTGGTGGGACGCAACTACGCGTACCAGATGAACGGCGGCATCAATGTGCTGCTGCCCAAGGGGACGCAGCTCAATCCGTTCATCGGCACGGGCGCGGGCGGCGTAGGCATGGACGACTTCAACGGCGACCAGTTCGATCACGGACCGCTCGGCTTCGTGGGCGGCGCGAGCATCCGCCACATTCGCACCGGGGGCAGACCGATCAAGCAGGCGGCCACCGTGCCTGGCACACCCACGTGGGGCAGCGGCTGGAAGGCCGGCATCACGGACGCGTACCAGCGCTACATGACGATCGGCATTTCCGGTTCGGTGATGCCGTATCGCGACGCGTACCTGGACCTCGATCCGACCTATCGCGATGCGCACGGTCTGCCGCTCTTGCGCATGACGTTCGACTGGCACGACAACGAATACGCGATGCTCGACTACATCGGCACGCGCATGGAGGACGTGGCGAAAGCCATGCGGCCGGAGAAGCACTTCCGGGCCATTCGCAAGAAGGGCCAGCACTACGACACGCGCGTGTATCAGTCGACGCATACGACCGGCGGTGCGGTGATGGGGGCGTCGCCTGCAACGAGCGTCGTCAACAAGTACCTGCAGAGCTGGGACGTGCCCAACGTATTCGTGATGGGCGCCTCGGCCTTTCCGCAGAACATGGGCTACAACCCGACCGGCATCGTGGCCGCGCTCGCGTACCACTCCGCGAAGGCGATCCGTGAGCAGTACCTGAAGAACCCGGCTCCGCTGGTGCAGGCATAAGGAGACGGCGATGACCCCAACCAGAATCACGTTGACCGTTCTTTCGGCGGCCGTGCTTGTTGCTGCCGGTTTTGCGGCGGTGGCATCGGCGCAGACTGCGCCAGCCGCGAGCTCCGCTCCGGCCGCCGCCGTTACGACAGCGAGCGCGACAGCGAGCGCGACAGCGAGCGCGACACCTGCTGTGGCGAGCGCAGATGCGGCACTGATCGAGAAAGGCCGTTATCTGGCCGCCGCGGCCGATTGCATCGCGTGCCACACCGCGAAGGGCGGCAAGCCGTTCGCGGGCGGTCTCGGTATCGCGTCGCCTGTCGGCACGATCTACTCGACCAACATCACGCCCGATGCGGCATCCGGCATCGGGCGCTACACGCTGGAAGAGTTCGATCGCGCGTTGCGGCACGGCATAGCGAAAGACGGCACGTCGCTCTATCCGGCGATGCCTTACGTGTCGTACGCGAAGGTCAAGCCGGCCGACGTGAAGGCGCTATATGCCTACCTCATGCACGGCGTCGAGCCGGTTTCGCAGGGCAATCGCGCGTCGGACATTCCGTGGCCGCTGTCGATGCGCTGGCCGCTGCGTTTCTGGCGTATGGCGTTCGCACCGGATACCGTCGCCGACGACGCCCCGCTGCCGAACGACCCTGTTGCGCGTGGTCGCTATCTCGTGGAAGGGCTCGCGCATTGCGGCGCATGCCACACGCCGCGCGGCTTCGCGCTGCAGGAAACGGCGCTCAGCGACGACGGCAAGACGTTCCTGTCAGGCGGCGTTGTGGACGGCTATCTGGCGAAGAGCCTGCGCGGCGATGCGAAGGACGGGCTCGCGAGCTGGAGCGCGGCCGATATCGTCGCGTTCCTGAAGAGCGGGCGCACCGCGCATTCGGCGGCGTTCGGCGGCATGACGGAGGTGGTCGAGAACAGCACGCAGCACATGAGCGATCAGGATCTGGCGTCGATCGCGGCGTATCTCAAGACCCTCGCACCTGCCGATGCGTCGGGCCGTGCGCTCACGGCCGATCCGGCCGCCGCCACGGCGCTGCGCGCCGGCGCCGACCGCAGCAACGGCGCGCTGACCTTCATCGACAACTGCGCGGCCTGTCATCGCACGGACGGCCGCGGCTACGGCGGGACGTTCCCGTCGCTCGCGCTGTCGACGGTGGTCAACACGAACGATCCGACTTCGCTGATCCACCTCGTGTTGCAAGGCGGTGCAATGCCATGGACGAAGGCCGGCCCCGCACACTACGCGATGCCGGGTTTTGCGCAGCGGCTGACGGACCGCGACGTGGCCGACGTGCTGACGTTCGTGCGCTCGAGCTGGGGTAACCGCGCGTCGGCCGTGACGGCGGCGCAAGTGGCCAAGGTGCGCAAGACGTCCGATGCGTCCGCGCTGCCCGTTCGCGCGGAGAATGAATAACGGGCGACGTATTGACAGTGCAGAGCCGAGATCGGCGTGCGGCTCACCACGATCCTCCGCACGCCGATCTCGGCAGGGCGCGAATCGTGACTTCCACGCCTCACGTGTCGCGTACCTGGACGGATGCATTGCGCGGACCCCGTGGGCCGGCTCGACTTTGGGCGCCCACGGATACGCCTCGTCTTCGGTGCATCACAGTGCCGGATGAAGGTCTCGCACAGCGCTCAGGCTTTCCAGTAGCGAGGCAAGGTGCAGGATGGTGGATTCGGCGAGCCAGCTGCCGACCAGCTGCACATTGATGGGTAGCCCCTCCTTGCTCGTTCCGAATCGCATGGAGAGGCCGGGCAAGCCGGTGATGTTGAGCGGTACGGTTGCGCCCTGAAGGAAGGTCGCATCGACCGTTCTTCCATTGATGACGAAGGTATCGGCACCATGCCTGTGTGCCGGAATCGGCAGGACGGGCGTAAGCAGTGCGTCGTATTCCTGGAAGCAGGCTGCAAACCCGTCGCGCAACCGTTCAGCCGCCTGCTCGGCGTCTATGTAGTCCTTCATGGACGTCTCGGGAAGGGCGCGCATGGTCTTCGCCATCTTGTACAGCGCGTCTTCGCTATGACCGGCCGTCACTTGCGCGAATGCGGGTTTCATCTCCATGACGTGCAGGCGATTGAAGACATCCAGAGCGAAGTCGCGCTCGAGCGCGGCAATTCGCACGGGCGCGACATCGACACCGTTGCTTTGCAGCGCGTCTGCGGCTGCCTTGAGCGTGGCGGCAACTTCCGGGTCAATGGGCCCGAACCCCGGTTCCACGAGCCAGCCCACGCGCAGCGGACGATGCGGCGAGCGCCCTGCGCCGGCGTCGAAGTTCGCGGTGCTCGACGCGTATGCGTCGAGCCCATCGGGTCCAGCGAGCAGGGAGAAAGCGAGCGCGAGGTCGCGGATACTCCGGGCCATCGGTCCGACGTGCCAGAAGCGACGCGGCGCACGCGGGAAAATGCCTGTCATCGGAACGCGCCCGTGCGTCGCTTTGAGCGAAACAATGCCCGTTTGCGCGGCCGGGCCACGCACGGAAATGGCGAGATCGGTGCCGAGGCCCAGCGGCGACATGCCCGCCGCGATGGCCGCCGCCTCGCCGCCGCTCGATCCTCCCGGCGTGCGCTCCAGATCCCATGGGTTGTTTGAACGCCCGCTGAGCAGATTGTCGCTTTCTATCCAGTACGAAAACTCCGGCAGATTCGTCTTTGCCAGCAAAATCCCGCCCGCCTTTTTCAGCCGGGCGACGCTCGTCGCATCGGTGTCCGGCACGCGCCCCCTGAAAATGGGCGACCCGCGTTGGGTCAGAACACCGGCGGTGTCGATGGAATCTTTGGCCGTGAACGGAACGCCGTGCAACGGGCCGAGCGTCTCGCCGGCCATGACGGCCGCTTCTGCTTGCCTCGCTGCCTTGAGCGCGTCGTCGGCAACGGTGACGATGGCATTGACCTTTGGGTCGATAGCCTCGATGCGTTCGAGGTGGGCCTGCATGACTTCGACCGGGGAGATCTGGCGGGTGCGGATCAGTTCTGCCAGCCGGGTGGCGTCCTGAAAGACGATGTCGGAACTCACAAATGAACCCACAAATGACCTCACGAAATTGAAGACGATTGAAGACGGGAAGAGACGATGAAAGACCGCGCTGAGTTTTCTACCTAACGGTAGTTAGGTTTACCATAGGCGCTATAATTCTGGCCGTCAACAAGTTCTCTCTTCAAGGACGCGGCCAGTGAAGAATGCAGAAGGCACAAACTCCAGCGACAAGATTCTGATGGCCGCAACGAAGATCGCGCAGGCGCATGGTTACGGCGGGCTCAATATTCGCGATCTCGCGCAGGCTGTCGGCATCAAGGCCGCAAGCATCTACCATCACTTTCCGAGCAAGGCCGATCTTGCGGCCGCTGTAGCGAAGCGCTACTGGGAGAACTCAGCCGCGGCGCTGGAGGCAATGTGGCTGGACTCGCCGGAGCCCGCGCGCTGGTTGCGACGGTATCCGGCCACCTTTCGCAAGTCCCTTGAGAGCGAAAACCGGATGTGCCTGTCCAGTTTCATGGCGGCCGAGTACGACGATTTGCCGGACGTGGTCAAGACCGAGATTCAGAAATTCGCGGACGTGAACGTGGCCTGGCTCAGCAAAGTTTTGTCTGCCGCGGGCCATCTCAGTAACAGAGAGTCTGAAAGGCGGGCCCGCGCGATCTATGCGGCAGTGGCCGGCGCGCAGTTGATGGCGCGCGGCCGTTCGGACATATCGCTCTTTGATTCGCTGATCAAGACTTACCGCGAATCGGGGCTCCTGCCCGGTTGAGCCGTCTGTGAAGGCTTGGTCGTACACGAGCGATTGAATAGGGTCGCGTCCACGCATTTCAAATGAAAGCGATGAAAGCGCCGCGCTTCACGCGAACCAACGACACCCCAAACGCAGGACCTTGTGTATCTGGTGGTGCCCTTTCTCTGGCATTGCGCGTGGACTACAGTGCCCCGCCAGGCGCCATACAGATGGATTTCAGTCTGTCTGATACAGGTGTTTTCAGCCGGAATTCAGGACTTTTTCACGATGTCCTCCTACCTTGATACGTGTGGCACACCCGCGCCGCGCCGTTTCCGCGCGCGGCTGTGGGTGCAGGCGTCGCGACCGTGACCGTGGTTTTCCCCATCCGGTCGAGCCCTTTCAACTGTGAAAAGGAGTCAAGCATGGCCAGCACTACCATTGCCGCCTATCTTGCCGCGACACTCGCCGCCGCGGGTGTCGAACGAATCTGGGGCGTGACCGGCGATAGTTTGAATGGGCTCGCCTACAGCCTCGATCAGGTCGGCTCGATCCGCTGGATGCACACTCGCCACGAAGAGGCGGCCGCCTTTGCCGCCGGTGCGGACGCGGCCTCGACCGGACGCCTCGCGGTGTGCGCAGGCAGTTGCGGCCCGGGCAACCTGCATCTGATCAACGGCCTTTTCGACTGTCATCGCAACCAGCAGCCGGTGCTGGCCATTGCCGCGCACATTCCGTCGACCGAAATCGGCCTGGGCTACTTTCAGGAAACGCACCCCCAGGAACTGTTCAAGGAGTGCAGCCATTACGTGGAGGTGGTGTCGTCCGCCGCGCAATTTCCTCGCGTGCTCGCGCGTGCGATGCGCACGGCCGTCGAGGAACGCGGCGTGTCGGTGACCGTGCTGCCGGGCGATGTGGCGCTGAGCGAAGGTCCCTCCGAAGCGCCGTCCTGGACGGAAAGCGCGCCGCCGCGGATTCTGCCGGCCGAAGCGGACCTCGATCGCCTCGCCGCCATGCTGAATGCTTCCGACGCGGTCACGATCATGTGCGGCAGCGGCACGCAGGGCGCGCACGACGAAGTCGTCGCGCTTGCCGATGCGCTCGGCGCACCGGTGGTCCACGCGCTGCGCGGCAAGCCGTTCGTCGAGTACGACAATCCCTACGACGTCGGCATGACCGGCCTGATCGGCTTTAGCTCGGGATATCACGCAATGATGTCGTGCGACACGCTGCTGCTGCTCGGGTGCGACTTTCCCTATCGCGCGTTCTATCCGGCGAACGCGAAGATCATCCAGATCGACTGGAAGGGCTCGCAGCTCGGGCATCGCGCGCCCCTCTCGCTCGGGCTGGTGGGCACGGTGAAGGAAACCGTCGCCGCGACGTTGCCGAGGCTGCAACGCAAGACGGACCGCAGTTTCGTCGACAACGCGCGCAAGCACTATGCGTCCGCCCGCAAGGGCCTGGACGATCTGGCGACACCGGCCGGTCCTGGCCGCCCCGTCCATCCGCAGTATCTGGCGAAGATGATCGACGAGGCCGCCAGCCACGATGCGATCTTCACCGCGGACGTCGGCACGCCAACCCTTTGGGCGGCGCGCTATCTGACGATGAACGGCAAGCGTCAGTTGCACGGCTCGTTCAATCACGGGTCCATGGCCAACGCGATGCCGCAGGCCCTCGGTGCGCAAGCCGCGCATCCCGGACGGCAGGTCGTGTCGCTATCGGGCGATGGCGGTTTGTCGATGCTGCTCGGCGATCTGCTTACCGCCCGGCAGCTCGATTTGCCGATCAAGGTGGTGGTGTTCAACAACAGCCTGCTCGGCTTTGTTTCGATGGAATTGAAGGCGGCCGGTTATCTCGATACCAATGTCGATCTCAGTAAAACCGACTTTGCGGCCATTGCGAAAGGCGCCGGCATTTTCGGCATTCGCGTAGAGGAGTCGGAAGACGTGGCGGGCGCGCTGAAACAGGCGTTCAGCCATCCGGGTCCGGCGCTTGTCGATGTGGTTACGTCGAAACACGAACTCGCGATGCCGCCCACGATTGAACTCGCCCAGGCGAAGGGCTTCAGCCTCTACATGATGCGCGCCATTCTCAATGGGCGCGGCGACGAGATCGTCGAACTCGTGCGTACCAACCTGCGTTAGCCGCACGCCCGGGTTCGCCGCGCGGCGCGGGAACCCGGCAGGCTCGTTTCACGACTGACCGCTCGCGCGACGCAGCGGACGGAAGAAGGCGCGGACATCTTCGACCAGCAGCTCGGGTTGCTCCAGCGCTGCGAAGTGGCCGCCGCGTGGCATGGGCGTCCATCGTTGCACGTCGAAAACGCGTTCGACCCAGGAACGCGGCGGTGTCGGTAACTCGCGGGGAAATAGCGCGACGCCTAGCGGCGTGGCTACCCGTTCGTTCGGACCGAAAGCGAGCGGGCGTAGCCGGTTTTCCCTGTAAATGCGAAACGACGCGTCGAGCATGTGGCCGAACCAGTAAAGGGAAATATCGGTCAGCAACTGGTCCATCGTGAAGACGCGCTCGACATCGCCGTCGCAATCGCTCCAGCTGCGAAACTTCTCGACGATCCAGGCGGCAAGCCCCACGGGCGAATCAGTCATCGCGTACGACAGGGTTTGGGGTTTGGTGCTTTGCACAGCCGCATACGCGCCTTCTGCCGCTGACCAGGCCGCAACCTTGTCGAGAAACGCCTGCTCGTCCGCGCTCACCGGCGGAACGTTGCCGGTGAGCGATGGCCGGAAACTGCCGGGAATGTAGTTGAGATGGGCGCCGATGATCTGCTCGGGAAACCGGCGCGCCAACCACATCGAGACGCCGGCTCCGATGTCTCCGCCTTGCGTCGCGAAGCGATCGAAACCGAGCCCGTTCATCAGCCTCAGCCACAGCCCGGCGACATGATGGGCGCTGACGCCGGGGCCTGCCGGAGCCGCGGAAAAACCGAAGCCCGGCAACGAAGGGACGACCACATGGAATGCGTCGGCCGCATCGCCGCCATGCGATGCGGGGTCTGTCAGCAGCGGGATCACGCGTTCCATCTCGACGAAGGAGCCCGGCCACCCGTGCGTCAGGACGAGCGGCATAGGTGCGGGCCCTTTGCCGGTCTGGTAGACGAAGTGAATGTCGTGTCCTTCAACCGTCGCCTGGAACTGAGGGAGGCGGTTGAGCCGCGCTTCCTGCGCACGCCAGTCGAATTGATGCAGCCAGTAGTCTGCCAGGCGCCGGACAAAGGCGAGGCTCGCGCCGTCGTCCCACTGGTCTGTATCCAGCGCGGCAGGAAAGCGCGTGTTACGCAGACGCAGCTTCAGGTCTGCAATCTGGCCGTCCGGAACGTTGATCTTGAAGTCTCGCAGGTCCATGCTCGCGTCCCGCTTTCAAGGAGAGTGACACCCGCCGGAGCCGGTTGTCCTGGCGTCCAGGCGCCGGTGAGGCGCCTGGACATAGGCTCATGGCACATCGTGCCCCTGCCGTTGGCGCGACGTGAGCGGCCTGAGCCTGAGCCCGAGCTGCATCGTGCGCGCTACTTGCGGTTGAGCAGCGAAACGTCGCGCACGGCGCCGCGGTCGGCGGACGTCACCAGCGCGGCATAGGCCTGCAACGACTGCGATACGACGCGCTCGCGATGAGCCGGCAGCCACGCTTTGTCGCCGCGTGCATCCATGGCGGCACGGCGCCGCGCCAATTCGTCGTCTGCAACCGCCAGATGGATCTTGCGCTGCGGAATATCGATCTCGATGACGTCGCCCTCCTGCACGAGACCTATCGTGCCGCCGGCGGCCGCTTCCGGCGACGCGTGACCGATCACGAGCCCAGACGAGCCGCCCGAGAAACGGCCATCGGTAAACAGCGCGCACGTCTTGCCGAGGCCTTTCGATTTCAGATACGACGTGGGGTACAGCATTTCCTGCATACCCGGGCCGCCCTGAGGACCTTCGTAGCGGATCACCACCACATCGCCCGCCACCACCTTGTCGCCGAGGATCGCTTCCACGGCATCGTCCTGGCTTTCGAACACGCGCGCGCGACCGGAGAAGACCCACTGCGATTCGTCGACCCCCGCCGTTTTGACGATGCAACCCTTCTCGGCCAGATTGCCGTAAAGCACGGCGAGGCCGCCGTCCTTCGAATAGGCGTTTTGCCTGCTGCGAATACAACCGGCTTTCCGGTCCGTATCGAGCGCCGCGAAGGTGGCTTCCTGGCTGAATGCGACCGTGGTCGGAATGCCGCCCGGCGCTGCGCGATAGAACTTCTGCGCTTCTTCGCCCGCGCTGCCCAGGATGTCCCACTTTTCGATGGCCTTGCCGAGCGTGCCGCTATGCACGTTGCCGCACGACAGGTCGAGCAGCCCGGCACGACCGAGTTCGCCAAGAATGCCGAGGATGCCGCCCGCGCGATGGACGTCCTCGATATGGTATTTGTCGGTTGCGGGCGCGACCTTGCACAGGCACGGCACCTTGCGGGAGATGCGATCGATGTCCGACATCGTGAAGTCGACGCCGGCTTCCTGCGCGGCCGCCAACAGGTGCAGCACGGTGTTGGTCGATCCGCCCATCGCGACATCGAGCGCTATGGCGTTTTCGAACGCTTGCCGGGTGGCGATGCTGCGCGGCAGAACCGACGTGTCTTCTTCCTGGTAGTAGCGACGGCACAGATCCACGATCAGGCGGCCCGCCTGTTCGAACAAGCCCTTACGCCATGCATGCGTGGCGACGATCGTCCCGTTGCCGGGCAACGACAGGCCGATCGCTTCGGTCAGACAGTTCATCGAGTTGGCGGTGAACATGCCCGAGCACGAGCCGCAGGTCGGGCAGGCGCTACGCTCGACCTCGGCCACTTCGGCGTCGCTGATTTTCGGGTCGCCGGCTTTGATCATCGCGTCGATGAGGTCGATCTTGGCGATGACGTGGCCGTCTGTCGGCGACTTGACCTTGCCCGCTTCCATCGGACCGCCGGACACGAACACGACGGGAATGTTCAGGCGCATGGCGGCCATGAGCATGCCCGGCGTGATCTTGTCGCAATTGGAGATGCAGACCATGGCATCCGCGCAATGCGCGTTGACCATGTATTCGACCGAATCGGCAATCAGCTCGCGCGAGGGCAACGAATACAGCATGCCGCTGTGGCCCATGGCGATGCCGTCATCGACGGCAATCGTGTTGAATTCCTTGGCCACGCCGCCGGTCGCTTCGATTTCTTTGGCGACGAGCGCGCCCAGATCGCGCAGATGGACGTGGCCCGGAACGAATTGTGTGAACGAATTGACGACGGCAATGATGGGTTTGCCGAAATCGTCGTCTTTCATGCCGGTGGCGCGCCACAAGGCACGGGCGCCGGCCATGTTGCGACCGTGCGTAGACAGGCGTGACCGATAGTTAGACATCTGTGTCCTCTGGTGTTGCTGTTTATCAAGGTTGGAAAAAGCGCCGCCTTCAAGGAGGCGTCACGGCGGCCAGTGGCGGCCGTGCGGATAGGGTGCGCGCAGTTCGGTTGCCAATACTGCGAGAACTTGCCTGCGTCGTCCAATATATTTTGCTCGATCAATTGATTCGCCGCGCGTATGGGTAGACAAATGCTGCTCCAGTCGAACCACGCGGCAAGACACCGTGCACCGCAAAAAGTGCGTATCCTGCCGCGGGTGGCGGAGGATTTGCCAGCTGAATTTGCCAGTTGAATTGCCAGTTGAATTGCCAGTTGAATTGCCAGGTAAGTTTGCCAATCAAGTTTGCCAGTTAAGTTTCCAGGTAAAGCACCAACGCTGCTCACACGGGATGCTCATGCCGAGACCGCGACCGTCGTTCGCCACCCAGCTTTTCGCACTCTGGATGCTCGTCGCCATTCTCTGCGGCCTGCTGAGCGCAGCCGTATGGCTGGTTTTGTCGTCGGCGCTGGGTGAGCGCGTAGCGACCGCGAAGCAGCAGGCGGCCGCGGCGTGTACGGCGGTCGCCTCCCGCTATGACCTGTCGATGCAACGTCCCGGCGAAGCCAACGTCGATCTCATGCACGCGGTACTCGATCTCGTGCTGATCCGCACCGACGGTATAGAAGGCGGTTTCTGGACGAGCGAGCCGGCGTCCGGCGCGCCGAATGGCTTTCTTGCCTACGCCTTTCCCACCTACGACGGCAGCGGTGTCAAACGCGATATCCCCGAAGCCGAGACGCCGCTCATTCTGCGCACGCTGAGAAAGGTGGCGAGCGCGCGGCAGATACAGGCCGACGTTGTCTCGAGCGGAGCGGATGCCGTCGTCGCGGTGGCGTGTCCCGTGCCGCACCAAACGGACGTGTTCGCGTGGGTGCTCACGCGTGCGCGGCCACCGCTCGGGCCTTACGGCGAACGCGCCGTGACCATCCTCGCAAGCGTGCTGGCCATCATCGTCGGGCTGGCATGGGTTCTGGCGCTGGCACTTCGGCGCTGGAAGCGCAATCTCGCACGGCTCGAACATGCGCTTGCGCCGGATGGCGAGTTCGAACAGGGCAGGCGGCTCGAACGGCTCGGCGAGCGCGACCTGGATCAGATCGTGGATGCGCTCAACCGCTATGTCGAACGTGCCGAACGCTTGAAGCGGGAAGCCAACGCGCTCAGTGCGCAGCTTGCGCAGGCCGAGCGGTTCAGCACGCTGGGCAAGATGGCTGCGCAAATCGCACATGAGATTCGCAACCCGGCCGGCGCAATGCGTCTCAAGGCCGAGAACGCGCTTGCAGGCGACGGTGCGCGCCGCGAAGCCGCCTTGAAGACCATCATCGAACAGGTGGGGCGCATCGAATCGCAGGTTGCGAGCCTGCTCGCGCTGACACAGCCGATAACGGTCCAGGCACGCGAGGTCGACTTGCGCGCGTGGCTCGACGAGATGGTGCGCACGCATGAGTCACGCGCTGAAAGCCGTCATGTCGAACTCAGTGTCGACATGACCGGTTGCGAGGCGAACCCGGTTTTCGACGCGGCGCAACTGGCCCGCGCGCTCGACAATCTCGTCGTGAATGCGCTGCGGCATGCGCCGTCCGGCGGTCACGTCACGATTCGCGCAGGCAAGGTAAGCTCGGACGAGGGCGAGCGGCTCAGGCTCGAAGTCGTCGACGATGGTCCCGGCGTGAGCGCGACGGAACGTGAGCGCATCTTCGAGCCTTTTGTGACCGGGCGGCCTGACGGTTCGGGTCTTGGCCTCGCCGTGGTGCGCGAGATCGCGTCTGCGCATGGCGGGCGGGCGTATCTTGCGGATGATTTGAACATGACGCGTTTCGTGATCGACTTGCCATGGCGACCATACTGATCATCGACGACGACGACGCCTTTCGCGAAGGCCTCGCTGAAACGGTACAAGACCTTGGCCACCAGCCGCTCGAAGCGCGCTCGGGCAAGGAAGTGTTCGAGCGGTTGCACGAGCACGCTGCCACCGACTGCGTCTTTCTCGACTTCCGTTTGCCGGGCGCGGACGGCCTTGCCGTGCTCGAAACGCTGCGCAACACGCCGGGATGGCAGACCGTGCCGGTCGTCATGCTCACGGCGCACGCGACGAGCGACAACACCATCGGCGCGATGCGGCTCGGCGCCTTCGAGCATCTCACCAAGCCGGTGGGCCGCGACGAGATCGCCGCGCTGCTCGAACGCATTTTTTCCACCCAGTGCAACGCGCCCGTTGCGCGCGCATTCCCGGATGAAGCCGCATCGCGCGAGCCGCAACTGCTCGGTGTGAGCGAAGCCATGCGTGACGTGCAGAAACGCATTGGCCGCGCGGCGGCAACGAACTCCACCGTGCTTATCACGGGAGAAACGGGGACCGGAAAGGAGGTCGCAGCACGTGTGCTCCATCGCGCATCGGCGCGCGCCGGCGGCCCGTTCGTTGCGGTGAACTGCGCGGCGATTCCCGACGACCTGCTCGAAAGCGAACTGTTTGGGCACGCAAGAGGCGCGTTCACGGGCGCCCAGAGCGACAGGGCAGGGCGTTTCGAAGAAGCGCACGGCGGCACGCTGTTTCTCGATGAAGTCGGCGACATGCCGCTTGCCATGCAGGCCAAGCTGCTGCGCGTGCTACAGGAGCGCCAGGTCACGCGGCTTGGAACGAACCGCGTCGTGACGGTTGACGTGCGCGTCGTCGCGGCGACGCATCGCGATCTTCCGTCGATGGTCGCGGCAGGCACGTTTCGACAGGACCTTCTGTTTCGCCTCGACGTGATTCCGCTGCACATGCCGCCATTGCGCGAGCGCGTGGCCGACATTCTGCCGCTTGCCGAACACTTTCTTTCGAGCGCATCCAGCGGCACGCAACGCAAGCATCTTTCCGCCGATGCGCAGCGTCTGCTCGCCACGTTCGCCTGGCCGGGAAATGTCCGCGAACTGGCCAACGCGGTCGAGCGTGCGAGCGCGCTGGCGCCGGGACAGGTGCTCACGCGCGAAGACTTCGGTTTCCTCTCGGCGGCGAAAGGCGGCGCGGATGACGCCATTCCACCCGACCTCCTCGAACTGCCCCTCACGCAAGCCGTTGCACGGCTCGAGCGTGCGCTGATTGTCCACGCGCTGGCCGCATCGGGAGGCAACCGCGCCGAGGCGGCGCGCAAGCTCGGCATCAGCCGTCAATCGCTCTACACGCGTATGACGAGCCTGGGCCTCTCCGGGAACGCGTCGTAACGGCAAGGGTGTCAAGGAAGCGGACAGCGTGTGTCCGGTTTCCTGACACGTCGACGCTTCTGCATCGCGCAAACCCCCGCGCAAATCACCACGGAAGCCCGAGAACACAGACTCGGGACGAATGGCATGGCCTTTGCAAAACACTCCGCGCAACATGAAAGGAGTGAACCGTGCCATCGACCCCATACCCCAGACAACGCATCGCCGTCCGCGTCGCGAGCGCAATGAGCTTCGCCGCCTTGCTCGCGGCAAGCGCCGGATGCGCAGCGCAACCTCGACCGGAAAGAGCCCCGGTCTCCCCGCCACCGCCCGTGGCACAGGATGCCCCGCCACTGCCTCCAGCAGCCCCGTTAGCCCCGCTGGCCCCGCTGGCGCCGCCTGGGGACGTTCCGCCGCCCGGCCTCGCCGATTCAGGCGCGTTCACCACGACGCAAGTCACCGTCACCCGCTTTCTCACCAATCCGGACGGCGACGTGGACGGCTTTCTCACGCGTGACGGCATGCTGGTCAGGTTCCCGCCTCACATGAGCGCGCAGCTCACGTCGGCGGTCCGCCCCGGCGACGTGGTGCAGGTCAGTGGCTGGCGCGACGCGGGAGGCAGCTTCGACGCCCAACGCATCACCAACGCCCGAAGCGGCCAGCAACTCGTCGATCAACCCCCGCCGCCGGATGCCCGGCCCCTGCCGCGCGAGTTGCGAGGCGCAGGCCTCGCGCCGATGAGCGCTCAAGGCCTGGTCGCGTATGTCACGACAGCAAGACGAGGCGAACCCGACGGCGTGATCCTCGCGGACGGCACGGTCATCAAACTCACGCCGCCTGTCGCACAGCAATTCGCGGCGCTCGTCAGGGCGGGCGCAACGGTGTCCGCGCAGGGTTACGGCACGCGCAACCAGTACGGCACGGCGCTGCAGGCAACGTCGTTCGGCTCGCCCGGCAACCTGACCCAGATCTACGGACGCTACGACCGTATTCCGCCCGCGCCCTGAACGAGCGCTACCTGAACAATCTTGGCCCACATCGATTTCGGAGAAACGACATGCATTGGATCGACCCCGCAAGCCTTCCGGAAACCCGCGGCAAGGTCACGCGCTTTCTGTTGAATCCGCACGGCGAACTGGACGGGCTCGTACTTGGCGCGCGCCAGGTGCATTTCCCGCCGCATCTGTCGAAACAGCTTGCGCGGCACGTCGCGCCGGGCGATGTGGTCCGGGTGCGCGGGGTGAAGCCCCGCAATGCGGACATGATTGCCGCCGTTTCCCTCACGACAACGAGCGGCGTGCTCATTCTCGACGAAGGTCCACACCACGAGGGGGAGAAGCATCGGAAGCCGCCTGTCGAACGCAAACCGATGGAGGCGTCCGGTGAAGTGGTGCTGTCGCTCTTCGGCCCGAAGGGCGAGTTGCGCGGGGCGTTGCTCGACGACGGCACGTCGTTGCGCATGCCGACTCACGCGGCGGCAGAGCTCGCCAAATACCTGGCGCCGGGCGCGCATGTCCAGGCCTGGGGGCCTGGCATCAAGAACCGCCACGGGCGAACGATCGAGGTGGACGAGATTGCCGAACTCGTCGATACGCCGGTAACGGCCTGAGCGCATGGCGGCACACGCACAACCTGGGCATCCATGAATCCCCGATACGCACTGGAAGGGCTCAACTTCTTCGTGGCCGATGTGCAGGCGGGCATCGGGCCGTTCCTTGGCGTCTTTCTGCAGGCACAGGGCTGGCATCCGGGCGCGATCGGAACGGTCATGACGCTCGGCGGCATCGCCGGCATGCTCGCCACTTCACCGGCCGGTGCACTCGTCGATGGCACGCATCACAAGCGCGGCGTCGTCGTGATTGCGGCGGGCATGACGACACTCGCATCGCTCGTGCTATGGGTGTCGCACAGCTACTGGATGGTCGCCGCTTCCCAGATCTTCACGGCCGTAACAGGGGCCGCATTGGGGCCCGCGTTAGCGGGCCTGACGCTCGGTATCGCGCGCGAACAGGGCTTTGACCGGCAGTTCGGTCGCAACCAGGTGGCCAATCACGCGGGCAATGTGGTGGGTGCCGCGCTTTCGGGCTGGCTTGGCTGGCGGTATGGGTTCGGTGCGGTGTTCGTACTCGCCGGCGTATTTGGCGTGATGACGGTGATCTCGACGCTGCTCATCCGGCGCGATTCGATCGATCACGACAGTGCGCGAGGGCTGGGCGGTTCGTCGGCGGCAAGCCATGAGCACGCGAGCGGCTTTCGCGTGCTGCTGAGCTGCCGGCCGTTGCTGCTGCTGGCCGCCGCGTTGGCGATCTTCCATCTGGGTAATGCGGCGATGCTTCCGCTCTACGGGCTGGCGGTGGTCGCCGCGCACAAGGGCGATCCAGGCGCCTTCACTGCGCAGACGATCGTGGTTGCGCAGCTCGTCATGGTGGTCGCGGTGTTCCTGGCGAGCCGCCTCATCCGTCGTATCGGCTACTGGGGCGTCATCCTGATCACGTTCCTCGCGCTGCCGCTTCGCGGGCTCGTTGCCGCGATGTTCATCGACGCGTGGGGCGTGTGGCCGGTGCAGGCGCTCGATGGCATCGGTGCCGGCCTGCAAAGCGTGGCGGTGCCCGCACTGGTGGTGCGACTGTTGCAGGGAACCGGGCGCGTCAACGTCGGGCAGGGCATGGTCATGACCGTGCAGGGCATGGGCGCTGCGCTCAGCCCTGCGTTGGGCGGCGTGCTCGCCCAGCACTTCGGTTACGCAACCGCCTTTCTCGTGCTGGGTGCCGTGTCGACAGGGTCGCTCGCGCTCTGGCTCCTGTTTGGCGCCGCGCTAAAAACGGCGTGCGCCATTCAGCGTGACGTCGCAAGCGATCCGTCTTTGGCCGCATGAATCCGGTTTTCCGCTCGTGAGGCAGGGTGTTCGCTCTCATGCGCGGCATCAGCGTGTGCCCGTTTCGGTGGCCCGACGTTGTCGGTCAGATCGAATTCCTTCAACGAGAGACAACTGACCAGGATCAAAGAGCCCGTTGCCCGCGTGGCTAAGGTGAGATTCGGGCGCCGAATCAAGACAGTTGCTTGCTGGCCGTTGCCGGAAATTCCGGCGCGCAGCCGACCATGCAGCGCGAGGCGCGAGCGAAGGCAAGGAAAGACGGACATGGGCATGTTGAGCTGGATGTGGCATCGAAACACTGCGGTACCGCCGGCCGCAAGCGACGAGGTGCGCGACGCCGTGGAGCGCATCGTCAAGCTGCATCCGCAGTTGCGGCTGGTCGGGCAGTACGAGGCGCATCTGGGGCGTGCCGTGAGTGTTTCGCTGCAGTACGTCGAAGGTCTGGTCGAGTCGCTACCGCCTGCACGCGAGGCCAGCGCCGCGGCATGGTCTTCCGACGCCTGTATTCACGCGTTCTTCACCGCGCCCGACGACGTGGCACCGGCGCTCAGCCGCTCCACCGATTTGCAGCACTTCTTCGACGAATGTCCGGCCGCCGGCGAGGTCTTCGCGGTGCTCGGCATGGCGATGACCGAACGTCGTGCGCCGGGCGCAAAACAGGTCGGCCTCGAGGTTCGCTCTGACGTGATGCGTACCACGGTCAGCTTCGGCGATTATCAAGTCCGCGTATGTGGACTTACGGAAACACTTCTGCGGCGCGAAATCGTGCGACGCGTGCTCGATCAGCTCGCCCTGGAAGGGCTCTCGCACGTCGAAGCCGATACGGCCCGGCGCGATGCACTCCAGCAGGAGCGCGCGCTGCTGAAGGCACGCATGCAGTTGCTTGAGCGGGGCGGCGTGGGCATGCGCCAGGTGATGGGCAGCGGCACGGCGCCCGACCTCGCGGAGCGCGCGAAGATTCAGTCGCTGATGGACGAGAACGAGCGCAGCCTCGCCGACCTGGGACTGCAGACCGACGCCCTGCAACGCGAACTCCAGCTGATCTGCGACGTGCTGGCCGATCCGGCTTCGCATCTCGACGTGACGAGAAAGCGCTTGCGACTCAACGCGATGAACGTGGTGCTCGAAGACAACGACCCGGCGAAGGGCGAGGAGATCGAATTTCGCCTCGCGCGCCTCCCCGCCGACCCGGGCACCTGGCGCGCATTTGCGCTCGTGCGCTTCTCGCGCGCCGACCTGCTGCCGCCCGCGAGCATGCACGAGGAGGCGAGGCACCTGGTGATCTGAGTCTGCAGCCGGCGGTTGGCGGTCGGCGGTCGGCGGTCGGATGGTCAGTTCCTGGCGGTTTTTTCGACGGGCATCTGTCAAGCCAGATTCGAAATATCGATATACGAGCACGTTATTAGGCGGCCGGCTTTGAAACGCGCGGAATGCTCGCCAAGCCCCGTCTGACGGGCCTTGCGGGCTCGCGGCACGACGCGCGGCAGCCCTTGGCGCGAGGCGCCGCGGCTCAGGGTGCGTCCCAGCCGAATCGTGACATTTCGATATACTTGCGAACTTTCCCCTAACGACTTTTCGCGGCCTTTCGCCCGCGCAGCGACCGCCCTTTTTGCCGGCGTGCCGCCCCTGTGCGCTGAGCGCGACCGCTTCCGCTCACTATGTCCGATCTCTCCACGCCGTTCGGCGGCGCGTCTAGCCGGCTCGTCAACACCAATCCGAAGCCGCTCGCCGTTGCGCTCGCGCTCGTCGTACTCGGTGCCCTCTATCTCGCGCAGACCGTCAGCGCGAAGCAGGCCACGCTGTACGTGCTGGGCGCGCTGCTCGGCATGACGCTCTATCACGCCGCGTTCGGCTTCACGTCCGCGTGGCGCGTGTTCATCGCGGACGGGCGCGGCGCCGGTCTGCGTGCGCAGATGCTGATGCTCGCAGTGGGCGTGCTGTTGTTCTTCCCGGCGCTTTCGGCCGGCACGTTGTTCGGTCATCCGGTGGCGGGCGAGGTGGCGCCCGTCGGCGTGTCGGTCCTGATCGGCGCGTTCATCTTCGGCATCGGCATGCAGCTGGGCGGCGGCTGCGCCTCCGGCACGCTCTACACGGTGGGTGGCGGCAGCACGCGCATGGTGGTCACGCTGATTGCGTTCGTCGTCGGTTCCGTGGTGGGTACCGCGCATCTGCCGTTCTGGAGCGCGCTGCCGCATCTGCAGCCCATCTCGCTCGTGAAAACGCTGGGCGCGGGCCCCGCCATCGCGCTGAACCTCGTGGTGTTCGCGTTGATTGCCGCGCTTACCGTGCTGATCGAAAAACGCCGTCACGGCCGTCTCGTGAGCGACGACGCACCGAACACGTCGTCGTGGCTGCGTGGCCCGTGGCCGCTGCTCGTGGGCGGCGTGGTGCTCGCTGTGCTCAACTTCGTGACGCTTGCGATCTCGGGCCGTCCCTGGGGCGTCACGTCGGCCTTCGCGCTGTGGGGCGCCAAGGCGTTCTCGGCAATGGGCGTCGACGTTGCGAGCTGGCATGTGTGGAGCACCGGCCCGAACGCGGCGGCGCTCGCCGCGCCGGTGAGCCACGACGTGAAGTCGGTGATGGATATCGGCATCGTGATCGGCGCGATGGTGGCTGCATCGCTCGCCGGCCGCTATGCGCCGGTGTGGCGGCTGCCGCTGCGCTCGCTGATCGCGGCCGTGGTGGGCGGGCTGCTGCTCGGCTACGGCGCGCGTCTTGCGTACGGCTGCAATATCGGCGCGTATTTCAGCGGCATCGTGTCGGGCAGCCTGCACGGCTGGCTGTGGCTCGTCGCGGCGTTTCTCGGCAACGTGGTGGGCACGAAGTTGCGTCCCGCATTCGGGCTCGCCGTGGAGCGCGTGAAGCAGACGGGTTGCTGATCGCAGCGGCTTCGGCCGCGAATTCCGGTGCTGGATGCAGCAAGGAAGGCAACGCCTCGCGCGTTGCCTTTTTTTATTCGACGGGAAGGCAGCGGGCGGGGTGCGCCGTCCGCTTTTTTCGATCACTCAAAGGAAGCCGCATGTACTCGTCCACCTTCGTTTTCAACGCCGGTCAATTCGACGACGAGTTCCATCGCCTCGACAAACAGATCGCGGAAGCCGCGCGCGCGATTCCCGGCTATCTCGGCGAGGAGACCTGGGAGAACGCAAGCGCGGGGCTGATCCAGAACATCTACTACTGGGAGTCGGAAGCGGCGCTGCGGCAATTGATCGAGCATCCGGCGCACCGCGAAGCGAAGGGCAAGCAGGCGCGCTGGCTCGACGGCTACCGCGTCGTGATCGCGAAGGTCATCCGGCAATACGGCGACGGCGGGGTTTGAACCTGGTTCGAACCTGGTGTGAGTCTGGTATGAGCGCGGCGCACGCTCGCATGGCCCCTCGCGCGGCTACTCGAGCGTTCGTATCGAATTGCTGATGCCTCGCGCGCAATCGATCACGGCCGGTGCGAGCTTTAGCCGTGCGTCGTCGAACGTCCATCGGCTGGTGGGCGCTACCACGTGTACCGCGGCGACGGGGCGCCCCTGGCTTCCCACCACCGGCGCCGCGATCGACATATCGCCAATGAACAACTCTTCGCGGTTCGTGGCATAGCCGTTCTGGCGCACTTCGGCGAGCAGTTCGCCGAGCCGTGCCACGTCGGTCACGGTGTTCGCCGTGAACGCCACGCGATTCATCTGCTCAAGGCGCGCGTGTGCCTCGTCCGCGGGCAACGCGCTCAGGAATGCGCGCCCGCTGCCTGTGCAATACATCGGGATGCGGCTGCCGATGGGCATGTGTATCGGCACGAACTTCGTCGAGACGAAGCGCGAGACGTACACCATCTCGTCGTCATCGGGCTCCGTGAGGTTGGTCGTCTCGCCCGTGATGTTCGTGAGTTCCGAGAGGAACGGATTCGCCACGTCGATCAAGGTGTCCGCAGCCAGATAGTTGAAGCCGATCTGCATCACGCGCGGCGTCAGCTGGTAGCGGCGCGTGAGCGGATGTTTGCGGATATAGCCCAGCTTCTCCAGCGTGTAGACCATGCGCTGCGCCGAGCTTTTGGACATCGACGCCGCCTCGGCCACTTCGGCCAGCGTCATCGTGCGGCGCTTCGCGCTGAACGCGCGCAGCACGTTCAACCCCTTTTCGAGCGACTGATTGAAGAGTAGGTCGGTGCCGTTTCCGGCGTCATTGTCGGCGTGCGAATTGTCCATCGTGGTCCGTCCGTTGAACGCGCGTTGAATGCGGGGTGAGTGCAATACCGCATCATATCGTATCGAATATCGATACACAAAAATCTATTTGCGATTTTTTTGATTCGACTATCATGATCTCGCGGTCACAAAACAACATTGCCGACGGTTCATGTCGATCCGGCGGCGCCTTGCCAGGAGAAATGCATGGTCACGTTCGTCAAACGCCTTACCTTGCTTGCAGCCGGCTTTGCCACCTGTTTCGCCATTTCCTCGGGCGCCGCGCGCGCCGAGCCCACCTGGAAGGTGGGCGCAACGGCCACGGGTGTGCCGTTCACGTTCCTCGACGTCAAAACCAATTCCATTCAGGGAATGATGGTGGATGCCATCGAAGCGGCGGGCCGCGCGGGCGGCTTCAAGGTGGAGGTGCAGCAGAGCGTGTTTTCCGCGCTGATTCCGTCGCTGACCACGCAGAAGATCGACATCATTTCCGCAGCCATGCTGAAGACGCCCGCGCGCCAGCAGATCGTCGATTTTTCGGACACCGTCTATTCGTACGGCGAAGGGCTCGTCGTGCGGGCCGACGACAAAGGCCACTACACCTCGATGGACGATCTCAAGGGCGAAGTGGTGGGCGCGCAGGTGGGCACGGCGTTCGTCGATGCGTTGAACAAGAAGGGCATCTTCAAGGAAGTGCGCACCTACGATTCCGTGGCGGACATCATGCGCGACGTGGCGCTGGGCCGGATCAAGGCGGGTTTCGCCGATCAGCCCATCGTGGCCTACCAGTTGCAGCAGGGCGCCAATCCGCAGGTGCGGCTCGTGCCTGAGTATCAGTCGGCGGTGAAGGGGCAGGTGTGCTTCGTCGTGCGTAAGGGCGACACGGCCATGCTCGAACAGCTGAACTCGGCCATCAGGAAGATGAAGACCGACGGCACGCTGCAGCAGATTCTGCAGAAGTGGCACATGAGCTAACGGCGAGACGTTGCGCTGTATTCGAAGCTGTCCGTGCCCCATAGCGGCCCGGACGATCTGCAAAGTGTGTCGGGAGACGCGATGTTCGTGCAGAACGCAATCGACTTTTTGCCGATCCTGCTGAAAGGCGCAGTCATCACGATCGAGATCACGGCCTGTGCATTCGTGCTCAGTTCGGTTCTCGGTCTGGTGCTCGCGTTGCTCAAGGTGTCGCGCAACCGCGCCGCATCGGCGTTCGGCAGCACCGTGATCAATCTGATCCGCGGGCTGCCGATCATCGTGCAGCTCTTCTACATCTATTTCGTGTTGCCGGACCTGGGCGTGCAGCTGTCGGCGTTTCAGGCCGGGGTCATCGGGCTTGGCATCGCTTACTCCGCGTATCAGGCGGAAAACTTTCGCGCGGGCATCGAAGCCATCGACCACGGGCAGATTGAAGCCGCGCACGCCATCGGCATGCGCGGCCCGCTCATCATGCGGCGCGTGGTGCTGCCGCAGGCCTTCAGGATCGCGCTGCCGCCGTACGGCAATACGCTCGTCATGCTGCTGAAGGACTCGTCGGTTGCCTCCACCATCACTGTTGCCGAAATCACGCGCGCGGGGCAGCTGATTGCGTCGTCGACCTTCCAGAACATGACGGTCTACACGCTCGTCGCGCTGCTGTATCTGGTGCTGAGCCTGCCGCTGATGTTCGGCGTCAACCAGCTTGGCAAGCGGCTCGCCGTGAGGAAAAGCCGATGATCGAAATCAACGCGATACACAAACGCTTTCACCACCAGGAAGTGCTCAAGGGTGTGAGCCTCAACGTCGAGGCGGGCGAAGTGGTGTGCCTGATCGGGCCGTCCGGGTCGGGCAAGTCGACCGTGCTGCGCTGTATCAACGGCTTCGAGACCTACGATTCCGGCTCCATCACGATAGACGGCGTGCGCGTGGATGCGCACGCGAAGAATATCCACGAATTGCGCATGCGCGTGGGTATGGTGTTTCAGCGCTTCAACCTGTTTGCGCATAGAACGGCCCTCGAAAACGTGATGGAAGGACCGGTCTATGTGCGCCGCACGCCGGTTGCGCGGGCTCGCGACGATGCGCGGCACCTGCTCGATAAGGTCGGCCTCTCGCATCGGATGAATGCGTATCCTGCGGAGCTTTCGGGCGGTCAGCAGCAGCGTGTGGCGATTGCGCGTGCGCTTGCCATGGAGCCTGCGGCGCTGCTCTTCGACGAGCCCACGTCCGCGCTCGATCCCGAGCTGGTGGGCGAAGTGCTGGCCGTGATGCGCGCGCTCGCACGCGACGGCATGACGATGGTGGTCGTCACGCACGAAATGGCCTTCGCCCGCGAAGTGGCCGACCGCGTGTGCTTCCTGCACGGCGGCACGATCTGCGAAACAGGCGCCGCGCGCGAGGTCCTGAGCCATCCCCAGCATCCGCGCACGCAGGACTTCCTGCGGCGCCTGCTGTCTCCTGACGGCACGCCCGCCGGCGCTAACCCGAACTGAACATGATCGAAGTGAAAGAAGGTGCAATGCTGCCCGATTCGTTGTGGGCCGCAACGGCGCAGCCTGCGCCCGATACGCCGGCTCTGCGCGAGTCCGTATCGTGCGACGTGGCGATCGTGGGCGCAGGATTCACGGGCCTCTCGACGGCCTTGCATCTGGCGGAGCGCGGCGTGAAGGTGTGCGTGCTCGATGCCGCGCAGCCGGGGTGGGGCGCCTCGGGCCGCAATGGCGGTCAGGTGATTCCCGGGCTCAAGTACGACCCCGACGAACTCGTGCAGCGGTTCGGCGAAACAACGGGCAATCGTCTGGTGGAGACGGTGGGCGCCGCGGCCGACAGCGTGTTCGAGTTGATCGAGCGGTACGGCATCGATTGCGAAGCGGTACGGGGCGGCTGGATCCAGCCAGCGCCGTCGCGTGCCATGCTCGAAACCGTGACGTGCCGTGCGCAGCAGTGGGCGGCGCGCGGCGCGAAGGTCAGCCTGCTCGATGCCGCAGGGGTTTCGCAGCGGCTTGGCACGAGCGCTTATGTGGGCGGATGGATCGATCATCGCGCCGGCAGCATCCAGCCGCTCAGCTATGTGCGCGGTCTCTCGCGCGTGGCGCAGAAGCTCGGCGTGGCCGTGCACGGATACACGTCGGTCACGGGCCTCTCGCGTGACGCACGCGGCTGGCAGGTGCGGACGCACGGCGGTGCGAACGTGGTCGCGCAGCACGTCGTGATCGCGACCAACGGCTATACCGGGGCGCTTTGGCCGGGCCTGCGGCAGTCGGTGATCGCGGCGAACAGCTTTATCGTCGCTACGCGGCCGCTGCCTCCCGGCGTGGGCGACGCCATTCTGCGCGGCGGTGAAGTGGCCTCCGATTCGCGTCGTCTTTTGCTGTACTTCCGGCGCGATGCGGCCGGGCGGCTGTTGATGGGCGGCCGCGGGCCTTTTTCGGACCCGCGTGCGAACAACGACTGGGCGCACCTGGAGCGCGCCGTCGAGTTGATGTATCCGCAATTGAAGGGCATCGAGTATGAGTATCGGTGGGCGGGCCGCGTCGCGATCACGGCCGATTTTCTGCCGCACGTCCACGAGCCGGCACCGGGGCTCAGCATCGCGCTTGGTTACAACGGCCGCGGCATTGCGATGGCCACGACGCTCGGCAAGCATCTTGCCTCGCGCATTGCAGGCGACGCCCGCGCTCCGTTTCCGTTTGCCGTCACCGCGGTCAAACCGATCCCGTTCCATGGGCTGCAGCGCTTTTACATCGCGGCGGGCGTTGCGTGGTACCGGCTGATGGACGCCATCGCCTGAGCGCGACAAGACCTTCCTCCAGAGCCGCAAACCTCGGCGCACCTTTCTTGCTAAACGGTAGAGCCCGCTGCATGTGCAGCAGGTTCGCGGGCGCAACGTCCGTCACGTGAAAGCTGCCGTCCACTGGAGGAAAGCCATGCAACGCATGAATGCAAGGGTGTGTGCCGCAATTGTTGTCGCGATGAGCCTGCTGGCCGCGGCGTGCGGCGGCGGAGGAACCGGCTCGGGCAGTAGCGCCGGCACGGCGGGCCCCGCTGGCGGCGTGCATCTCCAGGTGGTGTCGTTCGGCGACAGCCTCTCGGACGTCGGCACCTATGCGCCGCTCGCGAGCGCCCTGGGCGGCGGTCGCTTCACGACCAACCCCGGCCAGGTGTGGACGCAGGATGTCGCGCAGTACTACGGCGACACGCTGACGCCCGCCTTTTCGATCGACGCCAGCCACAAGCTTAGCGCGCAAAGCGGTCTGGGCTACGCGGAGGGCGGCGCCACGGTGGCCACGCCCGCGAACCTCTACGACTACCTGACCGACGTGCTGGGCAACATCGAAATGCCCATGAACCAGCAGGTGTCGAGTTATCTGGCCGCGCATGGAAGCTTCAACGCGAACCAGCTGGTGCTGGTGTGGGCCGGCGCGAACGACGTGCTGCGTGCCGGCTCGCTGCCCGCTGCCGCGCCCACGGTGCAAACGGCGGCGAACACGCTCGTCCAGCTCGTCGCGCAGATCGTGCAGAGTGGGGCGACGCACGTCGTCGTGGTCAATCTGCCCAACATCGGGCTGTCGCCCAAAGGCGTGACGTCCGCGGACGGCGGCGCGAATCTGACGCAGCTTTCGCAACGCTTCAACGACACGCTGAACGCGGGTTTGCAGACCAACGGTCTTCAGAGCAAGGTCATCGAGATCGATGCCTTCACCTGGCTCAACCAGGTTGTCGCGAATTTCCAGGCCAACGGCTTCGCCGTCTCTAACACGGGCACGGCGTGCGACCCCGCGAAGACGCCGCACGACACCGCATTGCTCTGTTCACCGCCCACCTACACGACGCCCAACGCCGACCAGACCTACATGTTCGCCGACGACCTGCATCCCGCCACCCGCCTGCATACGCTCTTCGCGCAGTTCGTGGAGCAACAGATTGCGAAGAGCGGGCTCGGGCGCTGAGCAGTGTGCGGAACTACTGCGGCGCGCCGTCCCACGCGGGCAGCGTGGCGCCGCGATAAACCTTCAGGATTGCGGCGGACACATTGGGTTGCTGATAACTCTCCACGAGGTCATGGACCCACGGCGCGTTCGCGTCCTGCTCGTTCACGGCGATGAAGTTGCGATACGGATTGTTCGGCACCTTCTCCTGCGCGATGCGTTCCTGCGGAATCTTGATGCCCGCCTTGATGGCCCAGTCGGTGTTCACGACGGCCGCATCGAGGTCGCCGATGGCACGGCCGACGATGCCGGCATCGAGTTCCTTGACGTGCAGATTCTTCGGATTCCGTTCGATATCGCGCGCCGTCGGCAAGAGACCCACGGCGGGTTTCAGCGTGATGAGGCCGAGCGATTGCAGCAGGAGCAGCGCGCGCCCTTCGTTGCTCGGGTCGTTCGGCACGCCCACTGTCGCGCCTTGCGGAAGGTCAGCAACGGACTTCACCTTGCGCGAATAGAGGCCGATGGGCTGCACATAGGTGTAGCCCACGGGCACGATCTTGTAGCCGCGCGCCTTGATCTGCGCCTCGAGGTAGGGCTTGTGCTGAAACGAGTTGGCGTCGAGGTCGTGCTGGGCCAGCGCCTCGTTGGGCTGCGTGTAATCGGCGAACGTGGTGACCTTGATGGCGAGGCCATGCTTTGCCGCGTTGGCGGCAACCACTTTCCAGACGTCTTCGTCCTCGCGAGCAATCGTCAAGAGTGGTGTACGCGGGTCAGGCGGCATGATCAGGCGGCCAGCGCTTGAGGAGCCGGTGTGCTTTCAATCACCGGAGTGCCGTCCTTGAAGGGAATGCCCTTCAGGAGCGGCTCG
>NZ_RJZE01000049.1 GCF_003986935.1 Paraburkholderia kururiensis JCM 10599 = LMG 19447 | reverse complement strand
GCCGTTGCCCATACGCTCAATTGCCGGCCCAGAAAATCGCTTGGCTGGAAGACCCCAGCAGAATTCCTGGACGAGTATCTAAAATCTGTTCAACAATCTAGTGTTGCGACGACCGGTTGAATCCGCCCTGTGAGCCACAGCATGTTTCGATGCCGACAAGGCTCGGGGGATGCTGTGCCATAAGCTGCAGGAGTTGATTGCGCCCCAACTTCTCGCGCAGCACGACTTTGCCGGCAGCGTCGCAACCGACGACGTGGAACCAGCGCTTGCCGAGATCGATTCCTAACGTGACCGAGTTCATGGCAGCCTCCATGGGTGGTAGCACCACTACGATAGAAGAAGCGGGTGGACCATACCATTAGTGGCCGACCAGCTTGCTGATGGTTCGAAGTTTCGCACCTTGACGATCGTGGACGTCTTCACGAAAGAAGCATTGGCCATCGAAGTCGGACAGCGTTTGAGAGGCGAACACGTGGTGTCAGCACTGAATCATATCGCCGTCAGACGCGGAGTTCCGCGACACCTGTTCGTGGACAATGGCAGCGAATTTTCCGGGCGCCTGCTCGACATGTGGGCGTACCACTACCGAGCAAAAATCGACTTCAGCAGGCCCGGTAAGCCGACGGACAATTGCCACATTGAGACGTTTAACGGATCATTCCGCGATGAGTGCTTGAACCTACATTGGTTCGAAACGCTGGGCGAAGCCAAGGCGATTGTCGAGGCGTGGCGCCGGGATTACAACGAGAGCCGTCCTCACTCTGCTCTCAAAGAGTTGGCACCAGCCGAATTCGCCCGTCGGCTGGTGCTTCCATCGGGTTCAACCGAACCCGAAACGCCGCAAAACTCGCTCTAGATCTGGTCCGGAAATTCCAAGCGGATCACGCTCCACATTCTGGTAAGAAGCCCTTACGATGGAGACGCGGGTTGAACGGGATACCCGAGATCCGTCAGTCTTTTGAGCAGCCGTTTAACAGTCCCCTGCATGTCGTGTCGATTGAAGTAATCAGAGCCGAGGTCCTTGTATTCCACGCCGTTGCGAAGCATGTGCCACGCGGCAGTGAGCATGGACGCCGCAACAGCGACGATCGCTTTTTTAGCACCGCGCCGCGCTTTGATTCGCAAGAACTGGGCGTGCAGATAGGTGTTTTTTGTGCGAACTGCTGCCCATGCAGCCGTGACCAGTGCAGTCTTTAACCACGTACCGCTCTTGCGGACACGAGTGCTACGGCGTTTGCCCGCGCTTTCGTCATTACGCGGGCACAAGCCGGCCCACGATATCAAATGGGCGGGATTGGGGAAGCGCGTCATGTCGACGCCGATCTCGGCTACCAAGACCCGAGCAGTCAAATCCCCAACCCCAGGAATGGTCCTGAGCAGTTGGACGTGCTGCCGGATCGGCGTCAACGCCAGCCCCACTGCGGCATCCAAGTCTGCCAGCGCGCGCTCAAGTGCGTCGATGACTTGCAGATGCAGTCCGAGCATGGCGCGGTGATGGGCGGTGACACGGCCGCTCAGCGCTTCGCGCAGTTCACTGGTCTTTCTGCGGGCGTGGCCCTGAGCCAGCGAGGCCAATCGCACCGGGTCATCCTCGCCCGAGACGATGGCCTTGAGCATAGCCCGCCCGCTGTCGCCAAGCACGTCGGACAGTACGCTGCCGAGTTTGAGGTTGGCGTCCTCAAGCACCTTCTGAATGCGCAGACAATGCTGGGCGATTTCGCGGGCCAGCTGCTTACGCGTGCGTGTCAGATCGCGCAACTCCTGAATCGCGGCAGGTGGCACAAAGCTAGAGCGGATCAACCCGTGTGCGAGCAGGTCCGCGATCCACATCGCATCGTTGACATCCGTTTTGCGGCCAGGCACGTTCCGGATGTGTGCGGCATTACCAAGCACTAACTCGAAGGAATCCTCGAGTACGTGCCAGACGGGTTTCCAATACACGCCAGTGGCTTCCATTGCTACATGGGTGCAGAGATGGCTTGCCAACCAGTCAGATAGCGCCAGCAAACCGGTCGTGGTGCTGGAAAAGCTTTGGACCTCGTGGTGCTCAGGCGCAGACACGCAACGTACGCATGCCACGATAGTGTCCTTGTGCACGTCCAGCCCGGCGCAGCGTGGATAAAGTACCTGCATGTTGCCCTCCTGCACGATGGAGAATGGCAGCGGCGGCAGCCCTCGTTATCGGATTCTGGTAAGCGTGATCCAGCAGGGCGACAGACTGCCCCAGGTCACAATTTGGGGTGCTCGCAGGGCTGCGGGTCCAACTCTCAAACGGGCTCAGTGCACCAGACAATGGGCCGACCTCGACCACCGCTGCCTCGCAATACTAGCTCGGCGCGGTGGCCGCTTCATCCTTCGGGGTCGGGCACGTCCGATGAATCACTCTCAAGAGTTGGAGCCTCCACAAAATCCGGGGCGGTTCACGAGTTTATTGACATGCATTATTCGCTCGCTGATTTCCAACGCCGGACGTTGCGCAAAAGCGTGCGCCTATCGACCTTCAACTGGCCAGAAACAAATCGCACCGAATGGTTCTCCAGCAACGCGCAGGCATGCGCACATTGCTCATCATCGAGTGCCACAGGTCGTCCAATCTGCTTTCCGCGTGCACGTGCAGCCGCCATTCCCGCGCGCGTCCGCTCACTGATCAGAGCGCGCTCAAACTCCGCCAGCGCGGCCAGCATATGAAAGGTAAATCGGCCCGTTGTTGACCTTGTATCGATGCATTCGGTTATTGAGACGACCCGAACGTTCCGGCCTTCCAGATCACTGATTATGGTGGCGAGATGCCGAAGCGAACGGCCGAGTCGGTCCAAACGCCAGACTACCAACGTTGTGCCAGCTTGAGCCGCACGCAATGCTTTGCGTAATCCGGGGCGATCAAAGCAAGTTCCTGACGTCCCACGATCCGAGAACGTAATACTGCATCCATACGATGCCAACGCGGCAAGTTGCAGATCAAGGTGCTGCTCAGTTGTTGATACGCGAGCATATCCGATCTTCTTTGTTGTAGGCATCCACTTCTCCAACCGCCAAGCATGCATCGCGCTTGCCTTTTCGACTCTTTTGTCGATGCAACTATTACGACCGTGTTTTGTCCCCCTTGAGTTGCCTGTCATCCGACTTTGCGGTAATGGAACCGTACCCTCTTATCGCGCCGCATGTCAAGAAAAGTTCACAATCAATAGATGCATATTTTTCACTTCAAATAATGTTAAATGGAGTAGCTGCAACGCTTCCATAGCGGCTCCGGTACACGGCAGCCTCAGAATGCGGTGACTTGTGGCCCGATATCCATGTCATCAACCGGCGCGCAGCACTATTCAGAGTTGTGCGCCCATTGGAAGATAGTTAGAAATTTTCAATAAAATCTATGGTTATTAATTTATCAAGATGAAACATATAATGCTGCTATATTTTATCTAGTGTTCTGTCCCAGAAATAACTTTGCATAAACGCGCGATCTTTTCGAGGATGGAATCAGCGGTGGCCGTCCACATGAACGGGCGTTTATGGACGTTGTACTGATCGACGTAGTCAGCCCTGCAAAATTCGATGTACCTCGCGAAGGGCTGTTTGATGCCAGCTCTCCTCGGCCCACAGCGTGAACGATCTGCGCATGCCGCGTGATTTTCGTTTCGTGAACTTGTCGGCGACGAACAAAACGGCGCGCGCGTAAAAGGCCTTCAGGCCCAAACGTGCAATGGCCCGCAGCAACCAGCGAAGGTTGTAGCCGGCCGCTCACCGAGTCCCATCGGCAACATCGGTTGGGTGCGCTCCAATGCCTGACACTGACTCTTCTCATCGACGCACAGCCCCAACGCGGTGGTCGGAGGGCTCAAGTACAACCCGACGATGTCGCGAACCTTCTCGACGAAGAACGGGTCGTTGGACAGATTGAAGCTTTTTGTACGATGAGGTTGCACACCGAACAAAGCGAAGTAACGGGCAACGGAGCTCTTCGATATGCCCGTCTCCTCTGCCGCGACACGTACGCTCCAATGCGTCGAACCCGAAGGCGTTTCACGCAAAACCTTGCTGAGCAACTCCGCAACAGCCTCATCGTCATGCGTACGGGGGCGGCCAGATTTCGCTTGATCGTGGAGCCCAGCCAAGCCTTGCGCGACGAAGCGCTTTTTCCAATGCGTTACCGCTGGCGGCGTGACCGCGCACTGAGCAGCAATTTCGGCATTCGAATGACCATCAGCTGCCATGAGGACAATCTTCGCGCGACGCACCAGCGAATGTGGGAGCGAACGGGAGCGACTCATCGCCACAAGTTGCTCTCTTTCGCTGGCCGATACTTCCACAGCAATGCCGGGTCGTCCCATGGTCGCTCCTTGAATAAGCTCGATCGGAGGACATTGCTCGTTTCATAAAGTTTCTTCTGGGACAGAACACTAGATGGACGTGGTCGAAATCAATGCGTGCCGCAGGTTGTCCCGCACGGCGCCCAGCTCGACGCCCCGGGCGAGCGCGTGGGACGCATGGGTATGACGCCTCGATGGCGTGGTGCTCGCCGGGCACCGCCTTTCCGGCCGCCGGGGTCGATCACCCCGGCATCGCGCCGCGCGGGGATTTCCGGCGGTTCGGGCGTACTACCCCATGCAGGCGGTGAACGGCGCGCCAGCGAAGCTGGCGCCACTTACCACAACCGACCACGACGACCAGGCTGATGATCTGGCGATTAATTCATGACGCACCGGTTTTGTCGCATAAATGTCGAATTAACCTTAATTAACAGTCATTTACACGGTCATTCAGTAGTTTACGAACCATTCTGTATTGTCCGGACTACATGCAATGAACAACCGTAGGTACCGGCTTGTGTTCAGCAGGCTGCGGGGAATGCTGGTCGCCGTTGAGGAAACCGCCACGTCGGCGGGCAAGGCCGGTCAGGGAGAAACGAAGACGGGACGCGCGCCCATGCAGGGCGCGGCACGCGCGGTGCTGTCGCTGTTCGCGATGCGTCACGCCGCGTCCGGCGCGCTGATGCTGGCGGGCGTGGCGCCGGTGGCGCTCGCGCAGATCGTCCCCACGCCGGGCACCAGCACACACGTGGTCCAGACACAGAACGGCATCCCCCAGGTCAACGTGGCAAGGCCGTCCGGGGCCGGCGTGTCGATGAACACGTACAGCCAGTTCGACGTGGGCCGCCCGGGCGCGGTGCTCAACAATTCATCGACGGTGGTGGGCACCCGGCAGGCTGGCTACATCAACGGCAATCCTAACTATGCGCCGGGCCAGTCCGCGAAGGTCATCGTCAACCAGGTCAACAGCAACAACCCGTCCGTATTGAAAGGTTACGTGGAGGTGGGGGGCGCACGCGCGGAGGTGGTCATAGCGAACTCCGCCGGACTCATCGTTGATGGCGCCGGATTTATCAACACGTCGAAAGGAATCCTGACCACCGGCACGCCCACCTTTGGCGCGGACGGCGCGCTCACCGGTTTCGACGTGCGCAGCGGCCTCATCACCGTGCAGGGTGCGGGGCTCAATGCCGCCAATGTGGACGAGGTAGACCTGATTGCCCGCGCCGTGCAGGCGAACGCCGCCATCTATGGCAACACACTGAACGTCGTGGCGGGCGCGAACCACGTCGACCACGACACGCTGGCGGCCACACCGATCGCGGGCACTGGTGCGGCTCCCACGCGCGCCATCGACGTGAGCCAGCTCGGTGGCATGTACGCCAACCGCATCTTTCTTGCGAGCAACGAGTACGGTGTCGGGGTCTCGAACGCGGGCGTGCTCGCCGCGCAGGCGGGCGACCTGACGCTCACCACGCAGGGCCGTCTGGTGCTGTCGGGCCGCACGAACGCGGGCGGCAACATGGCGCTGTCGGCCGCCGGCGGTATCGACAACAGCGGCACCACGTATGCCCAGCAGAACGTGTCGGTGAACACGGCGGCCGATCTCAGGAACAGCGGCACGCTCGCTGCCCAGCAGAACACCACTGTCAACGCGGGCCGTGTTGCCTCGACCGGTACGCTCGGCGCGGGCATCAACAGCGACGGCACGGTTGCGAACGCGGGCGACCTGAGCGTCTCTGCTTCGGGTGCGCTCTCGGCTACCGGTCACAACGCGGCGGGCGGCAATGCCTCGCTCTCCGGTACCGGCATGCACCTCGCGGGCGCCCAGACTTCAGCGAACGGCAATCTCGCGCTGGATGCGGGAAGCGGTGACCTCAGTCTCCAGGGTGCAACGACCGCGGCAGGCGGTGCGCTGTCGGCGAACGCAGGCGGAACGCTCACGAACGATAACGGCATCCTGTCGTCGAATGGCGCGCAGACGGTTGCGGCCGGCGCGGTATCGAACCAGGGCGGCCAGATGGTCTCGCAGTCGACGCTCGACGTGAGGTCGGCGGGCGCGGTGAACAACCGTCAGGGCATCATGCAGGCCTCCGGCCACGAAGCCATCAGTGGGGCCTCTCTGGACAATACGGCAGGACGCGTCACGTCCCTCAATGGCGACGGCCTGTCGGTCGCGACGACCGGCGCGCTCGTCAACGCAGCGGGCACGACCGCGACCGGTGCAGCCGGTGGCGTGGTCGGCGGCAACGGCGCGGTCAGCGTATCGGGCGGCGACATCGCCAACCAGGCACAGATCACCGCGAAGGGCGACGCGACCGTGAACGCGCGGTCGCTGGACAACCATTCGGGCAGCATCGTCGCGGGTGGCAACCTCGGCACCAACGTGGCCGGCGCGCTGAACAACCAGCGCGGCACGCTCTCCGGTTCGGCGACCACGGTCACCGCAGGTTCTGCCGACAACAGCAGCGGCTCCATCGAGGGCGACCAGCTCGCACTCTCGACCACGGGCAACCTCGTGAACCGGGGCGGCGCCATCCGCCAGTACGGTACATCCGACCAGACCATTTCGGCAGGCGGCACGCTCGACAGCACGGGCGGCACCATTGCGACCAACGCGACGAACCTGAACGTCTCGGCCCGGGCCATCACGAACGACGCGGGTTCGATCCAGCACGCGGGCGCCGGCACGCTGAAGGTCGCCACACCGGGCGCCCTCTCGAACGTGGGCGGCCAGATCGCCACCAACGGCGCGCTCGACGCGAAGGCGGGCAGCCTCGACAACACGGACGGCACGCTCTCGGGCCAGGGTACCACCGGGATCAACGCAACCAGCGGCATCGTCAATCACGGCGGCAGGCTTTACGGCGGCACAGGACTGACGGCCACCACCCAGGGCGACTTCGACAACAGCGCAGGCTCGGCGCAGACCGGCGGCAACCTCGCCGTGACGGCGGGCGGCGCCCTGTCGAACGCGGGCGGCACGATGTCGGCCAACGGCGCGCACGGCACGGCAGCGGTGTCCGCCGCGAGCATCGACAACAGTGCCGGCAGGCTCGTGAACGCGGGCGACGGCGCCACCACGGTGACGGCGGCCACCTCGGTGACCAACACCGGTGGCGTGCTGGGCGGCAACGGCGACGTCATGCTCCGGGCGCGCACGCTGGCCAACAATGCCGGCGCACGGTTCGTCGCGGCCCGCGCGGCGCGCCTCGCCGTGTCGGACCGCGTGAGCAACACGGGCGGCACCGTCTACGGCGGCACGGCGCTGGAGCTGAACCAGTCCGGCGCCACCGTCACGAACGATGGCGGTACGCTGGAAGGCGGCCAGGATGTCTCGGTCAGGGTCGCGTCGCTGTCGAACACGGGCGGCGCCATCCGCGCGAACCGCGACATCACCGCCAGCGGCGCGGTGAGCGGCGACGGCGAGATGACGGCGGGCCGCAACCTTGGACTGGCGGTCGCGGGCGACTACACGAACGGCGCGGCAAACCGCCTGCACGCGGACGGCAACATGAACGTCTCCGCCACCGGCACGCTGACCAACAGCGGCTCGCTGACGGCGGGTGGAGCGCTGACGGCCTCGGGCGCGAACGTGGTCAACGCGGCGGGCGCCGACATCAACGGCACCACCACCACGGTCAACGCAACGGACACGATTACCAACGCGGGCCGCATCGAGGGCGATTCGGTCACCACGAACAGCGCGACGCTCGCGAATACGGGCACGTTGATCGGCAACGACGTGCAGGTCAACGCCACCGACGTGCGGAACAGCGGCGCGGCGGCCGTGATCGCGGGCGCGCGCAGCGTGAAGCTGTATGCGTCGAACTCGGTGTCGAACACCGATGGGGCGCTGATCTACAGCGCGGGCGACATGGAGATCGCGAGGGACGGCACGCGCGACGCGGCCGGCCTGCTCGCGAACCAGACCGGCACGCTCGACAACATCGCGGCGAACATCGAGGCGGACGGCAACCTCGACATCGCCGCGCACACGGTGAACAACATCCGCACCGGTGTGGTCACGCAGGCGGGCACGCCCACGGTCACGGGTACGCAGAACCTGAGCCTGTGGACTGCCGGCCTCAGCGGCAGCCAGGGCAACGGCCACTACAGCATCACGTTCCCGCAGTGGACCTGGGAGTACAGCCTGGCGCCCATCTCCGGCGCCATGGTGGGTGCGCTGCGCACGCCGATCTCCGTGACGCTGCCCAAAGCCCAGGTGACCAGCCTCGATACGGCCACCCAGACCTTCTCGCTCGCTACGCCGATTACCGAGGAATACTGGCTCTGCGCATGGCACCAGGCGTGTGTAGGCTCGCCGGTGGACGGCTCGACTCCGGCGCGTACCATCGCGAACAATCCGGTGCAGTACTACAACAGCATCACGGACAACGGCAGCACGTACACGGTCACCTTCTGGCCGGACTGGAATCCGCAGACCAACATCCGGCCCGACCAGGCAATCGTGCGCACGGACCTCGGGCCCGACTCGCACGACTACAACGAGATCCGGCGCACGGTCACGACGACCACGGCCACCGACCAGCTCGTGAGCGCCGGCACGGCGGCGAAGATGCAGGCGCAGGGCGCGATCCGCATCAACGCCGACGGCGGCAGCATCAACAACCAGTCGTCGACCATGGCCGCCGGCGGCGACCTCGTGCGCCGCGCGAACGGCGGCAGCGTGAACGACACCGGCACGGTGCTGCAGCAGACGGTGACCGAACAGGACACCTCGACCTTCTACTGGCACCAGAAGACCGGTGGCGACAGCGACACGAAGACGGTGGTGTATCCGTCCACGCCGGCGGCTTCCACCACGGTGGACGCGCTGCCCGCCATCGCGAGCTCGAACCAGACCGTGCAGACCGATGCCGCCACGATCAACGTCTCCAGCGTGAACCGCGTGGGCCAGACGGTGACGGGCTCGGGCGTGACGGGCGGCAACGCGACCGGCACGCAGCTCGGTGGTCTCTCCGGCCAGTCCATGGGCGCGCAGACGCTGGGCGGCGCCGCAGGCGGCATTCCGAACCTCGTGCTGCCGGTCAACGGCCTGTACAGCTACCGCACGGCGCCGGGCGCGACATACCTGATCGCGACCGATCCGCGCTTCACGAGCTACCCGAAGTTCATCTCGAGCGACTACATGCTCGGCCAGCTCGGGCTGAACCCGCAGGACACGATGAAGCGGCTGGGCGACGGCTCGTACGAGGAGAAGCTGGTCCGCGACCAGGTCACGCAGCTCACGGGCCGCACGTTCCTCGCGGGCTACTCGGACAACCTCGACGAATACACGGCGCTGATGAACAGCGGCGTCGCGTATGCGAAGCAGTTCAGCCTGACGCCGGGCATTGGCCTGACCGATGCGCAGATGCAGCAGCTCACCACGGACCTGGTGTGGCTCGTCTCGCAGGACGTGACGCTGCCCGACGGCACGCACCAGACGGTGCTGGTGCCGAAGCTGTACCTGGCCCAGGCCGATACGGTGGACCTCCAGCACAGCGGCGCGCTGGTGGCGGGCAACGCGGTGAGCTTCAATGCCACGGGCGACGTGAACAGCAGCGGCCATGTCGTAGGCGATGTGGCCACCACGGTGCTGGGCGACAACATCGTCAACCGGGGCGTGATCGGCAGCGGCGGCACGACGACGGTTTCTGCCGTGCAGGATGTGCGCAACGTGAGCGGGCGTATCGGCGGCGTCGATACGCTGGTGCAGGCCGGGCGCGATGTCGTCAACGAAACGGAAACGTTCGGCGTGACGCAGACGCTGCGCGACGGCAACCTCGTTTCGACGGCAACGGCCCAGGGCGTGCAGGCCACCGGCACCCTCTCGGCCTCGAACAACGCGGCGGTGCTCGCCGGACGTGACGTGAAGCTCGCGGGGGCGGCGATCGACACCGGCGGCAGCGCGCTCGTTGCGGCTGGCCGCAATATCGACGTGGGCACCGTGACGCTCGCGTCCACCCAGGACGCGCACACGGACGACGGGCTCAACGGTGGTCACACCACCACCACGCACAACGTCGGCAGCACCGTCACCACGGGCGGCAGCCTCACGACCGTCTCCGGGCACGATACGACGCTCACCGATGCGACGGTGAAGGCGGGCGGCAACGCCACGATGCTCGCCGGGGGCGACCTCACGGTCACGGCGGCAAAGGATACGCAGACCCACGACGAAAAATCGCTCGGCGGGAGCCTCACGAAGCACACGGCGTCGTCGTACGACGAGGTTGCACAGGGCAGCGATGTCAACGCGGGCGGCAACCTGCTGCTCGGCGCGGGGCAGACGGATACGGCGGCGAAGCTGCTCTCGCCGTATCACGTGAGCGTCGCGCCGGGCACACCGGGCGCGGGCAACGGAACAGGCAATCTCTCGGTGCCCGGTTCCAGCGTGACGACAGGCTCGACGGCCGCCGACGGCACCGTAACGGGAGGCGCGACGAAGCTGGTGGCGACCGGTGACGTCACGGTGGGCGCCGTGACGCAGACGCACGACTCGCAGGGCTGGACGCACGACACGAAATCGGGGTTCATGTCCGGCAGCACGATGACGGACACGACCAGTGCGCACCGCACCGTCTCGTCGGGCTCGACCGTCGCGGGCGATACGGTCACGGCCAGCGCGGGTCACGACCTCACGGTGGCAGGTTCCACGGTGGCTTCCACGGGCGACATGGCGCTTGCGGCCGGACACGACATGACTGTCACGACGACGCGGGACACCAGCACCAGCAGCCATTTCCACGAGGAAACGAAGTCGGGCTTTGGCGCCCTCAGTGGCAACGGCATCTCCTACGGCAACAGCGACCAGAAGGACACGACGCACGACGGTTCGGTCACGCAGAACGGCAGCCTCGTGGGCAGCACGGGGGGCAGCGTGTCGATGACGGCGGGTAACAGCCTGCACGTGACCGGCAGCGACGTGATCGCGGCACAGGACGTAACGGGAGTGGCGGCCAACGTCACGGTTGATTCGGCAGCGGGTACGACGCATCACGACGAGACGCACGAGACGAAGTCGAGCGGCTTTACGCTGGGTCTTGCGGGCACGCTGGCCCAGCTCGTCGAGGGCGCGGCCGACCAGGCGCACGCGGCCGATAACAGCCAGGACGGACGCGCTTCGGCCCTGCACGCGATTGCCGCTGCGGGAGATGTGGCTTCCACGGCGGAGTCGCTGGCGAAAAATGGAGGCAAGCCCGACATCGGCGTGCAGCTGAGCTGGGGCACCAGCAAATCGAAGAGCACGTCGCAGGAAGACCAGACCACGCAGACCGGTTCGAACGTGAAGGCCGGCGGCACGGCGGCGTTCATCGCCACGGGCGACGGCACGCCGGGCAGCGGCAACGTGACCATCGCCGGTTCGGATGTGAGCGCGAACAACGTGCTGCTCAACGCGAAGAACCGGGTCAACCTCGTCAACACGACGAACACGGATTCGACGCGCAGCACGAACGAGTCGAGCAGCGCGAGCGTCGGCGTTTCGTACACGCTGGGCAGCGGCTGGGGCGTATCGGCCTCGATGTCGAACGCGCACGGCAACGCCAACAGCGATGCCGTCATGCAGAACAACACGCACGTGACGGCGGCGAACAACGTCTCCATCGTATCGGGCGGCGACACGAACATCACCGGTTCGGACGTGAGCGGAAAGCACGTGTCGGCCGACGTGGGCGGCAACCTCAACATCGTGAGCGTGCAGGACACGACGGTGAGCGAGGCGCACCAGTCGAGCAGCAGCGGCGGCTTCAGCATCTCGCAGGGCGGTGGCAGCGGCAGCTTCAGCAGCCAGCACGGCGACGCGCACGGCAACTACGCGGGCGTGAAGGAGCAGGCCGGCATCCAGGCGGGCGACGGCGGTTTCGACATCAACGTGAAGGGCAACACGGACCTGAAGGGCGCGACCATCGCGAGCACGGCCGATCCGTCGAGGAACACGCTGACCACGGGCACGCTGACGTACTCCGACATCCAGAACCACTCGGACTACAGCGCGTCGAGCAGCGGCTTCTCGGCTGGCGCGTCGATGGGCAAGGCGACGAAGGCGACCGGCCCGTCATCGGTGCCGGGCGCGGGCGGCATCACGCCGATGATCTCGCAGCACAACAGCGGCAGCTCCGATGCAACGACGAAGAGTGCCATCAGCGCGGGCACGATCACCGTAACCGATGCGGCGAACCAGAAGCAGGACGTCGCGAGCCTGGACCGGAACACCACCGACACGAACGGCACGGTGTCGAAGCTGCCCGACGTGAACAACCTGCTGACGAAACAGGCCGACATGATGGGCGCGGCGAGCGCCACAGGTGAAGCGGTGGCGACGCAGATCGGTACGTACGCCGACATGAAGCGCGACGCAGCCCTCTCGGAAGCGAAGAAGGCCGACGAGGCAGGCAACGCAGAGCTGGCCGCGCAATACAGGCTGGAAGCGGACAGCTGGGACGAAGGCGGCACGAACCGCCTGGGCATGCACCTGGCGGGCGGGGCGCTCATTGGAGGGCTGGGTGGTGGTGGAACCGGAAGCGCGGCCCAGGGGGCGGCCGGGGCAGGACTGGCGGCATTGCTGGCCGAACAGACGAAACAGGCCGCAGACGAGGTCGCTGGGGCCACGGGTTCAGGACTTGCCGGGAAGTTCGCAGGCAACCTGCTCATCGGCGCGGCAGGTGGGCTGGTCGGCGGATCAGCCGGCGCCGCCACGGCTTCGAGCGTCAACCTCTATAACCAGTGGAACCACACGGACACCGATACGCTTGAAGAGGCCAGCGGGCAGGGTACGTTGCGCAAGAAGACAACTGCGCTCGATCTGATCTTGCAGAGTGTCGCCAATGGTCTGAACGCGGTGTTCGGGATGGGTGGCGGCAAGCCGCCTACGATGAGTCCGGGGCTGGTGTTGGCAGACTCGGTACCGCGGCCACCGGTCACCGGTTCGGTGAATGCGCAGGGAAAGACGCCGCCGAATGCGCTACTGGCCAGCAGCGGCGATAATTCGAGTAATGCAAACGCTGGCGATGCCACAAACACGGCGGTGACTTCGGAAGGAACGGCCAATGCTGCAACCGGCCAAGGTTTGAAGGGGCAGCTCATTAATGAGAATCTCACCAATATCGCAGCGCAGGACCCTAGGCTTGCAGCGGCGGTGAATGGCAGCGGCACAAGCAACATCAACTTCTCCATCGGTAGCGGCACGACGGCTGAGGCTAACCAACTGGGGAAAATTTGGGTCGGTGACGGTGCAACCATGATGAGCGACGGTTCTGGCTTTATCAGCGCTGATGGGACTCGCGCTTATAGATTTCCCACAGAGAAAACGTCGTCCTATGCAACGACGGGTACGCAGGCGAACTTTGAAACGTACAATGTCAATGCGGTAACGGGACAGCGGGTGAAGGTGAGCAATGGCCACCTCAATGTGACCAACTGAGGAATATGACATGCATGCTGTCGTACGGAGTATTTCAAGCGACGAATTTGAAATAAAGTCATATGTGCCTGACAATCCGGCGTGTTTTTCTTTGAATCTTCGAATTCGGATCGGATCCAATGAAACGTCGGGTGCAGACGATTTTGAGGTTTGCGTTTGTACACCGGAATGGCTCACGAAATATGTCTGGGAGCCTCGTTGGGGGCGTCATCTATTGATTGTTAGAGAATATGATCTGTCGGCCATCGAGAAGTGTATTGGCGATTATGTAGATGGGTGCACGGGGACGGACTGGAACAGCATTGCAGAAAAGCTGGGGCGGGTTTTCGCGTGGGAATTTGAGGGTTACCAAGGCTGATCAGACGTCACTGACACCTTCTGCGCGCCCCGGTTGTTGCCACAAACAGCAGCGTAACTTCGAACGGTTCGGCCAACGCAGCGACCGCGCCGAAGCTTGCTGACGATCTTGCTGCGAGCATGTCGAAGCCAATAGTCACGGACACCAAGCTCAGTGGACTGATGGACGACCTCTATCGCGATGGCGCCAAGATTGGCACAGGGAGTACTGCTGACGCAGTCCGCTATGAAACCGAGACTGGTAATCCAGTCGGTGGTGTTTTCCATACTCAGAAGGCACAGGACTATTCAGTGGCGCTGCAAAAGTGGTTGGACTCAAATCCCAACGCTTCATTCAGCGACCGCTCGGCGGCCCAGAATGTTCTGAGAGACCTCCAGAATGCATTGAAGGGAAAATAATGGACACTTGGGAAGATTTCGTTGCCGACCTGACGAGGGTTGAGTTTCTTCGGCTGGCTAGAGAGGAAGCTGTTGAGGATTGGGGGCCGGACATTCCGACTACGCTTCTTTTTGGGAAGCTAGGGAAAAGCGTAGCCGAAAGATTTGATGAGTTTTCACCCGAAGATCGGGCCCATATCTTCAATATCATCGAGCTCGGTATGACAGCAGGGAATACCGATCTCAAAACCTTCGTTGCAACCGGCCTGCTGGAGTCTTTGTACGCGCGAGCTTCTCGGGATGGCGTCCTTTTGACGCGTGTCGAGGTGCAACTCGGCGAGGCGTCAAGAGCGTACTTGAGAGACTGGGGAGAGTGGCATCAAGGGTGATCATCTGTTCCGCAATCCAAAAGGGGCTCAACAAGTACCTTGGAGGTAAACGATGAAAGCGAACAGCGCCATGAGGCAGGCGCTGGGAAAAATGCGGCTTGGAACTGAACTCAATCCCTCTCTCAAGAGCATCGCGCGGGGTGGATTCGAACAATGTGAGCGACTTTCCAGAGTGATTCTGTAGCGGGCAGATATGATCGATTTCTGTGTCGTCCGTGACGTTCTGTAAGCCGTCACGCGAATGCCGCCGGGCATGAGTTGCACATCCCGGAAGCCTGCGCTATCTGAAAAAGGCGCTATTCGTCAGTCGGGCACCGAACTATCGTGACTTTCCCCGCGTCAGAGGGTGGGGACAAAAAACGGATCGTTGATTATCGTTAACTTCGGATAACTAAATGAAGATATTCTCCCGTATCCGCGTATTGGTAATGAGTGGCATGGTGGTTGCCGCAGTGGCCTGTACGCCCACTCACCACGTCACCACGGAGACGCCCGGCTACGATCCGGCCGTCTCCGCGCGCATGCGCATCCTGACCGGAAACGACCTGCAGACCGCGTCGTTCAGACCGGGCCCCTGTCATACCGGCAACTGGCCGACCGACCCGCAGCGGGTCGCGGTCGACGACGGCTTCCTTGCCAGATACAGATATTCGTCGCGCAGCGTCACCATCGGCATGCCGCCGAGCCCGCGCCCCTGGATGCGCGTCGAGGGCCTGCGCTTCAAGGACCTGATCCGGGAGTACGTGGTCGACGCCGGCAAACCCCTCACGCTCTCGATGAGCACGGCGGGCGGGACCGACTATGACCACTGGTCCTGCCGCGCGTCCGACGTGAGCTTTACGCCTGTGGCGGGTCAGGACTACGACGTGTTCCTCGCACTGGAACGAAGCGGCCGGCGCTCATACAACTGCTCAATCACCATCCACCACATTGACGCAAACGGGCTCGATGA
>NZ_RJZE01000048.1 GCF_003986935.1 Paraburkholderia kururiensis JCM 10599 = LMG 19447 | reverse complement strand
CCACCGCGCGCCACAGCACATACGGCGCGCCTCGCAGTTTCACGAACAGCTCATCGAGGTGCCACGTCGTGCCCGGCCTGAGGCGCACGGCCTTCGCACAATGCGCAAACTGCGCGCCGAATCGGTCACACCAGTTGCGCACCGATTCGTATGTCACCTCCACGCCGCGCTCGAGCAGCAGTTCCTCTATATCGCGCAGGCTCAGGTTGAAGCGGTGGTACCAGCGCACCGCGCAGCTGATGATCGCTGCCGGGAAACGGTAGCCGTGAAATGAGCAGCGGGTCTTTGTCATCTGACCATTCTAGCCGCCTGCATCACCAAGTTGACATTGCCGAAACAAGGCAAGCTGACGCACCTGGAATACGACAAGGATACGCAGAAACTGATCTGGCGCAAGCCGAAAAGCGAGAACCAGAAGGTGCGTGAGCAGGCATTCTACGAGCAACTGCCGTTCTGCGATGTCGCTGACGTGTTCCGCTTCGTCAACGGCCAGTGCCAGTTCCTGTCGGCACTAACGCCATTGCAGCCGCGCTACGCGAAGAAGGTGGCGGACGCCGACAGCCTGATGGCGGCGATCATCGCTCAGGCCATGAACCATGGCAACCAGGTCATGGCGCGCACCAGTGACATTCCGTACCACGTGCTGGACAGTACCCACCAACAATACCTGCGTCAGGCAACGCTGCACGCAGCCAACGACTGCATCAGCAATGCCATCTCCACGCTGCCAATCTTCCCGCACTACTCATTCGATCTCGATGCGCTGTACGGCGCCGTCGATGGGCAGAAATTCGGCGTCGAGCGCCCGACCGTGAAAGCGCGTTACTCGCGCAAATACTTCGGCCGCGGCAAGGGCGTCGTCGCCTACACGCTTCTATGCAACCATGTCCCGTTGAATGGCTACCTGATCGGCGCGCACGAATACGAGGCGCACCACGTGTTCGACATCTGGTATCGCAATACGTCGGACATCGTACCGACCGCGATCACCGGCGACATGCACAGCATCAACAAGGCGAACTTCGCTATCCTGTACTGGTTCGGGCTGTGCTTTGAGCCGCGCTTCACAAACCTCGATGACCAGTTGCAGGAATTGTATTGCATCGATGACCTGACGCTGTACGAGAAGTACCTGATTCAGCCGGCCGGACAAATCGACCGGCAGCTCATCACCAGCGAGAAGGCAAATATCGATCAGATCGTCGCCACGCTGGGCCTCAAAGAGATCACGCAGGGCTCGCTGATCCGCAAACTATGCACGTACTCGCAGGAAAACCCAACACGCCGCGCGATCTTCGAGTTCGACAAGCTCATCCGCAGCATCTACACGTTGCGTTACCTGCGCGACCCGCAGCTCGAGCGGAACGTGCCTCGTTCGCAAAACCGCCTCGAGTCCTACCATCAGCTTCGTTCGAGCATCGCTCAGGTCGGCGGCAAGAAGGAATTGACCGGTCGCACGGACATCGAAATCGAGATCAGCAACCAGTGCGCCCGGCTGATCGCCAACGTGATCATTTTTTACAACTCGGCGATTCTGTCGCGACTACTGACGAAATGGGAGGCCAGTGGCAACACCAAGGCGCTAGCGCGGCTCACGCAGATATCGCCGGCAGCCTGGCGGCATATCCTGTTGAACGGGCACTACACTTTTCAAAGTGACAACAAAATCGACCTGGACGCACTCATTGCAGGGCTCGAATTGGAGTGACCGAATTTTCGGCGGTTTGCTTGAAATCCCTTATCCCTGTTACGGTGGAACACGATGCCCCAACCAAGTGATCCTTTACCCCCAGCCGTGGTCGACACCTGGCGACTGAGCGTCGACACATCGCTGTTTGTGATCGAGATCCTGGCCGACGGCAGCTGGCGACCGGCGGATATTGCGCCGAAGCGGCTGGGCGGCTGGACGATGGAAGTGTTGGCGAACATGCCGCCGACAGTCGATGTCGAGGCCGCGGTACACACCTGGGCGCGACAGTACGGCGCGAATGTAACGATCCGGCGCACGCCAGTGCGCCGGTTTCCCACGCAAGCTGCTTCTTCGAACAGGACGCCAGAATGAACATGCTGAAACGTCGTCTCGATGCGACAGACGAAAAGCGGCAGGAGCTGAAAACGGCCCGCAAAGCGGCAGCCAAGGCGCAACGCCAGCAGGTCAAGCAAACGCGCGCGGATCGCGGGCGAAAGATCATGTTGGCCGGCGAGGCGTTACTGCGGCGTGTCGACCGCGGTGAGTGGGACGAAGCCGATTTCCGCGCGATGATGGACGACTATCTGTCGCGGTCGACCGATCGCGCGCTGTTCGAGCTCGACGACGAATAGCCTTTGATGTTCGACATCGTCGCACCGTACAGCCGGGTCGGCAAATGTCGATTTGCATGACGAAGGATGCCCGATGCTGCCAACGCTTCGCATGAACCGGAATTTTGTCGAGACCTTGCTGGCCGAGCGCGCGCCTTGCTTTGCGATGGGGCTCGTGGCCGAGGGCCAGACGCACTATGCCTGCCTCGCACTGCGGCCGGTGGATGACATTCCGAAAGACGTCACACGCGACGGTTTCAACTTCGGCCACTCGATACGCGGCACCGACGACTTCGAGGTCGTGCACTTCGGCTTCGAGTTTTACGGTTACCGCATCTTCAATGCGCTGATCAATCCGAGCAACTTCATCGCCAGGACAATCCTGGCGCACATGGTCGACACGAAGGCGTTTTTCTTCTTCGCGGTTAACCCGTCAGGCGGCGTGACGGTGTTCAAGGCCGGTATCGGTGAATACAGCCTGGACAGCATCGAGTCCCATCTCGATCGAATATTGAACTCGACCACGACTGATGCTCAGTATGATGCGGCGCTGACGACGTTCAGCGACTATCCGGATCCGGTCGGGCCGATGTTGCACTGGGTTTGCCGGGACTGCGAAGACTGTCTCGATCTCTCCCACAATGTGATCGAACTGGATCCCGCGTAGCGGTCCTAGTGGTCTGCGTGACCGAGACCATTACGGCCACACCGGCCGTCGCTCCAACATTCTTCGGCTGGAATAAGTCGATTGATGTTCACAATGTGGAATGGCGGAATTTTCGGCGGTTCCGGCGTAGATCCCCAGATAGAGCCCTGTCGTCTCAATCGACGCGTGCCGCAGATTCTTCTGGATGAACCGGATGTCGGTGCCGGCATCGGCCTGATGCGACGCCGCGGAGTGGCGCAGCCAGTGCGTCGAAGCGAGGCGTAGCGTCGCCGCGCCCGCGGGGTCGACTGGCTCGAGCGTTTCGGCAGTACGCCGAAACGCCTCCTTCACGATCAGATAGACCGCCGTCGGCGTCAGGTGCCGAGTGGTGTCGCCTGCGATGCTCATGACGGCCGGCGTGGGCTCGTCCGCGCGCGGTAACGACGACAGACCATGAAAGGCGCGGTACCTACCAAACTCAGTCATCAGCGCATCGCTCACGGGCACTTCGCCCTCGGTGCCACCCTTGCCGATCACATGCAGCCACCAGCGACCGCGCCGTTGAACGAAGTCGGACGCCTTCGCTTGCGCCGCCTCGCTCGCGCGTAGCGCCGTGTGATACAGGAGGCGCACGATCCATCGGCTGCGCTCGTAATGCTGACGCTCGCGTGCGGTGGCCTGCGGCCACGTTTCAACGGAATCGAGTACGACCTGCCACAGCGCATGGTCCAGATAGCGCTCCACGCGCCGCGTGCGCAATGCTCGTGTGCCGCGCGCTCGGCGCAGCGCGAGCGGGTTGCCTGCGAGGTAGCCGGCGGCAACCAAGTAGTTGAACAAGCCCGACAGGATACCGAGCGCCTGACGGCGGCTGTGTTCGGCAAGCGGCCCGTCGAACAAGCGCCGTGCCCCGCCGCGACGCGGCAGTGCCGGGTCGGTCCAGTCAGCCGTTGGCGCCGCCAGAAATCGCTCGTACAGCAGGAAGTCCTCGCGCGTGAGGCTCGAGAGCGCTTTACCGAGCGAGCGCGTTGCCCACACGAGAAGGCGCACAGCCTCCTTGCGGTAACTGCGCAGCGTGTGCGGCGAATTCGCATATTCGGCAAGCCACAGGCGCACGGCCTCAAGGTCGGTATCGGCCGAGATTTGTCGATGTGCGCCGTGTGCGCGGTTAGTGCCGGCGCGGCCGTCGAGCGCGACGGGCAGCGTCAGCGGCAGGAGCGATTCGGGGGCTGGGACGGGCACGTTCATCTCTGGCGCGTTTCAAAACGGCGATGCCGCAGCGTACACCAAAATTTATAACGATTATGCGTGTTATCGTAAATTTACAGCATTTATCGTTATGAATATAACGATATACATGGATATACAGATATACTCAGCCCCGGAAAGCCGCCCCCTCGACCACTTTCACGCTGAAATCCACCCATGAGTCGCATCAGTGACACCCGCCTGCGCACCCGTGAAGCCGCCGCGTGCCTTGTCGCCGCAGGGCGGCTCCCCCACGAGCTCACCGTCGACCTGATCTATGCTGAGATCCGCCAGGGCAGCCGCACGACGATCAACGACGAACTGAAGCTTTGGAAAGACGAACAGGCGCGCAACGACGCTCTCGCGGCGGCGCTGCCTGCGCCGGTCGCTGGCGCTATGCTTTCGCTTTGGGCCATCGCCGTCGAGCACGGTGAGCAGGCATTCGCCGCACGCGGCGAGGAACTCGAGCGCGAGGCGGCCGACGCCACGGCGCGGGCTGAATCGCTGGCCACCGCCCACGCGACGCTCGAGGCCCTGGCGCAGACGCTGCGTGCGCAGCTCGAGGAACGTGAGGCGCAACTCACTGCGGTGAACGTCGAGCGCGCGCGTGCGCAAGCCGAGCGCGATGCGGCCGTCCAAGCCGCACAGTCCGCCATCGTCGAACGCGACACCGTGCGCGTCCAGGGTGAGGAGGCGCTGCGCGCGGCGCAGGCGGCGCACACCCGCGAACTCGATGCGGTACGAGCCGAGCGGGTTGCGCAGCAGGCCGCCTTGCGCGTAGAGATCGACACGGCTACGGGGCGGCTCGAAGGCGTGCAAAAGCGCGTCATGCTCCAAACCGAGGAGGCGCGCGACGCGCAGCGCCGCGCGGAAACCGCGCTTGCGAAGGTCCAGCAGCGCAATGAGCAACTGGTCGGCGACGTACAGCGGCTTACGGCCGATGCGGCCGAGCAGCGTCGCCTCGCCGAGCGGCACGAAAAGCAGCTCGCGAGTGTCATGGAGGAAGCGCGTGAGCTGCGGCGCGAGCGCGATTCGCTCGCCCAGGAGATCGCCCTCTTGCGCGGGCAGCTCAGTGCGCGAGGTGCGCCCACGCCGGCGCGAACGACGAAGCGCTCCCGTCAGGCCACCTGATGGAGTAGCTCGCCGCATGCGTCGACGAGCCGCCCGAGGCCCCGCGCTACAATCGCTCGGCCAGGAACGAACCTCTCGGGAACAACAACGATGAACGCCCCGCGCAGTCCGTGGAAGATCCGCTACTTTCTCGACACCGAGTTCACGTCTTTCGACGCCTGCCAGCTCGTTAGCGTCGCGATCGTCGGCGAGGATGGCCGTGAGTTTTACGCCGAGCGCTCGGACTTCGATCGTGCGCTGTGCAGCGATTTCGTTTGCGAGGTTGTGCTCCCGCAACTCGGCCAGTTTCCAGGGCGGGCGATGACGTTCGACCAGTTGAAAAGTGAACTGCTGGCCTGGCTGCAAGCTGTACCGGCCAAGCCGAAACCGGTGCTCTGCTACGACTACGAAGGCGACTTCGTGCTGCTCGGCCAGTTGCTCGGCGGCCCGCTGCCTCGAGGCTGGAAGGCCGAGAATGTCAATCCACGGCTCAACGCCGAACGTCTGGCGACATACTTCGCCGAACACGGAGGCGAACATCATGCGCTGCATGACGCACGGGCCAACGCCTGCGCCTTCATCTGAATGCAGCAGTCCGACAATCGATCCAGTTCGACGGTATGAGCAACGTTCACGACACCGCTTACCCGGTCCTGCCGGCCGAGGTGAGCGACGACGAGCTACGCGCGGTCTATACGCCCAGCGCGGCTGAAATCCGCTTCGTTGGCGGGCTGTTCCGCCAGGCGCCGACGCGTGTTCTCATCCTTACGCAGTTGAAGCTCTTGCAACGGTTTGGATACATGCCGCTCGTATCCGACGTGCCGTCGGCGATCATCGAGCACGTCTGCACGGTGCTCGGCGCACGCCCGGTGCCGCGCACGACGCTCACGCGTTACGACCGCTCGGGCAGCAAGTCGCGGCATCAGAAGATCCTGCGCGAGTACGCCCGCATTCTTCCGCTGGATGCCTCGACCCACGAGCGGCTCGTTTCCTGGGCTGCCAACGCAGCGCGCACCAAGGCCGAACTGCCCGACATCATCAACGTCCTGCTCGAGGAGCTCGTTCGCCATCGCTACGAGTTGCCGCCGCTCGCGACACTCTCGCGCATCGCGAGCCAGGCCCGCAGCCAGCTCAACGAGACCATCTATCTCGCGTTCACCGAGGCGCTGGACGAACCGTCTCGAACACGACTCGACGAGCTTTTCCAAGCCCGCGCAGGCCGAACGGCCTGGGATGAACTGAAGCGCGAACCCAAACGCCCGGGACCGCGCGAGGTGGCAAGCTTTCTCAAGCACATCCAGGCGATGAGCGAATTGGCGGATGGATTGCCGCCGGCGCCGCATATCCTCTCCGTGCCGAAACGCATGCAGCTCGTCACGGAGGCGCGGGCACTCGACATCCATGAAATGCGTGCCCTCAAGCCTGCCAAACGCTACACGCTTGCCGTCCTGTTCATCTTCTCGCAATTGCAGAAAGCGCTCGACGACGTCGCCGAGATCTTCATCAAGACGGTGCGCAACCTGGAGAGCACGGCAAAGCTCCGGCTCGAGCAGTATCGACTGCGACACGCCGATCAGCTGCAATCGCTCGTTAGCCAGTTTCGCGATGTGCTTCATATCCTCCAAGACGACGAGTTGTCCGCGGCCGCGCGCATCGAGCGCATGCGCGTTGCACTCAACGACGACCCGGATTCGGTGTTGGTTCAGTGCAATGAGCATATAGCACAGGCCGGCAACCACACGTTCCCGTTCCTGCTCGCGCCATACCAAAAGCTCCGCTCGCTGCTGTTTCAATGCCTCGACATCCTGTCGGTGAAATCGAGCTCACAGGATGATGCGCTCCTCAAAGCGCTGGATTGGCTGAAGCAATTTCGCTCGTCGCGCCGGGAGTATCTGCTGCTGGGCGAGGCCGACCTTGCCCAATTGCCTCTCGACTGGATTCCGGAAAAGTGGGAGAAGTGCGTGTTTCCGGACGGCCGATCGTCTCGATTGCTGCACCGGAAGTACTTCGAACTGTGCGTGTTCAGCCACCTCATGCGCGAGCTCAACTCGGGAGACGTCTACGTCGAGCACAGCGACCAATACGACGATCCGCGCGAACACCAGGTGTCGTGGGACGAATTCCGTGACGAGCTGCCTCGCTACAGCGAACTTGTCGACTTCCCCGTCGACGGCAGCGCCTTCGTGCGACAACTAAAGGACGAACTGAGCGCGCTGGCCGACGCGGTCGATACGGCGTTTCCGGAAAACGACCACGTGGAGATCGGCGAGCAGGGGCTGATCCTCCACAAGCTGGAGAAAAAGCCCGATCCCCCGAACATGGCGCTCATCGACCAGGCCATCACGGCGTCGATGCGGCCCGTCAGCATTCTCGACATCCTGACCGAGACCGAGCAGTGGCTGGATCTGCACAAATTCTTCGGCCCGCTCTCGGGCTTCGAGGCCAAGGTCGACGAGCCGCGCAAGCGCTTTATCACGACGCTGTTCTGCTACGGTTGCAACCTCGGCCCGACACAGACGGCACGCTCGGTGAAGAATCTCAGCCGCAAGCAAGTCGCCTGGCTAAATTTGCGCCACGTCACCGAGGAACGGCTCGACAAGGCCATCGTCAAAGTCATCAACGCCTTCAATCAATTCACGTTGCCGAAATTCTGGGGCTCCGGCAGCCGCGTGTCGGCCGACGGCACGAAGTGGAACCTCTACGAGCAGAATCTGCTGTCCGAGTACCACATCCGGTACGGCGGCTATGGCGGCATCGGCTATTACCACGTCTCGGACAAGTACATCGCGCTGTTCAGCCACTTCATTCCCTGTGGCGTCCACGAAGCCGTCTACATCCTCGACGGGCTCATCAAGAACACCTCCGACGTGCAGCCCGATACCGTCCACGGCGACACGCACGCGCAAAGCGCGCCGGTCTTCGCGCTCGCGCATTTGCTTGGCATCAAGCTGATGCCGCGCATCCGCGACGTCAAGGATCTGGTCTTCTACAAGGCCGATCGGCGCCGGCGGTACAAGAACATCGAGTCGTTGTTTCGGGCAAGCATCGACTGGGCGCTGATCGAGCGGCACTTCGCGGACATGCTGCGCGTGGCCATTTCGATCAAGGCCGGCCGGATGACGCCATCAACGATCCTGCGCCGCCTCGGCTCGGAGAGCGTGAAGAACAAGCTGTATTTCGCGTTCCGCGAGCTCGGGCGCGTCGTGCGCACGATGTTCCTGCTGCGCTACATCAATGAACCGGACATGCGGCGCACAATCCACGCCGCAACGAACAAAAGCGAGCAGTTCAACGACTTCGCGAAGTGGCTGATGTTCGGTGGGGATGTGATCGCGGAGAATCTGCGGCACGAGCAGCGCAAGGTCATCAAGTACAACCAGCTCGTCGCGAACATGGTCATCCTCTACAACGTGCAGTGGATGTCCAGAAAGCTGAAGGAATTGCAGGCCAAGCGCCATCCGGTCGACGCCGAGGTGCTGCGAGCGCTTTCGCCGTACCGCCGGGAACACGTCAACCGGCTCGGCTCCTATTTGCTGGATCTCCAGCGGAAGGTTCCGCCGCTTGATCCGAGCATTGATTTCGCTTTTGAATCAGCGGCTTAAAGTGCTTTTGGCGAAAATTTTACGAATCCCGGCCGACCCTCCAAAAGACATTATGGGAAAGCTGCATGTCCCCGGCTCCCCCCTCCGTTTTCACTAAAACTTATGCCGGAGCCCGACCCGCCCAACGAATTGGTGGTCACCCGACGAAGCCCCTGTCGTTCCGACGATCCATGCTGGTCCAGCAGCACCCGTTGCCTGCTGATAGAAAGCCTGAGCGTATACGTCGGTCCGTTTCGACAAGGCGTAGTCCGCCATCGCGCCGCCTTCATGCCAATGTCCTTTCGCGACGCCCCCTGTCGACACACCTTCCCTCACATGGGTATAGTCATACATCGCGCCCAGCGAAAACGCCGGTGTCAAGGCAAACCGTGCATTCACTTCGTAGTTCTGGAAAATCATGGAGGAGAAGCCAACGAGATTGTGGACGTTCGTGTATGAAAACACTCCGCCCAGCGTAATCTGCCCAAGCGTCACATTGACGCCCGCAGCCGCAACGCGCTGCCAACCCGCAGTGGCAAACGGGTCGCCGTCCGTCACAGCGCCAAACGTGGTCCTCGACTGCTTGTTAACGTTCAGGTACGCGGCACCGATGACCACCGGACCGTTGCTGTAGGAGCCGCCTGCGCTCCATGCACGGTTCGTCTTCGTGCCGCCGGGATCATTGCTGAAACCGTAGAGGCCTCCGAACTGCAAGCCTCCAAAGATCGGGCTCGTGTACTTCACCGAATTGTTGATGCGGAAAGAGTTGTCTGTATTGTCGTTGTCGAAAGGATGCGAGAAGACCTCGCCGCCCCAACTGCCATTGGCTGTGAGCGGGCCTACGTAGTCCACCACAGAGTCGTATTGGCGCCCCATGGTCAGCGTGCCTGCAGTTGCTGAATTCATCCCCACATACGCCTGCCGCCCAAACATCCGGCCACCTTGGTCAAGCGCGCCGTTGTTGACATCGAAACCGTTTTCGAGCCGGAAAACAGCCTCCAGGCCCCCGCCGAGTTCTTCCTTGCCGGCCAATCCCCAGCGACTACCCTGAGCAACACCGCTTTCCATCTGGTACGCTCGCTTTCCGGCCACGTTCGATGTGAAATCGAAGCCCTCGTCAACGAGGCCGTAAAGCGTCACACTGCTCTGGGCCGATGATACTGACGAAAGTAGGCCTAGAACCGCGCCCACAAAGATCAGTTTCTTCATTGCTTTTCTCCCTGTTCTCGAGCCATGGTGAATTGGCGCGGGGGCGGCTCGTTCTCCCCTGTTGCCCATCCTGTTTGCCGCTCGGACGTCGTAGACCTGTCGGTTCTGACCCGCTAGTTGCGCGGCATATCACACAGATAAGGCGCGTCCATAGGTATCCTCCAGCCTTACGATGTCGTCCTCGCCGAGGTAGGCCCCCGACTGCACTTCAATCAATTCGAGCGGAATTTTTCCGGGGTTGCTGAGCCGGTGCGTCGTACCAACGGGGATATACGTAGACTGGTTCTCACTGAGCATGACCTGCTGCGTGCCGTTGGTGACGAGCGCAGTACCCTTGACAACGATCCAGTGCTCGGCCCGGTGGTGGTGCATCTGCAGGCTCAACTGTGCCGAGGGATTCACGACGATCCGTTTCACCTGGAACCGGTCGCCGCGGTCGATGCCTTCGAACGAGCCCCACGGCCGTACCACGCGCCGATGGGAGACCGATTCGCCGCGGCCTGATGCGTTCAATGCCTCCACGATCTTGCGAACATCCTCGACCCGGTCGCGTCGTGCCACGAGCAGGGCATCGGCAGTCTCGACAATCACGAGATCGTCTACCCCGATGGCTGCAATCAGGCGGTGCTCGGAACGGATGTAGCAGCGCGACACACCCTCGGTCAGCACGTCGCCGGTCACGACATTGCCGTCGCTGTTGGCAGGCGCGATGTCGGCGAGCGCACTCCACGAACCGATGTCGCTCCAACCGATCCGATCAGCGACGACGACCGCAGCCCTGTCGGTGCGCTCCATCACTGCGTGGTCGATCGAGATACCCGGGCAGGCCGAGAAGTGCATCTCGTCGAGAAACACAAAGAGACCATCACGATTCGCATGCCACCAAGCCATTTCAGCCTCCGCCAGCAGCTTTGGCTCGCAGCGGCGGAGTTCGTCAATACAGGCCGAAGCCTTCATCATGAACATGCCGCCATTCCACAGATACCGGCCATCGGCCAGCAGTGAGCGGGCCGTGTCGGCATCGGGCTTCTCCACGAAACGGTCGACGGCATACACACCGTCCAGCCCGTCGAGGGCAACCCCACGTTCGATGTAGCCGTAGCCGGTATGAGGCTCCGTTGGCTGAATGCCGAATGTAACGAGATGTCCCTTCTGCGCCGCCACGGCCGCCTGGGCGACGACTGCGGCAAACGCTTCGCCGTCCGCAATGATGTGATCCGAAGGAAGCACCAGGAGCATGGCCTCAGGCGAATCCTCAAGCGCCATCTTGGCCGCCACGGCAATGGCGGGCGCGGTGTTGCGCCCCACCGGCTCAAGCGCGACAGCAAGCGGCACGATACCGGCCTGATGCACCTGCTCTGTTACAAGAAAGCGCTGCTCGCTGTTTGCCACAACGATGGGAGGCATCGCACCCTCGATCTGTGCAGCACGCAGCGCCGTCTGCTGCAGAAGACTGTGCTCACCGGCAAGCCGTAGATACTGCTTGGGATAGCTGCCACGCGACAGTGGCCACAGGCGCGTGCCGTTTCCGCCGGCCAGGATGACGGGATAGATCCGCATTTATTCCTTCGTTTGGGTTGCTGAATGGTCACGGCACATGGGAGCCGTGTGTGCGCGTCCACGCCGACCAGCAATACGGTCGTGTGCCAGCCACGCTGAAACATTGCGCAGCCAGCGCCATGCCCTCATAAGACCGCGCGGGACGTGCCATCGCGTCGCTACGCGAGGTCGGCACGCCTGCGCTGCGAGCAACGATACGACCGCCTCCGGCGTCGTGAACACGCCTAGCTGCCAGTCCCAATACAGCGGATAGCGCAGCAGTGCACCCGCTGCCAGCATGTCGAGGGTAAGCAGGCGTGTACGCGCGGGAATGTCTGTGATGGCGTCATGCGTCAGTCCCCAGCCGGCATAGAACGGCATGCCGTACGTGAAGACAGCTTTGTCGCGAAGCAACGCGTCGAAGCCCACTAGCGATGTCAGCGTGTGAACCTCGTCGGCCGCTTCGATCAGCGACACGATGTCCGCCTCCGTATCGACGACGTCCACCATGGCCTGTAAAGGCGGATCGTTTCTCAATCCGACGCGATTGCCTGCAGTCACGTCGGGATGTGGCCGGTACACGAGCCACATGTTCGGACGCCGTTTGCGGACTTCGACAAGCAGGGCTTCGATCGCATAAATATCCGGGCAACCGAGGCACACCGACGCATCGTCCGCCACCTGCCCGGGCACTAGAACGACCCGCAAACCAGCAGGCGGGGTCCAGGCCGGGCGGCGGCGCCCCAGGTTGTACTTGGTCAATCCGGCGGCGACGATACTTTCACGTAACACCCGCGCTCTATCGAGTTCGGCCTCGTCAAACGTCGCCTCGTTGAGCAAGGCAACAAGGTCGCCGGGATGCTGCGGGTCGAAATATATCCCTGTACGATCCATTACCTGGCTGCGGGGAGCTGACAGATCGGAACCCAGACCGCATGAGTGCAGGAAGCCGTCTTCGACGGTCAGCTGCTTGCCTGTGAGGAGTGTCGAGCCATCGCTCATGGCACCCCACATGGCGATACAGTCGCGGGCATCAGCGGCAGAGGCTCTCCCTGTCCAGCGAACCTGCGCCCTGCCTGCTTCCAGAAACGGCCTGACGAAGGGGCGCTTCCAGAGCTGGAATCCGCAGGCGGTGATTGAACCAATATCGCCGTACCGCTGTGCGACCTCGTTCTGCAGTTCGATGCTTGCGATGACAGCTTCAAGCTGCCCTTGTACGTGCGTCGCGGGATCCACGTAGCGCGCAAGCCGCACAAAGATCGCATAGAACAGTGCTCCACGTGTGGGCGAAGAGCGTCGGCCCGGCTGAGGAAGACAGTCATCGGTCAACCCCCAGCCCGCGTAATACGGAGTACCGAACACATGGACGGTAGCCCCCCAAGCAGCGCATATAGACCCTCGGTCGCGCCCAGCGTGTACACGTGCCGCGCATCGGGCAGGGTCTCCCGGAAGGTGTGGAGCGACTTGATTGTGCACGTATCGAGCAGGACTGGCGACTTCAGTGTGTCCGAAAGCCATGCACCACTTCCTCCATCGGCGGAACGGACAACCCAAATCGCTTCGCCAGGGTGCCGGCATCGCGCGATCCGAAGCAGGCTGCGGAAACGCTCCCGCCGCTCGCGCGCAGAACCTGCAAACGGATCGCCCGACGACACGCGCTCATCCACGATGACAACCAGCTTCCCGCGGGGTATTCCGCACCGGCCCGCATGCGGCGCTGCGCCGGTATATGCCGCAAGCAGTCGCTTCATCAGGGCGTCTTCTCGTCCGTTACCGGGATTCTCTTCCAGCGCCTGGTTCAACGCGTCAATGAACACCGCCTCAACATGGCCTGTTGCCGGCACCTGGAACCAGGAGAGTGGTCTGCGCAAAGCCGTCTGGACGAACGAAACAGGGCCGCCCCATGCGAGCGTTGGTTCCTGTCCCGACAGCCACAGCGTCAACCTGGCAAGGCGGTGTATGTGCCGGTCTATCCAAACGGGTGCCCTGAGCCCATTTGCAGAGCCTGCCGACAGGCATACCCGTTGGTGCGTCCTGATGCTCATGGGGCTATCCCGTCGAGAAATCGGTCGAGGGCGGCAAAGTGCTCAGGCCAGGTGGGCGCGCAAAAGCCTGCGAGGCGTGCCATCTGCCGTTCGCGATCCATACTGGACGGCTCCCCATACGACCGTACGCGCGCAAGCCAACTTGCCCCATCCAGTGGATCGAGATAATCGGGGACCTCGCCCGCCACCTCGCGAAAAGCGGCGAGATTGCTGGCGAGTACCGGCACGCCCATCGAAAGAGCTTCGGCGAGTGGAAGACCATATCCCTCGATGAACGACGGAAAGAGCAACGCTCGGGCACCACGAAGCTGCGCGAGCATGACCTCATCAGGGCAGTCCGGCAGATGAATGACGGCGTCGCGAAGTTCGCGGCACTGGCTGAGCATGTCTAGCTCATTGCCGCACTTCCACCCAGGACGACCGATAACGACAAGCCGCGGTGCCTGGTTGCCACACTGGGCAATCAGCTCACGCCACAGATGCAGGATGAACCAGTGATTTTTCCTCGGCTCTATCGTTCCAACCATGACGAAATACGGACGACCAGATGCCTGGGGCGGCAATCGAAGGGCCTCCGGCGTGTCCACCCCGAGTCTCGCCACCGTGGTGGGCGGCATGAGCATTCCGCGGTTCCGGGCAAATACCGCCAGCGCATCGAGCGTCGCCTGCGAATTGGTGACGATTCCTGCCGCCCAGCGAAGCGCGGTGCACATCCTGCGCGTATGCTGCCGCACGCTGGCTGATCGGCAATAATGCGGGTGCGTGACGGGAATGAGGTCATGCACCATGACAATCGTGCGGAAGCCTCTCGCCCACAGCACGCGAAAGTAGCGGGCATGCTCGAGTCCGGAGTGGATGGTGTGAAGAACCGTCCCCCCTTTCATATGCGCGGGCGGTTGCGGACGGGCCTGATTTGCTGTGACGGCCCCTGCGAGCGCGCAAAGCCGCGAGACAGGCAGACCCGTGCCGGTTGTGCCGAGTAGCAACGCGAACACACGCTCCGACGCTGCGCGCGTGAACGCCACGGGAACGCCGCGGATCGCGATGAGTGCTTCTGCCTGTCCGGCATAGCGCCGCACGTATGCAAGCCCGACACGATCCACGCCGGTCGGGCGGATACCACGCACCCAGCGCTGAACGAGCCGTGTGACGTCAAGCCTTACGGGTCCCGACGCCAGGCCTGCATATGCTTTCGCACCCATCGTCAAACGATCTCCTTCTCGGGTGCACGGCTGGCCGGGGATTCACTGTTGCCTGGGTGCATGCCGGGCTTTGACGCATCGTTACGCGACACCTCGCACTGCATGTCGTGCGCAGTTGTCAGCGCTGCGACATCAGGTTGGGCGTGCGCGGCGACATCGCTGCACAGGATCGAACCGTGAAACATTCCGGGCTCTACGTTACCGGCATAGAAGCTGCCGTTCAGTTGCGTGTGATCAATCAGCCAATGACGAAAGCGCCGATACAGAACCATGTCGGGCCTGAACGTATGGGCTTCCCCCCAGAACGCATCGAGATCGCCCTGAAACACCAGTCCCACGATGTCGTAAACCGGCTCGCCGAGCGCCTTCACCGCAAGGCCGTGATGCACCCCCGACAGGCCCACCGTACTGTTCACGACGACGAGGCCAGCGGCGTGCGCGAGCAGCGTGGGAAGATGCTGATCGTGGATGTACAACACCCGGCCAACGACCCCGTATTCACGACACAGTTGCCGGATGAACTGGCCATAGTCGTTGTGCCCGCGGTCCAGCGGATGATGCTTGAACACGAGAACGAACGATGGCGCACAATGGTCCGCGAATGAAGCGATAACCTCACGGATGAATTCCCCGATGGACCCGTAGCGCGAATGCACATGAATCTGCGAATCCGTCGCCGTCTGCAGCGACACCAGGAAGTACCGCCGGCTCATCGTCTGCGTCAGTTGCCGCGTCACGTCGCGCTCACACACCGCGTACAAAAGCTTGCGCCAGCCCGCGCGCAGCCAGACAAATGCCTCCAGAAGCGACAGCCGCCGATGATGGCGATATTGCGGGAAGAAAACGGCTCCTAGCGACCCGGCAAGGAAATACAGCGCGCCCCACAGCGCAAGCCATACGAACACGTTACCCACTTGTTGTTCCAGCACGTCTGGCTGATCCGGAAGAGACTGGTAGAAGCCGGCATCGCGCGGCACCTTCGAATGGCCGTTGGTGCCGTCCCGCTCCATCGTGACGAAGTCTGGCCGCACATAGCCCTCTTCGAACACCCACACTTCGATCGAGCGCGATCGCGCCAGTCGCGACGCCGTTGCGTGATAGGAGCGGCAGTCGCCGAACAGGAACACAGCATCGATCTGCCTGCGCTGAAGGAACATTTCGAGGAATGCCGGCCAGTCGGAGGGCGAGCCCGTGTAATTGACCGACCCGGCGGGGAAGAACAGCCAGTCGCCCGCGTTGAAGTTGATCTTGCAAACCGAATGCGCGCCCGCTTCCTTCAGACGCATGGAGAGGCGTCTGAAAAAAGGCCCAACCGGTCCCAGAGGTGGGGCCAGAAATTCGGACAGGTCGGCAAGTGGAACGGCCGGGACCTGAGCTGGTCATAGGACCAGCAAGAGGACCCCAAAGATGACAAAAAGAAGCCGCCGGTCGCATAGCCCGGCATTCA
>NZ_RJZE01000047.1 GCF_003986935.1 Paraburkholderia kururiensis JCM 10599 = LMG 19447 | reverse complement strand
TGCTCAATATAGCCACGTCGATCACTCCGTTCCCCTGCCCGTTGCCGAGCAGGTCAGTGTTCTACGTGGGTCAATATTCGATGCAAATTACTGCCCTGGCCGGGTCAAGTTTCCGTGCAAATCAACACCGTGCTATCCATCAGCGATTCGAGCGCACCGCGCAGACCGTCGCGGGCATCGGCCGCATGGGCCGTGGCCGCTGTTGTTTCGCGCGTACCGGACGGTTGCGGAGCCTCGTCGGGTTCCGGGTCGGGGTCATGGAGCGCAGCTGCCAGGTAACCGGGATACGGCGCGAAGGATTCCCATTCGTCGCCCTCGTCGAAGGCAGAGGGAGGCGGGTAGGCGCGTGGTGCGGCGCGTGCAGCACTGGCAGGCGGCGGAACGACGGGTGACGGCGGTTTCGGTGCGCGGCGGCGCAGGACGAGCCAGGCGATGGCTGAAAGCCCTGTGACGAGTGCGAGCGCCATGGCAGCGAGTAGTGCAGGGTGAACGGAAGGATTCACGGAACCTCCTGGGCGAGGTACGCTGCTGCGGGATTGCAGCGGCGGAGCGGCCTCAGGTGGCCGTGCTCAGGCAGGTGATATAGGTCTGAAAAATTCTGGAATCCGCCCGCGCCCGCACAGGAGCGGGAGTGCAGTGGGATGGGCGGTGCGTTGCATTCGTGCAATGCCGGGCCGTTCAGAAAGTGCCACGGCAGGACGTGGGTTAATGGCACCGCGTTGAATATTCATCAACCATTCTTGTTAACTATCGTCAGATCTGATCTCTCCTGACAGTGTCTTTCGGACCGTTCGGGTATGCCCGCATTCCGGTTAGCCATTTTTCTGCCTCGTCAACCCCGGGGGCGGCAAATAACCCAGTTCGCATATTGTGTTGTGTTTCCGCATTTCCATGCGGACTTTTATGTCAGATTAATAAGTGTTTCTGTAAATTACATCCCGTTACAAAATCAGTCTGACGATAAAAAATGAAGTACGGGGTGCATCGGCTTGCGTCAGGCAAGCCGCGGGGTACGCCTGTGGCCATCGGGGAAGTACTTGGCTGCTGCGCGAATGACGGGAACATCGTCACGAAAGACCGGGGGTTGCGGCCGGTCTTTACACGTGTCATGCATGGCGCGGATGCTGTGCACGCACGAATACTGCACAACCCGGCTGTTTCGAAGCAGGCGTGCAGATTCGCTGCGCACGGTTCGCAGCCGCGTCTGCGCGTCATCGAAGCCACGAGGAAAGGGGGGCGTGCCGAGCATGACGGCACGTTCCACGCGCTAGCGCGACTGCCCGAATTCTCTCGCGCCGCCGAAGCGGCGGGACGCGGTCTGGCGCGCTTCGTGAGTGTGTGCCGATGAGCCCGCGTAAATCCGGCCGAACCGCGTGCCGTCTCGCAGAGGGCAGCCGTGCACGCCGGCGCGAGCGCAGGCAGCTTGCATGGGCATGTACTGCCCTGCTGCTTGCCTCGCTCACCCCACTCGCGCACGCTCAATCCAACGATCCGCTCGGCGAGCAGGAACAGCGTCGACGGGCTCAGGAGCAGGCGACCGAGCGCGAGCGCGCGCTACACGCGCCCAACGTTGCGCTTCAGCCTGTCGAGCGCGCACCGGAAGACGACGGCAAGGTACCGGCCGAAACGCCGTGCTTCAAGGTCGAAGAACTGACGCTGGAGGTGCCACCCGGCCTGAGCGATATCGTGGAGGCGGCTGGCGCGCGCGGCCTGTCGCCCAATCCGCTCTTTCCAGGTGGGCTGACTTTCGCGAGCGATTACCTCCAGCGCTATCGCGGTCAATGCGTGGGGCGGGAAGGGCTGAACCTGATCGTGCATCGGGTGATGGCCCGCATCATCGAGAAAGGCTATTCGACAACGCGTGTCGTCATCGGCGCGCAGGACATCTCGACCGGCAGGCTGAAGCTCCAGCTGATCCCCGGCGTGATCAGTGCGATCCGCTTTGCGGATCCGTCGACGTACGGCACCTGGCGCAACGCATTCCCGACGAAGGCTGGCGACCTGCTGAACCTGCGCAATCTTGAGCAGGGTCTCGAGCAGATGAAGCGTGTGCCGAACCAGGACGTCGACATGCAGATCGTTCCGGGACCGTCAGCCGGCGAAAGCGACGTCGTGATTACCGTGAAGCGCACCAAGTCGTGGTCGCTCTCCGTGAGCGCCGACGACAGCGGACTCAGGTCCACGGGCCAGTTACAGGGCAGCGTGAGCCTCACGCTCGACAATCCGCTGGGCCTGTCCGATCTGCTCAACATCGGCTACAGCCACGACATCAACGGCCACACGAGCCAGTACGGCACCCACGGCAGCAGCGCGTATTACTCGATTCCCTGGGGCAACTGGACGTTCACGGCGACGGGCAGCCAGTACGACTACCACCAGCAGATCGCCGGCGCGTTCACAACGCTCGTCTCGAGCGGCAAATCAAGCAACTTCGACGTGAAGGCGGAGTACCAGTTCTACCGCAACCAGGTGCAGAAGAACATGGTGGAGTTCCGCATCGGCAAACGCTTCAGCGAAGCGTTCATCGACGGCACGGAGATCGACGTCCAGCATCGCGACAACAGCTACGCGGAAGTCGGCTGGGAGCACAAGCACTACTTCGGCGCGGCGCAGCTCGACAGCACGCTGGCGTATCGCTGGGGCGTGCCGTGGTTCGGCGCGCAGGCCGATCTTCCCGGGGTCGGCGCGCCGACGTACTACTACCACATGGAAACGCTCGACGCGACCTTGAGCGTGCCGTTCGCCATCGCTGGTCTTCCCCTGCGCTACACCGCGACCGTGCGGGCCCAGAACACGCCGAACGTGCTCTATCCCACCGAGTATTTCTCGATCGGCAGCCGCTATACGGTGCGCGGCTTCGATGGCGACACCATGCTCGCCGCCGAGAAAGGCGTGTTCATGCGCAACGAGCTGGAAGTCCCCATTCCGCGCCTGGGTCAGGCCGTGTACGTCGGGCTCGACGGCGGCGAGGTCTTCGGTCCCGAGGCCAACAACCTGCTGGGGCGCCGTCTCGTCGGAGCGGTGATCGGCCTGCGCGGCAGCGCATTCAAACACGTCAGTTACGACGTCTTCATCGGCGGTCCGTTGTACCAGCCCGAGCGTTTCCCGAACCACTGGCCCGTCGCGGGCTTCAGCGTGAGCTTCATGCTATGAACACGAACATCTATCGCGTGATCTTCAATGCCGGCCGCGGCGTGTGGACTGTCGTGCAGGAGACCGCGACGGGCTTCGGCAAGGGGCGCTCGGCCGGGACAACGCGTAGGGCCACCCTCGCTGCTGCGCGTTGCGGCTTCATCGATATGCTGCCGATGCGGCACGTCGCATTCGCCGCGCTGTGTGTGTTGGGCATGCAGCCGCTCGTGGTGGATGCCCAGGTCGTGGCCGCGCCCGGGGCCGCGGGCACGAGGACGGCGGTCGGTGTGAGCGCCAATGGTCTGCCGGTGGTGCAGATCGCAACGCCGAACGGTGCCGGCGTATCGAACAACACCTACACGCAGTACAACGTGGGTTCGTCGGGCCTCATTCTCAACAACTCGGCAAACAACGTGCTCACCCAGCAGGCCGGGTATGTGGCGGGCAACCCGAACCTCGCCTCGGGCAGTGCGCGTGTGATCGTCAACCAGGTCGTGGGCGGCAACGCGAGCCAGTTGCTCGGCTACACCGAGGTGGCCGGGCAGCGGGCGGAAGTCGTCATCGCGAATCCTGCGGGCATCTACTGCAATGGCTGTGGCTTCATCAACACGAGCCGCGGCATTCTGACGACCGGCACGCCGGTCTTCGGCGGCACCGGCAGTCTGGACGCGTTTCACGTGACGGGTGGTCAGATCCAGGTGGGCGCCGCGGGCCTCAACGGCAGCAATGTCGACCAGGTCGACCTGATTGCGCGCAGCGTGGCAATCAACGGCAAGGTGTGGGCGGGGCAATCGCTCAATGTCGTGGCGGGCAACAACGACGTTCGTCACGACGATCTCAGCGCCCAGTGGCTTGGCCCGGACGGCAACAGCCCCGGTGTGGCGATCGACGTCGCGCAACTGGGCGGCATGTACGCGGGCAAGATCCGGCTCGTGGGTACGGAGGCGGGCGTCGGCGTCAATAGCGCCGGCACGATCGCGTCGCAGTCAGGCGATGTCCAGCTCAACAGCCAGGGCAAGGTGACGCTTTCGGGCACGACGAGCGCGAGCGGCAACGTGGCGATTTCCGCGGCCGGCGATGTGTCGAACAGTGGCTCGGTCTACGCCACCCAGAACACGACGCTGAACAGCCAGGGGCAGGTGAACAATAGCGGCACGGTAGCGGCGCTCGGTAACACTGCCGTGACCGCCGCGAGCGTGAACTCGGGCGGCGTGCTCGGTGCGGGCGTCGATGCGAACGGCAACGTGACGGGCAGCGGCAGTCTCACCGTGACGGGCACGGGCGCTGTTGCCGCCACTGGCCAGCAGATGTCGGGCGGCAATCTTGCGCTGTCGGGCAGCAGCCTCGACATGGCAGGTGCGCAAACGTTGGCTCGGGGCGATGCGTCGCTGATCGCGACGGGCGCGGGCGGCGATACCGGCAACATCGTTCATACGGGCGGTTCACTGCAGGCCAGCGGTAGTCTGACGGCGAACGCCGCCGGCACGTTCTCGAACGATCAGGGGCAAACGGGCGCAGCGCAGCTGGGCGTGACCGCAGGCGCCATTTCGAACCGCGGCGGCACGCTTTCGCAGACCGGTGCAGCCGACACGACGCTGGTTGCTTCCGGCGCGCTCGACAACACGGGTGGCACGATCACCACCAACGCGCAGAATGCGACGCTGCGCTCAGGCAGCTTCACGAACGCGAATGGACAGATCAGCCAGGCGGGCAACGGGACACTGAACGTTCAGACGGGGTCGCTCGACAACAGTCGCGGCAGCATTGCTACGAACGGGCGGGCCTCGGTTACCGCGGCGAGCCTTGCCAACAGCGCGGGTTCGATCACCTCCGCACAGTCGCTCAACGTCGCATCGAACGGCGACATCGACAATACGGCGGGTCGGCTCGAAGCAAGCGGGGCCGTCGACGTATCGGCGGCCAACGTGCAAAACGCCGGCGGGCGCATCGTGTCGCAAAACGGCGATGGTCTGACGCTGACGGCGAGCGGCCAGATCACGAACGCCTCGGGCACCACCGCGCAAGGTGTGACGGGCGGCGTAATCGGCGGCAATGGCAACGCGACCATTCGCGCAGCGTCACTCAGGAACAGCGGTACCGTCACCGCTGCGCAAACACTCGGTGTAACGACCTCGGGCGCGCTCGACAACAGCGGAGGCACGTTGAACGGCGCGACGCTGTCTGCGAATGCCGCGTCGCTGAAGAACGCAGGCGGGGCGATCAGTGGCAACACGGTGTCCCTGAGCGCGCCGCAGTTCGACAACAGCAGCGGCCAGATCACGGCGAACCAGCTGAATCTCAGCGCGACCCACTTCGCGAACGCACATGGTGTGCTTACCCAGCTCGGCACCGGCGCGATGGGTTTCGACGTGAGCGGCGCGCTGGACAATTCGAACGGCGGCGTGATCCAGACCAACAGCACGGACCTCACGCTGGCGCCTGCCACGCTCGACAACAACGGCGGCACGATCACGCACGCGGGTACCGGCACGTTGACCATCGATGCGGCCAGCGGCGCGGGCAGTGTCACGAACGTCGGCGGCACGGTGACCACCAACGGACGGGCTGCGCTCTCCGCAGGCAGCATCGACAACACACGCGGGACGATCAGCGCCCAGACCGGACTTGCCGCGGCCGTCGCCGGTGCGCTCGACAACACGCACGGGCAGATCGTGTCGAACACCGACATGAGCCTGGTCAGCGGCGGCGCGCTGACCAACGCCAGCGGCACGATCGCGGCGACGGGCGACGGTTCGGTACAGGCTGCGTCGGTCACGAACAGCGGCAGCATCACCGCGGGCCGGACACTCAGTACTACGGCAACGAATACGCTGGACAACAGCGGCGGCACGATGAGCGCACAGACCGTCACCGCCCGCGCCGCCTCGTTCAGGAACGCCAGCGGTGTGGTCAGCGGCAATACGCTTTCCTTCGTCGTGCCGCAACTCGACAACAGCGGCGGCCGGATTACCGCCAATCAGCTGGATCTGGCGGCGACGAACCTGACCAATGCGCAAGGTTCGCTGACCCAGCTGGGATCGGGCGTGATGGGCATGAGCGTGAGCGGCACGCTCGACAACTCGAACGGCGGGGTGATCCAGACCAACAGTACGGACCTCACGCTCGCGCCGGCCACGCTCGACAACGACGGCGGCACGATCACGCACGCCGGTACCGGCACGTTGACCATCGACGCAGCGAACGGCACAGGCGCCGTCACGAACGTGGGGGGCACGATCGTCAGCAACGGCCGTACGGCGCTTTCAGCGGGCAGCGTGAACAACACCGGTGGCGCGATCGGAGGTCACTCGGGGCTTGCCGCGACGGTGGCGGGCGCAGTTGACAACACGCGCGGTCAGCTTGCATCGAATGCGGACCTCGACGTGTCGAGCGGCGGTGCGCTCACCAACACCGGCGGCACGATGAGCGCGACGGGCAACAGCTCGGTGCAGGCTGCGTCGTTGACGAATGGCGGCACGATCACGGCAGGCCAGAACCTCGACGCCACGGTGGCAGGGGCGCTTGACAACAGCGGCGGCACGATGAGCGCCCAGAGCGTGACGGCCCACGCCGCATCGCTGCGTAACGCGGGCGGCACAGTGAGCGCCAATACCGTATCGCTGACGGTGCCCCAGCTCGACAACAGCAGCGGCAAGATTGTTGCGAACCAGCTCGGTATTACCGCGACGAATCTGACGAACGGGCACGGGTCACTGACCCAGCTTGGAACCGGCGCCATCGGGCTGGATGTCAGCGGCACGATCGACAACTCGAACGGCGGCGTCATCCAGACCAACAGCACGGACCTCACGCTTGTTCCCGCCGCGCTCAACAACAACGGCGGCACGATCACGCACGCCGGCACCGGAACGTTGACCATTGCTCCGGGCAGCGGTGCGGGATCGGTATCGAATGTCGGCGGCCATGTCGCGACGAATGGGCAGGCCACGATATCGGTGCGCAGCCTCGACAATACGGGCGGTACGCTCGCCTCGCAGGGCTTGATGTCTGCGGTCGTTCAGACCGTGCTGAACAACACAGGCGGCCGGTTGTCGTCAGGCACGGGATTGACTGCATCGAGCGGGGGCGCGCTCGTCAACGCGGGCGGCGTGATCGGCGCGGGCGGGGCTGCCGCAGGCAGCACGCTCAGCCTCACCGCGAGTTCGATCAACAACGCGGGCGGCGCGATTACCAACGTCGGCACCGGCGCGACGACCGTCAACGGCGGCAGCCAGATCGCGAACAGTAACGCCGGTGGCGCGGCGGCCATGGGGGCGATCAGCGGCAGCGGCAACGTCACGCTGACAGCAACGTCGATATCGAACACGCAAGGCGGCCAGCTGAGCGGCGCGAATTTGCAGATCAACACGGGCAGCCTCGACAACAGCGGCGGCAGGATCGGCAACGTCGCAAGCAGCACCGGCGACGTCGGCATTACGACGGGCGGCAATCTGAACAACGCCAGCGGGCAGATCGGGGCGTCCCGCAATCTCTCGCTCGCGGTCAGCACGCTCGTAGGCGGCGGCTCGTATAGCGCCGTCAACGACCTCACGCTGAACCTGCAGGGCAATTTCACGACGGCCCCCGGCTATGGCTTCCGCGCGGGACATAACCTGACGTTCACGTTGCCGGGCACGTTCAGCAACGGTGGCTCGCTTGCCGCGGTCAACGGCCTCGTCATCGATGCGGGCGATATCCAGAACACAGGAACCGTGGCGGCCGGTGGGCTGCTCGCTACGCATTCGAATACGCTCACCAACACGGGCACGATCGTTGGCGGCAGTCTCTCGCTCAATGCGACGCAAGTCCTGCAGAACCTGGGCACAAGCGCATTGATCGGTGCGACCGACAGCGCCGGCGTCCTCGAACTGCTCTCCGCCGATATCGAGAACCGGGACGACACGACTGCAACCGATGCCCCGGCGATGACCGCGATCTATGGACTCGGCCGGGTCGTGCTGGCCGGAGGCAAGGACGGGAACGGCAACTACTTCAACGCGGGGTTCGTTCACAACCAGTCGGGCCTGATCCAGTCGGGCGGCGACATGCAGATCGCTGCCAACCAGGTGACGAACACGCGACGTGCGATGAGCACATCCGGGTTCACGTCCTCGGTCGCCCCGGCTTTGCTGCAAAGCCTTGGGATCAGTCTGTCAGGGTGTACGGCCACTGACATGGCTGCCTGCGGCCCCGGTAATCCGCAGGTCATGGGCTCGAAAGGCAGTCCGACGATGATCGGAGGCGTGCCCACCGATCCGCCGCACGGCGGTCAGTGGAACAGCACGTACCAGTACACGACCTATACGGGTGTAGCAGTCGCCAACACCGTCACGTCGGTGAGTCCGGGCTCGCAGATCATCGCGGGCGGCAACCTGAACGCCTCTTCGGTCGGCACATTCCAGAACTACTGGAGCCAGGTGGCGGCCGCGGGCAATATTGCGATGCCGGCTACGCTCGACCAGAACAGCTGGCAGGGACAGACTGCACCGCAGGTGCAGGTCACCTATTCCGGCGAATATCACTACGACAACTACGACAACAGCGAACACAACTGGCAGTTGCCGTTCGGCGACGCGCCGTTCGTCGGCTCCCGCCCCGGCGGCTACACCCAGGCAGCGCCCGCTGACATCCGCACGTATGCGCTGCCCGCCTACGAGTCTTCGTTCACCGCGGGCGGCACGTTGAGCGGCACCGGCGTGACCATCAACAACACTGCGGGCAATGCGTCCGTGACGCCGCTCGGACTGCTGCCGGGGCAAAGTATTTCCGGCGCTGGTGCAGGGTCGGTCAGCGGAACGATTGCCGCCGGCTCGACAGGCGGCAGGGTCGGTGCCGGTTCGGTGAGTGGAACGGTCAGCACGGGCGGCGGCGCGCGGGCCGTGACCGGCGCGGTCCAGGGTGGCCACATCGCCAACAGCGGCCTCGCCAACTTCAACAATCCCGTCATCGCGGGCGCGACTGCGGTGACGGTGCTCAACAACATCACGTTGCCGAAGGGCGGCCTCTTCAGCGTCGATGCCGCGCCGAACGCGCCGTACCTCGTGGAGACGAATCCGGCGTTTACAAGCCAGCAACAGTGGCTCTCGAGCGACTACTACTTCCAGCAGATGGGCATGAACTCCGGCCAGATCCAGCTGCGGCTGGGCGATGGGTTCTACGAACAGAAGCTCGTGCAGGACCAGATCATGTCCATGACGGGCAAGTCGGTACTGACGAACTACGCCAATACGCAGGACGAGTTCAAGTCGCTGATGACCTCGGGCGCAGAGCTTGCGAAGTCGCTCAATCTCGCCCCTGGCACGGGCCTGTCGCCTGACCAGGTGTCGCAACTGACGAGCAACGTCGTGATCATGCAGAGCCAGATCGTCGATGGGCACGAGGTGCTCGTGCCGGTTGTCTATCTGGCGAAGGCGAGCCAGGAGAACATGGGCAACGGCCCCGTGATCGCCGCGACAGACATCGACCTTCAGAACGCAACAACGGTCACCAACAGCGGCACGATCAAGGCGACGAACAGCTTCGCCATCAGCGCACAGAGTATCGACAGCTCATTCGGCACGCTGCAGAGCGGCGGCAACATGGCGCTCGTGACGGCAGGCGACGCGAACCTCACGTCGGCGACCGTGAACGCCGGCAACCTCGCGTTGCAGACGGGCGGCAACCTCGTGCTCGATACGAAGGTAAAGACGCTCGACCAGGTGAGCAGCACCGGCGCAACGCGCGTCACGGCAACGCTTGGGCCGCTGGCGAGCATCAACGTGGCGGGCAACGCGACCGTCATTACCGGCGGCAACTTCGAGCAAAACGCCAGCAGCCTGAACGTGGGTGGCGCGCTGGGCATGAACATCGGCGGCAACTGGAATCTGGGCTCCGTACAGACCGGCGAGCACAAGGTTGTGGAGCGGGCCAACGGCGTGTCCGACACGGACATGAACCAGTCGGTCGGTAGCGCCGTCAAGGTGGGCGGCATGTCGGCGATCGCGGTGGGCGGCGACCTCATAGCGACAGGGGCGAGCATCAAGCTGGGCGGTGGCGGCACGATCGCGGCGGCCGGCAACGTGACGCTGCAGGCAGCGACTGCGACCTCGACCGTGAACAGCAACAGTTCCGGCAGCGACCATCACGGTAGCTACGCGGAGACGCTGCATACGTCGGATGACGCGCTTACGGCAACGACGCTGCAGAGTGGTGGCAGTCTTTCGATGGTGGCAGGAAAGGATCTGACTCTCAGAGGCAGCACGATAAGTCTCGATAAGGGCGAGGTCACGCTTGCGGCCGCAGGCAATGTCGACATCGGCGCGGCCAAGGAAACGCACGAACTGAATTCCCATGAAACGCACAGCCACAGCGTGCTCGTGAGCGGGACAGCAGTAGCCAGCGGGCTCGACCAGACCGCAACGCTCAGCCAGGGCAGTACGATCTCGGCAGACGGAGTGACGATTGCGAGCGGAAAGGACATATTGGTGACAGGCAGCAACGTCGTTGGGACCAACGATGTGACGTTGAGAGCTGCGCATGATGTGAAAATTACAACGTCTCAGGACACCCAACAGCAGAACACCGACTACAGCAAACGCGAATATGGTTTCCTGTCGGGACTGAATCCCCTGAACCAGCTCGATGGCGGCCTGCAGGGCTATACGGTCGGCGTGCGCAAAACGACTGACGCCCAGCAGATGACGGAGACGACGAACAACGGCAGCATGATCGGTTCGCTTGGCGGCAATCTCACCATTGCCGCAGGTAACGACGTTCATATCACGGGTAGCGCGATCCACGCGGGAAGCGATCTCAACCTGGCCGGAAAGAGCGTCACGATCGATGCCGCCCAGGACACCGCGACGCAGAACGAGCAGCAGTCGTTCAGCCAGACGGCTATTTCCGCAGGTGTGAGCAGCCCCGTTCTTGCTGCTGTCCAGACGGGCGTCCAGATGGCGAAGGATGTCAAGCACACCGGAGGCGATGCACGCCTTGACGCGCTGGCTGCAGCGACGACCGGCCTCGCGGCGAAGAATGGGTACGACGCTGTAATGCGCGATCCGGCCCACGCAGGCGGAATCGGTATCAATGTGTCGCTGGGAACGAGTCACAGCAACAGCAACTCGACAGCCGCTTCGAGTACGGCCGTCGGGAGCATGGTTTCCGCGGGCCGGGATATTAACATTGCGGCCGCAGGCTCGGGAGTCGCCAGCAACATTGACGTTATTGGCAGCAGCATCAGCGCAGGACGTAACGCGACGCTGAACGCCGAAGGCAACATCAACCTGCAGGCGGCCCAGAACACTACCAGCCAGCACAGTACCAACAGCGGGTCGAGTGCGAGCGTGGGCGTGACATTCGGGTTCGGCCAGCAGAACGGTATCTCGTTCCAGCTTGGGGTGTCCGGTACGAAGGGGCACGCGGACGGCACGGACTCAACGTGGACGAACACGCACGTCGATGCTGGCAATACGCTTACGCTTAAATCCGGTGGCGACACGAACCTGCAGGGCGCTGTTGCTTCCGGGCTGCAGGTGATTGCCGATGTCGGTGGCAATCTCAACATCCAGAGCCTGCAGGACGTCACCCACTACGACTCGAAGCAGCAGAGCGGCGGCGTCGCAATAAGCGTGTGCGTGCCGCCCATCTGCTATGGCGCAGGTTCGAGCGTGTCGGCGAACTTCAGCCAGAACAAGACGTACAGCGACTTCGCCAGCGTGACCGAACAGTCTGGCATCAAGGCCGGCGATGGAGGTTTCCAGGTCGATGTGAAGGGCAACACCGACCTCAAGGGCGCGGTCATCGCGAGTAGCGACAAGGCCGTGCAGGACGGGTTGAACAGCCTCACAACGGCGACGCTCACGCATAGCGACATCGAGAACCATGCGGAGTACAGCGCGCAGCAGGTCGGCATAGGCGGCGGCTACTCGTTTGGCGGCAGCACCAAGCCGGATAGCGGAGTTGGCAAGGACCAGAAAGGTAACGCGACGAACGTTAATCCGATCAGCGGTACGCAGCAGTCGACCTACAAGGGATTCTCTGCGACACCGCCTATCGCACTGAGCGCGTCAGGCGACGCGAGTTCCACTACGAAGAGCGGCATCAGCGGCGGCGCCCTTACTATCACCGACAGTGGGAAACAGCAGCAGCTGACCGGGCAGACGGCGGCCGAAGCAGTGGCCAGCATCAACCGCAACACGTCCAATACGGGCGGCTCGCTTGCACCAATCTTTGACAAGGACAAGATCCAGGCCGGGTTTGACATCACAAGCCAGTTCATCAATCAGGTAGGGACGTTTGTTGATAACCGGCTGAAGGACGTCGACGCTGCCAAAGCAGCGGCTAACAATTCCAAGCTCACACCGGAACAACGGGCGCAGGCACAGCAGCAGGCCGATCAACTAGCCGCGGAGTGGGGGCCCGGTGGCACCTATCGTCAGGTGTTGACAGCATTGACGGCGGCCGCCGGTGGAAACGTGACGGGCGGTATGGGGCAGTTTGCTCAGGCCGGTCTCGTGAACTACCTGCAGCAACAGGGCGCGGCGTATATCGGCAAGCTCGTTGCAGATGGAACGATTACTGAAGGCAGTCCATTGCATGCAGCATTGCACGCCATCGTCGCGTGTGCCGGCGCTGCGGCAAGCAGTCAGAGTTGCGGTGCAGGGGCAATGGGCGCCGCTACGGCGAGCCTGCTGACCAACCTCTTCAACAGCACCGGCGCGAACGATACCGAGCAGCAGAAGCAGGCGAAGGAAAATCTGATAGACACGCTGGTTGCCGGAATTGCCACGGCCACAGGAACGAACGCCGCTACCGCCACAAACGCTGCAATCTCTACCACCGACAACAACTACCTGACCCAGAAGCAGCAGACAGCCCGGGCACTCGCGAAGGCGAATTGTGCTTCGTCACCGGATCCCGCAGCGTGCCGCACAAAGGTCCAGCAGGCCTATGCAGCGCTGTGGGACGCGAACGAGGCCAAGGTGAAGAACTGCTCTACGGCAGACGCGTGCAAGGCTGCGCTTACAGACCTGCGGGGGCAACAGTCCGAATATGCCGCACGCGAGAATGTGCTGCAGGAGAAATTGTCTTCTGGGACTATTACGACAGCTGAACTCGACGAGCTCACAAGCCTGAAGTTCTCTGACACAAACTTGATCTCGCTTCGTACTGAGGCGCTGTCGAATCTTATCAAGTATGGTGGGCAGGAGGCGCTGGCTTCGTTGCAAGGCTCCCAGCTGATAGCGGACATTGGTATTGGAGCCGCGCCCGGAATTGGGGGAGCATTGGCCGGCGCAATAACTGGCGTAGGACGTGACGGGATACCGCTCGTGAATGGGCGCTATCCGATCAATAGCAAATATGCAGGACAAGAATATCCTGTAGAGAACTTGCCTCCTGAACTTCAGGAAAAGTATCCGCAAGGCGTACAATTTAACTCGCAAGGATTCCCTGATTTCAGCCCCTACGCACGGGCAAAGGTGAGCGTCGAGGGGCTGACAGGAGACTACAGTAAGGACGCAGCTCTCTCGAACAAAGCAGCGGGCTTTTCGCAGACCCCAGACGGCTACGTTTGGCATCACGTCGAAGATGCAGAAACGATGCTGTTGATCCCTCAAGACATACATGACGCAGTGCGCCATACTGGCGGAGCGGCAGTCCTTAAGTGAGGTGGAATTGAAGATCAAAACCCGTGATGCATTACCTAGGCCGTCTTCCGATGTAGTGTCGGAGGTTGAGCGCAAAATTGGCCGACCTCTCCCAAGTGAATATGTTGCGAGCCTACAGACGTTGAATGGTGCATATTTTGGTCCCAACGAATTTTCTCTTCCGGACGGCCACAAGGCCGGAGTAACCCAATTCCTTCCGTTTAACCGTGTTATTCAACATATGGGATACATGGAGCAGACGCAGGTTTTGGGTTATTTGCCTATCGCCCACGCCGAGGGTGGAAATTACGTCTGCCTTTCTTTGTGCGACGGCGATTTTGGGCGAGTTTATTTTTGGGATCATGAAGTTCCAGGATATGACGCGTTGTCGAGAATTGGAAATTCGTTGAATGAATTTTTAAATTCTCTTCGCCCATTTGAAATAGGCGATGTTTTTCTTGATCCTGCTCGAATCAAAGAGGTTTGGGTTGATCCAGAATTCCTGAAAAGTCTGAAGAAGGACTAGAGGCAGAGTTCGTTCAGCCTCGGGAAGACTCCGCAGAAAGCAACAGCTAGTTGGGGGAAAGGATGGAAGGCCGTTGACACAGCTATCGCCGCAACGAGCTCGGCGTCCCGCTGGGCATTGCGCTCCTACTGCATTGCGCGGCTGCGGTCACGAGAGGCCGAGTGTGTTTCGCGATCGCGTCGCCAGTACTCCGAATGTTGGCCACACCAGGTGGCCGGAGCCTTTGCCTGGTTCTCTCGATAGTCAGGATCCGCGAAGTAGCTCATGCTGCAAAGCGCTCCGGCAGGCAGCGTGGTAGGACGCCGATGAGCAGTATTGTTGATTCGGAACCTGTGCGAGCGGAGTGAACGGGGTGCCGCCGGTGGCACAGCTGCGAGCCGGTCTCGTGACGAGGCTCCAAGCCGGCACATTTGCGATGCATAGTCAGCGCATGCCGGCCGGCTCGTCGGTGAACGTCATGTCTTGACGTGTAGAGAAGAGCGTGGACGTCCGACCGGCGTAAACTGTCCAGACTTACCGCGGGAAAGTGATATGACTCGAGATCACGAGATGTAACGGGAAGCCTGTGAACGCCTATATGAGGCGGCATCCCAACGATGCGAGCGAAATCATCATGAAGGCAAGTCTGGTAGCAACGAAAAATTGGTTCCCCAGCTCACGTCCAAGGTAATCGGAGCGGCAAGATGGCGAGAGATTTACTTGCCCCTACGCCTTATTGGGACCACTGGATTGACCATTCGCACAATCGAATTGAACACATGTGGGCGAAGTGCAAAGAACCTCCGTCCAATCCACGCTATCGTCCGCAGTACGTTTTTGAAATTGCCCGGGAATACTGGCAATTGATGTTGGAGCGCTATTCACGCCGAGATCCCGTTCGTGAACTGATGCGGTATTTTCCCGGGGTGTTGATTTGCAAATCAACACCCCCGGATCATGACTGCGGCTGGGGGCGGGAATCATGTCGAGCCTAGCTGGCCATAGCCCCGATTACCGGGGCGTGAAGATAGTAACGGGGCTGGCTGTACCCACGGGCGTCCTCATCGGCCACGTGACGCCGGCGCTCGAAGCCGCTCGCAAGCCCTGCGCGAGGAGGGAGTGAGGATGAACCCGCAGCGAGTGCATCGGCTGATGCGTCAACACTTCCCCGAGATTGACGCTGTGCGCCACGAATGGATCAATGTGGCTGACCAGCACGGCGTGCGACGCGAGATTCTCGAGTCCATGCTGCAGGCGTGGCTCGATGCGCCGTATCTGCTCGTTCAGGCCCACCGCCGGCTGGGAGACTATCTGCCGCGCGAAGCTGCGCTCGACTTCATCTGCCAGCACGTCGGGGCGGGTTGGGGCGGTTATATGCGCGTGACGGACCGGGAATTCTCTGCGTTTGTCGTGATTGCAACGAACGGCGTGGCCTCGGCATGGCGTCCCTAACGAATGCCGTGAGAGCCTGAATATGACTGCGTGCCACGGTAATGGCAGCTACGAGGAGGAGCAGCGATATGCTGGGATATGGCAGCGGCAGGCGCGTGGAAGGGCGAGGGGACGGGGCGTTCTTTACAGGACTGCCCGCCTGGGTGCTGGCCTTTCGTGACAGGAATGACGAAGCGCGCATCGTGATGGACCTGACCGAGGCCGGCTGCGTCGTGGTGTGCTTTGCATCGAAGGTCGACGCACTGATTGCGGCGACGTGTCTGCGACGGATGGGCCGGTACTGCACCGTTTTGCCGGCCGGCACGATCCCCGCGCAGCAGTTCCGTGATGCTGATGGCCGTGGGCTCGTGGCGGACGTCCACCTTGGTTGGGCGACATGCGGAGGCCGTCTGCTGATACGGCGGGATGGCATGCCGGCCCGGCTGGGCCGGGTCATGCATCACTGGGCGCAGGAGCCGTTTCGTTGTAAGCAGCCGACCATGACCGTCTTGAAGGATTGCCGGTAGCTGGCAAAGATAGCGTCCGCCAAATATTTCGCGGACGCGACAGTGGACAATTCTGACGACGTGGTACAGGCGGCCCCGAAGCGGCCGAATTTCTCGGACGAGTATCGGCGAGCGATCGTCGAGATGACCATGCAACCCGGAGCCTCGGTTTCGCGAATCGCCCGGGAGCATGGCCTGAACGACAACATGGTGTTCAAGTGGCGGCAGCGGTTCAAGAGGGAGTTCGCCACGAAGACGAGTGTTCCTGCGCCGGTACCGGGCATCACCGGCTCAACGCCGTTGCTGCCGGTAAGCGTCATCGATGCGCCGTCATCGCCGGCGAAAGAGCGCAGCGCGACGACCGCCGGCTGCTGTGAGGTAGAAATCGAGGTGGGCAAGCGCCGCGTGCGTATCCGTGGCGTGTCGCTGGAATTCGCGGAGCGGTTTCTGCGGGACTGCCTGAAGTGATTCCACCCAACACGCGGATCTGGATTGCTGCCGGAATCACCGACATGCGCTCTTATGCGGTGTTACTCGTTATGCGTATTCGAAGCGAATTCCTGTCGCCCAAGCCGCGGAGATTGCTGTTTGCCGTGCTTGATTACTTTGCATAACGGGAGTCTCCTGAGGATACCGCCAGGCAGGCGGTCGAAGGAGGTTTGGCTATGGCTACCCCGAACAGTTCTTACGCGGCACAAATGCACGCACTGACTCCAGGTGCACTCGGGCCGTATCTCGACGAGTTCACCGCGGAGCTTGCAAACAATGGGTATGCACAACTTACGATTTCCGAATACGCCG
>NZ_RJZE01000046.1 GCF_003986935.1 Paraburkholderia kururiensis JCM 10599 = LMG 19447 | reverse complement strand
GGTTCATGACGTTGCCCGGCGATGCCGGACACATAACTGACACATTCTGTTGCAATTTACCCGACGCGCCCGGGTGGCGCCGGCGCAACGGAGTGTCAAAGGGAATCGCGTCAAACGTTAAACCGGAAATCTGCCAGCGCTCCCGTTAATTGGTACTCCTTATGGAAATTCATGACCGGCCAGGCTGGCGGACTGCGCGCCGGGCCACCAGCAGCCAGCTCACCGCATGACCGTCGCGCCATGCGCGCGCGTTCATCCACGCGGCTCCGGCGCACGGCCCGGTACCGCCGCCGGCAGGGCAAGGCTGGCGGTAAGCGCGCGCGCGGCCTTGCGCGGGTCACCCGGCAGGACACCACGCACCCCCGCCCGCGCCAGCGGCACCCCCTTCTGCGCCAGATCCTCGAAGCGATAGCCGTAGCCATACAGCGGAACGATCAGGTAGCCGTTCTCCGGGCGCAGTCCCAGCAGGGCCCGCACCGCCCACACGTGCGTGTCGACCGTGCGCGTCAGCACGTCGCGGTCCGTATGGCCCCACACCGCCTCGAACAGGTACGCCCGCGACAGCGGCCGGCCGGCATTCCGGAAGAACAGGACGGCCAGCCCGAACTGCTTGCGCGACAGCGCGACGTACTGCCCGCGCCGGTACGCCCGCTCCTCCTTCAGGTCGAACAGGAAATCCCGGTACGCCAGCCGCGCGGCCGGCACCCCGTTCCCGCCACTGCGGCGCAGCAGCGCCGACACGCGCGCGGCCAGGATGTCGGGGTCGACCGGCCGGATCACATAGTCATCGGCGCCGGCGTTGAGGAAGTGGGCCACGTCGCCCGGTGTCGCGCGCGCCGTCGTGACCAGCACCGGCAGGTTCGCGTGACAGTTTCCGCGGATCCACCGCAGCACCGCGTCGCCGGACATGTCGCGCGCATTGCGGCCCAGCATCACCAGATCCCAGGCCTGTCCGTCCAGCGCGACGGTCAGGTCGTGGCCCCTGCGGAAAACCTCGCAGCGGTGGCCGGCACGGCCGAGCACGCCCGCGGCGAGCTCCAGCCAGGCGGGGTCGTTATCGAGAATGGCAATGCGCATGGCAGACTCCTGGCTCACTGGGGGCCTCACGCGGGCGGCAGCGGCGACTGCGCGTCACCCGAGATGAACGCCTGGATACGTGTCCACGCCCCGGCGTAGCGGAACGCCGGCAGCCACGCGAGCTGGCGGTCGTGCAGCACCAGCACCCGCGCGATCACGTCGCAGCCGCGCGCGTCCAGCCTCCAGCCGCCCTCCTCCTCCGCGCTGCTCTCGCCGAAGCATTCGAGCGCGGCCTCCGCCTCGCGCAGCAGCGCCAGGTCGACGGGCTCGCGCGCGGCGTGGCCCATGAAGTACGCCAGATAGACCGCGCGCAGCAGCATGACCACCTGCTCGACACCGCCGTGGCCATGCCGCATCGCTTCCAGCGCCAGATGCTGTTCGAGCGAGAGGGCGCGCGCCTTCGCGGCCGGCAGCGGCAGCAGCTGTTCGCGCGTGAGCGGCCGGCGCACGGCCTTGCGGGAAGGGGAAGAGTGTCGGCTCATGATGGAAAGCGCCGGGCAGGCGCGGCAGGGGAATCATCCGGGGACGGCACGCCGCCGGCCATGGGCGAGGTTTCGCGCACGCCCATCCACGGGCCGGCCACCAGCAGGCCATCACGTTCCACGACCCGGCGGCGCAGCGACACCAGGCGGCTGCACACCGCGCACTTGCCGACCACGATCCCGGGCACGTCGAAGCGCACCCGGCGCGCCCCGCACCACGAACACGGCGTGTTAGCGTCGGGGCGGGCGCAGGCCCGGATGCGCGAGGCCAGATCCCCGGACGGATCGAGCTGGGCGCAGCGCCGCTGGAACTCGCGCACCAGCCGCGCCGTGATCATCGGATCGGTATCGATCATCGCCGCGAGCTGCGCGAGGGGCAGCGGCAGCGCCAGATAGCGGATCAGCCGCCGCTGCCGGTGGGCGATGCGGTTTCGGGTGAACGCCGTGCCGGGGCCGTACACGTGGCCGTAGTCGAGCCCGGCGTAGATGCTCTGCCCCGTCTGTCCGATAGGCGCCTGCAGCTCGTTGCGCCAGTAGAATCCACGCTCGGCCGCGAGCATCGTCTCGCCATCGAAGCCGCGCACCGTGTAGCGGCTGCCGATGGTCAGGTCGTCGATGTAGAACAGCGTGTTGCTGGTGAACTGGCCGTGCAGCGTCGTCACGTAGCGCAGGTTCTGCCCCGCCACCGAAAACGGCACCGACAGGTTCGCGTCAAGCACCGCCATGTGGAAAGGGTACGTGGGACCGCCGTCCTGTGACGTATCCGGCGTCGCGCCGAGCCAGCCGATGCCCTGCCGGTACGCGAGCGTGCCGTCGAACTGCGCGGCGCCGAAGTAGTGCCGGTCCGTGACGCCCGCCTCGATGAACGTGTTGTCGCGGCGCTGCGAGGGAATCTCCGTGTCGTCGATGAAGTTCGCGCCCCAGCGCTTGGTCAGCTGGAACTCCACGCCAAGGACATCGTTCTGGCTGCGCCTCACCACGCGCTGGAGCTTCACGCCGAGGGTCTGCGCGTTGCCGCTCGACACGAAGGTCTGGTTCACGCCCGCGATGGGCTGGTAGTACGTGTTCGTGTTGCCCGGGACCGTCGCGGTCCGGTAGCCCCACGGCACCGAGTAGAAGCTGTTGAAGCCGTGAGAGCCCAGGCGTCTGTCGCCGAACTCCAGGTCCTGGCTCGCGCCGATGTTGAACAGGTCGTTCAGTCCCAGCGGGTTGTCGACGCCGAGCGACAGGTTGCCCTGCAGCCTGCCCGTGGCGCGCGTACCGGAGTTGTCGACGGAGGCAACCACCGTCCACGGCTTCGCGCGCTTCACGCTGATGACCACGTCGCTCTCGCCGGGCACGTTCGTGGGCTCGACCTGCATGTCGACGTCCTGGCTCGGTACGCGCTTCATCTGCTCGAGGCCCTGTTCAAGGTCGCGCAGGTTCAGCAGGTCACCGCCGCGTGCGGGGAATGCCGACTTCCATGTGCCGCGCGTTGCCGGATCGGCGAAACGCAGTTCGCGGATGACGCTTGGCACGAGCGAGAGGCGCAGCGTACCGGTCGACAGGTCCTGCTCGGGCACCAGTACGCGCGTGGTGACGTAGCCACGGCTGAGGATCAGCTGCGACAGGCCCTTCACGATGAGTTCAACGCCCTGTTTGCCGAAGCACTCGCCCCTGTAGTGTTCAAGCCATTCGCGCGCGAAGGCGAAGCGGTCCATGGGCAGTGCCGAGGCGCCCTGCGCGCGCACGGCGTCGGGCAGCGTGGCGGGCACGTCGAGCGCGAACGCCTCGATGCGAAAGCACGGCTGCTCCTGCGGCAGATCGGGCCAGGCACCGGCAGCTGGCGCGGTGGATCGCACGGCGGGCGCGTTGACCGTCCGCTCGCGCTGCTGTTCGATGAGCTGCTGTTGCTGGGCCGAGCTGCGTGCCGCGTTGGCGACATCAGGCGGCGCTGGAGAAGACTGCGCCATGGCGTTCAGGGCGACATCCCGTTTGTATTCCATTGTTCCTGTTCCTGCCAGATTGAGACCGTCTTCAACCGCTCAGGCTGCTTACGGTACGGTCTTGTTTTCCCCCGCGTCCGGCGCAGCCGGACACTTCGGTGCGTATCGTGATTCGACCGGCTCATCGAGCCCGTTTTCGTCAATGCGGTGGATGGTGATTGAGCAGTTGTATGAGCGCCGGCAGCTTCGTTCCAGTGCGAGGAACACGTCGTAGTCCTGACCCGCGACAGGCGTAAAGCTCACGTCGGTGGCACTGCAGGACCAGTGGTCATAGTCCGTTCCGCCCGCCGTGCTCATCGAAAGCGTGATAGGTTTGCCGGCGTCGACGACGTACTCGCGGATCAGGTCCTTGAAGTGCAGGCCCTTCGACCCGCATTGAGGTGGCTGGGCGTGCAGCGGCGCAGGCGGTTCATTTGCGGCCGGGGAGTGGCCGGCCTGGGGGCGCGCAGGGGCTGCTGGCGGCAAGGCGTAGCTGCGCTACCTGGCGCAGGGTCTGGGTGAGCTGGGTCTGGGCGGCGATGCGGTGCGAATCGAGCCGGACGATGTCGCGGCGCGTTTTCTGCTGGCGGGCGGCGGCCAGCTGCGACTGCGTTGCGGCGCGCTGCAGGCTGTCGCGCAGCCTGGCGACCTCGGCCTCGGCCTGGGCAACGAGGCTGGACAGACAGGTATTACGGGCATCGAGTTCGATGCGGCGCAGGTCTGGCCCGCACAGCTGCACGATCTCGTCGGCGAGATGGGCGAACAGGCCCTGCGCCACTTCGCATGACGCGGTCCACGCCACGCGCCACAGGGTGGCGTCCTGCCACGACGCCACATACCAGCCGGGCGACGGCGCATGGAACAGCAGGCTGACGCTGTAGCCCAGGCTGCGCAGTTCGCGCAGGCACGCCAGCGCACCGTCGCGGCAGAGCTGTTCGAATTCGTCGAAACACACCGCGCGCACCGGCTCGCTGCTGCCGCCCGGCGGCATGGCGGCCGGTGGCCACAGCTGCGCGTCGGGGCTGACGGGCTGCACGCTGCCGGGTGCCGCAGCCTCGCCCGTCCGGGCACAGGCATCACAGTCCGGGGCCGGTTGCCCGGCAGTCTGCTGCATGTCGTTCATCGTAAGCCTCCGGGGAAACGGGAGCGCCGCGCGCGGCATGCGCACGGCGCGGGGAGCCACCTGCGGCCGGTCACGGCGGCGCGCCGGTGGCGGGCCGCCGTGCCGCGGGGTCCTGCCCGTCCTGGGGAGCGGTGCGCGAAGCGCATGCCGCCACGGGCACGCGCAGGCAGGTGGCGAGGCGGAAGGCGGCAATGGGCCGGTTCGGCGAGCGCGGCCAGATCCGCCGCAGTGCACCGAGCCTGACGAGTTCGTCGATGGCGTGGTTCCAGCGTGCGCCATTGAGCCCGCATGCGGTGCGCAGGTTGGCCTCCGGAAGGCGGCGCAGTTCGCTGGAATCGAGTAGCGGCACGACCAGCAGCGCGACCAGGAACGCATCGTCGCCCAGCGCGCAGCGGCCGAGCTGGTGGAGCAGCATGAGCTGGCCGCGCGTGAGCGCGGCGTGCATGGTCTGGATCGATACCGGGTCGGAAGCGGGACAGGGCTGCGGCCGGGCGGCACAGGGGGGGGCGCCCAGGTCCATGTCCGGAGCGCGGCCAGCCGGGGCAGGCGTGGCCAGCGGCAGGTCCGTGGCATGAGGGAGGCGGTTTTTTTGGGGCACGGGAGCTCTCCTGATCAGTACGCATCCATGCGCGGAAAGACGATGGCCAGTAGCACATGCAGCAGGCCCCAGGCCAGCAGTACCGCAAGCGGGATCACGGCGAGCGTGGACAGCACCAGCCACGCGCTGGCGCGCCGCGGCGCCCGCCGGCCCTCGCGGCCCATCCGGGGCGGTACGAGGGACTTCATGTCGGCGAGACCGTCCGCCATGGCACCGCAAGCGGCCCTGCGGCGCGTGTGTGCGGCCATGTCACCCGCATGTTCCCTGCGGCGCCCGGTTCTCATGCCGCGTTCGCCGCCGCGGCTGCGGGCGCACAGGACGTTGGGTGACTGGCGGCGCGGGCAGGCTGACAGACGCATTGCGGGGTTCCGGGCGATGTCCGGGGCAGGAATGCGTGAATGGGCCCGCGCAGCGTGCAGGCGGGGTGCGGGCAACCGGGGCAGGCGCTGTCGCGATTCATGGGGCGGCCTCAGGGCTGGACAGGGTTGAACCGGATGCGCCGGTTGGCGAGCCGGCCCGCCGCGGTGAGGTCGCCGGCCACGGGGTCGGCAGCGCCGTGACCGTGCGCGGCCAGGGTCCCGGCGGGCACCCCGGCACCGACCAGGAAGGCGCGTACGGCATCGGCGCGCTTCTGCGACAGCGCGAGGTTTGCGTCCAGGTCCCCGCGCCGGTCGGTCCAGGCGTCCACCGAGAGGTGAAGCGGCTGGCCCCGCGCGGCGCAGGCGCGCAGCAGCTGGGCGGTTTCGGAGAGGTTCTGCTGTGCCGGCGCGGGCACGTGGCCGCTTGATGGCGCGAAGTCGATGGGCTGCAGGTTCAGCACCGGAACGACGGCCTGCACCGTGCATGGACGGTCCGTCTCCAGCAGCGCGGCCATGGCGAGCAGGTAGGCGTCGGTGGCACGCGCCTGCGCTGCGGCGGGATCGGACACTTCCACGGTAAACGGCGGCCCGAGCGCCTGCTGGAGCCTGTCGCGCCAGGCGCCGGCCTGCTGGGGGGAAAGGCCGCCGAGCCCGACCTGGGTGCCGCGCACGGCGAGTTCGGCATGCGGCACCGCCAGCACCGGCAGCAGCGCATCGAGATGGGCCAGCCAGGGCGGCGAACCGGTGGCCGCAGCGGGGGCGATGCTGGCGGTGAGATGTCCGTCACCGAACCTGGCGCTCACCGCGGAGTCCAGCGTGGCACGCTGCGTCGGGTCACCGACCAGGGCGGCGATCTCCGGCCGGCCGGTGGCATCCGAGCGCCCGTCGAGCCAGCCGCCGCTGATGGCGGAAACCGCCGGGGGCGCGGCACTGGCGGCAGCGGGCGGGGGCGTTGCGGTGGCCGGGGCGGTGACGGGCGCTGCCGGAGGCCGCATGGCGCTGGCCGGTACCGCGGGGGCGGGGGGCGCGTTGCCCGGGGTGGCGGAGGCCGCGCGGGCGGGTGCATCGCCGGAGCCGGGATGCACCCTGCTCCAGGCAAACAGCGCGGTGAGCGCGGTCGCTGCCACAAAAAACAGCAGCCATGGAGCGATGGACCGCGCCGGGGGCTTCGCCACCGGCGCGGTGGGTGTCCCGGGCGACGATGCCGGGGGTGCCTGACGGGCCACGGAGGCAGGCGCTGGCGTGACCGGACGGGCGCGGTGTACGCCCTGATGCCGGTGCAGCGTGAGACCCGCATAGCGCTGCGGTCCCGTGTAGTCGGTACGGACCGGGAACAGCGTCTGCCGCCCGGCGGCGGGTTCGCCCTGCCCGCCGTCCGGCGCCGGCTGGGGGGATGGCACGTGAGCGGTCATGGCCGGGGGTCCTGCGGGTGTGGCTGGCGGGCCGGGGAAATCGGCCGCCACAGCGGCGAGCCTTGGCGGCACCGTGGCCATGAAGGCGCTCGCGGTACCGTAGCCGAGCTCCACGGCCAGCCCGTCGCTGAGCGTGTCCGCGACCAGCGGTATCTGGCTGGCGAGCAGTCCTGGCAGCTGGGCGGGCTGGCCCTGCCCGAGCAGGATGTGGTGCTTGAGCAGGCCGGCGACAATGGCCGCTGCGATGCAGCCCAGGGCGTGCGCGGCCTGGGGCGGCACACCGCAGCGGGCGGCGACATGGTCGCTCAGCGAGGCCACATGCCGGCCGGTGGCCTGTACAAGCAGCGCATCGCCCGCATCGCCAAGCTCCTTCATTGCGACGGTGGTGGACACACGCTGGGCGCACACACTGCCGATGTGGGCATCGCAGTCTGGCGAGAGCAGCGTATCGAAGACCCGCATGGCGGCCCCGGGCCCCTCGGCCACCGCTGCGGCGAGCGCCGCGACGAGGACGTCCGCGGTGCGCGCGAGCACGTGCGCGACCATGGGTGGGGACAGCCCGATGCGCACGGCGAGGCGCTCCGACACCAGGCCACCGGTACACTGTCCGAGCGTGCCGCCAAGATCAATCCGTCTCAAGATGCTCCCTCCCTGTTTCGTCCATCGTGGTGCTGCCTTCGTGCTGCGTGTGCCGGCAGGCCGGCTGGGGGCATACGGCCCCCGGGGCCGGGCGCTCATTGCCGGTCAGGGCCGGGGTGCGGGCGCTGCCGCAGCACCGCATGGCCGTGGCGCCGGGCGGTTTCCACGCGCAGCTGGGTCTCGTCGGAGAAGCGCCAGTCGCCGCACTCGCCGCGGATGCGCACGCAGCCGGAGTAGATCTGGATCACGGCATCGTCACCCCAGGCCTGGTGCAGCCAGCGCAGGCGCGCGCGCTGCTGGCGGTCCAGGTAGAAGGGCCATTCGCACCGGCGCGGCGGGGGGGGCTGGCCGGCCGGGAGCGGGAAATGGAACCGGCTGGCCGGCCCCGGCGGGATGGCAGTGACGTGACGGACAGCGCGCGTTGTCATGGCCTGCCTCACGCCGCGGGCCGGTCCGCGTGCGTGCCGCGCGCGCCATGGGCATGTGCCAGCGCAGCCAGATCGCTGGCGACGGTTTCGAGCACCGGTGTCCACTGCCCGTAGCCGCGCTGGCGGTAAAGGCGGGTATGCGGATACCACGGGCTGTCAGTGCGGCCGGTCATCCATACCCAGTGCGGGTTCACGTCCAGCAGTACCCAGGTGGGCACCCCCAGCGCACCGGCCAGATGTGCCACGGAGGTGCACACAGTGATGACCAGGTCGAGGCCTGCGACCAGGGCCGCGGTATCGTCGAACGACTCCAGCTCCGCGGTGTGGTCCACCAGCGCCATGCCGGCGCTGCGGGCGCGCTGCGCGTCATCGCCGGCCGGCACCTGCAGGCTCACGAACGTCACGCCCGCGGTGCCGCCGAGCGCCCGGGCGAGCAGTGCGGGGTCGATGGAGCGCATGGGATTGCGCTGGTGCCCCTGGCTACCGGTCCAGGCCACACCCACCCGCAGGCTGCCGTCGTGTGGCAGACGTGCCTGCCATGTGCTGGCGAAGCCCGGGTCGGGCCTGAGGTAGGGCACCGCGGCCGCGGGCAGGTCGTCGGGCGCGATGCCGAGCACGAGGGGCAGGCTGGCAAGCGGCAGGTGGAAATCGAACGGCGGCAACGGCCGCTGTTCGTGGCCGACGATGACTGGCACCGCATCGCCCAGGCTGCGCGCGAGCAGCGCGCGCAGGGTTGAGAAGCAGCAGTAGACGAGCGAGCCGCCCTCGCGGCTGATGCGTGCGGCAAGCGCGGGCACGAAACGCACGAACTGCAGCACGTCGCCGTGCCCCTGCTCGCCCCACACGAACAGCGTCCTGCCGGCGAGCGGCTGGCCGTTCCAGCGCGGCGCCGGAAGGTTGGGCGAGGCGTCGCGCAGCTCGGGCGAGCCGCTCCAGCGCGCCTCATGGTTCACCCAGCCGTTCGCGTAGTCGCCCTGCATCAGCTGCAGCATCGCGACGGTCCACACCAGCGAGCTGTTTGCCGGTTCGAGCGCGAGCGCCTTCTGCGCGGTCGCGAGCGCGGGGTCCCACTGCTGCAGCTCGCGCAGGACGTACGAATACGTCTGCAGGGCGTTCACGTAACCTGGGGCGAGCGCGCAGGCGCGCTCAGCGGCAACCAGGCTGTCGCCGGGCCGGCCTGTCTTCAGCAGCACGGTGGCCAGGTTGGTCCATGCGAGCACATGGTCCGGTTCATCGGCAAGGGTGGCCTCGAGCAGGCGCTGCGCCTCGTCGTAGCGCTGCAGCTCCAGGCAGGCCGCGCCCATGTTGTTGCGCAGCATCGGCAGCCTCGGGTCGAGCTGTTCGGCGTGCCGGTACGCATCGAGCGCCTGCAGGTGGTGGTGCGCCTGCTGGTGCGCGAGGCCGAGCCTGAACCAGGTGCCGGGCTCACGGGGGGCGCGCTCGCAGCGCACGGTGGCGAGATGGCGCGCCTGGTCGAAGCGCCCCTGGCGCAGCAGCACGTCGATCCAGTCGACCATCCAGTCGTCGTCGCGCCCGCCCGCATCCCAGGCGCGCTGGAATGCGGCGTCCGCGGCTGGATCCTCGCCCGTGCGGATGGCCAGGCGGGCACGTTCAACGAGCGCCGCCACGTTGCCGGGATCGTTCTGCAGCGCGCGCCCGAGCAGTTCGCGCGCCTCGGCGAAGCGTCCGCGCAGGCACCCAAGGCGGCTGGCCACCACCAGTTCGCGCGGGTTAACGGAGGCCACCGCGTGGTGGGCGTCGAGCTGCCGCGTGGCGGCAATCAGGTCGCCGCGCGCAATCAGCGCCTCAACCTCGTCCAGATAAGACATTGCGGGTTTCTCTCCCTGACCTGAAGCGGCCGCAAATTCCTGCGTGCGGCCCGACGCAGCGCCCTGCCCGGGCGACCTGCGCTGAGCTGCCTGTGGCGCGCGGGACCGGCCTGGCGGGCACGTTCACGATGAAGCGGTCCGTGCAGCCCGCCACGCCTGTCCCATGGCACGTCTCTGTCCATGCCTGGCAGTCCTGACGGGAGGTCGAGGCGCCTGAGGTGAACCCTGGTGCGCCTCACGGCCTCCCGTGCGGAATCCGGGTCCGGGCTACGCGCGCCGCAGCAACCGCAGCACGAGCAGCAGGACCACGGCCCCCGCGACGGCCACCACCACCGAGGCAATCCAGCCACCGCCCGGACTGATGCCCAGCAGCGACGTGAGCCACCCGCCGATGAACGCGCCCACCACGCCGACGAGGATGTCGACCAGCAGGCCGAAGCCGCTGCCCTTCACGATCAGGCCAGCGAGCCATCCCGCGACCGCCCCGATCACCAGCCATACCACCACCTGTTCAAGCGTCATGCCGTTCTCCCTGATGGACTGCCACTGGAACCGTGTGCGGACCCGCGCCCCCAGGGGAGCGCGGGCCGCATACGGGGGTTTCCCCTTCTGCTGCCACTTCTGCTTCTTCTCCCTGTTGTCCTGCTGCCCTCCAGTCTGGGTGGCCGGCCCATGGGGCTGGGGCTCAGCGTGCCGCGCGCGGGCGCGCCTGGGGCGGCACGATGGTGGCCTTCGCCGCGAGTGCGTCAACCATGCGCATGAAGGCGTCATCGCGCGCCTGCGCTTCGAGCATCGCGCGCAGGCGCGGGCGCACGGCGTCGTAGGCCGGAATCACGGTCGCACGCCGCTCGACGAGCCGCACGATCATCCAGCGCCCGTCCACGGCAAACGGCGCGCTGAGCGCGCCGGGCTCGAGTGTGGTGAGGGTCTGGGCGAGTGCGGGCGGCAGGCCCTGGGTATGGCCCGGCTGCGGCGGCGTCCTGAAGCTGATCCATGGCAGCGCGACGGTCTGCGCCTGCTCGCTGGCCGCGGCGGTGAACGGTTCGTCGTGTGCCAGCCGCATGGCGGCGGCACGCGCGGCGGGTTCATCGGCCAGCGTCATGACGGTGGCGCGATACTCGATGGGTCCGAGTTCCGCGACGGTGGCGTCGTAGCGCGCGCGCACCTGCGCTTCGGTGACGGGCTGCGGCTGCGCGTGGCGCGCGATATAGAGCCGGTTCTCCGTATCGACGTGCGCCCTGTGTTCGGCCTCGCGCACGGCGCTGGCCGTGCCGAGCCGGTCGGCCTCGGCGGCCTGGCGGATCAGCTCGCGCGCGATGAGTCCGTCGGTGGCGAGCTGGCGCGCGCCGGGAGTATCGGGCTGGGCGGCCGCGGCGATGGTGGCCTGGACCTGGGCCAGGCTTACCGGCACACCGTTGACGGTGGCCACGGCGGTGGCTGCCCCGGCCTCCCCCTGGATACCTGCGGCCTGCGCGGGGATGGTGGTGAGGGTCGCGGGGGCCGCGAGGGCGAGCGCGATGAGGAGCGGGCGGCCTGTGCGGATCGTGGTGGTGAGTGTCAAGCTTCAGCTCCGTGGTGAAGGGGTCGTGGGCGACGGGCTGGCCGCCGGGTTCATCAGCGCCGTGAGCAGTCCGTCGTAGCGGGCGATGAGCGGCGCATGGGTTGCCAGAAAGGGCTGGATGGCTGCGCGCTGCCGTGAGCGGTACGCGCGCCAGCCGTCGTTGTGGTGTTCGATGGCATGCACGAGCTGGCGGGCGCCCTCCTCCACGTCGTTATCTGGATAGAAGTAGCCGAGCTCGCGGCACAGGTGCGCGTTGTGCACGAGCGCGTAGCCGTTCCAGCACACGTCGAGATAGAAGTAGTTCAGCGCGAGTCCCCACTGGTGGGACACCACGATGTCCGTGTGCTGCGCGAGAAACTGCGGTGTGTCGTGGCGGCCGACGAAGCTCACGCGGCGCTCGCGCACGAGGTCGAGGTAATGCGCGACGCCGATGAACTCGGGGCTGGTGCGCGCCAGGTGTTCGGCGTTGGTCACGTGCACGTAGCCGAGCTTCGCGCCCACGCTGCGATAGGCCTGCTCGGCGATGAGCAGCGGATACAGGCAGAACTTGAGCACGTCGATGTTTGCTTCCATGACCGACACGCGCGCCGGCGCATGGCGCGGGCGGTACGCGCCGGCAAAGGGCAGACCGGCGGTGCGCATGTCGAGGCACATCGGGTCCCACACGAAGGGCACCTCGCGCACCGGCAGTCGCCGCAGCACCGAGAGGAATCCGGCGCTGGTCTGCATCACCTGGGGGATCACCCACACCTGGTCGTACTGCTGGTTGATGAACACGGAGTCGCACAGCCGGCGCGAGAAGATCATCGCCTCGATCATCTGCACGTACTCGGGCCCGCAGCAGTAGCTGACCAGTTTCGTGCCGCGGGCCTTCAGGTAGACGGTCTGTTCGTGGCTGATCTGGCCGCCCAGTTCGATGAGGACGTCGAGCTGGTCCTTCGCATCGTCGAAGGGGCGCACCGGGAAGCTGGTGAGGTCCCATGGCAGCTGCGGTGTGACGGGCACCGCGGTGGTGTTCACAAGCAGCACCTGGTGGCCAAGCGGCGAGCCCTGGAAGAGCTTTGCGAGGTACAGGGCGTTCTGCTTGATGCCGTTGACCCACAGGCTCTCGTCGGGGGCGTGCAGCCCGATGGTGATGCCGATGCGCAGCGGGCGGGCGGCGCTCATGTTCATGCAGGTTCCTGTTGTGGATGGGAAAACACGGCGGCGGCCCGGCGCGTGGTGAGCCTGCGCGGGTGCGGCCATGGCCTGTCTGGTTGCCTGTGCCGGGGGCGCTGTCACGGTCCACCTGCGCCGGCAAAGCGCACCTCGCGGCGCACGATCACGCACGAGGGTGGCGCCTCGATGAGCGTGACGGTTTCGCGCGCGCGGCCCGGCGAGGTGTAGACCGTCACGGCCGGCACGAGCGGGCTTGCGCGGTAGCCGGCCAGTTCGGTGCGCGCGAGCTCACGGCAGGCGAGCGGCGCGCTGGAGATGCGCTCGGCCAGCACGGTGCAGCCGGCGGGCTGGGGCACGGTGGTGAGTGAAAGCACGGCTGCGGCGTGTGCAAAATCCAGGCCGGTGAGCGAGAAGAACGGCGCGTCGTCCGGGGCCTGGCGGTCCCAGTCGAGCACGACATCGGCATGGCCTGCGCCGGCGAAGGTACGTGCGGACACGACGTTGATGGCAGCGTAGCAGCGGCGTATGCCGATCTCGCGTGCGGCGTGGGCGAGCACGGTATCGGCCTGCGGTGCGGGTGGGGGTGATGCTGGCGCTGGCGGCGGCGCTGGCATGGGGGCCGGGCCGGGGCCCTGCGGCCAGCCGGGTGCGCGCAGGCCGGTGCCGGTGGCGCCGGGGGGCGTGCTGGACGGGGTGGCGGGCAGGGGCTGGGCGCCGGCCTGCGTGGCCGCGGCGCACAGGGTGGCGGCGCAGCCCGCGTGGCGCATGAGGCGAAGGATCCGCGCGTTCACGGGAACAGTCCCGCGATGGCCGCGCCGTAGTGCCCGACGTTGTGTGGCGCGAGTGGATCGAGCGTGGCGAGAAAACTGCGCGCCGCGTCGCGGTAGGCGGGCAGCCTCGCATCGTGCGAGGCAAACGCCTCGCGCAGCGCGAGCGCGGCGTCGCCGCAGTCAAAGTCTGCGTAGCGGTAGCCGCAGCCGCCGAGCAGGGGCGAGTTATGCACCAGCGGGTAGCCGCCGTACAGTGCTTCGTAGTACACATAGTTCTGGGCGTTCTCCCAGTGGTGCGAGACAACGGCATCGGCCTGCTGCGTGAGGATCTCGCAGACGGGCAGGCGCGGCTCGAAGCTTGCGCGCCCCTGGGTGACGAGATCGAGGCTTCGGGCAAAGCCGACGAACTGTGCGTCGGCCTTGAGCTCCATTGCGTTGTACACGCGCAGGCAGTCGATCATGTCCGGCTGCTGGCGGTGTGCGAGGTCGGCCGCGAGCATGGGCAGGTGCGCTGTCTTGACCATGCAGATGTTGGGTTCGAGAATGGCCAGGCGCCAGCGCGGGCGGCCCGGCACATAGCCGAAGGCGGGCGCGCTGCTGGCGGCCATCGAGCGCTCGAGCAGCACGGGGCTCCACAGGTGCGGCATCGGGGTGACGGGGGCGCGCAGCGCGGCGGCGTAGTACGGCGCGCAGGTGCGCACGAACGCGGGCAGGGTCCACACGGCGTCGTAGGGTGTACCGGAGACAAGCATGCCGTGCGGCAGGCTGAACATCATGCGTTCGATGTCGATCACGTAGTCGTTGGCCACGCGCATGCCGACCACCCGCCCCCCCCGCTGGCGGAAGCTGGCTGCCCACTGGGGGTCGAGCTGCGCGCTGAGTTCGATGACGACGTCGAGCGTGCGGTGGGCGGTGTCCAGGTCGATCACCGGCACGGCTGCGCAGGCGAGGAAGTCCTGCGCCTGGGCGGGCTCGCCGTCGCCACCGTTGACCAGATACGTGGACCCGACGAGCGGCGAGTGGGCGAGCAGCATCGTGAGGAAATGGCAGTTCTGGAAGATGCCGTTCTCCCAGATCGACTGGTATCCGCGGCGCAGGAACAGGGTCACGCCGACCTTCAGGCGGCGGCCGTTCAGCATGACGGCCTCCGTGCGGGAATCTGCGCACGGGCGCCCAGCTGCAGCAGGCTGCGTGCGTAGGCCGTGCGGTTGTGCGGGGCCTGCGGGGAGAGCGTGGCGAGAAAGGCGTGGGCGCGGCGCACGTAATCGTCGTGGTGCCCGTCGTGGTGGCGCGCGACATGCAGCAGCTGTGCGGCGCCCTGGGCGATATCGGAGCCCTCGTAGTAGTAGCCGAGCGCGGCCAGCCAGGGCGAGTTATGGACGAGCGGGTAGCCGCCGTACAGGGCATCGAGATGCAGGATATTCTGTTCGTTGTGCCACTGGTGGGCGACGACGGTATCGGCGTACTGGCTCATGTAGCCGGCGAAGTCGTGGCGCTGCCCTGGCGTGACGCGTTCGCGCCGGTGCAGGTCGAGCGAGCGCAGCAGGAAGGCGAAGGTGGGCTGGTCCTGCATCTGCACGCTGTTGAGCACGTGCATGCGGGCGATCGCGCGGGGTTCCTCGCGAAAGGCCACGTCGCACAGGAGCATGGGGATCACGCAGCACTTGACCACCGAGATGTTGGGCTCGAAGATCGCCACGCGCAGCGCGCGCGGCGCCGGGCTGCCTGAGGGGGGGCTGCCTGGCATACGCGCCGGGGTGCGGCCGGAAGCGCTCCTGTGACTGTCGCGATCCGCGGCCGCGGCACTGCGCGCCTGCGGCGTATGGCCGAACGCGAAGCCGGCGGCGGCGACTTCTGCCGCGCGCTGCGCGATGAACGCGCTGTCCCACAGGAACGGCACCTCGTGCACGGGGCAGCGGTGCAGCGCGCCGAGCATCGGCATGAGTGTGCGGTCCTTGGGGAGGACCCAGACCTCGTCGCAGCGCCGGGCGCGCGAGAAGTAGCCCCCGCGGCGGAACACCGACGGCTCCACGAGTCCCACATAGGGCTGTCCGCAGCAGAAGAACACGACCTTCGTGCCACGGGCGCGCACGTAGTCGAGCCATTCGACATCGAGCCCCCCACCCATCTCGAAGACCACGTCCACGAGGTCCGCAGCCTCGCGCGGCGGCACCAGCGCGAGGCCGGGCGCGAGCGCTTCGACGCCGGGCGCGAGGCACGTCTGGTCGCCGCAGTTGAGCAGCACCACGCTGGCCACGAACGGCAGCGTGCGCAGCAACTGCGCGAAGTAGAAGATGTTCTGGCCCAGCCCGTTCTCCCAGACACTCTGTCCGGCGTGGGTCAGCACTGAAATTCCGATGCGCATGTCGAGTCGGTTGCCCGTGAGGGCATCTCCGTTTACTGGTCTGTATGGCGGTACCAGGCAAAACGGGAGGCACGCGCGCGGGGTCGCGCGCGCCTCCCCAAGGGTCCGCGCGCCACTGCACCGTGCGGACCGGGTCCCCCGGGGGGGTTAGGGTTGTATGGGTTGCCGCAGCCGGTTCACTCCAGCGAGATCTCCACACGCCGGTTCTGCGCGCGCCCGGCGGCAGTCGCATTGGTTGCGACCGGATTGCTCTCGCCGTAGCCGTGCGCGACCCACTGCCGCGCCTTCAGGCCGTGTTCCTGGAGGTACCGGACGACGGACTGCGCGCGCCGCTCCGAGAGGCCCTGGTTGTGTGCGGCCGGCCCGGTCGAGTCGGTGTAGCCGCTGACCGTCACGGTATTGAAAGTGTTGCTGCCTGCCGCGTTGACGAGCCCGTCGAGCCGGGTGCGGGCCTCCGGTTTCAGGGTGGACTGGTCGACATCGAAGTTCGCGTCGCCGGCCAGTGAGAGCTTCTGCGGCGGTGCGGGCGGGGGGGGCGGTGCGGGCGCGGGCACCACCGGCACGGGGGCTGGCTGCGCCGGGACGCACTGGAAGGTCAGGATGCGCACGTCGCGCGTGGTGCCGGCGTCCGCGAGCGGCGCCACCTGTTCGAGCGGCCGCACCTCCTGGTTCCCGCAGATCTCGCGCGCCTTCGAGTAACAGGTCTCCTGCCCTTCGAAGATACCGTGGCACGTCACCTGGTAGGCGCGCTGCCCGTTGGGCAGGCCCACCGAGTACGCGTTGTACGCCGGTCCCTGCGAGGTCGTGCAGCCCGCCAGTACCGCGCCCAGCGTCAGGGCCGCGCACGCCGTTCTCATTGCCGTTCTCCCTGCTGTTTCCATTACCGTTCTCCCTGTTGTCCAGTGCGCGCGGGGGAGGCTGCGCCGCCCCCGCGCGCCCTTACCACTGATAGCTCACGCCACCGCCGAACGAGTAGCCCGCGGCGCTGCTGCTCACCCCGCCGCGCAGCTTGACGTTGTTGGTCAGCCGCGCGGTAAAGCCGAGCGCCATCGCGGCATAGCCCTGGTAGCTCGCCGCGCCGATGCCGACCGAGAGCACCTTGCCCGCATCGACGTCTGGGATCATCGACAGCGCCGTGGCCCCGGCGACACCGGCGTACGCCTTGCGCGCGACCGCGTTCACGCTGCCCTGCACGCCCTGCAGCTGCGACAGGTTCACCGCGTCGGTCCCGTTCACCCCCGGGGCCACATTGGTGATGCGCCGTTCGCTGCCTGCCGAGCCGACCGACACCGTGTTCGCCTCGCTGGCCACGGACCCCGCGCCGAGCGCCACCGAGTTCGCCGCACTGGCCGTCGCGTTCTGGCCGAGCGCGACGCCACGCGAAGCCGACGCGAGCGCGCCCGCACCGATCACCGTCGCGCCGTCACCCGAGGCCGTCGCCGCGTTGCCCAGCGCCACGCTGCTGGTGCCGGCCGCGGCTGCGTTCGTGCCGATGGCTACCGCGTTCGCGCCGGTGGCGCCGTCGTTGCTGTAGTTGCCCTGCTGCGTGCCGTTGTCGTTCACGCTCACGTAGTGGGGCTTGACGGTCGTGATCAGCGTCGAGAGCGAGACCACCGCGGTGGAGCTCGAGGTCGACAGCGACACGACGCTGTTGCCGACCGTCGAAAGTCCCGTCGACAGCGAGCCCACCCCGGTGGACAGCGAGCTGGCCGTAGTGGATGTTGAGGTCGACAGCGAACTCACCGCGCTCGAGAGCGACGCGGTGCCGCCGGCAATCGTGCTGACCGTGGTCGACAGCGACGCGACGTTGCTGTTGGTGGTCGACAGCCCGGTCGAGAGCGAACTGACGTTGCTGCTGACTGTGGACAGCCCGGTCGAGAGCGAACTGATGCCGGTCGAGGTCGAGGTGGACAGCGCGTTCACCGCCTGGTTGGTGGCAAAGAGCTGCGAGCCGTTGACCGCGTCGGTGCTGGTGGCGCTCACCTGGCCGGCCGCCACGTTCGTGACCTGCCGTTCCGTGCCGGCTGCCCCCACGCTGACCACGCTGGTGGGACTGGCGCCCGCGTACGTGTAACTCGTACCGCCGACCGTGCCGCTGGAGGTGGGCACCGCGGCCGCCGTCACCGAGCCTGAACCGAGCGCCACGGAGCCGGCATTCGTGGCCGTCGCCCCCGAGCCGAGCGCAACCGTGTTCGCGCCTGTGGCATTGGCGTTACTGCCCACCGCCACACCTGCGGCGCCTGCCGCCGTCGCCCCGGTGCCCGCAGCCAGCGCATTGATGCCGGTGGCACCGTCGTTGTTGTAATTCGCCTGCTGCACGCCGTTGTCGTTCACGCTGTAGTAGTGCGTGCGCGAGGTCGAGACCAGCGTCGAGAGTGAACTGACGTTGCTGTTGGTGGTGCTCAGGCCCGTGGAGAGCGAACTGACGCCGGTGGACAGCGAGCTCACCCCGGTGGACAGCGAACTGGCGGTGCTCGACGTGGAGGTCGATAGTGAGGCAAGGTTGCTGTTGGTGGTGGACAGGCCCGTGGAGAGCGAGCTCACCCCCGTCGAGAGCGAACTGACACCGGTGGACAGCGAACTGGCGGTGGTCGACGTGGAGGTCGACAGCGAGGCGACGTTGCTGCCGGTGGTCGACAGGCCCGTCGAGAGCGAACTGGCGGTGGTCGAGGTCGAGGTCGACAGCGATGCGACGTTGCTGTTGATCGTCGAGAGGCTCGTCGAGAGCGAACCCGTGCTGGTCGACAGCGACGTGACCGCCTGGTTGGTCGCGAACAGCTGCGAGCCGTTAAGCGCATCGGTGCTGGTGGCGCTCACCTGGCCGGCCGCCACGTTCGTGATCTGCCGCTCGGCGCCCGCCGCTCCCACGCTCACCACGCTCGTGGGACTGGTGCCCGCATACGTGTACGCGTTGCCCGCGATGGTCGCCCCCGAGGTCGGCACCGGCGCGGCCGTCACCGAACCCGAACCCAGCGCGACGTCTCCGGCATTGGCCGCGGTGGCCCCCGAACCGATCGCCACCGTGTTCGCGCCGGTGGCGTTGGCGTTGTTGCCCACCGCCACGCCCGCCGCGCCCGCGGCGGCTGCGCCCGTGCCTGCGGCAAGCGCATTGACGCCGGTGGCGCCGTCGTTGTTGTAGTTCGCCTGCTGCGTGCCGTTGTCGTTCACGCTGTAATAGCGCGTGCGCGAGGTCGAGATCAGCGTCGAAAGCGAACTGGTTGCGGTCGAACCCGAGGTCGACAGTGAACTGACGTTACTGTTTGTGGTGGACAGCCCTGTCGAGAGCGAGCTCACGCCCGTGGACAGGGAACTGACACCGGTCGACAGCGAGCTGGCCGTGGTCGACGTCGAGGTCGACAGCGATGCAACATTGCTGTCGGTGGTCGACAGCCCCGTCGACAGCGAACTGACGTTGCTGTTGGTCGTCGACAGGCCCGTCGAGAGCGAACTCACACCCGTGGACAGGGAACTGACACCAGTCGACAGCGAACTGGCCGTGGTGGATGTCGAGGTCGACAGCGACGCGACATTGCTGTTGGTCGTCGACAGCCCCGTCGAGAGCGAGCTCACGCCCGTGGACAGGGAACTGACACCGGTCGACAGCGAACTGGCCGTGGTGGATGTCGAGGTCGACAGCGACGCGACATTGCTGTTGGTCGTCGACAGCCCCGTCGAGAGCGAACTCACGCCCGTGGACAGGGAACTGACACCGGTCGACAGCGAGCTGGCCGTGGTCGACGTCGAGGTCGACAGCGATGCAACATTGCTGTCGGTGGTCGACAGCCCCGTCGACAGCGAACTGACGTTGCTGTTGGTCGTCGACAGGCCCGTCGAGAGCGAACTCACACCCGTGGACAGGGA
>NZ_RJZE01000045.1 GCF_003986935.1 Paraburkholderia kururiensis JCM 10599 = LMG 19447 | reverse complement strand
AGGCGCGGGCCATCGTGGCCATTCGTGGCGTTCCCGTGGCACTGACACACGGCGCATCGAATCGCTTGTTCCGGCTGCTGCTGGGAGCGAGCGAGGGCGGTGGTCCAACGGCGCCGTCGTTGAGCGCGCTCGCGAGGGTATTGGGGGGATCGGGAATGTCCCCGTATCCGCTTTCATGGCAAGGCCGGGAAACGGTGCTCCACACGGCGCATTCCGGCCTCGAATACAGCCGGTATTTTCGGGCGGTGTTGTCCGCGGGCGCGCGTACGGTGGTCATGGTGCATGACCTTATCCCGATCACGCATCCGCACTATTGCCGGCCGCTCAGCGTACGGCAGCACGCCTCGCGAATGGGTACGGCACTGCGGTTTGCAGCGGGAATCATCACGAATTCGCAGGCGACGCTGCAGGCATTGACGGCATTTGCCGACGAGCATGGGCTCCCCATACCGCCCACCACGGTGGCGAGGCTCGGCGTTGACGTTAAGCCTTTGCCGGTGTCGCCGGGCAGCGACACCGCCCGCGCCCATTTCGTCATGGTGGGCACCATCGAGCCCAGAAAGAACCACTGGTTCATCCTGCACCTGTGGCGCGAACTCGTCGCACAGTGGGGCAACGCGGCGCCGCAGTTGGTCATTGTCGGACGGCAGGGGTGGAAGTGTGCCAACGAGCTCGACATGCTCGTTCAATGTCCGGAGCTTCGAGACGCGGTGGTTTATCTGCCGGATTGTCCCGACGCGACGATGCTTGAGCGGCTTCGTTCCGCAAGAGCGCTGCTGTTCCCTTCGTTCGTCGAAGGATACGGGCTGCCGCTCGCAGAGGCGCTGTCCATGGGTGTGCCGGTGCTTGCCAGCAACCTTCCGGTGTTTCGCGAGGTTGCCGGCGACGTGCCCGACTATCTCGATCCCCTGGACGGAGCAGCGTGGCTCGCGCGCATTCGCTCCTATGCCCAGCCGCACAGCGAGGATCGCGAGCGGCAGGTAGCGCGCGTGGCCGGCTTTCGCAAGCCGACGTGGTCGGAGCACTTTGCCGTGCTCGAATCCTTTCTCGACCGGCTCGCATGATGGACGCGCACACGTACTGGCGAGTCGTGCATCAAATGCACCGCAACCGGCAAAAGGCCGCGCCGATGTCTGTGTGGAACGGGCCGCTTCTGGAGGACTCGCCAGCATCGCGCAAACGACTGTCGTGGTTTGAAGTCCCTGCCGCAAGGTCGATTTCCGCCTCGTTCGTCGAGGCATTGAACGCTGTGCTGGATGAAGGCGGAAAGCGCGCGTGCGAGGACGGGTGGCGTGTGCTCATGAACCGGCTGCTGAACGCCTACGCTGGCGCTGGGTCAGGCCACGAGCCATTTGCCCAGCGTGCCGGCGGGTCCCGCGGCGGGGCGGCCGTCGTGATCGTGGACGAACGCCTCTCGTCGCCCGATCCTTTCTCGGGCTCGGGCCGGCAGCGACGGGAAGCGTTTCGCCAACTGCTTCAGGCCGCGAAGGACGAGCATCCCGACCAGACGCTATGGATCGTTCGATCCAGTGACCCCGGACGCGGTCTGTGGCTTTCGGGCACGGTGCTGCCGCCCGCGGACGATGCGTGCCTGACGACGCAGGTGGGGAGCTTTTGTGCGTTGCTTCCGGACGTGCAGCATGTGTATACGCTCGGCGCCACCGAAGGCCTGTATGCGCTGCTGCGCGGTGCCGCGGTCCATGTCTTTGGTTCACCCTATTACGCGGGGTGGGGACTGACCGACGACCGTCAGCCTCAGTCCGGACGCCGTTCGTCGCCGACACGGGAAGCGTTCTTTCACGCCGTTTTCATCTGGCTCGCGCGCTATCTGGATCCGTTCACGCATCGGGAGGGGAATCTCGATGCAGTTGTCGCCAGCATGGAATTGCAGAACGAAGTCGCGCGACGCTATGGCGATATCCAGTCCGTTGCCGCCTGTGGATTCCAGTGGTGGAAGCGTCCGTTCATCAAACCGTTCCTTCAAGCCGGCAGTGCAAAAAAAATTCGTTGGGTCAGAACACCCAACGGTGCGGTAGCGGGCGACCCTATCGCCACGTGGGGCGTACGCGAAGTGCCGCATTCAAACGGTACAAGCGTTACCAACGGTACAAGCGGTACCGCCCCGCGACTTTTCATCGAGGACGGTTTCCTTCGCTCGTGTGGTCTGGGTTCGGATCTGTGCGCGCCCTGCAGCCAGGTGATAGATCGCCGCGGCCTCTATTTCGACCCGCACCGTCCCGGTGATCTGGGTTCGCTGCTCAACCACGCGACCTTCGACGACGCCGAACTCGCCCGAGCGAGGGCGTTGCGCGAGCGTATCGTCGCGGCCGGACTGACCAAGTACAACCTCGGGCGCCAACGTCCCGCATGGAGTGCGCCGGCGGGCGTGCAGATCGTGCTGGTGGCGGGACAGGTGGCCGACGACGCCTCGGTGCGGCTCGGTTGCCCGGGGATCAACACATCCGAAGCGCTGCTTCACGAAGTGCGCAAACGGCGACCTGCCGCATGGCTCGTGTACCGGCCGCATCCCGACGTGCTCGCGGGCAATCGCAGGGGGGCGATCGAGGTTCCCGCGTTGCATGACAGCGTGGACGTGGTCGATACGACGGCCGACATCGTGTCGCTGATCGAAGTGGCCGACGAGGTCCATACGCTGACCTCACTCGCGGGTTTCGACGCACTGCTACGTGGCAAGAAAGTCTTCACCTACGGCATGCCGTTCTACGCGGGCTGGGGACTGACGCACGACGCGATCGCCGACATTCCCGCACGAAGCAGGCCGCTCACGCTCGACATGCTGACCGCCGGTGCGCTGTTGCGCTATCCGCTGTACTGGGACTGGACGCTCGGCCGCTTCACCACGGTAGAGGCAATCGTCTCCCAACTTTCTGCGCAGGCGCAGCGGCCGCTCTCCCCGATACAACTGAGGCCGCTGCGTGCCGCGCGCAAAGCATGGCGCTGGCTGCGCAACATCGCCATGCATCTGGCGCAAGACAGCCTCTCCGGTATGCGTGCCTCACACGCGCGGGTTCTCTGCATTCACGACGGCTATTGGCCACAACAAAGGGAGGAATAAATGCCGATCTATCCAGTCATCCTCGCGGGCGGAAACGGAACCCGCCTGTGGCCGCTGTCGCGCGGCAGCTATCCGAAGCAGTATCTGTCGCTCACCGGGGAGCAGAGTCTTCTGCAACAGACGGCGATGCGCGCGGCACAGCTTCCCGACGCGGTCTCGCCCATCGTGATTGCGAACAGCGAGCAGCGTTTTCTCGTGACCGAGCAGTTGCGACAGGCCGACATTGAGCCGCTGGCCGTCGCGCTGGAGCCGGTGGGGCGCAACACGGCGCCGGCCATCGCCGTGGCGGCGCTGCTTGCGCTCGAAGACTCCCCTGAAGCGCTGCTGCTCGTCTTGCCGTCGGATCACGTTATTTCGGATTGCAGGGCATTTACCGATGCCGTGGGAAAGGCGTCTCTGGCCGCGCAAGCGGGTCACCTCGTCACGTTCGGCATACGGCCCACAGAGCCGCACACGGGGTATGGATACATTGCGCGCGGGGCGCCGCTCGAAGGGATGCAAGACGTGTTTGCGGTCGACCGTTTCGTGGAGAAACCCGACATGGAAACGGCCAGCGCCTTGCTTGCCGATGGCGCCTATCTGTGGAATGGCGGCATGTTCATGATGAAGGCTTCCGCCTGCCTCGAAGAGCTGCGCCGCTGCGAACCGAAGCTTGTGGCCCAGGCGGAAATGGCCTGGTGGCACGCCAATCGGGACGGCGGCTACGTGTTCCTCGACGAAATGCACTTTGCCGCGTGCCCGCGCATCTCGCTCGACCACGCGGTGATGGAGCGAACCGACCGGGCCGCCGTGGTCGTGGCCGACCGGATCGGCTGGAGCGATATCGGGTCATGGAGCGCGCTGGCCGACCTCGCACCCGCGGACGCGGACAACAACGTCCTGCTTGGCGACGTCGTAGCAGAGGGCGTGTCGCGCAGCTACATCCGCGCGGAACACCGGATGATCGCGGCCGTCGGCGTGGACGACCTCGTCATCGTCGAAACAGCGGACGCCGTGCTCGTGGCCCGGCGTGACTGCGTACAGGACGTTCGCAAGATCGTGGATGCCTTGAATGCGTCCGGCCGCGGGGAGTCCGTTGCGCATCGGCGCGTGGTTCGTCCTTGGGGATCGTTCGAAGGCATCGATCGCGGCGACCGCTTTCAGGTGAAGCGGATCGTCGTGAATCCCTCCGCCCAGCTGAGCCTGCAGATGCACCACCACCGCGCCGAGCACTGGATCGTCGTCAAGGGCACCGCGCTCGTCACCAACGGCACGCAGCAAATCATGCTGAGCGAGAACCAGTCCACCTATATCCCTGTGGGGACCACGCACCGCCTCAGCAATCCTGGAAAGATTCCGCTCGAACTGATCGAGGTTCAGTCCGGGGCGTACCTGGGCGAAGACGACATCGTGCGGCTCGAAGACACCTATGGCCGGGCGCCGGCAGGTTAACGATTTGCAACGTGGGCGGCACCGCCCTGGCTGCTGAAGCGAGGGCTGACGGGGAGCGCGAGCCGGCCCCTTGCCCATTGAATGAAGGCTCGATATTGGGAGAACGCGAATGAAAAGACTGGTCCTGGCAAGTGTGGCGCTAAGCCTGCTTTCGTCGGTGTCGTATGCGCAGAGCAGTGTGACGCTCTATGGCCTGGTGGACGAAGGTTTCGACTTCACCTCGAATGTCGGCGGGAAGCGAGCCTATCAGATGGAGAGCGGCATCCTGCAGGGCAGCCGGTGGGGGCTCGCAGGAACGGAGGATCTGGGTGGCGGCATGCAGGCGATCTTCCGTCTCGAGAACGGCTTCGACCTCAATAACGGAGCACTGGGGCAGGGCGGCCGGATGTTCGGCCGGCAGGCCTACGTGGGGCTGAGTTCGACCACGGCCGGCACGCTCACCATGGGGCGGCAATACGACTCCGTGGTGGACTACGTCGGACCGCTGACCGCCAACGGCAGTTGGGGCGGGGAGTTTTTCTCGCACCCGTTCGACAACGACAACACGAACAACTCCTTCCGTATCAACAACTCGATCAAGTACACGAGTCCGTCCTATAGCGGGCTGCAGCTGGGCGGGCTCTATGGCTTCAGCAACGATCCCGGCGGCACGAAGACGAACCGCGCATGGAGTGCCGGTGGGTCATACAGCAACGGTCCGATCGTGATCGGCGCGGCGTACCTGAACGTCAACCGGCAGGCCAGAACGACGTTTGGCGCCGTGACGGACGGCGACCCTTTCGCGACGGCCGGATGGCAGCGTGTTGCGGCGGCGGGCGTGAACTTTCTGATCGGGCAACTCACGCTGGGCGGCGCCTTCTCCTATACGAACGTTCACAACCTCGCCGGATTCTCTTCGATGATTTTCCAGAACTACGAGGTGAGTGCCCGGTTTGCCATGACACCGGCGTTTTCACTCGGAGTGATGTATGACTACACGCACCTGAGAGAAGGCGTGCAGACGGGCGGCGTCGCAAAGGGACACTGGCACGAGGGTGGCGTGATGGCGGACTACGCGCTGTCGAAACGGACCGACGTCTATGCCCAGGCCTTCTACCAGCAGGCAACCGGTGCGGCCGGCCCGGCGTGGATTGTCGGCACCACGGGGGCCGCATCGGGAGACCATCAGGTTGCCGCGCGCGTCGGCTTGCGGCACAAGTTCTGACGCAAACAAGGCATCGTGCCCGACAGCATGCCGCTCGCCCTGGTGTCTGTCGGGCTTCCTGTTTTGCCACGACACTCGATGGGTGCGTACGTGAAAAAGATCGTCTTCCTGCATATGCATAAAACGGCGGGGTCCGACATCGTCGCCCAGCTTTATCAGAGCCGATTCCCTGCGGTCGGTGCGAAGCGAGTCAGCCCGCACACGATTCGGCATACAACGGCCACCTAGGTGCCACCGACCTTGGCAAGACCTGGCAGTCTTGTGCACTGGACAACCAGGCATGCCGTTAAGGCTTCTCGACGTTATATTTGAAGATGCCCCGGTTGAATGAGGATCTTGCCATTGCCCACGGTAGTGGCCGCTACGCACGCCTGCTGGCGCAGTAGGCAAAGACGGAGGTCCTGCTGATGGACGACTTCGCGATGGCGCCCATGAGCGACGGCGCCGTGCGCGACCTGCTGGAGATTCTTGATGATCGTCACGGCCACCGTTCGACGCTCGTGACAAGTTAGATTCCAATTGAGAACTGGCACGCGGTACTCGGGGACCCGACGCTCGCCGACGCCATTCTCGATCGACTCGTGCACACACCCATCGCGTCAATCTCAGCGGCGAATCGATGCGCAAACACAAAAAGAGTTTGACCGACAAACCCCGGTCAGAGTAAAAACCAGAGCCCCCCGCGTCGCTGCGCTCCGACTGTCCACCTTCACGCGAAACGCGTGTCCAGCTTCCACGAATTACGGACGGGTATCCGTCGAAAATCGTTGCGCTTACACTGAATGTCCACCAGCGCACGCAGCAACGCCACTTGAGAAAGAGAACGCTGGAGCGATCGGCTGGTGTTAATGAAACGATCTCGCTGTTGACCATAAGCGGGCCGGATGCGGGTGTACGCTCCTGGGCGGGTCGGACCGGTGTCGACGACCGGTCGGTTACGCGGGAGTGGACGAAGGCGGTGCTGGCAGGGTTGCGGCGAGGCCTGCAAGCATTCGCTCGAAGTCTCTGGCATAGGTCTGGATATCGAACAGGGGGAGGTTGGGGCGCTGCGCCGCAAGGTAGGCCCGGTAAGCCTCATGACGCGGGCGGTCTTCAATCAGCCGGCTTATGGTCTGCACATACCCGGATCCGGAATGCGCGACCAGGTCGTAGAGACCCACAGCGCCGAGCAGCGACGCGGCGACTCTCGACGCAAAGGTTTCGCCTGCCAGGGTGACAAGCGGCACGCCAGCCCACAGGGCGTCGCTACTGCCGGTGTGGCCGCCGTAGGGATAGGTATCGAGCATGAGGTCCGCGCACGCGAGCCGCGAAATGTGCCGGTCGGTGGGTTCCAGCGCCGCAAAAACGAGCCGGCACGGGTCGACGCCCCTGATCGACGCTTCCCGGCGCAGGTTAGCTGCCACATCGTCGCGAGGCTCCAGCAGCCACAACACGCAGCCGGGGTGCCTGCGGAGGATCTCGCACCAGATATCGAAGATCGCGGGGGTGATCTTGAATGGAGAACCCATGTTGGCCAGCACAAACCGGTCGCGGGGAAGACCGAACTGCTCGCGTGGGAGGGCCTGCGGGAGCGGACGGCGGATGTCATTGGGCTGGTAGCAGCGCGGTAGCCGGGCAATCCGTTCGGTGTAGTGGTGTTCGAGTTCGGGAGGGACGACGATCGAATCGGCGATGAGGTAATCCACGAGCGGGAAGCCGAAACCGGACGGGTTGTAGAGGTAGGCGAGCTGCAGGGGGGCGGGCCGCATCGCCAGTACGTCGCAGCGTGGGTCGGCGGGGTTGCGCAGGAAGATGAGCACGTCGATGTGGTCGCGCCGTATCTGATCGGCGATGTCGCGGTTCGCAAGATGCGCGACACGGCTGAACTGATCGAAAGCGGCGATGATGCGGCGTCTGGCCGCATCGTCGGGGGCGGGGCCATAGTCGTAGGCAATGTATTCGAACCCCGTCCTGTCATGATGTTCGATGAGCCCGACCATCAGATAGGTGGTGGCCTGGTCATGGAAATCGGCGCCGAGAAAGCCGACCCGCAGCCGCCCGGGCGTGCGCGCATGTTCAGGGCTGAGGTCGTCGGGCTGGCCGGCAACGGTGTGGCTGCGCTGCGGCGAGTTCGCCACCTTCCCGCAGATGGTCTGCGCGTGCCTGTGCGCGATGGTGCGGAGGTCGTCTGCATCAAAAAACGGGGAGGCCAGGACGGGTTCACCCACCACGTTGCCGCCTGCGTGCCTGACGGTATCCCGCAGGACACGCTGGAGGTATTCATAGCGTTGCCACTGGCAGATGTGGATCGAGCACAGCAGTTCCTGTGCGGTGGCCTCGATATCACGCGGGAAACGGTCCACGACCAGCTGATAGCCGATTCTTGCCTTGTCCAGCTCTCCCCGGGCGTGATGCTCGCGGGCACGGCTGAGGAGTGCCGCCCTGTCCAGGCTAGTCTCCACAGGCACTCCCGTTCGTCCCACGGGGACTCATGCTGGTCAGGCTGCGTGCCATCACATCGACATTCTGTCCGTGGGCCCGTGGTGTTTCCTGAGTGCGTGCTCCTGCGGGTTGGTGCCGTGCCGATATCCGTACTCCGGCAGGGCCACCTGCGCGGGCGTGGCTGGCAGCTGGCGCATACATGCGGGAAGGATCCCGAGCCATCATGGTGTGTCCGCCCGTCGTTCGAGTCGCTGGCGCACGTCTGCCATGTCCCACAATCCCAGGCAACGGTCGTGCATCGGGACGGTCCCGATATCGGGACCGTAGATGATGCTTTCGTTGCTGCCTTCGACGAGCACGGTGCGAGGTGCGGGGAGTTCGTAGGGCGCCATTTCCAGATTGATGGGTGTCCACTGCCCGGTGGCGATGTCCGCGTTACGCGGCCAGGAGCGGTAAAGGAAGGTCGTCGTCAGCAGAAAGCGTGCGGTGGTCCGGGCGAACTGTTCAAGCGCGCGGAACACATCGGCATGGGAAAAGTGGAACAGGCAGTCCCGGCACAGAATGAGATCGCTTCCGGGCAGCGTGTCTTCCAGCAGGTCCAGATGCATGAAACGGCGATTCGGTGCGCCGTAGGCTGCCTGGTTCGCGGTGACGAGGTCCGGCACGATGTCGGCGCCGGTGTAGTCGATGCCGTCGAGCTCGACGTGGCGCATCCAGTTGAAGTCGCCACATGGCACATCGAGTATGGAGGTGACGTCGAAGCGCCGCAACAGGCCGGGCAGCTCGCGGATGACCTGCGCGGTGTTTCCCAGCTCGGAGCCCCAGCCCGACACGCTTTCGGTGGAATGCCAGCGTTGCTCCAGGTAGATGTCCTGGAAGACGGCGGCGGTATCGTTGTTTTGCATGTGCCTCCCTGTATTCGCTGAATCCGGCCATTCGGGCCGCACGTCTGCAGGCATGCAGGCGTATCCGTCCCGCGGGCCCGCAGGTTTCACGTACTGCCTTGCGCGGATTGCCGTGCGAGCGCTTTGCGTGCACCGCCGCTGTCGTCGTGGTGCATCATCAGCGCGCGCATCTCGGTCCACATGCCGAAGTAGTGGACGATGAAGCTGTCCGGGGTGCGCATGAACCACGGGGTGTTGAGGGTGAGCGGACTGTCAACCTGGGCGTCGTCGAGCAGGCCATGCGCGCGCAGCGCGGCGATGAAGTGGAACTGGTCGCCATTGCAGGCATAGACGGTGGAGCGGTCGGGTAGCGCGGCAATGCGCTGCATCAGGTCGGCAAGCACGGCAAGGTTGGCGCCGGTGTGGCGGAACGCCATCACGCCGGAGTTCAGGGGCCACTGGCCGATGTCGCGCGCGAACACGCGCTCGCGCCCCTCGAGCAGCGGCTCGAGGGGCTGGTCCGCGTTCGCGACCAGGACGTCCGCATCGAGCCAGACCACCCACTCGTGATGGGCGAGATACGCGTGCAACAGCCATGGCTTGAGCCAGTTGCCGGTGCCCGGCAGGCCAATTTCGGGCGGGATGTCGCGATGCACGTGCAGGGTGTAGCCGTGGCGGTCGCAGTAGCGGCGCATGCTGCGCTCGGCGATGCGGCCGTAGGAGGCGATCTGCGGCGTGTACAGCGTGACGAGGGCGATGCGGTGGCCGGCGTTGAAGGTTTCGCGCGCGGGCCGTGCGTGGTCGTGCGTGGCGCCGGACATGAAAGGCTGGCGGGCGTGAAGCTGGCAGTCGTTGACGTGATCGAACAGGGCGTGCCGGAAGCGCGGCACGATGCCGAGTTCGGGGGGCGAGTGGCTGCCTGCCTCGAGGCAGACAGCGAAGGTGGGCACGATGCTCCAGCGCGGGTCGACGTTCGGTCCGGTATGCATGAGCGCGCAGATCTCGCCGATGGTGTCGTGCCAGCGCAGCGCGGGCAGCCCGGCGAGCAGCGGGGCCTCGCCGGCGAACGCGGGGCCGCCCAGGCGGCACTGGCCGATCAGTGTGGCGACGCGTTCGCGCGACTGCGGGGTGTTGCGCCAGACCTGGAAGCCGGGCTGCGGGGCGGGTGCCGAGGTGGCGACAAGCAGGCAGTCGCGGCCGTCCATCAGCGCGGGCAACGCAACCGGATGGACGATCGCGGCATTCTCGTCGAGCAGCAGCACGAGGCCGCCGGCGGCGACGCGGCCGAGCGCAGCAAGCAGGCACTCGTAGCGGTTCAGCGCCTGGAGCTGCGGGCCCCGGGGGCCCTGGCTCATGTCGATGACCGTGTGCGGGTAGCCATGCGCGAACGCATAGTTGCGGTGGTTCGCGACGCTGGCCGGCGCGTGCTCGACGAGGTAGGTGACGACCATCGTACCGGTGTTTCGCGATGAAGGCATGGTCGCTCTCCCTGGAGGGGCCGCGGGTCCGTGGCGGAGGTTAGAGGCAGTCGGTCTCGGGGGCGGGCAGGGCGGGCGCCAGCGGGCCGACCGCGCGCCTGAGGGTGCGCGGGTGGACGTTGAAGTGCCGCGCGACCTCGCCAAGCGGTCTGGTCTCGAGCAGCGCGGCGGCCTGGGTGCGCTGGGCCGAGGTGAGCAGCGGCCTGCGCCCGACGGACCTGCCGCGCTCGCGTGCGGCGAGCATGCCGGCGCGGGTGCGCTCGCTGATCAGGCGGCGTTCGAACTCGGAGAGCGCGGCCATCATGTGAAACATCAGCACGCCTCCGGCCGAGGTCGTGTCAATCGATTCGGTAAGCGAAATAAAACCGATCCCGTTCCTGCCGAGATAGCTGATCAGGTCGATCAGCTTGCTGAGCGAGCGGCCCAGCCGGTCGAGCCGCCAGACGACCAGGGTATCGCCCGGGCCCAGGCGTGCCAGCGCGTCGTCCAGTCCCGGGCGGCTGAACTCGGAGCCCGACACGCCGCGGTCGGTGTGCAGTTTCTGGCAGCCCGCGCGGCGCAGCGCGTCCTTCTGCAGCGAAAGGTTCTGCTCCTCGGTGGAGACGCGCGCGTAGCCGATTTTCACAGGCTACCCCGGGTGTGGCGCGCCTGGTGGCGGGGGCGCGCTGCACGCGCGATATACCGGTAGGACGGAAGTGCCTGCTGCATAGGTCCTTAAAAGTAAGGGGCTTCAGACAACGGTAGCGGTGTCGCATGACTGCCGCGCATGCCCGCTGCATCGGGCCCGATGAAATCGTTGGCTACTTCGCAACACCCGGCAGGAATTTTGTCAGGCATTGCAAATCTGTCCTCATTTTACTGGACAAAAGGGAACCCTTTCGCCCCACCCTCCGCGGCCCTTCCGGCCGTGCTGCCGACCCCTTGTGTGACGGGCCTTAAGGGGGTCGCAGAGAAATTTTTTACCAATGTGGCACAAAGGTTCCTTTTCGCCCCACCCCCGGCGAAGAGGGCCCGGGTACGGCCGCGCCGCAGGCGCCGGTGACGGGATGGGGGGCATGAAGCCCCGGGATGGAAAGCACAGTGATGCCGGACAGAAAGAAGGGAACAGGAAGATGAAGGCAGCAACGGGAGAGAAAGGGCAGCAGGACAGCGGGTGTCTGGGCCAGGTGATGGACCAGATCGCGGCGTGTGCGGCCCATGTGGGGCGGGGTGTGGCCGGGCAGCCGGACGGCGGGCTCACGCTGGCCGGTGCGGAGGGCTGCATGGAGCGGTTCCGCGCATCGGTTCACATCCTGCTGTCGCGCCACCTCGGGGAGGAGTGCGCGCTCGCGATGGGTGCGTACGACCTGGGGATTGCGACGGGCTTCTACGGCTGGCGCTCGGCGGTGGTGGTGGGCCTGAGGGCGCGCTACGAGGCGGCGCGGGCGCAGGCGGGAGCGGGCGCAGCGGGCAGGTGGCACGGACTGGCCGAAGGGCTGCTGCACGCGGGATACCGGCATGGCAGGGACATGCTGGAGTGGGTGGAGGGCCCGCGGGAGTAGGCAGGGTGTGAAAAGAGAGCAGGGGTAGCGCGCTAGACGGTAAGCATTGCTAAACGAATAAACGGGACGCGCTTCGTTGAAAGAACCGACAGGAAGGGTGAACCATGAACAGGATATATAGAACCGTCTGGAACGAGGCGCTGGGTGCGTACGTGGCGGCTTCGGAGAACGACAGCGCGCTGGGCAAGCGAATCTGAGACTGGCGAGGAGCAATGGTCACGCGATGGTGCGCGCTGCACATCGTGCTGCATTGCTTGCCGCCATCCGTTTGCAATGATCGCCTCGATTGTGGTGGTGAGCGTAGCAGTAAAGCAGATGAGTAGATCCTCATTCAAAATCACCTTTTCGGTGACTTGATTTCAGGTGCCTGCGTTAGGTACGCCGCAGTCGGGGGCGCAAGCGACAAGAGAATGGGTATGTTGAAAGTGCAATGGCGCGAGCCTACTGTAAAGCTATGGCGATATTGGGTGTAGGGTGGCTGGCATGTTTTTATCCCTGCGCGCAGGGATGTCAACGGCTTGCCGTATCGCGTAAAGAGCATCGGCAACCCGTGGCGCAGTCATTGCGACGACAGGGTTGACGATCGGATCGTCACGTCAGGAATCAAAGGCATCCATCGGAAACCCATGGGCAAACGCGCAGCCGAGCAATGCATAGGAGCTTAATCGCAAGTATCGGTATAAGAACGGCTAACGCAGTCGTTTCGACGAGGCGCAAGCTGATCATAGCAATAACCACGGAATGCAAAGCACCATGAATATCAAGTTGGCGCTAAAAATGAATGAGCATTTCGCAGAAAGTAACAAGCTCAGCGTGCTTGTGCTCGATCGGTTAATGATGCCTCGTGAATCACTCCTCACTCGACACACGATGCTAGGTGATGCGAGTTGCGATACGGTGTCGTTTCATCTAAAGCCGGCTACCCGAAAGTTTGCGACTGGTCCGTTCACATTCAGCTTGCCTAGATATCTGCTGAGTGCTCGATTTAATGCTGGCACTGCTACAACGCATCGAATGCGATCTCGAAAACCAACAATGATCAGTGGCATCCCCTTTGCAAAGATCTGCTGGCGGCGACGGTTACAACTTCCGATGAATGTTTTTATCTTGTCGAGCGCTCTGCGTTTCATTAAATTAAATCGTGAAGTTAATTATAAAATTACAATGCACCAAAAGCCGAACGATATCAAAATCACTGGGCTAAATATTAGTGAATCTATATGGAAATCCAATATGGAACTGAGCGGGTCGACGTAGAAATAGGTTCGGTTATGACATATATGGTAAAGCTGGCTTTGCTTGATTCGTGGCTCCATATTTTCACGGGTTGCGTAGGTTTGGCCGGCTAAGGTAGGCGATATTGTAACAGAAAGGTAGGAGATGGAAGATGGCGGTGCCGGAGCGAAAGAAGGGTTCTGGGCGACTAAATGGATGAGGGCGCAATATCTGTCGCCGCGAAAGACCAGCGCAGATGAGGCGGAAACGACAATCGGCCATGATCTCTGCGGCGCTGCTTTGCGGCGGAGGAATTATTTATGAGTTCAGGCTACATTGAGAATAGAATCATTGATGGAATCATGGTTGGAGTAATTTCTGCGGTATCGTTGATTTTTGTGGGTTGCCATTTGGGTGATTGGGTTGGTGTAAGGATTGAAATGGGGTGTGTTGGCTTGCTGTTAGGAAGTGCTTCTATTTTAGTTTGTTTGCTTTTGATTGGCCCTGCTTTCAAAATAATATTTGATGTTCGGCATCAAACGATTTTCGACGGGAAAGGTCCCTTGTTTGCGACACTTTGTGGTCGAGTCGTTGGAATTGCTTTGGGTTTTGCGATTGCCGTTATGGGTTTGTGTTGTGAGGGGATGTGAGGAACTGGAAAGAAATGTCGACAAACTCTCTTCTGAGTCGACCGGCTGCGGTGAGTGCGGTTCTAGAGGGGCGTCATTTTTCTCAATCTAGCCTCGCAAATCTTATGCTAAATATGGTCGGTTGAGTGACACTGCCCGCAGTCATATTAGCGGCGCTCGGGGGGGCGAAATACCCTTTTGACTCATTTTCGCGCGACGAATATCCAATGGATTAAGCGAGGGACCGATGAGAAGAGACAAAACCGAAAGCGCTGTGTCTAGCATGAATCGCTCGGAAGGTTGTCGACCGAGGTCGGATTTGGCTCCGACCGAAGAGGTGCGACAAATAGGTACAATTGGTTATGCAGCCGGCGCAATTCTAGTCGACGAGGCGAAGCAGTCTGGTGATCAGCTATCGTGGATATATGCCATTGAGCGAGCATTACAAGAAGGTGAATATGTGGCTGCCCTCAGTATGCTTGAGCAGTCTGCGGAGCGCTCGCTAGAATTGGGTGACATTTACCTGCTGGATGACTGGTTCAGCGTTTTACATCAACACATGCCTTATGCAAAACCGCGCTTGCAGATTGTTGCTGCGTGGGTAACGTGTTTCGCCCGTGGACCGCAGGTCATGATGCAACGTTTCGACATCAGAGATTGGAAGGACATCGTAGATCCAGCCATTCGAGGTCATCTCACGGCAATTCGACAATTCATGCTGGCTGTAAGGGATCGTAACGACGAAGCATATGCAGTCGGGCTGGGTGGCGTCGCCGATGTTCCAACGATGAATCCGTTCGCCGATGGTATGCTATTGAGCATGACCATTCGGATGGCAACGGCGCTTGGAGAGTACGAGCGTGCACGAACGCTCCTTCGTGCGATAGAGTGCCTGCCTCACGGTACGTCGCTGCATCGGATGTATGCCGCATCAGTTGATGGTATTGCCGCCTTCAGACAAGGGGGTTTGCGCCGGGCTTCGAGTTGTTTCAGGGCAGCACTGAGCGCCGGGTCGATTGGCGGTTTACGTTCATATACTGGTGACCGCGCATGGTGCGCAACTCTATATGCAACGGTCCTGTATGAAGAGAATGATCTTGACGCGGTCGAACATTTGTTGAATGTCTACCCGGTTATGGTGCGCGAGGCTTGCGGTATTGGTTCGATTCTTAGTGGATACCGAATGCGAATTCGGTTGGAATTTCTATCTGGAGGCGCAGAACATGCATTCCAGTTACTCTCCGAATTGGAATATTATGGTGAACGATGCCAGATACAATGTGCGATCGTTCTTGCAAAGATGGAGCGTACTCGACTTTGGTTGCTGCAGGGGAAAGTCGAAGAGGCCGGCGAGGAGTTGGCAAGCATCGATGCCGAGGGCATATGGAAAAGCGCATGGAAGTATCATTTCCCCGCTCAGGAGGTTGACGACCTATCTCTCATGCAACTTCGTTACCAAGTTTACACAAATGGATTTGTGACGGCATGTGAGCATATATCGAGAGCGCTCGATTCGGCAGTTTTGGCTGGATCCCAGAATCGAGCGCTAAAACTCCGGGTTCTCTTGGCGCTTGCGTACGAGCGTAGCGGGGTAAACGAGAGGGCATTGGAGATGCTCGCACATGCTGTATTAGATGCGAGCAAGGAAGGATTTGTTCGGTCGATTCTGGATGAGGGTCCGCGTGTTGGGGCACTTATCGAAAGGTTGCACGTCGCTGTTCAGCAGGAGAAGGTTTCGGGCGATTCAGCATTCGTGGAACACCTTAGGCGATTGCGCCATCCTTCTTGGGCGCAAGGGCATGTAGATAAGCTTGACGAATCGTTTTTTAATGCGATATCTGCCCAATTCACGCGTAGAGAGATTCGAGTGCTGCAATTACTGGCTCAAGGTTATTCGAATAGCGCAATGGCAAGCAGTTTGTTCCTTTCGGAGAGCACTGTTCGAACACATTTGCGCAGCATCAACACGAAGTTAGGTGCTCGGAGTCGAACTCATGCTTTGGCTCTGGCACGAGGCCTAGGGATTATCGAATAAAGAAGAATGTAGCTTCTGACTTAGACGGTGTTAGATGGTATGGACGCCTCCCCCCGGTAACGGGTCGGTGAAAGCCCAATAACAGAGAGCATTTGCAGCTGGCTGTACAGTGGTACGTCGAACCCGACAGCTCGCGCAGGAGGTTTCCAAATGAAGACGCCCGTCATCGGTATGGATATCGCCAAACATGTCTTCCAGTTGCATGCGGTCAATGTTGCCACCGGGAAGATCGAGCGGGTGAAACTCAAGCGAGGCGACGTATCGAACTTCTTTGCAAAGCGGGAACGCTCGCTCGTGGTGATTGAAGCCTGCGGCAGTGCTCATCACTGGGCCCGGCAGTTACGGCAATTCGGTCACGACGTCAGGCTCATCTGCGCACATTCGGTACGCCCCTTCGTCTTGCGTAACAAATCGGATGCCGCCGATGCGCGTGCGATCTGGACCGCTGCGCAGCAACCCGAAGCGCGGTTTGTCGCAATCAAGAGTGAAGCCCAGCAGTCAGTTCTGGCTCTGCACCGGATACGTGCCCAATTGATGAAGGTTCGCATCATGCAGACCAATGCATTGCGCAGCATCCTGTATGAATTCGGTGAAATTCTGTCCGGAGGCTACCAGTCGTTCGCGAAGGAAATCGCGCCAGCCCTGACCAGAACATCCGAACGCCTGCCAAGTATGTTAGTCGATAGTTTGCGCGAGCAGTGGGCTCGCATACAGGCGGTCAACGAAGATATTGCCGTGCTGGAGCGTCGCCTCTCGCATGCGCTCCGGGACAGCCCGGAATGCCAGCGCATCGCCGAGATTCCGGGTGTCGGTCTGCTGACTGCAACCGCGACAGTTTCGATGATCGGCGATCCCGCGACCTTCCACTCCGGCCGTGAATTTGCCGCCTGGCTGGGTCTTGTGCCACGGCAGACTGGAACTGGCGGGCGCATACGACAACTGGGCCTGAGCAAAAGAGGTAACACCTATTTGCGTACGCTGCTGATGCACGGCGCAAGAGCCGTGATCGCGCGTTGCACCCACACACCCTGGCTCGACGATTTGCTGGCTCGACGACCCTTCAATGTTGCCGTCGCTGCAGTGGCGAACAAGCTGGCGCGAACTATCTGGGCCCTGCTGTCGCGGCAAACGCGGTATGAGGCGCCAGTCCACGCGTAGCGACGGCTCTGTTGCCGCACATCGAGATGTTGCAGATCCACCTCACCAAGGAGCGCAAGCAACGAAGTGCATGATGGAGTACAGGTCGGACCGGGACGAGGTAAGTCTGAAAAAGTGCTTGAACCTTGAGTTCGTGTGTTAGATGAGACCCTCGTCAGCGAATTCCATATTGGCCAGCAGGCTGAACTGCCTGCATCAACAGGCCGGACATAAGCGTGCTGCCTTGACCTGCAGACCAGAAATGCAAAACCAGCTTGCAATCCGGGAGGCGTCCACATAGGCACTTTTCGTCAGGTTTGCGAAATGAACGAGCATGAGAACGGAAAAGATCACGAAATGAAGCCCCGCCAGTGTCCCGGGCAGGCGCTCGTAATCTCGCGTGAGCCGGCGGAAGCGGTTCAGCCAGCCGAAGCTGCGCTCCACCACCCAACGGCGTGGCAACAGCACGAAGCCTTTTTTCGCCTCGGCCAAGTTGATCACGTGCAGCTCAATGCCTTCATCAAGCGCCGCCTGCGCGGGTTCCTCGCCCGTATATCCCTGATCGGCGAACGCTACCTTTACCGTCTGGCCCGTGGCTCGCTGGACCTGACGTGCCAGTTCCCTGACCTGCGCTCGCTGCTGCTCGTTTGCTGGCGTCACATGCACCGCAAGCAACTGCCCCAGGGTATCGACCGCCATATGCACTTTGCTGCCTTTCTTGCGCTTATAGCCGTCGTAACCGGCACGAGGCCCACTCTCACAGGTCGACTGCAGCGTACGCCCGTCGAGAATGACCGCGCTGGGCTGGCCCTTGCGGCCCTGCGCGACCCGGATGATCGAACGCAGATCGCTCACCATGGCCTCGAAGCAGCCCGCCTGAATCCAGCGTTGAGTCTGTTGATAGACCAGTTCCCACGGCGGGAATTCATGCGGCAGAAGACGCCGCGGCGCGCCCGCGCGCACGATCCAGCGCAACTCGTTGAACATCTCGCGCAATTCGTATCGGCGCTGCGGCGCGTCTTTGCTCATCAACGTCAGGTACGGTGCGGCGAAGTGCCATTCTTCGTCCGATACGTCCGTCGGGTAGGGCTTGCGTTTGCTCATCCCGCCAGGTTACCAGCTCTGACGAAAAGTGCTCTCTGTTATTGGGCTTTCACCGACCCGTTACCGGGGGGAGGCGTCCATACCATCTAACACGGTCTAGCATGGTCGCGAACATGGTGATGCTGCGGAATATGCGTCTGCACGAATGCAGTACTGATACTACTGCGCAGCTAGGACTATGACACGGTGCAGTCTGCCGTCGGTTTTCGGTGGCGGAAGCAATGGCGCGCATACATGCCGCACCCACTCCCAAGTAAACGCTGATCATAACGTAGACAGCATTTTCAACAACCAGGAAGGAAAATTTGAAAATCAACGAAGCTCATCTCATTACTGCCGGGTTTATGTTGGCTGCAATGTTTGCGGAGGCGTCTCCGGCTACGGAGTCCGCTGAGGCGCTTTTCAAATCATGCCAGGGCAAACAAACGATAGCGGCGCAGCGCGAGTGCTATCCGGCTGTGGTCAAGCAATCGGAAGCAGAACTTGTCGTGGTAGAAAGGAACGTTCGAAATGCCATGGTCGAGCTGGAAAACGAAAGTGCGGGAAGCCGGCCGATGCGTCCCGTCAGGGCGTTCGATAAGGCGGAGCGTGCATACCGAGCGTTTCGAGCTGCTGAGAGCGACCGCGTGTCAGCCTCTTATGGTTCCGGGAATGGCGGAGGTCTTGCATCGTACCAGCTAATGATCGAGATGAATCTCGCGCGGATCAAGCAGCTGAAGGGCCAATAGAAGTCGCTAGCTCGATCTTCCACGATGCGGGAGCGAAAGTCATGGGTCTGCGCGACAACGTGCTGGGCGTTCACAGCTCTTACCAGACCTACCTTCTCCTGGTCCGACCTGTACGCCATCATGCAACTTGTTGCTGGCGTTCCTTGATGAGGAGAACTACAACAGGCGATGTTAGGCAGCCGAGCCCGCGCCACGCATGGACTCGTGATCACCTGACCTGCCCCCTACAAACAGGGCCATCCGGAGTCTAGTAAAGTTCGTTTTCGGAGAAGAAGACGAACATGAAGAAGCGCTTTACGGAACAGCAAATCATCGGGTTTCTGAAGGAAGCCGAAGCCGGTATGGCGGTCAAGGAACTGTGCAGGAAGCACGGGTTCAGTGACGCGTCGTTCTATACGTGGCGCGCGAAGTTTGGCGGCATGGAGGTGTCGGAAGCGCGCCGGCTGAAGGACCTCGAGGCTGAGAACGCTCGGCTGAAGAAGTTGCTGGCCGAGGCGATGCTCGACATGGAGCGCTGAAGGTGGTCGTCAAGGGAAAGCCCTGAGCCCGCAAGCCAAGCGCGAAGCAGTGGCGGCGATTCGGGAGAAGGTGAACATCTCGGAACGCCGCGCCTGCCGGCTTGTCGGGCTTTCTCGCAGCGTGCTGCATTACGACGCGAAGCCGGACCACGAGAACGAAGCGCTGACGGCGCGCCTGGTGGAACTGGCGCACGAACGTCGTCGGTTCGGCTACCGTCGACTGCACGCACTCGTGGAGCGCGAAGGCATTCACGCGAATCACAAGCGCGTGCATCGCCTTTACCGTGAAGCTGGGCTGGCCGTGCGACGCCGCCGTCGGCGCCACGGCGTCATGATTGAGCGCGAGCAGTTGGCATTGCCGAGCGGTCCCAATGAGGTTTGGTCAATCGATTTCGTGATGGATGCGCTGTCGAACGGGCGGCGTCTGAAGTGCCTGGCTATCGTCGATGATTTCACCAAGGAGGCTGTCGATATCGTCGTGGACCACGGCATTTCCGGCTTATACGTCGCGCGAGCGTTGGACCGAGCAGCACGTTTCCGGGGCTATCCGAAGGCGGTGCGAACCGACCAGGGACCGGAATTTACGAGCCGGGCGCTCGACCAGTGGGCGTATGCGAACGGCGTGACGTTGAAATTGATTCAGCCGGGCAAGCCGACGCAGAATGCATACATTGAATCGTTCAACGGCAAATTTCGCGATGAATGCCTTAACGAGCACTGGTTCACGAGCCTCGCGCATGCGCGTGTCGTCATCGCAGCGTGGCGCCTGGACTACAACGAGGAACGGCCGCACAGCGCACTGAATTACCTTTCGCCAGCAGAATTCGCGGCGAAACATCGGGCAGCAGCGGATCCTCCTGCCGCTTTCCAGGAGCTGGTTTAACAGGACTTTGCTAGAAGCCGGTTGGCCCTATCAGAGGTGGCGTCGCTTGTTCGGACAGGGTCCCGAGATTTTTAAGTGGAACCACCGGGGCGTTCATGCTGCCGATTTAATCGCAGGCAGCGTCGCGAAGTATGCCTCGTCCGGCGTGCGGTCTTCCAG
>NZ_RJZE01000044.1 GCF_003986935.1 Paraburkholderia kururiensis JCM 10599 = LMG 19447 | reverse complement strand
CTGGAAGACCGCACGCCGGACGAGGCATACTTCGCGACGCTGCCTGCGATTAAATCGGCAGCATGAACGCCCCGGTGGTTCCACTTAAAAATCTCGGGACCCTGTCCGAACAAGCGACGCCACCTCTGAGCCCATGGAATGGTTGCAACTGAGGGTGGTATCGCGTTGCTAGAGCACGCACGGTCAATCCTTGGACATCTGGAGCGCGCAAGCGACGAACTGGCTCACATTGCGCCACGCCAAGGGGGCACTGTGCGTGTTGGCGTAACACCTTGGTTGATGCAGTCTGTCATGCCGCGTGTCATAACGGCGTTCCGCGAACTACGGCCCGCAGTTCAGCTCGACATTTTCGACAGCCATGGCAAGGAGTATCCGATGGTCCGTAACGGGCAAGTCGATTTCGAGTTTGGCCCTCGGCCACAGGACCCTTTCAGCCACGGCCTTGAGATCCGACAGATCTATAGCTACTCGTTTGCCGTCGTGTGTCGCGCCGATCATCCAAGCATTGGAGCACGCTCTTTGGTGCAGCTGCGCGGCTACGACTGGGTGTTAAGCCATCCCATCGACCGGGTTTCGATTTCGCTTCACAAGCTGATCGAAGCCCAGGCTGCAGATGGCGTATGCCGTGTTCACTATGTGCGGTCCGTGCTTGGAGCGCTGGCAATTGTTCGCGACAGCGACATGCTCACGATGTTCCCGTGGCCACTTGTCGAAACACCGGATGTACGTGGGCGCTGTGTCGCCCTACATCTGGACGAAATTGTTCACGAAAGTACCACGTGTCTGATCAAACGTCGCTGTGAGCCGCTGCAAGGACCGGCATTGGTGTTCTATGAAGCCTTCCGGAAAATTGCCCGGGAATCGCTACAGTCGTCCGATTCGACAACACGACGGATTTTCAGCATGGTGGACCGCGTCGCTGAATGACGCGCCGGTTGTCGCTAGAAGGTGTTCGTCGGTACAAGACGCGCTCATGGACAAGCTTGGCGGGAATCCCTCGTCCAGTCCCGGCTACACGAGCGGCGCGAACGGTCTGCTCGATGCAGGCAATGGCAAGACGCTCGATCTGAGTGGTGACGGGGTGAAAAAGGCACTCGCTAAGCAGGTGTGCGACCGGGTGTTGGCGCAGGGGAAATCGATGCTTTGACTGGCAAGCTGGGGCGCCGTCGCCATATTTCGTCATGCAATGACGCTGGGACGGAACCTAACATTAGTGCCAGCTGCGCGAGGCGGCGAGCCGGTGGGCGCGCAGGTCGAAGCTGAGGTTGTCGTCGTAGCGCTGCTCGAGTTCGTCGAAGATCGCCTCGTACAGCTGCTCGGAGAGGGGTATGCGCGGGTCGCCGAGCAGCGCGCCGATCCGGTGCAGCGCCGCGAGCAACCACACTGGTTGTGACAGGAACGTGTCGCCGCGATGGCGTTGCGCGCGCCACACGCCAATGCACGCCGTCGCCGCTAGCAGCGCAACGTAGCGGCTGGCGAGCGCGAAGCCTTTCGGCGTCGCGTCGGGCGTCAGGTCGGTAGGAAGCAATTGCGCGCAGTGCGCGGCGAGCGCGTCGAATTCTGCAGCGAGGCGCGCGATCCATGCCGCGATTTCCGGCACCTGCGCGTCGCTACCGTCGCGGGCGAAGCGGCGCAGCTGCGACGCGAGGCTGTCGCGCCAACCCGTCGTGTTCGACAGCGCGCTAAACGACAGCGTGCCCCCGTCGCCGTCGAGCGTGAACAGCGCAGTGGGCAGGGCAACGTCTGCGCTCCACGCGCCACGCGCAGCCACCGGCAGCTGCCACAGGATCGACATTAGGCAATTCATCCGCGACGTGTGACCGGAGGCGACAGGCTGGAGGTCACGCAGCAGCTTCTGGAATATTGCCATGTCACCTTCGCGCAGGTAAGAGTGCGCGCCGACCACCGACGCAAGGTTGTTCATCGCTCCGATCAGTACCCCCGGCACAAACGCTCCGATCGATGCGGCGTGAAGGCTCAACTCGCCGGGCAACAGGAGCGCAGCGTTAGCTGCGACCGTGCAGAAGCAATCGCACATGATAAGGTCGGCGAACGTCTCGGCGAGCTGCGCGCGCACCAGCGGCAGGTCCGTAACCGCGCGGCCGTACAGCTTGCGATGCCGCGCATGTCGAAGGGCGACGCGCAGCCCGGTGTCGACGATGCCGGAAAACATGCCCGGCAACGCGATACGACTCAGCTGGAATGCCTTCAATAAGGGCTCCATTCCGTTGCCCGACGCGCCGTACCGGGTCGCGACGTCGATGCGGCAATCGTCGAATTTGATGCCGCCGAGCGGGGTGCCTCGCATGCCGCAGCGTGGCAAGTCACGCACAGAGCGAGGCGACGTCGCCGCACGCTCGACGGGAAACAGGCTGTGGCTGCGTGCGCCGCGCGACTCGTCGGCTCGCGAGATGTTCACGATGACCTGCTTGACGCAGTTGAGCATCGCGGTGTCGCCGTCGATTGACGCGGCCCACGCTGCGCGATCGATATCATTGCCATGCGCGAACCCGTGATAGCAGCACGCGAGCTTGCGGTTCGCAAGCAGATGCGTGGCGATGCACCGCTGCTGCCCGGCGTCGCCAGCCGCCCAGACGTCAACTGAGGCGAAGAAGCTCGCGCCATATCCAAGGCCGAGGCACGGATCGCGGCGGAACACGGTGCGCATCAAGGCGATCAGCCGGCCGAGGTCGACGAAGCGGCCACCGTGCGCGACCGGCACGAATTCAGCGTTTATGCAAAAGCCGTCGAGCGCAATCTCGCCTGCGGGCGACATCCGGCCAAGCTCGTCCGCTTCGATCGATGCTGCGAAGCCGAGCAGATTGCTGGCGTCCCACGGATCGCTGAACAGATCCTCCAACCGCAACACATTGTCAAGAATGGCTGCGTACGTCATGCGTTGGTTCCCCTGTCGGTTCGCGTAGCCCAGAGCGAGATCCCGTCGGTCCAGATCGCAGGGTTGTCGATCGCGTTTCCGCCGAGCGAGTCGATGGCCCCGCAGTGCTCGTCGGCGACGCGCGGATCGATTTCGCCGATCAGCCAGGTTAGCGCTGCGCGTAGCCAGACGGCCTGTGGGTCGGCCGCGACCGTCGCGCTTTCGCGTTCGTGCAGCCAGAACCGGATGCACGCGGCGCCGGCGAAACACAGCTCGTAGCGCCGCGCGAACTCGAAAGCCGCGGCCGGCACCGTGCGTGCGGTCAGCTCGTATCTGGCCATCCAGGTCATCACGTCCTCCGCGAGCACCGCGAGCCGCGACGCGAGCACGGGGAGCTCGGGCGGTGCACGGCGCGCGACGACCTCGGACGAGAGCGCGTCGAGCGATGCGGGCAGCGCTTGCACGATGCTGCAGCCTCGCGCCGACACGAGCGCGAGCGCGTCCAGCGGCAGTGCCGATACAGTCTGCGAAATGTCGAACGTGCGCTTGATGCCGTCGGCGTCGTGATCGCGGCGACGCCATCCGCGCGCGAGCATCGGAAAGTGGTTGATCAAGCTTTGCCGGTTGACGACGGTGCTGCCGTCGAAGATCGGCACGATGCGGTGATCGCGCTCGACTTTCTGGAAGAGTCTGTGTCCGTGTCCGTGCCCGGGATCGAGACATGCGCCCGCGCCGAGCAGCTCGCCGAGCTTGCCGAGTAGTTGCTCGGCGGTTGACGGCACGAATGCCTTCGATATTGCCGACATCACGCCCATCTCCGCGGGTAGCCAGCTTGCTGCCCGCGCGACAGCGCACGCGACCGCCTCGGCCGCGTAGTGCATCGCGAGCGTCTCGCCGAGCACGCGGCGCGCCATTGGCAAGTCGCTTAGCCGGCGGCCGTATAGCTCGCGCTCGTGCACGAATCCGAGCGTCAGATGGAACGCGTGGTCGGCGGCGCCCAGCGACATCCCGACGCACGCACTGCGCGTGAGCTGCAAGCCCTTAAGCACGATCTCGAAGCCAGCGCTGGCCCGGCCGATCAGCGCGTCGTGCGGCGCGCGCGCGTCGTGAAACGCGATGCCGCTGATGTCCGCGCCGCGAATACCGGACGTACGCACTTTCGGCAGGCACCGCACGGTCTCCGGCCTTAGCCGCCGCTTGTCGATGAGGAACAGACTGAATCCGTGCGGGTTGCGCGCGCTGCCCGTGCGCGCGAGTACGCACATTAACTGCCCTCTCGTCGCGTTGTTAATGAGCCACTTCTCTCCGTCGATCCGCCAACCGTCGTCGTTAGGCACGGCGCGCAGCTCGCTCGCGAGCAGATCCGCACCGTGATCGCGCTCGGTCAGCCCCAACGAGACGGGCGAGCCTGCCAAGACGTCGCGTGCCACCGCCGAGCGCTGCAGGCGATCGCCGGCGAGCCACACGCAGACGCAGCCGAGAAAGGTCTTCCCGTGGCCAATCGCGACCGTCAGGTCGTGCCGCGCGACTGCACGCCACAACTGCATCAGCTCGTCGAGCGACCGCAGGCGGCCGCCGTACTGCGTCGGCACGTAGTAGTCGGGCAGACCGAATACGTCGAGCGTCGCGCACGCGTCCGACGGAAAAATCTCCCCGCGGTCCCACACTGCGAGCTGCTCCGGAGCGAGCGCCCGCTCACCTGTCGCATGCTCGGCGAGAAAGCGTGCAAGCGCTCGGTGTGGTAACTCATCGGCAAGCGGCGGTGTCACCGGGCCGTTCCCGCGTCGGTGGTGCCCGCTCGTCGTATGCCTCTTGCCACCTGGGCGCAGCAACACGACGCCACCGACCGACACCCGGATGGGGACATCCGCATCGCTCGCGACCGCGTGTCCGCGGTGCTGCTCATGCCGTATAGATGCATCCGCATGATGCGCGACACAGAAGTCGAGACCGACAGGATGGAGCCGTAGTATCCGCTCCCCCCGTGCGGTTGCGTCAAGCCACGCATAGTTAATGCCGACCGCGCGTCATCGCGTTCGCCGTCGTGGAGCAGCATGATGGCCCGTTGGTTCGCGCGGGTTGTTGCATGATGCTGCATCGATTGCAGAACATCATTGGCGGATTGCAGGTTGATCATCTGTCAATGGGCATTGATCTATCGAAAGTCTCGAGTCCGGAACCACGCATGGCTGGCACCTGGCGAACCCCCACTCTTGCAAACCACAATATGAGAGGTCACATGGCATGCCAATCGCTCCACATAGGCGTTTTGCTGCGGCTTGCCCGGCTGAATGTAGTTCAACGCGATGCCATGCCTGCCAGCCCACTGCGTGATCGCATCACTCAGGTACTCCGGACCGTTATCGCATCGTATCGCCAGCGGCCTTCCCCTCCAGCTGATGATCTGCTCCAGGAGTGAGCCCCCGTGGGTTAAGACCGCGTGAAAATCAACATCCACGATTCCCAGGGCGGTTCACACAGTCACGCTCTCGGTTAGCACTACGGTCCCGCTTTTGTCGAGGCAAACCGGCGCAAGGCAAGGCCATCTCCGTGACATCACCTTGCGAGCCGGCGGCTCCCCGCGGGCTACCTACCCTACTTGGGATGCCGCACCGTTGGGTAATACGGCGGCGAATCATGCTCGCTGACGGTGCCGAGTACGGTCCAGCCCATCCGCTCGTACAAACGAACAGCCGACAGGCTCGTCGCCTCACAGTATGCAATCACCCCCGCCTCGTCGCACAGCCGATGCCAATACTGCAGCAAGTCCGAACCAACACCCTGGCGCTGATATGCAGGGTCCGCCCCGATGACCGTCATATACCAATAGGGCTCGGTCGGATGATATTCGTTGAACTTCTCGAACAGCCGAACCACAGCGTCCTGGCGTGAATCGGTCGTAGACCTCCCGACGAACGCAACCAGCTCGTTAAAATCGACATGCTCGTGTGCCGTCTGCCACAGAAGCGCCCCCTTTGTCCCGTTCTCCACGAACGCGCCGCTGCCGGTCACGTAAGGGGTACCGCAGTAGTATTTGACGAATCCGGGGAACTGCTGCAAATAACGCTCCGGCTCCGGATACATCCAGCGCAAGAGCGGACACGTTGCGAACGCCAGGGTCAAGGCACTATTGACCTTTTCTTCAACGAACGGCGTAACAAGCTTGATTTCATTCCTGGCCATGATTTTTCCTCGCTCTCCTCAGTAAACCTACCAAATCGATCCACAGTCGCTGGACGCCTCTGCCCCTCAGCCGACCGAAGCGTCCCATTGCACCATTGTCGGCCCCATTGCATGTTCAATGATCCCCGCTGCGCACGTGCTCCGTTTGCTCTTGCGTAACATCGGATAAAACGCCGGCGAGTGCCCTTCTTGGACGCTCGCGACGATCTCAGCTTAGTACTGCGTTAGAGCTTCGGAGGTCGCATCTCCGTAACAGCAGATCTGTTCCTCATCGCAGCCGGCAAAGAAAGCGTCGATCAAGTACCTTGCACTTCGACCCCACGATGCGTCACGCCCAAAGAACGTGAGATACCGATACGGATAAGTGGGATGCCATTGCTGCAGTTTCTCAAATATCGAGATGACGTTCGATCGTCTAGACGGCGTAGCGGTATCGTTTCAGATACGGAAGGATCTTGTCGTTGTGTGACGATAGGCCTTCGAACTGCCAGACGATGGCGCAGCCCTTCGCGTCTTGATAGATAAGCCCGGAGTTCCGCTCAAAGGGATCGCCGCCGTAGGCATAGACGAACCCCTCGAAATGCCTCGCATACTCGCTGTCATCAGCATAGATCCACCGCAACAACGGATCGAAATGGAAAGCGCCCGTCAGAATGGCCATGACGGCCGCTCGGTCGATCTGCTCGATATGTCGAATTTCAATGTCGTTCACGCCCCTCTCCTTGGACACAACATCATTACGCCCTGAAGCAGAACCTTCATACACCGACTGCCCGGTGCACACCCAACCACCGTCCGTCGACCCACCGTGCTTGTAGCCAATTCAAGATGCATGGCCCCTTACGGACAGACGCGCAGACTTCACTGCATATCGCACCACAAGCGCACCGCGTCGCACCCCGTGATCAGCGCGCCCCTTCGTCGCCCTCTGGGACACTAGGCAACACACCGTCTAGGTCCGCCTTGATTTTGCTGAATAGAGACTCGCTTGACAGCCGACTCGCGGCCATAAACCAGCCCAGACCCACGACGACATACGCAGCAAAGTAGAACGGGAGCGCGTCCGCTGGAGCGGCGGGCACCGGATAGACAGTGGAAATTGCTGCGGGGAGGAGGAAGGTGATTGCTGCCACGGAGATAAGCACGTCGCGATTGCGTAGTTCTCCGCGAAACCTCAGGTAAACCGGGGCAGCTAGGCAGACAAGGATGTAGCTTACGAGAAATCCATACGTTGCCACCGTGCCAAACGCATCGAAAATATCGGTCGGGCTGCCGCCTCTAGCCAGCATACCGACCAAAACCACCAGCATGGTCACCGCCACCATGGACGCCCCAACATGTGGGGTACGGTTGGCCAAATGAATCTTCTTGAACGCTGAGGGAAAAACACCGTGCCGTCCCATCATGAGCAGAATGCGCGCCGCAGCGTTGATGCTGGCAACGGCGCAGGCAAAAAGACTGATCGTCACACCGATCGAGATGACTGTGCCGAGCCACGCGACGTGGACGTGATGCGACAAGTGATTGTACGGATAGCGAAAGTTGGCTAAATCGGTGCGGGATGCATTGAAACCGGCCACCTCAACATACGCCGTAGCAACAAAGAAGATGCCGCTCAGCACGATCCCCAGCGCCACCGCCAGCGGAATGTTTCGCAGCGGCGAGCGCGCCTCCTCCCCGAGGGATGCCGCACTCTCAAAACCCACATAGCCAAAGATCGCCAGCATCAAACCGTCCCGCACACCGCGCACATTGATTGCGCTCATATCGAGTTGGCCGGGATCCATCAGGCCGTAGCGCCAGAGCACAATGGAGGCCACAATAATGATCGACAGCACGGAGAAGCCTTCAATCGCGAGCATGAGCCTGGCTGAGATCTTTACGTCTTTCCACGCGACGTACCACGCCAACAGGGAGAAGCCCAGCCCGACCACTGCCACAGGCATGTGAATTCCGGCCAAGTCCATCAGAATCGAGGCGTAGCTCAATGCGCCGGACATCACCGCAACCGCGGTGAGCACGTAGGCAGCCAACAAGCACCATCCCGTCATGAAGCCCGCAAGACCGCCGAGTCCCCGACCCGCGAAGGAGTACAGGGATCCGGGCGACGACGTACGCCGAGTGAACTGGTTCACGTTCAGCCCGACCAGAATGATCGCCGCTGTCGCGATGACATACGATAACCACGTTCCTTGGCCTGCCGAGGCGAACACCAACGGCACGATGATTAGCGGCGTCACAGACGGCGAAATATTGGCCACCGACTGTGCAAGCGTCTCCGGGAAAGACAGGCACCTTGCATGCAAATGGTCGTGGGCATTCTCAATGCGGTTGGGCATCTTGCTCCTCGGTCAGACAATAAAATCCAGGGATTCAGCGACTGGGTACAGCAGCGTGTGGCAGCGACCTCTTGGCAACACGCCGCACTCAGACGAGGGGACACCAGTGAGTCGTTGGGCAGAACAACGACCCAACGTATGGCGTCCCCAATGTCAACAGCCAGGCACAAGCTCGGTCGTCAACGTCATCGCGCTGATAAGCGCATCGACCTGCTCCTTGGTCGTACCCGGAGTCACAATGAGGTGGCTGACGTCCTGACTGGCCAGTTGCCATTTCGCCCGCACCTCGTCTCGCACTGGCGGAAAGACCACTGTCAACGCCGCGGCGTTGCGCCACGCATCCACGCCGCGTTCGGTGAGCGTTGCGACAGCGTACGCGGCCAGCGCTTCACACTGCTCGAAACTGCTGCGAAGCCCGTCCAGTCCGAGAGTGCGCAGGGCATACCAGAGCAAGATCGGAGCAAACGCACTGCGTGAGCCTCCAAGCGTGGAATCGAGGCTGCCGATGTAATCGATGGCCCGTGTGATGCGCTGCACATGATACTTACGCGTAACAACGACACCACAGGGCATCGGCGCACCAATAAACTTGTGGCCGCTGATCGTGACGGAATCAGCGCCATCCGCAAAATCGAACACGGGCCGCGGCTCAATGAACGGGGCGTACGGTCCACAGAGCGCCGCATCGGAATGCACATAGACGTCCCGGACACCGGCCTCCGCTAGCGCCGCCTTGATCTTTCCCACATCGTCCCGCCCCTCCTTCATGGTCGTGCCGATGTTGGCCACCACAATGGCTGGTTGCCCAGGATGCGCGCTGGCCTGATGTTTCAGGTCTTCGTAGTCGATCTGCCCGTGCGCGTCGGATCGTACTATCGCATAGGGCAACTTCAACAGCCGCACGCCTTTGCTCACGCTGTAGTGGGTGTCGCGAGAGAAGTAGGCAACGCCATTCGGATACAGCTCGCGTCCGAGGTACAACCCAAAGGTATTGCCCTCCGTACCCCCGGTGGTGACATAGCCCCAGTAGTCATCGACCGGGGCGCGGAAATGGGTGGCGAAGAACTCGACCACCTCCCGCTCGAACTCGCGTGAATCTACCCGGTAGATACCCTCGTCGAAAGGGTCTCCGAGGTTGTTCCCGGTCAAATCCATGAAACGCCACAATGCACTGTAATCAAAGTTCTTGGCGAACGGATACCCTAGAAAATTGTCATTCGCCCTTTTCATCGAATCGTAAAGGGCGTCGAGGCGGGCCTCATCTTGCGTGCTTAACATCAAACCTCCTGCTCTATTAGAGCGGTAAATGAATTAATTGCCGCAGTTTTTTTACTTCGCGGCCGCTACTTCGAACCTGAACTTCACAGAAAAAATCCGCGCAACAACCCGAAGGATACGGGATTAGATATGCGCTTTATGGTTATCGTTAAGAGGCTCTCATGGCAACAGTACGGCAGACGGAGAGCTAACGTGAAGAGTGGTGTATGGGCAGCATCGTGACGATCGATATCAAGCGGCGAATTTGTGCTGAACCGGCCGATCGTCTTGCACCGGCTCGCCGTCCTTGAAGGCGATGCCCTCAAGCAACAGCTTGATCTTTTCAGGGCCGTTGATGCGGCGCCAAGTTTTCTCGCCTTCCTCGATCAGCTTGAATGCCAGCCCGAGGAAGGTGGATCGCGATACGCAGTTACGCGTGCGCGTCGTACGGTGGCGCACCGTCGCGAACGTCGATTCGATCACGACGGTCGTGCGCAGATGCTGCCAGTGCTCGGCAGGGTACTCGTAAAACGCGAGCAAGCTGCCTCGGTCCTTCTTCAACGTTTCGCTCTGGCCGCATAGATCGACACGAAACGATCGAACGCAGCGTGCGCGTCGGCGCGGGTGGCCGCCATCCAGATCGATTGCATGTCGGCCTTCGCGCGTGCCTGCTGCGACTTCGGCAGCGCGTTCACGACGTTTCCCATTTTATGAAACGGGCAACGCTGGCCACGTGTGTTCGGAAACACCTCCTCCAGCGCCGCCCAGAAGCCTATGGCGCCGTCGCCGACCGCCAGCCGTGGCCCGGCCTTCAGACCGCACTTTTTCAGGTCAAGCAGCAGTTCCAGCCACGACGCTTTCGTCTTGCGATACCGATCGCCGATCGCCACGCGCTCTTTGCTACCGTCCGGCTTCACGCCAATGGTCACGAGCAAGCATTGGCCGTCGGAGTTCTCGCTGCGCAGCCCCGTGTGAATGCCGTCGACCCGCCAATAAACGTAGTGCGACTCGGACATGTCACGCCGGCTCCACGCCACCTGCTCGTCGGCCCATTTCGCCTTCAGCCGGCTCACCACATTGGCCGACAAGCCCTTGGCGTCATCGCCCAGCAACACGCTCAACGCTTCGCTCATGTCGCCCGTCGAGATGCCCTCCAGATACAGCCACGGCAGCGCTGCGCTTACACGGGGCGACTTCCTTACGTACGGCGGCACAATCATTGAATTGAACTTCACGCCAGATCCTGATCGATCGCGCACCTTCGGCACCTTCACCGCGATCGGTGCGGCGGCCATCAACACCTCGCGCTCCGGCAAGTAGCCGTTGCGCACCATAGCGCGTTGCTCTTGCAAAGTCGCGACGTTCGCGAACCACTCCATCAGCTCTGACAGCTCCGCTTCGATCGCTTGTTGAATGACTTGCCGCGCCCCGTGACGAATCAATTCGCCCAGGGAAAACTCGACTCCCGATAGACCGACGACTGCTTCCCCCGTATCCTTGCTCATGGCGAATGAATGGCTTGACTTTTTGCTGGTTTCCGACTTCGGCAATCAGATTCTCAGTTGAAACCTCCACCGCCTTCAACTTTCCGTCTCCCCCGTACATCATTTCCGACCGTAGCACCCAAGGTCGGGCGATGCGTTTGATTTGGCCGGTTTGCTGCAATATTGCCTGCACCGATGCGCCTCGGACTTTCACGTTACGATTCCGTGGCCCGCGACAGCGGCATCCATCATATCGCTGCCCTCTTCTGTAGATAGGTATACTTAAGGAATGTGCTTGAGGGAGATAGAAATTTCAATACAACAATTGTCACGAAACCTCTGCTGGCTGGCCTAGCTCAACTGTGTCACAAAAGTGATGGGGCGCCCTATTGCTGCGCAGGCGGAGCCATCGTTGCGCGAGCCTTTGCTCAAGCAGGATGCGCAACGTAGCGGTGGAATCAGGAACGAGGTGTTGAGCGGGCCGCTGGGTGCTGAAGCAAGCTACTACAGGCAGATCAGAAACGCCACTGACGTACCCGCATTAACTTAAACTTAACCAAACCGGCCGCCACGATCCCGGCGCAGTTCAGTTGCGTGACAATTGTTGTATTGAATTTTGCATCGCGCTCAAGCAGATTTCACACATGGTCAATTTGAATCAGAGGACACAGATTTGAGGGATAGCCTGCGTGGACCCGGCATCAGTGCAGCAGGCTGGTGAGGTCGCACTCGAATTTCGTATCCGCTAACTGAGCGTTCACTATGCCGCCTGCTGAACCGCCCCGGGAATCATGGACGCTGGTTGGTTTAGGTTAATACGGGTTCAGCGGTACCTGTTTCAAGGTGCTGATAGTAGTTTGCCTCAGCTTCGGCGGACGGGATATAGCCGAGGGGCTCCATCAATCGATGATGATTGAACCAGGTCACACCCACTCCAGCGTTGCCAGTTCAACGGATTCCCGCGTTTTCCAGGTGCGGCGATGAATCAGTTCAGCCTTGTACAAGCCGTTGATCGTTTCAGCCAAGGCGTTGTCATAGCTGTCGCCCCGGCTGCCGACCGACGGTTCGATGCCCGCTTCGGCCAGCCGTTCGCTATAGCGAATGCTGACGTATTGGGACCCTCTGTCCGAATGGTGTATCAAGGTGCCGTCTTCGCCCGGGCGTCGCGCGTAAAGCGCCTGTTCAGGTGCATCCAGAACGAAGTCCGTGGACATCGAGGTGCTGACGCGCCCGCCGACAATACGGCGAGCGAACACGTCGATCACGAAGGCCACGTACAGCCAGCCCTGCCACGTCGAAACGTAGGTGGAATCCGAAACCCAGAGCTGGTTCGGCCGTGCCGCCTTGAACTGGCGATTGACCCGATCCAGTGGGCGCGGGGCTATGGCATCAGGAACAGTCGTGCGAACACGCTTGCCTCGCATCACGCCGCGCAAACCCGGTTGCTTCATCAACCGTTCGACCGTGCAGCGCGCCACCGCGATGCGCTCCCGGTTCATCTGCTTCCAGACTTTATCGGCGCCGTAGACTTGCTTGTTGGCCCGCCACACGCGCTCGATCTCCGGCCGCAGACGTTCATCGCGGATTGCGCGAACAGAGCGCCGCGACGGATCACGATGCTGCGCGGCGTGGCGTCGGTAGCCCGGTCGGGCTACCGACCGGGCAATCCGCAAGACCTTGCAGATCGGCTCGCCCCCGAAGGTGTCGCGATGCTGATCGATAAAGGCCTTCAGGACGTGAAACGGCGGTCGAGCTCGGCCTGGGCGAAAAACGCGCTCGCCAGCTTGAGGATCTCGTTGGTTCGGCGCAGTTCCTTCACCTCACGCTCCAAGGCCTTGATGCGTTCACGCTCGGCCGTGCTCACGCCATCACGTTCCCCACGGTCGACCTGGTCGCGCTTGACCCACTCGTGCAGTGTCTGCGGTGTGCAGCCGATCATCGGCGCAATCGATTCGACCGCCGCCCACATCGACGGATGCTCGCTGCGCTGCTCGCGCACCAGACGCACTGCGCGCTCCCGGACTTCCGGGGAACACTTGGTTACCTTCTTGTTCTTGGCTCCATTCTCTCAAGAGTTGGAGCCTCCACAAAATCCGGGGCGGCTCACACCTGCAGAAGATTTCATGACAAGTTCACCGATTGTTCTAGACACGGACGGTAGCAAGATGATGGAAGCCTCACTATCTCAGACAGTATCAAGAGTCCTGTATTCTGACGGCACACCGTCAGAATGGGGTAACAAGCAGAACTGGCAGTTATGCGACGGAAATCACAAGGGTCTTCCTAGCGCCGAGGGTAACCTTCTACCTGGTAGTCGGCGATCTGTCTGTCTGGACGCCAGATCATCTGATGTGGTACTCACTCGACTCAAGGACATTTACGCAGATACTCATGCCCGACAGGCCCTGTCCCTCGGATACCCGGTGAGTCAAGCCTTCGATTACGCCGCGCTCGCGCCATTCCTTAGTGTGCATCTCAACAATTTGGGTGACCCCTACGCAGCGGAATCAACACTGCTGAATACTCGCGCTCTTGAACAGGAAGTACTCGCGTATTTCGGAAAACTCTGGCGATCCACCGACCGCAAGCCACTGGTTCCCGAATCGTTCTGGGGCTACCTTCTCGGCATGGGTGCAACAGAAGGGAACATGTATGCTCTGTGGAGCGCACGTGAGTACTTGAGGACACAGGATTTCACTGAGGGAGCGAAGAGCTCCGTGAGAGAAGAACCCGTGGTTTTCTATTCCGAGGCATCGCATTATTCCATGGCCAAATGTGCAAGTGCGCTGGGTATTCCGACCTTCGAGGACCTCGGTAACGGACTCTACCCCGGCCAGTGTCCGGTCACGTCCGACGGCCGCTGGCCGCATGGAGTGCCAACGGATAACGGGGCGGTCGACCCCGAACGGTTAGCTGAACTGGTGGACTTCTTTGCCGACAAGGGCCACCCCCCCATCATCGTTCTTAATGCTGGGACCACGTTTGCAGGCTCGTTCGACGATTCGCCTGCCGTCTGGCAGGCACTGTGCCCAGTCCTTGAACGCCACAGTTTCCGCACGGGAACTGATGGCGCGAATCGGCAGGACTTCTGGATCCACGTCGACGGCGCCTTGGGCGCTGCCTATCTGCCATACCTCGAAATGGCACATACTCAGAAACTAACATCGGAGAGAGGTCCGCGATTCGACTTCAGTCTTCCCTACATCTGCTCCATCGTAACGAGTTCACACAAGTGGTACGGAGCGCCGTTTGCCTCCGGGGTCTACATGAGTAGGGAAAAGTACCGGATGCGGCCAGAGACTCATCCTGAATACGTTTCTACGCCTGACACGACCTTGTGTGGCTCCAGGAACGGTTTGTCCGCGTTGATTCTCTGGTATGCACTCGCCACGATCTCCCCAGATGAGCAGGCGGCAACTGCTGCACGGTGTACCGAGCTAGCTGCGTATGCGCATCATCAATTGCAGTCCATCAGCGAATGGCACCCATCGTTCCAGGTTCATCGGGCACCTCCCTCCCTAGCTGTACGATTCACTCGTCCGCGACCCGATATATTTGACAGGTTTCACCTCAGCGGAGAAGGAAAACTTGCCCATATCGTCGTTATGCCTCATGTCACGCGTTCTGCAATTGATCTGCTGGTAGACGCGCTCAGGTCGACTGATGCATTGGCTTGATACGACTCAGGTGTCGCAGCGTGGGATCAAGGGCTGGCAGTCCTAGTAAATAGTTCAGGTAACTTTGCTTCACGTTTGTAGAACGTCCTCGGAGTATCAATATGGACATACGCAATGCACGGCCAGACGAATTCGATCTAGTCTGCGACATACTGGTCGATGGTTTTTTCCGCGATCCGATTCTCTCACCGGTTTTTCCTGATCTATCCCGTCGAGCCGCATCGTTACGGGGTTTTTTTCGGGTAACCGCTGCACCTGCACGTGATGCGGGCACCATTCTTATCTCCGGGGACAACGGAGGTGTGCTCGTCTACATGACGCCGGACACGCTTCGACAGACCGCCGAACGGGAAAGTCAGGACCGGTTGTGTTTGCAGCAGGAGTGCGGTGCTGATGGCTCCACTGCCGTGGCATTCATGGACGCTCTGGCCGCAAATCACCCGACGGGGCCGCCGCACAACTATGTGTTCCTTCTCGCGGTAAGGCATCGTCTACTTGGAGGATACGTTGGCCCGCATCTGGTCCGACACCTGGTTGATCTGCTGGATAGTGAAGGCATGCCGGCCTATGCCGAGGTCACTAATCTAATTGCCAGAGATCTGGCATACGTCCTCGGATGGCAGGAGATGGAGAACTCCTTGCAGCTCCCGAACGGCCAACGCTTGTGGCGATTGTGGAGGATGGCGAATACCTCGGCTGGCACGGCGACACCGGCGGTGTCGGCCACCGATTCCACGTCCCCGCAACGCATCGGAACTTCTTGTGGCACGTTGCAGGCGTACCATCAGCGATGACCCGGAGGCGCTCGGCCGTCCAGGGCACTCTTTCGGCTCCGTTGTGGTGGGCGAGTGCATGGTGTGACATGCAAGAACATTAGACGGAATCTATGATTACTGGATAGCTTGGTGCGGTGTTATGTATAAGGAGAGACAAGTGCCCAGCCTTATCGATAAAGATCACAAGCCAATGATTCACCTCGGTATTAGTGAGCCGGAGGGAAAGCAGCAAGTGGTTAGCGATCCATTCATCCACCGAAGGCAACGTCACCACTACCTGTGGGCAAACGTCCTCCCCTTCGCTTGTACGATAGCTGCTTTCGCATTGCTACCTGTATTTCCCGTGGGTTGGCCGGAAGGGATTGCTTTTTTAGTCATGTGGGCTATCTCCGGCCTTGGTTTGACAGCCGGATTTCACCGATTGTTTGCGCACAACTCCTATACGGCAGGACCGCATATTCGCTCGGCGTTAGCGGTTGCGGGTTCCATGGGCGCAGTAGGTAATCTGACTTCATGGGTCGCCATTCACCGCCGCCATCATCATTTCGCGGATCGGGAAGGCGATATTCACTCGCCGAACTTGCGAGGCCCCCGGTGGCGTGACAAGCTGCGCGGGTTTCAGTACGCGTACTCGACGTGGATGTTCGAACATCCCTACCCGAATCCAGCCTATTACGTGCCTGATATCATTCGCAACCCTCACCTTTGTCGGATTAGCCGCCGTTACCCGCTGTGGGTATTTCTGGGCGTTGCTATTCCGGCTGTCGCCTGTGCGCTGACACGGACATCATGGTCTGGCCTTGTCAGTGGCTTCCTGTGGGGAGGAATGGTGCGGCTTTTCGTGCTCCAGCAGGGCACCTCGTGGATCAATTCGTTTTGTCATCTGTTCGGCAGTCGCAGATTCGACACAGATGACCTGAGTCGCAACATTGGCTGCTTGGCTCCTTTTGTTTTTGGCGAATCTTGGCACAACAACCATCACGCCTTTCCGGGTTCTGCCTCGTTCGGCTTGCGCTGGTACTGCATCGACCCCGGATTCTGGTTCATTCGGATTATCTCTCTACTAGGCCTGGCAGGCGATATCACGGTTCCAAACCAGAAGCAGATCGAGGCGAGAACGGTTTGAGCCATGTGAAATCTTGCCGCCGAGTAGCTGTCTGCTTTCACCGATCGATCAAACGCTATTCTCCAACTCTAGGAGTAGGAAATGAACAATGTCACGCAAATTAATTGCCCTGCATCGGCTTGTAGCAATGAAGACGCAATATTTCGATGGTTGGCCGGTTATATCGGAACGGTACTTCACATGGATGCGCGTCGTATATGTCCTGCCGATTCACTCGTTGACCTCGGTCTGGACTCGGTAGCATCTACTGCTCTCGTGATTGAGCTTGAGAGTCAGTTCGGTGTTCGGCTGAAGATGGACACGGTGTTTTCTCAGCCGACTATTGGCGACATTGGGGCTCGGGTGATGGAACAGCTTATCGCCTCGCAGGGATCTGTGAGTGCAGTATGAGCATCCGCCCTGCATTGAACGCGCCGGTGGACGATGGACAATGCGCCAGCATGGCATATCCTGCGATCGGGTCACCTTTCGACGATGGCCCGCGAACATTGTCGAGACTGGCCACGCACTGGGCAGCGAACCGTGCTGAAGATCGCGCTTTCGTCTTTCTGGGCGAACAGGGGGAAGAAAGGGAGTCACTCACCTACAGCGAGCTCGATCGTAAGGCATGCGATCTGGCTCGGCGTCTTTCCGGTCTGACACGTCCGGGCGATCGCGCTTTACTGATGTTTCCGCCCGGGCTGGCTTTCATAGTCGCTTTCTTCGCGTGCCACCACGCGGGCATTATTCCCGTACCTGTGGTGCCGGTCCGCGCGCGTCGAATGCGCGATGCTTCCCGCTCCGTTGCAGTAGATTGCGCGCCGACGCTTGTCCTCGCGCCGGCAGACTATGAAGCTGCTGTGCGCAGCGATCTGTACAATTCGCAGTTCCCGTCGCACAGTCATTTCATTGCACTGGACCTTGCAGTTTCCGATCCTTGCGAGATCGAGCCGCCTGCCGACGCGCTGCGTCAGACTTGCGTGGACGATCTTGCCTTTTTGCAGTACACATCGGGCTCCACGTCCGCTCCCAAAGGCGTGGCCGTGACCCAGGGAAATCTGTTCGCTAACCTCGAAATGCAAAGGCGGGCCTTCGCTCATCCACTCCACGCGGTCGCTGTCGGCTGGGCTCCCCATTATCATGACATGGGGTTGATCTGCCAGATTCTCGAGCCTTTCTATCTCGGCGGCCTTGCAGTGCTGATGGCGCCAGGCACGTTCGCGCAAGCGCCGTGGTTGTGGTTGCGGGCCATCGCGACATATCACGCGCGGATATCGGGCGGGCCGAACTTTGCTTACGAACTGTGCCTTGCGCGCGCGGGGCGTATCATGCAGGAAGCGCCGAATCTGTCGCATTGGGAAGTGGCGTTCAACAGCGCTGAACCAGTCCGGGCTGACACACTGCAGCGCTTTACCCAAGTCTTCGCCCCGCTGGGTCTTCGAGCGGAATCAATGAATCCGGCGTATGGCATGGCAGAAGCGACGCTTTTGATATCAGCTGGAACCGTGGTTCGCAAGCCAATAGTTGAGCACGTCAGCCGCGCGTCGCTCGCAAACGGCGTCGCCACGATCGCCGGATGTCTCGATGATGCACAGGCGATTGTGGGTTGCGGTAGAGCCATGGACAACGAGAAAATTGTTATCGTTGATCCGGCGAACGGCAAACTGCTAGCAGACGGCCATGTCGGTGAGATCTGGGTACACGGACCCCATGTGCCTGCCGAATACTGGAACCGGACCGAGCAATCGCTGCAGGTTTTCAATGCCTACATCGCTGACGACGTTACCGGCACGCGCTATTTGCGCACCGGTGATCTCGGCTATCTGAGAGATGGTGAACTGTTTATCACGGGACGGCTAAAGGATGTGCTGATAATACGCGGGCGCAATATCTATCCTAACGATATTGAGCATATTGCCGAGCTCGCGTACCCGGGGCTGAAAATGAATTCGGGGGCAGCTTTCGTTGTAAGTGACCCGGAGGATCGAACGGAACAGTGTGTCCTGGTTCAGGAGGTCGAGCGGACTATCCGAAGAAACATGGACTCTGCCGCGGCGGTCAGTGCGATCCGTCGCGCAGTTCTACAGGAATTCGAGCTTACACTTGACGAAGTGGTACTGGTCGATCCTGGTTCCATCCCGAAAACGTCCAGCGGGAAGATACGTCGTGCGGAGACGCGTGCGCAGTTCGTCGCGGATGCACTCGCACGTATCGAAGGAGAGCGTGCAAAAGTTGGGGAGGTCGATTTCTTCAGGGCTCCCTGACCCACGGCATGATTGCACGGTCTGTGCCGTCCGTTGGCGAGAGCCCGCCTGCTGACGATGGCCCGAGGCATTTGGGGAGTGTCTGAATTTTTGTGTTCAAGACGCTTGAATGATTAAAGCCTCGCGATCTGTCATTGCCGTTCTGGACGCTGGGCCTTGTGAAGCGATCCTCGTAGAGGATCGCAAACTGGCGCATGGCGACCTTCCAGTCATGCGCGGCCCGATGCCATTCGGCGGTAATCTTGCGTAGCGCAAGCCACAGCGGTTTGGTTGCAGCATCATCACTCGGGAAGTGGCCGCGTGTCTTGATGATCTTGCGTAGCTGCGCGTTGACGCTTTCAAGTGAATTCGTGGTGTAAATCACTTTACGCACCTCCGGTGGAAGGCGAAGAAGGGAATCACGCGGTCCCACGCACGACGCCAGGCTGAACCGCCCCGAGTTTTGTGGAGGCTCCAACTCTTGAGAGTGATTCATCGGGTTCTGCCCGACCCCGAAGGATGAAGCGCACGACAGCTGCGGGCGGATCTGGGAAGGAATACGATCACGAGGCAGCGGTGGTCGAGGTCGGCCCATTATCTGGTGCACTGAGCCCGTTTGAGAGTTGGACCCGCAACCCTGCGAGCACCCCGAATTGCGACCGAGGGGGAGCAGGTCACCCGCTACTCGCTGTGGTGGGGCCTACTCTGGCAACATTCATTCGCACCGTCGAGACGGTACCGGCGACTCGCTTACGAAGGAGCGGAGCGTACCGCTGTGGACACGCACGGCCGATGCCTTAAGAAAGTGGGCGCGCGAGCAAGACAAGGAACCGGGCGCGCTCTTGTTCACCAACTACCGTGGCGAGAGGCTGACGCGCAACGCCGTCGACTCGATCCTGCAAAAAGCCGTCTCGCGCGCGGCCGGCACTTGTCCTGCCTTGAGCGGAAAACACGTCTCGCCCCATGTCGTCCGGCACACGACGGCCATGCATCTGTTGCAGGCGGGTGTCGACATGAGCGTGATCGCGCTTTGGCTTGGCCATGAGCATCTCGACACGACGCACATCTACAGTAAGCACTCGACCAGCACCGTAGCGTAGATCGTTGACGACGGGAGCGCGATGCTATCGGATAGGCTCGACGTGGGCAGTAGAGGGCAGCGACGACGCCACGCTCCACGGTAACAACTCGTCGATGCGGTTGATCGGATGGTCAGCGACGCGCTCGAGCACGTAGGCGAGATACGCCTCGGGATCGAGGCCGTTCAAGCGCGCCGTGCCAATCAGGCTATACATCGCGGCGGCACGTTCGCCACCGGAGTCGGCGCCGACGAACAAGTAATTCCGTCCGCCGAGGGCGACGCCGCGCAGTGCTCGCTCGGCGATCAGGTTGTCGATTTCCGCACGCCCGTCGCCGCAGTAGTAGATGAGCGCCGGCCAGCGATTCAGCGCGTACTGAATCGCCTTGGTCGTGTCGGATTTTGCGGAGAGCGTGGCGAGTGTTGCTTCGTATGCGTCATTTGATGGCCGCATGGACAGAGCTGAAGCCTGTGTCCAAAGTGATGCCCGTTACTTCAAGTGGTGGGGACTACTTTGGACACACGGAATGCGCGATCATCGAACCGCAAGGGCCGAC
>NZ_RJZE01000043.1 GCF_003986935.1 Paraburkholderia kururiensis JCM 10599 = LMG 19447 | reverse complement strand
ATGTGGCTCGATGGCCTTCTCCTTTACCATCCAGCCAAGCATCGCTCCCGTTCCATATGCGGTATCGCCCACCAGACGCTTTGGCTTGAGCGCGAAGCGCTGTTCGACCCGATTCACCATCGTCTTCGTGGACTCCACTTCTTGCGATCGATGTGCCGGGGTGGCTTCGACATCCACAATGATTCCTGCATGCAGGTCGATCAGGTAGTTCGTTGAGTAAGCGAAGAACGCCGGACCGCCTGGAGCGGCGGTGTAGCGTGCAGCGGGATCGGTCAGCGATATACGCTTCGGTGGCGTAGCCGAATCTGCGTCTTCATCTGAAACTGGATTGGCTTCCTCCAACGCATCGAGATATTCGCGAACCGCACGGCTCGGGCCATCGCCTTTGCGCCAGTCAATCACTTCTTCTCCAGGCACGCCGCGCGCACGATTCGCATCGGCCTTAACCACGCTGGCGTCCACGGCGAATCCTTCGCCTTCAACGAGTCCTTCGCTCATGCAGCGGCGTAAGACGGATTCAAAGACGTGCCGCAAAGCCTCGCTGTCGCGGAAGCGCCCATGTCGGTTTTTGGAGAACGTTGAGTGATTCGGCACTGAGTCTTCCAGTCCGAGCCGACAGAACCAGCGATATGCAAGGTTGAGGTGAACCTCCTCGCAAAGACGACGCTCCGAACGGATACCGAAGCAGTAACCCACGATCAGCATGCGAATCATGAGTTCCGGATCTATGGAAGGACGCCCCGTATGACTGTAGTGAGGCGCCAAATGCTCGCGTAAGCCGTGGAGCTCGAAGTACCGATCAACGCCACGCAGCAAATGCGTTTGCGGGACGTGATCGTCAAGGTTGAAGGAGTAGAAGAGTTTGTCTTGCTCGCCACCTTGACGACCCATCATAGCGATGCGCTCCTATCACTCGATGAATCAAGGATAGGCAACCCGCTCGAATTCTGCGGTGTTTTTCAACAGAATCGATCGATTTCCGCCGTCCGCCGTCCGCCGTCTCTCTCCTCTCCGATGACGTGCATGCGGCCCAGGCCCTACACTTGCCCGGCTTGATCTTCGTCAAGTGGGCGTGGCCTCACGCTCACACAATGAAAACCTGATTCTCGCGGGGGCGCCAGGCGTGACGTATGCGTGGCCGATTGTTCCGCGAATGCTGACCAGCGTATCGACCTTTCCCGGCTGTCGTGGTGGCTGTATTTCCTGCTGCCTGTCCTCTTCAATGGATCCGCAAGTAAGGGCCGACGCAAACGTGAGGCGTACCTTGACCTTCCTGCGATGGGAAGGCCTGGCATGCGTTCATTCTTTCCGGGACAGTCACAGCGATGCTTCGCATGCCCGCATTTCTGATCGCCGTTCTGCTGGTCCTGATTCTGCCGATTCGGCTGGCGGGAGCAGCGACGTTGTCTTGCGATAGGGAAGCGGGGCCAAGACCGATGAGCAGCGGTCATCACGTCGAACTGCGACATGGCGACATTGCGCGACAAGGCGCGTCGAACACGTCCGACGCGATCCGCATGCATAGCTCGACGCGTGTGAGACATGCGACCGTCCCATGCGGAACGTGTTCTTCGTGCTCTACCGGTGCATTTGAAGCAGGTCCCCGCTTCGCACCACCCGGCGTTAAGGCGTTCATGTTTTACACGGCCCGTCCCACTTCCGATCCCGAGTCGAGCTTTCTGACCGAAGGTATCGATCGTCCTCCTCGCGTTTCTCTCGCGTAACGCCGTCAGCCAGCCCTTGTGTCTAAGGTCGTCCTGGCTGCTCAAACCGCCGTATAGCGCATGGCGTGCATACCCATGCGCCGGATCCGGCACGAAACGATCTTCATCGATCGTCAACCTGATCCGTTCGGACTATGGAGCATGCCTTCCGGCAACGCGTGTCCGGGTGGTGTGTGTCCAATCAGAATTGGAGGAAATCAAAATGAACTGGTTATCGCAGAACGGGTACTGGATCGTCCTTGCCCTCGTCATGTTCCTGATGATGCGGCGAGGTGGAATGGGATGCGGCATGGGGGGAGGCCGCCATGCACTGCGCGAGGATCACTCGCATCACGACAGCGACGGCGCCGCGTTGCGTGATCCGGTCAACGGCCACCCGATAGATCGGGCCCACGCGTTGACGACCATTTTCGACGGTCGCACGTACTACTTCGAATCGGAAGCGTCGCGCGAAACGTTCAATCAGGATCCGCAGCGGTTTGCCGGCGGCATGCACCGCCGTCATCACGGCTGTTGAGCCGAATCCAGAATCCACATTGTTCATCGAAGGGAGATCGCGATGGATACAGCAACTCATGCGGCGATTTACACGTGCCTGATGCACCCTGAAATCGAGCGCCCCGCGCCCGGTGCGTGCCCGAAATGCGGTATGGCGCTCGAGCTGAAGACGCCGGTATCGAGCCACACCGAATGGACATGCCCGATGCACCCGGAGATCGTTCGCCCGGAACCCGGCGCCTGTCCGAAGTGTGGAATGGCGCTCGAACCACGCACCGCTCACGCCGACGAAGAGCGAAACCCCGAACTGGAATCGATGACCCGGCGTTTCTGGGTGAGTGCCGTCCTGACCGCGCCGCTGCTCGCGTTGACCATGGCGGGCGACATTCCTGCCATGCACCTCGGCTCGCTGCCCGGCGCATCGTATTTTTCCTGGATCGAGTTTGCACTCGCCACTCCAGTGGTGCTATGGGGCGGCGCTCCGTTCTTTGCCAAAGGCTGGCGATCGGTCGCGACGTGGAATCTCAACATGTTCACGCTGATCGGGCTCGGTGTAGCGGTGGCCTATGCCTACAGCGCGGTCGCGCAGATCGCGCCGGGACTTTTTCCGCCCGCGTTCCGGCATCCCGCCACCGGCCACGTCGCGGTGTATTTCGAGGCCGCCGCGGCGATCGTGACGCTCGTACTGCTCGGCCAGGTGCTCGAGTTGCGCGCGCGGAGCAGCACCAACGCGGCAATCCGCGCGCTGCTCGGCATGGCGCCCAGGCTGGCTCGGCGGGTGGGAACCGATGGCAGCGAAACGGATGTTCCGCTGGAGCAGATTCAGGTCGGCGACCGGCTGCGGGTACGGCCGGGCGAAAAGGTGCCCGTCGACGGCGTGGTGCTCGAAGGACGTTCGTCGGTCGACGAATCGATGATCACCGGCGAACCCATCCCGGCGGAGAAAATCGCGGGCGACAAGGTGGTGGGGGCCACGGTGAACGGCAGCGGTACGCTGATCATCGAGGCACAGCGCGTGGGGGCCGACACGCTGCTGGCGCAGATCGTCCAGATGGTCTCCGAAGCCTCGCGCAGTCGCGCGCCGATCCAGCGCCTGGTCGACGTCGTAGCAGCGTACTTTGTGCCGGCCGTGGTGCTGGCCGCCATCGTGACCTTCGCCGTTTGGGCCGTGGTCGGACCGGCACCTGCGATGGCCTATGCAATCATCAATGCCGTCGCCGTGCTGATCATCGCCTGCCCCTGTGCGCTGGGGCTGGCCACGCCAATGTCGATCATGGTGGCGAGTGGGAAAGGCGCCACGGTGGGCGTGCTGTTCAGGAACGCGGAAGCGATCGAAACGCTGCGCCGCGTGGATACCCTGGTGGTCGACAAGACCGGCACCCTCACGGAAGGGCACCCAAGCCTTCAGGAGGTGCTGCCGGCGGCCGGGTTTCTCGCCGATGACGTGCTGCGTTTATCCGCCAGCCTGGAGCGCGGCAGCGAGCATCCGCTTGCGGCTGCCATCGTGCAGGGCGCGCAGCGCAAGGGATTGGCGCTGGAGCAGGCGGAGGCGTTCGAATCGGTGCCAGGAAAAGGCGTGAAGGGCCGGGTCGAGGGCCATCCTTGCCTGCTGGGCAACATGGTCTTGCTGACGGACGAGGGCGTCGACACGTCGGCCCTTGCCGGGCTGGCCGAAGCACAGCGCGCGCAGGGGCGCACCGCGATGTTCGTGGCGATCGACGGAAAGCCGGCTGGTCTCGTCTCGGTGGCCGATCCGGTCAAGGCCACGACGCCTCAGGCGATTCGCGACCTGCACGACGAGGGATTGCATATCGTGATGCTGACCGGAGACAGCGAGACAACCGCAAAAGCCGTTGCGCGGACTCTCGGCATCGATGAGGTCATTGCCGGCGTGCTGCCCGATCAGAAGGCGCTCACGATCAAGCGTTTGCAGTCGGAAGGACGATTCGTAGCCATGGCCGGTGACGGCGTAAACGATGCGCCTGCACTGGCTCAGGCTCAAGTGGGCATCGCCATGGGCACGGGCACCGACGTGGCCATGGAGAGCGCCGGGGTCACGCTGGTCAAGGGAGACCTGCGCGGCATCGTGCGCGCACGGCGCCTGAGCCGAAGCACGCTGCGCAATATCCGCGAGAACCTGTTCTTTGCCTTTGTCTACAACGTGCTGGGCGTGCCGATTGCCGCAGGCGTGCTCTACCCGGCCTTCGGCATCCTGCTGTCGCCAATGATCGCCGCAGCGGCCATGTCGTTCAGTTCGTTCTCGGTGGTGAGCAACGCTTTGCGGCTGCGGCGGGCACGCATTTGAGCATCCGGCGCGATGTCGATCGGTTACAGGGTTGAGTTGCACGGAAACCTGACTCGGCCGGGGCCGTCTTGTCTCGAGACAAAAGACAATCCCGGCTCGGCGAGTGTCAGAAACTCAGGGTCTCGTATGCCTTCACGATGTCGCCAGCCACGGTCTCGATCTGTTCGCGTTTGAGCATGGCCTGCGAGCGCAGCAGTTGATACGCATCTTCTTCGGACATGCCGCGCGACTCCATGACGATCCGTGTGGCCTGGCGGATCACGAGGACCTTCGCCTGCTTCTGCTCGAGCCGTTCTATGTATCGCTCACGCGCGCGGGATGCCTTGAATTGCGTGAGCGCAACGGCAATAGCGGTCAACAACCCGAACGAGCGTACCGGCGAGGGAATCGTTGCGAACGCATTCAACCGCAGTACCGCTTCGATGGTGATCGGATTCTCGTACGTCACGACCGGAATCACCGGCGGTGACGCACTGGATCCAAGCCACGGATAATCGACCGACAGCGCCTCGGGACGAATCGCCATGATGACGAGATCGGTGTTGCACGGCAGGGTATCGAGGCGCGGCCAGCATACTTCCACGCCGCAGCCAATGCGCTGAAGCTGCGCGAGCAGCTCTTCGCAATCCTGATCCCGCGGATGAATCACCACGACTTTTAGCGAACGCAGGTCGCGTAGGATCGTCGGCGTCTGCGCGGTCCGCTTCATCGATCGGCTCCCGTGCGTGCGAGTTCAGGATGCGCTTGCGCGGTCCACGCCGGCGTGCTGTGAGAAACGACATAAGGATCCGCCTTCACGCGTTCGGGCGCGCGCCCGATGATATCGAAGCGGCCACGCGCGTCGACTCGCCCGATTAGCGGATGCAGGTAGGTGTGGTTGTTGTGCTCGTCAATGCGGACGCGGCCTTGTGGAGCGTCGAATTCGAGTCCGGGCAACACACGCAGCAACAAGGTGGGGTCGTCCGAGCCGACGCGGCGGATCGCATCCGCGAGCAGATGCATCTGGAAATAGGAGGCTTCCCAGCACATGTTGGTCGGCTGATTGTCGCCGAAGCGGGCCTGATAGCGGGCAACGGCGCCGAGGTTTGCGGCTGTATCCACACTCTGGAAGTAGGTGGCAGAGGTGATGTGCCCTTCTGCGAGGTCGTTTCCCATTAGCGCAATTTCGGCTTCACTCGTCATATGGCTGGCGATAGGCGTGCGGTACGGATCGAGCCCGACCTGCGCAAATGCACGGTACAGATGCGGAATGCCTTCGCCCACTACCGTGGAGAAAATGAAGTCGGGGGCGAGTTGCTTGATCCGCCTCGCTGCATCCAGATAACTTTCCCACGGCGCGTCGAGCGACAGATAGGTTTCATCCACCTTTTCTCCGCCCCGCTCGAGAATCAGATCGCTCATCACGCGATTCGACTCGTAGGGGCATACGTAGTCCGAACCGATCATGCTCACGCGTGAGCCAAACTGCGTGAGCATGAAACCGGCGAGGGGTAGCGTGTTCTGATTGGGCGCCGCTCCCGTGTAGATCACATTTCGGCTGTATTCGAAGCCTTCATACGGCGTCGCGTAGAAGAGCAGCGCATTGTGCCGTTCAACAATCGGAATGACCGCCTTGCGTGTGCTGGACATATAGCAGCCGACGATCACCCTGACCCGATGTTCGAGAATCAGTTGTTCGGCGAGATCGGCATAGCGCCAGGGCTGGCATTGTGGATCGAGGCAGACGAGTTCGATCTCGCGTCCCGACACGCCTCCTGCGCGATTGATCTCCTCCACCGCGAGCATGGTGGCTTGCAGTTGAGTGAGCTCCGCAGCTGAAGTTGTACCTGAGCGTGAATACAGGACGCCAATTCTGATTGGCTCCGAGGCAAGGCCGGCGTCAATACGGGTCATTCGTCAAAACCGATGGTCGCTACGTTTGGGAAGTGCGCTGTTTGTGCGCGCGGCACGCGGCTGGTGCGCACGAGCACTGCCGCGGTGCGGCGCTGGGCGCATCAACCGCGCAGACTGCTTTATTTATGATGCCGTCCGCTTTATCAGGAACGCAACTGATCAATTTGCATCCGCCGCGCAAAAGGAATTTGCGGCAGCTGTCCTCGTCAACCGTAAATTCTGGCATAGCCGTTGCTTATAGGAGTGCGTCGACCCGTCGTGCAAAACGGGGACGTACAGCATCCATTTAGCTGTTCGAGACAAAGGCGTCTTGAGCGGCACCGGCCAAAAAAGCCCGAAACCAGCATGTCTGGTTTCGGGCTTTTTGCGTTTGCGATTTCTAATCCATGTCGGAGTGAAGCAAATGAAAAGACGTACTTTCCTGTCGGCAGTCGGCTCCGGATTGGTGAGCGCTGCGGGCGCTGCACTGCCTAAGGCTGCGTTTGCCGCGGGTGCGGGCGATCCGATCAAGCTCGGCCTGTTGTTCTCGCAATCGGGCACGATGGCCAACGGCGAGTCGCTGTTAAAAGATACGGCACTGATGACGATCGATCAGATCAACGCCAAGGGTGGTGTGCTCGGGCGCAAGCTGCAAGGTGTCGTTGTCGATCCGGCGTCGGATTGGCCCATGTATGCACAGCTCTCCAAGCAACTGATCCTGCGCGACCAATGCGCGGCACTGTTCGGCTGCTGGACGTCGGTGTCGCGCAAGTCGGTGTTGCCGGTCGTCGAGTCGCAGAACAGTCTGCTGTTTTATCCGCTTCACTTCGAAGGCGAAGAGCAGTCGAAGAACGTTGTCTATCTGAACTCGCCGCCGAGCAGCTCGGTGCTCCCGGCTATCGATTACCTCATGAGCGAGCAGGGCGGCGCTGCCAGACGCTTCTACATGATCGGCAGCGACTACGTGTGGCCGCGCACGATCAACAAGATGCTCAAGGGCTATCTGAAGACCAAAGGCATTCCGGACTCGGCATGGCGCGAACATTACGTTCCATTCGGGCAGTCGAATTTCCAGACCATCGTGCGCGACATCAAGGACTTCGCCGCGCAGCCTGGCGGCCAGGCCATCGTCGTGATGACCGTGGTGGGCGATTCGATTCCGGCGATGTTCAAGGAAGCGATCAATCAGGGTGTGCGCGCAACCGATATTCCGATCCTCGGCCTGGACGTCGTGGACAGCGATCTCGAAGGTCTCGATACCACGCCACTGGTTGGCCACCTTAGTTGCTGGTGCTATTTCCAGAACGTCGATACGCCGCAGAACCGGCAGTTCAAGAGCGACTGGAAGAACTATGTCGGCGCGCACAACCTGAAGCATCGACCGGACATGGTGATCGATCCGATGGTGTCGACTTACCTGGGCATCCATCTCTGGGCGCAGGCCGTGACGAAAGCACACTCCACCAGCACGGACGCGGTGCGCAAAGCGCTTGCAGGGCAGTCCATGGTCGATCCGGCGGGTTACACCGTGAAGATGGATGCCTCCACGCAGTATCTGTGGCGCGGCGACATGATCGGTTCGATCAATGCCAAACAGGGCTTCGACATTTTGTGGAAGTCGAAAGACATCGAGAAACCGGTGCCGTTCAGCCCCTTCATCGGTAAGGCTTGACAGTCCCTGCCGCATAGCCTGGCAGTTGTGGGATCGGCGTGCGCAAGCATGTCGATCCCTGCAGGATCGAATGGAAATACCCATGATCAATTTCAGGCGGATCTTTTGCACGATCGTTTGTCTCGCGCTTGTCTGGAGCAGTGCCGCGAGCGCCGCACCGGGCCGCGCCGCGATACTCGCGTCGTTCTGCGCGACGAACGGCGATAAGGCCGCTGCACTGGAGCAACTGGTGGAAGCAGGCGTGTCCGATGACGCGCACGAACGTGCGTGGGCACGTCAGATCGTCGATGCGATTCGCAACGGTGCGCTGGCGTGCAGCGCCGACGGTCAGGTTACGCTGCAGGGGCACCCTGCGCTCAATGGCGTGACTCTCCAGTCACGCGTCAATGCGTCAACGGATGCGCCCTATGTGCCGAGCATCGTGATGATGCGCAAGCTCGCGGTGGCGTCGGCGGAAATGGACCTGTTCTCGTCGCGACGGGACACTCGCGCGGCGGCTGCGCGGCAAGTCGACAAGTTCTTTGCCTTGCTCGACCCCGCCGTCGTCACACGCGCGGTCAAGGCACAGCGTGACCCGGATATCGCGACCACTCTCACACTGGCATTGGCCAAGCGCGGTCTCAACAGCAATGTGAAGGCCGACCGCCTGGCGGCGATCAACGCTGTGGCCGAGGTGCCGAGCGAGACCGCGCGCACTGCGCTGACGAACTTCGCGGCGGAGGACTCCGTGCGCTCGGACCCGGACGTGCTCGCCGCGGTGCAGGGAGCGATTCGCCACATGGACACGTGGCTGTCGCTTGGCAAGGGCTTGTCGATCCTGTTTAGCGGCTTGAGCTATGCCGGCGTTTTGTTGTTGACGGCACTCGGCCTGTCGATCGTATTCGGCCTGATGGGCGTGATCAATCTTGCGCATGGCGAATTCATCATGATCGGCGCGTATGCGACGTATCTCGTCGAACGCTTCATGCAGGCGCATCTGCCAGGCTGGTTCGACGCCTACATTTTTGTTGCGATTCCGGTGGCATTCGTGATCTGCGCTGCGTGCGGCATGTTGCTTGAATTTCTCGTCATCCGGTTTCTGTATCGCCGGCCGCTCGAGACGCTGCTCGCTACGTGGGCGGTCAGTATCGCGCTGATCAAGCTGATTCAGGTGCTGTTCGGCTCGCAGAACGTCGAGTTCATTACGCCGGGTTTTCTCAACGGCGGCATGCAGGTTGCGCCCGGCTTTTTCGTGACCTACAACCGCGTGTTTGCCATCGCGCTAGCCGTGTTGATCTTCGGCGCAACCTTCGCCGTGGTTCGCTTCACGAAGCTTGGTTTGCTGATGCGTGCCACGACGCAACTGCGGGACATGGCGCGCTGCCTCGGCGTGCCCGCCGAGCGCGTCGATCGCATCGCATTCGGGCTGGGTGCCGGACTCGCGGGGCTGGCCGGTGTGGTGTTGACGCAGATTGCGAGCGTCAATCCGTCGATGGGCACGGGTTTCGTCGTCGACTCGTTCATGGTGGTGGTGCTCGGCGGCGCGGGCAGTCTCGCGGGGACAGTCGCGTCGTCGCTCGCGCTCGGCGAAATCAACCAGTTCATCGAACCATTCTACGGAGCCGTTGCCGCCAAGGTGGCCGTGCTTCTGCTCATCGTGCTGATTATCCAGAAGCGCCCGCAAGGACTTTTTGCATTGAAGACCCGCGTATGAATACGTTTCCCGATCCGCGTACCAGCAGGAAATTCACCTTGTCGGCGTTCGCAACGAAATGGATGGGCCAGTCCGTGGAGGTCGGCATCGTGCCGCTGCTGGTCCTGCTGGCGCTCTATCTGCCTTTGGCCTATTTCGTGATTCCGGAGTCGAATGCGCTGCATCTGTCGCTGTTCGGCATCAACCTGATCGGACAGATCATGTGCTTCGCGTTGCTCGCGCTGGCACTCGATCTGGTGTGGGGTTATGCCGGCATCCTGAGCCTCGGGCACGGCATCTTCTTCGGAATAGGCGGCTACATGATGGCCATCTATCTGCTGAACGGCGCCTATGCCGACACGCACGTCTTGCCGGACTTTCTGCAATACATGGGGGCGAGCGACTTTCCACCGGTATGGAAGATGCTCTCGCGACTCGATGTGACGATCATCGTCACCGTCGTCGTAACCGTGCTGATTGCGGGCGCGTTCGGATTCGTTACGTTTCGCTCGCGCATCAATGGCGTATATCTGTCCATCATCACTCAGGCGCTGACTTATGCGCTGATGCTGCTCCTGTTCATCAACGACGTGGGCCTCGGCGGCAACAACGGCATGACCGGTTTCACGAGTCTCGCGGGCCATCAGCTTGCCGATACCTCCACACAGATCGCCCTCGCGGTGTGTTCGTGCCTGCTGCTGGTGGCGGCCTATATCGGCGTGCGCTTTCTCGCCCGCTCCAGTTTTGGCAGGGCGCTAATCGCGGTGCGCGACGACGAAGCAAGGATGCGGTTTCTCGGCTACCGCACGCATACGCTGAAGCTCTTCGCGTGGTGTCTCTCGGCGGTGCTCGCCGCGTTTGCCGGGATGCTGTACGTGCCGCAGGTCGGCATCGTCAACCCGACTATCGTGTCGCCGCAACTGTCCGTCGAGATCGCCGTGTGGGTGGCCATTGGTGGGCGCGGCACCCTGATCGGCGCAATCGTGGGCGCTATCGTGGTCAACGGACTCAAGTTCTGGCTGACGGCGCAACTGCCGGCGCTGTGGCCGTTCATTCTTGCTGGCGTGACACTCGTGATTGTCGTGTATTTCAGCAATGGCCTGTGGGGCGCGCTCAAGGCTACCGGCCCTGAAAACAACGGGGGCAGCCAATGAACCAGCCACTGCGTGCCACCGCCGTCTACATCAGCGGGCTGTGTGTGACGTTTTCCGGTTTCGCGGCGATCACGAACCTGTCGATGGAGTTTCGATACGGCGAGATTCGCGCCATCATCGGCCCAAACGGTGCGGGCAAGACGACCTTGATGGACGTCATCACGGGAAAGACCCGGCCGGTGTCCGGTGAAGTGTTTCTCAACAAGGTCACGAACCTTGCGGCGCTCGACGAAGCATCCATCGCGCGCCTCGGCATCGGCCGCAAGTTCCAGAAGCCAAGCGTGTTTGAAGCGCTGCGGGTCCGCGAGAACCTCGAACTGGCGATTCGCAATGGCCGCGGCTATGCGGACATGGTTCGCTCGCGCCTCGGCCCCCAGCAGAACCGTCGTATCGACGAAGTGCTCGAGACGATCGGTCTGGAGCATGAAGGGCGCCGCCTGGCCGGCACGCTGTCGCACGGCCAGAAGCAGTGGCTCGAAATCGGCATGCTGCTCGTCGCCGATCCTCACGTGATCCTGCTCGACGAACCTGTTGCCGGCATGACCGACCACGAAACCGCCCGCACCGCCGAACTGATCTCGCGTCTCAGGTCGCCGGACCGGGCAGTGGTGGTGATCGAACACGACATGGATTTTGTCGGTGAAATCGCGGACCTCGTCAGCGTGTTGCATGAAGGAAAGCTGCTCGGAGAGGGATCGATGGAGAGCGTGCGCAATGACCCACGCGTGATTCAGGTTTATCTGGGACGGTAGGCATGCTGAAGATTTCCGCACTCAACCAGTTTTACGGCAGCAGTCACACATTGCGCGACGTGTCGCTGAACGTGGCCGACGGCGCTTGCACGGTAGTGCTCGGCCGGAATGGGGTGGGTAAGACGACGCTGCTGAAGTGTCTCGTCGGGTTGCTGCCTGTCAAAGGCGGCGAAATCGAACTGGCGGGGCAGCCGCTTACGCGCACGCCATCGCATCGGCGCGCGCTGGCGGGTCTCGGCTACGTACCGCAAGGACGCGAGATTTTCCCGCAGCTTAGCGTCGAAGAAAACCTGCGTATCGGTGCCTACGCGGGCGAACGCAATCAGACCGCGAGGGGCAAGCAATTTTCTTTCGACGATGTCTTTCACACCTTTCCTGTGCTGAAGACGATGCGCCGGCGCATCGCGGGCAATCTGTCCGGTGGGCAGCAGCAACAGCTCGCGATTGGCCGGGCGCTTCTGACCAATCCGAAGCTGCTGATTCTCGATGAGCCGACCGAGGGCATTCAGCCGTCGATCGTGATGGAGATCGAGGCGGTGATCCGTTCGCTGAAAGGATCGCTGTCGATCCTGCTGGTAGAGCAATTTTTTTATTTCGCGCAGGCGGTAGCCGACGACTATGTCGTGCTGGTACGAGGCCAGGTTGTATCGGCGGGACCTCGTGACCAGATGGAAGCCAATAACGTCAGAGCGCTAATTTCAGTGTGATGCGGCGCCCAGCCAGGCACGCTTTCACTTCGACAACCCACATTCGAGCAGGAACCCCATGAAGAAATGGCTAGAACAATCGATCATGCACACGCGCGGCGTCGCACGCGGCGAGGTTCGCGTAACGCATGAACTCAGTGAATCCCGTCAGGGCACATTTCACTACACCATCGGGCCGTACTCCGCGCCGGTGATGAGCATTGCTCCAGGCGACCGGGTGGTGGTTCAGACGCGCGATGCGTTTGACGGCAAGATCCTCACGGAACAGGATCTGCCCAGCCAGAAGCTGCGGGTGCCGTTCCTGAATCCGCAGAGCGGCCCGATCATGATCGAAGGCGCGGAGAAGGGCGACGTGGTGGCGGTGTATATCGAATCGATGCTGCCGCGCGGCGACAACCCTCGCGGCACCTGCTGCCTGATTCCGCGCTTCGGTGCGCTGACGGGTACGGAATACACCGCGACGCTCAATGAGCCGCTGCCCGAGATGACCCGCAAGATCGATGTGGACGAAGAAGGCGTCTACTGGAGCAAGCGCGTGACGCTGCCGTACAAGCCGCATATCGGCACGCTGAGTCTGTCGCCGGAAATCGACTCGATCAATTCCCTCACGCCGGACAACCACGGCGGCAATATGGACGTGCCAGACATGGGGCCCGGCAGCATCACTTATCTGCCGGTGCGTTCCGCCGGTGCGCGGCTCTTTATCGGCGACGCGCACGCCTGCCAGGGCGACGGCGAAGTGTGCGGCACCGCTGTCGAATTCTCCAGCACGACCACGATTCACGTCGATCTGATCAAGGGTTGGCCTATCGAGTGGCCGCGCCTCGAAACGGATGAGCTGCTGATGGCAATCGGCAGCGCCCGCCCGCTCGAGGACGCAACACGCATCGCCTACCATGAACTGGTGCTCTGGATGGAGAAAGAGTACGGCTTTGACCGCTGGGATGCCTACATGATGCTTAGCCAGTGCGGCAAGGTGCGGCTCGGCAATTTCGTCGACCCCAAGTATTCGGTTGGCGCGGCGATCAGCAAGAAATATCTCGCACCGGCCGCCTGAGGAGACGCCATCGTAGACTTGAAACTCAAGGGTTTGAAGGCGCTCGTAACGGGCGGCGCCAAGGGTATCGGCCGCGCGATGGCGCACACGCTGGCAGCACGAAGGTGCGGACGTCGCGCTGTGCGCGCGCGATGATGCCGCTGTCGAACAGACGGTGGCCGACATCGCGCAGGTCGCGGGTGGCGCGGTGAAGGTGCGGGGCGCCCCGTTCAACGTTTCGGATGGCTCAGCGTTACAGGCCTCGACGCGCGCTGCCGCGGCGCAACAGGGCGGCATCGACAATCAGTCTTCCTGTGCAAGCCGAAACAGGACGTCAGCGAGGGCGCGGATTTTGGACTGTGCGGCTCGTTGAGACGGATAGACGACGAAGTACGACAAGCCGTTTTTCGCCACATCGACAAAAGGCGTCACCAGTGTCTCCGCCCGCAGGCGGTCCCTCGCCATCCGGGGATCGCCTATTGCAACACCATGCCCCTCCGCCGCAGCGGTGAGCGTCAATTCGAGAGTATCGAAAACGAGTCCGCGGTTCGCATCGATGTGGCTTGCCCCCACGCTTTCCAGCCAGCATCGCCACTCCTCATGGCCGTGCCCGGGATGAAGCAATGTGACATGAGCGAGGTCGTCTGCCGAGCGCAGCGATGCGGCCATTTCGCGTGTGCACATCGGGGTGAGTTGCTCGGCAAACAACAGAACCGCGTCCATTCCCGCCCACTGCCCGGTTCCACGAACAACGATGGCGTCGACGTCTGGCGTGGTGAAATCCGGCGTGTCGTCCGCCGATGTGGAGAGGCGGAGTTCCGTTCCAGGCAACGCGTGATTGATGTCTGCCAGCCGTGGGAGCAACCAGCGAATCGCGAACGTGGAGGGCAACCGCAGGGTGACGATAGACGCTGTCCTCGCGTGCATGTCTGCGTGTTGGACCAGTTGCGTGAGTACGCTTACGGCCACGGTCAACAGTTCGCTTCCTTCCGCGGTCAGCGTCAGCCCCGACGCATGGCGCACGAAAAGTGCACACCGGTAGTGCGCTTCCAGTTGCTGGATCTGACGACTCACCGCGCCCTGCGTTCGACACAGATGGTCCGCGGCTTTGCTGACGCTCCCGAGTTGCGCCGCGGCGACGAATGACTGGAATGCTGTCAGCGACGGCAGCGCCCGCGTCAGGTCGGCCAATGGATATGCATGCGCTGCATACCCCGGTTGCGGATTTTTCGATTGTTCGGTCATCGGTGCATCGCTATCGTGCCTGTATCGGATGCGCGTCCGCTCGAACGCGCGGAGTGGTCAACGAATGATCGGAGAATGAAGATGACCTCATCGTCGGAAGCACTATACACGCGGCAGGTTCGCAACTATCTCGGGGAACTGGAGCGCGGCGATGTCGCGGCGATCTGTGCGTTGTTCACACCGGACGCCCAGATCTTCTCGCCGTTTCTCGGCTGGATGCGCCCTGCGCCATTCTTTGCGAAGGTCAATGCCGCGTCTGGAGAAAGCAGAATCACGCCTATCGACATCTGTGTGAGTACAACGGGGGCCCGACGTGCGACCGGTTACTTCGTCTATGACTGGGGGTTAAAAGATGGGTCCGCAGTGCGTTTCGAGTGCGTCGATGTTTTCGAATTCGACGACGATGGGCTCATTGAGCGGATGATCATCGTCTACGATACGCATCCCATTCGCAGTACGGTAGGCGACAAATATGCGTAGCCGTATGGATATCGCTCGCTACCGAAGGCTGGCGTTTGCGAAGGGCTGCGCCGATCTTGATCGTCACGCACCCAGAGGCTCGAATCCTTCTTCCAGCCAAGGTGGTAGGGAATGCGAATCAAAACCCGGCAAGCTACGAGTTCGCGTCGGGGTGCTGTCTGTCGAAATTCTGCCTTGCTTCTCGAAAGAGGTCCGCATTCTCGACGATCCAGGTCCACAGCGGGACCATGCGAACGAGCAGTTCCATGCCCGTGTCGGACAGCTCGTACTCGACCCTGGGGGGTATCTCGTCGAAATCATGACGGAGCACCAGGCCCTCACGCTCGAGCTGTCGTAAGGTGCGCGTCAACATACGTTGAGTAACCCCGTGCATGCGCCGGCCGATTTCTGCATGGCGCAGTCTGCCGTACACGCCGAGCGTGTGGACGACACCAAGCGACCAACGGTTTCCGGCATGGGCGAGCACCTCCCGCCGCAACCCATCGTCATCGTCTCTCAGGCCGTCACAAACGGTCTGCGAATATTTGAGAAGTTCGTCCCGGTCCAACTATCTGGCTCCCAGTATCACGCGTGTGCCTTCTTTCATACACGTCCATGCATTGCTAGACTGCCGCAACGCATTCCTTGGCAGGCTAGACAATGAACCAGACAGATCCTGATGCTACGTCTCAAAACATTCTCGTGCTCGGTGCCGGCGAACTCGGCCTCCCGGTGCTGCGCAATCTTGCGCGTCGCGCGAAGGACGTGGATGGCGCGAAGATCAGCGTGCTGCTGCGCGCAAGTGCCGTAGAGTCCAGTGCGAGAGGCAAGCGACAAGATATCGCGGAGATCCGAGGTCTGGGGATCGAGATTGTCGTAGGCGATCTTGTGAAGAGCTCCATCGACGAGCTTGCCGAAGTATTCGCACGATATGACACGGTAATCGGTTGCGCGGGCTATGCAGCCGGAATCCGCACGCCAATGAAGCTGGCGCGGGCGGCCTTTCAGGCGCGCATCCCGAGGTACTTCCCATGGCAGTTCGGGGTCGATTTTGACGTGATCGGTCGCGGCAGTCCGCAAGACATCTTCGACGCACAGCTTGACGTGCGCGAATTGCTGCGCAGTCAGCACCAGACCGAGTGGGTCATCATCTCGACCGGCATGTTCATGAGCTACCTGTTTGAACCGGACTTCGGTGTTGTTGACCTGCAAAACGACGCAGTCCACGCCCTGGGCAGCCTCGACACCGCTGTAACGCTGACGACGCCCGATGATATCGGCGCACTGACTGCCGAGATCGTGTTCGCCCAACCCCGTATCCGGAACGAGATCGTGTATCTGGCCGGTGACACCGTGACTTACGGAGAGGTCGCCGACAAGCTGCAAGCAGCGCTCGGCCGCCCCTTCAGCCGTTCGGAGTGGAGCGTGCAGTATTTGCTGGATGAGCTGGCGCGCGACCCGCACAACATGATGCGTAAGTATCGTGCGGCTTTTGCTCAAGGGCGCGGTGTCGCATGGGACAAGAGTGGGACGTTCAATCAACGCCACGCTATTCCGGTCACCGACGTCGCATCGTGGATCGATGCAAACCTTGCTTCGGGCCGCAGCGAGTAATCGTCAGTCCGACCATCCTTTCAACCGCACGTACCGTTTTCCGGGGATAGCCGAACCGCGTGAAGCAGCACGTTTTCAAGGGATCCACGCGAGATATAGGCCGCGAGTACGGGGCGTCGTTCATCGACGCGTAGGCCGAATCGAAGTCGGTACCCATTCGCTTCTGGGGGCGTAGCGCGAACGTCAAGCCCGCCTGGGACGACCCGGGCGGGCATTTCCGTCAAACGGTGCGGCGCGTCAGAACCGCGTACTGAACCCCACCCGCGCGATCGACTGCACCGCGCCGCTCGCCGCGCCATCGGCATCCATCACGCCATTGATCTGCGCGTTGCTGCCATGGCTCGCGCGCTGATGCACGCCCGCGACGTACACCATCGTGCGTTTCGACAGCCAGTACTGGACCGCGGCCAGGACCTGGTGCGCATGTGCGTTGTCGAGTGTGTCGTTACCCTTCATGTACGTGTAGCTCGCGCCGATCACCCAGACCGGTGATGGATGCCACGCGGCGCCGGCCTCCGCCGACCACGCGCCCGCGCCGTTCCACGCGTTGTGTACGGTCGTGAAAAGCGCTTTCGCGGTGACCGTACCGAGTGTGTAGTGCGCCCCTGCGCCCCAGTTACGCACGCTCGTGGCCGGCATCCCGTCCGTCGCGCCGTATTTCTGGTTCGTGTAGGCGGCGCCCGCGCCGAACGGGCCGTTGTTGTAGCTCGCGCCGACGCTGACCGTGTTGTTCGCGCCGACCGATCCCGCGACGTTGCCGAAGCCGTACAACGCGCCGAAGGTCAGCCCCGACAGCGACGCGCTGGTGTACTTCACGGAATTCGCGACGCGGTTGCTGCCCGCGACGCGGTCCCAGTCGAACGCGCCGGTCGCGTTGTTCGGCAGCGCGAGCTTGTCGAACGGCCCGTTGCGAAAGCCGTACAGCCCAACGAGATCCTGCGCGATCTCGTTGCCGCTCGCGGCCAGCGCGTCGACCATGAACTCGTACTGGTTGCCGAGCGTCAGCGCGCCGTAGCGGTCGTTCTGTAACCCGACATAGGCCGTGCGCGCGAACAACCCGCCGCCGATCATCGAACCGTTCGCGAGCGAGAACTGATTGACGAGCCGGAAGATCGCGCGAGTGCCGGCGCCGAGATCTTCCTTGCCCTCGAAGCCGAGCAGGTTCGGGAAGAATATGTTGTCGTCGAATTTCGCATTACCGTGGCCGCCTTCGTTGCTGACATAGCTGATGCCGGCATCCAGCAGCCCGAACATCGTCACGCTGCTCTGCGCGAACGACGCGGCCGGAATCGTGCAGGCCGCGAGGGCCAGCAGGGTCTTTTTCGTCATCTCCAATGTGCTCCTCACATGTTTCCGGTCATGCCGGAATATTTTTGATTGGACTACTGATTAATACGAAGATAATGAATCGTCGAACTGGCAATTCGATCGCGTCCGGCACGGAACCGGATCGGACTCGCGCGGGTACCGGCGTGCAGTTCATGCGCCAATGTCCGCGCGTGTCGGGCGCTAGACCGTCGAATACCCGCCGTCCACCGGCACGATTGCGCCCGTGACGACGACGGTCTTGGCGTCAAACGACCAGGGGCGGCTCATGTTCGATACTCCCGACGGTGTGATGCGAGCGCGCATGCCGGCGCGGTGGCGCGACCAGGATCTTGATCTGCGCGCGATCGGCGAGCAGTGCGTCGAAGCCGTCGGCGACGGCGTCTTCGAGCGAGACGGTGCGCGTGACGATCGAGGTGAGATCGAGCGCGCCTGACCCTATCAGCCGCAGCAGGTCTTCGTACACGTGCCGGTAGCCCACGCTCGCGGTGAAGGTCAGCTCGTCGTTGACTGCGCGGAACGCATCGAAGCTCGCGTGCGGCATCAAGCCGACCATCACGAGGCGACCGCCCTTGCGCAGCCCCTGCATTGCCGCCTCGAACGTGGCCGGCAGGCCGGCCGCCTCGAAGCTCACGTCGACGCCGAGCCCACCTGCCGCTTCGCGGATCGCGTCGCGCAGCACCGGCGCGTCGAGCGAGCGCGCATCGAACGTGTGCGTCGCGCCGAAACGCGCCGCCGCGGCGAGCCGCTCGGGCGACACGTCGACCGCGACGATGGCCGTCGCGCCCTGCAGCTTCGCGAGCATGATCAGCAGCAGACCGATCGGTCCGAGTCCGAACACCGCGCAGGTGTCGCCGAGCCGCAGTTCGCCGCGCCGCAGCGCGTGCAGCGCGACGGCGGCCGGCTCCATCACCGCGGCCTGCTCCAGACTGACGTCATCGGGCAACCGGTGCAGCATGTAGGCAGGCACGACTGCGAAATCGGCCATCCCGCCATCGCCCATCAGGCCGGCGAAGCCCATCGTGACGCACAGGTTGTACGACCCCGAGCGGCAGTACGCGCACTGGTGGCAGTGATACTCGGGCTCGACCGCGACGCGGTCGCCGGGGACGAGCGTCGTGACGCCCGCGCCGACTTCGACGACGGTGCCGCAGAACTCGTGGCCGAGCGTCAGTGGCGCGGTGCGGCCGGACAGCGGATGCGGCGCGTCGACGGGAATCGCATGCGGGCCGTCCGCGTATTCGTGCAGGTCGCTGCCGCAGATGCCGCAATACGCGACCGCGATGCGAACCTCGCCGGGTCCGGCGCGCGGCGTGTCGAGATCAACGAGGCGAATGTCGCGCGGGCCGTGCCATTGAAGTGCACGCATGTCAGCGTCCTCCCAGATTTTGGGTATCGAAACAGGGGGCGGCGCCGTCGAGCGCGCGTTTGCGCAGCACGGCGGGCGCGGTTTCGACGAGACCGAACGACAACACGCACGCGAGGATCGCGCCGGCGGCCGATGTCCACATCGCGAACTGAAGGCCGTACTTGTCGGCCGCGAAACCGGCGACGGTCGGCGCGACGAAGCCGCCGATCAGCTCGCCCGCACCCATGATCAGGCCGAGCGCGCTGGCGATCGCGCGGGGCGGCACGGTTTCGGCCGGGATCGTCGCCATGAACAGCGTGAAGCAGCCGAGGCCCGTGTACGTGGCGAACACGAGTGCGCCGAGTGCCCACAGCGAATTCACGTGGATCATCACGATCGGGCAGGCGGCGGCGATCAGCGCGAACACGACCATCGTCGGCTTGCGGCCGATCCGGTCGGAAATCGCCGGCACCGCGAAGCCCCAGAACACCCACGCGGCGCCCAGGCAGGTCATCACGACGCCCATGTTTGCCGGGGACAGGTGGCGGCTCTCGACGAGAAAGACCGGCGCGAACGAGATGATCACGACGAACCACGTGAGGAAGAAGCAACTGATGAGCACACACAGCAGGACGTTGCGTTCCTTCAGCAGTGCCCAGCGATTGATCGCCGCGCCGCCGGCTGGCGGTGCACCGTGCGGGGCCATGCTGTCGGCCTGCGCGTTTCGCACGCCGCCGGGCGGCACTTCGCGCACCCAGCGCCAGATGCAGAACGCGATCAGGAAGCCCGGAATGCACGACACGTAGAACGCCTCGCGCCAGCCATAGGCGGTCGCGATGCCGATCACGACCGGCGGGCCGATCATTGCGCCGAGCAGGCCGGCGGCCGAGCCTTGCAGCAGGCCCATGTTCAGCCCACGGCGGCTCGGCGTCGAACTCTCGACCATCAGCGATTGCGACAGCGGCAGCACAGGCCCTTCGGCGATACCCATCAACGCGCGGAACGCGATCAGGCTCGCGAAGCCGCCGACGAGCCCCGACAGCGCCGAACATACGGAGAAGCCGAGCACCGCGGCGACCAGCAGCGGCTTGCGTGTGCCGCGCGCATCGGACCATGCGCCGGTCGCGGCGCCTGACAGCGCCCACGTGAGTGCGAGCGCGGACGACACCATGCCGAGCTGCGTATTCGACAGGTGCAGTTCGGCCGACATGAATGGGAACAGGAACGACAGCGCGAGGCGGTCGAAGAACACGAAGCCGAAGGTCATGAACAGGATCAGCAGCACCCTGTTCTCATACGTCCACGCCAGTCTGGGGGAAGGTTGGGGTGTCATGGGCGGCCTCGTCGCGTGTCAGCGGAACAGCTTCTCGATCGCTTGTGCGCCGAGGCCCACCTTCTCGTAATGCGCCTTGCACATCGCGATGTACGAATGCACGTCGAAGTAGCCGTCGGGGTTGCCTTCGTCGTCGAGCCAGATCAGTGGGCCTTTGACGATGAAGAACGCGCGCATCGGTTCCGGGTGGTCGAACGCGACGAGCGTGTGGCCCTCGCCGGGCGTTTCATACACGAAATCGCCGCGCATCGCGGTCCATTCGTGCTCCAGGTATCCCCATTTGCCCGACAGCGTGTAAGCGAAGACCTCGTGCGGGTGGTAATGCCGGTTCACGAGCCCCGCCTTCTTCGCCATCAGGATGTCGCACCATTTGTTCTGCGACGGCGAGATCCACAGCGGCCGCGACGAAACCGTTTCGGTAAACGGAACGTAGTAGCGCTCGTCCTCGGTGGCCGCGTTCTGGATATAAGCCTCCGGCAGCGCATCGGGCTTGAACGGATTGGCAATCGGCGCGATGCCTTGCCAGAATTCGGATACGGCTTTGTCGACCATGGTTTGTCTCCTTGTGGTTAGGTGTCGTGGGGTCGACTTTAGCCAGCCGGTGCGCGCCGCTTTTGACTGGGCCGGACGAAATGCTTGATCCGGCCGGACATCGCACCGCAACAACAACCAGACGCACCCTCTCCCAATCCGTGCCGCTCCGCACGACGGGTGCCCCCAGGAGGCGACGTGACGAATTCGACCGTTCTTTCATGCACGCGCGGCTCGACGGCCGACGTGCCGGTGTGCGACCGGATGGCGTACTGGGAGGCGATATGTGCTCAGACACTCGTCGGCCTGCGCTGCTCGTCGCTGTCGCCGGCGGGGCTCGAAGTGGAGAAGACCGACATTGCGCTGCCGGGCCTCGGCATCGCCGACATCAGCGGGCAGGATCACGTGATCGAACGCAGTCCCGCTCTGGTGCGCCAGTTGCCAAAGGAGTCGCTGTTTGCGTGCCAGATCCTGAACGGGCGTGCGTATTTCATCCAGTACGACCGCTGCCTGCTCGTGGAAGCCGGCGACGTCGTCGTGTATGACACGCGTGTGCCTTATCTTTTCGGATTCCTGACGCCGATGCGGCAGCTGCTGATCGACATTCCGGTCGCGACGTTCGACGAGCGCTTCGACGCGGGGCTGCCCGCGCTACCGCTGCGGATCGCCCCAAAGCCGGGCGCGGGCGTGATGCTCGGCACGGCGCTGCGCGCGGGTGTGGAGCGGTTCATGAAGGCGCCGGTCGAAGGTGACGCCGCGCGCTTCGTCGAACACACGCGCACGCTGGTCGCGGAACTGATCGATGCGGAAGTGAACGGCGCGGGCACATCACGCGCATCGCTGTCGTACCTGCTGACCGCGAAGCAATACATCGCGACGCACCTCGGCGATCCGGAACTCGCGCCGCAGGCGGTCGCCGATGCGGTCGGGCTGTCATTGCGGCACCTGAGCCGGCTCTTTGCCGCCGAAGGCGAGTCGATCACGCAGTACATCTGGGCCGAGCGGCTGTCGCGCGCGCACCGCGAACTGGTCGATGCCCGACTGCGCAAGACGAGCATCGGCGAAATCGCGTTTCGCTGGGGCTTTTCAAGCCAGGCGCACTTCAGCCGCGCGATTCGCGAACGCTACGGTGCGTCGCCGATGGCGCTGCGCGAAGCCCGTTGAAGCAGCGAAACCGATGCCAATGCGGGACGTGATTCACGCGCCGCTTTCGTTTTCATCGTGCTTCCGTTGCGGCGGGCGCGTCGCCGCGTCACCTGCGCGAGCATGAATTTGGCGCAGCGCTCCGCAGGGGTGATCGTCGGTACGTTTGCGTTGGTGGGTGCGGACGAAAACCTGGATTACCTGGGATTAACGACGCTCGGTATCAATTCGACGCGGACCAAACCGACGCAGCGGGTCTTTGGAAAGGGATTTCTCGAGCCAGTGAGGTGTATTACAACAGCCTGCTAGAGCGGTATTGCCGATCGATACAGATCCAACGTTGCGCGGCAAGCAGCCGTCTTCAGTGTGGCGAAGAGGCCTGGTCTCAGAGGTGTGACGGTATACGAACCGCAGAAAACGGCCGTATACGTCAGAAATACCGTCACTTGGTGGCGTTCGTAGCGAGACAGCGGTAGACGATGGCGGGAGGGGGGGCGTCTGCCGGTTTGCAAAGTCCGTTCGTCGAACCATTCCTGCCCTTAAGCTAGTTCCGACTAACGTCATAACCGCGCTCCAAAGCGGCAGCTGAGCCTCAGCCCGCTGGAGAGCCGGGCAGGTCACCAAGAGGAGCCATTCGACAGTACCGCTCGGATCGCCGACAATTGCACGATTAGTATGTTTCTGGTCAGGTCCAGTGATGGAGAAAGCGGTGTGGGGGCTGATCATAGTAGCCATCGTTTCGTGGGGGATATGCTACATATACTCGACCAACATTATCCACTTCGGATGGATCGGAACCCTGTTCGCATCGACGGCAGGCTTGATCGCGACGATATCGAGCTATCACACGGAAGACGTAGCTCATACGCGCGGCGGCACCATATACAAAGCAGAATCACCAATCAAATTTCGAGCTATCGTTGAAAGTGGTGTACGCGGCGTAGGGAAGAGGCAGGAGAAGGCGGTGGCGATTGAAGGAGAATGTTGCTTCTCACGGTAACACTTCCACAATCGAACTCCACCACCATGGCGAAACAT
>NZ_RJZE01000042.1 GCF_003986935.1 Paraburkholderia kururiensis JCM 10599 = LMG 19447 | reverse complement strand
TCGAAGTGACGGCGCACCTGGTGAGTGCATCGCTCGTCGCCCGGTTATCTGATATACCCATCCTGCAATTCGACCCACGCAACACCTCCCCGATTAAAGGCGTTGCGACGACCGGTTGAATCCGCCCAATGCACCTCGCTTGCCTTCGGCCGGCGCTGCCGCGAAGCGGGAGTACGCCCCTCGATGGGCACAGTGGGCGATTGCTTCGACAACGCCATGTGCGAAAGCTTCTTCGCCACGCTGGAATGCGAACTACTGGCCCGCTCGCGCTTCGAATCACACGGGCAAGCTCGACGTGAGTTGTTCGCCTTCATCGAGGGCTGGTATAACCTCGGCCGCCGACACAGCGCGATCGGCTACCACGCCCCGCTCCGCTACGAAGCGATGCATCAACAAAAAATCCTCGCTGCTGGCGAGTTGCCCACCGCCGGCCGGCGTCGTGGTCGTGATAGGCGACCCGCCGACCGACCGTGGACAACTCGCGCAAGCGCCCAACCTGGAGGAAATCTGCCGACACAAAATTCAACCGCCTAACCGTCCACGGAAACGGGTCACCCCCACAGCGCGTTCTATTCAGGATCGCTGGACCGGATGCCACGCCGGCAGGAGTCTTTCCAGCTGAGCGGCGACTGCCAGCAGTTGGTGTTCATCCCAATGGCGGCCGACTAACTGGAGGCCAATTGGCAGGCGGGTCTGCGGGCAGCGGCCGACGGGTATCACCACCGCTGGCGAACCGGTGAGGCTGAAGGGAAATACATAGCGATAAGCGGCCGGTTCGCGTAGCGATTCTCCATGTCGGAAGGCGACATCCGGGTAGACGGGGCTGATCAGCACATCGATGTCGCGGAACAGCGCGGCCAGTTGGTGGCGCACCGTATCGCGCATGACCAACGCACTGCGCAGTTCGTCAACGCTCATTTCCAGCTCGGTGCTCCAGGACAGCATCTGTGCAATGGGCGCCGAGAACGATTGCTTGTTCATGCGCTGGAACAGCTTCTGCCAGTTGCGGCCGCCGTCACCGCCCAGCACCAACACGTTCCACAGCACTTCGCAGGCCTCGTCCATCATCGGCGGCGTTGTCTCTTCGACGGACGCCACGGCACCGTCCAGCAAGGCCGCGGCCTGCTGCTGCAGTGTGCAGGTGGCCGCAGAAGGCCGGGCGGGGCCGGTGCTCTCCTGCCAGATACCGATTCGCAACGAAGCCAGCTCTTGTGTGCGGTAGTCACGGAATGGCGCCGGGACTGTGTCGGGGTCGTAGCCGTCCGGGCCGCTGATCAGCTCGCCCAGCAGCGCCACGTCATCCACGCAGCGGCCCATCACGCCGAACGATGAGGTGAGATGGAACAAGCCGGAGCGGTCGTGCGGGAACTGGCCGGTCAACGGCGCGCGCCATTGCGTGAGCTTCAGGCCGCACACGCCGTTGAAGTGAGCGGGCACGCGAACGCTGCCGCAGGCGTCTGAGGCCAGCCCGCCAGGGCTCATGCCGGATGCGATGGCGGCAGCCTCGCCACCGCTGCTGCCGCCGGCCGAGCGATCGGGATGGTTCGGATTGAGCGTACGGCCATAGAGCAAGTTGTCGGTTTCGAAAGCCATGCACATCTCCGGCACGTTGCTCAGCCCCAATGCAATGGCGCCGGCGTCGAAGAGCCGCTGGGCGACCGTCGCGCTGGTTTCGCTGGGCTTGCCGTGCAGTTCACGTACGCCACGGCTCGGGTGGAAGCCGCGGACATGGCAGGCATCCTTGAAGCTCAGTGGTACTCCGTGCAGGGGCCTCTGCAACTGCCCGCGCCGTAACGCGGCGTCGGCGGCATCAGCTTCTGCAAGCACACGCTCGGGCGCCGCCTGTTCGATGATGGCATTCAGCTCCGGATTACGCCGCGCGATGCGCGCCAGGTAGTGTTCGGCCAGCACGCGGCTGGTCAGGTGGCCGCGCCGTTGCAGGCGGACCATCTCTCTCAGGGGCAGGGCGTCGATATTGCTCATGGGAGTCCTCACAGCTTGCGCAGCAGCGCGTTGGGGAGCCGATACATGGAGCGCGTCACCCGGCGCATCACCGCGATCTTCCAGGCAGGCATGGCGGCCACGGCTTCCAGCGCCTCGCGGCTGCGGCCAAGCACGTCGTCAATCGTCCCGGCGCTCACGGTCAGTGGCGGGTAGTAGCGCAGTACCGGGCGCTCCGCTCGCTCGTTCATCGAGTGGCCGGTGTGTACATTACGTTTGCCCAGCTCCATCGAGAGCAGCGACTCATACACGGCGCCCTTCAGCCGCAGTCCCGTCATCAAGCCGATACCGGGCACGTCCTCGATGATGTCGGGAAAGCGTCTTGCCAGCGCCATCAGGCCCTGGCGCAACTGCTGGCCGCGCTCGACGGAGGCTAGCAGCAGCCCTTCTTCTTCGATGACATCAAGGGCTGCCAGGGCTGCCGCACACGCGAAGGGGTGGCCCCCGCAACTGCCGCGATCATCCTGTGGCGCGGGCAGCCGCTCCAGCGTCTGCTGGCGGTACATCACACACGCGATGGATGCATATCCGCCGGTCAGCCCCTTGGACAAAATCAGGATGTCGGGCTCGATGCCCGCGTATTCCACCGCGAACATCTTGCCGCAGCGGCCGAAAGCGGTCTGGATTTCGTCTGCGACGAGCAGCGTGCCGGTGCGGTCGCACAACGCGCGGATGTCTTGCAGGTAGCCCAGCGGCGGCATGCGCAGGTGGGCGCCGCCCAGTATCGGCTCCAGGTACACGGCGCAGGCACCGTCGCCAATGGCCTCACGCATGGCCGCCATGTCGCCATAGGGCACGATGACCACGTCGGTGGCCAGCTTGCCGAAACTGGCTTCGTGCTGCCGCTGACCGAGAATGCTCATCGCGGCCAGCGTTTTGCCGTGGTAGGCCCCCGCGGTAATGACAATGCGGCAGCGTGGCGCGTTGGCGGCAAGGACGTAGCGTAGTGAGTGTTCCACCGCCTCGGCACCGGACAACATGTAATGGACGTCGCCCCACTGGCCGGGTGCCAGGGCTTTCAGGCGCTCCGTCAGCGCTTGCTGTGTGGGGTGGATGGTGCCATGCGCGAGCGAGGCCATCTGGGCCAGTTGGGCATCGACGCGACGCCGCACGGTGGGATGGCGATGGCCAACAATGAACACACCGTAGCTGCACGCGAAATCGAGGTAGCGGCGGCCAGCATGGTCGCGCACTTCACAGTCGGAGGCTTCCGCCTCGACCTGGCTACCGGCAATCCGGTACAGCTTGGCGGCCGATGCGCCCCAGTGTTTTTCACAGGTGTCCAGCAGTTGCCGGCGATCAATTGTTGTGGTCGTCATTGAGTGCTTTCCTGATAACAACGAGGGCTTCGTCAAGCGCTTGCGTGCGGGTGGCGGCCAACGGGCGCAAGGTCAGCGTCCTGCCGCGCGGCGGCCGCACCAGCACGCCATCTGCCAGCAGGCGTTCCGGCAGGCTGGATGCGTCCACTTTGTCCGGCACGCGCAGGTTGACGATGCCGCCAATCACGCTGCAGACGTGCTCCGGCAGCATGTCGGCGACGTGTTTGCCGAGCGCTTCAAACCGGCTGGGTGTGTTGTTCCGCATTGCGTAGTCCAGTGCGGCGAGGGCGGCGGTGCAGGAGAGCGGGTTGCCGCCCGTGGTGCTGCCGTGCTTGGCGGGCGAACTGCAGCCGTACACCCTGTAAGCGCGCTCGGCCGAGGTGAGGTAGCACCCTATGGGTACCGCGCCGCCGCCGAGCGCACCACCCAGCACCAGAATGTCGGGGTCGACCCCGGCCAGTTCGTGGCCGAACATCACGCCCGTGGTGCCAAGGCAAACCTCGCTTGCCTGGCAGACCAGCGGCACCTTCGCGGCACGGGCCAGGCTGGCAATTTCACGCAGACGTTCGGCCGCGAGCGGCACGAGCGAACCATCGTCGTGACGGACCAGTGGCGAGTAGCACAGCGCATAGCACTGGGCCAGATCGCTGGCCGATGGCAGTGGGCCGTGGTGCTCGACCGTCAGTGTTTCCAGGCCCAGGAAGCTGCGCAGTTCACCATAGCTTTCCGGCTTTTCCAGGCAGCGGCCGAAACTCAGCGAGCCGAATTCGCTGCCACGCACGTGGGCGAGACGCTGCAGTCTGGGCTGCACACCCTTGCAGAGCTTGAGCGCGCCTTCGAAGGCCTCGTCGCCAGAGCTGCACACGTAAGCGTTGGACAGTGTGGGCGGCAGCATGCCGGCCAGCTCCCGGCATAGCCGCAGCAGCGGTTCGGACATCATCACCCGGTTAGACAGGCCCATGATAGCGGCCTGTGCACGCACCTTGTCGATGACGTCAGGAAGGCTGAAGCCCAAGTGGCCGCTGGCCAGGTCGACGATACGGCGGCCGTCGACGTCGATCAAGGTTTCGCCTTCCCCGCTCAAGATGGGCCGAGCCAGGGCAGGCAGGGCATCGCGTGCGGTCATGGTGCCCTCCTCACAGGTAGCTGAGCGCATTGAAGATCTTGCGCCGGGTGTCAACGATGGCGCGCCGGCCATGCATGACACGGCGGTTGTCGATCATCACGAAGTCGTTGTCGTTCCAGTCGACGGGGATGGTGTTGGCGTCGGTCACGCGAATCACCTCTTCCATCATTGCTGTCGGAATCGGTTCACCGCTGGCCGCGATCGTGATGCGCGGCTTCTCGTAGTTGTACGAGGGGCCGAGAATGCTGTTGGCAAAGGCCGGTCGGCGGCCGATGGCCGAGCACAATACCGCCGACACCGTGAAGTCGTAGCCGATGGATTCATCGGCTGGGTTGTAGGTGATCTGGGTATTCGGGTCTTTGCCGATGATGCGCTGCAGATCCTCGAACTTCACCTGTTCAGGATTGTTGATCGTCGGGGTGTAGTGCACCACCAGCCGTTTCCACTTGGCCGCCTGCACATTGCGCGAATAGCGGATCTCGTTCTGCACGAAGAAGTCGCGGGTGCTGTCGGAGAACCGCTCCAGCACGGCCACGCCGTCACAGACGGTAGTTTGCGAGCCCTTGCGCGGCGCCTCCTTGCAATAGAACCAGGTCAGGTCCGGCCAGAACGGCGAGTTGCCGTTCTCGCAGTGCAGGCCAACCGCGTCGGTTCCGGCATCGACCAGTTGGGCGGCGCCGCCTTCCATGGTGCGTGCCGGGTCCAGGCTGAGCCGCGAACTGTGGCGTTTGACGAAGCTGCAGAAGTCGTCGACGGTATCCGCGCCGTGGCGGAATAGCAGCACACCAGTCTGCGCCAGTTCGGAAAGCAGCTCCTCCGTCCGGAGTTCACGCAGGTCTTCAGCACAGATGCGTTTGATGGTGGTCTCAGACTGCAACAAGACGGCCGTATTCATGGTTATGTTCCTCGTTGATGGAAAAGATGTCCCGGCGAGCGGCGTATGCCTGCGCAATGTCGCCGCGCTGCGGGCGGCCGGTGACGGTGTAAAGGCGGGTGAGCAGCTCGTTGCCGCGCGGCAGCAGCCACAACCTGGCGGGGCGCTCGATGTCGGACAGGTTGTCCGCCATCCAGCCGAGCCAAGGGGCGGTGTCGGAGACTTCTCCGGTGTGCAGCAAGGCGACAAGGCCATCTTCGTTGTCGAGAAAGACGACTGCGTCATGGATGCCGTCCAGTTGGCGCAGCTCCAGTTCCACTTGCTCCGGGCTGACGTTGCGGCCGTTAGGCAGGCAAATCACGTTCTTCTTGCGCCCGCTGATAAACAGGTAGCCATCCTCGTCCAGGTTGCCCAGATCGCCGGTGTCGAGCCAGCCATCGGCCGTATGCGCGCAAGCGCTCGGGTCTTCGCCGGAGTAGTGACTGAACTGCGAAGCGCTGCGGATCTGGATGCCACCGTCGTCCGCAATACGTAACTGGACGTGGGGTAGTGGGCGGCCCACGCTACCGTGGCGATTGGCGGCGCGGGTGTTCACGCTGACCACCGAGGCGTTCTCGCTCAGACCGTAGCCCTGGAAAATCTCAACGCCCAGCGCCGCCAGCCGGGCCAGCACTTCGGCACTGACGGCGGCACCGCCACACGTAACGTGAGGGGCATCATCGGCGCGGAGATAGTTGGCCAGCTCTGCCTCGCCCTGTTCCAGCCTCGTCAGCAGGCGGTTGACTACCATTGGAGGCACGGTGCAGGCGCCAGGGCGCACGTTCATCAGCCAGTCGATCATCCGGTCGGCGCTGCCGCCGGGCTCACCCAGCAGCGGTACGGTTTCCGGCAAGAAGTGGACCGTACCGCCCGACAGCAACGGCATGTAGAGCGCGGTAATCTGCTCGAGCAGGAGGCTCAGCGGCACCAGCGACAAATAGCGGTGATGACACCCGGCCGGCAGGGCTTCATGAAGACTCCTCAGCGTGGCGGCCAGGGCGTTCTCGCTCAGACAGACGCCCTTCGGGCGGCTTGTGGTGCCAGACGTGTGGATGATCTTGCAGATCCAGCTACCGTCCGGCGCGAGTTGCGGCGATGCCGGCATCGCGCCGGGCGCTGGCGCCATCTGGTCTACCCTGAGTTTGCGTGCCGCAGAAGTTTGCAGCCCCCAACGTTGTTCCAGAGTGGCTTCGCCAGCTTCATCGACCAGGAAGAAATCGCACTTGGCGGCCAAATGTTCTGCCTGGGCGCGAGTGAAGGCTTGCGGTAGCGGCAAGCTGGTGAGATTGGAGAACAGGCAGGCGAGATCGGCGATCAGCCAGTTGATGCTGTTGCGGATGACGATGCCAACCACAGGGCGTGGTGCGACGAAGTCGGATCGCAGTTCGGCTTGCAGGTAGTCCGCCAGCACGTGCGCGGCATTTGCGAGCTGGCCCCGGCTAAGGACGCGCCGAACGCCACCATCGGCATCGTGGTCGATACAGGCAATCTGCTCCGGATTGCCCAGAAATTGGTGGCATAGCTGATGGCTCAGGCTCACGATACGGCCTCCAGTTGGGCCGCCTGCTTGCTCCGGATGAAGTCCATGGAGGTCGTCAGCCGCTGGAACAGCTCGCGGTGGTTGGCGACGTGGATCAGCCCGGTGGTGGGGTTGTTGGCGTAGTAGCTTCCCCACGCGCGTCCGCCGCCGTCTACCTTGGACGGATCGGCTTCGCACACTGGTTCAAAGCGAATGTCGCAGGCGTTCAGCAGCCCCGCGACCTTGGGCGTGATGGTGCACAGCAGGGCCTTGGCACCCATGCACCAGGCGAGCAGTGGCACAAGTTTGATGACACTGAGCGATGCGTTCTTGTCGACGGAAATCAGGTTCCCGACTTCCGCAATTTCGTTTCTTCCATATTTGCATCGCCATATCTCTTGAATGGCAGATTCAATGGGCCTGTCTAGATATTGCTCGGAAAACAGTTTTCCGTTTTCGGCGAATGTAATTCCTGCGCAAGCCAGAATATTCTGATCGCCTTCTACCGCGACGACGAAATTCTCCGGGTTGGGTTCGATTTGCGCCTCGTAAGCGCTGCGGTACTTCTTCTGTACGGCGATGACCGCAAGATTCCATAACGCAGTCCCCTGTTTGACAACTCGAATATTCATCGCATCACCTCATAGGTTTGTCGGCATTCAACATAGCCATAATGGGCGGTGGATTGTGGTGCTGCGCCGAATAAAATTGATTCGCGGATTTAAATAATAGAATCGGCATGTTACAGAACGCATTTATCTGTTATGAATTTAATTCAATCCATGGATTTGCAAAATGATATGAAAAAACCGGCAAAAGCCGGTTTTCTTTGCGCGGAGAAGGAGGCTCAGGCTCAGCCATATTGAATGCGCAATGACTTCTTGTCCGTTTTGCCGACGCTCGTGCGCGGCAGTGCATGGGTGAGGTGAATGGCGTCTGGTAGTGCGTATGACGGCAGACGGCCCTGCTGCGCGTGCGCGTGCAGTGCCTTGCGCAAGGCCTCGGCCAGCTCGGGATCGTTGTCCTTCGTGGGAACGACAACGGCTACCGGCCGCTCTCCCCAGCGCGCGTCCGGAATGCCGACGACTGCGGCGTCTGCCACACCGGCGCAATCGAGCAGCAGGGCTTCAAGCTCCAGCGATGAAACCCATTCCCCGCCGGTCTTGATCATGTCGGTGGCGCGGTCGGTCAACCGCAGGGAGCCGGCTGCGTCCAGCACCCCAATGTCGCGTGTATGGAGGAAGCCGTTGCGCCACAGTCCTGCGCTGGCCTCTGGCTCATTGAGGTAGTCGGCCGTGAGCCACGGAGCGCGAGCGGTAACCTCGCCGGGCTGACGATTGTCGCGGGCAACCGGCTGCCCTGCTTTATCCAGTACGCGCAGACGTACCAGCGGGATGGGCGAGCCGGCACGCAACCGTGCCGCCAGATCGCGAGCTTCGTTGCGTTCATGGTCAGGATGCAACTGGGCCAGCGTCAGCACTGGTCCTGTCTCGGACATGCCATACCCCGACCAGATGTCGATGCCTAGTGCTAGCGCACGACGCGCCAGGGATTCCGATAGCGCCGCACCGCCGATGATGACTTTCCAGCGCGACAAGTCGCGTTGCGGCTGGCTGGGGTCATTCAGCATCATTTGCAGCAGCGTCGGCACGCAGTGCGAGAAGCTGACGCCTTCACGTTCGATCAGGTCAAGCAACGCGGTGGGCCGGTACCGGCCGGGATACACCTGCTTGAGGCCAAGCATCGTGGCCAGATAGGGCATGCCCCAGGCATGAACGTGGAACATCGGCGTAATGGGCATGTAGACGTCACGGCGATGCAACCTTGGACCGTCCGCCGAACAGCCCAGCGCGCCGGCGAGTGCCAGCGTGTGCAGCACCAACTGTCGATGGCTGAAAGAGACGCCTTTGGGGACGCCGGTGGTGCCAGTCGTATAGAACAACGTGGCGAGCCAATTCTCGTTGAGAGCGGGCAGCACCGGATCGGGCGTTTCAGCGGCGAGGCAAGCCTCGTACTCTCCATGCCAGGGTAGATCTGGATGAGCAGGCTCATTGGGCTGGTCGGTCAGCCGCAGCCAGGAGGTCGCCATGGGCAGCGCCTCGCGAAGCGCGGCAAATTGCGGCGCAAAGTCGTCGTTGACCAGCAGCACGCTGGCGCCGCAATGGCCGAGCGTGTAGGCCAGTTGTTCCGGCGACAGCCGGATATTGGCCGTCATCAACGTGGCACCCGTCATCGGTACTGCAAAGTACGCTTCCAGATAACGATGGCTGTCCCAGTCGGCCACGGCGACGGTCACGCCAGGGCCGGCCCCCAATCGTTGCAACAGCGCGCACAGTCGCAGCACGCGCCCATGGAGATCGCGATACCTCAAACGCAGGTTGTCGCGGTAAACGATCTCGCGCTCAGGGTACTGTTCAACGGCAGGCATCAGTAATTGGTCCAGCGTCAACTGGAAACCCTGTGCGCAGTCAGGTGAATCAATAGCGTTCATGGCTCAGGAGAGGGGCAGTGGATCGGACGGGAAGTGTAGGTGGCGGACAAATGAGGGCATGCGAATTCGCCGATAGCCGACTTGAAACTTTGAATTGCGAATAGTGGCTTGTTGTCGCGACAATGACTCGGTCGTTCCTACAGGTATGGAGTCAGAACGTGATGCAATCTTCCCGCGCGGCAAACCGTGTGCCGTTGATCCTCGCGCTGGTGCTGGTCGGCCTGAACCTGCGGCCATCCATGGCCGCCATCGGGCCGCTGTTGACATCGATCCGGAGCAGCATTCCGTTGAGCTACACCCTGGTTGCGCTGCTGACCATGCTGCCCGTGCTGGCGATGGGCTTCGCGATGTTCCGGGGTGCCAGGCTGGCAGCCCGTTGGGGCGAACACCGCGCCATTGCGGTTTCCCTGCTGGTCATTGGGCTTGCCAGTCTGGCTCGCCTATACGCTTCGTCCGCGCTGGATCTGATACTGACCGCCGTGGTTGCGGGAGCGGGTGTCGCTGTCATCCAATCGGTCATGCCCAGCATCATCAAGAGCCGCTTTCCGGACGCGATAGCGTTGCTGATGGGTGTGTACGTGACCGCCATCATGGGCGGAGCAGCTTTGTCCGCCGCCGCTTCGCCATTCATCGGCGTGTGGCTCGGAGGCTGGCAGTCCGCGCTGGCCGCGTGGTCCGCGCTGGCTGCGGTGGCGCTGGCGGCGTGGTATGCCATACGCGCTGACATCGTGTCGTTCGTCGCGCCCCAACAAGGCTCGATCGGCAGCGACATGTCGTTCGCGGGCCGCCCGCGTGCCTGGCTGTTGGGCATTTTCTTTGGTCTGGGCACTGCCTCCTACACCTGCGTATTGGCCTGGTTGCCTCCGTTCTATGTCGAGCAAGGGTGGCAGGATACGAACGCAGGCCTGTTGCTGGCCTATCTGACGAGCATGGAGGTGCTGTCCGGTCTGGTGGTGCCGGCGCTGGCCAGCCGCAGTCTGGACCGCCGTCCGTTGTTGCTGCTGGTGTTGATTTCCGTGATCGCCGGGTTTGCCGGTCTGATTTTTGCTCCCACGGCTTATCCGATCGTCTGGGCTGGCCTGCTGGGTTTTGGCATCGGCGGCCTGTTCCCGATGAGCCTGATTGTGGCAATGGATCACATGGACGCCCCGCGTCGGGCCGGCGAGCTTACGGCGTTTGTGCAGGGCGTGGGTTATCTCATTGCTGCGCTGTCGCCGCTGATTGCTGGCTTCATCAAGGATGTGTCATCCAGCTTCACGCAGGCGTGGCTATTGCTGGCGCTTGTGTCCACCGGAATGATCTTCATGGTGGGACGATTCCGCCCAGCCGACTATCCAAAGCACTTTGCCGTTCAGACGGGCCGCGGCTGAGCACGGAGCCTCTGTGGTTTTCAGATGTTCGCGCAGGCACGAATCAATTGCTGACGCAGCCAGGTATTGGCTTGGTTGTTCGTCAGCGCAGCGCTCCACACCATATCCAGCGTGAAGTCCGGCATGCCCTCGGGCATGGGCCGTGCGCCGACATTGGGCACCTTGCTCTTGACTTTCTGATGTATCCGTCGGGGAAGCATCAGCAGAAGATCGGTGCCGAACAGCAGCTCGATCGCAGAAAAGTAGCTGTTGGCCCGCGCTGCGATCGTGCGGCGATGGCCCTGTGATTGCAGCCAGCTGTCGACCATATTGCTGTCGGAAACCCAGGGCGTAGGAAATACGTGACGGCGCTCCAGCAGCTCATTCAACGGCAGCGGTTGTGTATTGTCGGGGCCATCCTGCACGGCAAGAAGCTGGTCGCGAAACAGCGTCTGGGTCGAAAGACCCGGGTAGCTACGATAGAAGCCAGGGCCAAAGAAAACACCCAGATCGATTTGCCCTGCAACGATATCGGCGTAGGGCAAATCCTTTTCTGGTTTTGTGATGTTGATCGAAACCGTGTGACCCATCTCCAGAATGTTCTTCATCAGCACCGGCATGATGATGATTTCAAAATATTGCGGCGCGCAGATGGTAAATGAGGTGGATTTGGCGTTGGGATTGAAGTCGATGTCCTCCTGTACGCACTCGGCCATCTGGGTCAAGATACCCTGTATGCGGGGCGTGAGCGCCGTGGCCCGCTGGGTCGGGCTCATGCCAAAGCGGGAGTTGATAAACAACTCGTCGTCAAAGCAGTCGCGCAGGCGTTTCAGGCAGTAGCTGACAGTCGATTGGCTGACGCTGAGTAGTTCCGCGACCTCGGTGACACTTCTCAGCTCATTGATGAGGTGAAAAATCACCAAATCTTGAAAGTCCAACTTGCGGACGCGATTATTCAGTAACAGCATGGTAGTTCTATCCTGGATCGATACTTGCGTGTGTATGCCTGTCGAGATTAATGGAGTTGACCCTGTAATCCCGGACACAGCGTCACACTAAGGTTGCTGAATCCATTGAGCGCCAGAACTCGCGAGGCGAGCGGTACTTCAGCGCGCTATGGGGATGCTTCTCGTTGTAATGCTCGAACGCGATGGCCAAGTTGCGTGCAGCAGTCGCTGCGTCCGGCTTCGGCATGAAGGCAACGTAGTCGCGCTTCATTGTCTTCACGAAGCTCTCGGCCATCCCGTTACTTTGGGGGCTGCACACCGGTGTGGTCAATGGCTTCAGGCCGATGGCCGCTGCAAACCGGCGTGTATCGTCGGCCGTATAGCCCGAACCATTGTCGCTCAGCCACTCGATTTCGGACGGTGTATGCAGCTCGTTGCCAAACCGATTTTCCACTGCAGCCAGCATCACGTCGCGCACGATGTCACCACTGTGGCCTGCCGTCGTGGCCGCCCAGCTCATGGCTTCCCGGTCGCAGCAGTCCAGCGCGAACGTCACGCGCAGCGGTTGTCGCAGCGGAACTCGAAGCCGTCCGAACACCAACGCTGGTTGCTGCGCGCCACGGCCACCTTGCCATCGTGCCGGCGTTGCTGCCGAGGCGGAGTCGGACGACGTTGCATCAGCAGACTATGCGTGCGCATGACGCGATAGATGCGCTTCGCATTGAACGGCACCTGTCCGGCGGCAACGCGTTCATTACCGTAGACCGTACCAAAAGTGTCACTACTTCGTCAGCAAATGTGTCACCAGTACGGCGAGGGCCGGTCACCATGGCGGAATTGCGTGAAGATTCAAGGTCGTAGCAGCAGCGAACTGATTGTGTCACCTCAGAGGTGACAACGAAGCTGCCGGGAGAGGGCTACCGCTCGCGGGGGTGTGCCGCGAACGCCCGATCAAACTGCCGAGCCCGCTGTACTTCATCGCTGTGCAGATAGGTCGAGGTCGTGGAAATTGACGAGTGCCGCAGGTTGTCGCGCACCATGATCAACTCGGCGCCTCGCGCGAGCGCGTGCGACGCATGCGTGTGCCGCATCCAGTGCGGACTCGCGCGCCGCAGCTTCTCAGCGGTTGCCGGCCATTCGTCCTGTAGTGCACCGGCGGCCAGTTCGAAGAACCGTCGCAGCACGCGCCAGAGCCGTCTGGGTTCGATGCCCGCGCCATCCTCGTCAAGGCTCGCAACGAGCGGCGTTGCCGGGTTCCAGCGCGCCGGCGTGACCGGCAGCCCGCGCTGCACGAGAGATTGATCCAGCTCGGTTCGAGCGAGCGACGGCAGCGCCACCTTGCCGAGCTTGCCGCCCTTGCCGAGCACGTGCAGCCAGTGATCGCCGTGCTCGTCCCGGCGGATGTCGCCAAGCCTCGCGCCGACCAGTTCACTCGCGCGCAGGCCGGTCGCGTAGCCGAAGTCCAGCAGGAAGCGGAGGCGCTGTGCGGCCGACGCGCTCCAGCCGTAAGACCACTCGAGGCCGTCGGCCAGTGTACGGATCAGCAGCCACTCGCCTTCGGAGAAGCCGCGGGACACGTCCAGTCCAGCACGTTGCGCTTGGCTCTTCACCTTGACGCCAGCGAACGGATTTGCGAGCACGTAGCGTTGTTCGACCAGCCAGCGAAACAACGCCGACAGGACGTTCAGGGCGTACGCGGCGGAGCGGGCGGACAGCGGGCCCGTGAACGGTCGCCATTCGATGCTATGCCGCAGCCGTGATGGGCCCACCCAGCGTTCGCGCGGCGTCGGGCGCCGCAGGAAACCGCGATACGCGATCGCGTCGTCGGTGGTGAGCGACGACAAGGCACGGCCGCGCTCAACGATGGCCCACAGGATCAGTCGCTCCGCCTCTTTCCGGTAGGCGCGCTGCGTAGCTGCCGACTCATGCAGCGATAGCCAGGACTGAATCGCTTCATAGTCGTTTGACGCGTTCAGCAGGCAGGCGGTTCGCGGCGCGCGGAACTGGCCACGTGAGCCATCGACCTCGTGCGGCACGCGCAGCTGTTCCCACGGCACGATGTCGCCGCCGGGTGCGGCAACGATCAGTGCCCGCGCGCGTTCGGTCAGCCCTGGATGGGCGGCGAAGAACGCTTCGACGCGTCGCGCGCCGGCGACGCCGAGTCCGGCGATTGCGGACCACCAGCGCCGCCGCCGCGGAATCCGCACGGTCAGGTCCGCAAGTGTCCGAATACCGTGCGCGTTCAGCGCCTCGACAATGCGAGGCGGCAGCCACAGGTCGACCGCGTCGCTAATGAGTGGCACTGGGACGGGCAGGTTGCGGAGCGCCTCGATCCCGCGGGCAACACTGTCGGCCGACGTGCGCGTCGGGCGAGCGAACACGGCTGCCAGGTCCGCGCGGTGTCGAGCCTGCGCGTACGCGATGAGCTGCCGGCGAATCCGGCCGAGCACGCCGCGCGACGATGCGCCGGCTTCCCGGCGATCACCGAGATAACGGGTCACGGCAGTCCGCGCATCCAGGCCCGCGTACCAGCCACGCAGTGCGGCGAGTTCCGCATCGTCCGGGAAGTCGGCATCCATGTCGGCGACGGAAAGGGGCTCGTGCGTTTTCATGATCGCCAGTTTAGATCAAAAACGATGATGATCCGATAATGTGCGTTATCTCTCCATAGCGGCCTGAAACCTTTCCCCTCACTTACATCCGCCATCGCCAGGCCTCAGGGGAAGCCGGGATCGGAGCGAACTTCTCGCATGCCTTCAGAAAGCGAAACTTCGGAATCGCGGCGAGCTGCTGGTCATGCAGGACCAGGACGTGTTCCATCGCCGCCAGTTCGTCTTCGAGCAGCAGGCACGGCCCACCCTGGGTGTCTGCTGTCCGCTCATTGCCGCTCCGGTTCCAGCGTCGTGCCGGCGCTCACGCCGGTACGACCCAGCATGCCTGTATCGGCGAGCAGGCGCAGCCGGGCCGAGCGCCACTGCGCTTCACTCCGGATACGTTCCTGGCGTGCGTCGGCCAGTGCCGTCTGCGCGTTGATCAATTCGATGATGTCAGCAACACCGTGTTCATAGCGATTGCGCGATGATGTGAGCGCCGCCTCCGCGGAGGTAAGCAGCATTGCAGACGCGTTCAGGCTGGCAAGTGACGACCGGGCGTCCGCGTATGCCTGGACAACTTCCTTCAGGACCTGATGTTCGGTCTCCTCAATCTGGGCTTCATCCTGGTCAGCCTGGGCCTGGGCCTCGCGGACCTTGTAGGTCCGTGCAAAACCTTCAAAGATCGGAATGGTTAGCGTAAGACCAATCGTGGTCGTATTTGATCGCACCGACTGCAGGCTCTGGTTTGGATATCCGTTCTGGTACCAGTTCACGCCGAAGTCCAGTGTCGGAAGTCCCTGCGAACGGGTACTGGTGATCTTTGCCTTGGCCGCTTCCCACTGCTCGCGTGCGGCCACAATGGCTGGATGCTGCCGCCGTGCGAATTCCAGCCAGTGCTCGAGGTCGTCCACTGCGTCTACCGCGGGGGCCGAACTGTCGACAGCCAGGGTAACAGCGGTGTCTGCCGGCACGCCAAGTGCATACACGAGCGTAGCCAGCGCCTTGTTCATTTCGCCCGCCGCGCGCTGCTCCTCAAGCTGCGCCTTTGCAAGCGCTGTCTGGGCCTGCAGCGTATCGCTGCGTCCCGCCGCGCCGAGGCGTTCCCGCCGTGTGGCCGTCGCTAGCGTCTGTTCGGCCCATTGCCGGTCCAGGCCTCGCGCTACCCGGTACGCCTGCGCGGTCCGCGCATCGAAGTACGCGCTCACGATCTCGCCGAGGGTTCTTTGCAGGGCCGCATCGTAACTGGCCATGGCGGAGGCCAGCAGATGGTTCGCCGCCTGCCGGTTGGCGGAACGCTCCCCGAAATCGAACAGGCGCCAGTTGAGCGCTGCGTAGCTGCTGTGACCACGCAGCGTCGAGTCGGTGTTCGGCGTTCCAGGATAGGTGATCTGGTTGCGTTGCCCGGTAATCGAAGCAGTAAGCGTCGGCAGATACGCGGCACGCGCCTCCCCCACTGCCGCCGCCTGCTGCCGGATAGCCGCCCACGCCACACTGATCTTCGGGGCGTGGCAAAGGCCAAGGTCCACAGCATCGGAGAGTGTCAGCGGTTGAGTGAAATCCGGTCGCGCCTCGCAGGCGACCGGTGCAGTGTCACCGGGCAGGACCGACCCCGTATCCAGCACGGGAGGCCGTGCAAGAAGTGGATCCTCGAGGATGTCCGGCACTCCCCGCGCGAGGCCTCCCTGCGCCAGCAGACATGCGCCTGCCGCCACACTGGCTTTCAGGCGCGCCAGCACTACGCCGTCACGCCTAACGCTCATGCAGGCTCTCCCGTGTGGTCTGCAGAAGGGGCGCAAGGACGTAGCCAATCACGCGGCGCGTGCCTGTCCTGATATCCACCGTACCGGACATGCCTGGGGTAAGTTTCACCGCCTGCCCGTCGATCAGGAGTGAGGGCCGCTCAAGCCTTACCGTCACCGTGTAAAGCAGCCCTCTCTTCTCATCCTGGATTGCGTCGCGCGACACGTGGCTCACGACGGCAGGCACGGTGCCGTAGTGCGTGTATTCGAACGCGTCGATCTTCACCGTGGCGGACTGCCCCTCCCGGACGAAACCAACATCGCGGTCGGCGATGGACGCCTCGAACTCGACAGTCGGCCGCTGCGGCACGATCTGCATTAACGGCTGAGCCGCAGGCACCGCCGCGCCTACGGTGTGAATCGCCAGTTGCTGCACGGTACCGTCTACCGGTGCAGTGAGCTTGAGCAGCGCGCCATGCGCGCTGGCCTTGCGTGCATCCTGGGTGGCTTCTACTGCCTGCCGGTTCGCTTCCTCCAGCTGTTCCTGTGCCTTTTCCCGCATCTGCGCGGTCAATGCCGCGCGCTGGTTTCTCGCGTCGGTGAGCTGCCCCTCTATGTCGATGCGTGCCTGCTTCTTTTCCAGATAGGCGTTTTGTGCAACATCATTCGTCTGCGCCAGCTCCGCGTAGCTCGCCTCGATGCGGCTCGCAACGGGCAGTCCCGCGGCATAGCGCGCGATCTCGCCGTCCAGACGCGTACGTTGCGCGAGGTAGTCCCGCCACTGGTCCTGCAGATGGCTCGCCGCCGCCTCCCACCGCACACGGCTGATATCGGGAACAGCTTCCATCACCGGCGCACGATTCCCGTCGAATGCCTTCAGGAGCGCACGACAGCGGGCCGCCTGCGCAAGCGCGGCCTGCCGGGCAGCATCGGCCCTGTCGAACTCGCTGTCTACCTGCCGCGTGTCGAGTTCAACCAGTATGTCGCCGGCCCTCACGGCCTGTCCTTCTTCGACGTGCAGGGCGTACACGCGCGCAACTTCGACCGAGGAGACTGTCTTCGTATACCCGCTCGCGATGATCCTGCCCTGTCCGTTCACGATGATGTCGATATGTCCAAGGCTTGCCCATGCGATAACCACGACAACCATTGCCATCAGGATGCGCGCGACCCAGCGTCCAGCGGGAGACACGGGCTTCGCCTGGAGAGCCAGTGCCGCTGGAAGGAATTCGGCCTCGTGCTCGCGAAGTACAGGTGAATCGAGCTGCCGGCGCTGTCGCCAGAAATGTCGCCAGACATCCAGATATCGCCTCATCAGTCCGGCCGCTGCCTGCAGCCGGTATCGGATGCTCATGTGTGACTCCCCGCAAGGCCTTGCTGCAGCGCATACAGGTGCGCGTAGATGCCGCCGGGCTTGCGCAGCAGTGCCTCGTGATCGCCCGTCTCCGCGATCTGGCCACGCTCCATCACGATGATCCGGTTCGCCTCCCGGACGGCAGACAGCCGGTGTGCGATGATCAGTACCGTGCGTCCCTGACATATCCGTCGCATGTTGTCCTGGATGACCCGCTCCGATTCGTAGTCGAGGGCGCTGGTCGCCTCGTCAAATATGAGGATGCGCGGGTTGGCGATCAGCGCCCGGGCAATGGCAATGCGCTGCCGCTGTCCTCCGGAAAGCCCGGTGCCGTGTTCGCCTACCATCGTGTCATAGCCTTCCGGCAGCTCGCAGATGAATTCGTGCGCACCGGCAAGCTTTGCCGCCTCGATGACGGCCTCGATGGTCAGGGCCGGATTGGTGAGGGCGATGTTTTCGCGCACGCTCCGGTTGAAGAGCGTGTTCTCCTGCAGCACGACACCGATCTGCTGTCGCAGCGACGTCGTGTCGATGATGGAGATGTCCTGGCCATCGATGAGCACGCGCCCCCGGTCAGGAACGTACAGTCGCTGGACGAGTTTCGTCAGCGTACTCTTGCCCGATCCCGACCGCCCCACGATGCCGATCACTTCGCCAGGTACGATGGCAAGTGAGATGCTGCGCAGCACATCGGCTGCATCCGGACGGTAGCGAAATGAAACCTGATCGAACGCAACCGCACCCGACAGCCGCGGCAGGCGCGTCTTCTGCCCCGCAACCTCGGCACGGGCATTCAGGATGTCGCCCAGCCGTCCCATCGAGATGCCAACCTGCTGAAAGTCATTCCACAACTGCGCGAGCCGAAGGATCGGACTCGACACCTGCCCGGCGAGCATGTTGAACGCAATCAGCTCACCGACGGTCATCTTTCCGTCGATCACCTGCAGCGCGCCAACCCACACAATCGCTGCCGTAACGAGCTTGCTGACCAGCGTCACGCCACCACTCGCGATGGTTGTCGCCCTGGTAACCGACAGGCCTGCACTGACGTAGCCCGCGAGCTGCTTTTCCCACTTCTGGATCCAGCGCGGTTCGACCGCCATCGCCTTCACGGTGTCGATCCCGCTGATGGTTTCAACGAGGAACGACTGGTTTTCCGCCCCGCGGTTGAATTTCTCGTCCAGCCGCGCCCGGATAACCGGAGTAAAAAACAGCGAGAGCAACGCATAAAGCGGTATGGACAGCACGACGATGAGTGTCAGCGTGGGGCTGTACCACAGCATCACCGCAACGAACACCACGGAGAACAGCAGGTCCAGCACAAGCGTCATCGCGTTGCCTGTCAGGAACGCGCGGATATTCTCCAGCTCGCGGATGCGCGCAACGGAGTCACCGACACGTCTTGCCTGAAACCAGGCGAGCGGCAGCGCCAGCAGGTGATGAAACAGCCGTGCACCCAGTTCCACGTCGATCTTGCTGCTCGTGTGCGCGAACACCCAGCTCCGGATACCCGTCAAGGTAGCCTCGAACAGGATGGCGAAAACGAGACCGATCGCGATCACGTGCAGGGTCTTCAGTGCGTGGTTGACCAGAACCTTGTCCATCACGACCTGGAAGAACATCGGCGTCACGAGCCCGATTACCTGCAGCGCCAGCGAAACCAGCAGGATTTCGCCGAGAAGCCGCCGGTATTTGACGATCGCCGGAATGAACCACGTGAAATCGAACTTCGCCATCTCCCCCGCAAAACTTGCCTTGCTGGCAAAGAAGATGAGTTCGCCCGTCCATACCGCGAGGAGATCGTCCAGCGTGACGACGGTGGGCGATTCGCCACTGCGCTGGATGAGCAGGAGGGCGGTTCCGTCCGGGCGCTCGCGATACTGTGCGACGATGAAATAGCGACCGCTCCCGCGCTCGCAGGCCACGGCCGGAAGGGGTGCCTTACCAAGGCGCGTGCCGTCCTGCTGGATCGCGCGCGCATGCAGGTCAAGCGATCTGGCCGCCAGCAATATCGTGGCAGTCGTAAAGTCTTCGCGACCAAATGTATGGCGCAGTTGCGGTTCGTCCGTGGCTACGCCATGTAGCGCTGCCATGGCAGTCAGCGCCCACAGCCCGGAGTCTGGGGATTCAGTCGTTGTCAAAGCGTGTAGTCGTTTAGGAAAGCAGACGGCAGGCCGGTTGTCCACCGTCCGGGATACTGAAAAACTTCCGGCGTCCCCGTTCGCCGGCTGTATGGCCAGACCCCGCGCGTGTCCGCGCGGGGTCTGGCGGGCTTGCCTCAATGCCAGCTGGCGGCAAGCACGGGCTGCAGCGCCTGCTGTTCGGCAGGCGTCAGAGTGGATTGACCCGCACCTGGAGGCGGAAAGGCAGCCATTGCCTGCACAAGCTGGTTGACGCTGGAGGCAGCCAGCGTCTTGCCATCCCCGGCGATGATCGAGCTCGCCTGCTCAGGGGTACCTGCATACCAGTTTTTCAGGGTCACCGTTTCGCTGGTGCCGTTCACGGTGATCTGAAGGTCCTGGCCGAACTCCTGGAACCAGAGGTTGCTGGATAGCACGTCCGAGCCGAACCTGAGCTGCTGTCCCGCGGCGCCAAACTCCATGCGGTATGCGCCGTGCCCGGCTGTGACAGTAGAACCGGTGCCAGTCATCCGTACCGTCGCCGCACCGTCTCCCAGTACCAGCGTCGCGGATGATCCTGTCGCGATGATGCTGTTGTCGGCGCCGACTGTGATGGTGACGCTATCGCCGCTGCCATTGGCATACACGGTGTTTGAACTGCCGTTGAGCCACAGGCCACTACCAGCGCCCTCGGTAATCACGTTTGATGAACCATACACGCCCAGCGTATCGCCGCTGCCCGCATTGATTGTCACCCCCGCCCCGAAGATGTTGTTGCCGGTGTAGTTCGAACCGATGGTCACACTATCGCCGCTGCCATTCGCATGCACCGTGCTCGTGCTGCCATTGAGCCAGACACCACTGCCGGTGCCCACCGTAACCGCGTTTGAGGAACCGTACACGCCGAGCGTATCGCCACTTCCCGCGTTGACCGTTACCCCCGCCCCGAAGATGTTGTTGCCGGTGTAGTTCGAACCGATGGTCACGCTGTCGCCGCTGCCATTCGCATACACCGTGCTTGTGCTGCCATCGAGCCAGACACCGCTGCCGGCCCCTACCGTAACCGCGTTTGACGAACCGTACACCCCCAGCGTATCGCCGCTGCCCGCGTTGACCGTTACTCCCGACCCGAAGATGTTGTTGCCGGTGTAGTTCGAACCGATGGTCACGCTGTCGCCGCTGCCATTCGCATACACCGTGCTGGAACTGCCGTTCAGCCACAAGCCACTGCCACCGGCCTGCGCAACGAGGTTCGACGAACCGTACACCCCGAGCGTATCGCCGCTGCTCTCGTTGATGGTGATGCCTGAACCGAAGATATTGTTGCCCGTACTGTTCGAGCCAACCGTGACGCTGTCTCCGGCACCGTTCACATTGACCGTATTGGAATTTCCGTCCAGCCAGACGCTGCTATTGTTGCCGGAGAGATTAAACGTATTGCCGTTGCCGGTCTGACCCACGAAGGAATTACTCCCAACGCCAATGGTCATTCCAGCACCGGAAGGAACAGCGACAACATTCAGTGTCAGGACGGAACTCGCCTTGACGCCTGCCAGATCGGTTGCCGTGACGTTGATCGAGAGATCGCCAAGGTTCAGGCCTGCCGTCCCCGATAACGTCAGCCGGACAGGATCGAAGGTCAGCCCGGCCGGCAAAGGGTTTCCATTTGCCAGCGTGGCTGTAACGGTGAGCACATCTCCAGCTACCGGCGATGCGAAGAGGTTCGGGGGTAACGCATAGGACCAGCCTGCTGCGCTGGATTCGGTTTGTGTGAGGGCAGGATGGCTGACCGTCACCATGCCGTTACTGACGATTGCCGCCACGGTGGCCGCTGAAAAATTCCGCCCGCCCACACTGATCGTGCCCACGCCCTGTCCGTTGAACTGGCTTGTCACCACGACATGACTGGAATCTGTCTGACCGGGATTCAACGTCACGACCAGATCGTTGCCCTGCCTGCTGAAGAGCACCGAACCTGGCGTTACGCCCTGCAACACAAGCGTATCGGCATGGCCGTTGCTGGCCTGGACCGTGTCAACGCCACCACCAGCAGAGATGACATACGTGTTCGTTCCATTGCCGCCGATCATCAGATCACTGCCCGTTCCGGCGATGAGCGTATCGTTACCGTCGCCACCCAGCAGCGTATCGTTACCTGCGTTGCCCGTGATCGTGTCGCCGTTGTTGTTGGCCGTGCCGATGATATTCGCGCTTCCCGTCAGGTTCAGCACATTGATGTAGTCGGGCAATGCGACGTCGACCGACGCCTGCATCGTTGGCTTGCCGCCGGCGTCCGTCGTAACGGTGATGCCCTGGCTGGATCCTACGATGGTGGTCGGATCGGTTTCGCCGTGACTGACGATGAGCGGTGCGGTGGACGCCGGGCTCGTGGCAGCGACCGGCGTCGTGACAGTACCTGCCGCGGACGGCGTCGGCGCGGCAAAGATGAAATCGGATGCCGAGAGCTGCGAAGGATCCAGTGCATCGAGATAGAGCAACTGGGCATTCAGCGACGTGCTGCGCACATTCGTGCCATGTATAAGCGCCACACCATTGATCACCATCTTGTTGGTCTGCGCGATATTCAGGTCGGCAAAGCTGGTGATACCCAGCCGGCTGACATCTATCTTGTCCACTCCGTGCCTGAAACCCTGAAGGGCGTTGCTGAAGTTCGTCGCGCCGGGCTGCGGCTCGACCACAAAGACGTCGATGCTGGCAGCGTCGTGCGTGTAGACCGTGCCGCTCAGCGTGGCCGTCGAGCCGTTCAGTGACACGCCGGTGAAGCCGCCGTGCATTGCGATGGTATCGGCTCCTGCGGGCGGTGTTGTCCCGGTCTGGCCGCTGTTGACATAGGCAGGCGGCGCCACAAAGGTGTCCTGGAAGACAAACTGCCACGACGTCAAGGCCGAAACGGTCTGGTTCAGGAGCACGACCGTCTGGCCGTTCCCCAGCCCGACTACCACGTTGCTACCTTGCTGGGTGAACGTCAGATCCTTGAACTGCCTCCCCTTGAACCCAACCAGATCGATCTGTTCGCCATTCGCCACGTTGAAGTTGACGATCGTGTCGAGTCCGTTTGCACGGGCGTGAACGACGAACAGGTCCTTGCCGGTGCCGCCCGTCAGGCTGTTGTTGCCCCGCCCGCCATCGAGCATCGCGTCTGCGTTGTTTGCAACGAGCGTGTCGTTGCCGTCGCCCCCGATGAGGTTCTGGATCTGGCCGGCGTTGCGGATGGTGAGCGCCGTGCCGCCGATGCTGGCTGTGCCGGTAGGCAGGTTGATCGACGTGTCGCCCGATACCGCCGCGGCATCGATCGTGTTACGCCCGCCTGTGCCGTTGACCAACGGATCAAGCACGGCGGCATTCGCATTGGCAGCGACCGCCGCGGCGTACTCGTCCGTATAGTAGTAGGTGTGGTCTGTTGTGGTCGTACTACCGTAGAGCCGCAGCGACCAGTTGTTGAGCGTGACCGGTAGTCCCGTGGTCGCGTCACTCACCTGCAGCGTCCAGTTGCCCGCGGACGTTTCACCCCAGTCATGCGTCGACATGAACGTGTACTGGAACAGGCCGGATGTCGTGTTACCGACATCAGTCGGGCTCGCACCCGGAGAGCCCGCCGGAATCACGCCCTCCCGGTTGAGCAGCACGCTCCTTGTGCCATCCGGCGCGACAAGCGTGACCACCAGATCCCCGAGACGACCTACGGTCGCGCTCAGGTCGACTTCCACGTGTTCAACGTTCAGACCGGACTGCATCGCGATGGCGCTGGTGATCGTGCCGCCGGCCTGTATGGTCTGGCCCAGCGTGCCGCTCGCGGCCGAATAGACCTTTTCATTGGCACCCGTGCTCTGCGTCATCCACGTCTCGGCAAGCCGGACCGCCGCGCGCGCATCGACCTCGCCGAAGCCATAGTCGTTGCTCACATGCATGCCGCCGCCGTTCCAGTTGCTTGCGCCGTTGGTAGCCCATTGCGTGTTCGGGTCGTTCACCCTGCGGGCGGTCAGCGCGAGAATCTGCTGCACGTCGCGATAGCCGAGGTTCGGATTTGCCTGCAGCATCAACGCCACGATGCCCGATACGATAGGTGTCGCGAAGCTGGTGCCCTGCATGTTGCTATGCGCGCTACCGAAGGTCGAGCCCTGGTCAGTCATCACCATCTGGCTCGTACTCTCGATGTTGCTGCCAGGTGCTGACACAAGCAGGCTCGCACCCGGGTTGGAAAATGGTGCTGATCCGATCTGCAGGGTCGAGAGATCGCCCTGCGCGTTGATCGCGCCTACCTCGATCGAGAATCGGTTGTTGTTCGTCAGCGAGCCTTCCGCATTTCCGCCGGTTGCGCGCTGGTTACCGCCCGCTTCGACAAGGATGGTGCCCAGCCCGCCGCGGCCGTTGTCCGCCGCGTACTGGGCGTTGGAAAGGAGCGCGCTGGCCGTGTTGATCTGGCCGTTCTGCATGTTACTGACGGCGAAATCGTTGGTGAAGACCCAGCTATTGTTGGCGATGTCGTAACTGACTTCGTGTCCAAGACCACTCAGGTCGCTGCCGCTGTTAGCGAGGTAATAGCCGGCAAGCTTCGCGTCATACGCGACACCAACACCTCCGCTGCCGTTGTCTGCGGCAACCATGACACCCGCCACCATCGTGGCATGGTTCGAGGTTTGCGTCGGGAGCGTCCCGTTTGCAAGCTGCGTTGCCATCCACGCCTGATCGACATTGGGCGCAAGATCCGGATGCGTGTAGTCAAAAATCTCGGGCCCGACAGCGAACTCGCCACCGGGCTCGAACTGGCCAATGGTGACGCCCTTGCCGGTATAGTCTTTCCACACAGGCAGGATGTCGGCATCCGAGAGATACCACTCCTGCGCCAGCAGCGGATCTTTCGGCAGTTCCGGGGTCATGAGCGAGACGGTCGCCTGCATGATGGCGGTCCGGCCGGTGTTCAGATCCTCCACTGTTGCGCTTGTATGGCCCGCGGCATCGGCGACGGTGTACTTGAACGTCATGACGCCGGTATAGCCCGGCGTCGGCGTGAACAGCACGTCGCCAGAGGCCGTCAGGCTCACTGCGCCGCCCTGTGCACTTCCCACCGTGGCGATGTGCAGCGCGCCTGTGCTGTTCAGACGCTGGTCGTTCGCCAGCAGTTGCGTAGCGGAGATCAGGTGGGGCTGTGCGTGATCGAAGCTATTGCCTGTGCCGTCAACGTACAGCGTGTCGGCGGCTGGCATCGGATCAGGCAGGGACAGGTCCACGCCCTGAATGTCCGAGAAATTCAGCTTCTGGATGTTGGTAATGAACACCGTGCCATCGCGGTTGGGTACCTTGTCGGCAACGTAATAGCCGCCGCTGGCCGGCACGATCCGGTATTCGGCATAGCCACCATGGAACTGAACGATATTGGTGCCGCCACCGCCGTCGATGGACGCATTGCCGCCACCGACCTTGACCAGGTCGTTGCCGGCGCCGCCGTGAATCCTGTCTTCGCCGCCACCAGCGTTGATGATCGAGCCCGCCGCGGAGGCATAGATGGTGTCACCGTTCGGGCCCGCTGTAATTTCCGCCTGACCGCTGCCGCCCACGATGAGGTTGTGACCGGACCCGCCGACAATCACATCGGTACCTCCACCCCCGATCAGCGTATCGCTGCCCGTGCCGCCCTTGATGTAGACGCCTGTCCGGCCGCCGCTCACGATCACGTCGTCGCCACCACCGCCCTCGGCAATGGTTACGCCTTCCTGCGCCATGTTGATCGTCATTCCCTGGCTGCCAGTGATGATGACCGTATCGACGCCACCGTTTCCGTGAATGTTTGCCGGACTGTCGTTCGCAGAAACAACAAACACGTCGTTGCCTGCGCCTCCCTTGAACGTATCACTGCCTGATCCACCTACCAGCCAGCTGCCATTTGCGGCAGCAATCAGGGTATCGTTGCCCGAACCGGCATAGATGTTGTTCACACCCAGCGCGGCGGCGTCGAGCGTCAGGTTCTGGCTTGTGGTGTCCTGCCAGGTCGTAACGTTTGCCCCACCGGACGTGGTTGTCGCGGTCACGCCGTTTGCTGAGGTGGCAAACGTGCTGCCCGCGGGACTCGAGACGAGGTTCACGTCTTCCATCGTCCGCGCATTGCCATTCATGACAAAGCTGCCCAGTGACGTGACGATATTGCCGTTGTTGATCTGGCGTGTGCCCGTGGCGGTGAGGCTGATACCCGTTATGCCCAGTTGCGCGAGGGTGAGCATCTGCCCGGTACCGGGGCCCGTGCTGTTCACCCAGACACGCAGCTGGCTGAAAATCGGGTCCGTCGTATCGATCACGCCGTCGTGGTTGTTGTCGAACGAAGTGAGAGCGGCGATGCCGCTTGCGAACGGCGCGGTGCCGGGGCCACCATTGGTGCCCGCCTTGCCCCCAAAGTAGGGGCTGAAGATCTGGCTCATGTTCGTGACCTGCCCGCTGGCGTCAGGAATCACGAGCATTCCGGTCCCGGTACCCACCCAGCCAGTCCGGTGCAAGGTACCAGAGTTGTCGACATCGAACAGCACACCTGAGCTCTGTTCGGGGGTCGTCACGATCCCTTGTCCCAGATCGAGCAGCAACGGATCGATGTACACATTGCTCATCTGCGCAGCCGAGGTCGACCCGATCGCAGCGAGTGCATTCAGACCGCTCAGCGTCGACGACCCGAGATCGACCAGGATCTGGTTTGCAGCCGCGTTCGGGTCCGCCTGTACCGCGCCTGGTCGCACGCCGTTACTGGCAAAACCCGCTTCGGTAACCGAAACGAAGTCCGTCCTGTTCAGCGTACCGTTGGCGAATCCGATGGACGACGTCGCGCTGTTCGAGATATAGCCGAGGTTCGTGTTGTTCGTTGCGGTGTTTTCGCTCTGGGTTTGCGTCTGGGGCTGGGGATTCGGATTGATCGTGATCGTCGGCGACTGGCTGTTGTCTGGCGCAGAGAGATTCACGATCTGTCCAACGCCGATCTGTTGGGAACCGGAAACGAGGCCCAGGCCACTGTTCAGGCCCATCAGCGTGGGAACAGATACGCCTGTGATCGCCGAGATCGTGTCGAAATTGTTAGCGACCGAATCGACGTAGAACTGGTTCGGCTTGAGCGTCACATTGGCCGGTAGCGCGGGCGCATAGCCAACGATAGTGCCGAGTGCATTGACGGTATATTGCCCAATCGTACCGCTCGCGGTACGGACGACCTCGGTGTAACTGCCGTCAGCCTTCACTGTGAGTTGGGTAACGCCCAGCGCCCCGCTTTGCTGGACGATAGTTTCCCCGGTTCTGGCATCAACCCCAAGCCATTGCTGCGACCCGTCCTGTCGCGTCACGATGTACGATCCGTCTGCGTCCGAGGTGACGTTCGTGACCGGACTGTCGCTTAACTGTGACAGCAGGCTTCTCGCGGAAGTCGGCACTGCGGCAAATGCCGCCTGACCAGGAGCTATCGTTGAAAGTGGTGTACGCGGCGTAGGGAAGAGGCAGGAGAAGGCGGTGGCGATTGAAGGAGAATGTTGCTTCTCACGGTAACACTTCCACAATCGAACTCCACCACCATGGCGAAACAT
>NZ_RJZE01000041.1 GCF_003986935.1 Paraburkholderia kururiensis JCM 10599 = LMG 19447 | reverse complement strand
TGAAGACGCGTTACCACCAGATCGGCCTGCAGGCGGACTATGCGCTGTCGCGCCGCACGGACCTCTATGCCGAGGCCGTGTACCAGCACGCCATGGGCGACGGCGGGGTGGCCTCGATCTACAGCGGCGACAACTCGCAGCTGCCGTCGTCGTCGAGGAACCAGACGGCCGCCACGGTCGGCCTGCGTCACCGCTTCTAGGCTTTTGCGCAGGCGGGCCGGGCCTGGAAGGGCGGCGGCCCGCGCGGACGGCCCCCATGTTCTTCCGGACATGGGGGCCGTCTGTCATGGCGCGCGCCCCGCACCGGCCGGCAGCCGGGGAGAGATGACTGATGACGAAGACGTACAGGGAACTGCTGGCCGAACGGCGGGAGCTGGAAGAGAGGATCGCGCTGGCGCGGGACGCCGAACGCAGCCAGGCGCTGGCGACGGTGCGTGAACTGATGGTGGAGTTTCTCATCACGCCGGAAGAACTGATGGTCCGTCGCGGCGCGAAGAAGACCGGGCCGCAGCCGCCGAAGTACCGTGACCCGGTGAGCGGCGCGACGTGGAACGGCAAGGGACGCGCGCCGCTATGGATCGCGGGCCGCGACCGCGCCGCGTTCGAGATCTGACGGGCGCGCGGGGCAGCGGTTGCCGGTCCGCGGCGCCACTGCCGTCAGGCCCCGTCCGGGGCCGGGGCTTCCCCGCGCTCCCGGGATTCCGTTCTGGACAGGGCGCGCCGCAGCGTCCCGCGGTCCACCCCGAGCATGCGGGCAACCGCCGAGAGGGAATGCCTGAGCAGCAGCTGGCGGGCGTGCCCGCATTGCGCGTCATCGAGCACGGGCCGGCGGCCGGGGCGGCTGCCGCGGGCGCGGGCGGCCGCGATGCCCGCGCGGGTGCGCTCGCTGATCAGGCCGCGCTCGAATTCGGCCAGCGCGGCAAGCATGTGGAAGGTGAAGCGGCCACTGGCCGAGCCGGTGTCGAGCGATTCGGTAAGCGAAACGATGCGCACGCCGCGCTGCCCGAGATTGCCCACCAGGGTGGCCAGGTCGCGCAGCGAGCGGCCCAGGCGGTCCAGGCGCCAGACCACCAGCGTGCCGCCGGTCCGCGCGGCCGCGAGCGCGGCGCGCAGCCCCGGGCGGTCGAAGCGGCCGCCGGAGATGCCGTGGTCCGAATACACCCGGTCGCAGCCGTATGCCTCAAGTGCCGCCAGCTGCAGGTCAAGATGCTGCTCTTCTGTCGATACCCTCGCGTAGCCGATGCGTTTCCCCGCGGCCATGTCCTGTCCCGTTCGTGTCTGCCGTGCGGCGACGCGCGATGTGTGCACACCGTCTCATGTCACCGTTTCCCGCTGGAGGCGGGAGCGTTTCACGTCTGCCGGCGGGCGCGGGACTGGACTTTTTATTTATGGGTGGCCCGGACGTGAGGCCGCCATCATCACGCAATGTCACGGGCAGGCAAAGCAACGTTAAATATTGTTTAAATCAGGGGGCGGGTGTCGCGTGAACCAGCTGGCCAGAAGTTCCCGGATTCTTGATAACCGTTTTCACTGTGGATACGCCAGCGGAATGCCGATGCACGGGACCGACTGTGACGTCACGACTATTTCCTGGGATCCCGAAGCACACCTGAATGGAAATGGATGCTCCGCGAACCCACATGCATGCCCGGCAACAGCCCGCCTGGGGGGGCTCCGTCGTTGTGGCATTGGCCGTCCCAGTCGCGACTGGTCGCTCTCGATCGTCGCCACGCGGGTCAGCTACTGTCCCTCACTGGGTCGCACGCGCAACTGGCTTGATCCCGCACTGCCGTTGCCGGACGATCCGACGATCATCGGCGTATTGGGGTAGATGGGCCATGCGCCGCTCAATTCTGTGTGGACATCCGCAGGCCAGACCATACACAATCACTACCGGAGGAGGATGAGGTGTCAGCATGTCCTGGGCAAGCCTGGGACCATCCCGACACCCCATGCCTGTTTAACAATTATTACCGGGCCATCATGGATGACATCCATCGACCATGCACGACCGATCAGGGGGCTGATTGTGGGCGCCAATCCGATCGTGGAAGTAGGGTTGGCGCACGTCCTGCGCAACGAAGCAGACATTGAGGTGGCTGGAGAAACAGCCGGCACGCGCGGTCTGCAACCGTTCCTCGACGGGCCAGGAATCAGTGTTGTGCTTGCTGATGCCACGTCCATGACCGCATCGGCGGCCGGCATGCTGCAAGGCTGCGGTTGCAGCGCAAACCGGCGTTGCGCTTCTCGTGATGACGATGCGGGCCACCGTACAAACGCATGTCGGCCTGTTCCGCCGCGGCGCAACGGGTTATGTCTCGAAGGAAAGCGGGCCCGACGTGCTTGTCGGCGCTGTGCGGCGCGTCGCGGACCGTTGCCTGTTCATTGACCCTGCACTGGTTGAAGCCATGTTCTTCGCGCCGGCCGCCTGCGAACGTGATCCACGAAAGATTCTCTCCAGGCGGGAGTTCGAGGTGCTCCAGCTGCTGGCCCGGGGTTACAGCCTGACCGACATATCAAGATCGCTCAATCTCAGCATCAAGACCGTGAGCACGCACAAGACGCGTTTCATGCAGAAGCTTCAGCTGGGAAGCGGCGCCGATGTGATCCGCTTTGCGATGAAGAACGGCATCGTCCAGGACGATGCCGGACAGTACCGCTGATGCGGCCTCATCAGTGTTCACGCCGATCTTTGGCCGGCGCACGGATCATCGCGGTTTTACATTACGCCGTGCAACCTGGATGCGGTCGACGGCGTTAAGCAGGGAAGCCAGCCGGATGGTCCGGCCGGTTACCAGGGAGACGTTCATGAAATCCTTCGCAAGGATCCTGACGGCGGCCGTGCTCGCGCCTGCCGTCCTGGCACCCACGCTCGCCGAAGCCCACTCGCACCGGGTCTGCCACGTCGATCATCATCACCAGCGTGTGTGCCACTGGGTGAGGTAAGGGAGAGGTTTCCCCCGCGCGGTGGTCGCCGGCGGTGGCGACGCGCACGCGATGCATCACGTTCCGCGTGATCGCCGGCTCCTTCCCTCATCGAGGGCGCCCCATATTGCGCAACATATCGTGCCGCCGCTATCTGACGCTGCCCGGAAAGCGCGGATCTGGACCACCGTCGACAATAGCTGCTGCGGAGGTTGCACCGGGTCGAAGGGCTCGCTGGAAAGGGACGATCAAAACCTGTGACGAATGCCCGCCATTATCAGGTCCGCGCCCCTTCAAGGGAAGAGCAGGGAACGGGTTCGCGAAATCCGGCACCTCACCGTACTGGCTCATTTTCTCGATCCGTCGTCCCGGCGAGTCTGCAGGTGCGGAAGACCTTCGTTGTTCGTGAGCCTCAGGCTGTGAACCTGGCGTACCGCCCTGTTCAACTGGGCCTGGACCGCGACGCGCTGCGCTTCAAGCTGCGCAAGTTCCCTGCGTATGTCGTGCTGTTTCGCATTGCTCAACTGCGTTTGAGTCACGTCGCGCTCGATGTCATTGCGCAGCCGTTCGGCAAGCGCTTCGCTTTGCCTGACCGCGCGGGCGACCCGTTCATTTTGCGACCTGATCTGCGCGCGCCGGGTCTCACCTTCGGTCATCTTGATGATCTGGTCCTGAACATTGCGGAACACCGCCTCGGCCGGTTCGAGATCCACGGCGACAAAGGCACGCCAAATTTCAGCATCGTGATAGAGCGCCACATAGTAGTCGGGCGCGTCGCCGTGAAATAGCAGCACTGCCGAATAGTCGAAGCTCCGGAATGAGCGAAACTGGACTATCGATTCAGTTGCAACGAGGCGCTGGAGTTCCGTGACGTCCGCCATCTGTATCCCGCGTTGAGCAGGTTGCGGCGTCACCACGGTCATCGCGCGGGCTTGCGACATGGACTGTGCAGTTTCGCCTGCTGTATCGATCACCGTATCTGGAGGATCCTCGTCCGCGGGGTCGGAGGTCGCGCCTTCTGCGGGGGTATCAAGGGCGTCAGACGGTGCAGACGGCGCCTGACTGCTTCGACGGCTCAGCAGATTTTTCACAGTTTCTCCATGCGCAGATTCAGGCTATCCGGATAACCGGGCTCAAGCTGACTTCGCGTCGGATTGAAATCAGCAGGATTGCTGCGCGAGTACAACACCCTCCAGATATACTACGCGCGCAATCCCATCCCCCATCATCGCGACTGGCTGTCGCTTGCTCACATTGCGTGGATAACGTCTGGCAGAACGGCCGGCCGTGCGGCCGCAGCACGTTGCTGCGTGGACCGGGCCGCGGATCTGCACGCTCCCGGCGCAACCACGGCGGTGTCCCGCCTCGTCCGCAACCTGCCCGACTGGCTCGTAGCCCGCCAGGGGGGCCGCACAACCCGATCGCATCGGTGTACGCGCCTTCGCACTCCATAAAAAGCGGGGGTGAAACAGCACGGGCTGTCCGGGCGATGAAGCAATAGTCCCAGGGTGTGCCAGCAGCCTGCCTTTGTTCTTTTCGTCCATCATTGTTCCGGTTCCATTGGTCAGGACTCCTGTGCGGTTCTGCATGGAGTGAATCCGGCGGGATGCGGGTGCGTGCTTGCCGGGCGGGCAATCGGGCTGGTACCGGGGCCGGATGAAGCTCGCGCCCGTGACAGACATTCCAGATCTTGACCAGGCGTTTCGTTGCACGGTGTAAGCAGGCACGAAGCCGCGATCAACCGGCACCCATCGTTTTCCGTCGTTGGCCCGGCCCGGGCGGTTTGAGTGCTGGCAGGGGCATCAGGGGAGCAGGGCGAGGAGGTCGGCGTGCATCATGAGCGCGCGCATCTGTGTCCACATGCCGAAGTAGTGGACGAGGAAGCTGGAGGCTGAGCGCATGAACCATGGGGTGTTGAAGAGGAGCGGGCTGTCGATGGGGGTGTGCTGGAGCAGGCCGTGCTCGCGCATGGCGGCGATGAAGTGGAACTGGTCGCCGTTGGCGGTGTAGACGCCGGAGCGGTCGGGCATGGCGGCGATGCGGGCCATGAGGTCGGCGAGCAGGGCGAGGGTGGCGGGGGTACGGCGAAAGCCCATGATGCCGGAGTTGAAGGGCCACTGGCCGATGTCGCGGGCGAGCAGGCAGTCGCGGCCGTCGAGCAGGGGTTCGATGGGGCGGGCGGGATCGGCGACGAGCACGTCGGCGTCGAGCCAGAGGACCCATTCGTGATGGGCCAGCCAGGCATGCAGCAGCCAGGGCTTGAACCAGTTGCCGGAGCCCTGCAGGCCGAGCTCGGCGGGGATGTCGCGGTAGACGTGCAGGGTGTGGCCGTGCCGCTGGCAGTAGTGGCGGAAGCTGGCTTCGGCGAGGCGTCCGTAGCAGGCGATGCCGGGGGTGTAGAGGGTAACCAGGGCGACGGGGCGGCCGGGATTGAAGGTTTGGCGGGTGCTGGCCGGCATGGCGTGGGGGGTGTCGAGGCGCAAGGGCTGGCGTGCGTGGAGCTGGCAGTCGTTGATATGGGAGAAGAGGGTTTCGCGAAAGCGCGGCACGATGCCGAGCTCGGGGGGGGAATGGGTGCTGGCGTCCAGGCTCACGGCGAAGGTGGGCACGAGGCTCCAGCGCGGCTCGACGTTGGGGCCGGTGGACATGACGGGGCAGATGCCGTCGATGGTCTGGTGCCAGGGCTGGGAGGGCAGGCCGGCAAGCAGGGCGGACTCGCCGGGAAACGGTTCGCTGCCCAGGCGGCAGCGGCCGGCCAGGGCGGCGAGCTGTGCGCGGGAGGTGGCGGTATTGCGCCAGACCTGCACGTTGGGCTGGGGGGTGGGGCCGGAGGTGAGCACGAGCAGGCAGTCGCGGCCGCGCATGAGGGCCGGCAGCGGCACCGGATGGACGACGGCGGCGTTCTCGCCGAGCAGCAGCACCAGTGCGGCTTCGGGCAGGCGGGCGAGGGTGGCGAGCAGGTGCTCGTAGCGCTGCAGGGCCTGGATCTGCGGGCCGCAGGGGCCGCAGGCCATGTCCAGCAGTTCGTGGCGGTAGCCGTGGGCGAACGCATAGTGGCGGTGGTTGGCGAGGCTGGCGGGTGCGGCCGAGGTGAGGCAGCTGAGCACCGTGACGGCTTCGCCGGGCATGGCCGTGTCGGCGCTCATGGCTGGACAGGGTCGGCGCAGCCGGGCGTGAGACGGGGGGCGGTGGGGCGCACGGCGCGTCTGACGGTGGTGGGGTGGACGTTGAAGCGCCGGGCCACCTCGCCGATGGGCAGGGTCTGCAGCAGGGCGATGGCCTGGCTGCGCTGGGCTGGGGTGAGTGCGGGCCGCCGGCCCATGACGATGCCGCGTTCGCGTGCGGCGATGATGCCGGCGCGGGTGCGCTCGCTGATGAGGCGGCGCTCGAACTCGGAGAGCGCGGCCATCATGTGGAACATCAGGACGCCGCCGGCGGTGGTGGTGTCGATGGCCTCGGTGAGCGAGACGAAGCCGGTGTCATTGCGGCCGAGCCAGGCGATGAGGTCGATGAGCTTGCTGATGGAGCGTCCCAGGCGGTCCAGCCGCCAGACGACGAGCACGTCGCCGGGGGTCAGGCTGGCGAGTGCGGCATCGAGTCCGGGGCGGCTGAACTCCGCGCCGGAGACGCCACGGTCGGTGAACAGGCGGTCGCATCCGGCGCGCCGCAGCGCATCCTTCTGCAGTGCCAGGTTCTGCTCGTCGGTAGACACGCGCGCATAGCCGATCTTCACGCCCGGTCTCCCGGGTCGCACACCAGGAAGGGGAAAAGGGCGGTTCCGCGGGGAGCGGGGGCGCCCGGAACGGACGGGTGTGTGAACTGCATGACGTATCCGGAAAAAACGGGTTATGCGTGATGCCGGGTCCGGCAATGCTGACTGCATGAAAAGGTGCAAAACATTGTCAGACGGGGCTGGCTGGGCCGCATTCTACTGGACAAAAACGAACCCTTTCGCCCACCCCCATATCCCTTCCGGTGGTTCCTTGTGCGGCCTGACTTTCAGGGGTCACAAGGAAATTTTTTACCAATGTGGCACAAAGGTTCCTTTTTGCACCACCCCTCCTGGAGAGGCTGCGGCGCGGGTGCGTCCGTGACGGGGATGGCGATGGCAATGCCGGAAATGGAGCAGGTGGAGGCGGTGTTCACGGCCATGCGGCAGGGGCGGCTGGTGCTCAGGCGTGAGGCGGTGTGCAGCGTGACGCAGCCACGCCGTGTGCTTTATGAGGAGTGCCTGGCAAGGGTGCGGGGCATGGCCCTTTCGCCGGCGCAGTTCATCCCGCTGCTGGAGCGTTTCTCGATGGTGTGCGCGTTTGACCGCTACGTGATGCGGCAGGCGGTGGCGCTGCTGCGCGGGGAGCCCGCGGCGCGGCTGGGGGTGAACCTGTCGGCGCTGAGCATGCTGCCCGGGGTGATGTGGGAGGCGCTGTTCCGGCAGCTGGCGGAGCAGCCGGAGGTGGCGGGGCGGCTGGTGGTGGAGATCACGGAGAGCGCGCGCATGGACGTGGCGCTGGGAGGCCGTTTCGTGCGGCAGCTCAGGCAGCTGGGGTGCGGGGTGGCGGTGGATGACTTCGGGGTGGGGTACGGGGTGGAGACGGCGGTGAGCATCCAGTCGCCGGACATCATCAAGATCGACGCGTCGCTGCTGGCCGGTGCGCGGTGCAGCGGTGCGGGACAGGCGCGGCTGGCGGGGATGGTGAGGCTGGCGGCGGACCTGGCGCCGCAGGTGGTGGTGGAGGGTGTGGAAGGGGAGGCGGATCTGGAGCTGGTGCGCGCAGCAGGCGCGCAGTGGGTGCAGGGCTGGCTGTTCAGCCCGGTGCGGCCGGTGTAGGGGCCGGCCTGGAAAGGCAACGAAAAAAGGAACAGGAAAGATGGGCGGGACAACGGGAGAGAGAGGGCGGCCCGGGCCGGGGCGGCGCAGGCGCGGGACAGGCGCGGCGGTGGCGCAAGGGAGTGTGGCCGGCGATGGTCTGGGCGAGGTGCTGCGGCTGCTGTCGTCGTGCGCGGGGCACATCGGGACAGCAGGGAGCTGGCCGGATGCGGTGGATGCGGAATGCTGCATGGAGCAGTTCCGTGCCTCGGTGCACCTTCTTCTGGCGCGTCATCCGGGAGCGGACGTGGGGCTTGCGGCGGGGGCGTACGACCTGGGCCTGGCGACGGGATTCTACGGACGTGATGCGGCGGTGACGGCGGGACTGGCGGGCCGGTACGGGGCGCGGCTGGAGCAGGCGCGCGGGCAGGACCCGCAGGCGCTGCGCTGGCTGGGCGGGCTGCTGCGCAGCGGGTACCTGCATGGACGCGACATAAGGGAGTGGGCCCGGCTGGGGGAGGGGCGGTCGGACTGAAAGGACGGGAATGGAAGGCAGGGGTGGCGCGCTAGACATTAAGCAATGCTAAACGAATAAACGGGACGCGCCTCGTGACGGTGAAGTTCGAACGAATGGTGGGAACATGAATACGATATATCGAACAGTCTGGAACGAGTCGCTGGGAACGTACGTTGCAGCTTCGGAAAACGATACGGCGAAGGGCAAGGGAAAGGGCGGGCTGGCGTCGTCCGTGTGCGCAGAAGGAGGGGCGGCATCGGCAAAGGTCACGCATGGTGCGACGTCGTTTAGCGCCATCTCGCTGGCAGTGATGGCTGCCTTCGGCAGCGTGGTGATGCTGCCGGGCTCGGCAATGGCGGCGGCGGGCTGGGACGCTATCTATGTCAATAACAGTACGGACGCAACCTGTGGGTGGTTGTCAGACGTCACCGGAGGAATGTACGGTGACTCGACCTTGCCACAATGCAACACTGCTCTCAGCAGCCAGACGAGCAACAGCACGTTCTTCAACGTCGCGTACGTCGCGGGTTCGACCAACCCTAACAGCCTTTCCCTAGGGGGGATGCTGTGGGTCAATTCCGGACAGCTTTATGTGACTAACCAGGGGGCGGCCACCTCGACCAGCGGGACAGGTTCCATCCTTATTGGTACATCGGCAGCGATGTCCGGTGTCGCAGCGAACTCGAACAATCCCACCAACGCGTCCGGGAGTGCAGCTATCGCGATGGGCGATGGAGCGGCGGCCACCGGCAGCAACACCATCGCGATCGGTTCGGATACGTTCGGTGCGGCGGCCGGCGCCAGCGGTGCAACGGCCGCGGGCACCGGTGCCATCGCAATCGGCAATAACGGTACGGCCGGTGCGAGGGCGCTGTCGGTCGACGCCATTGCGCTGGGCGGGCAGGCCCTGGTGGCGGCGACGGCGACCGCGGGAGTCGCGATCGGCAAGCTTGCGACCGCCGCGCAGAGCGCGTCGATCGCCGTTGGGCAGAACAGTGTGGGAGGCGCGGCCAACGCGACAGCGATCGGCAACGGGGCGGCGGCCAGCGGCACCTCATCCATCGCGATGGGCAATGCGGCGACCGGATCGGCGTTAAACGCTGTGGCAATCGGCACGTCCTCGACGGCTTCGGGCGCTGCGGGAACAGCGATCGGCAACGCGACACAGGCGCTCGCCTCCTCCTCGCTTGCCATGGGTGATAGAAGCGCCGTGCAGGCAGGCGCGGGGCAGGGCGCCATTGCCGCGGGTACCCAGTCGCAGGTTGTCAGTGGTACGGGAGCGGTTGCAATGGGCTTCCAGCAGACGGCCAGTGGCAACGGTGCGGTAGCCATCGGGGACCCGAACACGGCCACGGGCACGGGTGCGGTTGCGATGGGCGCGAACAACACGGCCAACGGCAACGGTGCGCTGGCGATCGGCGACAGCAATACGGCCAGCGCGCAGGGCTCGGTGGCGCTGGGCGAAACCAACGTGGCGGGCGGCACGGGCGCGGTGGCGATTGGTAATACGTCGACGGCGGCGAGCACGGGGGGCGTGGCACTGGGCGCGTCGGCGACGGCGGTGAACTCCAACGATGTGGCGCTGGGCTCGAACTCGGTGACCGGCACACCGGTGCCGACCTCGGGTACGACCGTGGGGGGCAAGTTCTATACGTTTGCCGGTTCGTCGCCGGGCAGCGTGGTGAGTGTGGGTAGTGCGGGGGCCGAGCGTCAGATCCAGAACGTAGCGGCGGGCCAGATCAGCGCCACGAGCACCGACGCGATCAATGGCTCGCAGTTGTATGCGACCAATACAGCGGTCACGTCGCTGTCGAGTTCGACCTCGACGGTGGGCAGCTCGCTGTCGACGGGGGTAAGTTCGCTGTCGACGGGCCTGTCCACCACGAACAGCACGGTCACGTCGCTGTCGACTTCAACCTCGACGGTGGGCAGTTCGCTGTCGACCGGGGTGAGCTCGCTGTCCACGGGCGTGAGTTCACTCTCGACCGGACTGTCGACCACCAACAGCAACCTGACGTCGCTGTCGAGCTCGACTTCAACCGTCGGCAGTTCGCTGTCGACGGGCCTGTCGACGACGAACAGCACGGTGAGCTCGCTGTCGACTTCAACATCGACGGTGGAAAGCTCGCTGTCCACGGGTGTGAGTTCGCTGTCGACGGGCGTGAGTTCGCTCTCGACCGGACTGTCGACGACCAACAGCAACCTGACGTCGCTGTCGGGTTCGACCTCGACGGTGGGCAGCTCGCTGTCGACGGGGGTGAGCTCGCTGTCGACGGGCCTGTCGACGACGAACAGCACGGTGAGTTCGCTGTCGAGCTCGACCTCGACGGCGGAGAGCTCGCTGTCGACCGGCGTGAGCTCGCTGTCGACGGGGGTGAGCTCGCTGTCGACGGGTCTGTCCACCACGAACAGCACGGTAACGTCGCTGTCGAGCTCGACCTCGACGGTGGAGAGCTCGCTTTCCACGGGTGTCAGCTCGCTGTCGACCGGGGTGAGCTCGCTTTCCACGGGCGTGAGTTCACTCTCGACGGGGCTGTCGACCACCAACAGCAATCTGACGTCGCTGTCGGGTTCGACCTCGACCGTGGGCAGCTCGCTGTCCACCGGGGTGAGCTCGCTGTCGACGGGCCTGTCCACCACGAACAGCACGGTAACGTCGCTGTCGAGCTCGACCTCGACGGTGGAGAGCTCGCTTTCCACGGGTGTCAGCTCGCTGTCGACCGGGGTGAGCTCCCTGTCCACGGGCGTGAGTTCACTCTCGACCGGGCTGTCGACGACCAACAGCAACCTGACCTCGCTGTCGAGCTCGACCTCGACGGTGGGCAGCTCGCTGTCGACGGGGGTGAGCTCGCTGTCGACGGGTCTGTCCACCACGAACAGCACGGTAACGTCGCTGTCGAGCTCGACCTCGACCGTGGGCAGCTCGCTGTCCACCGGGGTGAGCTCGCTGTCGACGGGCCTGTCGACGACGAACAGCACGGTGAGTTCGCTGTCGAGCTCGACCTCGACGGCGGAGAGCTCGCTGTCCACGGGTGTCAGCTCGCTGTCGACGGGCGTGAGTTCACTCTCGACGGGGCTGTCGACCACCAACAGCAATCTGACCTCGCTGTCGAGTTCGACGTCCACGGTGGGCAGCTCGCTGTCGACGGGCCTGTCGACGACCAACAGCACGGTAACGTCGTTGTCGAGTTCGACCTCGACGGTGGGCAGTTCGCTCTCCACGGGTGTCAGCTCGCTGTCGACCGGGGTGAGTTCGCTGTCGACGGGGCTGTCGACGACCAACAGCACGGTGACGTCGCTGTCGACGTCGACCTCGACGGGGGTGAGTTCACTGTCGACCGGCCTGAGCACGCTGAACGCGCAGGCGGTCAAGTATGACCGCAACGCGGACGGCACGGTCAACTACGGCAGCGTGACGCTGAACCCGGGCGGCACGGCCGCGCAGATCCACAACGTGGCGGCCGGCACGTCATCGACCGATGCGGTGAACGTCTCGCAGCTGAGCACGGCGGTCTCCAGCAGCCAGACGCATTACTACAGCGTCAACGACAACGGCACGCAGCAGGCGAACTACGGCGACAACGGCGCCACGGGGGTGAACGCGCTGGCGGCGGGCACGGGGGCGACGGCGGCGGGTGCGGCGGGCGTGGCGGTGGGTAACAACGCGAACGCGGCGGGGGCCAGCGCGCTGGCACTGGGCCCGGGTTCGACGGCCGCGGGCGCGGGCAGCATTGCCGAAGGCAGCGGGGCGTCGACGCCGGGCACGGGCAGCAACAGTATTGCGCTGGGCACGAATGCGACGGTGGTGGCCAACGGGCCGAGCGGCGGGGCGGGGGCGGTGGCGATCGGCTGGGGCGCGACGGCGGGCGATCCGGGCACGGCGATCGGCACGGGGGCCTCGGCGCTGGGCACGGACGCGACGGCAGTGGGCTACAACGCGACGGCCTCGGGTTCGGCCAGCCAGGCCTATGGCACGCGTGCGCTGGCGTCGGCGACCAACGCGACGGCGCTGGGCAGCGGGGCGACGGCGTCCAACGCGGGCGATGTGGCGCTGGGCAGCGGCTCGGTGACGGGCGCGGCGGTGCCGGTCACGGGCGGGACGATCGCGGGCACGGCGTACACGTACGCGGGCACGAGCCCGACGAGCGTGGTGAGCGTGGGTTCGGCGGGCGCGGAGCGGCAGGTGACGAACGTGGCGGCCGGGCAGGTAAGCGCGACGAGCACGGACGCGGTGAACGGCTCGCAGCTGTTCGCGACCAACCAGGCGGTGACATCGCTGTCGACCAGCACGGGGTCGCTCTCGTCGAGCGTCTCGACGGTGGGCAGCAGCGTGGCGTCGCTGTCGAGTTCGACCTCGACGGTGGGCAGCTCGCTGTCCACGGGGATCTCGGGCACGAACAGCAACCTGGCGTCGCTGTCGAGCTCGACCTCGACGGTGGGCAGCTCACTGTCCACGGGGATCAGTTCGCTGTCGACGTCGACCTCGACGGTGGGCAGTTCGCTCTCGACGGGCCTCAGCTCGCTGTCGAGCTCGACTTCCACGGTGGGCAGTTCGCTGTCCACGGGCGTGAGTTCGCTGTCGACCGGGGTGAGCTCGCTGTCGACGGGGCTGTCGACCACGAACAGCAACCTGGCGTCGCTGTCGAGCTCGACCTCGACGGTGGGCAGTTCGCTGTCGAGCGGCGTGAGTTCACTGTCCACGGGCGTGAGCTCACTGTCGACGGGGATCAGTTCGCTGTCGACGTCGACCTCCACGGTGGGCAGTTCGCTGTCGACGGGCGTGAGTTCACTGTCGACCGGAGTGAGCTCGCTGTCGACGGGGCTGTCGACCACGAACAGCAACCTCACGTCGCTGTCGAGCTCGACCTCGACGGTGGGCAGCTCGCTGTCGAGCGGCCTCAGTTCGCTGTCGAGTTCGACTTCCACGGTGGGCAGTTCGCTGTCGACCGGGGTGAGCTCGCTGTCGACGGGGCTGTCGAGCACGAACAGCAACCTGACGTCGCTGTCGACCTCGGGCTCCACGGCGACCTCGTCGCTCTCGACGCTGATCTCGACCTCGCGTACGCGCTACTACAGCGTGAACGACAACGGCACGCAGCAGGCGAACTACAACAACGACGGGGCCACGGGGGTGAACGCGCTGGCAGCCGGTACGGGCGCAACGGCGGCGGGCACGGCAGGCGTGGCGGTAGGCAGCAACGCCAATGCGGCGGCGGCCAATGCGGTGGCGATCGGTGCGGGCGCAAGCGCGACCACGGCGAACTCGGTGGCGCTGGGCAGCGGGTCGGTGACGGGCACGGCGGTGCCGGTGGCGGGCGCCACGATCGCGGGCACGGCGTACACGTACGCGGGTACCAGCCCGACGGGGGTGGTGAGCGTGGGCGCGGCGGGCGCGGAGCGGCAGGTCACGAACGTGGCGGCCGGGCAGGTGAGCGCGGCGAGCACGGACGCGGTGAACGGCTCGCAGCTGTTCGCGACCAACCAGGCGGTGAACTCGCTGTCGACCGGCACGGGCTCGCTGTCCTCGAGCGTCTCGACGGTGACCAGCAGCGTGGCGTCGCTGTCGAGCTCGACCTCGACGGTGGGCAGCTCGCTGTCCACGGTGATCTCGGGCACCAACAGCAACCTGGCGTCGCTGTCGAGCTCGACCTCGACGGTGGGCAGCTCACTGTCCACGGGGATCAGTTCGCTGTCGACGTCGACCTCGACGGTGGGCAGTTCGCTCTCGACGGGCCTCAGCTCGCTGTCGACGTCGACTTCCACGGTGGGCAGTTCACTGTCCACGGGGGTGAGCTCGCTGTCGACCGGGGTGAGTTCGCTGTCCACGGGCCTGTCGAGCACGAACAGCAGCGTGGCCTCGCTGTCGACCTCGGGCTCCACGGCGACCTCGTCGCTCTCGACGCTGGTGTCGACCTCGCGTACGCGCTACTACAGCGTGAACGACAACGGCACGCAGCAGGCGAACTACAGCAACGACGGGGCCACGGGGGTGAACGCGCTGGCAGCCGGTACGGGCGCCACTGCGGCGGGCACGGCGGGCGTGGCGGTAGGCAGCAACGCCAATGCGGCGGCGGCCAATGCGGTGGCGATCGGTGCGGGCGCGAGCGCGACCACGGCCAACTCGGTGGCGCTGGGCAGCGGCTCGGTGACGGCGGCGCCGGTGGCGGTGGCGGGCGGGACGATCGCGGGCACGGCGTACACGTACGCGGGCACCAGCCCGACGGGGGTGGTGAGCGTGGGCGCGGCGGGCGCGGAGCGGCAGGTCACGAACGTGGCGGCCGGGCAGGTGAGCGCGGCGAGCACGGACGCGGTCAACGGCTCGCAGCTGTTCGCGACCAACCAGGCGGTGAACTCGCTGTCGACCGGCACGGGCTCGCTGTCCTCGAGCGTCTCGACGGTGACCAGCAGCGTGGCGTCGCTGTCGAGTTCGACCTCGACGGTGGGCAGCTCGCTGTCGACGGGGATCAGCTCGCTGTCGACGTCGACCTCGACGGTGGGCAGTTCGCTGTCGACGGGGATCAGTTCGCTGTCGACGGGGATCAGTTCGCTGTCGACGGGGCTGTCGAGCACGAACAGCACGGTGTCGCTGCTGTCGAGTTCGACCTCGACGATGGGCAGCTCGCTGTCCACGCTGATCCAGGCGTCGCGCACGCACTACTACAGCGTGAACGACAACGGCACGCAGCAGGCGAACTACAGCAACGACGGGGCGACGGGCGTGAACGCGCTGGCCGCCGGTACGGGTGCGACCGCGGCAGGCGCGGCGGGTGTGGCGGTGGGTAACAGCGCCAGTGCGGCGGGGGCCAATGCGGTGGCCGTCGGTGCGGGGGCGAAGGCGACCACGGCCAACTCGGTGGCGCTGGGCGCGGGCTCGACGACGGCGGCGCCGGTGGCCACCACGGGCGCGGTGATCGGCGGCACGAGCTACACGTATGCGGGCACGGCGCCGGTGGGGGTGGTGAGCGTGGGTACGGCGGGCGGTGAGCGGCAGGTGACGAACGTGGCGGCCGGCCAGGTGAGCGCGACGAGCACGGATGCGGTCAACGGCTCGCAGCTGTATGCGACCAACCAGGCGATCAGCACGCTGTCGAGTTCGACCTCGACGGGCATCAGCTCGCTGTCGACGGTGATCTCGTCGACGGGCAGCACGGTGTCGGCGCTGTCGAACTCGGTGAGCACGATCGCGGGCGGCACGACCTCGCTGTCGACGGCGCTCAGCTCGCTGTCGACCTCGACCTCGACCACGGCCAGTTCGCTGTCGACGGGGCTGGGTTCGCTGTCGACCTCGACCTCGAGCGGACTGGTCTCGCTGTCGACCTCGGGCTCGACGGCGGTGGTGTCGCTGTCGACGCTGATCGCGAACACGGCGCGGCCGCACTACGTCAGCGTGAACGACAACGGCACGCAGCAGGGCAACTACAGCAACGACGGGGCGAGCGGCGTGAACGCGGTGGCCATTGGCACGAACGCGTCGGCGGGGGGCAGCAGCAGCGTGGCGCTGGGCGATGGCGCCACGGCCGCGGGCGACGGTGCGACGGTGATCGGTGCGAAGGCGCTGGCGTCGTCCAGCGGCGGGGTGGCGCTGGGCCAGAACGCGACGGCCGCGGGGGCGAACTCGGTGGCGCTGGGCTCGGGCTCGGTGGCCAGCGAGGCGAACACGGTGTCGGTGGGCTCGGCGGGCAGCGAGCGGCGCATCACGAACGTGGCGCCGGGGATCAGCGGGACGGACGCGGTGAACCTGTCGCAGCTGCAGGCGGTGCAGGGCAACGTGAACTCGGTGGCGCGCAAGGCGTATGCGGGCGTGGCCGGGGCGACGGCGCTGTCGATGATTCCGGACGTGGATGCGGGCAAGGTGCTGTCGGTGGGGATCGGCGCGGCGAGCTACCAGGGGTATGGGGCGGTGGCGCTGGGCTTCACGGCGAGGCTGACGAACAACGTGAAGCTGCGCGGCGGGGTGAGCAGCAGCAGCGCGGGGTATTCGTTCGGCGGGGGGATGAGCTACCAGTGGTAAGGCAGGGGCGTGGCGGCCCCGGGGGGGAGCGCCACGCGGACAACCAGGAGAGCAGCGATGGAAAAAAAGGCTGTGAAGAGGAAGCAGGCGGGGCGGGCCGCGGGCGTCGTGCTGGTGGCGGCGCTGGCGGGCTGCGGCACGTCGCAGGGGCCGGCGTACAACGCGTACACGGTGGGGCTGCCCAACGGGCAGCGGGCCTACCAGGTGACGTGTCACGGGCTGCTGGAGGGGCAGGACACGTGCTACTCGAAGGCGCGCGAGATCTGCGGCAGCCAGGCGGTGCAGCCGCTGGAGCAGGTGGCGCCGCTGGCGGATGCGGATGCCACGCGCGACGTGCGGATCCTGACGTTCCAGTGCGCGGCGAAGCCGCAGCCGGCGCCGGCGCCGGTGGTGGTGCCGCCGCCGCCCCCGCCGCCGCCTGCGCCGCCCCCGCAGAAGGTGTCGCTGGAGGGTGACACGAACTTCGACGTGGACCGCGCGACGCTGAAACCGGAGGCGCGCGGCCGGCTGGATGCGCTCATTGCGGCGGCGGGGGGCGTGACGTTCGGGACGGTGACGGTGAACGGCTACACGGACTCGACGGGGACGGCGGCGCACAACCAGGGACTGTCGGAGCGGCGTGCGCAGGCGGTGGCGCAGTACCTGCAGGAGCATGGCCTGAAGGCGCGGCAGTACGTGGTGCACGGGTATGGCGAGAGCAATCCGGTGGCGGACAACGCGACGGCGGAGGGGCGCGCGCATAACCGGCGTGTGGAGATCACGACGGACGCGGTGGTGCAGCAGAAACAACAGTAAGCCCTCTCCACGGGGCCTGTGCGCGCGCTGACCTGGCCGCGCACGTTTGGGCAGGGCCGCGTCCCCGGCGGTCCTGCCGCTTTTTAGGGGGAAAGGAAGAGGAGGGATGCAGGGCGATGCGCATAGGAATCTCGGTGCTCACGCATGCCGGGCAGAGTGTGTGGGAAAACGGGCTGGGGCAGAACATCTTCTTCCTGGTGCAGCTGCTGCGCACGCTGCCGTTCGTGACGGGGGTGGTGCTGCTGGACTGCGGCGACCAGGCGCGCCTTGCGCCGGAGGCGCAGGCGGTGGCGCCGGAGCTGGCGCTGGTGCCGGTGCGCGAGGCGTGCGACCTGGTGGACGTGGTGTTCGAGATGGGAGGGGGGCTGGATGTGGAGTGGCTGGACTACATGCGGGCGCGGGGCGTGAAGGTGGTGTTCTTCTGCTGCGGGCAGCCGTATGTGGGGCTGGTGGAGCCGGTGATCTTCGGGCGCGGGGGGTACTTCTCGCGGCCGGAGCGGTGCGACGAGATCTGGGTGCTGGCGAAGGACCGCGCGTTCATGCCGATGCTGGAGGCGCTGCACCGCTGTGCGGTGCACGAGGTGCCGTTCCTGTGGGACAGCGTGTTCATCGAGAGGCGCCGGGGGGAGGCGGCCGCGGCGGGACTGGAGCCGGGGTGGGTGCCGCGCGCGGCGGGGACGGGGCCGCGGGCGCTGCGGGTGGCGACGTTCGAGCCGAACATCTCGGTGGTGAAGTGCTGCGTGGTGCCGGTGCTGGTGTGCGAGGCGGCGTTCCGCTCGGAGCCGGCGGCGGTGGAGCGGCTGCACGTGCTCAACAGCGTGCAGATGCGTGAGCACCCGACCTTCTCGTTCCTGCTGTCGTCGCTGGAGCTGCAGCGCGGGGGTCGGGTGCAGCTGGAGCAGCGGCATGACTTCGTGGGCTACATGAGCCAGCACGCGGACACGGTGGTGGCGCACCAGTGGCACAACGACCAGAACATCCTGTACCTGGATGCGCTGTACGGGGGGTACCCGCTGGTGCACAACTCGCGGTGGCTGGAGGGGGTGGGGTACTACTACCCGGACTCGGACATCGGGGCGGGGGCGGCGCAGCTGCTGCGGGTGGCGCATGGACACGACGGTGCGCACGCGGGGTATGAGCGCGATGCGCGGGCGTTCCTTGCGCGGCTGTCGCCGCGGGCGGCGGCCAACGGTGCGCACTATGCGCGGCGGCTGCTGTCGCTGGCGGGGAGGCGGGCATGCTGAACGGACGGCGGCTGAAGGTGGGGGTGACGCTGTACCTGCGGCGCGGGCAGCAGTCGATCTGGGAAAACGGGATCTTCCAGAACTGCTACTTCCTCGCGATGCTGCTGGCGCGCTCGCCGCTGGTGGAGGCGGCGTACATCGTGAACGGTGGGGATGGCGAGGCGGCGCAGGCGGGGGAGTTCCTGGGTCTGGCGCCGGTGCCGGTGATCGGGATGGAGGAGGCGCGGCAGACGCTGGACGTGGTGATCGAGCTGAGTGCGCAGCTGGACCCGGAGTGGGCGCGGGCGTTCCGTGCGCGGGGCGGTCGGGTGATCGGCATGCGGGTGGCCAACGACTACGTGATCGACATCGAACGGATGATGTTCGGGCTGCCGCACGGGATGCTGGTGTCGGGCACGCCGTACGACGCGATCTGGACGCTGCCGGCGTTTGGGCGGATGTGTGCGGCGTACTACGGGGTGGCGCTGCGCGCGCCGGTGGTGACGATGCAGCACCTGTGGAGTCCGGTGCTGCTGGAGCGTTCGCTGGCGTGCTCGGGGAGCCCGCAGCCGTTCGGGTACGAGGCGGGGCGTGGGCGGTGGCGGGTGGCGATCCTGGAGCCGAACATCTGCATGGTCAAGACATCGCACATCCCGATGCTGGCGGTGGATGTGGCGCACCGGCAGCAGCCGGGGATGATTGACTACCTGAGGGTCTACAACACGATGGGGCTGAAATCCGATGCGCAGTTCGTGGGGTTTGCGCGCAGCCTGGAGCTGACGCGGCAGGGGCGCGCGACGTTCGAGCCGCGGCTGCCGGTGTACGAAATCCTGACGCAGCAGGCGGATGCGGTGGTTTCGCACCACTGGGAAAACGCGCAGAACTACGTGTACTACGAGGCGCTGCACGGGGGGTATCCGCTGGTGCACAACTCGGCGCTGCTGGGCGGGTGTGGCTACCGCTACGCGGACTTCGACTGCATGGACGGGGCGCTGGCGCTGCGGCAGGCGTATGCCTTGCACGACGCGACGCTGGCGGACTACCGGGCGGGTGCGCGGGCGTTTCTGGCGACGCTGGATCCGCTGGGCGCGCACAACGTGGAGGGGTACAGCGCGGCGATTGCGGAGGTGTTCCGGTGAGGCGGGCATGGATGGCGGGCGTGGTGGTGCTGGCGGGTGCGCTGGTGGTGCTGGCGGGGGGCGTGTGCGGGCAGCCGCTGCCGGGCACGCCGGCGCAGGCCCCGGCGCCTGCGGTGCCGGGGGCGGTGGAGCCGGAGACGGTGCTGGCGGCCGCGGCGCGGCAGGCGGGGGTGAGGCGCTGCCTGGCGGCGGTGGGGGTGGTGTCGTCGCGCGCGTTCGCGGGCGCGGGCCACGCCGACGTGGTGCTGGACTGGGACCGGCAGGATCCGGACGGCGCGCCGTTCTTCTCGCTCACGGGGCTGGACTTCGGGGCGGACAGCAGTGCGCTGTTCTCGCTGACGACGGTGCCGCAGGTGGCGGGCTGCACGGTGCTGGCCGAGCGGATCTCGAGTGCGCCGCTGCCGTGCCGGGAGGTGGCGCGCTCGGAGCTGGCGGGGTGGCGGGCGAACGGGCTGGTGCGGGCGGTGACGGTGTACACGCAGGCCGGGCATGCGCGCGAGACGGTCACGCTGGTGGACACGCGCGGGGCGTGCGTGATCGTGCGGCGGCAGGTGCGCTATGCGGGCGGGGGCTGAGCCGGGAGCGATGGTGGAGCGGGTGCACAGGGACGTTACAGGGGGGCACATATGGGCATGAAGGGGGCGCGGGGGCTGCGCATCGGCATCACGATCGGGCTGCATGCGCCGGACGAGAGCCTGTGGATCAACGGCATCAAGCAGAACGCGCTGTACCTGATGAAGCTGTTCCAGGGCTCGCCGCTGGGCCACCGGGTGGTGCTGGTCAACACGACTGGGGTGGCGGTGACGGCGGCGCTGCCGTGGGACCTGGAGCGGTTTCCGGTGCGCGCGTTCGGGGACGTGAAGGACGGGCTGGATGTGCTCATCGAGCTGGGCGGGCAGATCGGGGCGGACCAGACGGCGTACCTGAAGGCGCGTGGCACGAAGCTGGTGAGCTACTGCTGCGGGCCGGAATACGTGCAGATGTCCGAGGCGATGATCTTCGGGCGGCGCATGTGCGACACGGTGTTCATCAACCAGCAGTACGACGAGGTGTGGGTGATTCCGCAGGTGATGGAGACGAGCGCGGACTTCTTCTCGGTGCTGCGCCGGCGGCCGGTGCGGGAGGTGCCGTTCGTGTGGGACCCGGTGTGCCTCACGCAGCGTGCGCGGGCGCTGCCGTTCGCGGGGGAGTACCGGCCGCGCCAGGGGCCGGCGCGCCTCTCGGTGATGGAGCCGAACATCGACGTGCTGAAGTTCTGCCTGTATCCGCTGCTCATCGCCGAGAGTGCGTACCGGCTGGTGGGCGAGCAGATCGGGTACGTGCACGTGACGAACGCGGAGCACCTGGCCACGGGCTGTGCGGAGTTCATTGGCATTGCGCACTACCTGGACCTGGTGCGGGAGAGCCGGGTGAGCTTCGTGGGGCGGCATGACACGCCGCAGTTCCTGTCGGAGCACACGGACATTGTGGTGTCGCACCAGTGGGGGCTGGCGCTGAACTACTTCTACTTCGACGTGTGCTGGAACGGCTACGGGCTGGTGCACAACGCGCATCTGTGCCGGGAGCTGGGCTACTACTACGGGGGCAACGATGTGGCGGAGGGCGCGCGCCAGCTGGTGCGGGCGGTCGCGGAGCACCGCGGGGGGTGGCAGGAGTACCTGGTGCGCCAGCGGGAGGTGATCCGGCCGTTCCTGGCCACGCACGGGCCGCTGGTGGAGGCGTACGACCGGCTGCTGCTGGGGCTGGTGGCGGGGCGCTGAGGCAGCCGGGCGGTTGATGCGGCAGGCATGTGGACAGGGCAGTGGACATCATAAAGAACAGGAGTACTGAACATGATGTGGAAGGCAGGGGTCGTGAAGGGGTGGCGGGTGAAGGGACGGCTGGTGTGGCTGGTGGTGCTGGCGATGAAGGCGGGGCTGGCGGTGGCGGCCGGGGGTGACACGGTGGCCACGGTCAACGGGGTGGCGGTGCCGCGTGCGGATCTGGAGCAGCTGGTGCGGGCCAGCGGGCAGGCTGACACGGCGGCGCTGCGGCAGACGCTCACGCAGGGGCTGGTGGCGCGGGAGCTGATCCGGCAGGCGGCGCAGCGCGAGCACCTGGAGGACACGGCGGTGGTGCGCGAGGCGGAGCGCCGGGCGCGGGTGGACACGGAGAACCGGCTGTACGTGGCGCGGCATGCGGTGGTGCAGCCGGTGGGCGAGGCGCAGGTGAGGGCGCGTTACGACGCGATCGCGGGTGAGATGGGTGATGAGGAGTACCTGGCAGGGGTGCTGTCCTTCCGGGAGGAGGCTGCGGCGCGGGCGGCGGCGCTGAGGCTGGAGCGTGACGAGCCGTTCGCGGCGGTGGGCGGGGGCACGGCCGGGCTGCGGTGGGTGAGCTTCAGGACGCCGCCGGTGGAGGGGCATACGGCGGGGCTGCCGCTGGAGGTGGCGCGGGTAGTGCCCACGGCGCTGCTGGGGATGCCGCAGGTGGTGGCGGGCGGGCCGGGCGGGGGGTGGCGGGTGGTGCTGGTGCAGGCGCGCCGGCCCGCGACGGTTCCGCCTTACGGGCAGGTGAGCGCGGCGCTGCGCGCGGGGCTGGAGGCGCAGGCGCGCGAGGCGGCGTTCGGGGTGATGCTCGACGGGCTGGCGGCGAAGGCGGTGGTGGTGGAGGCGGGCGGGCAGTGAGGGGTGCGGATTCTTTGATGGTTCATTCGACAGGGAGGACGGTATGACGCTTTACCAGGTTGCAGTGTGGATCGTGATCGGGATTGTGGCGGGGTGGCTGGCGGGGCTGATCGTCAGCGGGAGTGGTTTCGGCATCCTGATCGATATCGTGGTGGGCATCGCGGGGGCCTTCATTGGTGGCTGGCTGGCGTCGGTGCTGGGCATCAGCGTGGGCGGGGGGCTGCTGGGTTCGGTGCTGGTGGCGGTGGCGGGGGCGGTGGTGCTGCTGCTGGTGATCCGGCTGGTGCGCGGGGTGATGTAGGGGACGGGGTGGGGCGCCGCGCTGGCCGCGCGCGTGAACCGCGGCCATACGGACAGGGGGAAGCTGCGATGGGCTGGGTGGAAAAGGTGGAGTCACTCATTGAGGGCGGGCGGCTGGTGGCGGCCGCGCACCTGCTGGAGCGGCACGGAGCGATGGCTTCGGACGATCCGCGGGTGCTGGTGGCGGGCAGCCGGCTGTGGTGCCTGCGGGGGCGCTTCGGGGAGGCGCGGGCGCTGCTGGACCGGGCGCTGGACATTGACGGGGCCAGCACGGCGGCGCTGGTGGGGCGGGCGCGTCTGGCGGTGCGTCTGGGCGACGACGCGGGGGCGTGCGGGTGGTTTGCGCGGGCGCGGGAGGCGGGGGCGCCGGGAGACGACTGGATGGTGGACTGGATCGACGCGCTGCTCAGGCGGGGGTGCTGCGAGGAGGCGCGCGGGATTGCGGCGATCCGCTGCGAGCGCGCGCCGGGCGATCCGGGCACGTGGTTCCGGCTGGGGCTGGCGCACCAGCAGGCGCGCCACCAGCTGCAGGCGCTGGATGCGTACGGGCATGCGGCGCGGCTGGACGGACGGCTGCCGATGCTGCGCAACAACATGGGGGCGGCGTACCTGGAGCTGGGGGAGTACGGGCGTGCCCGGGAGCTGTTCGAGGCGACGCTGGCGGACGATCCGGACCATGCGCTGGCGTGGACGAACCTGGCCATCACGCTGCTGAAGACACGGCGGGTGGACGACAGCCTGATTGCGGCGGAGCGGGCCTGCGCGCTGGCGCCGGACTATCCGGTGGCGCTGCAGACGTATTCGTACGTGCTGCGCGAGCTGCAGCAGTGGCCGGCGGCGCTGGAGACGGCGCAGCGGGCGCTGGCGCGGGCGCCTTCGGACAGCGCGCTGGTGTGGGGGGTGGCGATGCTGCAGCTGCTGCAGGGCGACTACGCGAATGGCTGGCGCAGCCACGAGGCGCGCTGGAGTGGCTCGCCGGAGCTGCGCGAGGTGGTGCCGAACCTGCCGGGGCCGCGCTGGGAGGGCGAGCCGCTGGCGGGCCGCACGCTGCTGGTGTGGGGCGAGCAGGGCAACGGCGACGTGCTGCAGTTTGTGCGTTTCGTGCCGGCGCTGGCGCGGCGGGTGAAGCAGGAGGGGGGCACGCTGGTCTACTGCTGCTTCGAGAAGCTGCGCGCGCTGCTGGCGCGCAGCCTGGGGGAGGCGGTGCCGGTGGTGATCGGGCATGAACAGCGGCCGCTGCCGGGGTTCGACTTCCATCTGCCGCTGGCGAGCCTGCCGCTGGTGCTGGGCATCGGGGTGGAGGATCTGCCGGCGGCCCCGGTGGCCTACCTGAGGGCGGACGCGGCGGGCGTGAACCGGTGGAAGGCACGCCTGCCGCGCGACGGTGGCCTGCGGGTGGGGGTGGCGTGGACGGGCAGCCGGGAGCACCAGCGCAACCCGATGCGCTCGATCGACCCGGCGCTGCTGGCGGGGGCGCTGGGCGGCACGGCGGGGGTGAGCTTCGTGAGCCTGCAGGTGGAGGCGCGGGCGGACGCGCAGCGCGCGCGGGAAGGGGGTATGGCGCTGTTGGACCCCACCGGGGAGCTGGACTCGTTCGACGATACCGCGGCGCTGGTGGCCAGCCTGGACCTGGTGATCACGGTGTGCACCTCGGTGGCCCATCTGGCCGGAGGGCTGGGGGTGCCCACGTGGGTGCTGCTGGACGTGAATCCGCACTGGGTCTGGATGACCGGTCGCAGCGACAGTCCGTGGTATCCGCACACGCGCCTGTACCGGCAGTCGCGGCATGACGACTGGACGGCGGTGCTGGAGGCGGTGGCGGCGGATCTGGCCGTGCTGGCCGGCACGCATGGCGCGCGGGGCGGACGTGCGGACCGGCCCGCGGCGTGAGGCGGCCGTGGCCCGGGGCGCGGTCCGTGATGGCGGGGCGGCGGTGCCGCCGCAGGGGCGTGGCGCGTTTGCCCTGCCGGTGGCGCAGGGCGGGGAGGTGCCGGCGCGCCGGTGCGAATGGCCGTTCTACCTTGACCGGCGGCAGCGCGCGCGGCTGCGCTGGCTGCACGAGGCGTGGGGGGAGGATGTGGTGATCCAGATCTACTCGGGCTGTGTGCGCATCCGGGGCGAGTGTGGCGACCTGCGATTCCGGGATGAGGCGCAGCTGCGCATGGAGACGGCGCGGCGCCACGGTTACGCGGTGCTGCGCGCCGGCCACCGCGGGGAGGGGGAGGGCGACACGGAGTGAGGGCGGCCGGCGGGGCGCCGGCCGGCGGAAGAAGCGGGGAGGCGTCCCGGCGACGGGCGCAACGGGGAGGTGTTCATTGGGCAGGATCGATCTGGGCAGGATGGTGGGGGCGTGTACCGGCGGGGAGGTATCGGAGCGCCTGGCGGTGCGCATGGGGCTGTCGGCGCAGATGGTGGGGCACGTGCTGGCGTGCGCGGCGGACGTGGTGGTGGCGGCGCTCGCGGCGACGGCGGCTGAAGGGCGCGGGGCGGCCACGCGGGTGTTCGGTACGCTGGTGTCGCGGGAGTGCGACGCGCACATCGGCAGCCGGTGCGCGCAGCGGGTGTCGACGACCGGTGGGCTCAGGGCGCTGGGGGAGGAGGGCGATGCGCTGCTGGTGCGGGCCACGGGGCGGCACGTGGCGTCGCTGAGCGACCATGTTGCGGCGCGCTGCGGGATTCCGGCGCAGGCCGCGCACATGCTGGCGTGCGTTGCGGCGGCCATCGTCGGGGGGCTGATGAAGCACCACCTCCTGCTGGAGCAGGGCGATGCGGCGCAGCTGCCGGGGCTGCTGGCCAGCCAGATGCCGCTGGTGGAGGTCTCCACGGGCGACGGGGTGGCCGCGGAGCTGGGCTACGACACGGCCGCGGCCTTCATGGCCACGGTGCCGGTGCGGCTGGCGGCGGTGGCGGCGGACTTCCCGGGGCCGCGGGAGGAAGCCGGGCGCGGCGCGGCCATGGCGGTTCAGGGGGCGCAGGCGCCCGTGGAGCCGGCTGCGCCGGCGGCCGGCGCGGGCACGCTGCGGCCGGTCCATGCGGACTACGCGGCGGCGATGCGCTATGCGGGGCTGCCGGTGCCGCGCGGCCAGACGGTCGCGCCGCAGGGGGCCGCGGCGGACAGCGGGGACGCGCCGGCGGCCCGGCGCCGCTCCGCCACGCCGTGGCTGCTGGTGCTGGTGGGGGCGTGCGTGCTGGCCGGGCTGTTCGCCTGGGCGAAGCTGGGAGGGCAGGCGGACGCCGGGGCGGGGCGTGCCGCGACGGCCAGGCCGGGCGAGGTGCGCCCGGAGCGGGCGGGAGCGGTGGCTGGGGCGGTGGCACCCGGCGCGGCCCGGGCCACGCCGTCAGGGGCGGCAGGGAGCGCATCGTCCGCGGCCGCCAGCGCGCCGGCATCGTCCGCTTCGGGGGCGGCTGCGCCGGGACCGGCGGGGGCTTCGGCGGCTGCGGCGGTTCCGGGAGCTGCAGTGGCGGACGGCGGCTGGCTTGACGGGCGGACCAATGCCGCGGGCGTGCCGGCGCTGGAGGCGATGGTGGGCGACGCGGCGCAGCGCGCCACGCTGGAAGAGGCGGTGAACGCCCGGTTTGGCGCCGGGCATCTGGCGGTCACGGTGGCGCCGGACAGGGCCTCCGGCCCGCTGCCCTGGCTGGACCATCCTGATGCGCTGCTGGCGGTGCTGGCTGAGCCGGGCGCCGAACTCACGGTGCGTGGCAACCAGGTGTGGCTGGGCGGTCTGGCGGCGCCGCAGGCGCAGGGCTGGAGCGCGCGGCTGCAGCAGGCGCTGGGGCCGGCCTTCGCGGTCGGGGTGTTCGATGCGGCGGTGGAGCAGGCGCAGGCCACGGATGCCTTCCTGCGGGCCATGGCTGCGCTGCTGCAGACGGACAGTCCATGCGCGGTGCCGGGGGCCGTGGCGGTGCTGAACCTGCAGCGCATCGACTTCGTGTCCTCGAGCGGCCATGTGCCGGCCACGGCGCAGCAGGACCTCTCGGAGAGCGCGCAGCTGCTGCGGGCCTGTGCCGCGCGCGGCCAGGCGCTGCACCTGTCGGTGGACGCCTGGACGGACCGGCGCGGGGACCTGCCGGCGAACCTGGCGCTGTCGCACAAGCGTGCCGGTGCGGTGCGTGCGTTCCTGATCGATGCGGGGGTGCCTGCGCAGACGCTGTCCGCGCATGGCCACGGCGCGACGGACCCGGTAGCGGGCAACCTGACGGCCGCGGGCCGGTTCGCCAACCGGCGCATCCGTTTCATGCCGGCCGGGTCCTGAGGGGCGCGGTCCATGCATCGCGACATTGCGGCCACAGGGGGGAGGAACCAGATGGGAAACCCGCGCGGGGATGGCCCTGAAAGCGGCATGGCGCCGGACGGCGCCGGGCCTGGCGGGCTGGGGGACATGAAGTTCCTGGCGCCGCCCCGGCAGGACGCGCGGCAGGCGGCGGTGCCACGGCGCGCGGCGCCAGGCTGGCTGGTGCTGGCCGCGCTGGGGGTGATTCCGCTGGCGGCGCTGGTGGCGTGGGCCCTGCTGCGGGTGCTGCTGGCCATCGTGTTTGCGCGCCCGGGCGCGCACTGAACCGGGAGCTCTCCATGAGTCATCCACCGGGCCCGCTCCATGCCGCGCCGGCCTGTCCCGCAACGGGCCCGGTCTCGATCCTGGGCCTGCACGCGGCGCTGCCGCGCGCGCACCATGTGCTGCTCGGCGAGCTGGGGCGCCAGGGGCTGGGCGACGATGCCTTCCTGGTGGCGCTGGTGGTGGTGCCGCTGCTCGACTTCACGGAGCTGCGGCGGCTGCCGGATGCGCACCTGCGCAGCGAATGCGGGCTGGACGGGGCGCGCTGGAACCATGCCATCGACGAGCTGGTCAGGCTGGGCGCATTGCGGCGCACCTGGCCGCGTTCGCCGAACCGGCGCATTCCCGCCTTCCGGCTGGCCCGGCGCCTGCCCCCACCCGTACCGCACGCGCACCGCCCGCTGGAGGAGTGAGGGGAACATGCACCGCGACATCACCGGCCCGTGCCATGAGGGCCGGACGGGCCCCGCGCAACCGGCCACGGACAGTGAGCCGCCCGGCGCAGGCGGGGTGACCGGAAGGGTTCGGGCAGCCCTGTGCCGGGACGGGGCGCTGGCATGACTGCGCGAGCTGCGCAGCCGGGCCTGAAGCGTGAGCCTGCTGGTCCACGCCCCGTCGCCGGCCGGGGACGGGGCCTCGTGGCAAGACGGCACGCTGTGGCGGGTGGTGAAAACCGCGTCGGGACACGGCGCCGCCGCCTCCTCATGCTCCTCTTCACCACCTCCCTCTCCCATCTCGTAAAAAAACCACATGCCCCGCCTGTTTCACGCAACAGATATAAAGGGATGCATCATGAAGGGGCACCTGCCTGGAGCAATCGTCAAGAGTGGTGTACGCGGGTCAGGCGGCATGATCAGGCGGCCAGCGCTTGAGGAGCCGGTGTGCTTTCAATCACCGGAGTGCCGTCCTTGAAGGGAATGCCCTTCAGGAGCGGCTCG
>NZ_RJZE01000040.1 GCF_003986935.1 Paraburkholderia kururiensis JCM 10599 = LMG 19447 | reverse complement strand
CCGCACTGTCGATGCAGGCGGCCAGCGCCGGCCCGACGGATACGGATCCCTATGGCGTGGAGCCGTACCGGTCATGCGGGGACAGGCTCGTCACGGGCCTGCCCGAAGCGGTCGATTCACTGGATGCGCTGGATGCGCGGATGCCCGCCGTGCCGCCTGGAAAGGAAGCATTCTTCGGGCACGAGGATCCGCACATCTTCGAGGCACATGACCCGAAGCGGGCGGCGGAACTGTTTGGTGATCCTTACTATCCGCTCTGGACGCTGCACCGGAGAATCCGCGCGCTGGCCAGCGATGTGCGGCAGTTCGGGAAGGACCCGCAGCGTCCGTTGCCGGCGGCCCGGGAGCTGTGGCTGACGGGCAGACTGATGCAGGGCTTCGTTGGCGCGATGGGCGCGCTGGTGATCGCGGCGACCACGCACGCGCGGGAAGACGGTCCGGATTCGCCGCTGCTCCTGACTGATGAACAGGTCGTGACGTACCAGCAGAATCTGGAGGGGATCGCCATGTACGTCACGGAGTACGGCCGTTGCCGCGCGAAGCTGGAGACCGGCGGCATGCCTGGTGCGGCCAGCGGCGTGAGCGGGCAAGGAGCAGGGGCCAGCCGGTGAGAGAAAAGGCCCGCCCGCGCGTGCCGCGCCCGGATGGAATGCCGCTGCCGGCGGGCGCCGCGCGCTCCATTTCGCCGTGGAATCACCTCGCGCTGATAGCGGTGCGGGCCGGACAGACCACGCCCGACACGATCCTCACGCTGCTGCGCGTGCTGTAATGACGTTTTTCATGTCCGGCAGCGACTGCGCCGCGGATGACATCGAGCTGCTTCTGACAGTCGAGACCATCTTCAACAACTGCATTCTCCGGGCCGCGCGCGGCGATGGCTGGCAGCTGCCGGCGGACCAGCTGCCAGCCATCGAACAGGTTGTGCTGCTTCACGAGAGGGTACTGGCAGTGGTGCCGCAATACCGTTACCGGCTGGCATGCCAGCGGCTCGAATGGTTCGTGCACTCCCGGCGGGTGTCGCCGCTGCCGGGCAGCCGGCTCACGCCGACCGGCGAATGAATGGCGCGCGCGCCCCGCACACGGCCGGCAGCCGGCGAACATGAAGCATGACGAAGACGTACAGGGAACTGCTGGCCGAGCTGCGCGTGCTGGACGCGCGCATCGCGGCCGAACGGGAAGTCCTGCGTAACGAGGCGCTCGCGACGATCCGCGGGCTGATGACGGAGTTTCGCATCACGCCGGAAGATCTGATGGCGCCCCGCGGCCGGGGGATGGACGGCTCCCCGCCGGCGAAATACCGGGACCCCGTGAGTGGCGCGACGTGGAGCGGCAGGGGGCGGGCGCCAGCCTGGATCGCGGGGCGCGACCGCGCCGCATTCGCGATCTGACTGGCCAGCCGCGGAACGGCCCCACCGGTCGTTTCCGCGAAATTAATAAGCAACCCTGAATGTCGGCGAATCCTCGGGCCGGCTCCTGCGGCGGTCATAGAGGCGCGTGGTGGCGATGTTGGCGTGACCGAGCCATTCCTGAACCTTCGCGATGTCGGCCTCGTGGTCGAGCGCGTTGGTGGCCGCCGTCGCGCGCAGGCCATGCACGCCCAGTCCCTCGACGGCGATCCCGGCCTGTGCCGCATACGCGCACACCACCCGGTAGACGCCATCGGGCGTGATGGCCGCTCCGGTGGCCCGCTTCACGGGCTGGAACAGCGGCGCCGCCGGCAGGCCGCCATGGCCCGCCGCTTCCAGATACGCGTGGATGCGCTCCGCCGTGCCCGGATGCAGCGGCAGGTAGCGGATCTTGCTGCCCTTGCCGTGCACGCGCAGGTGGAGCACACCGCGGCGGGCGTGCACGTCGCGCACGGTGAGGCGGCACACCTCTTCCCGGCGCAGGCCGTGAAAGAGCAGCACCGAGAGCAGCGCACGGTCGCGCAGGCCTTTCAGGGTCGATGCGTCGGGCGCGTCGAGCAGCGCGCGGGCCTGATGGTCGCCGAGCGCCGGCGTTTTTCCCTCATGGCTGTCCATCTTCGGCCGCTTCGCGCCCCTGACCGGGTTGGCGTCGACGGCGTTTTTCTCGCACAGGTAGTCGAACAGCGACGAGAGCGCGGCGAGCTTGCGGCGGATGGTGGCGCCCGACAGCGCGCGATCCTCGAGCACCTTGCGCCAGGCGAGCACGTGCGCGCGCGTGACCACGCGGAATTCCTCGGGCCGCGCGATGCCCGTGAAGGCCATGAAGTCGCGCAGGTCGTTGCGGTAGGCGCGGCGCGTGTGCGGGTTATCGAGATTGGCGAACCACTCGGTCTCGGGCGGCACGGCCGCGAGGGCATGGAAATGCGCGGCGCTCAGGCGCCGCCCTTCGGACGGGGCCGGTACGGGAAGCTCAGACATCGGTGCTCTCCAGCGCGAGGCCGTGGCGGCGGATCGCGGCCACGAGTTCGGCCGGCGTGATGGCGAAGCGTCGCTCGCGGGGGCTGCCGGGACGGCGCAGGTCGGCATCGGTGAGCAGCAGGTTGCCGTCGATGGTGGCCTCGAGACGCACGGCGCGGCGGACCTGGCGTGCCGCGTCGAGTTCGGTGAGCAGATGCAGCGCGCCGTGGGCGCCACGCAAGGTTGTCATGAAGGCGTTCTCCCGCAAAGTCTCACCGTGAGGGTGGCCGTCGTGGTGGCCACCGGTGCGTCAGTATTCTCTTGATAACGGTTTTTATCAAGAGTAAAAGGTGCCATGCCCGGATGGGGGTTTACCTCGGTCACGATTAATTAGTTAGTTTATTTCTTTGTTTGTTGATGCAATGGCGCCATCCAGTCCCCGGAGTCCACCATGCGCCCCGCCGAATACACCCGCGAACAGATCATCGAGGCCGGTCTCGCCCTGCGCGAGGCGGCCCGCAACGTCACCGGCTTCGCGCTGCGCCAGCGCCTGGGCGGTGGCAACCCGAACCGCCTCAAGCAGGTGTGGGACGAGCACGTCGCCGCCCAGGCGGCCACCCCGGCCCAGCCCGTGGCCGAACTGCCGGTCGAGGTCGCGGAACAGGTGGCCACCGTCACGGCCGGGCTGACCGCGCGGCTCGCCGCGCTCGCCACGGACCTCAACGACCGGGCGGTCAAGGCCGCTGAGCGGCGCGTGGCCGAGGTGGTACGCGCGGCGGGCGAGCAGCGTGAACAGGCGGAGCGCGAGCTGGCCGACGCCGCCACCACCGTTGACGACCTCGAGGGCCGGCTGGAGGCGGCCAAGGCCGGGGGCGAGGCGCTGGAACAGCGGCTCGCGGACACCCAGGCGGAAAGGCAGGCGCTCGCGGTTGAACTCGCGCAGCTGCGCGGGCGGCTGGCGGCCGCTGCCGAACAGGCCAGGCGGCGGCGGAACAGCACGCCGCGGAGCTGGCCGCGGCGCGCGAGGAAGCCGCGCGGCTGCGGGCGGAACTCGACGACAGCCGGCGTGAGGCGGCGGCGAAGCTGGAAACCGCGCGCGCGGAGCTTGCGGAGACGCGTGCCCAGGCGAAGGCCGCCGCGCAGACGCACGCGGAGCAGCGCCGGCTGGCGGCCGAGGAGGCGCACCGGCAGGCGGAACGGTTCACGCAGATGCAGGCCGGGCGCGACGCCGCGCGCGGGGAAGCGGCCCGGGAGCGCGAGGAGGCCGCCAGGCAGGCCGGCCGGCTCGAGGCGCTTGCCGCCCAGAACGCGGAACTGCTGGCCGCGCTGCGTGACCGGCCTGCTGGCCCGGCGGCGCCTGACGGCGCGTGATCGTGATTCGCCGCGGGTCTTACGTCAAATCCTCGTGAGGAACAAAAAAAGCACCGTCGCCAGTGCTTTCTGGGTACTGCCTCAGTCGTAGTGGTACCGGCACTGCATCACGTAGATGATGCCGTCCTGGACGATGTACACCAGGCGGTCAGCTTTGGTGATACGACGTGACCAGAAACCGGTCAGGTCGCCTTTCAGGGGCTCCGGCTTACCGGTGCCCCTGAAAGGATCCCGGGAGACTTCCTCAATCAAACCGTTGATCTCGGCGACGATTGCGAGGTCTTTTTCCTGCCAGTACAGGTAATCGTCCCAGGCGTTCGTCGACCATGCAACCTTGCAGTTACTTACCGCTGCGGCTTTGTTTTTAGCCTTCTTCTTCTGTGTCATGTGTCAGCAATTCCTTTACAAAGGTCTTGCCGGCCTTGAACTCAGCAATGGACTGGCGCAGTCGATCCGCGTTCGTCGGGGTGCCCAGCAGATGCAGGGTTTCCTGCAGGCTGTTGTAGTCCTCCAGCGAAATCATGACGACATGTTCCCCACGCTGACGGGTGATCACTGTCGGTTCGTGATCCTTGCACACCGCATCCAGAGCCTGCTTAAAGCCGGCTCGCGCCTCACTAAAAGTCAGGATGTTCATCTCTTCTCACTTGCCTGCTACCCGGTTCGGGCACAGGCGTTCTACGTTCACGCTCCAGACCGAAATGGCCAGAGCGGCGTTTTCGCCGTCCCGAGTTTGATGGGGACGACATCCAGTGAAGGCGTTACGCGCCTTATCGCTTACGCATTCCTGTTGCCCAGGGTCGACCCTAACGAGGGTAGGCGAATGCATGCGGCATTGTACATAGTACTGTACTATGTTGCAAGTTGTCCGTGCGCAGGCCGTGATTCTGGCGGATCCTGGCAGGTACACCGTGAGCCGCGCGATGTCCCGCAGGAAGGCGTCAGCCGGGCGCCTTCGCACAGGGGCGGATGTTCAAGGACGGCGACGTGTTCCCGCCGGCGGTCGGTCGCGGTGGACAGGAAGGCCCTGTGACGTGGATCGTGCTGATGCGAGAGGATGTTGGGGGCAACATCGGCTGAAAATCCACGCTGGCAAAGCCCTTAAAAATGAAACAAGGGGTAAAGGGCACACGGGCCAAAAATTGGCCCCGAAAATTCACCTCGATGCGGATTGTCTGTGGATAACCTGGCGGCTAATAAGGGCGCGCTGCGGAGCGCGGAAACATCGCCCGCACCATCGGGCATCGGCGGTGAACCGTGTTGATTGACGCCAACGGACGTACCAGGCGTGGAAATGAAAACGCCGGGCCCGAACGGTGTGGGAGCCGGCGTGCAGGATCACTTCTTGCCGTAGGTCGCGTCGTGATCGGGCTCGATCGTCAGGAAGCGGAGCGTGGCGCCGTCGCGATAGGCGGTCGCGCGACGCGCCTGCGTGATGCGCAGCGAGTACAGCGCGTCGATGCCGGCCGGCGGCGTCACGCTCGTGATCTTTTCCCACTTCAGCCCGGGGTCCCGGTACAGCTGGTCCCAGCTCAACTGCAGCAGCTTCCTGAGGGTTCCGAGGACCCGTGATGCCTCGGTCTTGTCCAGCTCGACCCACTGACGCTGGAAGACCGGATTATTCAGATCCACCTTTACGACGTCGTTTTTCTTGTGCATGTCGCAGCTCTTCGAAAAGGGCGTCAGGGTCGGATTCTTGCGGCGGATTGGCTTGCGTCCACGCGAGTGCTGCCTGCAGGTCACGTTGTGCCTGAGGCGCATGCAGCCACGCTTCGTTTTCGGGGATCACGACGGCGGTGCGCACGAGCCACACCCCCGGCTCGCGCTCTTCGATGAGCACCTGCCGGCCGGCGAATTCCTTGCCAAGCGAAATCTGACCGCTCGAACCGACGACCTTGACACTGGTCTTGTGTTCAAACGTGTTCATGGCCGGTTTCGTCCTGGTTAATTGAGTACGGCGCACGCTCTCACCTGTTCTCCTGTATGCCCAAACGGTGCGCGGCGTTTCGGCGGTTGACTGATCCATGGTGTTACGTTGACGCGGGAGCATCGCTCCCGATCTGTATAAACAGGCACCGGCTAGCGCCTCGCATAGACTATAGCATAAATGCACGAATGCACAACGGCATGAATGCATGAAGGTGCAGGAGTGCGGTCCGGACAGGGATCCATTACGCCTCTACCTATATGTGATAATGGCACGCCATAGGGCGGGCTCGACAGGCTCCATTACTTCAATTGCACGTGAAGCGGCGCGATGCGCTCGACCATGCCGGCGTCGATCAGCGCGGCAAGGGCCGCATCGAACGTCGAACGCGCGGAACACATGCCGTACCACTGGCACAACCGCGTTTCAGGCAGGTTTTCGCGTATCGCCGGACGGGGCATCGAGAACCTGCTCGCGCACGAACCGGGCTGAACGTTTCGGGGCGACCTCCTGACTTCAGGTGACAGCTTGCCGACAGATCTCTCCGCCCGGCGAAAAGACTGGTCGCAGACGGGGTGAGATAAACGGGCTATTCATGCGTGCGGCGCGGGAGGCCTGTGGCGATCGCCGGGTGGCGTCTTTACGCCGATCACAGAGTGGCTCCATGGCGGCGATGGACGGCTCGACTCATGGACCCACCTTGAGGACCAGTCCGGACGACGGCTGGACCATGAGGTACTGGTCACCAACGCCGACCCATCGGTAACCCGGCGCGGGCGGGGCAAGATTGTAGGCGCGCCAGTCGTCGATAACGTACTGGGAGCCCCGGTATTCCGCTGGCAGGCGATCCCCTTTTCGCCAGTGACCGGGAGCATATGCCGACCTGCCCGGGCTTCCGCCGGCTTGCGGCTGGCCGTTGTGCGGCCGGCCATGGCCCTGCACGCCATGGTGACCGCCACGGTCGTGCCCGTGTTCACCGCCCTGCGGTCCGCCATGCGGAGGCTGTGCCAGGACCGATAGCGGCGCGGCGGCGGCCGAAAGCATGAGGGACGCCATAATCGTGCGTAACCTGTTCATTTTTTTCTCCCTTGATGGCCTTGACCGCAACCTGCGGCCAGGGTCCTCGTTCGAGTATAGATTCCTCGTCATGGTCCGCCCGGCTGGAACTGTAAAACAACGTCAGGTGGTTTTTTCCGGATCAATAGTCTTCGCCGGAAAGGCCGAACGCCTTGGGGGAACCGGCAATGGGCGCGTCGCCGCACGCGTCGACACCCGATGGAGCTTCCGCATCTGGCTACGGAAGATCAGCGTTCCAGAGGCGCCACACAAAACATTCCCGGCGACGGAAAAGGCCTGCATGCCTGCCTTCGGGGAGGACCGTGCCTGAGTCGCGGCTGGACGGCGCCACGGCGGTTTTGCCCTATCGGTACGGCACGACATGAGCGACGCGCCAATGATCGGGAATGTCGTGGCCGGGTCATGATGCTGGCTGGAGTCTTCGCTGACCGGAGGCCGGTGGCGATCACCGGCCCCGTCGTTCCACATTCGCGCTAACGCCGCCGTCGCGGTCGTCCGCCGTGACGGCCCGGCGCCTACAGCGCGGGACTGGTCGAGCCTGCCGGATCACGGCCGGCGCACATGCGCCCGGCCCTGCCGAGATCGCCGTCCGAGATGGTCCTGCCGAAATAAAGCGCGAGCAGGATCGATACCGGCGCGGAAATCTCCGCGCCCGATTCGAAGCGGCTGCCACGCGACTGCGTTACGCCAAAGCGTGACCAGAAACGTCGCTGGCTTTCCTGCTTCTGGATGCGGTACGCGACGATCTGGCCGATGTCGGGGATTGGCGCGACGTTCGCCTTGACCCGTGCCAGTTCCGTCGGAGACTGCCAGCGGTTTTCGAGATGTTCCATGATGCTCCCTGTCCGTTATGCTGATCAGTTATTGCCGCCCTGATTCTCCGCACCCGCATGCCCAGGCGCACCTATCCAGGTAGATAGGCTGGCCGGACTTTTGGCGGGGTGGCGGGCAGAACCGCCAGGAAGCTCTCCAGCCGGACCGCGCGCCGGCAGAGTGTCCGCTTCTGGTTCAGACCTGCGGTTACACCGTCTGCGCGGCATCATACGGGCGCGGTGCACGGAATCCCGGCCGCAGCCGTCAGGACGTGAGGCGACCGGATGGTCCGGCTGCTTCACCATGGAGAAAGTCGTTCATGAAATTTTTCGCGAAGATTCTTGCCCTGACCGCCCTCGCGCCTGCCGTTCTCGCGCCGGCGATGGCCGACGCCCATCCGCACCGGATGGGCCATTTCGATCATCACCATCACCGCGCGTGCCGCTGGGTGAAGTAGGCGGGTGGCTTTTCCCGTGTCCCGCACTCGCCACGCCAACGAGCATCGGGCTGCTGGCCGGAGCGCTCCGGTCCATGTGGCACGGAGCGCAAACGGGGTCCGCAGGCAATGGAACCGGAAAGTCGGCGTGCGCTTCACCGGCGCGCGCCAGGACTACCAGAAGGGCAGGCGAAAATGACGGGGATGCCAGGCGGAGTTCGGATCCCGCGAGCTTATCCGGACTGCTTCCGGTTGTAGATCACCATGCCGGTGGGGTGCAGGTTGAACTCCAGGTCACAGCGCACGAATTCCGCTTCGCTGACGCCACCGAAAAGGTGATCGGCAAGCCATGCCGCCATGGCGGCCTGCGTGGCGGTCATTTCAGTTTCCCGGGCGTCGTCAGCCTGTACGGCCCTGATGAATTCCCTTCCATAGAACGGCACCGCTCCCTGCGCGAACGCTTTGCCCTTCTCCCTCACGAAGGCTTCCCGGTCCTTCGCGGTTTCGATCAATGCCAGCGCGTTGATCGAGGTCTGGTAGCGGATTGTTTCCTGTTGCTGCTCATCGAAAACGCGCATCGTGACCAGCATGTTGTTCCTTGTTCTTCGGGGATTGGTTTACGGGCTGGGTGCCGCGCAGGTTCAAGCCGGCTGGCGGTTCCCCTGAGGGACCCGTGACCGTCGCGTGGTCATTGCGCCGTTTGCCCGGATCATCGTTGTCCGCAGGCCGGCCCGGCTGGTCAGAAAATTTTCCTCGCCACTTCGCGGCGCGCGGCCTCGTCGTGGCTCATCTGCCGGATTCCGTCGAGCGCGCTGGCCAGCCACGCATCGGCAATCATGCGGTGTTCATCGTGTCGGCGGTCGGCCGGTACGGGCGTGGAATTGCCCAATTGTTCGTCGCGTTTCATTCCGAAACCTCCCCCTGAAATGGCACAGACATGACGCACGCAACAAAACGCGTGCGGATCGGGCCGCAAGCCTTGCCGGTACTGGGTTTGCGGCGTACACACAAAAAAGTGTAACAGACCGGTTAAAAAAACGGCGAGCGGCCTGAAGTCCATACGGGACAAGGCTGTGCGCCGCGTTACAAAATGCACCGCGCGCTGTTCAGCGTGAAGGCGGCATCGGGTTCATCGCGTTGCTTCGTCAGTCGGCGTGCCCGCGCACAATCCGGCCGGAATGGACGACGTGCCGCGCGATGGTCCGGGCGTCGTCTGGCGTTACTTTGTCGCGGATGCGGCGTAGCCCGGTCTGCGGCAATCCGGGCAGTTCGACGCGCTGCGCGTCCGGTGCCGGCTGGCGCAATTCATCATTAATTGCCGGTGTGGGCTGGGTGATGCGCTGGCCGGTGATGACGCGCAGGACCCCGTGACCGGAGCCGGAGGAAAGGCTGCGACGCGTCAACTACCCTGCCTGGCCCGGGCCGGGCCAGTGCCCGGTTTTTATCTGGAGGAGCGCCGGCGCCGGCCGCGGGGAATGGCCTCGCCAAACAGGTCGACCTCGGGGCTGGCCGGCGTGGGCGGAGCTGGTATTACACGGGCGGGATCTGGATACCCGGCGCGCTCGAGCGCGCCGGCGATGCCGGCCAGATCCGACCAGAGCGCGGCGGCGTCGCGGGGCGAAAGAAGTTCGGCGGCCGCGTCGATCGCGGCGACCAGCTCGCCCAGGCGATCATGGGCCGCCTCGAGCGTGTGCCGGTGCGCATCGTCGGTCTGGCGGGCGATGCGCGCCGACAGCCAGCGGTCAAGTGTGGCCCGTTCGTCGTCATCGAGCCGGTCGAGCAGCGCGCGGTCGGGGCCGTGGTCGAGATGAAATGTGCCGACAAGGGTCTGCCGCGCGCGTGGCGTGTTGGGCGCTCGTTCGGAGCGGATCAGCCGGACAGTGTTGCCCTGCTCGTGGATCTGCATGCGGTCGCTCTGGTCATCCCGGTACAGCGAAGCATATCAGCGAGCCAGTGGCGTTCCCCGGAGTGGCGGGACCGGCGAACGGCCACTGTTTCGGCCCGGGACTATGTCGGAGATTATCCGGGAGATTATGTCGGAGATGAGACCGGGGCACCGCGAAGTCGGACATTATCTCCGGCATAAAGTCCGGCTTTGTGCCGGAGACGAACAAACTCCGGGATAAAGTCCGACATGATCTCCGGCTTTGCGGTCCGGCCGGATTTGATGTCGCCATCGGGACAGCGCGGCTTCCGTCCGACGCCCGGAGCCACTCGTTGCGCGGGCCTGCCATCCTCACACGCTCCCCCTTCGCGCGACCGCCACGGCAGATTTCCGGCACCGTCGCGCACGCATCACTTTGTCAAACCGGCCGCACAGGCTGGCCCCGTCCCGAAACAGGAATGCGTCACTTTGTCATGGATGGGCAGCGCAGGCGGTCCCGCGTGTATCAGGCCGAAGCCGCAGCGGCAGCAAAAAGAGGCGCGCCGGCCCGCGGCGCGCCAACCACAATCGCCTTGTGGATCAGGATAGAAGGGGATCTATCCTGATGATCACTGTAGCGCGGGCACGTCGTGGCTGTTGTCAGGAAGTGTCAGGTCATCACGGCAGGCGCGCCTTGATGTCTGCCCGCGCAGTTCCCTCCGCGCCTGCGTGTCGTGCCTGGGGTGGGGGTTTTGATGCGCGCTGCGGAGATGGACTGGCCCGTTGCGGCGCTGCGTTCGGGCGTGTGCGCCCCGCGTCATAGTGATGCGGATTGATGCAGTCTGATGCAGGCCTTTTACCTGCAGGACATGCGCTGGTCCGCGTGCGGACCAGCGCAGCCGGAGCACGGGCGGCGTACGGGAGAGCGGCGCCGGTCGCGGCGAGCTGCGTCATGCCTGCGCGCACTCCTCCTCGACGGCGTGCACCATCGCGCCGGGCGAGCAGTCGAGCGCCCGCGCCAGCTTGAAGATCGTCGTGATGGTCGGCTGGTTGCGGCCCAGTTCCATCAGGCTGATGTAGTTGCGCTGCACGTCGGCCTCGAACGCCAGCTGCTCCTGGGTGAAGCCTGCGGCCCGGCGATAGCGGCGCAATACCCTGCCGAAAGCGATGCCTGGATCCAAGTCGGTCTCCCGTGAAAATCGGGAGCCAATCTCGGTGTTCGGATACAATCCGTCTTCATCATATATGGTGAATTCTGGGTATGGGAGCCGCGCGCGGAAAAGATATTCGGGCGCGGGCAGACCGGGCCAGCCGCTACGCGTCGGCCCGCCTGTCCGCCTGGTTCGGCCGTCGCGTCGAACTGGCGGTGGCCACCGCCTGTGTCGGCGTGCCCGCGGTCCTGGCCGCGCGGCTGCGGCGGGCCACGCGCATCGACGGGTCTGTGACGGGCGTGCGGCAGGGATTTCGCGCCGGCGCGCGCGGCGAGGCGCTGATGCTTCTCGCGGGCGACCCGGCGGTTCGATGGTGGCGGCCCGCCGGCGCCCTGTCCGGCCAGGTGGCCGCCGGACTGACACCCGAAGAGGCGCTGCTTGAGCTCGGCGCGTTGGTTACCGGCGTCTATGTCAGAGCGGCCGGGCACGATGGCATCGGGAGCGGTGCCCCATGTTTCCTGCCGCCTACCCTGCTCGGCGCGGCGCGCCCGCTCGAAGTGATCCTGACGCAGACCGCGCCGTCGCGCGTGGCGCTGTGCATGACCGGCATGCGGGTGAGCGTGCCGGCCATCGCGTTCAATGGCGTGCTGGCGATCTTTTCCGCGCTGGAGGGCGGGAACGGACCGGGGGCGGATGTTCCCGTCGACGCGCGCAAGGCGGCCCGGCCTCGTGGACCGGGCCACGCCATGCTGGAGTGCGTTTGGTGAACCTGCCGGTCATCTGGTCGACGCAGGCCTTTGTGGATCTGGAGGCGCTCGCGCCAGAAGGCGCTGGCGATCCGGTGGAGTTCCGCACCCTGCGCGCCGAGCTGGAGGCGGCGCTGGCACAGGCTGGCGAAGGCACGGACGCCGTGCTGCGTGGCTACGCTCCAGGAATGCGCGGGACCGTGGCGTTGCGCGGCTGGACGGTCACGTACAGCGTGACGACACACGTGATTCTCGTCGAGGGACTGCGCTGAACCCCGCGGTGGGGATCCATCCACCCTTCTCTCAGCGTCGCGCGCACGGCCCCCGGAATGCGCGGCGTTTGCCTTCGCGGGCGGCCTGTACGGCGCCCGCGTTTTTTTGCCGGCGGCCGGCCTGCCGTGCAGGCGCCTGAACGGCTTTTCCCGGAATGGTGGGGGTTTTTATGCAGCTTTCGCTCCGGACACGGCGCCATACGGCTTTTCTCTTGCGTGACCACGAGGGAGCCATTAACCTGTCGCCACTTCCCGCGCTTTTTGCGCATCGACTGAAACCGACACCCGAAATCCGCCTACCGGTGCCGTGTGTCGCGTCCCTCTCCTGAACCCGTGCCGTAGCACGGCTTTTCTGCCCCGCGCGCGTGTTTCTGCCGCTTCTTTCCCTGCCTGCTGTTGATCCGTCGCCGGACTCCGGTTTCGTGGACCTTTTCCTTTCATACCTGCTGGCGTGACCGGTCACGACGGGCGCCGCACCTTTTCCGTGCCCCGCTGGCATCTGCCCGCCCTTCCCTTCACCAGGCGATAGCGGCCGGAGATCCGCCGCCGCCCCTGCCCGTCACGACGGACGCAGCCGCCACCACACGCGGCGCCTCTCCCCCGCGCGATCGCCACCACCCGTTCCGGGTGCCTGGGCAACGTCCGCGAGTGTCTTCCGATGCCGGCCGCCGGCGTCCATTTCCTTCGCGCGGACCGGGACATGGGCACCCCGGCCGGTCGCCACGCCCGCTCACGAACGCAGACGGAGAGAAGTGATTTCCCCGCCGTGGCGTGCCGCCCGCATGGGCGCCGCCGCAGCCGGGGCTGTGGTGGCTGGCCACCACAGAACACTCCAGACCTCACCAGGCCGGAGCCCGTGCTCTCCCCTGCGTTTTCCGCCGGCCTGCCGGTCCGTTCGTGATGCCCCGGAAAACACCCACGAGTTCGGGCTCCACGACCTGCCCGCGGGCAATGGGGAAAAAGACATGTCGCACGTATCACTGACGAAGGACCTGCACCACGCCGCGCGCCGGGCGCGAGGCAAGCAGGCGGGAAGTACCCGCAAGGCACGGGACCAGGCGCTGGCGCGCTTCGCCCGCTACCTGTGGGACGCGGGATTCCAGATACACACGACCGGCCAGGTCCGGGAAAAGCATATCCGCGCGTGGGTGGCCGACCTGCGCGGGCGCGGCCGCACGGCACGCACGGTGGCCAACAGCCTCGCGCACGTGCGTACAGCGCTCGAGGGCATCGGCCGCCGGGCATTTGCCGACAGGCTGGCCAACGCGCAGCTCGGCGTCGCAGGCGCGAGCCGGGCGGGTACGAAGGCGCCGCTCGCCCCGGAGCAGTTCGAGGCATTTCTGGCGGCCGCGCGCGCAAAGGATCCGGGCGTGGCGATGGTGCTCGAGCTGCAGCGGGAGTTCGGCCTGCGCGCGCAGGAAGGCGTGCGCAGCGTCGATTCGCTGGCCGACTGGGAGCGCGTGCTGGCCAGCGCCGGGGGCGACGGGTTCGTGCTGGTGATCCACGGCACCAAGGGCGGCCGCACACGGCGCAGCCCGCCACAGGACCGGGCGCGCGCCCTCGACGTCGTGCGCCGCGCGCGTGCCATGTGCCGCGGGTCCGGTGGAAAGCTGGTGCGAAAGCCGGACCTGAAGACGGCCATGCAGCGCTACAGCAACGTGACGCGCCGGATTGGCATGGAGGGCGCGCAGGCGCCGCACTGCCTGCGTTACACCTATGCGGTCGAACACCTTCTGCGGATGAAGGCCGAAGGCCTGTCGCGCGGTGAGGCGGTCGCGGCGGTATCGACGTATCTCGGCCACGGCGATGGGCGCGGGCGGTATGTCGAGCAGGTTTATGGGCAAGCCCTTTGCTGAGTGGGCTGAATACACTTGCTTTCCGCCCATTCTGACTAAATCGTGGTTAGTCTGACATCCACGATTACGTGTCAGAATTCAGCGAATCAACTCAAAAACTCAACTCAATTGATTTTCGCATCATGAAATCAACTCAAAAGAGTTGAAACTCAACGACTCAAATAGTATGATTACTCAAATACTCATTTGAGGGGGCATCGATGATTGTCCTGATTGGCGCAGAAAAGGGGGGCGTCGGCAAGTCGACGATTTCAAGCAATCTTGCGGTTCATCTTGCACACCAAGGCATTGACGTTGTGCTCGTCGACACAGATGGGCAGGCAACCTGCGCGAGGTTCATAGAAAGACGTGAAGAGGGGGGGATACGGCCGTCAGTGCCGTGCGTACAGCGAACCGGCGATGTCGCGGCGACACTCCGCGATCTGTCAAAGCGTTACCAGGTGATTGTGGTGGATGCCGGCGGCCGCGACTCTCGGGAAATGCGTTCCGCTATGGCTGTGGCTAACCTGCTTCTCACGCCCACACGGGCTAGTCAAGCTGATCTTGAAACCTTGCCAAAGGTCAATGAGTTGGTGAGCCTTGCTCGAGGCCTCAATCCGGACCTGAAGGCTTTCGCAGTTCTCTCCATGGCTCCTTCAAATCCCGCGATCCGCGAGGTGGAGGACGCTCGGGAGCTGCTTTCCCAGTTTGAGCAGCTAGAACTAGCTGACACAGTGATCCGAGACCGCAAGGTGTACCGAGATGCATTACTCGGCGGCCATGGGGTGGTCGAAATGACGAACTCGCAGGCCCGAGCTGAAATTCAACTGCTCGCACAGGAATTCTTCGAGATCGACGCGCCAGTGAGTAAATGAGTTATTCATTTGAGTTGAGTAAATGAGTAAATTTAAAATTTCGCCCGCTGTCCCTACCGTCCCTGATAAGTCAATGAGTCGGGACGATTTCGTTGCTGGGGCCGCAATGGTTAAGTCTCAAACCGGACATCGCCCCGTCAAGCCCGTGCGGTTGAACCTTGATCTCGACCCAGATCTTCACCGCAGATTGAAAATGCGGGCAGTGGAAACCGATGTGACTATCGCCGAACTCGTACGAGGTCTCATAACAAGGGAGCTGGGATAGGGGGCGCCAGAACCCCAAAGGGACATTTTTCGGGTTCTGGTTAAAACAACGACGTCTGGGGGTTTGTGTCGAACCTGAACTCTAAGCCTGTGACCTTTCGGCCAGACTTCTTTGCTTCCCAGGCGATGAGAAAGCCATCCTTCTCGATGAGCTCTTGCACTGCCGGCTCAATAACCCGACGCCGCAGGTCCTTGAAGTTCGCCCTGCAGCTTATCGGTGCGTCCATCGCGTGGGTGAACTCGTCAATGCCGATACGAAGTAGTCCGGTTCCTTTGAATTGCGACAGCAGCTCCAGCAACCGCCATGAATACACAGACCTTAGCGCTGCTGCGTGCGAGAGCTTGTAGCTTGTAAAACGGTCTCGCAAGGCAATCAGATGCGGGACCACCTCGTGCCAAAACGAGAGCTCTAGCCAACCTTCACCTTTTGCATAGGTGATGCGGCCTACCCAGCGCATTTCCACAATCTGCGGGCCTTTCCTGCCCGGCTTTTCGTAGCGAATTAACCTCTCCCTTAAGCTCTTGGCCCCAGCCTGAAGCTCGTCATAAGCGGTATTAGTGTCGATGCCGAACGTCTCAGCAAACTCCGAGGCCGACATTCTCGTCACCAGCGGACGCGTGGGATCAGGCAATCGCTTGCTATCCAGCTTCGCGATACAGGCCGACATGATCCTCTTTTCCGCTAGCGAAAGCCCTTGCGCCGCTCTGACCAAGACATTGCTCATGTTGACGTGTCTTTCGACCAACTGCTTATCCTGCTCAGCTACGCTGGGGACCGTGATTTGGGACATTTCTCGGGCTGACGAGGACTTTGAAGGCGAGTGTCCTTTTGTACACAAATGGGACATCAATGTCAATGTGTCCCATGTGAATAACACCCGAAAAACTGCCCCAATTACCCGAAAAACCGCCCCCAATACCCGACTTCTGTCCCAATAGATGCCAGCAAACCCTTATCCAGCCTAGCTTCCCAGCGCTTAAAAACGGGTTTACAAACTTATTTAAAAACCCCTCCCACCCAAACAGCCCCCACGCCAGACGGCGCGGGGGACTCACGCCGGCCCTGCCGGCTTGACCACCCCAACACCACCAAACCCCTTTCACCAGGGCCAGCGCGGGCCGGACAACGGCCCTTCGGGCCGCCCCCTCCGGGGGTGGCTCTGGCGCGACCCTGAAGGGTCTTCCAGAGCCATTGTCGGGCTTTGGCAGCCCGCGAGCCCTTCGGGCTCTTGTCTGCCTGCCGATCGTCGTGCCGATCCGGCCAACCTTTCTTCGCATCACAACCGCCCGAATGTTCAGCAGGGAAAGGGGTTCGTCAGGGCTGGCTATGCCGTCCAGGGGCGCCAGAACGTCCCGTATGCCGCCCGTCGCATGGCGGGAATAGTGGGCGAGGTCTAGGCCACCGGCCGGCGTGAGGCGCTTTTCCCAACCACGCTTTTGTCAGAATGGCCGCCGCCCGTGCGTGAAACATTGTCTGCCTGCCGGCGGACCCGCGCTTTCCCTTGACCGGCAACGCCCCGGGCCGCTTCCGCTTCGCATGTTTCACGCTGCCGCACGCGGATTTTCCGGCCCCGGCTGGCCACGGTGTAGTGAACGTTACGTTTTCAGGCCCGCAGGCGCGCGCAGTCCACAATGAGGCCCTCATTGTGGACTTTCTTCTGGGACATTTTCCGGGTTGCGGGCCGCACGGGCGCATGTCTTCTGGCCTGGCGCGGTCTCGCATGTGTCACCCGGAGGGTGTCCGTTTTCGCACGAAATGGGACATTCTTCGGGTTCGCGGGCGCCTGTCGCCCGGAACCGTCCGGCGGGGTACGATGCCCGTCACGGGGCCAGTCCGCGACACAACACAGACGGGGGTAGGGCAGCAGTGGCCGATGTACGCGAAAAAATCCTCAACGACGGGTACGGCGTCGCCCGCCGTTCACCCGCAGCCTTCATGGTGGGCGTGGCGGCCGGTGTGCTGGCAAGCGGCTTTCTGCTGTATCTCGCCGCGAAGACCATGCCCGACCGCTTCGAGCCGTGGGGATGGATGCCCGTGGCCGAGCGCGCACGGCTCGTCGAGGAACTGCAGACGCAGCGCGCCCGCGCCGATGCCCTGCAGACCGAGCGCGACCAGTTACGCGCGCAGAACAGCCAGCTGGTCACCAGCCTGAACGATCGCAGTGCCCTCGAAGGGCGATGCGCGCAGTGGAACAGTGAGGCCCAGTCGGTTGCCGCCGAACTGCAGAATGCTTCCCACCGCCTCGTCATGGCGGAGATATACGACGGTCCCCGAAAGGACGGCCAGCCGCCGGGGCTTCTGGCCGATGCCCCGAGGCAGGACATCGAGACCCTCAGGATGCGGCTCGCGGGCCTTCAGGCTCAGGTGTTGCAGGATTGCGGTTCCGCCCGCTAGCCCTCCGCGTCCGCTCCGCAAGGCCCCGGCTGCACCGGTGAACATCCATGGTTCGCTGTGGTGGCGCAGGCCTGTGGGATCTCGCGCGGCGTGGCGGGCGGCCGATGCCCCGCAAAATCCGCGTCGGCCAGCGCGTGGCCGCAGTGCGGGCAGTGCAGTCCGCCCGGTTGCCGCGCAACGTTCCTTGTGCGTGCCGACCATGCTTTCTGCCGCATCGAGCCGCGCTGCATCGACCAGCTGATCGCGGTCATGAATACCGTTACTCCCATTACCGGCCACGCGATATCCGACATGCCGTTTCCCCGTCGTGAGCATGCGACCAGCATAGCATCCGCCGGCCACGCGCACGGGGATCCGCGGCTTCGTTTGCGGGGCAGCCACGCGCGGCTGCCAGGATATTTCTCATGGCTACAGCCACTGGCTTTTTTAAATTAGCACGACCGGCCGCACGGACTCACGGAATGATCTGGCATTCAATTCAAAGCGCATATATCTGTTGTTTCAGGGAGGAATTAACGTAAATTAACAGTGCGTTATCCGCATTTTGCGTAACTTACGGCCCATTACGCATGGGTGTGGGTTACACGGAATGAACAAGGGTACTTACCGGCTGGTGTTCAGCCGGATGCGGGGAATGCTGGTCGCCGTTGAGGAAACCGCCACGTCGGCGGGCAAGGCAGGTCAGGGAGAAACGACGGCGGGACGTCCGTCCATGCACGCCGCTGTGGGCACGGCCATTTCGCTGTTCGCGATGCGCCATGCCGCGTTCGGCGCACTGATCCTCGCGGGCGTGGTGCCGGTGTCGCTCGCCCAGATCGTGCCCACGCCGGGCACCAGCACGCACGTCATCCAGACCCAGAACGGCATCCCCCAGGTCAATGTGGCAAGGCCGTCCGGCGCTGGTGTGTCGATGAACACGTACAGCCAGTTCGATGTGGGCCGCCCAGGCGCCATCCTGAACAACTCATCCTCGGTGGTGAACACCCAGCAGGCCGGCTACATCAATGGCAATCCGAACTATGCGCCGGGCCAGTCCGCGAGGATCATCGTCAACCAGGTCAACAGCAGCAACCCCACCTACCTCCGGGGGTACGTTGAGATTGCGGGCCAACGGGCAGAGGTCGTCATTGCCAACAGCTCGGGCCTGATCCTGGACGGCGCCGGTTTTGTCAACACGTCGAAGGCGGTTTTAACGACTGGCACACCGACCTTCGGCGCGGATGGCGCGCTCACCGGCTACGACGTGCGCGGCGGCCTCGTGACCGTCGAGGGCGCGGGGCTCAATGCCTCAAACGTGGATGCGGTAGACATTGTCTCCCGTGCCCTGCAGATGAACGCCGCCATCTATGGCAATACGGTCAATGTCGTGACCGGCGCGAGCCACGTCGACCACGACACGCTTGCGGCCACACCGATCGCGGGCACTGGTGCGGCTCCGACGCGCGCCATCGACGTGAGCCAGCTCGGTGGAATGTACGCCAACCGCATCTTTCTGGCGAGCAACGAGTACGGTGTCGGCGTTTCGAACGCGGGCGTGCTCGCCGCGCAGGCGGGTGACCTCACGCTCACCACGCAGGGGCGTCTGGTGCTGTCGGGCCGCACCGGTGCGAGCGGCAACATGGCGCTTTCCGCTGCGGGTGGGATCGACAACAGCGGCACGACGTATGCGCAGCAGAACGTGTCGGCCAGCACGGCTGCGGACCTCACGAACAGCGGCACGCTCGCCGCGCGGCAGAGCACCACCGTCAACGCGGGCAGTGTTGCTTCGACGGGCACGCTTGGCGCCGGCATCAACAGCGACGGCACGGTTGCGAACGCGGGCGACCTGAGCGTCTCTGCTTCGGGTGCGCTCTCGGCGACCGGTCACAACGCGGCGGGCGGCAATGCCTCGCTCTCCGGTAGTAGTGTGAACCTCGCGGGTGCCCAGACATCGGCAAACGGCAATCTCGCGCTCACGGCCAGTGCGGGCGACATGAATCTCACGGGCGCGAGAACCCTTGCCGGCGGCTCGCTTTCAGCGACCGCCTCGGGCAACCTGTCGAACCAGGCCGGCACGCTTGCGGCCAGCGGCAAGACTGCCGTTTCGGCATCCACCCTGGACAACGGTAACGGAACGATCAGCGGCAACCAGCTTGCGGTTTCCGCAACAAACCTCGCCAATCATGGTGGCTCCATCACGCAGACAGGAACCGCGCCCACGTCCATCAGCGTGTCGGGCACGCTCGACAATACGGGCGGGTCACTGCAGACGAACAGCGCCGACCTGTCGCTGGCGCCGGCGACACTGATCAACGACCACGGCACCATTGCAGATTCGGGAACGGGCACGCTGTCGGTCGGTACCGGGAGCCTCTCGAACAACGGCGGCACCCTCGCCACTAACGGCGCGCTCAGCATCAACGCCGGCGCCGTGTCGAACGAGGGCGGCAAGCTTGCCGCGCAGTCGCAGGCCGTGCTCACCGTCGCGTCGCTCGACAACAGCGCGGGCGGCTACGTCGGCGCAACGGATGTCAGCGTAACGGCCCAGGGCGTACTGAACAATTCGGGCGGCACGGTCGAGGCGAACCACGGCCTCACCGTGTCGGCCGGGACGCTTGCGAACAGCGGCGGGTCGATCAGGAACTCCGGCACCCAGGCAACCACGGTTTCAGCGTCCGGGGCACTTTCCAGCACGCAGGGCGGCCTGATCGGCGGCAACGGCGACGTGTCGGTCGCCGGTGGCAGTGTGGACAATTCAGGCGGTTCCGTCGTCTCGGGCGGTGCCACGACCGTGCAGTCGGGTAGTTCACTTGCCAATGCGGGAGGTCTGGTCCAGGGCAAGGGCAATGTGTCGGTACGCGCCACGGGCGCCATCACCAATACGGGCGGCGAAATCGAGGCCAATGGTGCGGCTACGGGCCTGCAGGTTTCCGGCTCGTCGCTCGACAATACTAACGGCAGGATAGCTAACATCGGCACGGGCGCCACCGGCATCAATGCCGCGTCGATTACCAACGGCAATGCTGGCGGCGTTGCCGGCGCCGGCATGATCGGCGGCAACGGCGACGTGACCGTATCCGGACAGACGCTCTCGAACACTCAGGGCGGGCAGATCGTGGCCGGTCGCGACCTTGCTCTGGATGTCACGCAGGCAGTCAACAACGCCGGCGGCAAACTGTCGGCGGCCCGCAACCTGACGCTGAACCAGGCGGGCACGGTGCTGGGCAACCAGGGCGGCTCCATCCATGCCAACGGCGCGATCGCGCTGAATGTGGCATCGCTTGACGATACGTCGGGGCGCATCGGCAACGACACGGGCAGTGGCGGCACCGTGGCCATCACCGCTGCCGGAACGCTCGCGAACCAGGGCGGCGCCATCGGCAGCGACCAGAACCTCAGCGTCACGGCTGGCCAGCTCACCGGCGACGGAAAGATCGTCGCCGGCAACGACGGTTCGGTAACGGTCAACGGCGACTACACGAATGGCGCTGCAAGCCAGATCCAGGCCAACCATGACCTGACGTTCACGACGACGGGCAGCTTTACCAACCAGGGGGCGCTTGCGGCCGTCAACGCGCTGACAGTCAACGCGGCGAACGTCGACAACCAGGCCGGCGCCGATCTCAACTCGGCCAGCACGACGGTCAACGCAGCCAATGCGATCACCAACGAGGGCCGCCTCGAGGGCGATGCGGTCAGCACGACCAGCGCCTCGTTCGGCAACACGGGCACCGTGGTCGGCAACAACGTGACGATCAACGCGGGCACAATCACGAACAGCGGCGCCGCGGCCGCCATCGCGGCTGCTTCGCAGCTCAACCTGTACGCCGCGAATTCGCTCTCCAATACGGGCGGCGCCAGCATCTTCAGTCTGGGTGACATCAACATCGCCGCGAACGGCGCGCGCGACGCGGGGGGCCTGCTCGCGAACCGCACGGGCTCGGTCACCAACGACCAGTCGACCATCGAGGCTCAGGGCACGCTCGAAATCGCCGCGCAGACGCTCACGAATTCGCGTCCGGCGCCCACGGTGCAGACAGTGACGACGGGCACGGATACGGTTCACCAGACCAAGCGTAGCAAGTACGTCGCATGTGCAACCGGGAACGCCGACGGACATTCGTCCTGTACCCAGGCCGTGTGGGACTACGGCTACAAGGCGCAGCGCACCGACTCGTTCCCCGCATCGTCCATCGTCTCGCAGGACCCGTCCCAGAACCTAATCGTCCTGAACGTCAACGGCCAGCAGCAGACCATCTACTACAGCGCGATGACGAACAGTGGTGGCACCGTCACGCTGACCTACTGGGACGCCTATAACCCGAACATCAACTATCTGCCGTCGACCGAGTATCCGACGCGCAGCGATGCCCACAACGGCTACCAGCGTGTCGAAATCGCACGCGACACCACCACCACGACGCAGCAGGACCAGGTAGTGGCGCAGGCCCCGCAGGCACAGCTGCTCTCCGGCAGCAACATGATCCTGGCTAATGTCGGCACGATCAACAACAGCTACAGCGCGATTGCGGCGGGTGGCTCGATCCGGATCGGCAGTTCACAGCAGGGTGGCGCCGTCGGCAGCGGCAGCTACGGCGGCACACAGGTGAACAACACGGGCCAGACGCTGTACCAGTACCAGACGCAGAACATCGTCTCCACGTATGCGTGGAACGAGGACATCACACGCGACGTCGGCACCGTGGTGGAATCGCCCGTGGTGCTTGCCCCGGTCGCCATCGGCGGCACGGGCGGCACGATCGTCGCGAACAACGCCGTGCAGATCAATGCGACGAACGTGAACAACACGAACGTCGCCGCGGCGAATTCGTCCACCGGTGCGACGGGCGCGACGCTCGGCGCGAACCAGGCGTCGTCGGGCGTCTCCACCACCGGCAGGCAGGCCGTCGGAGCGGCGAACGCGCCGCAGACCGTCGCGGGCAGCAACGGCTCGCTGAACATCCGGCTTCCCGTGAGCGGCCTGTACTCGTTCCGGTCCGCGCCGGGCCAGCCGTACCTGGTCGTGACCGATCCGCGGCTGACGAGCTATACAAGCTTCATCTCCAGCGACTACATGCTCCGGCAGCTTGGACTGAATCCGCAGACCACGCCAAAGCGGCTCGGCGACGGGCTGTACGAGGAGCAGGTCGTGCGTGGCCAGATCACGCAGTTGACCGGCCGCGTCTATCTGCAGGGCTACACGAACAACGAGGACGAGTACCGCGCGCTGATGGCCTCGGGCGTGAACGCGGCGAAGCAGTTCGATCTCGAACCGGGCATTGCCCTCACGGCTTCGCAGATGGACGCGCTCACAAGCGACATCGTGTGGCTCGTGAACCAGACGGTGACGCTGCTGGACGGCACCACACAGACCGTGCTGGCGCCCGTTGTGTACCTTGCGCATACACACGCGAACGACCTGCTGTCGACGGGCGCGCTCATCGCGGCCGACGACGTGGAGATCCACGCGACGGGCAGTGCGGTCAATTCGGGCGTGATCAGGGGCGGCACGCAGACCATGGTGGCGGCCACCGACATCCTGAACCGGGGTGGCGCAATCGGCAGCAGCGGTACGGCCGGCACCACCGTCGTGTCGGCCACCAACGACGTCGTCAATGCCTCGGGGCAGATCACGGGTAACCGCGTGGCGGTGCTGGCGGGCCGCGACATCATCAACACGACACTGGTCGACGGAGTTGGGGTAAGTGCGGCGTCGGGCGACAGCAAGGTCAATACGACACTCCTTGGAGCCCAGGGCACGATTGCCTCGACGGGCGACCTCATGGTGTCGGTGGGCCGCGACCTGACGGTGCACGGCGCGGTCATCTCCGCCGGCGGCGACGGGCAGATCACGGCCGGCCGCGACATCACGGTCGATACCGTGCAGTCCACCACCTCGCAGTCGGTGACGAAGAACGGCCAGCATCACTGGGAAGCGGACAGCACGACGCATGAGGGCAGCGCGATCTCGTCGGGCGGCAGCCTCGTGATGCAGAGCGGCAACGACACGACGTTCAAGGGCGCCGCGGTCTCGGCCGGAACCGATCTGGCCGTCGTGGCGGGCGGCAACCTGAGCGCCACGACGGTGACGGACACCGCGAAATACAACAACGTGGCGACCGACAGCAAAACGCGGCAGGAGGTTGACCGCACATACGACGAGACCGCCGTCGGCACGACCTTCTCGGCTGGCCGCAATGCGACGCTTGCGGCGGTCAATTCCGAAGCGGGCGGCAACGCGCGCACCGACGGCAAGGGCAACGTCACGCTGACCGGCTCGTCGGTCACGTCCGGCGCGAATGCCCAGACGCCGGGCGCCGCGACGATCGCGGGCAATGGCAACGTCACGATCAACGAAGGCCGCGAGGAGCACGACAGCTACACCGCCGTGCAGTCGAAGCGCGGCAGCTTCGTGAACGGGTCGACGACGAACACGATGCAGGCTTCGCAGTCCAACGTCGGCGTGGCGAGCACGGTCTCTGGCGACACGGTGCAGGTCCAGTCCGGCAGGGACCTGACTGTCCAGGGCAGCAATGTGGTCGGGACGAACGACGTGAAGCTTGGCGCGGTGGGCAATGTCAACATCACGACGTCGCAAGATACGTACAGCGCACAGAGCGACTACCAGAAGCGCGAGTACGGCTTCCTGTCCGGCCTGAATCCGCTTAACCAGCTCGACGGCGGACTGCAGGGCTATACCGTTGGCGTGCGCAAGACGACCGACGCCCAGCAGGCCATGCAGGTCACGAATACCGGCAGCATGGTCGGCTCGGTCAACGGCAATCTCACGGTGACGTCGGGCAACGACGTGCATGTGACGGGCAGTACGATCCATGCCGGCAACGACCTCAACGTTGCCGGCAGGAGCGTCACCATCGACGCCGCACGGGATACGGCCACACAGAACGAACAGCAGTCGTTCAGCCAGACGGCGATCTCCGCCGGGATCAGCAGCCCGGTCCTCGCGGCGGTGCAGACCGGCGTGCAGATGGCGAAGGATGTGAAACACACGAAGGGCGATGCCCGTCTGGATGCACTGGCCGCGGCGACTACCGGCCTCGCGGCAAAGAACGGCTACGACGCCGTGATGAGCGACCCCACGCACGCAGGCGGGATTGGCATCAGCGTGTCGCTGGGGTCGAGCCACAGCAACAGCAACTCGACGGCCGCGTCCAGCACGGCGGTGGGCAGCACGGTGTCCGCCGGCCGGGACGTCAACATCGCGGCCGCAGGCGCGGGCGCCGGCAGCAACATCGACGTCACCGGCAGCTCCATCAGCGCGGGCCGTAACGCAGCGCTGAACGCCGAGGGCAACATCGACCTGCAGGCAGCGCAGAACACGACGAGCCAGCACAGCACCAACAGCGGGTCAAATGCGAGCGTGGGTGTCACGTTCGGGTTCGGCCAGCAGAACGGCATCTCGTTCCAACTGGGGGGGTCAGGTACGAAGGGACACGCGGACGGCACGGACTCCACGTGGACCAACACGCATCTCGATGCTGGCAATGCGCTGACGCTCAAATCCGGTGGCGACACGAACCTGAAGGGTGCGGTCGCTTCGGGCCAGCAGGTGATCGCGGATGTCGGTGGCAATCTCAACATCCAGAGCCTGCAGGACGTCACCCACTACGATGCGAAGCAGCAGAGCGGCGGTGTGTCGGTGAGCGTTTGCGTGCCGCCCATCTGCTACGGCTCGTCGAGCGTTGCCGCGAACTTCAGCCAGAACAGGACCAACAGCGACTTCGCGAGCGTGACGGAACAGTCGGGCATCAAGGCGGGCGATGGCGGTTTCCAGGTCGATGTGAAGGGCAACACCGATCTCAAGGGTGCGGTGATCGCAAGCAGCGACAAGGCCGTACAGGATGGGCTCAACAGTCTCACCACGGCGACGCTCACGCACAGCGACATCGCGAACCATGCGGAATACAGCGCGCAGCAGGTCGGCATCGGCGGGGGCTACTCGTTTGGCGGCAGCACGAAGCCGGACAGCGGGGTCGGCAAGGACCAGAAAGGCACCGCGACGAACGTGAACCCGATCAATGGCACGCAGCAGCCGACGTACAAGGGCTTCTCGGCGACGCCACCGGTCGCGCTCAGTGCGTCAGGCGATGCGAGTTCGACAACGAAGAGCGGGATCAGCGGCGGCACCCTCACGATCACCGACAGCGCTCAACAGCAGCAGCTGACCGGCCAGACGGCGGCCGAAGCGGTGGCCAGCATCAACCGCGATACGTCGAATGCGGGCGGCACGCTCGCGCCGATCTTCGATAAGGACAAGATCCAGACCGGCTTCGACATCACGAGCCAGTTCATCAATCAGGCGGGGACGTTTGTCGATAACCGCATGAAGGAGTCCGCTGCTGCGCAGAAGGCCCTTGATGCGGAGAAGGCGAAGCCCGCGGACGAGCAGGACACGGCCAGAATCGAGCAGCTCACGCAGACGCTGCAAGACAACGCGACGTGGGAGATGGGTGGTACAGGCCGCATGGTGCTGACCGCCATCATGGGCGCGGCGGCAGGCAACGTGACGGGGTCGACGGGCGCCATGATACAGAGCGCAGCAGCGTATTACCTGCAGAGCCTCGCGACCCAGGAGGTGAAAGGCATCGCCGACATGCTGGACAACGAAGCAGCGCGAGCCGCGTTGCAGGGGCTTGTTGCGTGTGCCGGCGCTGCGGCCCAGAGCAAGAGTTGCGGTGCGGGCGCCGCGGGCGCCGCGGCGAGCGTCGTGCTAAACAACCTGCTCGACGGGCTTAATGGAGAGCAGGCCTCCACGTTGTCGGCGGACCAGAAGCAGGCCCGCGAAAACATTGTGGCCAGTATCGTGGCGGGCGCAACTTCTGCCGTGGGTGGGAACGCCGCAGCCGCGACTGTTGCTGCATTGATCGAAACCGAAAATAACGCGGCCAGTTTTGTGAAGGGCACCACCGAGCGTGTCAAGACCGCCTCCACTACTGTCGGCGATATCCTGCGGAAACCTCGCGGCGCGATAACGCGCAAGGATATCGATGTGGCGCTGGCCGCGTTGAGCGACGTAACGTCGTCGGGTAACCTGTCGAACCAGGAGTCACTCAACGTCACGTCGCTGTGGATGGCGGTTGTTGAGCGTGCGGCGGCCGAGAACCTCATGACGCCGCAGGAAATCGTGGGGTCCAGGCAGTTCATGCTGGCCGCGATCGGGTCGATGGCGTTCAGCGGCGGTGGAAATTCGTCTGTCAGGGCAGGAGGAAGTGGATCGGGACCGGAGTTGCCGGGGACGACGGGCAGCCGTACAGCCTATCAAACCTCGGGGGGACAGGCGAACTCCGCTACGGCAGCAGGCCTGCGTAGTCAGCTGAATCAGAGCGATCTAGACGCTATAGCCGCGCAAGATGCACGTTTGGCAAAGGCCGTTAGCGGCGACGGTACCGGCAACCTCAACTTTTCAATTGGGACTGGGACAGCGCAGGACGCAGACCGCCTTGGAAAAATCTGGGTTGGTGACGGAGCGCGCCCTATGACCGGCGTCCCGGGTGGCTTGGTTAGTGCTGATGGCTCCAGAACATATAGACCGCCTCAAGAAAAGGATTCTGCGTTTGCCATAACAGGCGTCCAGGCTAATTTTCAACAATTTCAAAATGGGCAAATGACCAGCAATGGCCACTTGAATATCCATCAATGAAAGCAAAGCTTAAATCGGTTGATCTTGGCTCCGATGTTGGGGTTTTTGAGTATGTTCCAAATGACCCCGGCCGCTTCAACGTGTGGATGAATTTCACCGTGGGAAAACTCGGTGGAAACGGGGGGGATCTTTTTAGGCTCAGAGTATGCACACCTGACTGGCTCAAGGAAAATGTGGCGCCAATGTCTTGGGGACGGCACGTGCTGGTCGTCCACGCCTACAATCCTCAAGCGATTATCGATTACGTGGATCGGTACATCTCTTCGCTAGAAGAACCCGACTGGCCAAGGCTGGCGAACAAGCTTGCCAGGGTAATGGAGTGGGAATTCGAGGACTATAAGCCGTGAATTTCTCTACCTCGTTCTCAGCCAGCACGGCGAGGTGGATACGGACCTAGCCACGGGCGTCAGCGATCTGACGCATTGTTTCGCAGGTACGGATGGTTCTTTACCCCCTGGCGCCGGCCGGATCTGTTTGGGTCAATCAGAGGTGCGACATCGAGGTCTGGCGTGCCCCCAGAAGGGACATACATGAACAGGCGAGCAATCCTCGCGGCCTCCTTCTGCATTTCGTTGATGGGTTGTGCTCATCAGCCCTCTTCGCAGAACGAAATCTATGATCGGACCATCGATGCAAGGATTCGGGTTTACTTCGGCGTTTCCACCCACTTTTACTTCAATGCGGCATGCGAACCGCGGAACGCCTCGTATGGGTACGGCGCTGGTGGCGGAATCGCCGTGGCCAAACCTCGCATGTTTCACCTTGCCAATACCACGACAGGTATGCCGGTGCCAGAAGACGCCTACCGGTACTACGACGAGTACGTCATCAAGGCGAACCAGCCGTTGACAATCACGCTCGATACCGGAGGCTGGTCGCAGAACGGCGGCTTTGTCATTACCCAGGCCCGCCGGCATGCAACCGGAACCTTCGTACCGCAGCCGGGAGCGGACTACGAGGCATTCGCGGATGGCGAGAACGGCGGCCTTGGTCTGGTCGTTCGACGGCTGAGGGCGGATGACAGCCGGGTACAGACGGAGCGGATGACGGTCCAACCCGCGCCGCTTTGCCCCTGATTCCGTTGCCTGGCCGCGGTCCCAAAGCACGGTCCGGTTAGCCATCCCGACTCGTGCGTCCCAACCGTACCCGACGTTCCTTGAAAGAATAAATCGCCAGGAAGATGCAGCCTGTGAAGACCCATAACAACCTGTCCGTACCACTCGCCATCGCAGCGCTCGCCAGTTCCTTTCTCTTGGGCACCGAGGCATTGGCCCAGACCGCGCCAACGCCGCCTGATGTCGCCAACGCGGCGCGCGGCTCGGCCCAGCAACAGCAGCTCATCGAACAGCAGCGCGAGGCCCAGCAGCGCGAGCGGACGGTCAATGCGCCCGCGGTGCGTTCCACCGCGCCGGCCGCAGGCGCGTGGCCCGATTTGCCGAAGGAAGAGCCGTGCTTCCGCATCGATACGTTCGCGCTCGATGTGCCCGCCACGCTGCCCGACGCCGTGCGCGCGCAGGGTGCCTCAGCGCTTCCGATGGACCGCTTCGCTTTCGCACGCGAATGGCTGGAACACTACAGCGGCCAGTGCATCGGCAAACAGGGCGTCGAGCTGATCGTGAAGGGCCTGTCGCAGCTGATCCTCAGCCGTGGCTACGTCACCACGCGCCTGCTCGTCCCTGAACAGGACCTGTCGACCGGCACGCTGCGCCTGTCGCTTGTGCCGGGTGTGATCCGCGAACTGCGCTTCGCCGATCCGGCCATGCGCGGTACATGGAAGTCCGCGTTTCCCGCACGCGGCGGCGACCTGCTGAACCTGCGCGACCTCGAACAGGGCCTCGAGCAGATGAAGCGCGTACCGAGCCAGGACGTCAACATGCAGGTTGAGCCGACGGACGTGCCCGGGGAGAGCGATGTGGTCATCAGCGTGAAGCGCGCGAAGCCATGGACGGTGGTCGCCTCGGTCGACAACTCCGGCACGCGGGCGACAGGGAAGCTGCAGGGCAACCTGTCGCTTGGCATCGACAACCCGCTGGGGCTGAACGACCTGTTCAACATCGGCGCGAGCCAGGACCTGGAGTTCGGCGACAGACGCCTGGGCTCGCACGGCTTCAACAGCTTCTACTCGGTGCCGTGGGGCTACTGGACCGCGACGGTCTCGGGCAACACGAACACGTACTACCAGCCCATTGCGGGGGTGAACCAGACCTTCGTGTCGAGCGGCAACGCCCAGACGCTTGGCCTGAAGCTGCAGCGCGTCATCAGGCGTAGCCAGAACGATGTGTCCGGCGTGGAGTTCCAGCTGACGAAGCGCTGGGGCGCGAACTTCATCGACGACACCGAGATTCCCTCGCAGCGCCGCGACAACACGTTCATCGAGGCGGGTGTGACGGACCGGCACTACTTTGGCACTGCGCAGTTCGACGGCACGCTCGCGTACCGGCAGGGCATCGGCTGGCTCGGCGCGACGCCGGATACGTCACAGGACGGTGGTCCCACGTACCGTTTCCACATGGCGGTGCTCGACGCGAACCTCTCGGTGCCGTTCTCGGTGGCGGGCCAGAACCTGCGCTACGTGACGACGCTGCACGGGCAGTTCACCAACAACACGCTGTTCTACATCGACGATCTCACCATCGGCAGCCGCTACACGGTGCGTGGCTTCGACGGCGAGACGATGCTCGCGGCCGAGCGTGGCTTCTACTGGCGCAACGAGCTGCAGGCGCCCATCGGGCAGACAGGGCAGAGCGTCTACGCCG
>NZ_RJZE01000004.1 GCF_003986935.1 Paraburkholderia kururiensis JCM 10599 = LMG 19447 | reverse complement strand
GCCGTTGCCCATACGCTCAATTGCCGGCCCAGAAAATCGCTTGGCTGGAAGACCCCAGCAGAATTCCTGGACGAGTATCTAAAATCTGTTCAACAATCTAGTGTTGCGACGACCGGTTGAATCCGCCCCGTCCCCATCCCATGAAATTCTGCTCGATCTGCGGCCACGCCGTCAGCCTGCGCATTCCGCCCGGCGACAACCGCGAGCGCCACGTCTGCGCGCATTGCGGCACCGTGCATTATCAGAATCCACGCAACGTGGTCGGTACGATTCCCGTGTGGGACGACAAGGTATTGCTGTGCCGCCGCGCCATCGAGCCGCGCTACGGCTACTGGACCCTGCCGGCCGGCTTCATGGAGATGGGGGAAACCACGTCGGAAGCGGCCGCGCGCGAAACGCTCGAGGAAGCCGGCGCGCGCGTGGAAGTGCAGAGCCTGTTCTCGCTGCTCAACGTTCCGCACGTGCACCAGGTGCATCTCTTCTACATGGCGCGTCTGCTCGATATCGACGTGGAAGCGGGCGAGGAAAGCCTCGAAGTGCGCCTCTTCGACGAGCATGAGATTCCCTGGGACGACATCGCCTTCCCCACCGTGGGACAGACGCTGCGCTTCTTCTTCGCCGACCGCGCCTCGGGCAGCTACGGGCTGCACACGGGCGATATCCTCCGCTCGCTGCGGGAAGGCTGAGCCCCACGAGCATGGTGCCCTGGCTCGGACCCGACGATCCGTTCCCGCCCGTGGAACGCGCGCTCGGCGCGTCGAGCGGCGCGCCCGGGCTGCTCGCGGCAAGTGCCGACCTGCTCCCCTCGCGCCTCATCGACGCCTATCGTCATGGCATTTTCCCGTGGTACTCGGACGGCCAGCCCGTGCTCTGGTGGAGCCCGGACCCGCGCATGATCCTGCGTCCGCGCGAGTTCAAGGTGTCGCCGTCGTTCAGGAAGACGCTCAAGAAAGTGCTGCGCGACGACGCGTGGGAAGTACGCGTCGACGCCGATTTCCCCGCCGTCATGCGCGCCTGCGCAACCGTGCCGCGGCACGGCCAGCGCGGCACATGGATCACGGCCGACGTGATCGATGCCTATACGTCGCTGCACCGCCGGGGCGACGCGCACAGCGTGGAGACCTGGCTCGACGGCAGGCGTGTGGGCGGCCTCTACGGCGTCTCGTTCGGCCGCATGTTCTTCGGCGAATCGATGTTCGCCGAGGTCACCGACGCTTCGAAAATCGCCCTCGCCGCGCTTGTCGCGCACTTGCGCTGTCACGAAGTAGAAATGATAGACTGCCAGCAAAACACGTCCCATCTGGCGTCGCTCGGCGGCCGCGAAATCGCACGCAAAGCGTTCGTGCAGCATGTGCGCGTGTCCGTCGACGCCGCATCCATTCCCTGGCGGTTCGACAAGAGCGTCCTCGCCGATCTGATCGCACGGTCCGCATAACCTGACGGCCCCGATGGCTCGATAGCGCACGCCGCGGTCTGCCGCACATTCGCGGCTTCGTCGCGGCGGTTGCAAAGCGGTCGTCAAAGGGGGCGCCAAATGGGGGTGGCGGGGGTGGCGGGGCTGGCGCGGCGGGTTCCGCCCCACAGAACGCATCGAGAGCTGCCAAGTGACTCATCCTAACGAGCTGCCGCTTTCACCGCTTTCCGCGCTGCAGTTTTATGCCACAGCGCCCTACCCCTGCAGTTATCTGGAGGGACGCATCGCGCGCTCCCAGGTGGCTACGCCCAGCCATCTCATCAACTCCGACGTCTACACCGATCTCGTAAAGGCCGGCTTTCGCCGCTCGGGTGTATTCACCTATCGCCCGTACTGCGACGGCTGCCGCGCCTGTGTGCCGGTGCGTGTGCCAGCCGCGCGATTCACGCCGAGCCGCACGCAGCGCCGTGCGTGGAAGCGGCACAGCGATCTCGTCGCCACCGTCTCGCCGCTTCACTACGACGAGGAACACTACGCGCTCTACATGCGCTACCAGTCCGCGCGGCACGCGGGCGGCGGCATGGATCGCGACAGCCGCGACCAGTACGAGCAGTTCCTGCTGCAAAGCCGGATCAACTCGCGCCTCGTGGAGTTCCGCGAGCCCGACCCGCACCATCCGAACGCGCCGGGCGTGCTGCGCATGGTGAGCATGATCGACATCCTCGGCGACGGGCTTTCGTCGGTCTACACGTTCTTCGAGCCCGACGCGCCCCACGCGAGCTACGGCACCTACAACATCCTCTGGCAGATCGAGCAGGCGCGCAGTCTGCAACTGCCGTACGTCTACCTTGGCTACTGGATTCGCGAAAGCCCGAAGATGGCGTACAAGTCGAACTTCCGGCCGCTCGAAGGGCTCTTCGATGGCGCCTGGAAAGTCATCAATCCGCATCACGTCGGCTTGCCGCCGGTGGACGCGGCGATGAAGGATACGCGCGGCGGCTGAATCTGGTTGAGCCCACTGAATCTCGCTGAACCTCGCTGAGCCTCGCCGAGCGCCGCTCGAACGAACGGACGCGCCGGGAACCGGGAACCGGGAACCGGGAACCGCTCCGATTGCCGGTAAAATACCGGGTTCCCATTTTCCGGCCGCCACGGCCCGTCCGCTGTGTTCAGTTCCCTCTACCCGCTCTTGCGCGCCCAGCTCTTCCGCATAGACGCGGAAAACGCCCACCATCTCACCCTGCGCGCGATCGGCGCAGCCGGCCGTACCGGCATCGCGGGCCTCGTCGCACCGCACGTGGCCGATGCGCCGCGCACGGTGATGGGCCTCACGTTCCGCAATCCGGTGGGGCTCGCGGCCGGGCTCGACAAGGACGGCGCGGCCATCGACGGTCTCGCCTCGCTCGGCTTCGGCTTCATCGAGGTCGGCACGGTCACGCCGCGTGCGCAGCCGGGCAATCCGCGGCCACGCATGTTCCGGCTGCCCGAGGCCGGCGCCATCATCAACCGGATGGGCTTCAACAACGCAGGCGTCGACCAGTTCGTGAAGAACGTGCAGGCCGCGCGCTATCGCGGCGTGCTCGGCCTCAACATCGGCAAGAACGCGGACACGCCCATCGAGCGCGCCGCCGACGACTATCTCTATTGCCTCGAGCGCGTCTATCCGTTCGCGAGCTACGTGACGATCAACATTTCGTCGCCTAACACGAAGAATCTGCGCCAGTTGCAGGGCGCGGGCGAACTCGACGCGCTGCTCGCCGCGCTCAAGGACAAACAGCAGCGGCTCGCCGACCTGCACGGCAAGCTCGTGCCGCTCGTGCTCAAGATCGCGCCCGATCTCGACGACGAGCAGGTCAAGGCGATTGCGGGCACGCTGCTGCGCCATGGCATCGAAGGCGTGATCGCGACCAACACCACGCTCTCGCGCACCGCTGTCGCGGGTCTGCCGCACGCGGACGAAGCCGGCGGCCTCTCGGGCAAGCCGGTCTTCGAGCTCTCCAACCAGGTGATCCGCAAGCTGCGCGCCGAAGTGGGCGACACCGTGCCGATCATCGGCGTGGGCGGCATCTTCTCGGGCGAAGACGCACGCGCAAAGCTGGCTGCGGGCGCCTCGCTCGTGCAGCTCTATACCGGCTTCATCTATCGCGGCCCGGCGCTCGTCGGCGAGTGCGTGCGGGCATTGGCGTCGTAGAGACCGATCGAGGCGCCTGCCCGAGCCGCTCAGCGACTCACGGCCTGCCCCGTTGCCTGCAATCGGCGGACACGGGGCCACGCGCGACAGATCGATCGGCCATCGATCGATTCGCGCTTGGCGCCCTCATTTGTCCATTCATCCGCCCACTCATCCGCCCATTCATTCGCCCGCGAAGCGCAAGCCAAGCGCCGCGCGCGCCGCGTCGGCCATCGCAATCATGTGGCGCGACGTGTCGTGCGTCATCACGGGGCTTTCCAGCCGGCCCGCCCGAATCAGCTCGCAGAAATGCGCGGTTTCGTAGTTGAGACCGCCGCCTTCGAACGGCGCCTCCAGCTCCACGCTGCGTCCGTCGGCATAACGCACGGTGGCGCGCACCGGGTTCCACCAGTTCTCCTGAATTGTGACGTGGCCTGCAGGCCCCGCCAGCAAGGCGTCGCCTTTGCCGTACAGGTCCAGCCCGCAGAAGAGCTGTGCGATACCGCGCTCGTGGCGGCAGTTCAGCGCGGCGAAGGTGTCCACGCCGGTGGGGCCGAGCCGCCCCGTGGTTTGAATCTCGAGCGGCGCACCCAACCAGTCGACGGCGAGAAACATCTCGTAGATCCCGATGTCGAGCAGCGCACCACCCGCATGCTCGAACGAGAAGGACGGATGGTCGGCAGGCACGGTGGACACCGCGCAACCCGCGCGCACGAGGCCGATTTCGCCGATGGGGTCCACCGTCAGATGCGCGCGCAACTTCCGGTAGAGCGGATAGAACGGGGGCTTCATGGCCTCCATGAAAAGCCGTCCGGCGCGATGCGAGGCATCGATCACGCGCGCCAGCTGCGCGCCGTTGATGGTGGCCGGCTTCTCGCACAACACATGGAGTCCGGCGTCGAGCGCCGCGATGGCGTACTGCGCGTGAGTATCTTGCAGCGTGGCGATATAGATGGCATCGATGCCCGCGGACAAGAGGGCATCAAGGTTCGAGGCAGCGGCGCAATCGGTGTCGCGCGCAAACGCAGTCGTGGTCTCGGCACGCCGTGACCAGACGGCGGCAAGCTGGGTGTGCGGTACGTGTCTCAGGCTCTCGGCAAAGCGGCGCGCAATGCGGCCCGCGCCAACGATGCCCCAGCGGATGACGGCGTCGTCTCTCATCGATTCGGGAGTGCGGCTGTGGTGAGGGAGCCGCCATTGTCGCAGCAACAGCGAGCACCCGCAGCCGGGCATCGGCACAACCCGCACAACCGGCGCAACCGGCGATCAAGCAATCGCCAGCCAGACGCCCTGCCGCGCCTCCTCGCTCAATGGCTCAGACGCGCTCCGCATGCGAGACCGCGAATGCCTGCTCCACTTCGTCGGAGGTGAAGTCGATCAGCGCGAGCGAAGCTGCTTCGGCCTCCTTCGGATCGTGCCGCTCGATCGCTTCAACCACGCGTCCGTGCGTACGCACAACCGTCTCCCAAGCGCTTTCCTTGCGCATGATGATCGGATTCACCGCGGACAGTGCACCGCGCACGATAGCCGCCATCTGCTGGAAGAACTGGTTGCCGCTCGCGGCCACGATGCGCGTATGCAACAACTCGTCGGCGTCCTGATAAGCGGGGTCGTTGGGAGCGATGGAGCGGAACGCGTCGAACGCTTCCCGAATGCCGGCGACCTCGGCAGGCGTGGCGCGCATGGCCGCGAGCGCCGATGCCCTCGGCTCGATCAGCACGCGAAACTCGATCACGTCGCGCAGGAACTGCGAATCAGGCTTGGCTCGAAAACGCCAGCTCACCACGTCCTCGTCCAGCATGCGCCAGTCGCGCATGGGTCGTATGCGCGTGCCGATCTTGGGCCGCACGTCGAGCATGTGTCGCGCGAGCAGCATCGACAGCGCCTCGCGCATCACCGTGCGGCTGACGTTGAACTCCTTCGAGAGCACATCCTGCGGCGGCAGGATGGCTCCGTACTTTTCCTCGACGATGCCCGACACCAGGCCATCCATCACCTTGCTGACGAGCGAACGATCCTTGTTGGCCGTTTCCATGGCACTCTCCCCGATATGGCTTTCGCCTGTCTATGAAGACTGATGAAGAAGCGCCCTCGCGTCTGTGTTCTTCTTCTCATCTAACAATAAATTGCTTGCTTCGTGGGCACTGCGCCAGTGGGAAACGTCCTGACAGGGTTATCCCTCTGAAGAATTGTTTCAACTCTGCAACGCGGTTAGCAATGGGCGCCGGCAGGCCTCGCGTAACGTGCAAAAAACCGGCAAAGCTTGCAATGATCGAAGGGGTTCGTAGCCTCGTCAGCCATGCCCGTCAAGCCTCGTTATCAAACGAGCGCGGAATTATTCCAGACTGCCAGGTATCGTCAGGTGCGGCTTCCATGTAGCACACGTGTTGCACATGGATTGGTCACATACTGCTCACGTGTTGCACGGATAGAACGTCCACACGGTCCCGAACTCAACGATGCCTGACGTTCGCATAGTGACCGCCGAAGAACAGCAGCGGTGCGTGGTCTTCGAGCGAGAAGGCCTGTACCTCGCCGATGAAGAGCGTGTGGTCGCCGCACGGATGCCGGTCCACTACGCGTGCTGCGAACCGCGCCACGGCCCGGTCGAGCCACGCGATACCCGGCACGCCCTGCGCCTCGCTGAAATGCGGCGCGAGCCATGTTTGATGTTCGCCCGCGTAGTGCCGGCTGTGCGCTTCCTGCTCGTCGGTGAGCACGCTCACGGCGAAGAATTCATGCGTCATGAGCCGATCGTGCATGCGCGCGCGCTGCCCCACGGAGACCACGATGAGCGGCGGCCTGAGCGAGCCCGACATGAACGCGTTGGCCGTCATGGCGTGAAGCGTCTCGCCGCAGCCGGTGGAAACCACCACGACGCCGGTCGCGAAGCGGCCGAACGCGCGCCGCAACAAGCGCTCGCCCGCATCGACAGGCAGCTCGGCCACACGCTGCACGTCGGGCTCCATCGTTGGAGCCGCAGGCGCAGGCACCGATGCAAGCGAGGTCTCACGCATGGAGACGCAAGGTTCGGCGATCCGGTTCATTGTCGTTGCTCCCCCAATCGCTGCGCCCGGCGCCTCGTCCGCTGCGGACGAGGCGCCGGGCCGTCAGTCGATTGCTCAAGTCTTCATTGCGATCTTTAGCGATGCTTCATTTCGCCAACGGCCTATGAGCCGCTCATGTCCGCTCATGTCCGTTCATGCGGGCTTATGCGCCACGTAATGCACCCACCAGGCGTTGCTCGTGCCCGCGTCGTCGGCAATGCGGTCGCCCTGATCGCTGCCGAACGCTGCGTCGTCCACGAAGCCCGTTTCCGTCAGTTGCCGCCGCTGCTCCGCCACCGTCGTGTAGATGATCACAATGCCGAAGTAGTGCGCCGCCGCCGCGCGGACTGAATAGCCCGGATAGTCGCGGTTCAGGTTCATGTGCCGCAGGTAGTTGGCGGTCGCGACCGGCAGCCTGACGAGCGAACGCAGCACGCGCCAGCCGAGTCGCACCGGGTTCGGCGTGAAGCGCGGCAGCAGCTTGAGCGGCGTCTCGCCGTAGCCCGGGCCATCGCGGTTGTGCGACGAGACCAGCACGTAGCCGCCGGGACGCGTCACGCGAAACATCTCGCGCAGAATGCGCATGCGGTCTTCGTAGTCCACGCAGTCGATGCCGTTCCAGCTGAATTCCACGAGCCCGTAGTGATCCGAGGGCAGCGTGTGCATGTCGCGCGCGTCCATGTGGCGCAGGTCCACGCCGGGATGGCGGCCGCGCGCGAGTTCGAGCAGCTTCTCCGTGTAGTCGATGCCCGTGTAGTCCGTGGAGATGGCGCGCATGAGCGGGATCGTGCGGCCCGCGCCCACGCCAATGTCGAGCAGCGGCGTGCCCGCGCAGCGCGGCGTGATCCACGCGAACGCGGCCGCTTCGCCGGCGTCGGTCCATGTCTTTTCGAGCGTGAACTCGCGCTCGGCATCGTGGGAATTCCACGCGCTCTGGTTGATGCGGTCGAGGTCGGAAGTCGGGTTCACAGCCTGGCTCCATCGAGGTACGGCGGCGTGGCGCTCGCGCGCGCCGCCGCAGGTCGCGCTGACTGGCCGCCCGTGTGGGGCGCAGCCTGAATCAGCTCCGTAAACAGCCAGCGCTCGGCATCGGCCATCACGGCCTCGCGCGCGGGCCGTGTAAACAACGCATGGTCGAGCTTCGGCAGCGTCGCCGCGCGCACGCCTTCGTGACAGTGCAGCGCGGCGAGCCGCGTGCCGAACTGGATGCGCGCTTCGTCGAGCCCCACGTCGTAATCGCCGTATACGAGCCGCAGGCGCACGCCCTTGCGATGAATCGAGCGCACGAGGTCGCGCGCCTCGTTGGCCGCGAGCGCCCAGCCGGTGCAGCGCTCGATCCAGCCCGCCGCCGTAAGCCAGCCGCGCCGCGCGAGCCGCGCGGCCACCACGCGGGCGATCCGCAGCGGATGGCTCTGCCCACGCAGGGCGCGTGCCCACTTCTCGGGGTTGAGCGCGGCGCGCCAGTACACCTTCGAGGACGCGAACTGATGCGCCCCGGGCGCGCGCGCGTCGCCGTCCCAGATGAACTTCTGCAGGTTCACGCAGAACGCGCCCTCCACGGCGGCATGCCGTGCACTCGCGTGCAGACCGGCAAAGGCGCCGCCGCACACGCCGAATACGGCCACGCGACGGTGCCCGTGCGCGACGAGCCAGTCGGCGCCTGCCGCGGCGTCGCGGCAGGCGTCGTCGGAGTAGATGGTGTCGAGCGTGACCTCGGACGCGACGGGCGTGGCATCGCCGATGCCACCCAGATCCATGCGCAGCGACGCGATGCCGAGCGCCGCGAGCCGCCGCGCGAACAGCACGAAGATGCGGCCGTCGCCGATGTGGTGACTCGCGCCGGTGTTGAGAAACAGCATGGCGGGCGCGCCTGCGCGCGGCACGTCGGGCTCGCAGTAGATGCCGAAGTACGCGCCGAACACGACCGGGCGCTCCGTGGCGCGCGTGCCGGCCAGGCGCAGCGCCGGAGCTTCGTCGTCCGATGCAGCCACGCTTTGCCCACCCGCCGGCGCAGCGGTGGAACGCTCATACGCGCCTGCCGCGAGCCACGTCGTCACGCATTCGAACGCGCTCGCGGGTGCTTCGCTGTACAGCGCTTCCACGAGAAAGCGGTCGAGTTCGTCGAGCGGGCCGTGCTGCACCTCCACGCCATGCGCGGCGTAATGGGCGGCCAGCGCTTCCGTGCGCGTGCGGTTGCTCGAATCGAGCAGCAGGACGCGCGCGGCCGGCGCGTGGGTGTCCTTGCACAGGTCGACGGCTGCAAGGCGCGCAATATCCTCGCCGTGAATGCCGAAGCCGAACGCCTCCACATAGGCGTCGGGGTTCGCGATGGGGTCCGCGTTCATGCCGGCCGGCGTGCTGAGCCAGCTCTGCCGGTGAGCGCGCAGTTCGCGCACGTAGTTGCGCCCGAGCACCGCGGGCGCGAGCAGCACCAGCGAATCGACGCTACCGACATTGCGTTGTGCGGCGAGCGCGGCGAGCGTCGCACCCAGCCGCAAGCCGACGAGCGACACCTGCTTCACGCTGGTCCATTCGCGCAGCCGCGCCATGGCCGCTTCGATACTGCCCAGCCAGGCGGCGAGGCGCTCGGGGTCGTCCTCTGCGCCGTCCGAATCGCCCGCGCCGGGGTAATCGAAGCGCAGCACCGGCATGCCCGCCGCCGCGATGCGCTCCGCGAGCGCGCGCCAGCCGCGATGGGTGCACAGCGCGTCGTAGCCGAACGGGTTGCAGAGTACGACGCCGCGTTCCCCATCCGCCTCATGGAGCCAGCCGAAGCAGCCATCGAACACGACAGGTCTCATGGGATCCATCCCTTTGCGCCGGCCCGGCTTACCGGTCGACGCTCATTTAAGCAACGTGCTTCTCGCACATTCTGTTCGGGTGCGCACACACCCCTAGGGCGTTGTGCGCCTGCAAAAACCACATAAAGGCTCGCTGAGGGGCCTTGCCTGGCGACGGCTAAGAGACCCCGCACAACGGCTTGCCCCACGACCCGCACAAGGCCCCCGAAACCACACGCAGCCCCGTTTCACCTCATCCGCACACCTCATCCGCACGCCTCATCCGCGCGGTCCATCCGCGGTGCCGGCCACGGGCACCGTGGGCGCCGGCCGCCTGCGCAGCCACGCGCGCGCCACCCGCACGAGGTCTTTCACGCACGCCTGCACGCCCGGCCGCAACGGGTTGTACCGATACCGCCAATGCACGCACATCGAAACGAACTGCGCCGTGAGCCGCCACGCGCTGCGCGATTCGTAGAGCGCCGCGCGCGCGAGCAGATACTCGCCCACCGCTTCGTAACGCCGCGACGCATCGAGCAGTTGCGGCGCGAAGCGCGTCGGTGTGCGCTGCGCCAGGTGCGCGAGGCCGTCGCGATACTGCGCGGCAATCGCCGCGCGTTCGCGGTACGCCGCTGCCCCGCTCGCAGCCACACGCGCACGCGCGTGACGCAGCCCCGCCTGCGGCGCGCCGCACGCGTTCTTGCCATGCTGTCGATACGCGACGAGCGGCGCCTCCACCACGCGCACCGTGCCCGTCACGTCACCGAGCAGCGACGCCCACTCGTCGTGCGCCACCTCGGTGTGCTCGCCCGGAAAATTCGGCAGCCGCGGACGTTCGAGCAGCAGCGGCAGCAGCGCCGCGTCGAAGCAGATCTTCATGCCCGCGAAGAAGCCGAACGGCGCCACCCTTCCCGGCCCCGATCCGCGCTTGCGCACCCACGTGTGCAGCGTGTCGCCCGCGAGCGGCTGCAGGTTCTGGTCGACCGTGCATACGCGGTGCGCCACGAGCGTCACGCCCGGTTCCGCCGCCGCGGCGGCCACGCGTTCGAGCTTGTCTGCACGCCACACGTCGTCCTGGTCGCAGAAGGCGATCCAGTCGCCGCGGCAATGCGAGGCCGCCAGCAGAAAGTTCTCGGCATAACCGAGCCGCGCCGCATTGCGATACAGCCGCACGGGAAACGGCGCGTGCTGCGCGAAGATCTCGACGAGTTCGGGTGTACCGTCTGTGGAGCCGTCGTCGGTGACCACGAGTTCGTACGGCAGCCAGCGCTGCGACACGAGGCTCGCCAGTTGTTCCGGCAGATAACGCGCGCCGTTGCAGGTGGCGAGCGCAATCGAAATGGCGGGCAGCCTGCGAGCCCGGCCTGCTGTTTTCGTGTCTCGCGTCATGAGGTCCTCCTGAGCGCCGTGCGCCTCGAGAGGCGCGTCGCGAAGCGCCGCACGCCGTCCGCGATGAGCGGTTCCGTGCGCCATGCCCAGACGCAGGCCACCGCCACGAGCAGCAACGCCGCCGGTGTCGCGGTCCACGTGGGCCAGCCGCCCGCGGCGATCAGCGCGAAAGTGGCAACGAGCGTAAGCACCGGCGCCACGAGCCGGCGCCAGAACGCGCCGCGATAGCCCGCCAGCCACATCAGCACGACGCCATCGACCGCGCATCGCACGCTCCACGCGAACGCCGCGCCCACCAGACCGAAGGCGTGCATCGCGCCCCACAGCAGCGCGATGAACGGCACCAGTTCCACCACGTGCAGGCGCGCGACCACGTCGGGGCGTCCCTGTGCCTGGAGCTTGTCGAACGCGACGTGCGCGAGGCTGTTGATCCACACGCCCGCGAGCAGCACTTCGCCCACGAGCGACGCATGCGCGGCGAACGCCGCGCCCACCCAGAGCCGCAGGAACGGCTGCATCGCGAGCATGCCCACGACCACGACGGGCGTGATGAGCGCGGCGAGCCCCGTGATCGCGCGTTCGGCAAGCGCGCTCGAATGTTCCGTGGCGAGCGCGGAGAGGCGCGGAAACAGCGTGCGGCACAGCACGGCCGGAATGAGCCGCAGCCGCGTGGCGAGATTGAACGGCACCGTGTAGTACGCCACCGCGTTGGCACTGATGACGCTGCCGATCAGAAAGCGGTCCGCGGCTTCCAGCAGCGGGCTCACGAGATTCGTGAGCGTCACCCACATGCCGAAGCCGAAGAGCGGCCGCACGTGGCGGCGCGCGGGACCGCCCGCGCCGCGCAGCGGAAACACGCGCGCAACGGTCGCGGCGAGCAGCAGCAGCGTGAGCGTGCTGCCCACCATCGCGGCCAGAATCAGGTGCTCCAGTTGCGGGCCGAACAGCAGCGCCGCGGCGAGCGGCAGCGTCTGGTAGAGCAGCATGCCGACGAACTGCACCGCGTTGAGCGGCCCGAACCGTTCGATGCCTTCGAGCGCGCCCGAGAACACGCCGGTGAGCGTGGCCATCGGCACCGCGCAGGCGATGAACGGCAGCGCGGGAATGACTTCGGCGCGAATCGATGCGTCCATGTGAAACACGTGGCCGAGCGCAAGCCCCGCTACGCCGTAGAGCACGAGTCCGCCCAGCACGCCGAACGCCGCGTTGAGCACGACCGCGGTCCACAGCAGCGACTCGCGCTCCGCGTGCGGCGCGCCGCCCATGCGCGCAACCTGGTTCGACGTGGCGCGCGTAAGCCCCAGATCGAAGAAACCGAAATAGCCCTGCAACATCCACACGGTGACGAGCACGCCGTAACGCGCGTCGCCGATACGGTGCAGATAGATGGGCACCGTGACGAGCGCCACCGCGAGCGGCAGCACGCTGCCGAGCAGATTGAACAGCGCGTTGCGGGCGAAGCCCGGAGCCTTGGGGGCGTCTTTCATGACCGATGCCGATGAGAAGTGCCAGAACCGCGTGCCAGAGCCGAATGTCAGAGCCGATACTGCACGGCACAAACGCTTCGAGTCTGTGGTCTGCGCCACGCTGGCGGGCACCTCGGACTTGCTGCGGTTTCAGGCGACCCCGTATGCTTTCAGGCGGCTTCGAGAAGGCTTACGGCACGTCGCGCAGCAACAGGCCCGAGCGCACATTTCCAGCGCTTCGTGCGCCGACGAAACAGTCCAACGAAACAGTCCAACGAAGCGGCCCCGCGAAGCCCCCGGCTCGGCCCAACGAAGCCCCGCGAAGCTCCACCCTTCACGCGGCCACCGTATCCAGCCGCCGCTGCCGGCGCGCCGCATAGAGCCGCTCGAAGCGATGCGCGACCTTCTCCCACGCGTAGTCGAGCGACGTTTCCCGTGCACAGCGTTGCAGACGCGCCCAGTACGCGGGATCGTCGACGAGCGACTGCACCGCGCTCGCCAGCGCCTCCGCATGACCGGGCGGCACGATGAGGCCGTTGTCGCCGTGGCGCAGGAACGCACGCAATCCGCCGATGTTCGAGCCCACCGGCACGAGTCCGCACGCCATGGCTTCGAGCGGCGAAAGCGGAAAGCCTTCGTACATCGAGGGAAACATCAGGATGTGATGCGACGCGAGCAGCGCAGGCAACTGCGCATTGTCGAATGCGGGCACTGCGGTGATGCGTTCGCGAATCGACTCGGGAAAGCGCGCGAGCGTCGCCTCGGCGCCCTCGCCCGTGCCGAACAGCGTGAGCGTGAGCTGCGGATTGCGCGCAAAGAGCGCGGGCACCGCCTTCGTCATCGTCTCGATCCCCTTCCAGTAGTTCGCGCGGCCCATGAAGGCGAGCTTCGTGGGCGCAGCGGGCATCGGCTCGACGCTGTGTTCCTGCGCGTGCGCCGGCTCGCTCTGGGCGCTCAGCGCTGCGCGCGCCACCGAGGCAAAGGTCTCGTCGATGCCGTTGTCGATCTGCACCACGTGGTCGCCCGGAAAGCCGAGCTTCGTTACGGCAAATTCGCATTCCGTATCGTTGAGCAGCATCGCGACATCGGCCCAGGCGAACGACTTCGTGCACTCCCAGAGCCGCAAGCCGCCGTGATAAAGGGGATAGCGCCACGAGCGGTCTTCCTCGCCGTTGCGGCAGCGTTCCAGAAAGAGTTCGTGCACGACCGGCTCCATGCCGTGACTGCGCGTGACGGACAACTGTTTGGGACGCCAGCCGAACGCATGGCGCGCGAAGTTGATGAGCCAGCCGTCGCCGGACGACATATCGAGCACGTCGTACTCCGGGTGCATCAGCACGTGCGCGAGCACGAACCAGGGGAAGAGCATCGTTCGCAACATGCCTGTCACCCCTTTCACGTCGTCGTGCGAAAAGATGCGCACGTTATGGCCGCGCTGACGCAGCGCCTCGGCAAGCTTCACGGTGACGCCGGGCGCGCCGGCGCTGCGGCTCAGGGTGTGGTGGATCGTGAACAGGATGTTCATGGGTTCGCAGTGGTGGAGTGAATCGGATCGCGCGCTCGTGCGCTTGTTTGATGTTCGCTTTTTGCAGTGCGTAGGTTTTCTGCGTATTGGTTTGCTGCGTTTTGGTTTGCCGTGTGCGTTATGCCCGCCGTTCGTCCTGTTCGCCCCGTGCGCCTGTCGCGCCCCGCTAGCCGCAACGCGCACAGGCGGGCACCGACCGCCGCCACGCGCGCCACACGTTGGAGCGCCGCACGATCTCCGGCAGCGAGCGCAACGCGCCACGCCGCGCGAGATACACCGTCATATGCGCGAGCCAGTACGACGCGAAGGCGGCGAGCTTGAGCGCATCGGGCTCGATGCTGCGGTAGCGCTTCACGCCGATGTAGAGCCGCGCCGCCTCGCAGCAGAGTTCGTAGCGCGAGAGCGCGCGGGGCGCATCGTCCGCGGGCGTGGCGAGCACGCCCTTGCCGGCCTGGGTGTCGCGCGAACGCAGCGCGGGCACGAGTTCGATCGGATAGCCGCGCTTCACGGCCCTGAGCGAGAGTTCGGCGTCTTCGCTGCCGAAGTAGATGTTTTCGTCCCAGCGTTCGGTGCGAAAGAGCGCGAGCGGAAACACGGCGGCGTGGATGTTCACGCACTCGGGCCGCTCCGATGCCGTGAAATAACCGGCGAACGAAAGGCGCACGGCGGAACATGAAGTCGCGTGGCCGGCGCACGCCTCGGCGAAATCCGCCGACGTGGCCGACGGTCCACCCGTGAGCACCGTCTGCGTGCGCCGTGCAGCAGGCAGCGCCGTGAGCCATGTCTTCGCCACGGCGAAGAAGTCGGGCGCAGGCTGCACGTCGTCGTCGATGAACGAAACGTGCGTGCATTGCGGCGCCTGCGCGAGGCACTGCATGACCGCGTTGTTGCGATTCGCGCATACGCCGCGGCGCGGGCCGGCGAGCCACGTCACGCCCGGATAGCGCGCCACCACGGCAGCGTTCGCCGCGCGCGTGTCGGGCGCCGGCGAGTCGTCGCTGACCACCACCCACGCGGGCGGCGGCACGCAGCGCGCGAGGTTCGCAAGACACGCGTCGAGCGTCGCCGTGCGGTTCATCGTCGTGATGCAGACGGCGAAGCGGATCTCGGAGAACACGTTGCGAGCCGCGAAAGGGCCGCGGCTTCCGGTGTTGCTGCCGGTGCTCTCGGTGCACTCGTTGCGCTCGGTGCCCGGGACGGAGACCGCACCGGCGCCATCGGACACAGCGTCTGTCGCATCCGATCCGCTCTGCGCGGCATACGGGCCGGTCTCGGGCCACGAGGGGTTCGGCGCACTCGGCGCACTCGGCGCATTCGACTCGCTCGACAGATTCCGCGCGTTCATCGCACCACTCCACGCGCCGACGCCGTGCCTCGCGCGGCGCCGTCCGACGCTGCCGCCGTCGCTCGCGCCCCCGCACCGCGGGCGCGGCCGGCGCGGCGCGCTTCGAGCGTGCGTTCGTAGAGCGCGAGGTAATCGGTGCACACGCGCGTCACGCTGAACACGTCGAGGTGTTCGCGCGCCCGCGCAGCCAGGGCATGTCGCGCAGCCGTATCGTCGATGAGGCCGCCAATCGCAACGGCCAGCGCCGCTGGGTCAGACGCCGGCACGAGCCGCCCCGCTTCGCCGCGGTCCAGCATTTCGGGGTTGCCGTCCACGTTCGTCGCGACGATGGCGCAGCCCGCTTCGCGCGCCTCGGAGAGCACGAGGCCACCGGGCTCGCGATGCGAGGCGAGCACGAACACGTCGGCCTGCGCGAGCCACGCGCGCGGGTTCGCCATGAAGCCCGTGAAGTGCGCGCGGTCCGCCACGCCCAGCGCTTGCGCCAGCGCTTCCATGCGAGCGCGATCGGGACCGTCGCCGACGAGATACAACGTGGGCTGCACCGCCCGATGCGTCTGCCCGCACAGCATCGCGAACGCACGCAGCAGATCGGCAATACCTTTGCGCTCGTACATGCCCGCTACGGTGACGATGCTCGGCCGCATGACCGCCGGCAGCACGCTAGCGGGCTGTGCCTCTGCGCTCGAATCGCCTTCGGCCACATCCGGTCGGCCACCGCTATCAACGGCAAACCGCGGCGTGCCGATCGTCCCGTTACGCACCACCGCGAGCTTCGCGGCCGGTATGCCGCGCGCCGCCATCGATGCGGCCACCGCGTCGCTCACGGCCACCACGCAGTCGCCCACGCCCATCACCGTCGCGCTCTTCTGAAACTCGTTGTGCACCGTGGTCACGAGCGCAAAGCGGCGCCGCGCCGTGCAAAGCCGCGCCATCAGCGCGCCCGTCATCATGTGCGCATGCACGACGTCGGGCTGCGTCTGCGCCACGAGCCGCCGCATGCCCGCGAGCATGGCCGGCACGCGCCAGGGTGTCTTCGATTGCCGAAGCTCGACGTGACGCACGCCATAGCGCGCGAAGAGCGGCTCGAAGCCGCCGCCCGAGGTGGCCACCGTCACCTCGTGGCCCGCGCGCGCCTGCATGCACGCAAGGTCCACCATCATGTTGACGATGCCGTTGCCCACGTTCTGCGCATGATTGGCGAGATGGACGATTTTCATGGCGACCCCGGATGAAGCGCGGCACGCGCCGCGCGGGCAGAATCTGACGAAACGGCACCCTGGCGCGACGCGTCATCGGGCAAGCGCGACGACGACCCCGGCGGCCTGAAGCGATACATGAGCACCTTGCCGTGGCTGTCTTCTTCGACGAACACGAGATACTCGCCGGCATACGGTCCCGACTCGATGCGGTGCGCCGTAACGGGCATCGGCACGTCGACGATTCCGCTTCGCTCGCCCACTTCAGGCCCCGGAGCGAGGCGCCCCACTTCGCGCCCGGTGTCGCGCTCGCGCACGTGCACCACGCCCGCGTGCGTCTCCACGGTGAAGAGGTAATCGCCCGCCACGGTCCAGCCGTTCATCGAAGCCGGGTCGGGCGGCCCGCGGTCGGGCAGATCGATGGCATAGCGCAGCACCGGCTTGCCGCGCAGCCAGTGGTCGTAGCGCGCGAGCCGCGAGCCCGTGCCGTTCCAGTTGTATTCGAGGAACGGATGCGAGGGCGTGGAGCCCGAGAGATAGAGCGTGTCGTCGGCGGGGAAATACGCGACGCGCGCAATGCGCGTGAACGGCGCCGGCAGCGGCCACACGCTGACCGCACTGTAGCGATAGACAGGATTGCCAACGGCATCGAAGCCGACGAGCGCAAAGCGCCGGATACCCGCTGCGCCCAGCCCTTGCCAGACGTTCCCCGCGTCGTCCACCCACCAGGCCGTAACGCGCGGCGCGCCCTGGCCCCACTGCGGCTGATCGAAGTCCGTCACGGCGAAACGCCCCTTGCCTGCGGTGTCGCGCCAGATCCATTCGCCGCTTGCGGGCTGGTTCGGCGGCCACGGCTTGTCGATATGCGAAGGCGAAAAGAGTCCCGACGGAATCGCGGTCTCGCTGCCCGCTTCGAAGCGGTAGACGCGCAGGAACGACGAGGTCATGTCCGTCGTATAGAGCAACCGGTGCCCGCGCACGTCGCGCACGAGCGGCAGCCCGCGCATGCCCTGGCCGAGATGCAGAAACGGGTCGTAGGGATAGCGGAAGCGGTCCGCCGTGAAGCCCGCATACGACCACTCCGCGCCGCTTCCACGCGAGAGGTCGAGCGCAAAGCGCTTGCTGCCCGTATAGACCGAGGGCGGCGTGCCCTCGACAAACTGCGCGCCGTCCACGAAAAGCAGCCCCTGCACGCTGAAGCGGCGCGTGCCGTCGGGTGCGTAGCCTTCTATCACCGCGCCTTCGGTGTCGCCCGGGCCGCCTGCGAAACCGCGCGGGCCCGTGCCGTTCATCGCCACGTAGACGTTGCCCGCCGCGTCCGCGGCCACTGCCGTGAGGCCGTTGAAACGCTGCGGCCCGGGCGTGCCCGCCCTGCCGGCATAGATGCCGCCCGCGACGCCCAACGTCCCCGACAGTTGCATGGAAGCCTCTTGATTCGTGATGCGGCCATCCGCGGCCGCCGCGTTGTTCTTGTGCGTGGGCGCGCCGCCGCTTGCGGCTGGCGCGAAGATCAGCACCTGCTGGCGCACACCGTTGTCCGCGACAAGGAGCCGCCCGCGCGCATCCACGGCGAGGTCCACCGGCACCGTGCCGCTCGGCAGCGCGAGCGTGCCGAGCACGGTGCCCTCGCGTGCATGGTGGACGACGCGTTTTGCGCTGTCTGTGCGGCTGCGCTCGATCACCCACAAAGTCCCGTCCTTCGCGAGCGCAAGGCGGCCAGGCTCGGGCACGGGAAAACCGCCGACAGGCTGCATGGTCTGCGCATCGAAGATGTCGATGCGGTTGTCGTGCAGATTCGAAACGAAGAGGCGCGTGTTGTCGGCGGCAAGCCCGCGGATGGCGTCGTCTTTCGGCTCCGGCGCTTGCGAGACCACGCGAAACGCGAGTCCGCTGCCGGGCCAGTCCGCTTCGCCGGCGAACGGCACGCCGCGGCGCACGTCCGCGCGGCTGCGCCGCGAGACGCCGAACCAGCGCACGCCTTCGCGCGGCAGATGTTTTTCGGCCGCCATCGCGTTGCCGATGCTCACCACGATCTGCGCGGCGAACACGTAGTCGTCGTTCACCGCGATGGCGTCGCCGCCCAGCATGCCCCAGCCGTGCGAGCCGCCGCCGTAGCCCAGCAGCGCGCCGTCGCGGTAATGGCCGATCTCGCCGCCGCCCTCGTCCCAGGGCGCGTTGGTGAAGAGATCGCCATTCGGCGCGACGGCGAGCGCCTGCACGTCGGACTGCACCCAGCGGCCATCGCCGAAGCCCCACGTGTTGCCCACCCACGAGGTGCGGTACGAGAGCGGCGGCTCAGCGGAAAAAGCGGTGGAAACAGCGGCAGCAGGGGCGGCGGCAGAGGCGGCGACAGAGGTACCAGCGAAGACGGCAAAGGCGGCAGCAAAGGCAGCAGCGAAGGTCGCAGCAAGGGCGGCCGCGCGAAGCACGGCCGGGAGCAGCGCGCAGAAAGCGACGCGTTTCATCGCCCGCGCGCTTCAGTGCGCCTCGATTGCTTCGCGATAGACGCGCGCCACGCCGCGCGCGACCACGGGCAGATCGAAGCGGCCCCGGGCGTAGGCAAGGCACACGTCGGCGTCGGGCAGCGCGAGGCGGCCGCGCAGCGCGTCGGCCACGCCGGAGGCAATCGCGTGAAAGCCGCCCGCGGGCAGCACGAGGTCCGGCGAGAGCGGCGCCACGGCCTCGGGCAATCCGCCCACGGGCGTGACGAGCACGGGCGTGCCGGCGGCGAGCGATTCGATCGTCGTGAGTCCGAAGCCTTCGAGCGACACCGTGGGCACCACCGAAAGGTCCGCGGCGCGATACCAGAGCGGCAGTGCGGCGTCCTCGACGAAACCCGCGAGATGCACGGCGGACGCGAGACCGCGCGCCTCGATACGCCCCTGCAGTTGCTCGGCGAGCGGCCCTTTGCCCGCGATCACGAGCAGCACGTCGGGCACGGCCTGGCGCACGAAGAACATGGCGTCGATCAGGTTTTCCAGCCCCATGCGCGTCACGAGCCGCCGCACGCAGAACACGAGCGGACGGTCGTTGGCCACGCCGAGCCGCTCACGCGCCTCGGCCTTCGTGGTGGCGATATCGAAACGATCCACGTCCACGCAGCCCGGCACCACGCGAATGGACTCGTCCCGCACGCCATAGGTGCGCTCGAGAATGTCGCCGAACGCGCGCGAAAGCACGATGTGCCGCGTGCCGCTGCGATAGACGAAGCGCTCCAGCGCCCGGCGCGCCGCGATCGACAGCCCGCCCCCGCCTTCGGGAAACGACTCGTCGGCCCACGGTCCGTGAAAATGCACGACGCGCGGCACGCCGCCGAACACGCCCGCCAGCGGCGCCGCGTAGAGCGCGAAATGGGTGGCCACCACGTCGGGCCGCTTCGTGCCCACGAGCCGCCGCGAGTGCCTGCGCGCGCGCCAGAGCCGCACGCCGAGCGGCGCGTGGGCGTCGGCGAACGCTTCCACCCGCCCCGCCGACGCTTCGCGCACCGCGCCGCTGCCCGCCACGAGCCCGCGCACGTTCACGCCCTCGCCGGGCAGCGCCTCGACAAGCGACATGAACATGCGGTCGAGCCCCCCGGGCCGCTCGCCGAACCAGTGCATGCCGATCTGCAACGAATCGATGGGCGCCGTCATGGCCGCGCCGCCGCGATGGCATGCTGCGCGCGCGCCGCGTGGGGCGCGTGCGCGCGCACCTCTTCGTAGAGCGCGAGGTAACGTTCGGCCATGCGCGGCCAGCCGAGCGAGGCAGCACGCTGCCGGGCGGCCTCGCCCATGTGCCGCGCGGCCCCGCGGTCCGACGCAAGCCGCGCGAGCGCGGCGGCGAGTGCGGCGGCGTCGTCGGGATCGTCGAGCACGATGCCGGCGGCGGGCTCGGCGTACGGCGCGCCTTCCATGCGGCATGCGTTGTCCATCCCGCCGTCCTTCCCTTCGTCCTTCTCTTCGTCTTTCGCGTTACCCGGCGCGCCAGCTTCGATCATCTCCGCGCCGCCCGCGGTGCGCGCGGTCACGACGGGCAGCGCCGCGGCCATTGCTTCGAGCAGCACGAGCCCGAGGGGCTCGTAGCGCGAGGGAAACACGAAGGCATCGACGGAACGCATGAGCGCCGGCATGTCTTTCACCAGATCGAGAAAATGCACGCGGTCGGCCACGCCGAGCGAGCGCGCAAGCGCCGGATACGGGCTGTTGCGCAGAATGCCGGCCACCGCCAGATGCACGTGCGGCGGCGTCTCCCGCAGCGCGCGCAGCACCGTATCCAGGTTCTTGCGCGACATGCGCAGGTCGCCCGCGAAAAGTGCCATGAACGGCTCGCGCGGCAAGCCGAACCGTTCGCGCTCGCTTTCGCCTGGCGCGAATTCGTCGAAGTCCACGCCGTTGTGGATCACGTGCAGCCGCGCGTCGGCAATGCCGAGCGCGGCCACCTCCTGCGCGACTTTCGCGGAGACCGGCACGATGGCCTCGGCACGCCGGAACGCCCAGCGTTCGCACCAGGCGTTGAGCCGCGTATAGAGCACCTGATACGCGTGATAGGCGCCGCGCGTGGCACGAAACGGATAGAAGCCGCAGCGGTACCAGCCGTCGTGAACGAAGTGCACGGCGTTCACGTGCGCACGCGCCCACGTGATGAAGCCGTTCACGTGGATCACGTCGAACGCGTCGCGATGCGCGGCGATCCACATCGCCGTGCGCCATGCGAAGAGCTGGTATTGCACGAGGCGCGAGGGCAGCTTCGAGGGCGCGATCTTCACGAAGCACGCACGCGGATGCGCCGCGAGCACGCTGTCCGCTGCGGAAGCCAGCAGCGTGACCTCGTGGCCCGCTTCCAGCGCGGCGCGCGCGATCTCGTAGTTGACGCGCCCCTGGCCGTCGTTTTTCGTGACCACATGCGTGACGATGAGAATGCGCATCGGCGGCCCGCTCATGGTTGCCCCCTCGGGTTGAGCGGTCCGGGGCCGCCACGGAAAACGCCGGGCCGGCCGCCGCTCGCATCGGCACGCAAGGCTCCCGTTGCGCCCGGGCGCGCCGCGCTCGTGGGCACGGCAACGGCGGTGCCCGCGCGAGCCTCCGGCGGCGCCGTCCCTGCGCCACTGCACGCAGCGGCCAGCGCGCGGCGTCGCCGCAGCCACTGCATTTCGCGCGCATGGCGCTGTGCAATGGCGGGCAGCAGCACGCCGACGAAGAAGAACAACCCCGGCAAGCCCGTGAGCGTGTTGACGAACACCATCATGCCGAGCATCGCGAGCGCCACGCCCACCGCCGAAATCGCGAAGCGGTCGCGCCCGCGCGCAAGACTCGCCCAGAATGCGCGCCACAGCAGCATCACCACGCCCGTCACATAGAGCAGCGTGCCGGGCCAGCCCATCACGTAGGGCACTTCCATGAGGCCGCTGTCGAACACTACGTTGGCCTGAGTGCCGTCGTTGTCGTCGGCGGCCAGCTTGGTGCCGAGACCCGTGGTGCCGAGCCCTTGCCCCGAAATGTCGGTGAGCGCGACGGAAAGAAAGCTGCGGTAGAACTCCGCGCGAATGCGGTAGCTGTTGTCTTCGCCGAGGTTCTGCATGGAGTCGAAACGCTGCATGATCGGCGCCGAGATTTCGTCGATCATCAACGCGGGCGCGCCGAGCAGCGCGAAGCCGAGCAACGCGCCCACGAGACGCAGCCGGCTTTTGCCGTCGAGCATCGCAAGCGGATAGACGAGCCCGAGCGCAAAGCCGCCCCACGCGCTGCGCACCGCCGTGAACATCAGCGACGGCACGCCCACGAGCGCCGTGGCCACCTTCAGCCGGCCGCGCGCGGCGAGCGACATCAGCAGGATCGACATGATGGTCTGCGCGTAGGGCCCCGACGAATTCATCGTGCTCGACACGCGCATGCCGAACGGCACGGGGTGCCCTTCGGACTCCATCTGCGAGGCGAGCAGCCAGAACGCGTCCCACGGCGGCGGCGAGATGAACTGGATCACGCCGTAGAGGCCAATGGCAAAGCCGCCCCACGTGAAGGTCTTGAGCAGCACGTCGCGATAGAGCGGATAGTCGCGCCACGTCACGAGCAGACGAAACGCAACGAGCACCGGGAACGCCCAGTTGACCACCGTGAAGGTGGCCGCGGCGGGTCCGGCCCTCACCACACCCACGATGTAGGCGTAGAAGAGCCCGAGCACCACGAGCACGAGCGGCATGGCGCGGCGCTCGCCGAGCACGCGCAGGTTCGAGAGCAGCGAGAAGCCCGAGAGCGCGACGGCCAGCATCGGCGCAATCATCACGGGGCTCTTCGGATTGAACGAGCCGTTCACGAAGTCGGCAAGGCGCCGCACTTCGGGCGAGAGGAAGAACAGCCAGCACACGAAGCCCAGGTAGTGGGCCGGCGAGCGCCGGTAGAAGCGCAACGCGATGGCGAACGCGCCAACCGGATAGACGAGTTCGACGAGCCGCCCCTGGTGCAGCACGATGAGCAGCAGCGTGATGCCGAATAGCGCGAGCGGCAGGCGCAGCGGATGCCGCTCGCGCGCGGTGCGCGCGGTGTGTGATACAGCGCGGGCTGCGCCGGCCGGGCCCGTGGCGCTCGCCTGCGGTCGGGCGCCCTCCGGCTCGCCCGCGCGCGCGCCTGCGGACAAGCCGGAAAGCGCCCCCCCGGCGGGCTGCAATACCGGCCGCAAGCCGGGGCCCGGACCCGGCATGGGCGCCATGGCGGTACTCACAGCTCGAAGATGCTGCCGAGCGTGAAACCGCTGCGCTCTCGGCGCGTCCCGTTCACGACCGCCTGCGCCGCGCGCGAGCTGCGCGTGAGACCGATGAACGGCACGCCGTATTCGAGAAACGGCCCTTCGGTTTTTCGGAACCCGAACTGTTCGTAAAACTGCCGCAGTCCGAGCGGCGCGCTCACGCGCACCACGCGGCCCGGCCAGCGCTGCGCAATGGCGTTCAGCACGCGTTCGATCAACTGCTCGGCAGTGCCGTCGCCGCGCCGCGACGGGCTCGTGAGCACCTTGTCGATCACGATATCGGGGTCTTCCGCGTCGCCCGGTTTCACCCGCGCATAGGCGACGATCGGCATGGGCCGCGTGATGTCCTCGGCGCCGAACACGTGCAGCGCCGCTTCGTCGTGTCCATCGGGATCGAGGCATACGTGCGACTGTTCGACGACGAACACCGCACTCCTCGCGCGCAGGATCAAATACATCTCGCGCGCCGTGAGTTGCTCGAACTCAAGCGTCTTCCAGTTCATCTGGTCTTTCCTCGGCTATTCGTTTTCGTCCCGGGCCGCGTGCTTTGCGCACGCTTCGTCGCGGTGTGCGTAGCGGCTTTTCGCCGCGTTGTCGCCCCATTCACGCCGCGTTTCTCGAAGTCCCGCGCCTTCTGTACGGCCCGCTTCGTTGTATGGGGACACGTTACGTGACGTAGCTATGCGGTTTCCGTGCGGAATCGCACCGACCGCCCCTGATCGCGGTCCGTTAAATACGCACTGCCGGCTCTCTCGCCGGACATGCATACCAAACGCGTGCGCCGCAGGCACACAGGCTGCGACGATCGACATGACCAAAACGTGAGGGCCTCTTACATGAAAAACGTACTGCGACGAATTCTTTCCGAGTCGGCTCGCCTGTCTGTTTCACCGGATACGCTCGCCGACGACGCCGATCTGTACGCAGCCGGCCTTTCCTCGCTTGCGACCGTGCACCTGATGCTTGCCATCGAAGACGAGTTCGGCATCGAGATTCCGGACCGGATGCTCACGCGGCGCCTGTTCTCCAGCATCGATTCGCTTGCCGCGGCCGTGACCGAGCTGCAACAGGCAAAGGCGGCAGCATGAACGCCTCGCTCCTCCATACCCCCGCCGCGCCCGGCGCGAACGAAGCGGCGCAAGACGCACAGGACGCGGCCGGCGCATCGGCCGCCCCGCTCGCCGCCGTGGAAACGGAACCGGGCTGGCGCGCCGCCGCGCGCCGCGCGGCCCAGGTTGCGGCGCAACATGCCGACGCGGTGGACCGCGACGCGCGCTTTCCGCACGAAGCCTTCGACGCGCTGCGCCGCGAACGGCTGCTGTCGGCCATGCTCTCGCCGGAGCTGGGCGGCATGGGCCTGCCTGTGGCCGACATCGCGACCATCTGCGGCATCCTCGCCGAAGCCTGCGCGTCCACCGGCATGATCTACGCCATGCACCAGATCCAGGTGGCCTGCATCGACGAGCATCGGCACGGCTCCGCCTGGCATCGCGACTTCCTTGCGCAACTGGCCGACAAGCAGTGGCTGCTCGCCTCGGCCACGTCCGAAGAGACCATCGGCGGCAACACACGCACGAGCGCCTGTGCCGTGGAACTGGACGGCGACGACGCCGGCGCGGCCCTGCGCATCGAAAAGCTCGCCACCGCGGTCTCGTACGGCGCTTACGCCGACAGCGTCCTCATGACGGCACGCCGCAACGCCGAAGCGGCTGCGTCGGACCAGGTGCTGATCGTCACGCTGCCGTCCAACACGACGCTCGAAAAGCGCGGCACGTGGGACTCGCTCGGCATGCGCGGCACCTGCACGGAGCCGTTTCGCATCGTCTCGCACGGCACCGCGGCGCAGATCCTGCCCACGCCGTTCGCCGACATCTCCGACCAGACCATGCTGCCCATCTCGCACATGCTGTGGTCGTCGGTATGGACGGGTGTGGCCACCGATGCCGTGAACCGCGCGAAGGCCTTCTTCCGCGCGCAGGCGCGCGCGAAGCCGGGCTCGGTGCCGCCCGCGGGGCTGCGTCTGGCGCAGGCCGTGGGTCTGTTGCAGATGATGCAGGCGCGCCTTGCGGTGGCGCTCGACGCCGACCGCGCCGCGCATGCGGCACGCCAGCGCGCGGGCGACCAATGCCAGTTCGACGCACCGCTCGCGGCCATGCTCGGTTTCGCCTCCGACATGAACACGCTCAAGACCAGCATCTCGGCCACGGCGCTCCAGGTGGTACAGGAAGTGCTCATGATCTGCGGCCTTGCCGGCTACAAGAACGGCACGGAGTACAGCGTGGGCCGTCATCTGCGCGACCTGCATTCCGCGCCGCTGATGATCAACAACGACCGTATCGCCCAGAACACGGCCAATCTGCTGCTCGCGCAGCGGCCGGCCGCGCCCGGGAGGGCCTGAGATGAACACGATGACTGAAGCGGCCCAACTGGCTGCCGTGGATTCAACCGAACCTGCTGCGGCAAAGACCGACGCCGGCGCGGCACCCACCTTCCGCGACGAACTGCTGGCAAAGGGCATCCTGATCGACACGGGCGAAAACGGGCTCTACGGCCGCAGCCAGGTGTTCGAAGACGTGGTGGACCGCCTCAACGTCGCCATCACGCATCTGGGCGCGGACCAGAACCCTGAAGTGCTGCGCTTTCCACCCGCCATGCGCCGCACGGACTTCGAAGACAGCGAGTACCTGAAGAGCTTCCCGAACCTCGCGGGCACCATCCACTCGTTCTGCGGCGGCGACGCGGGCCACCAGCGCCTCTTGCGCTGCCTCGACGACGCGATGGCCGAGCGCGACGACGACCGCGACCCCGCCTGGATGGAGCAGCAGCAGCCCACGCGCGTGGTGATGACGCCAGCCGCGTGCTACCCGGTGTACCCCGTGATCTCGCGGCGCGGCCCGTTGCCGCAGGGCGGCGCGACCATCGACGTGCTCTCGTACTGCTTTCGCCACGAGCCCTCGCTCGACCCCGCGCGCATGCAGATGTTCCGCCAGCGCGAGTACGTGCGGCTGGGCTCCCCCGACGAAGTGATGGCGTTCCGGCAGATGTGGATCGAGCGCGGCTCGCTGCTCGTTTCGCTGCTCGCGCTGCCGGTGGATGTGGATCTTGCCAACGACCCGTTCTTCGGCCGCGGCGGCAAGATCATCGCGGATAGCCAGCGCCAGCAGGCGCTCAAGTTCGAACTGCTGATTCCGGTGGCGAACCCCGAGAGCAAGACCGCGTGCCTCTCGTTCAACTACCACATGGACCACTTCGGCGTGATCTGGAAACTGCAATGCGCCGACGGGTCCGTAGCCCACACGGGCTGCGTGGGCTTCGGCATGGAACGCATCACGCTCGCCCTGTTCCGCCATCACGGCCTCGACGTGAAGGCCTGGCCCGCGGACGTGCGCGCGCTGCTGTGGGGCGACACGCAACGCGTGGTGGAAGACGCACTCGACGCGAACCGGGGAGGCACGGCATGAATCCGCCACTGACCACCGTGAGGAAAACCGTCCACCTGGCAGCCGGCGAAACACCCGCCATGTGGCCGGCCCAGGCAAGGCCGCCGCGCGTGCATACGGCGCACGCGCTGCACCAGGGCGAGCGCGTGTGGCAGGAGACGAACTGCTACGTGGATCTGTGGATCGAGCTGCTGCACGGCTACGGGCTCGACCCGCGCGCGGCGCTCGCCTTCACGGTGACGCAGGACTTCGAAGGCGACCAGTTCACGTTCTTCAAGTTTCCGCTGGAAGACCTCGACCTGCTCTACGGCACGCAGGTACAGGAATTGGCCATCTACGACTCGCTCGAAGACCGCGTGTTCGCGCAGACGCAGCGCGGCCACACGGTGCTCGTCGAAGTGGACGGCTATTACCTGCCCAACACGCGCGCCACCTCGTACCGGCGCGAGCATCCGAAGACGACCATCGGCGTCGACTTCATCTCGCCCGCGGAACAGCGGCTCGGCTACTTCCACAACACGGGCTACCACCACCTGGACGGCGAGGACTACGACGGCATCTTCCGCAAGCTGCCGCGTTTCGAAAATCAGCCCGACGTGCTGTTTCCCTACGTGGAGTTCGCAAAACAGGTGCGGCCCGCGCTGCAGGGCGCGGAACTCGTGGATGCCTCCGCGGAGCTGCTGTGCGCGCACCTGGAGCGGCGCCCGCTCTCGAACCCGGTCACCGCATGGCGCGCCGTGTTCCCGCAGCACATGGACCTGCTGCTCGCGCGCGGCGAAGCGTTCTTCCATCCGTACTCGTTCAACCTGATGCGGCAGCTGGGCGCGAACTTCGAATTCCTCTCGAAGTACCTGCAATGGCTGGGCGCCCAGGGCGTGGACCTGCCGCCCGAGATCGCAGTGTCGGCGCAGAGCATCGCGTCCGAAGCGATGGTGATGCAGTTCCGCCTCGTGCGCGCCATCACGCGCGGGCGCCGCGACCTGTGCGACGACTGCTTCGACGTGCTGGAAAGCGCGTACGAGAAGGCCGTCACGACGCTCGCCGCGCATGTGCTGTGAGGACGACGGTGCGGCCCGCATTGCCGTCCAGGCCGTCTTCGCCTGAGGCCGCAGGATGCGGCGACGAGGCCGCGGCGCATGCGGTTGATGTGGCGATTGATGCAAGCGCGCGGACAGCGGCTGAAGCAGGCGAAACGCCTCGCGCGGGCGCTGTGGCCGCGGCCCATCGAGTGACGCCCGAAGCACCGGACCTCTGCGTCTGGCCTGTCCCGCTCAGCGAAGGCTGGCAATGCGTGAGCACGCCGGCGGGCGCCTGCGCCACGCCTGCCGACCTGCCGCACGACGGCTGGCTCGACGCGCCCGTGCCCGGCACCGTGGCAAGCGCCTGGCGCGCGGCGGGCCGGCTCGATGCAAACCTGGGTGCCGTCTTCGGCGTCGCCGCGCTTCATAGCCAGATCGATAGCGCTCTTCATGGCCAGATCGATAGCGCTCTTCGCGGCCCGCATCACAGCCCCACACCGCCTCCCTTCGCCTTCGACGACCACTGGTATCGCCTCACGCTCACCGGCCACGGCACGGAACGCCTGCGCCTGCACGGCCTGGCCACGCTCACCGAGGTCTGGCTCGACGGCGCGCTCCTGCTCACCTCCGATTCGATGTTCGAGCGCCACGATCTCGACGTGACGCTCGACGGCCACGCCACGCTCGCACTCTGCTTTCGCGCCTTGACGCCGCTGCTCGAAGCACGCCGTACACGCGCGCGCTGGCGACCGCGGCTCGTCTCGCCCGCCACCTTGCGCAACGTACGCACCACGCTGCTGGGCCATATGCCCGGCTGGTGTCCGAGCGTGCAGGCAGTCGGCCCGTGGCGGCCCATTGAACGTCTCGCGGCCACGCCGCGCGCCTTCGATACCGTGCAACTCGCGCCGCGCCTCGAAAGCGACGACGGCGTGCTTGCGCTCACGCTGACCTTCGTGAAGCCGCAGCCCGCCTCGAGCGAGGCGACGCTCGCCTGCGCCGGTGCACAGGCCGCGCTCGCCTGGCGCGACCCGCACACACTGGAGGGCACGCTGCGCATGCCGGGCGTCGAACGCTGGTGGCCGCATACACACGGCAAGCCCGCGCTTCACGAGGTCACGCTGCATCTGGACGGCACGCCTGTCGCGCTGGGCCATGTGGGCTTTCGCGCCATCGAGGTGGACCGCGGCGCCGACGGCGAAGGCTTCGCCTTGCGCGTGAACGGCACGCCGGTGTTCTGCCGCGGCGCGTGCTGGACGAGCGCCGACCTCGCCACGCTCGCGGGCACGCTGGCGCAACTCGCGCACGCGGTCGCTCTAGCACGCGACGCCGGCATGAACATGCTGCGCGTGGGCGGCACGATGGTCTACGAATCCGACGCGTTCTATCGCCTTGCCGACGAGCACGGCATCCTGATCTGGCAAGACTTCGCATTCGCCAACTTCGATTACCCGCGCGACGACGCCTTTCTCGCTTCCGTGCAGCGCGAAGCCACGCAGTTCCTCGAGCGCACGCAGCGCTTCGCGTCGCTTGCCGTGCTGTGCGGCGGCAGCGAAGTGGACCAGCAGGCCGTGATGTTCGGCCTGCCGCCTGCGATGCGCGAACAGGCTCTGTTCACGGAGCATCTGCCTGCGCTCGCGGCCGCGCTGCGGCCGGACGTGCCCTACGTGCCCAATTCGCCGACGGGCGGCACCTGGCCGTTCTCGACGCGCACGGGCATCACCCATTACTACGGCGTGGGCGCGTATCAGCGCCCGCTCGACGACGTGCGGCGCGCACACGTGCGCTTCGCCGCCGAATGCCTCGCCTTCGCCAACGTGCCCGACGACGCCACGCTTCACGCAGCGGGCGGCATGCAGCCCTATGACGCGCGCTGGAAGGCCGCGGTGCCGCGCGATGCAGGCGCGGGCTGGGACTTCGACGACGTGCGCGAGCACTACCTGCGCACGCTCTATGGCGTCGATCCCGCACGGCTGCGCTACGAGGACGCCGCGCGCTATCTCGAACTCTCGCGCGCCGTGGTGGCGGAACTCATGACGGACGTGTTCGCCGAGTGGCGCCGTCACGGCTCGCCCTGCGGCGGCGCGCTGGTGTGGCAGTTCCAGGACCTGCAGCCGGGCGCGGGCTGGGGCGTGATCGATTCGACGGGCCGCCCCAAGAGCGCGTGGCACGCACTCGCGGCAGCCCTGCGGCCGGTGCAGATCGCCATCACGGACGAAGGCCTCAACGGTCTGGACCTGCACGTCGTCAACGAAACGGAGCGGCCGCTGCACGCGCGGCTCGCGCTCGTCTGCCTGCGCGACGGCAGCGTGCGCGTCGCCGCAGGCGAGCAGATGCTCGAGGTCCCTGCGCGCGGCACGGTGCGCGTGGAAGCCGCGGCGTGCCTCGGCCAGTTCTTCGATTTCACCCACGCCTACCGCTTCGGGCCGCCTTCGCACGACGTCACCATCGCCACGCTCACCGATGCCGCAAGCGGCGAGGTGCTGGCCGAAGCGTTCCATCTGCCCGACCGCTCGCCCGTGCCGCGCTACGACCCGGGCCTTACGGTCACGCCCGTGCAGAGTCCCGACGGCTGGCAGCTCGTGATCGAAACGCAGCGCTTCGCACGCTTCGTCCACGTGACGGACGCACACTACCGCGCCGCGTGCGACTGGTTCCACCTGGCCCCGGGCAGCCGGCGCGTGGTCGACCTGGTTGCTCTCAGCGCTTGCGCGAGCATCGATCCCACCTCACCCACGCCGTTGTGCACGAAAGATACAGCCACGGCGCCCGCGGGCGAGGTGCGCGCCATCAACGCGCCCGCGCCTGTTTTCTACGGCTGAGCCTGCCGGCCACGCCCAACCCTCTCAAGAAGCGCATGAAGCCTTGCGATACGCGAGGCTTGCATCGCGCGCGTCTGCGTCAGGCTAATGACATGGAACTGTCAAAAAGCCGTTCCGTGCGGGAGCCCACGCAACCCATAGAACACAACTGAATCATTTCGGTTCGCGCGAACCGTGCACGGGCGACACGCATCCAGCACGTGTTTGCGGCGTGCCAGGGGCGCGCCGCCATCTTTGATACAAGACAAAAAACGCCTATTTATCAACGGGTTGATGTGCGCCGAATAAACCAGCTACTTAAGAGTTTCCAGCCCTGCGGCGTTGTGCAGATTTGAAACAAAAACGCACGCTTTGCCGCAGTCCGCCTCGCAGGGTGGGTCGCCCTATGTCGCTGCGCCGCATCAAGCCATGGTCTGACGTGTCTGGCACGGTCTTCGCTAAATGTGGTCCGCAACACGGTGCATACGCCGGGCAACCGAGGGCCCACGGCGCATGCACAGGAGGCCAAACGGGGCCGGCGCGATATGAACACGGAAAGCCTGTCGATCGACGGCAGGCAACACGACACGTGCAAGTCGCGCCGGATCAAGAAGAAGCGAAGCTGCACGCTGCGCGGCTTCATACGAGGACCGATCATGTTGACCCTTCAATCCGACCTGCACGGTAACCATCTGCTGGGCGCACTGCCGTCACACGAATGGCAGGCACTGGCACCGCATCTCGAACTGGTTCACCTGCGCACCGAACAGCTGCTGTGCGATTCCGGCCAGCGCATTCACCACGTGTATTTCCCGACCACCGCCATCATCTCGATGCTCTCGACGATGGAAGACGGCAGCTCCGTGGAAATTGCCGCGGTGGGACGCGAAGGCATGACGGGCGTGCCCGTGCTCACGGGCGGCGAAACCATGCCGAACCGCGTGCAGGTGCAATGCTCGGGCTTCGCCTATCGCATGAGCGCGCAGGCGCTGCGCCAGCAGTTCGCGCGCTCCGACTTCCTGCGCCGCCTGATGCTGCTCTACATGCACGCCCTCCTCACGCAGGTCGCGCAGACGGCGGCCTGCAACCGGCATCACTCGCTCAGCAAGCAGCTGTGCCGGTGGCTCCTGATCGAAGTGGACCGCGTGGCCTCCGACGAACTCACCGTCACGCAGCAGCTCATCGCCGACATGCTCGGCGTGCGCCGCGAAGGCATCACCGAAGCCGCGGGCCGGCTGCATGACCAGGGGCTGATTCACCATAGCCGCGGCCACATCAAGGTGCTGGACCGCAAGGGTCTCGAAGCGCGCGCCTGCGAATGCTACGGGCTCGTGAAGCGCGAGTTCGACCGGCTGCTGCCGCGCCTGCATGAAGCCAGCCACGCGGAAACCGTCAGTTGACGGCCGCGCGAACGGAAACGGGAACGAGACTCCACGACAGGAACAGGACGAGGAACGCGCCATGATGTTCGCCAACGTCGCCCGGTGTCTCGATGCGCTCGCCGTCATTGCAGGCGCGCTCCTCGCGTACCTGCTGCGCTACCCCGCGCCGATCGCGCTCACCGATACGCAGTCCCTGCTCATCGCCTTCAACTGCACGCTCGCCATGCTGCTCTTTCCCGCGTTCGGCGTGTACGAGACGTGGCGCGGCAAGCCGCTCGTCGCCATGCTCATGCGCGTGGTGTGCGCGTGGCTCATCGTGGTGGTGGCGGGCCTCATGCTGGTCTTCACGCTGCATCAGATGAACGCGGTGTCGCGGCTGTGGTTCGGCTATTCCACGCTGATCTCCGGCGCGCTCATCGTGGCGATCAAGCTCGTTGCGCACCTCGCGCTGCGCCGTGCGCGCAGCCGCGGCATCAACTGCCGCACGGTGGCGATTGTCGGCGCGCCCGGTTTTGCACGCTCGCTCGTCGCGCACCTGCAAGGCATGCCGCAAGGGGGCTTCAGGCCCGTGTGCGTGTTCGACGCAACCACCGCCGGCGCCGTGCCCGACCCGTACGCGCTGGAAGAGCGCGGCGCGGAGCGCATCGGCAAGCTGCCCGTGCTCACGGATGCCGACGCGTTTGCGGCGAAGGTGCGCCGCGAACACGTCGACGAAGTCTGGCTCGCGCTGCCGCTGTCCGAAGAGCACACGCTCTATCGCTTCATGCGCGCGTTTCGCGACGACTTCGTGAACCTGCGCTTCATCCCGGACGTGCGCTCGATATCGCTCTTCGATCACGGCGTGGTGGACATCGTGGGCCTGCCCACCATCAATCTCACGGCGCCTGCGGTGTCGCCGCCGCAGCTGTGGCCGAAGATGGTGTTCGACCGGCTCTTCGCGCTCGCGGCGCTCGTCGCGCTTTCGCCGCTGCTCGCCGCGATTGCTGTCGCGATCAAGCTCACCTCGCCCGGCCCCGTGATCTTCAAACAGACGCGCAAGGGCGTGGACGGTCAGCCGTTCAGCATCTACAAGTTCCGCTCCATGAGCGTGCACCGCGAGACGCCCGGCCAGATCACCCAGGCCACGCGCGGCGACGCGCGCGTGACGCGCATCGGCGCGTTCCTGCGCCGCACGAGCCTCGACGAGCTGCCGCAGTTCTTCAACGTGCTGCTCGGACAAATGTCGGTGGTAGGCCCGCGCCCGCACGCGCTCGAGCACGACGACCTCTACAAGGATCTCGTCTACGGCTACATGCATCGCTACCGCATCAAGCCGGGCATCACGGGCTGGGCCCAGGTGAACGGCTACCGCGGCGCGACGCGCAAGGTCGAGAAGATGGAAACGCGCGTGAAGTTCGACCTCTTCTATATCCACAACTGGTCGTTCTGGTTCGACATGAAGATCGTGCTGGTCACGATTCTCAAGGGCTTCACGGGCCGCAACGCGTACTGAAAGAACGCAGCAGAGAGAGAGACCACGCAGCAGCAGTCGCCGCAGGGCTACACCACGCAGTGGCACGCGGCAGCAATGCATTACCACGCATAGGCAGCAGACAGCATCGCATAGAGCACACCGGGGAAAAGCCGTGAAACTGTCCGTGATCGTACCGACGTGGCGCCGCACCGCCGATCTGGCGCGCTGCCTCGCCGCACTCGCCGCGCAGCGCCGCACCGCCGACGAAGTGCTGGTAGTGGCACGCCCGGACGATCACGACACGCATGCCTTCTTGCGCGCGCAGGAGACCACCTTACCGTTGCGTGTGGTGTGGGTTCGGGAGCCGGGCGTCGTGGCCGCGTACAACCGCGGGCTCGACACGGCAACGGGCGACGTGTTGTGTTTCACCGACGACGACGCCGCCCCACATGACGACTGGCTCGCACGCATCGAAGCCGCGTTTGCGGCGGATGCGGCGTTGGGCGGTCTGGGCGGACGCGACGTCGTGCACGAGCGCGGCGGCGTGCTGCAGGGACATAAAGCGGCGGTGGGCCTCGTGCGCTGGTATGGGCGCGCGATCGGCAACCACCATCTGGGGCATGGCGAGCCGCGCGAAGTGCATGTGTTGAAGGGCGTGAACATGGCGTTCCGGCGGGTGGCGATCGGCGCGTTGCGCTTCGATCCGCGCCTGCGCGGCAGCGGCGCACAGGTGCACTGCGAGATGGCGTTCAGTCTCGACGTGCGCCGGCGCGGCGCGAAGCTCGTCTACGACCCGGCGCTCGTGGTGGAACACTACCCGGCGCCGCGCAGCGACGAAGACCAGCGTTTCACGTTCAGCGACGCGGCGTTCTACAACGCGTCCTTCAATCTCAGACTCATCATGTGCGAACACCTGTCGCCGCCTGGCCGCTGGGCGTTCGTCGCTTACTCGTCACTAATAGGCAACCGCGCGGATCCGGGGCTTGCGCGCGCGTTGTCACTTGCGTTGGGGCGCGACGGGGTTGCGCTCGCCTTGCGCAAGTGGTGGGTCGGCCTGTGTGCCATGCGCGTTGCGTGGCATGAGGCCGTACACACAAGAAGCTGAAAAGAAGCTCGGGGTTGCAAAAAAGAGGGACCATCCACATGAAGATCAAAACACTCGCCGCGGGCAGCGCGGCCATAGCGCTTTGTGCCTGCTCACTCGCGCCCGGACCGTATCTGGACAGCAAACGGCTCGACGAAAGTGCGCAGGCGCAGCAGGAAGCCGACCGCTTCCCGGTGCAGCCCATCGACGTCGCGTGGTTCCGCGACCTCGCGAAGAAGGAGACGGCGGCGGTCAACGAATCGACGTGTCCGCTCAGCTGCGTGACGCCTGCCACGCGTGGCCAGTATCAGTACCGCGTGGGCATCAACGACCAGCTCACCATCATCGTCTGGGATCACCCCGAACTCACGGGCGCAGGCTTCGGCAGCGCGGCGGGCTCGCCGCCGCTGCCGCAGGGCTATGCCGGTTACGGCGCGGGCGGCCCGGCGGCGGCCGCAGGCGGCGAAGGCGCGGGCAGCGCCATCGCCAACGGCACGGCGCCCACCGTGGGCGGCGGTGGCGGCGAGGCCGGGCTCACGGTACGCATTGCCGCAGACGGTACGTTCTTTTTCCCGCGCGTAGGCCGCGTGCAGGCGCGCGGCAAGACTGCCGCGGAGATTCAGCACGACCTCACGAAGGGCCTCGCGAAGACCATTCGCGACCCGCAGATCGACGTGCGCGTGTCGGGCTTCAACAGCCAGATCGTGCAGGTGACGGGCAGCGTGCGGGCGCCAGTGGCCGAGTCGATCACGGACCTGCCGCTGTCGGTGATCGACGCGATCAACCGCGCAGGCGGCGCCCAGGCCGATGCGGATCTGCAGAACGTGGGCGTGACGCGCAACGGCAAGCGCTACACCATCGACGTCGCGGCGCTGCTCGACACGGGCGACCCGCAACAGAACGTGCTGTTGAAAGACGGCGACATCGTCGACGTGCCCGACCGCGCGAACAGCCGCGTATTCGTGCTGGGCGAAGTGGCCAAGCCCACTTCGCTGCCGATGAACCGCGGCAAGCTCACGCTCGCCGACGCGCTCACAGGCGCCGGCAGCCTCGACGTGAAGACGGGCGACCCGCACTTCATCTACGTGATTCGCGGCGCGGACAAACTGCTGAACCCGGTGACGCGCGACACGGTCATCAACTCGCGCACGCTCACGCCCACGGTATTCCGGCTCGACATGACCCAGGTGGACGCGCTGCTGCTGATGACGAAGTTCGACTTGCAGCCGAAGGACGTGGTGTACGTGCAGGTGGCGAACTCGGCGCGCTTCAACCGTGCGCTCCAGCAGATCACGCCGACGCTCGAAACGCTGTTCTTCACCCGCCAGCTCACGCGCTAAGACCCAACGGAGCCATCAACATGAGCACTTACGAAACACTGGAGCACGCCCCGGCGGGAAGCGACGAAGATGCCGTGATGCGCGACCTCCTGCGCATCATCGGCGAACAGATCGGCTGGGTGATCGGCATTGCGGGCTGCGTGATTCTCGCGGCCGTGATCTACGCGCATCTCGCCACGCGCATCTATTCGGCCGACGCGCTGATCCAGGTGGAGCCCGCCGCCAACAACGCGAACAGCACCTCGCAGGCGCTCGCCTCGCTCGTGCCGTCCGCGGGCGCGATGCGCACGGACGCCGAGATCGAGATCATCAAGAGCCGCGCGGTGGTGGAGCCCGTGGTCGAGCAGTTCAAGCTCAACTTCAGCGCGGCGCCGAAGACGATGCCATTCCTCGGCAAGCTCACGGCGTTCTTCGCACATCCCGGCGAGCCCCTGCCGGCATGGTTCGGCATGGATTCCTACGCATGGGGCGGCGAGCAGTTCGCCGTGGATTCGATCACGGTGCCGAAGTCGCTGGAAGGCGTGCGACTCACGCTGCGCGCGCTCGGCGACGGACGCTACACGTTGGTCGACCCCTACGGAAAGGCGCTGCTTGCGGGCGTAGCCGGCGAACGCGCGACGGAAAACGGCATCTCCATTCTCGTGAGCACGCTCGTGGCGCGCCCCGGCACGGAGTTCTACGTGACGCGCGCGAACCAGCTCGATGCCGTGGCCGGGCTCGCCTCGGGGCTCCAGGTGATGGAAAAAGGCCGCGAAACCGGCGTGGTGCAGCTTTCGTACATGGGTACCGACCCGCACGCCATCACGGCGATCACCAACGCCGTGGCCGCGTCGTACCTGAAGGAGCGCACCGAACGCGCGCAGGAAGAAGCGAGCCGCATGCTCGCGTTCCTCAACAGCGAACTGCCGCGCGTACGCGACGAAGTGCATCGCGCGGAAACGGCGCTCTCGGGATACCAGCAGCGCGTAGGCTCGTTCCAGCCGACCCAGGAAGCGGGCATGTATCTGTCCGGCGGGCTCGAATACGAGAAACACATCGCCGAGCTGCGCATTGCACGGGCCCAGCTGCTGCAACGCTTCACGAACGACAGCCCGGAAGTGCGCACGCTCGATGCGCAACTCGAAGCACTCTCGCGCGAAAAGGCCCGCTTCGAAGACCACTTCAAGACGCTGCCGGGCTCCGAGCGTGAAGCCATGTCGCTGCAACGCGACGCGAAGGTGGCCGAAGAGATCTACGTGGCGCTGCTCAACAAGATCCAGGAGCTTTCCATCTCGCGCGCGGGCACGATCGGCAACGTGCATATCGTCGATGAAGCGCTGCTGCCCTCCTCGCCCGTGCGGCCGAAGGCGGCGCTCATCATCTCGGCGGGCACCGTGCTGGGCGTGATTGCGGGCATCGTGTTCGCGTACTGCCGCCGCACCTTCTTCACGGGCGTGAGCGACCCCGAGTTCGTGGAGCGGCGCTATCAGCTGCCCATCTTCGGCGCGATTCCGCTGTCGCTCGAACAGGCGCGCAGCGACCGCATCGCCCTGAGCTCGAGCCGGGCGGCGTTGCCTAAAAGTGCGGCACAGCCTCGGGGCGCGACGCCGCGGCACGGTCTGCCGGCGCTGCCGGCCGGCCTCGCGCGGCTGATTCGCCCGCCGCACATGGCCGGCGCCGCGGGAGCCGCGACTGCGCCCGTGCAGGTGTCGCTGCCCACCGGCACGCAAACGGTGATGCCGGCGGCGCGGCCCGCGCTGCGTCCCCTGCTCGTGAAGACCCATCCGTTCGATACCTCGGTGGAAGGCCTGCGCGGGCTGCGCGCGACGCTCCAGTTCGGTCTCATCGATGCGCCGAACCGCGTCGTCGCGGTGACGAGCCCGGCGCCCTCGGACGGCAAGAGCTTCCTCTGCGCGAACCTCGCGGCGCTGCTCGCGGAATCCGGCAAACGCGTGCTGTTGATCGACGCGGACCTGCGGCGCGGGCGACTCGCGCAGTACCTGGGCCGCTCGCCCAACGGCGGCCTCACGGAACTGCTCACGGGCCAGATGGACCTCGAAGAAGCGGCGCGCGCCACAGGCGTGGACGGGCTGCACTTCATCGCGGCGGGCGCCTATCCGCCGAACCCGTCGGAGATCCTGACCTCGGCGCGCTTCGTCGACATCCTCTCGCGCTTCGAGCAGCAGTTCGACCTCGTGATCGTGGATACCCCGCCGCTCCTCGCCGTGGCCGATGCGGCGATCGTGGCGAACATCGCGGGATCGACGGTGCTCGTGATGCGGGCCGGCGCGCACACGGAACGCAACATCGCGGAGTCGCTCAAGAAGCTGCGGCGCGCCCACGCGCGCGTGATCGGCGGCGTGATGAACGCGATGCCGCTCAAGCACGGCGGCCGCTACGGCACCTACGATTACGCGTATGCGTACACCTATACGGCGGGCGGCCCGATGGACGGGAAGACGCATTGAGTGAGGCAGGACGGATCGGAGCGCGGGTGGGCTCCGATCCGGTGTGAGACTTCAGAGGGAATGACAAGAAGCGATCACGGCGGTGGCGTTCCTTCGCGATGAAGGAACGCCACCGCGTTTTGTTTGTGATGCCTGGGTTTGATGCTTCTCGGTTTGATGCGGTGGGAAAGCGTGGCCGCGGCGGCGATAAGCGGCGATGGTGGCGACGGGCGGCAACGCATCACCGCGCTGCCACCCCGGCCGGAATCAGATAAAGATCCCGACGTCCGTATGAAAGCGCTCGGCAAGCGCCTTCGCGACGTTCTTGCTGATGGCGCGGCGTCCCGCGAGGATGTCGCTGATCACCGTGGGCGACGCGATGTCGGCGAGGTCCTTCTGCTTGAGCCCATGCGTGCGCAGCAGTTCACGCAGCACTTCGCGCGGCGCAGCCTTGGGCAGCGAGACGCGATGGGTCTCCCATACCTGGATCAGGTCCTTCACCACGCCGACGAGGTCCGCGAGCGGACTGTCGGCGTTGCCGTTGATCTGCGCGGTGAGCTGGCTGGCGAGCCGCAGCATGCGCTGATAGTCGGCTTCGCTGCGGATCGGCTTGAGCAGGATCTGCCGTTGCAGCAGCATCCACGCACTCGCGATGTCGGGGAAGCCCCCGTTAAAAGGTTCTGCGTTCATTGTCGTATGGCCCCTTCTGTGGTGTGTGCCCCGCTACGGAGGCATCGATCTGTCTTCTCTTGAAGCGGGTCTTTCAGCGGCCCCACATGCGACCTGCCATGCTGCCGCCCACTGCATCGCGAGGCATGGCCGGCGCCTGCCTCACGTCGAAACTCAATTCGGAATCCGTAGCGGGTTCGCGGGCCTCGTGATCCGCGTAGCCCTTGTAGCCCTCATGGCCCTCATGGCCCTCATGGCCCTCATGGCCCTCATGGCCCTCGTAACGCTCGTAAGCCGGCACACGCTCGTAGCGTTCATGGTTCGCATGGCTGCCGTGCAGCCCGGTTCTCGCGGCCGCGATGGTGCGCGTCACTTCCACCATGAAAGCGCGCCTGAAGGCCGCTGCGCTGAACCGCTCGGCATTTTCGCGGCACGCCGCGGCGCTGATCTTCGACTGCTCGCGCTCGAAGCGGTCCACGGCCTCGAGCAGCGACGCCACGCTCTGCGTGCCGAAATGCACGCCCGTGGGTTGCGGCTCGCCGAGCGGGACGACCGTTTCCAGCGCGCCGCCCTTGCCATAGGCGATCACGGGCGTGCCGCACGCCTGAGCCTCCACGGCCACGATGCCGAAGTCCTCTTCGGCGGCGAACACGAACGCCTTCGCGCGCTGCATGTGGTCCTTGAGCACCTCGAACGGCTGGTAGCCGAGCACCGTCACGTTGGGTCCGGCCTTCTCGCGTATCGCGGCAAAGCCCGGGCCGTCGCCGATCACGACGAGCCGGCGTTCGGGCACGAGCGAAAACGCTTCGACGATGAGGTCGATGCGCTTGTACGGCACCATGCGCGAGGCGGTCAGATAGAAGTCTTCCTTTGCGCTGCACGGCTCGAAGCGATCGACGTCCACGGGCGGTGCGATGACCGCGGCCTCGCGCCGGTACGTCTTCATCACGCGGCGGGCCACGAAATGCGAATTCGCGATCAGGCGGTCCACGCCATTGGCCGAACGCGCATCCCAGCCGCGCAGGTAATGCAGCAACGCGCGCGCCGCCCACGACTTCGGGCCGTGTTCGAGATGAGCCTCGCGCAGATACGCGTGCTGCAGGTCCCACGCGTAGCGCATGGGCGAATGCACGTAGCTCACGTGGGTCTGGTCCGGGCCCACCAGCACGCCCTTGGCCACCGCATAGGAACTCGTGATGACGAGGTCGTACGGCGAGAGATCGAACTGCTCGACGGCGAGTGGCATGAGCGGCAGATACCCGCGATAGCGGCGCTGCGCGAACGGCAGATGCTGGATGAAAGACGTGGTGACCGGCTTGCCGCACACGGGCGTGCGGTCCTCGAGAAAGTCGACGAGGCTGAACAGGTCCGCGTCGGGAAAACACCGGATGATCTGCTCCAGCACTTTCTCCGCGCCGCCTGGCTGCACGAGCCAGTCGTGCACGATCGCGACTTTCATCTTCCCCGCCCCCTGGTCTCGTATCTCGCGAACGAGTGTAAGACGGCTTATGCGTTGCCGTGCGTGCGCGCGACCACACAATTCAGGGAACGTAACGAGAATAATGGCGGCCAGATGCGAGACCTCTCGCCACTCTCTTCACGCCTTCGCGAGGTAAGCGCCGATGAATGCATCCGAACTCCGTGGCGCGGCTCATGGCTTGTCGCAGGCGCAGCCGTCGGCGGTGGGGTCTGCAGTGGGCGCCGTGGCCGGCTCGCCCAATGGCGCGCTTGTGTCCGGCCTCAAGGCGAAATCCACCGTGCTCTTCGTCGATCAGAGCGGGCAACTGGGCGGCGCCGAATTCTCGCTGCTGCCGCTCGCCCAGGCGTTCGCCGCGCGCGGCGCCGTGCTGCTGCTCTCGGACGGGCCGTTTCGCGAGCGGCTGGCGTCGCTCGGCGTGAACGTGAGCGTAGCGAGCGAGGCGCGCGTGTCGGGCATCAGCAAGGAAGCGCTGCGCTTTCGCTGGCTCTTCGCGCTGCCGGCCATCGTGCGCCAGGTGCGCGCCATCGCCGAGGCCGCGAAGCGCTACGACGTGCTGTTCCTCAACACGCAGAAGGCGCTCGTGCTCGGTGCGCTCGGCAAGCCGCTGCACAGGCGGCCTGTCATCTGGCATCTGCACGACATCATGTCGGCCGATCACTTCGGGTCCATGCAACTGCTCGCGGTGAAGTTCATCGCACGTCATCTCGTCGATCACGTGGTGGCCAATTCGCGGGCCTCCGCGCAATCGCTCGCGTCGCTCACGGGCATTCCGCTCGCGGCGATTCCGGTCGTGCACAACGGGATCGATACGCACGCGTTCGCGAATGTGGACGGCGCCGATCTCGCCGCGCTGCGCCGCCGCCTCGGCCTGCCCGAGCGCGCGTGGCTCGCGGGCCTCTTCGGACGGCTTGCGCCGTGGAAAGGCCAGCACATCGCCATCGCGGCGCTACCGCGGCTGCCCGACGTGCACCTCGTGCTGGTGGGCGCGGCGCTCTTCGGCGAGGACGATTACGCGCAGCGGCTACGCCGCCAGGCGCTACGGCTCGGCGTAGCCGACCGTGTGCACTTCGCAGGCTTTCGCGACGACATGGCGGCGTGGATGAAGGCGATGGACGTGATCCTGCATACCTCGACGGAACCCGAGCCGTTCGGGCGCGTGATCATCGAAGGAATGGCGGCGGGCAGGCCCGTGATTGCGGCGGGTGCGGGCGGCGTGAAGGAGATCGTGCGGCATCGCCGCAACGGCTGGCTCGTGGCGCCTGGCGACCTGAACTCGCTGGTGGATGCGATCGAGACGCTGCGCGCGGCGCCCGAACTCGCGCAGCGCCTCGCCGAACAGGCGCTCATCGACACGCAGCGCTATTTCTCGCTCGACGTCTATGTCGAGCAGATGACCCGTGCGATCGGCTGTGTCAGTCCTTGAGACATGAGGCCTTGATGGGCGAGGCCTCGTCCTTCGAAGAGCGAGGCCTCGCGTGATGCCGTAACGCGCTCAGCGCTTCGCGTAGGTGATGGTTTCGACACCGGTTTCGGTGCCGAGCAGGCACAGGTCCGCGCCGCGCTGCGCGAACAGGCCCACGGTAACGACGCCGGGCCATGCATTGATGACGGCTTCAAGGCCGCACGGGTCGCTGATGGCGAGGCCCTTCACGTCGAGAATTTCCTTGCCGTTGTCGGTGATGAACGGCGTGCCGTCTTTCGCGACGCGCAGCACGGGTACGCCGCCGATCGCCGCAACACGGCGACCGATTGCGGTGCGCGCCATCGGCATGACCTCGATGGGCAGCGGGAACTGGCCCAGCACGTCCACGCGCTTGGAGGCGTCCGCGATGCAGACGAACACGTCGGCCACGGACGCCACGATCTTCTCGCGCGTGAGCGCCCCGCCGCCGCCCTTGATCATGGCGCCGCGGTGATCGATTTCGTCGGCGCCGTCCACGTACACGGGCAGCGACTCGATCTCGTTGAGATCGAACACCTGGATGCCGTGCTGCTGCAGCCGCGCGGTGGTGGCCACCGAGCTGGACACCGCGCCGCGATAGCGGTGCTTCGTGGCGGCGAGCGCGTCGATGAAGCAGTTCGCGGTGGAGCCGGTGCCCACGCCGATCACGGTGCCTTCCGGCACGTTGGCGTTCACGTAGTCGGCGGCGGCCTGGCCGACCAGTTGCTTGAGTTCGTCTTGAGTCATGGGATGAGGCGGCTTTAAGGAGGAAGCGGAGAAACCAGCCCGCGTGAGGCGCGGAAAACACGCAAGTTTACCGGAGTCGGACTGAAGCGCCCTGGATGGTCCGCGCTCCCTGTCCTCGCCGCTCTCTGCTCTCTGCCGCGCTAAGGCGTCTGCTCAACCGGCAGCTCAGGCGTCCGCTCAGGCGCCTGCCTTCGCGTGCCGTTGCCGGACGGCCTCGAAGAGACACACGCCGGAAGCCACGGACACGTTGAGGCTTTCCACCGTGCCCGCCATCGGAATCTGCATGACTTCGTCGCAGGTGTCGCGCGTGAGGCGGCGCATGCCTTCGCCTTCGGCGCCCATCACGATCGCCACGGGGCCGTCCAGCTTCGTGTCGTAGAGACTTGCCTGCGCATCGCCTGCGGTGCCTATCACCCAGACGCCGGCTTCCTTCAGTTCGCGCAGGGCGCGCGCGAGGTTCGTGACGGTGATGTACGGCACGGTATCCGCGGCGCCGCTTGCGACCTTGGCGGCTGTCGCATTGAGGCCCGCCGAACGGTCGCGCGGCGCGATGATGGCGTGCGCGCCGGCCGCGTCGGCCACGCGCAGGCAGGCGCCCAGATTGTGCGGGTCGGTGACGCCGTCCAGCACGAGCAGGAGCGCCGTGCCCTGAATGCCGTCGAGCAGCTCGGCCAGGTTCTGCGCGAGCGGCAGGTCGCCCGCGCGCGCCACCACGCCTTGATGGCGCTCGGTGCGCGCAAGGCCCCAGAGGCGTGTTTCGTCGGCGGCAATCAGCCGGACGCCCGCCTCCTTGGCGAAATGCAGGAAGTCCTGCATGCGGCGGTCGCGCCGCGTGGCGTCGTAATAGACATCTTCGACCGTCGATGCATCGTGGCGCAGCCGCGCGGTAACCGCGTGGAACCCGTATAGAACCTTGAGACGTGACATGGATGAGACAAACCTTTGAATACTTTTGGCGGTATTAGCGCTTCTTGCGCGACGTGCCCTTGCCCTTCGCGGCGGCCTTGGGTGCGGCGTGCTTCTTCGCCGTCTTGGTCGCCCCGCGCGCGGCGCGGGCCGCCTTCACGGCGGCATTCGGAGCGGGCGCGGCCTTCTTGCCGCGCGGGCAGTCCTGGCCTTCGCGCGCCTCGCGCACGTCTCGCGGCGACAGCGCCCGCACGCGCGGCCCGGCCGATTCGGCCGTTGCCTTCTCGGCCGGCGCGCCGCGACCCGCCAGCGGCTTCTTGAGCGTGTCGCGCACAAGGCGGAAGTCGATCTTGCGTGCGTCGAGGTCCACGCGGCTCACCTGCACGCGCACCCGGTCCGAAAGACGGTAGCGAATGCCCGTGCGCTCGCCGCGCAGTTCGTTCTTGATCTCGTCGTACTGGAAGTAGTCGGAGCCGAGTTCCGTGACGTGCACGAGGCCTTCGATGAAAAGCGCATCCAGCTGCACGAAGATGCCGAACGACGTCACGCCGCTCACCATGCCGCCGTACTCCTCGCCCAGCTTGTCGCGCATGAAGTAGCACTTGAGCCATGCTTCAACGTCGCGCGAGGCTTCGTCCGCACGCCGCTCGTTGGCCGAGCAGTGCAGGCCCAGCTCTTCCCAGATCGCCGTGTTCGGACGGCCGCGCCGGCCGTGCTTTTCCTCGTCTTCCTGTTGCATCGCGCGGGCGCGCGGCGACAGCGCCGTGTTGAGCGCGACGCCTGCGGGCGTTTCGGGCTGGTACTTCTTGCCCTGCAGGACTGCGTAGATGGCGCGGTGCGTGAGCAGGTCGGGATAGCGGCGAATCGGGCTCGTGAAGTGTGCGTACGCCTCGTAGGCAAGGCCGAAGTGGCCGATGTTGTCGGGGCTGTAGACCGCCTGCTGCATGGAGCGCAGCAGCATGGTCTGCAGCATCTGCGCGTCGGGCCGGTCGCGGATGTGCGCCATCAGCGCCGCGTAGTCGCTCGCGTGAGGCGTCTCGCCGCCGCCGAGCGAGAGGCCCATGCCGCGCAGGAACGTGCGCAGGTTTTCGAGCTTCTCGGCCGTGGGACCGGCGTGCACGCGGTACAGGCCCGAATGCCGGTTGCGCTTCATGAAGTCGGCCGCGCAGACGTTCGCGGCCAGCATGCATTCTTCGATGAGCTTGTGCGCGTCGTTACGCTGGCGCGGCACGATCTGCTCGATCTTGCCCTGCGCATTGCAGACGATGTAGGTCTCGGTGGTGTCGAAGTCGATCGCGCCGCGCTTCTGGCGCGCCGCGAACAGCGACTTGTAGACGCCGTACAGGTTCTGCAGATGATCGAGAAGGCCCGCGCGCCGCGCGGCTTCCGGCCCCTTGGTGTTCTTCAGCACCGCGGCCACTTCGGTGTACGTGAGCCGTGCGGCCGAATGCATGACGCCCGGATAGAACTGGTACGCCTTGATCTCGCCGCGCGTCGTGATGACCATGTCGCACACCAGCACGCAGCGGTCCACGTGCGGATTGAGCGAGCAGAGCCCGTTCGAGAGCTTCTCGGGCAGCATGGGAATCACGCGGCGCGGGAAGTACACCGAGGTGCTGCGCTCGAGCGCGTCCACGTCGAGATCGCTCGCGGGGCGCACGTAGTGCGAAACGTCCGCGATCGCGACGATCAGGCGAAAGCCGTCGCCGCGGCCTACCTTGACGGGCTCGCAGTAGACGGCGTCGTCGAAGTCGCGCGCGTCTTCGCCGTCGATCGTGACGAGCGGCACGTCGCGCAGGTCCACGCGATGGCGCACGTCGACAGGACGCACCTCGTCGGGCAGCTTTGCGGCTTCTTCGAGCGCGGCGTCGCTGAATGCATGCGGCACGCCGTACTTGCGCACCGCGATTTCGATTTCCATGCCGGGGTCGTCGATGTCGCCCAGCACTTCCACCACGCGGCCGAGCGGCTGCGAATGGCGGCTCGGGAAGTCGGTCAACTCGACCACCACGACCTGGCCCACCTTGGCCTTCTTGGCGTTCTGCGTGACGAGAATGTCGTGGCCGATGCGCTTGTCTTCGGGGGCCACGATCAGCGCGCCGTTCTCGTTGAGCAGGCGCCCGATCACGCGGCGGTTCGCGCGGTCCGTGACCTCGACGATGTGCCCCTCAGGACGCCCGCGGCGGTCGAAGCCCACGATGCGCGCAAGCACGCGGTCGTTGTGCATGACCTTCTGCATCTCGGGCTGCGGCAGGAACAGATCGTCCTGGCCGTCGTCGCGCACCAGAAAGCCGTAGCCGTCGCGGTGCCCCTGCACGCGGCCCGCCACGAAACTGGATGGATGAGTCAGCTGGTAGTGCCCGCGCGCATCGAGCCGGATCTGGCCGTCGCGCTCCATGGCGGCGATCCGCCGGAAGAAACCTTCGCGCTCCTGGCGCTTGATGGCGAGCGCTTCGGCGATGTCGTTCGCCGTGAGCGGAGAATCGCTCGTGCGCAGCACGCCGAGGATTTCTTCACGGCTCGGAATCGGGTACGGATATTTGCTCAAGGGCTTGTCGATGGTTTTTCTCGTTGCGTGGGACGTCGGTCGATGAGACGCGGCAAGCGCGCCGGGCGGCCTGCTGCGGGCCATTCTAACACCCGTGCATGACGCGCCGTCCGCCTTGCGGCACGGTGAAACGGGCACTCCGATGCCGTGCGCGCGCCGTACTGACCGACCGCTCGAATTGCTTGACAGCGTTCGACGAGCCGTTATAATGGCGATCTTTGCTTCGCGGCACCTCGCTGAATCAGCGACGGGATCAAGCGAAAGCAGAGCACCTGCCCAGGTGGCGGAATTGGTAGACGCACTAGTTTCAGGTACTAGCGGGTAACTCCGTGGAGGTTCGAGTCCTCTCCTGGGCACCAGATTCAAAGGCCAGCACACGCTGGCCTTTTTCTTTTCCGGCGGCGTCCGCAGTAACACGCATAGCCCTCCAACGCCGAGCAGCGCATAGCCCCGCCACACGGCCGGCTCAGAACGCCTCGCGAATTGTCCGATTCGCGGGGCGCTTTTTCTTCCGCCGCCGGACTCCGCACGACTACCCACCGGTCCCTCGTCCCCCATCCGTCGGCACACAAGACGCTGCCTTCCGCGCTCGCGCCTTCGTCGCCCTCCTCTGGCCGCCACGCCGGTTTTGCGCTCGATCCGCATCCGCGCGCTCAAAATGCTCGTTTCAATCACAAACCGGGTTTACCTGCAGTTGATTCGACCAAATCGATCACATAAACTGACCGAGTCGATCAATCACGCGGTATCGGATGCCAATATTTCGGTCAGACGCCCCGGCAGAAACGATCGATTCAATCAAAAAAACTGACTGACACTATGGAGACGAAACCAATGAGAAGGTCCCTCGCACTGTTCGGCATGCTGGGCGTCGCGATGTCGGCGCAGGCGCAAAGCAGCGTCACGCTTTATGGTCTGATCGACACGTCGTTGATGTACACGAACAATCAGAAAGGCGGCACGAACTATCAGATGTCGAGCGGCGTCGAGTCGGGCAGCCGCTGGGGCCTCAAGGGATCGGAAGACCTGGGCGGCGGCCTGAAGGCGATCTTCACGCTGGAAAACGGCTTCAGCGGCACGACCGGTACGCTGGGGCAGAACGGCCGCATGTTCGGGCGCGCGGCATGGGTGGGCCTCGGCACGCCGTACGGCACCGTGACGCTGGGCCGCCAGAACGAACCGTCGGCCGATTTCGTCGGGCCGCTCGTTGCCGCGAACCAGTGGGCGGGCGGCATCGGCGCGCACCCCGGCGACACCGACAACCTGTATGTCAATTCCCGCATCAGCAACAGCGTGAAGTTCCTCTCGCAGGACTACGGCGGCTTGCGCGCAGGCGCCCTGTTCAGCTTCGGCGGCACCGCCGGCAACTTCAGCAACAACCGCATCTGGAGCCTCGCGGCGGGCTACAACCGCGGCCCGCTCGCGCTGGGCGTTTCGTACATCGACACGTCGCGACCCAACACCGCGTTGTGGGACGGCACAGCGGGCGCCGCCGCCATCTCGCCGAACAACACGCCCATCTTCTCGGGCTACACGTCGGCACGCACGCAGCGTGTCACGTCGGTGGCGGGCAACTACACGTTCGGCGCCGCCAGGCTCGGCCTCGTCTATTCGAACTCGCGCTTCGAGGATCTCGGCTCCGGCGCCGCGTCCGCGCCGATTGCACGCTACAAGGGCGCAACGGCCGTGTTCGACAACGCCGAAATCAACTTCAACTATCAGTTCACGCCGACGCTCCTGATGGGCGTAGCGTATGAGTACACGCGCACCCACGGCGCGGGCGACGCGCACTACAACCAGGTGAACCTCGGCGCGGATTACTTCCTCTCGAAGCGCACCGACGTCTATCTGACCACCGCCTGGCAGCGCGCAAGCGGCATCGACTCGACCGGCAAGGCGGCCGTCGCGGCATTGTGGCCGGTCGCGGCATCGAGCAATTCGCATCAGATCGCCGCGGCACTGGGCTTGCGCCACAAGTTCTGAGGCCCACGCAGCAAGCAGACAGCAGGCATTGTGGAGAACAGCATGTCAATCACGTTCAAGGGCATCGTCCCTGCCCTCATCACACCGATGAGCGAAAACGAGGAAGTGGACGAAGCCGGTTTGCGCATGCTTGTCGATCGTCTGATCGACGCCGGCGTGCACGGCCTCTTCGTGCTCGGCACGAACGGCGAGTTCATCGCGCTTTCGGAGGCGGAGAAACTGCGCGTGGCGCGCATCGCCGTCGATCAGGCCCGCTCGCGCGTGCCCGTCATTGCGGGCACGGGCGCGTATGCGACCCGCGACGTGATCGAGCTGAACCGCAAGATGGAGGACGTCGGCGTCGATGCCGTTTCGGTCATCACGCCGTACTTCAACGGCGCAACACAGCAGGAACTCTTCACGCACTACGAGCGCATTGCGCGCGGCACGTCGCTGCCCGTGATGCTCTATACGATTCCGGCCAAGGCCGGCGTCACGCTGAACGTGGACACCGTGCGGCGCCTCGCCGAGATTCCCAACATTCGCGGCATCAAAGACAGCGGTGGCGATTTCGATCGCCTGCTGCAACTCATCAACCTGCGCCGCGACGATTTCGCCGTGTTCACTGGTACGGATTCGATGATCCTGTGGACGCTCATCGCGGGCGGCGACGGCGCGGTTGCCGCCACCACGAACGCCGTGCCCAGTGTCGTCATGTCGATCTGGAACAGCTTCCAGTCCGGCGACATCGACACGGCGCGGCGCGCGCAGGAATCGCTGCGTGCCCTGCGCGATGCGTTCGCGCTCGGCACGATGCCCGTCGTGCTGAAGACTGCGGCAGCCATGCTCGGCATGCCCGCCGGCCCGGCACGCTCGCCCGCGCAGCCGCTCGATGCCGCCGCGCGCGAGCGTCTTGCCAAAGCGCTCGCGCATTACCCGCGCGTGGGTTGAACGCGGGACTTTTTGCCACTCGCATTCGCCCAGCGTATTTGCCACAGCCTTTTGCCGCAGCCTTTTTTGCCACGCTCCCACGATCGCCAGCCCCAGAGATTTTCGACATGACCGCCGTCTATCACTTCCAGACCGTCCCGCACATCGTGCACGGCCCCAACAGCCTCGCGCAGCTGCCCGAGCGGCTCGCGCTGCTCGACCGGCCGGTGCGCCGCCTGGCGTTCATCACGCAGCCCGTCATGGAAGCCAACGGCGTGGCGGGTCGCGTTGTCGCCGCGCTCGAACAGAAGGACATTCAGGTGCTGATCGTGCGCGACGTCGAGCCCGAGCCGAGCATCGAAAACGTCGAGTCCGTCTACCGCGAGCAGATCGCGCCGTTTGCGCCCGACGCGGTGCTTTCGATCGGCGGCGGCAGCGTGCTGGACGCCGCCAAACTGTTCGCCGTGCGGCTCACGAATGCGCAGCCGCTGCGCGAGTGGCTCGGCATCGACCTGATCGCCTCGCCCGGCGTGCCGCTGATTCTGGTGCCCACCACCTCGGGAACGGGCTCCGAAGTCACGCCGAACGCCATCGTCACGCTGCCCGACGAAGCGCTGAAGGTCGGCATCGTGAGCCGCCATCTGTTGCCGCAACTGGTGATACTCGATGCCACGCTCACGCTCGATCTGCCGAAGCCGATCACCGCGGCAACGGGCATGGACGCCTTCATTCACGCGCTCGAATCGTATATCTCGACAAAGGCCAATCCCGTCAGCGACATGTACGCGATGGAGTCGATGCGCCTGATCGGCGCCAACCTGCTCGAAGCGTACGACAACGGGCAGTCGCTGAAGGCGCGCGAAGCCATGCTGCTCGGTTCCATGTACGGCGGCCTCGCGTTGACCGCGGCCGGCACGGCCGCCGTGCATGCGCTCGCCTACCCGCTCGGCGGCATGTTCAACGTCACGCACGGCGTGGCGAACTCGATGCTGCTGCCGCACGTCATGCAATTCAATCTCGACGCGATCGAAGCGCGTCTCGCGAACGTGGCGCACGCGCTCGCTATCGCGCATCACGACGACAGCGACGCGCAAGCGGCGGAAAAGCTGCTCGCGCGCATTCGCGAATGGACCGCAGCGCTGGCCATTCCGCAGGACCTGCGCCGCTTCGGCGTCAGCGAAGACCATCTCGATGCGCTCGCGGTGGCCGCCTCGAAGGTCAAGCGCCTGCTCGGCAACAATCCGAAGCCGTTGAGCCTTGACGACATCAAGGCGATCTATCGTCGGCTGCTGCCATGAACGCGCCATCCATTAGCCCTGCACGCTTGCTGTTCATCGGCGACGACCTGTCGGGTACCGCCGACTGCGTCGCGGCATGCGCACGTTATGGCCTAAACGGGGGGCTAAACGCGGGGTTGAACGCGATCGTGAGCCTCGACATCGGCGAGACCAGCGAAGCCCGCGACGCCGATGTGCTCGCCATCGACACCGATACGCGCCGCCACGCCGCCGCAGACGCGGCGCGCGCGAACGTAGAGGCATGGCGAGCCCATGCGCACGGTCGCCGTGTGTACAAGAAGATCGACTCGACGCTGCGCGGCAACGTGGCCGCCGAAATCGCGGCCCTCGTTCCGCTCGCGGGCATGGCCATCGTCGCGCCGGCCTTTCCGGCTGCGGGCAGGACGACGCACAACGGCCGGCAGTACCTGTTCGGCGAACCCGTGGAAGCGTCCGAGGTCTGGCGCAACGAGCACCTCGCCGGCACGGCCGATCTGTGCGAAATGCTGCGCGATGCGGGCTTGCGCGTGGCCCACATCGGGCTCGACGAGGTACGCCAGGGCACTGCGTCGCTGCATGCGCGGCTTGCCGTCTGCCAGCATGAGCGACGGCAGGCCGTGGTCTGCGACAGCGAGACCGAAGAAGACCTTGCCGCGATCGCGAACGCGTCCATCACGCTCGACGACGTGTTCTGGGTCGGGTCCGCCGGGCTCGCCGCTCCGGTGGTCGACATGCATGCGGCGTCGATGCGTGCGGGCAGTGTGAGCGGTGTGAGCGGCGCAAGCGGTGTGAGCAAAGAGGCACGTACAGGCGCATTCGTGGCGGGCAATTCGCGCTTGCGTGGCGTGCTGACCGTAGTGGGCAGCATGTCCAGCGTGTCGCATGGGCAAGCCGCAACGTTGTGCGCCACGGTGAGAGACGCAGGCGAAGCCATCGACCTCGTCGAAGTCGACGCGCAGGCGCTGCTCGACCCCGGCGATACCGCCACGCTCGCGTTGACCCCGCAGGTCGCAGAGGCATTGACGCAGGGCCGTCATGTCGTCGTCGCACTGAGTCAGCGCGGCCGCCTTGACGTGGCCGACGGTGTGCTGCTCGCGCGGCAGCTCGCCGCGCGGCTCGCGCCCGCCGCCGAACACGCCGCGGCGCTCATCGCCACGGGCGGCGAAACCGCGCGTGCGCTGCTCTCGCAGATGGGCGTGGCGACGTTGCACGTGGCCGAAGAAATCGAAAGCGGCGTGCCGTTGCTCGTCGCCGCGCATGCCGGCAGAACGTTGCCGGTGGTCACCAAGGCGGGCGGCTTCGGCCGGCCCGACACTCTGTATCGCGCGTGGCGGCGGCTCACCGTCGCACAACAGGCGCACGGGCAGGCGCCGCATCCATCCAGCGCATCGAGCGCATCCAGTGCATCCAGTGCATCCAGCAAAGAGGAAGCTATGACATATCGTCCTGTAATCGGCATCACGATGGGCGATGCCGCCGGCGTGGGACCGGAAATCATCATGAAGAGCCTCGCGCACGCGTCGGTCTACGACAGTTGCCGTCCGCTCGTGATCGGCGACTCGCGGCGGTTAGTCGATGCGGCGCGCCGTGCCGGCGTGACGCTGACGGTCCGCTCCATTGCCACGCCCGCGCAGGCGCATTTCACTTACGGCGAAGTCGATTGCATCGACCTGGGCCTGATTCCCGCCGACCTGCCCTACGGCAAGCTCTCCCCCGTCGCGGGCGATGCGGCCTATCAATACATCGCGCGCACCGTGGAACTCACCTCGGCGGGCGAACTGGATGCGATCTGCACCGCGCCGCTGAACAAGGAAGCCCTGCACGCGGGCGGCCACATCTTTCCTGGGCATACCGAAATGCTCGCGCATCTCACGGGCATTCCCGAAGTCTCGATGATGCTGGTCGCGCCGAAGCTGCGCGTCATTCACGTCACCACGCACATCGGCCTGCTCGATGCGATTCGCCGCATCGAGCCGGGGCTCGTGCAGCGCACGATCGAACGCGCTCACGACACGCTCGTGCGCGCGGGCATCGAAGCGCCGCGCATCGGCGTGTGCGGCATCAACCCGCACGCGGGCGAAAACGGCCTGTTCGGTTACGGCGAGGAAGAGGAGAAGATCATCCCCGCCGTCAACGTGCTGCGCGAACGCGGCTGGGATGTCGAAGGCCCGCTGCCCGCCGACACGCTGTTCTTCCGCGCGGGGCGCGGCGACTTCGACGTGGTCGTGGCGATGTACCACGATCAGGGACACGGCCCGGTGAAGGTGATGGGTCTGGAAGCAGGCGTCAACGTCACGGTCGGCTTGCCCGTGATTCGTACGTCGGTGGATCACGGCACTGCATTCGACATTGCCGGCAAGGGCATTGCCGACGAACGCAGCATGCTGGAAGCGCTCAAGCAGGCACGAGACCTGGCGACGCGCCGCGCGGTGCAACCCGCGTAACGCTATTGCAGTCATGCGCGGCTCGCGCCGTGCATGACCCAGACGGGCGCCGCAGCGAGGCGCGCCCGCAGCCAACAACAATCGGAGACAGCAATGAATCACTTCACCGCATGGGACACGGCCGTCATCATCGCGATGGTCGTCGTGTACATCGTCATCACGGCGTGGATCAGCATCCGGCTGCGCAGCAAGACCACCGAGCAGTTCATGGTGGCGGGGCGCTCCACGCCCGCCATCGTGATCGCCATTCTGCTCATGTCGGAGTACATCGGCGCCAAGTCGACCATCGGCACCTCGCAGGAAGCCTTCAACGTGGGCATCGCGGCATCGTGGTCGGTGATCTCCGCCTCCATCGGCTTCGTGTTCTTCGGGCTTTTCATGGCGCGGCGGCTCTACCGGTCCGGCGAATTCACCATCTCGGGCTTCATTGCGCAGAAGTACGGCAAGTCGGCCAGGCTCGTCGTGTCGGCCATCATGATCTACGCGCTCTTCATCGTGAACGTGGGCAACTATGTGAGCGGCGCGGCTGCGATATCCACGGTCATGCGCGTCAATCTGCCGACAGCGGCGTTCATCACCGCGGTCGTGAGCACGATCTACTTCGCGTGGGGCGGCCTGAAAAGCGTGGCCTACGTGACGATCCTGCACAGCGCCGTGAAGCTGTTCGGCATCGCGATTCTCGTGTGGGTAGCGCTCTCGATGACGGGCGGCGTTGCGCCCATGATGCAGAGCATGCCGGCTCAATACTTCACGTGGAACGGCATGCTGGGCGGCGGCACGATTGGCGCATGGATCATCGGCACGGCGGGCGCCATCTTCTCCACGCAGTTCATCATTCAGGCCATTTCCGGCGCGAAGTCCGCAAACGAAGCGCGTAACGCGACGCTGATGGCCGGCGTGCTCTGCGTGCCCATTGCAATTGCGCTCGGCTTTCTCGGCGTGGCCGCGAAGTTCCTGTTCCCCGGCATCAAGAGCCTCTATGCGCTGCCCATCTTTCTGCAGCACATGCATCCGCTGCTCTCGGGCATCGTGACGGTCTCGCTCGTGGCGTCGATCTTCGTGAGCGTCAGCACGGTGGCGCTCGCCATCGCCTCGCTGATCGTCAAGGACTTTTACGTGCCGCGTTACCGCCCTTCGCCGGAACGCGAACTGCGCACCACGCGCCTCATCTCGCTCGTGGTGGGCTTTCTGCCGCTCATCTTCGTGCTGTTCGTGCCGCAGATTCTCGCGCTGTCGTTCTTCACCCGCGCCTTGCGGCTCACCGTGACCGTGGTCGCCTTGATGGGCATCTATCTGCCCTTCTTCAACAGCAACCGCGGCGCGATCTGGGCGCTCGCGCTCGCCACCGTTGCCACCACTGCCTGGTTCCTGCTGGGCAATCCGTTCGGCGTCGACAACATGTATGTCGCGCTTCTCACGCCGGCCGTCGTGATGGTCATCGAAAGGCTGCTGTTCCGTTCGTCTAACCACGGCGCGCCAGTCGAACAAGGCCGCATTGCGCGCACGGATTCGTGAGGACTCGCGCCCACCGCGACACTTCGTACGCAACACACGCTCTACCGTTTCAGGATTCGATCATGACGAGCCACTCCACTCTGCCCGCGCAGGCCACCGCGATGCCGGGCCAATTGCATCCCGCGCCTGGCGACGATGCACGCGTCGATGCCTATCTGCCTGCCGCAACGGTGCAGAATCACGCCGCGAATCTGCTCGCGCTCGACAACGGCGACCTGCTTTGCGCGTGGTTCGGCGGCACCCAGGAAGGCGTGCCCGACATCTCGATCTATCTCTCGAGACTGCCCCAAGGCAGTTCGACATGGACCGAACCCGTGCGCCTTTCCGAAGACCCGACGCGCTCCGAACAGAACCCGGTGCTGTTCGCCGCGCCCGACGGCAAACTGTGGCTCATCTACACGGCGCAGTTGTCGGGGCATCAGAACACGTCGATCGTGCGCCGGCGCATTTCCGCCGACAACGGCCACACCTGGGGGCCGATCGACACGCTGTTCGACAAACCCGGCACCTTCGTGCGGCAACCCATCGTCGTCGCGCCCGACGGCGCATGGCTGTGCCCCGTGTTCCTGTGCCGCGTCAAAGCGGGCGAACGATGGTCGGGCAACGACGACATCAGCGTCGTGATGCGCTCAACCGACAACGGCACGAGCTGGAGCGAGCACGACGTACCGGGCAGCATCGGGTGCGTGCATATGAACATCCAGGTGCTGCACGACGGATCGCTCGTCGCTCTCTTTCGCAGCCGCTGGGCCGACCACATCTATCTCAGCCGCTCCGCTAACGGCCGCACGTGGAGCGAGCCGCAGCCGCTCGATCTGCCCAACAACAACTCGTCGCTCCAGTTCGTGGTGCTCGCCAACGGCCATCTGGGTCTCGTGTTCAACCACAGCAGCGCCGCGCAAAGCACGCAACGCCGCGCGTCGCTCTATGACGACATCGAAGACGCCGAAGACAGCGGCACGCTGGTGATGCAAGCCGCGTCGGCGCGCGGCACCGCGTTCTGGGGTGCGCCACGCGCGCCGATGACGCTCGCCGTGTCGACGGACGGCGGCCGCACCTGGCCTATCGCGCGCAACCTCGAAACGGGCGACGGCTACTGCATGACGAACAATTCGACCGACAAGCTGAACCGCGAATTTTCGTATCCGTCCATCGTGCAGTCCGCCGACGGACGCCTGCACATCGCTTACACCTACTTTCGCCAGCGCATCAAATACGTGTGCGTGACGGAAGACTGGGTCGCGTCGGCAGGCCCTGCGCAGGCATAAAGCAAGGAGCACGGGCACGCTCGACCGGTGCCGCAAGGCGGCGCAAAGACAGGCTGAAAGAGACACGGAAAACGGGAAATGGATAAACTACCGTCGCGCCGAACCGTGCGCCCCGCCGCCCGCCATGTCCGCAGGCGGCGCATCGAACCCGTCACCGACCGAAATATGAAAGTTGCCCGCCGCCGCGAGGCGATGCTCAAGGCTGTCCTGTCAGGCATGACGGAAGTGGCCGAACTGTGCGAACACTTCGGCATGTCTGAAGCCACTGTGCGCCGCGACCTGCGGGCGCTGGCCGACGAAAGGCTCATTCTGCGCACTTACGGCGGCGCGGCGTCGGTCAGCATGCATGCGCGCGAAGAGTCCCTCGAACAGCGGCGGCAAACCTTCCGGGCGGAGAAGGACGCCATCGGCCAAGCCGCCGCCGCCCATGTGGCCGAGGGCGACACCGTCTTTCTCGACAGCGGCACGACGACAGCGGCGCTTGCGCGCGCACTCGCCGGCCGCGAGAACATCCAGGTGGTCACCAACAACCTGCTCGTCGTGCAGATACTCGCGGCAAGCAAGGTCCACCTGACGCTGATAGGCGGCGAAGTGCGCGAGTCCAGCATGTGCACGCTTGGCGCCATCGCGCAGCTCGCATTGACGCGCATCACCGTCGACAAAGCCTTCCTGGGGGCGGACGGCGTCGTGCCCGGGCGCGGCCTGTGCGAAGCCACCGCGGATCAGGCGTATCTGAAGGAATGCCTCATGCGTCAGGCGGCCAGCATCTTCGTGCTCGCGACCTCGGACAAGCTCAATCGCGACAGCCAGCAACACTGGGCGCCCATCGAAAAACCGTGGACGCTCATTACGGATGCCACGGCGCCGCACGCCGGCCTGCACGCGTTCGAGAACGTAGCGGGCATCACGATCGAATCGGTGAGCGCGCCTCGCGCGGGCGGGCACTGAAGCACGAATGAATCGAAATGAATCGAGCCCGCATGCAGGACAACACATGACAAGACGCATCGTAGTGACTGGCGCGAGTTCGGGCATCGGCCACGCGGTTGCGGCGCGGCTGCTAAAAGACGGCTGCGAGGTGATCGGCATGAGCCGCGGCCGGCCCGATTTCGGCGAGGCGCACTTCCCGCGCTTTCGGCGTTTCCAATACGTGCCCGTGGACCTCGGCGACATCGACGCCATTGCGCCGCTGGCCCGCGAGCTAGGCGCGGTGGACGGCCTGGTTCACGCTGCGGGCTTCATGAAGACGGCGAGACTCGGCGGCCTCGATCTGCCCGGTGGCGAGGCGATGTGGCGCCTGCATGTCGGCGCGGCAGCGGCGCTTGCCGATGCACTCGCCCCTTCGATGCGCGACGGCGGGCGCATCGTGCTGATCGGCAGCCGCGTGTCGGGCGGCGCGGCGGGCCGCAGCCAGTACGCAGCGGCCAAAGCCGCGATGGTGGGCATGGCGCGCTCATGGGCGATCGAACTGGCACCACGCGGCATTACGGTCAACGTGGTGTCGCCCGCCGCAACGGAAACGCCGATGCTGAACGATCCGCAACGCACCTCCAGCGCGCCGGTGCTGCCGCCCATTGGCCGGTACGTGAAGGTGGAAGAAGTGGCGTCGCTCGTCGCCTGGCTGTTGGGCGAAGACGCGGGCGCTGTCACGGGACAGCAGATCATGGTCTGCGGCGGGAGTTCGTTGAACTAGCGTCGCGATTGACAAGCTGAAACGCTCGGCTATAATGCCGGTCTTTGCTTCGCGGCACCTCGCTGAACCAGCGACGGAATCAAGCGAAAGCAGAGCACCTGCCCAGGTGGCGGAATTGGTAGACGCACTAGTTTCAGGTACTAGCGGGTAACTCCGTGGAGGTTCGAGTCCTCTCCTGGGCACCAGATTCAAAGGCCAGCGCATGCTGGCCTTTTTCTTTGGCCCACGTTTTTCTTTGGTTCATCTCTTCCTCGGCTGCGTACTAAGTCGGCCTGCTCTGTCCCGTTCCCTTCGTTATCGTCCGTCCCTTCGCGAGCGTGGCGCCGTCCGCAATGCCGTCATTCGCCACCGCGACGTGTCAGACGTGTCAGCCCTGCCGGGACGCTGTCAGCCTGGCGCCATCTTCGCCCCCGTATCCTGAACGCTCACTCTGAAACGCCGGCTGACGCCGGGCACGCATGCGCGCCGCGCCTCCCGCGGCGCGTGGCGCCGTCATGGCGTGGACGCGTGCCCACGCATGCCGAGGCCGGCTTCCTTGCGAGCAACAGACGATGCAGACGGACGTACGGCGGTCGCTCGAAGTGGACTTCTTCCGGGGTCTCGTCCTCCTCGTCATTGCCGTGGACCACAACTCCGGCAGCGTCCTTGCGAAGTTCACGCTGCACAACTTCGCGTACTGCGACTCGTCGGAGGTGTTCGTCTTTCTCGGCGGCTACGCATCGGCGGCGGCATGGGCCGCGGTCTGCATGCGGCGCGGCGAATCGGCCGCCCGCAAGCGGTTCGTGAAACGCAGCGGCCAGATCTACGGCGCGTATCTGCTCACGGCGGCGCTGATGCTCGCGAGCGGCGCCTTGCTGCTCGGCCTGCACCTCGACTCGCCGCTCGTGCGCTACACAGACTGGACAGACTTCCTCGCGCGGCCCGCAGGCCTCTTGCTGGAGGTCGCATCGTTCCGGCGTCAGCCGTATCTCTCCGCGGTGCTGCCGATGTACGTGCTGTTCGCCCTCGCTGTACCGCTCGCCGTGCCGGCCGCGGCACGCCGCCCCGCGATGCTGCTGGCCAGCAGCATCGCGTTATGGTGGCTGGCGCCGGAGGCGCTCACGCTGTTGCCGGCCACCGCGTCGGATACCTGGTCGTTCAATCCGTTTGCGTGGCAGTTGATGTTCGTGCTCGGCATGCTCGCGCGCGCACAGCCCATCGACACGCGCATCCATGCCTCGCCGCTTGCGGCGCTCTGCAGTGTGGCGGCGCTTGCGCTCGTGCTCGCTCTTGCAGCGGCCCACCTGCACGAAGCGCATCCGCTTGCGGGCGAACTCAAGCAGAACCTCGCCTTCGTGCGCGTGGGCAACTTCGTGGCCATCGCATGGCTCGCCGCGCGCGCGACGCACGCGGGCTGGGTCAGGCAGCTCGCCGTCCGGGCGCCGTGGATCGTCTCGGTAGGCCGCCGCGGGCTCGTGTGCTTCGTGTTGGGCAGCGTGCTTTCCGTGGCAGTGGACACGGCCACGCACGCGGCCATCGCGCAACCCTTTCCCTGGCTCGCGGGCCTTGTGTGCGACGCGTTCGTGATCGGCACGCTGTGTCTCGTCGGACGCTACGGCAACAATGGTCAGCCCGAGCGCGCCATGCGCCGCGCAATCGCGACGCGGCAAACCGTATAGCGCGGTGCCGGCGCGCTCTCCAATCGCAGACGTCTGCATCGAAGTTGGGCCGTGGCACGACGGACGGCCCGCACGCACGAAGCACTCACGATTTCCGCGCTGTGAGCGTTGTAACGGCAGATTGTCCAGCCGTCGTGAACGCTGCGCGCTCGAAACCGCTTGCCCCGCGGCGAAGCACGCGTGTTTCGCCGCACGCTGCAGCGAGCCCGTGATCGCTCACGCAGCGGCGGCATCCCACGCCCCGAATATTGCGGAACACTCATTTACAACCCATTACGTTTGCGCAAGCACGCATCCGTACCATGGGACGCACTGCAACCAGTAAAACCACGCGACGCGGCAAGGGCGGCTCAATCGCCATGCCGCCATTTCAACGGAGAACACGCTCATGCGATCAAAACTCAAGCCTTTCGTCGCCGCACTCGCCAGCGGCTGCACGCTGTTTGCCGCAGGCGCGGCCATGGCTCAGCACGCACCTGGCTATGTACCTGGCTATGCACCCGGCTATGCCCCGGGCTACATGGCGGCCGAGGCTCCCGCGGCCCATCTGATGCCGGTCGACCTGCACGTCTCGATAGGCTGGCATGGCGACCGTTACTGGGACGGCCGCCGCTACTGGGCGCACGACGAGTGGATGCGTCACCATCCGCGTGATCCGGGTCCGCCGCACCGCATGCACGACGATCATCGCGACGACCACCGTCCGCCTCCGCGCTACTGATCGCGCCACCCTTTCCGCCGTTTCATCCGCGCGCCCGCCTGCTCATGCGAAGCAGCCGGGCGCGCGGCTTTTTGCGCGATACGTCCCGGGCAATCCGCGCATCGGCACGCTCGCAGGGCGGCACGCCGCTTCGCCTGCACGCGGCGCGCCACCCGCTACATCTGCCACACGAACATTTCATGTGCGCGCGTGGCGGCTTCGATATCGACCTCGCGCCGCTCAGTCTTGCCGTTGTAGTTCGCGCTGACCACGTAGCGCCCGTGCGGTAGCGAGAGCAACATGAAAGGCCCGTTGGCCTTCGTGGTCAGCAAGCTGTTGCCGTGCGCGTCCGCGATATGCACCGGCACGTCCGCCAGATATTCGTTGTCGGCGCCGGTCTTGCCGACGAACTCGAGCACGAGCGGATAACGGTGCATGACGCTCTTGATCGCGCTGGACTGGTCGCTCCCGACACCACCCGACAGATAGCTGATCGCGCCCGCGCGCTGCATGGGCGGCAAGCCCGGTTCGGCGCCATACGCGAACTGCAAACCGCACACCGCCGCGAGCACGCCCGCGGGCAACCACAGAATGGCACGCTTGTTCATATCGACCTCCTTGCTGGTCACGTCGATGGAGGCGCATAGGACGCAAACATCCCACGCGTCGCGCTTGAAGGTAGGGGGCGAGGCTTAAAGCGCGCTTAATCGGCGCAAGGAAGCGCCACGCGCACGGATGGCACGGCTTCCGGGTTCATGCAAGCGTTCGTGGGGCGTTCATATGCACGTTCATACGCGCGTTCATTCGCAGCGGCCGCCGCAATTTTTTGCCGAATCTATTGCATTGCAATATGCACGGGAAATGCCTGATACGAGTCCCCAATATTTACATTATCAATACATTAAATACATCAAGCTTTCATTCCGGCTCGAATTAACCAGGGATTAGTACCGATTTGGCAGCGAGTTTCATGCAGACGTTTAAACGTCGGCGTACACTCGCCGCAAGCCCGCACCACGGGGCGTGCCGGGCGCCTCGCTGCTTTCGCCCAACTGCGCGGAGCACCGCAGACACAGGAGAAAAATCAAATGAGCTGGACGCGAGAACAGAGAAACGTAACGATCGCCGCCTATCTGGGCTGGACGCTCGACGCATTCGATTTCTTTCTCATGGTTTTCGTATTGAAAGATATCGCTGCGGAATTCAATACGAAAATTCCCGCCGTTGCCTTTGCCATCACCCTTACGCTTGCCATGCGGCCGATCGGCGCCCTGATCTTCGGGCGGCTTGCGGACAAATTCGGACGTCGTCCCACGCTGATGGTCAACATCGCGTGCTACTCGCTGCTCGAACTGCTCTCGGGCTTCTCGCCCAATCTCACCACGCTGCTCGTCATGCGCTCGCTCTTCGGCATCGCGATGGGCGGCGAATGGGGCGTGGGCTCGGCACTCACCATGGAGACCGTGCCCGCGCACGCGCGCGGCTTCGTCTCGGGTCTCCTGCAAGCGGGCTACCCGAGCGGCTATCTGCTGGCGAGTGTGGTGTTCGGCGTGCTCTATCAGTACATCGGCTGGCGCGGCATGTTCTTCGTGGGCGTGGCGCCCGCGCTGCTCGTGCTCTACATTCGTGCAAGCGTGCCCGAATCGCCGGCGTGGAAGGCCATGGAAAAGAAGCATCGGCCCGGTCTCGTCGAGACGCTCAAGCGCAACTGGGGCCTCTCGCTCTACGCCATCGTGCTGATGACCTGCTTCAACTTCTTCTCGCACGGCAGCCAGGACCTGTACCCGACCTTCCTGCGTGAACAGCATCACTTCGACGCGCATACGGTTTCGCTCATCGCGATCGTGCTGAACGTCGGGGCGATTGTGGGCGGCCTGTTCTTCGGCTCGCTCTCCGAAAAGATCGGCCGTCGCTGGGCTATCTTCATCGCGGCCCTGATCGCACTGCCCGTGCTGCCGCTGTGGGCGTTTTCGAGCGGTGCAGTCGCGCTCGCGGCTGGCGCCTTCCTGATGCAGATCTCCGTGCAAGGCGCATGGGGCGTGATTCCCGTGCATCTGAACGAAATTTCGCCCGACGAAATTCGCGCGACGTTCCCAGGGCTCGTCTATCAGCTGGGCAACCTGCTGGCTTCGGTCAATGCCACGATGCAGGCATCCATTGCCGTGAGCCGGGGCAACGACTACTCGTTTGCGCTCGCGGCCGTCGCCGGCACCGTGGCCGTGGTTATCGCCGCGCTGATTCTTTTCAGCCGTGAACGGCGCGGCATAGATATGACACAATCCGCGAAACAGGTGCTGTCGATCGACTAGCGGGTCCATCGTTCGGACAACAACGCGGCGTACGCCCGTTTCAACGCAGCAACACCACAAGCATTCAATCAGGCGGACCACTGGTCCGCCGGCCACAGCAGTTCTTACGAGGCCGTCCCGATGACGAATCGGGACGGCTTTTTTCGTTTGTTTTTCGTCGATTTTTCGGTTGTGCCGCGGCGCGCTCGTCGAGTATCGGAGCGCGTTTCGCGTAGCACATTGTGCAGTGCACCTGCATTGCGGCACGTCATAGGGCCGCCTTTTTAGAGGAGTCCGTCCACGCTCACCTCTTCACGCTCGACCACGCTGTCTCGTATTCTCGGTAAAACGCCTGTTTCAATTAAAAATTTGAATCGCTTGTTTGCGTGCCGGGCCACCGGCAATGGAGGCGCAACATGGCAGTCCGCAACACGAGCCGGGCCACCGGCGACACGAAAACCCGCATCCTCGATGCCGCCGAGACCCTGTTCGTCGAGTTCGGCTACGAAGCGATGTCGCTGCGGCAGATCACGTCGCGCGCCGAGGTCAATCTGGCCGCGGTCAACTATCACTTCGGCAGCAAGGAAGCGCTGATCCACGCAATGCTCTCGCGCCGGCTCGACCGTCTCAACGAAGCACGGCTTCAACTGCTCGACCGCTTCGACGCGCTGCTCGGCGAGCGGCTCACCTGCGAGCACGTGCTGGGCGCGATGTTCATTCCCGCGCTGCGTCTTTCGCGCGACCCGCTCGTGGGCGGGCGTGCGTTTCTGCGGCTCCTGGGCCGCGCCTATACGGACCCGTCGTCGTTCATTCGCGACTTTCTGAATGCGCATTACGCGTCGGTTGCAGAGCGGTTCTTCGCCGCGTTTCAGCGTGCGCTGCCCCACCTGCCGCGCGAGGAACTGGGCTGGCGCCTGCACTTCGCCATCGGCGCGCTCTCCGGCGTGCTCGCGGGCGCGGATACGGACCGCCTCATCTCCGAGTTCTCGCAGGGCAAGTCGATGAACGACCTGCAACTGATTGCGCGGCTCGCCTCACTGATGGTGTCCGCGCTGAAAGCCCCGCTGCCCGACTCGGCACAGCTCGCGATGTTCGCGGCCGTGCTGGGCGATGCGGGCGATGGTGTGGAGGCGATGGCGTGCAGCACGGCAGCCGCAGCCACAGCCACGACGTCGGCGCCGGCGCTGAAGGCGGAGGGCAGCACACCACCTGCGCCGTCCGGCGACGCATCGACCACCTCGTCCGCGGCGCCGCCGGGTTCGGCGGCGCGTGAAGCGGAGCGTCCGGGCGGCGGCGTGGCCTCGGGATCGACACTGCATCGGGCCGCAAGCGGCGCGATGTGATCGCGGGCAAAGCAGGCGCTTAGCAGGGGACTGCTTTGCACCTGCACCGCACCCGCGAGGTCACCCGCGGCATCACCTGGAAAGGCACCTGAGTGGGAGGACAAGCGGGCGTCGGTGTGCGAGGCGCGGATGTGGCCATGCCTCCCGCACCGGCAACATGACCGCCGAAACACAATCGACAAACACAAGGGACAAACACGGTCCGCTAACAAGACGGCTATAAGACCGGCTGACCGGCCCACACCGACAACAACAAAACCGCTTCACGCCAGTCACGGGCTTGCACTCGCCCGCCGGCATCGACGTGAACAGGTCGCAGACAGGCTAATCAGGGAGGAAAACGCCATGTCGTGGTTCATCGTTGCGTTCGTCATCGGCGCGGCCGCGCTGCTTTACGTCGAGGCCCATGCGGGGTGGTGGCTCGCCGCATCGGTCGCGTGGGTAGGCGCCGCACACCTTGCGGGCGTTGCAGGCACGCCCGGCACCGCGTTGCTCGCTGTTCTGATCGTGCTGCCCGCGCTGGTGCTCGCGCTCAAGCCGCTGCGCCGCACATGGCTCACAAGGCCCGTGCTCGATACGTTCCGCCGCATCCTGCCGGAGATGTCGCCCACGGAGCGCGATGCCATCGAAGCCGGCACCGTGTGGTGGGATGCCGAACTCTTCGCCGGACGCCCGCATTGGGACGCCCTGCTCGCACACGGCCCCGCCACGCTCACCGCCGAAGAGCAGGCGTTCCTCGATCACGAATGCGAGGAACTGTGCCATCTCGCGAACGACTGGGACACCACGGCTGTCTGGCAAGACCTCTCGCCGCAAGCGTGGCGCTACATCAAGGAGCAGGGCTTTCTCGGCATGATCATTCCGAAGCGCTACGGCGGTAAGGAATTCTCCGCGTACGCACATTCGCAGGTCATCATGAAGCTCGCCACGCGCTGTTCGGCGGCGGCTGTTTCGGTGATGGTGCCCAATTCGCTCGGCCCCGCCGAACTGCTCATGCACTACGGCACCGAAGAGCAGAAGAATCACTACTTGCCGCGTCTCGCACGCGGCGAAGAAATTCCGTGCTTCGCGCTCACGAGCCCCTATGCCGGGTCCGACGCGGCTGCCATTCCCGATGTCGGCATTGTCTGCAAGGGCCTGTTCGAAGGCCGCGAGACGCTCGGCTTTCGCGTGACCTGGGAGAAGCGCTACATCACGCTCGGCCCGATCGCCACCGTACTCGGCCTCGCGTTTCGCGCGCTCGATCCCGATCATCTGCTCGGCGCCGACGACGAACCCGGCATCACCTGCGCGCTGATTCCCACGACGCACCCCGGCGTGCAGATCGGCCGGCGCCATTGGCCGCTCAACGCCGTGTTCCAGAACGGCCCGAACTGGGGCAAGGACGTCTTCATTCCGCTCGACTGGGTGATCGGCGGCCGTGCTCAGGTGGGCAACGGCTGGCGCATGCTGATGGAGTGCCTCGCCGCGGGACGCGCCATCTCGCTGCCTTCGTCGAACGTCGGCATGGCGAAGCTCGCGGTGCGCGGCACCGGCGCCTACGCCGCCGTGCGCCGCCAGTTCCGCACGGCGATTGGCCGCTTCGAGGGCGTGCAGGAAGCACTCGGTCGCATGGGTGGTCATCTCTACGTGATGGACGCGGCGCGCCGGCTCTCCGCGCAGGCCGTGGATCTGGGCGAGAAGCCGTCGGTGATCTCGGCGATCGCGAAATATCACATCACCGAGCGCGCCCGCAAAGTAATCAACGACGGCATGGACGTCGTTGCCGGCAAAGGCATCTGCATGGGACCGTCGAACTTCCTCGCGCGCGCCTATCAGCAGGTGCCCATCGCGATCACCGTGGAAGGCGCGAATATCCTCACGCGCTGCCTCATCATCTTCGGCCAGGGGGCGATACGCTGCCATCCCTACGTGCTCAAGGAAATGACCGCAACGCGCGAGAGCCATAGCGAAGCGGACTATCCACGCGCGCTGCGCGAGTTCGATGCGGCGTTCTTCGGGCACCTCAACTTCACGCTCTCGAACGCCGTGCGCAGCCTCGTCTACGGACTGACAGGCGGCCGCTTCATTCGCGCGCCCCAGCGCGCCGACGCCACGCTCGCGCCGTTTTATCGCGCGGCCACACGCTTATCCGTCGTGTTCGCGCTACTCGCGGACGTTTCGATGTTCGTGCTGGGCGGCGACCTCAAGCGGCGCGAGCGCATCTCGGGGCGACTCGGCGACGTGCTCGCCCAGCTCTACCTGATCTCGGCGACGCTCAAGCGCTACGAGGACGAAGGCCGCCAGCAGGACGACCTGCCGCTCGTGCGCTGGGGCGTGGAAGATGCGCTCTTCACGGCGCAGCAGGCCATTGACGGCGTGCTCGCGAATTACCCGAACCGCGCCGTCGCGTGGCTCGTGCGCGTGCTCGCGTTCCCGTTCGGCCTGCCGCATCGCGCGCCGTCCGATGCGCTCGGCACGCAGATTGCCGAGCTGATGCAGACGCCCGGTGCCGCACGCGAGCGCCTCGTCGCGGATTCGTACGTGCCGCCTGTCGAGGTGGACGCGATCGGCTACGGCGAACTGGTCTTTGCGCTGAGTCCGCGCGTGGCCGCCATCGAGCGCAGGCTGCGCGACGCCGTGCACGCGGGCAGGCTCGCGCCGATGCCGCAAAGCATGGCCGCGCTCGCCGCCTGGACGGCGAGCGCGCAGCAACAAGGCTTGATCGATGCAGACGAACGGCAGACGCTCGACGACTACGCGCGCTACGCGGCCGAGGCCGTCAAGGTGGACGATTTCGCGCCGGACTTCGATATGCTCACGGGCCTGCAAAAACGCCGCGAGGCACTGGAAAAGGCGATGGATCTGGCCGCATGAGCGGGCACAACACGCGGACGGGCACGAGGACAAGCGCGCAGGCACGCGCGTGAAGACACGAGACTACGAACGCCCGCTAGCGTCACCGCCACCACGACATCCAACGAGAATCCAACGCAACGCGCGCCCCTTACGAGGACCACCACGAAGATGAACGACGCTTACCTGAACTTCGTGAACTCGCCGCTCGGCGGCAAGCTCGTGCGCTCGCTCGGGCTGCCGAAGCCGGAAGTGCTGCGCCGCTATCGCGCGGACCAGCCCGAGTTCGACGGGCTCGTCGCGATCGGCGCGGGCCGCGAGCCGCAATGGCTCGATGCGCTCGCCGGCATGATCGCGCGGCTCGGCATGACGAGCGTCGCGCACGAGAGCGCTGCGCTGTGGATGCCGCTCGCGGCACGGCACGGTCTCATGACGGGTCGCTTCGAGCCCGTGGACGCGGGCTCGCCCGCGCGCGTGAGCGCGCTGATCTTCGACGCATCGGGCATCGACCACAGCCGGCATCTCGAACCGCTCTACACGTTCTTTCACGACGCGCTGCGCTCGGTGGCGCGCTGCGGGCGTCTCGTCGTGCTGGGCTGCACGCCGCAGCGCTGCGCGAGCGCGCGGCAGTGGACCGCACAGCGCGCGCTCGAAGGCTTCGTGCGTTCGCTCGGCAAAGAAGCGCGGCGCGGCATCACCGCGAATCTCGTCTACGTGGCGCCCAACGCCGCGCACGGCATCGAATCGACACTGCGTTTTCTGCTCTCGCCGCGCTCGGCGTATGTGTCGGGCCAGGTCGTGCGCATCGAACATGCACCCGTTATGCCGGAACTGCCCGACACATTCGACTGGCAGCGCCCGCTTGCCGGCCGCCGCGCGATGGTGACGGGTGCCGCGCGCGGCATCGGCGCGGCGATTGCGCACGAACTCGCCGCCCAGGGCGCGCACGTGATGGGCGTCGACATTCCCGCGGCGCGCGACGCGCTCGACTCGACGATGCGCCAGATCGCCGGCACCGCCCTCGCCTTCGACATCACCGCGCCCGAGGCGCCCGCCGACATCGCCGCGGCGCTGGACGAAAACGGCATCGACATCGTCGTGCACAACGCGGGCATCACCAAAGACAAGACCGTGGCGAAGATGAGCGTCGAGGCATGGCGTAGCGTGATCGACATCAACCTGAGCGCGCAGGAGCGCATCGACGACGCGCTGCTCGACGCCGGCACGCTGCGCGACGGCGGACGCATCGTCTGCGTGTCGTCGATTGGCGGCATTGCGGGCAACGTGGGCCAGACCAACTACGCGGCCTCGAAGGCCGGCGTGATCGGTCGCGTGGAAAGCATGGCCGCGCCGCTGCGTGCGCGCGGCATCACGATCAACGCGGTGGCGCCCGGCTTCATCGAAACGCAGATGACCGCGAAGATGCCGCTCGCAATCCGCGAAGCCGGCCGGCGCATGAACGCGATGAGTCAGGGCGGCCAGCCCGTGGACGTGGCGCAGACCATCGCATGGCTCGCGCATCCAGGCAGCGCGGGCGTGACGGGCCAGGTGGTGCGCGTATGCGGTCAGAGCCTGATTGGAGCATAGCCGTGAGCAGCGGGCAGCCATTCGGCAGCGGACCAGGACACGCAGGCGGAAACGGATCGCAACATGGCGAGCCCTCCGCAACGCGGCGTCCGAAGACCGTCGTCGTTGAGCGCGTCCCCGCGCCTGCGGTGCTCTACGCGCGCGCACTCGCGGGGCTCATGCGACGGCATCGCGTGAACGTGTTGCCGGCGCTGCGGCTGGTACGCCCTGCCGTCACGCTCGACCCGCTCGCGATGGAGCGCTACGCGCGCGTGTGCGGCTTCATTCCCGAGCACGGCGTGCCGCTCACGTTCATTCACGTGCTCGCATTCCCGCTGCATCTCATGTTGCTCACCGACCCGGCGTTTCCGTGGTCCGCGCCCGGCATCGTGCATCTCGCCAATCACGTGCACCTGCGCAAACCGCTTGCCGAAGGCGACGTGCTGCGTGTGGAGGCCGAGTTCGGCGCGCTGCTGCGCCACGAAAAAGGCCAGGCATTCGTGCTCAATTCGCGCGTGTACCGGCGCGGCGAAGCGGTCTGGGACGGCGAGAGCGTGTACCTGAAGCGCGGCATCGCCGCAACGGGCGACCCGCTCGACAGCATGGCGTTCGAGCGCGACGCGCTCGCGCGGCTGGCGCGCTGGCAATTGCCGCGTCAACTGGGCCGCGACTATGCGAGCGTCTCCGGCGACTACAACCCGATCCACCTCACCGCGCTCTCCGCGAAAGTATTCGGTTTCCCGCGTGCCATCGCGCACGGCATGTGGACGCTCGGGCGCGCGTGCGCCGCGCTGCAGCCGCCGAAGCCGCTCGCCAGCGCGAGTGCCAGCGCCGAATTCAAGCTGCCGCTCGCGCTGCCGGGCGAAGCATCGCTCTGGAGCGCGGGCACTTCGCTCGTGGAACGCGAGTTCGAGGTGCGCGACGCCGCAGGCGAGAAGCCGCACCTGCGCGGCCGGTTCCAATGGGTGCTGCGATGAATGCCGCGCGCCGCCGCAAAGCCCGTACAACGATTGGCTGTAAAACCACGACCAGGAGCCCCGCATGACTCTGCCGCTTCCCGCCGTGCGCCGTGTCGCGATTGTCGGCGGCAATCGCATTCCGTTTGCCCGTTCGAACACCGCCTACGCCACCGCGTCGAATCAGGACATGCTCACGTTCGCGCTGCAAGGGCTTGTCGATCGCTTCAACCTGCATGGCGAGCGCCTGGGCGAGGTGGCCGCGGGCGCGGTCATCAAGCATTCGCGCGACTTCAACCTCACGCGCGAGTCCGTGCTCTCCACCACGCTCGCGAAGGAAACGCCCGCCTACGACGTGCAGCAGGCCTGCGGCACGGGCCTCGAAGCCGCGCTGCTCGTGGCCGGCAAGATCGCGCTCGGGCAGATCGAGGCCGGTATCGCGGGCGGCGTGGATACGACCTCGGATGTGCCCATCGGCGTGAACGAGAAGATGCGCAAGATCCTGCTCGAAGCGAATCGCGGCAGAAGCACCGCCGCACGCGTGGGCGCCCTCGCGAAGCTGCGGCCCGGCATGCTCGTGAAGCCGCAGCTGCCGCGCAACGTCGAGCCGCGCACGGGGCTTTCGATGGGCGAGCATTGCGAACTGACGGCCAAGCGCTGGAACATCGCGCGCGAGGCGCAAGACGCGCTCGCGCTGGACAGCCATCGCAAGCTCGCCGCCGCTTACGAACGCGGTTTCTTCAACGACCTCATGACGCCCTACCGCGGCCTCACGCGCGACAACAATCTGCGTCCCGACCTGAGCGCCGAAAAGCTCGCCTCGCTCACACCCGCGTTCGACCGCGACGCCGGCACGATGACAGCCGGCAACTCGACGCCGCTCACCGATGGCGCCTCGGCCGTGCTGCTCGCAAGCGAAGCCTGGGCCGCGGCGCGCGGGTTGCCGGTACTCGCTTATCTGACGGCCTACGAGACCGCTGCGGTGGATTTCTTCGAGAAGAAGGAAGGCCTGCTGATGGCACCCGCCTACGCCGTGCCGCGCATGCTCGCACGCGTCGGCCTCATGCTGCAGGACTTCGACCTCTACGAGATCCACGAGGCCTTCGCGGCGCAGGTGCTCTGCACGCTTGCCGCCTGGCAGGACGAGGAGTACTGCCTCACGCAGTTGCAACTGGACGCGCCGCTCGGCCCCATCGATGCGGCGAAGCTCAACGTGAACGGCGGGTCGCTCGCGACGGGGCATCCGTTCGCGGCCACGGGCGGCCGGCTCGTGGCGAGCCTCGCCAAGATGCTCACCCAGCTCGGCAAACCCGAAGGCACGGCGCGCGGCCTGATCTCGATCTGCGCGGCGGGAGGCCAGGGCGTGGTCGCGATACTGGAGCGCTAGGCTCGCCGTTCAGGCAAGCGTGCGTGCACACGATTTCCCTACAAGAATAGTCAGGAGACGAAGCGATGAACCAACCTATCCCAACGGCACCTACCGTGCCGACAGCGCCCACCGTGCCCGCTGCGGGCGCCGGCTCGATGAGGCCCGCGCCCAACACCGACGGCATCTGGTATGCCTCGTATCCGTCCGACGTGCCGCACGAGATCGACGTCAACCAGTACGCGTCCATCGTCCAGTTCTTCGACGAATGCATCGAGCAGTTTCGCGAGCGCGTGGCCTACGTGAGCGTGGGCGAGGACATGACCTACGGCGAACTTGCGCGCAAGGCGACGGCGCTCGCGGCGTATCTGCAGTCCATCGGCGTGAAGCCCGGCGACCGCGTGGCCATCATGCTGCCCAACACGTTTCAGTACCCCGTGTCGCTCTTCGGCGTGCTCAAGGCGGGCGGCATCGTCGTCAACGTGAATCCGCTCTACACGGTGCGCGAGCTTGCGCATCAACTGAAGGACAGCGGCGCGCAGACCATCATCGTGTTCGAGAATTTCGCGAAGACCGTGCAGGACGCCCTGCCCGGCACGCAGGTGCGCAACGTGATCGTGACGGCGCTGGGCGACCTGCTCGCGGACGGGCTCAACCTGAAGGGCCGGCTCATCAACTTCGTGTTAAAGCGCGTGAAAAAGATGGTGCCCGAGTACCGGCTGCCCGGCGCGGTGCGGCTGCTCGATGCGCTCGCGCTCGGCTACAGCCGCCCGCACACGCCCGTGCAGGCAGGCCACGACGACATCGCGTTCCTGCAATACACGGGCGGCACCACGGGCGTGGCGAAGGGTGCGATGCTCACGCATCGCAACATCATCGCCAATCTGCTGCAGGCGAAGGCGTGGTCCGCGGGTCAGCTCACGGGCGAAGTGGAAACGGTGCTCACGCCGCTGCCGCTCTATCACATCTACTCGCTCACGGTGAACGCACTCATCTTCATGGGACTCGGCGGCCGCAACATCCTGATTGCGAATCCACGCGACACAGCGCGCGTGATGAAGATCATCCGCCACGAGAAGTTCACGGGCATCACCGCGGTCAATACGCTCTACAACGCGTTCCTCGACAACGAGGAATTCCGCAAGCGCGACTTCTCCGGCCTCAAGCTCGCCATGGCGGGCGGCATGGCCACGCAGAAGGCCGTGGCCGAGCGCTTCAAGGCCGTGACGGGCAAGCCGATCATCGAAGGCTACGGGCTCACGGAATGCTCGCCCATCGTCGCGATGAACCCCGTGGATCTGTCGAACCTGCACGACTTCGAAGGCTCGATCGGCGTGCCGGCGCCCTCCACCCAGGTGCGTTTCAGGAAGGACGACGGCAGTTGGGCCAACATCGGCGAGCCGGGCGAGTTGTGCGTGAAGGGTCCGCAGGTCATGAAGGGCTACTGGAACCGCCCCGACGAAACGGCGAAGGTGTTCGACGAAGACGGCTGGCTCGCAACGGGCGACATCGGCGTGATGGATGCGCGCGGCTTCATCCGGCTCATCGACCGCAAGAAGGACATGATTCTCGTCTCCGGCTTCAACGTGTATCCGAACGAAGTGGAAGACGTGATCGCGATGCATCCCGACGTGCGCGAAGTGGCGGCCATCGGCGTGCCCGATCCCGCGCACGGCGAACACGTGAAGGTGTTCGTGGTGCGGCGCGACCCGTCGCTCACGGCCGAGGCGGTGATCCAGTTCAGCCGCAAGCACCTGACAGGCTACAAGGTGCCGAAGGAAGTGGAGTTCCGCGAGTCGCTGCCGCAGACCAACGTGGGCAAGATCCTGCGCCGCGAATTGCGCGACGAGGAATTGCGGAAGCAAACGCGCGGCTGAACCGTTTACTCTTCCATTTGCCGGCGCCGAGGAGCCTGTGGCGGCTCCTCTCGCCCAACATGGAGAGTGAACGATGAAGCATCCACTGGCGGCAGGGCGTGGCCACGCCTTGCTTGCGTTTGTCTTGCAGGGGTTGTGGGGGCGTGGTGATGTTGGGGCCGCTGCCGGAGTTGACGGGGTTGCCGCTGAAGCAGCCAGGGGTTCGTCGCGCAGTGGCGTTGCTGCACTGACCCGGCATATCGGCGCGCGTGTCGCCGCGTTCGCTACCGCGGTGGCGTTGGCGGTGACCATGGCAGTGCCCGCCGCGTTGGCGCCGGTGCCCGCAGCCCTGGCTGCCGAGTCGGCCGGCGAGCATGCAGTCGCTGCTCAAACCGCAAGCGACGCGGACTCAAACGCAGAAGCAGACGCAGGCAGCGCGAACGCTTCCGCCGATGCCCCGGCGAACGCCACCGCCGAAGTGGCCGCAACGGCACTGCCGCCTACCTCCCCCACCTCGCCCCGTATCGCCAACGTGCCGCCCGGCGAGGCCGGCAAGCTCGCGCCCGACGCGCAGGTCGCCTGGCTCGTGCACGCCGCGAAGAGCGGTCTGCTCGAAAAGCTCGACGACGGCCAGCTCGTCTCGCTGTTCGAATCGCTCGATCCGCTCACGCTGCCGCGCTATCTCGCCACCGGTTCGGGCGGCTACTCCTCCTGCGAATTCACGATGTGGCGCAGCGAACGCGTGCGCGGCATCTGGCCGGGCAAGCCCGATCACATGCTGGTGCGCCTCACGCACGAGCCGCTGCGCATCTACGCGAAGTGGCTGCCCGACGGCGCACACGCAGGCCAGGAGGTGCTTTACGACGCGTCGAAGCGCCGCGACGAAATGTACGGCCACCTGGGCGGCCTGCTCAACGTGATGCCGCTATGGGCCTCGCTTGATGGCGTGCTCGCGCGTGCGCAGTCGAACCATCGCGTGACCGATCTGGGCACGGCGTTCATCGTTCATCAGTACCTCACAGAAGGCAGGAAGTTCGCCGAGGCGGGCATCACGCACCCGAGCCAGATCGAAGTGAAGACGATGAACGGCGTGCGCGTGGTCGCGTTCACGTGGGAGACGCCGACGGGCCGGCCCGCGTTCTACGCCAAGAAGGAAGTGCTCGGGCTCGACCTGCGGCATCCGTGGTTTCGCACCATCGAGTCCTACGACAACGACGGCAGGATTTTCGAGCGCATCGTGTTCGAACACATTTCGCCGAAGACCTTCGACGACCTCACGTTCGACCCGAAAAATCCGGAGTACCGGTTTTGAGTGAAGGCAACAGTACCGACGTGTCGTGACAGAAGACACCACGGCCACGCGGCTCGCTGCGCGCGCAATAACGCTTAATAACGCTTATGAAGCCACGATCGTGAACCACACGTGTTCATCGAGCCCACTGCGCAGATCGTCGCGTCGTACGCCGCCCAGGGTCTCGCTGTGCACATGCCATCTGAAGCTGCGCTGCATGTGCGCGAGCCGCGAGAGCACGAAGAAATCCGCAGGCCGCGTGAAGCCGACCAACGTCCACGGCTCGCGCGGCAGGCTCTGCGCGCGCATCAAGTCGGGCATCAAGTCGGGCAGCAACACGCCGTACCACGCCTCGGCGATGTCCTCGCCGACCGGCACGCAAGACAGCCGGTCCAGCGCGGCGTAACCCGTCGACCCCGCGTCGCGCACATAGCGCGCGAACCCGTGTTTCGCCACCAGCGCCTCGTCGAACAGGACCATGGCACGGGCCTTGCCCGCCGCCCGCACCGTCCACGGCGGCAGGCACAGGCCGGCAGCAAGCCCTCCTCCTGTCATCACGAACCTGCGTCTGTCCACGTCGCCCCTTCTTTTGTCCCTGCGTTTGCCTGCTCTCTGCCCGTTCATGTATAGCCGCGTGCGCCGCGCCACGCGCGCGGCCACACGCCCTGCTTGCCCGGCGACAGCACGCCTTGCGGATCGAGTGCGTCCTTGATCGTTTCGGCAAGGCGCAGCAGCGCCCCGTCGTTGAAGCTGTACTGCGCGGCGGCGAAGTCCATCCACGCGAGATGCGAGCGATACACGCCGTAGCCCGCGGCGCGCGCGTCGCTCATCAACGCGCGCATGAGGTCGCTTGCCTGTTGCGTGAGGAGCGCGTCGCCGGACGGGAAGATCCCCGAGAAAATGTGATGCAGGTGCCGCCCGCCCGCGGTGAAGCCGCCGTAGTAGTCGAAGCCGTATTCGGCGGCGCGCGTCTTGACGAGCGTGTACTGGCGCATGGCGTCGCCGCCTGTTGCGGGACAGAGCGGCGAAAAATCCACGTGCGCACCCGTGCCGCCGCGCCAGTCGAGCATGCGAAAGGCGCTCATCGCAGGAATGCCCGCGCGGTTGCGGGCGCCGCCCGCCGTGGGCTGTTCGTCGCCGCTGTACTTCGTCACGATGAACCGCGCGTCGCGCACGGACGCGAACGCGCGCTCGACGATGCGGTACTGCGCGGCCATCACTTCCGGTTCGCCGTAGAGCCCGAAATGCAGGTTCCAGCGGCCCACGCCGAGTTGCTTCGTCATCGACGCCACGACGCTCTCCGGCATGGCGCCGGGCCCGTCGTACCAGTGCTCGCGCGGCGAGAGGCCCGCGGCGCGGCGAATCGCACCTTCTATCACGGCATGCTGGCCGATCGTGCCCGCGAGTTGCAACGGCCGCAGCGTCTCGACGAGCGGCGCGAGATCGTCCTCGCGCGGAAACTGCACTTCGACGATCCAGTACGCGGGCGGCGCCGGCATCAGCCACACGCCGAGCTTCGTCACGATGCCGTAGTTCGACTGCATGAAGAGCGGATCGAACTGCGGACCGTAGCCGTATCGATAGAGCTGCCAGGCCGTGCCGGTATCGATGCCGCCCATGCCGGTGCGCACCACGTCGCCGTTCGCGAGCACCACTTCCATGCCGCACTGCGTGGCCGCGTGATCGCCGTAGGGCGTGTAGCCGAAGCCGCGTTCGAGCGTGTTGCCCATCACGCTGCCCCAACCCGCGGCGGGCGGGTCGGTCCAGAGCCGGTAGCCGTGCGTGCGCAGATGCTGGTACAGGTCGAAGTAGCTGACGCCCGGCTCCACGAGCGCATAGCCGAGCGGCTCGTTGACTTCGAGAATACGGTTCATCCGCTGCAGATCGAGCACCACGGAGCCCGCCAGACGCGGCGCTGCGCCGCCGTAGCCGTAGTTGCGGCCCGTCGAGACGGTCCACAGCGGCACGCCATATTCGTTGGCGACGCGCAGAACGGCGCGCACTTCATCGACGGACGCCGGCGTGAGCACGGCCGACGCGGTGAACGCGCGCTCGCCGTCGCCCGGCGCGAACGGGTCGGCGTAGCGCGCGAGTTCGGCGGCCGTGGTCGACACCTGGTTCGCACCGACGATGGCGCCGAACGCGGCAAGGGCCTGCGCAAAGCGCGCGGCGGAAACATGGGGTGGCAAGGTGGGCGTCATGTTGCGCGGCAGCGGTTGGGTCTCGTCGGGTTTCGTCGGATCTCGTCTGGTTTCGTCATTCACGCTCGGGCCGACTGGGTATGGGGTCCTGAGTGCGGGGCGCATCGGCGGCGCCTTCATCGGCACCCCCATCGGCGCCCCCATCGGCGCGCCTCGGCGTATTTCAACGCCTCCCGCCGCCCATGCCGCCATGCATGCCGCCGCCGGCCCAGGCATGCATGCCGCCGCTGTGGAATCCACCGCCATGAAAGCCGCCATGGTCGTGAAAACCGTGGTCGTGAAAACCGCCGCCATGGAACCCGTGAGGGTGGTGATGAAAGCCGTCGAAGAATACGAATCCGCCGCCCACCACCGTGACAGGCGCGGCGCCGTACCACCCGTCATCATAGTAGTCGGCGTAGTCCGCATAGGGGCCCGGATAGACGACCGTGGCTTGCGGACTGGCGTCCGTGCGCCACGTGCCGTCCGGCTGGCGGCAGGCGGTGCCGCGCACGGTGTGCGGCTGGCCGTCTATCTCGGCTGTCGTCGTGATGGTGCGGCACAGCGTGTCGTTTAGCGGCACGGCTGCCACGGGTGGCAGGGTCTCGCTCGGCGGCGGCACGGCGCAGCCGTACAGCGTCGCGGCGAGAGCGAATCCCAGAGTACGAGCAAAGGTATTCGGCATGACGTTCGTCCTGCAAACAGGACCGCCAACGGGCACGCGTCTGCATGCGCAGGCCATGCAACGCCGTCGACGGTTGAGTCTTGCAACGGCCCGCGCCTGTCGTCGGCGCACGGCTGGCGAGCTTGGCTTCGGCGTGGCTTCGGCTGCGCTGCCTGCCTGAAGCAACGTCGCGAAGGCACCTTCGCGTCGGGACGGTCGTGCGCCGTGAGGCGGGGTCTGCACGTTGTAAACGCCTCGCCGGGGTCACGCTATTCCGGCAGCGCAGCGCGGCCGTTGCGGGCCCTATTACGCGATGTTTCGCGGCTCACCACTGTTCGGGCTTGCCGCCGAGCGCGGTGCAGACGTCCACGGCGATGGCATGCAGGCGGCCTTCGGGAAGCTGGCCGGAGAGCGCATAGCCGGTGCGGTCGGTAATCCAGTAGATGGTGCGCCGCTCGCCTTCGCGCAACGTGCGCAGCGCGGCCGCCTGGTTCGCGGCGCCCGTGACGTAAAGCGTGAGACGCGTGCCGGCGGCGTTCTCGTACATGAACTGCGCAGCCGGGCCGGTGTCGCCCGGCAGCAGACGGCCACCCACGAGCGTGTAGCCGTAATCGCCGAGCGACGGGACGGAGAGCGGCCGGTCGAGCCGCTTCGAAAGCCAGGCGACGAGCTGTGCCTGATCGTCCGCCCCCACTTCCACGGGGTGGCGGCGCTCCGGCGAATAGACTGCGTAGGCCACGTCGGCGCGCTGCGCGAACGCGGCGGGCTTGCCGTAGCCGTCGTGATGTTCGAAGAGCGGCGGAACGAGCGCGGCGAGCGTCATGGCAAGTCCCGCGCCCGCGACGAGCCAGCACGCCGCCAGCCCCGCGCGCTGCCACCACGGCGCGCGTGCGCGCAGCACTACATAGGCCGTTTCACTGCCCGATTCGTATGCCGCTTCACCCGACTGCGCCGCACACAGCGCGCGCAACGCGTTTCTCTGCGCGCGGTACGCGGCTACGCGGCTCACGGCTGCGGGATCGGCGGCCAGTCGCGTCTCGATCTCCGTGCGCGCGCGCTCTGGCAGTTCCGCATCGACGAACGCGGACAACGCCTGCAAGGTGCGGGCATCGAGCGCGTCGGCGGGCGGATCGGCGTGGTTGGTGTGGCCCCGGCCCTGGCTGTGGTCGTCGTTGTTCATCGCGAATTGCTCACTACGGTCAACGTACAGGGCCGCGCCGCGGGCCCGGCGGCGAGCAGCATGCGCAGATGCTCGCGTGCGCGAGAGAGCCGCGACATCACCGTGCCGGCCGGCACGCCGAGCACGGCGGCCGCCTCGCTATAGCTGAGTTCCTCCACGCCGACGAGCAGCAACACCTCGCGCTGCTCGACGGTCAGGCAGTACAGCGCGCGCTCCACATCGCGCAGCACGAGTCCATCCACCTCGCTGCGCGGCGCTTCCAGGTTGCGCCAGGGCGCGCTTTCGTCATCGACGGCGAACTCGCGGCGGCCGCGCAGCTGATCCACATAGAGGTTGCGCAGAATCGTGAACAGCCACGCGCGCAGATTGCTATGCGGACGAAACGCGGACCAGCGCGAAAGCGCTCGCTCGGCGGTGTCCTGCACGAGGTCGTCGGCCCATGCCGGATCGCCCGTCAGGGCACGTGCGTAACGGCGCACCTGCGGCAACCAGCTGACGACTTCAGATTCGAAATCCTGCGGCGGACGGCGAAGCACATCGCGGCTCGTCAATAACCGCCGCTGCTGCCGCTCGACTGGCCGCTGCTGCTGGAGTTCATGTCGCTGCCGGTCGAGCACGCCGTGGCAAGCGAGGACAGCGCGAGCGCGCAGAGCATCACGAGAAGAGAGAAAAGGCGTGGCGATTTCATGTGTCGTCTCCGAAAGACGTCTCGCGGCAGGCGGCGGCAAAGCCGCACGCCACGATGGCGGTGGGCAAGGGAGGCAGCCGCAGATGCGCTACCTGTCACCTGAACGCGCGGGCAAACACATTTATTCCAGGCAAGCCGTTTTTCTTCCGGCGGCGCACGGCCGGATGGCATGCGCGGACGCTCATCGCGGGCACGACCTAAACCGATGCCGCGGACACAGGCAAGCGCAAGCGACAAGACACGCCACTCGCGCCGGTCGGCAGGCGGTCCAGAGGCGCTCGGTTCGTAACGAGACGTAACATGACGCTCTCGTAGTGCGCAGGCCGGCGCAAGCGTCTATAGTGGGCGTGTTTTGTCCAGTCAGCGCGCGCTCGCCCTACACAGGGTAGAATCGCGGCGAGCAATCGTTTTCCCATTACTGCGGCGTTGCGCCGCCCGCCTCGAACATCCATGCCTTCCGCAGAATCGCATCCGCAAAACGACTTCATGAACGCCGCGCGCAAGGAACGCAAGCGCGTGGAGATTTACCTCGTCAACGGCATTCGCCTGACGGGTTGCATCGAGTCGTTCGATCAGTACCTGGTGATGCTGCGCACGCCCGTCGGCCTGCAAGGCATTTACAAGCGCGCCATTTCCACCATCCAGCTCGATACGGGCACGCGCCCCGGGCCGCGCACGGGCCGCCCGTCGCACGGCGAGCATGGCAGCACCCGTGGCCCGCACGGCATGCATGGTCCGCGTGAATCGCGCGAACCACGCGACGCGCAAGGCACGGGCGGCACGCCCTCGCCCGGCGGCGAGCGCACGTCGTCGTCCGAAGGACCGGTGGTCGTGACGCGCCGCCGGCGGCTCTACGGCAACGCCGGCAACGGCGGTCATGGCGATACGGGCAACGGCGGCCACGGGGACGGTGGCGGCAACTCCGGCGGCCACGAGTAATCAAGACCGGCTGAGCGCCCGACGCTTCGTTGTGAGCTGTCGTGTCGTGTTGCGCGGCACGACGTACATCGCCCAAGGGCGCCCGAATGCGGCGCCCTTTGCACACATGGGCGCGACGCCCTGCGCTCTCCAAACGATGATGGTTCTACAGCGGGCCCAATGCGGCCGGCGGCGCGGATTGTTTTGTACACCACCGCCACCGACCCCGACGCGCGCTGGGCACGGCGCGGCGCCCGCGGCGCTAAGCGGGCACGTTGTCGAGCCGCGCGAGCAGCATTTCGAGCCGTCTGTCCTGTTGCTGCGTGAGTTCGAAGTCGGTCTTGACGGCCAGCACCCGGCGGCGCCAGTAGCCGGCGCTCAGCGGCCGGCGCATAGGCTGGCGCGTGGCCCATTCCAGATGTTCCAGCTCGGCCTCGACCAGATGCGAGGCGTGGATGCGCCGCATCCTTTCCCTTCGGGCTGTTTCCATGTACGTGCACCTTGTTTGTGTGCGGAGAAAGAGCACGATGCGTGCCGCATCCGCGACACTCCGAAGACGAATGTCGTAGCGGGAAATTGTAGAAATGTGGCGACCTGTGGCAGCCTCTACAAGGCTAGTACAGTCGTAACCTTAACGTAAGAACTGGCGGCCACTTTTGCGTCTGGACAAATTGCGAAAAGAGATCGCAAGTGCCACTCGCTGCCCACGATAAACGTGCAGCGTGACATTTGCGTTTGGCTTTCATCGGACGGTTCAATGCAGGGCGAGCCGAGGGCACGTCGAGGCTGCGTCGAGGCTGCGTCGAGGCTGCGTCGATAGATGCCGGGCTTTAGCGTGACGAGCCTGGCCGAAGCGCCTCGCACCCGCGCACGGTTGAACTATCCTTCTCAGGATCAGCCGATGCCCCGGAGAACGCCATGACGAAGCCCGCTCCCTCCACGCCGCAGCCTGGCAGGCCGCAACCCGACGCGGCACATCCCGTCGAGCCGGCGGACGAGCGGCTCGACGAGGCGCTCGAAGAAACCTTCCCTGCCAGCGACCCGATTGCGGTCGACCCCACGGAACCGGAGGACAAGGGGAAGAACAAGACGTAGGCAAGCGGCACGGCGCGAATCGCGCAACGACACTGCGAGCACGCTCGCCCACACGCGCCTGAAGCAGGCACAAAAGGCGCACCGAACGGCGCGCCGGAAGCCGGCACATACTGAAGCTGGCTGCGGCGCACCGCCGCAGCCGTCATGCTCGTCGCAAACGCCGCGAATCAGTGCGTCGGCAAGCCGCTTTCCAGCTGACGCTGGAGCTCGCGCACCTGGTGCTGGGTCGCACGCAGCTGGTCCTGCGCCGCGGCCTTCTGGTTCTGCAGCGCACTCGCCTGCTGGCGGGTTTCCTTCTGCTGGGTCGCCACAGCAGCCTGCTGCTGGCGCGCCACCGAAAGGTCGGCCTCGAGGCGGTTTGCGCGCACCTGCTGCAAGGCAATCAGGCGCTCGGTGAACGCCTTCTGCGCTTCGAGCCGCGTGCGGCGAATCTCGACGTCCGACAGCTGTACCGTCTGCCGCGCGAAATCGCGGTAGATGGCTTCTGCACGGGTTTCGTCGGTGGTCTTGATGACGCGCCAGAAGGTCTTCTGCTGGAACAGCGCGACGTAGTACGTCATCTCTTTGGCGTAGAACAGGAGGCTCGCGCCGTAGCTGCCGTTGTAGGTGGTGCGCAGTTCGGCCAGGTCAGGGCCGTGGATCATACGTTGCAGTTCCGCCACATTGCCGCCGTCCGTCGCGGAATCGTTTGCGCTGGCAGCCGCAGTGGAAGACGCGGCGGCCGGCGTGACCACCGGCAAGGGCGCCGGTACTGCCGGCTGGGACTCTACTGCCCCTGCCGTCCCCGCACTCCCCGTTGCCCCGCTCTCAGCCGGTGCGGTTTGCGCGCAGCCGGCTTGCACTCCCCCGATTGTCAACATCGCGACGAGCGCGATCTGTCGAAGTTTTGACTTCTGGTCCATGTAACCCCTGCTCGAACAGTTTTAGTTTTAACAATTCGGGGGTCATTATTACTCAGTTTCCCGGCTTTCGGGTTCCTCCTCGAAAATTTGGTACTTCCGCATCTTTTCCCACAACACCTTGCGGCTGATGCCGAGATGCTGCGCCGTGTCCTGGCGGCGCCAGCCGTTCGCGTCAAGGGCCGCGAGCACCCGGTTGCGTTCGGCCATGTCCCACTTGCTGCGGTCCACCAGCACCTCGGCGACGCTTTCGGCGGGCACGGGCTGGGTGCTACGCACGAGCGCGAGCAGCCGCTGCAGGCGCGCCGCGTCCCATGAGCCGACCTGGCGCACCGTCACGCCGATCCGTTCGGCCAGGTTGCGCAACTCCCGCACGTTGCCGGGGAAGTACATGTCCGCGACGGCGTCCGCGAGCCAGTAAGGCAGGTCGGGCAGCGCCGCGAGCCGCTCGGCGCCCACCACCGTCGCGATGAACGCCTTGAAGAGCGCGATCTTGTCCACCGCGCCGCGCTCCTCCAGCGAGGGCACCTTGAGTTCGATCACGGCGAGCCGGTAGTAAAGATCGGCGCGGAAGGCCCCGTCTTTCACGAGTTGCGGCAGGTTCTTGTTGGTCGCCGCGACCAGCCGGAAGTCCACCTTGACCGCCGCCGGAGAGCCGATGCGCGTCACCGCGCCGTCCTCGAGCACGCGCAGCAGCTTCACCTGCTGGTAGAGCGGCAGGTCGCCGATCTCGTCGAGAAAAAGCGTGCCGCCGTCGGCCTGTTCGAAATAGCCCTTGTGTGCCACCACCGCGCCCGTGAACGAGCCTTTTGCGTGGCCGAAGAACAGCGACTCGAAGAGGCCGTCGGGAATGGCCCCGCAGTTCACGGCGATGAACGGCCCCTTGCCGTAGCGCGTGTGCTTCTCGTGCAACAACTGCGCGATGCGCTCCTTGCCCACGCCGGTTTCGCCGTGCACGAGCACGCTCGTTTCGCAATCCGCGAAGGTGTCCACTTCGTGCAGCAGCGCCTGCATGCATTCGGAGCTGGCCACGAGCGCGTCCGATGCGGCCGTTTGCGCCGAATGCGCGCGCAGCTGCAGCGCGAGCTTCGAGATCATGCCGCGCAGTTCGGCGCAGGTGAAATCGAGCGGCAGGATGTGCGAATACTCGGCCGGGTACATGGCGGGATCGTGGTCGCGCGGCGCCTGGCCGACCCACACCACGGGCATGCCGTGCGCCGCCTGCCAGTCGCGCAGCACGAGCGCGCCCGAGTCGATCACGCTCACGCTGATGATGGCAAGCGACGGACGCAGCGCCGAGCGCTCCGGCGAGATGGCGATGTCGTCGGCGCGGATCACTTCGACGTCGAAGCTGGCCATGCAGCGGGCAACCCGGTCGACGATGTCCGCCTTGCCTTCCCAGACGTAGACGTCGAGTTCCTCGATTTTGGTGGGGGTTCTCATGGGTGGGTGTCAATAAACCAGTTGAGCCTCGCCGCACGACAGACCGCTGTCGTGCACGGTGGCGACGCCGAGCTGCACGCCGAGCAGTTGCAGCAGCGGCACGAGCAGCACGTCGAGCGAATCCAGAACAGGCGCGAGCGCCTTGACAAGCAGGTCGAGCAGCGGCGCGAGCACGACGCCGACCACGGACGTGACGTTCACGCCGTTGAGCGTCGCGTAGATCGAATTCGGCAGTTGCGTGGCCAGTTGCGTCAGCAGGCCGCCCGCCGCGCTGCCCAGTGCGTTCGAATTGACGGACTGGTAGTCGTCGCTGTCGCCGACCACGCCGTTGAAGTTGAGCGAGGTGTAACCCGTGGTCGATGGGGCAAGCTGAAGCTGCAGCCCCGTCTTGTTGGTCGGGTCGCCGACGTTGACGGTCACGCTCAGAGCCGCGGGCGGGATGCCCACCGTCAGCGTCGTCACGGCGGCAGGCTGCGTGCAGCTGGACGGCTGGCTGTAGTTCGTGAAGTTCGCGGCGGCGTTGCCGCCCACGCACACGCCCAGCACGCCGGGCTGCACGCCGATCGTGCTCTGGCTCGTGGCCCGCGACGCCGTGCAGCGCGTGCTTTCCAGCCGCGCGTTGCCGGTGCCGCCCGTTTCGAGGTAGACGGGCAAATTCAGCGCCGTCAGATTGACGAGCCCGAGATCGATGTTGAGCAGGCTCACGTCGAGATAGAGCCGCACCTCGGCCGAATGCGCCGTGGTGCGCCAGTTGCCGGCGGCGTCCTGTCCCGCCTCGCCCACCGCGATCACGGGCGGCTCCAGGATGCGGGCCTGCGCCGTGACGTTGGCGAGCGGCCCAAGGTTCAGTGCCGCGCCCAGATTGATGGTGGATTGGCCGTTGGCGATCTCGGCGGCCACGAGCAGCATGTCGAGCGGATTGACGGTGGCCGACGCGGCGGACTGCGCATCCGCGAGCCCCACGGCCAGCAGCGGATTGCCCGCGCCCGCGCTGCTGCCGATGTTGATCGACGGTCCCGAAGGAATCGACGCAGCGAGCGAGCCAAGCGCGCTCGTGGCACTGGCGCTCGCCACGTTGCTGGCCGCGAGCGCAGTCACCATGGCGCGGGCGAGATCGCGCACCTGGATCTGCGTGGCGAGCAGCTCGCTCACCGAAGCGGCGCCCACGGCGGCTGCGAGATCGCCCAGCTTGATCTGCGCGGAGGCGAGCGCCTGGTACGAGGCAACGTCGAGATTGAGGCTCGTGCCGAGCAAGGCGCCCAGCAAGCTGTTCAGCAGGCCGCCCTGGAGCGTCGCGAGCGTAGTGGTGAGCGAGAACGTGCCGATGTTGGTGGATTGCGCGATGGCAGTGGCCTGCACCTCGCGCGCAGGCCCGACGAAGAAGTACGGCACCTGGCGCGCCACCGTCACCTGCACGGCGTTGAGCGGTGCGCCCATGGTGCCGAAGTACGGCTGCAACGTGTTCGACGACGGATCCCAGCGCCCGCAGGTCACCGTGATGGTGCCCGTGGACGGCAGGCCGTTCACCTGGGTGGCGTTCGCTTGCGCCGAAGCCGTGGCGCCCGCGCATCCCGTTGCGCCCGACATCGTCTGCGCGCCCGCGATGGCGGCCATGTCCGCGACGCGCTGCAACGTGCGTCGGGCGAAGTAGACGTTGCCCACGTCGATGGCGCCGAGCGCCGCTACCGCCACGAGCATCCACGCAAGGCCGAGGATCGCGACCGAGCCGCGTTGTCGTTGTTTCCGCGGCCCGCGGCGAGGCGCGCGCAGAGCGGCCCGACGACGGACGCCGGAAGGGACACGACGACGAATGCAGCCAGTGAGCATGTCAGTTCGACGGCGGCGTGCCGCCGTACCCCACGAGCACGCCTGCGCCGTTGCCGCCCTGGCCCATCGACGAGTCGAAGCGTTCCGGTATCTTCGACTTGAACGATTCGAGATAGCGCTGGTAAGCCAGCGTCGCTTCGGCGCCGAGCGTGGGTTGCGCGGGCGCGGCCGCGGCGTTGCTGCGCTGGAGTGCGAGCCAGGCCGCGGCGGCGTGGCCGATTTCGCTGGCCTTGATGGCGGCCGGCGCCTGCGCCTCGGCAACACGGGGGCTCTCCTGGGCCTGAGCCGTACCGACGACGAGCCACGGCGCGAACGCAAAAGCGAACGCAGACGCAAAAAGCGCCGACGCCCAGGAGCGCGGCACACCAGCCGCCCCATGCGCGCGCCGATCAGTGGTCTTCATGTTTTCCTCCCTGCCTTCGTTCTTTCCCCGCCGCATGCCTTCGCTATTGCGAGAAGCGCTGCAAGAGCCGCGGCGATACCTCGATGCCCGACTGGCCCGACTGGCCCATCTGCATGCTCGCCATCGGCATGGTCTCGCCAACAGCCGGTCGTTCGATACTGCCCGTGTCCGCACGGCCTGCACTGCCCGTCTCCGACAGATGCGCACGTGCCGCGGCGCGCTGGCGCAGCCGGCTCGCCTGCGCGACCTTCGCGGCGTCGCTGCGGATCGCCGCGCGCACCTCGGGCGCGATGTTCTGCTGCTTCATCACGGCCTGCGCTTCGGCGTTCTGTCCATCCGCGACGAGAAACAGCACCACGTTGCTCACAATCTTCGGATTGTGCTGATCGAGTTCCGCGGCCTTCATCAACGGCACGCGCGCGCCCGTTACGTCGCCGCTGCGCAGCAGCGCATAGCCGAGATCGGAAAGCGTGGACGCATCCGTGGGCGCAAGGCGCACCGCCTCCTGAAGCTCCGTGGCCGCACGCGTGAAGTCGCCCGCCCCGCCCGCCAGCAAACCCAGTCCGCGATGCCCGCGCGCCGCAAGCGGCGTGGCGAGCAGTTGCCGGTAGGCGTCCGCGCTTGCCGCCGGCTGACCCGTGGCACGCAACGCATCGGCGCGCAGCAGGATCGACTCGGGCGACGCGCCGTACTGCTTCTCGTAGGCGTCGATGTGTGCGAGCGACGCGTAATAGAGCCCCTGCGCCTGCATCCGGTCGATGAGGCCCAGGTACATGCCGGGCGTGTCGGGCTTATCGGACGCGGCCTGGCTCGCCTGCTGCAGCTTCGCCTCCCGTTCGGCCTGCGCGCCCACGCCGTAGCCCTGCTCCTTGAACGCGCAGGCGCCCAGCAGTGCAACGGCGGCCAGCGCGAGCGTACGGCGCAGCGTCTCGCTGACGTGGTTCATGACGCTTCCTTCATGGCGCGGTTCCCCTTGTTCCTTCCCGTTCATTTCCATGTGCGATCCCCGTGCCCTCGTGCGCAGTGCTACCGGTGCGGGTGCACTGACGCCAGCGAGTGCGTAACGGAGAGCACACCCGGCCCTGCGGTGACGATCAGCAGCGCGGGCAGCAGCGTGAGGATCATCACCGCGGTCATCTTCACGGTGAGCCGGCCGATGCGCTCGCGCAGCATCGCGCGCCGCACTTCGCGCAGGCGGTCGCCGAACTGCCGAAGCGGTTCCTGCACGGCGCCGCCGTGCCGGTCCACCTGGATCAGAAGCCGCACGACGGCGCGCAGGTCCTCGTTGTCGTAGCTCGATGCGAGCCGCTGCAGCGACTGCTCGCGCGTGCGGCCCGCCGTGAACTGACGCTGCGCGATTTCGAGTTCGCCCGCGAGCACCGGCAGCACGCCGCGAAATTCGTTGACGAGCACCTGGAGGCTCTGGTCGAGTGAAAGGCCCACGCCCTGCAGCAGGCGCAGCAGATCGACCAGCATGGGTAGCTCGTCCACCACGGCGCGCCGGCGCCCGGCTGCACGCCGCTGCACGTAGACCTTCGGCACCATGAAGCCGAGCACGAGCCCCGCCGCCGGCACGAAGAGCCGCATCACGCCGCTGCCCATCCAGTCGAACGCGGCCACGCCGCCGTGCATGAACCAGACGGCGAACGTCGCAACTGCAATCGCCGACGCCAGGCGCGCCATCAGGAAAAGCCCGCGCGAGCGGGCGTCCACGAAGCCGCATTGTTCGAGCAGACGCCGCTCTTCGTCGGCCACGGCCTGGCGGCCGAACGGCGTATCGAGCCAGCGCACGCCCGCGTCGGCCATGCGGTCCACCCATGCGGCGAGGCCGCGCGGCTGTGGGCGTTTGCCGGCGCCGCCCGCCGTTCGACTTGCGGCCTGCGCGGCAGAACCTGTCATGCCCGCCATGCCGTTCACGCCCGCGGCTGCAGCGGCGCTTGCGCGCGCCGCTGCGCCCGGACTGGCACCTGCAGCCGAACTCGCCGCGGTACCCACCGCGCCAGCCGGACGCATGCGCGCCGCCGCCTGGGCAGCAACAGAAGAAGACGCCATCGCCGCAGCCGCGGCCCGCGCCTCGAGCGCCATTGCGAGCGTGCGCGCGCTGCGCCTTGTGCCCGCGAGCCGCACCAGCGCATGCGCCGCGAGCAGCGCGCAGCCAAGCGCGCCCAGCACCAGCGCGGCGGTGAACAGCGACCCGGCGTTCATGTGCCGCTCCTCATGTGCCGCTCCGCAGGCGCGTGAGCCGGTACAGCATCCACGCGCCGAAGGCCTGCAGCCCGAACGCGACGAACACGAGCCGCCGCCCCGCCTCGTCGTACCACATCGTGCCGAAGTACTTCGGGTTCGTGAGCACGAGAAAGCCGCCGATGGCCAGCGGCAGCAACGCCAGCACGCAGGCCGAAAGCCGCGTCTCCGCCGACATCGCGGCAAGCTCGCGGCCCGCCTGTTCGAGGTCGCGCATGAAGGTCGCCATGCGATCGAGCATGACGTCCGCGCGTCCGCCGTATTTGACCGAGAGGCGCAGCACGGCGCCCACCAGTTCCAGTTCGCGCGTGCCGTACACGCCGGCCACGTGATAGAGCGCGCGGTCTATCTCCACGCCGCTGCGCAAGAGGCGCGAGACGTGGTCGAGGCACTCGCGCAGCGGTGCCTCGGTGGTTTGCAGCGCTGCCTGGAACGCGGCCGGCACGCTGTTGCCGAGCACGATGAGCCGCACGATGCCATCCAGAAACGACGGCAGCTGCCGCACGATTTTTTCGCGCCGCCGGTACGCCCGCCGCGACACGACGAAGCCGAGCCCGGCCGAAACGAATGCGAGCGTGGCCAGCACGCCCCACACGCCGCCGCGCGCAAACGCCCATATCGCGAGCGCCAGCGTGCCGAGTGACACGCAGAGCAACGGCATGCGCGCATTGCCGATGCCGGCGCGGCGCAACGTGTTGTCGATCGCGGTGATGACACGCGCCTTCCAGTACTGGACGTGCGCGACGAGCGGCGCGCCGCGGCCAGGGGTTGCGCTCATGAGCGTCTGGGCTGCCGCCGTAAATCTCGGCGCCGGGCGGGCCGCCTGGCTTGCGTGGGCGGCATGGGCCGAGTAGGGAGCCGCCTGTGCAGCGAGCCCAGCCTGTGCGGCGTGCAGCCCCTGCCCGGCAAGCGCCGCCCCCTGCGCCGCCGACGCCACACGGCTCTCCACGAAACGCGCGGCCGCCGCGCGGTCGCTGCGCTGCGCGCCGCTGCGCCAGAGCAACAGCGCCGCCGCCGCGCAGAGCAACGCGAAGGCCGCGATCAATAGCGCGACGGCGCTAGCCACGCGAGCCTCCGCCGCGTCCTCCGCCGAACCCTCCGCCAAAGCCGCCACCCGCCCCGCCGCCGAAGTCGCTACCGAAGCCGCCAGGCTCACCGCCGTAGTTGCCACCATAGCTGCCACCGTACCCACCACCCGCCCCCAGCGTCTGGCGGAAGCGCGCGAGCTTCGGCGAATGCGGATGGATGCCGAGCGACGTCCACTGGTCCACCTCTTCGCCCTCGGGCGTCGTGAGCGGCTCGTAGCGATAAAGCTCCTGCGTCGCGATGATGTTGTCCGCGAGCCCGGTGACCTCTGTCACCGACAGAATGCGGCGACGCCCGTTGGAAAGCCGCCCGATCTGCACGATGAAGTCGATGGCATTCGCGATCTGGCGGCGCAGGCTCGACTCGGTGCCCTGGAAGCCCGCGAAGCCCGCCAGCATTTCGAGGCGGTACAGGCACTCGCGCGGCGAACTGGCGTGCACGGTGCCCATCGATCCGTCGTGGCCCGTGTTCATGGCCTGGAGCATCTCCAGCACTTCGCCGCCGCGCACTTCGCCCACGATGATGCGGTCCGGCCGCATGCGCAGCGTGTTGCGCAGCAGGTCGCGAATCGAGACCACACCCGTGCCGTCGAAGCCGCCGGGCCGGCTCTCCAGCCGCACCACGTGCGGATGGTTGAGCGACAGTTCGGCCGTATCTTCGATCGTCACCACACGCTCCGGCTCAGGAATGTGGAACGCGAGCGCGTTGAGCAGCGACGTCTTGCCCGAACTCGTGCCGCCTGACACGAGCACGTTGCAGCGCGCGGCCACCGCCGCTTCGAGCAGCGCGCCGATCTCCGCGTTGTAGGTGCCGTTGCCGAGCAGGTCGTCGGGGCGCAGCGGATCTTTGCGGAACTTGCGGATGGAGACGACGGGGCCGTCGATGGAAAGCGGTTCGATCACCACGTTGATGCGCCCGCCGTCGGGCAGGCGCGCATCCACCATCGGGTTCGATTCGTCGAGACGCCGCCCGATGGGCGCGAGAATGCGCCGCACGATGCGCAAGAGATGCGCGTTGTCGGCGAAGCGCACGGGGATCTTCGTGAGCATGCCGTGGCGCGACACGTACACGTCGCTGTAGCCGTTCACGAGGATGTCTTCCACGGCCGGATCGTTGAGCAGGTCTTCGATCGGCCCGAAGCCCGCCAGCTCCTTGGTGAGCGCCTCGGCAATCTGGCGCACCTCGGCCTCGTTGATCGGGATGCGGCGCAGCCTCACGAAGCTGTCCATCTCCAGATCCACGAACTGACCGATCGCGTTGCGCGACCAGCGGCCGAACTCCGCGCCCAGCTCTTCGATGCGCGTAAGAAGATGCTCGTGCGCCGCGTTCTTGATGTCCTGGAACTGCTGGCTCTGCGCGAACATCGGCGTGTCGTCGGCGAACTCGATGTCTTTTGCCATCGTCTATGACCGCTTCGTTGAGGTTGGAAGAAGACGCCGCAGCGCCGCGAGAGCCGCGAGCGCCGGGTATGCGCGCGTGGCGCGGGCCGGCAGCCCCGCGCTCGCCGCAGGCCCGCCCAGCCGTTCGATCAGCGGTTCGAGCGCGCGCACGTACGGGTCGCGCGGCGAAGCGTCGGCCAGCAGCTGGCCGCGGTTCGCCGCCTGCCCGAGCGCCACGCGCCGCTCGGGCAGCACGGCAAGCAGCTCCACGTCGAGACGCTCTGCGATCTGCGCGGCGGTGAGATCGAGTTGCGGCTCGAAGCGGTTCACGACGAGCCGCACGCCGCTCGTATCCACGTCCTCGGCGCGCAGCGCATCGAGCACGCCCACCGCCGAGACGATCGACGCCACGCCCTGGTCGCATACGAGCCAGGTCTCGTCGGCGGCCTGCACGACCTGCGCGATGAACTCGCTGTTGGTGAAGCCGCCCAGATCTACGATCTGCTGGTCGAAAAACGCGCGCAGCCGCGCGAGCAACGCGAGCGACGACGCGTACGAGACCTCGCGCATCTCCGCGAGGTTCGGCGGCAGCGTGGTGAGCGCAAGGCCGCTCGTGTGGCGCGACAGCGCCGTGTGCACGAAGGTCTGATCGAAGCGGCGCACGTTGCGCACGGCCTCGACGAAATGGAATTCGCTGCGCGTATTGAGCAGCAAGGTGCCGTCGCCCGCGGGCAGGCCGAGATCGAGCAGCGCCGCCTGGCGGCCGAGCGCCGCGTCACGTCGTGCCAGCGTGACGGCGAGGTTCGCGGCGAGCGTGCTCACGCCCATACCGATGCGCGCGCCGAGCAGCACCGCGAGCCGGCCGTGGCGACTCACGGGCTCCACGAGGTTGTCGAGCACCTGGCGTGCGATGCGACGCGCGTCGTCGGCCGGCGCCGCCAGATCGACGAAATCGCGCACGCCGGCGCGCAGCGCGGCGAGCGCGCTTTCGGGTTCGGCAAGCGAGCCCACCGCGACGATCTGCAAGCCGGGATACGCAGCGCGCGCGGCCGCGACGGCGGCACTGGCCGCAGCCACGTGGCCGCCCGAAAAATCGACGAACACGAGCGACGGGTTGAGCGCCGCGATGCGCTGCGTGAGGAGCGTCGGGTCGAGCGTGACCGCGTCCACGGCGCCTACTGCCACGAGCGTGTCGGCCAGCCATTCCACGTGCGCGCCGGCCAGCGACGCGAACACGAAATAGTCGGCGACGGCGCGCTCAGTCAAAGCCTGCGTTCTCGCGTTCATGTTGGACTTCTCCCTGCGACCGGGTTGTCGTGCGCGGCGTGATTGGTTGCTGGGGCCATGGTGTCGACCATGACCATTGAGTCGTGAGCCGTCGTCGTGCCGGGGCGTTCATCGCGAGAACCCCGGCGCGGCATCGCGCGACAACGCGCCGCCAATGAACGAGCGCCACACGGAACCATCGCGCTGTTCGGCCTGCTCGCCCGGCGTCGCGGGCAAGGCCGCGCCTTTTGCGAGCGGCGAAACGAGATGCGGCGTCACGATGATCACCAGTTCCTTGTCGTTCTGCTGATAGTTGAGCTGCTTGAAGAACGCGCCGATCACGGGCAGGTCGCCGAGCACCGGCACCTTGTCCACGTTCGACGCGGTCTCGCGATCGATCAGCCCGCCAATCACGAAGCTCTCGCCGTCGCCCAGTTCCACGGTGGTGTCGGCGCGCCGCGTCGTGATGGCCGGCACCGCGATGCCGTTGATCGTGACGGCGTGCACGAAATCGAGCTGGCTCGCTTCAGGCGCGACCTTGAGCGCGATGCGCTGCGGCGAGAGCACCGTCGGCGTGAGCGTGAGCCCCACGCCATAGGGCTTGTATTCGATCGACGTGGTGCCGAGCGCCTGCGGCACCGGCACCGGAATCTCGCCGCCCGCGAGGAAGTTCGCGCTCTGGCCCGAGAGCGCGACGAGCGTGGGCTCGGCGAGAATGCGCGCGAGGTTGTTGCTCTCCATGAGGCTCAGGTCCGAGAAGATGCCGTGCGAGGCCGACTGGAACACGAGGTTGAACGCGGACGAAATCGGCGTCTGCAATACAGAGAGCTGGTTGTTGGAAACGGCTGTCGAAGAAGTCGGAGAAAACGTGCCGAACGAGAAGCCGTTGTTCTGGCGGAAGAAGTTGAAGCCCACCTGCTTCAACACCTGGCGGCTGAACTCGACCACGCGCACGTCCACCTGCACGACGGCGCGCGTGGCGATGGTCGACGTGTCGAACACTGTGCCGTCTTTGCCGATGGAGCCGTTGGCCGCCACCACGGCGCGCTGGTGCTTCTCGAGCGTGGGTGTCGAGCCGCCGATGAGCGCCGTGCCGCCCAGCACCTTGACGCTCGGCGTGTCGTCCGAAAGCAGCGCGCGCGCCGCGTTCGTCGTGACGTTCACGGTGTAGGTGACGGGCGCCTCGCGGTTGCGCTCCCAGAGCATCACGCTCGTCGTGCCCGCAGCCTTGCCGACGAGCAGCACGCCGCCGCCCGCACCCTTCACGATCAGCACGTCGGCCACCGATGGATCGCCCACCGCCACGCGCGTGAGCGCGTGACCGGCTGCGAGCGTCTGTTGCGCGCCCACGGTGAGATCGAGGGTCGGGTGCTGCGTGCCCGCGGCGGCGAGGCCCGAAGCCGGCGCCGCGCGCGCGTCGTTCGCCTGCGTGGCGAGCGCCATGCCCGCGAGGCAGAGTGCCATTGCAACTTTAACGATGCGTTTTGTCATGTTGTCGTGGATGTGTGGACGTGCGCGTCCGCATCCGCTCCCTGTTGCTCAACCGGCGCCCTTTTCATCTTCGAAGGCGTCCCACGGGGCTTCTGTCTGCCTCCCCTGCCTGATGCCGCTGCTACCACGCCACCGTTTCGGCGTGCCCTCCCCGAACGACTTCGATGCTGCCGCCGCGCCCGCTGCCCGTAGCCGCCGCGCCGCGTGTGGCGGCTGTCAGCACCGGCGCCGCGCGCGGCACGGCAGGCGCGCGGCTGCCGGAACCGGCGCCGCCCGCGAGTTCGTCGAGCGCGACGCCCGCGGCGGCCTGTGTGGAGCCTTGCAACGGCTCGCGCGATACCGTCTTCACCACGCCCGCATAAGGCGCGAACGCGGACGGGTCCGCCACCTCGTCGTCCTTCGGATTACGCAGCGCGAGCACGAGCCGGCCCGCGCTTTCGGCGAGCGTGAGCTTGTCGACGTCGGCCACGGGCACCGCGAGCACCGCGGTGCGTGCAACGCCATTCGGGTCCGCGCCGAAGCTGGTGTTACTGACCGCCGCGTTCTGCGCCGGGCTGCCGAACGCGAGCACGCGAACCTTCGACATCAGGAGGCGCGCCTGGGTACGGCCGATCTCGCCGCCCGCGCCCATGCCGCCGTCGCGCTTCAACGTGAAGAACACGTCCACCACGTTGCCGGCGCGCACCCGGTTACCCACCGCATTCGATTCGTCCACGCGCACGGCCACCGCGCGCTGGCCGGGCGCGATGCTGTCGGCCATGCCCGAAGAGAGCTGCGTTTCGAGCACCGGGGCATCCGGGGCGATGTCCGCGGTGGGCACGCGGCCGGCGACGAGCGTGGGGTCGCTGAACGCGCCGCCCGGATGAATGGGCAGCATCTGCACGCGCAGCGCCTCGGCGGAAACCGGCTTGCCGGCGACGAGCGTCTGCGTGGCGACCACGACCGGGAACGTCGCATGCGCCACAGCCGCCGTCTGCGGCGGCGTAGCGGGACGACGCGCCAGCATCCAGGCGAACCCGGCGAGCAGCAGCGCGAGCACGAGCAGCACGCCTGCGGTGATGCGGGTCAGGTTGGCCATGCGCGCCTCCTCTGGGAGCGGTCGTTCATGGCAGGCATGGCGTTCCTCACAGGATGTTCTCCGGATTGAGCTGCACGGTGGACTGCGTGACGATGGCGTCCGGTATTTTGAAATCGACGAGCGGCAGGCTGGGGACGAGCGGATGGTTCTTGTAGTCGTACGAGAGCTGAACCTGAACGCAGGTCATGGTGCTGTCGTAGCTGCAGTTCTGCGCCTGCGGGGAACAGGTCAAGGCACTGCTGCCGAGCCAGCTCGCGGCGTTGGTGGCGGCAAGACAAGCGGCGCTCGTGCGGGCCGCGAGCGCCGCGGTCATATCGGTGGCCTTCTGGTAGCGCAGCGCGGCGCGCGCGCCTTCCTCGGACGCAAGCGTGAGGCTCTGCTGCGCGACGAACACGAGGCTGTACGAGACAACCGCATACGCGATGGCGAAGAACACGGGAAACAGCAGCGCGAATTCAACGGCGGTGCTGCCTCGCTCGCGCAGACGCGTGTGTGTGCGCGTGCCGAGGGGCGCGCGACGCGGCGTGCTGCTGTCTGAACTCGCCTCGGTGGAGCGAACAGGAAAATGGGCGGTCCGCGTCGAGCGCAGTTTGATAGAGCCCGTACGCCGCAGCGCGTTCATCCAGCCACTCCCGCCGACAGGTGCAACGCGCGCAGCGCAAGCCATGCGATGGCAGGCACCGTGAGACACGCGGCGTAAGGCGTTCCGCGCGGCGTGCGCGGAACAAAGTCCGACGATGCTTGCTGCCCCGCGTGTGGCCCCGCGTGTGACCCCGATGAAGCCGTGCGTCCGCGCATCGCGACTCGCATCGTAAAGAGCAGCACGACGGCATGCACGCCGGCCGCGAGACTCGCCGCCACCCACAGGCCCAGCAGCGCATCGACCCCGCACCAGGCGCCCAGCACGGCGAAGACCTTGACGTCGGCGGCGCCCATCACGCCGAGCGCAAAGAACGGCATCAGCGCCACCAGCCCCACCGCGGCGCCTGCCAGCGCGCGCGCAGGCGTCATGCCGAAGGGACTACCGTGGACGAGCGCGAACGTTAGCGCGGCGATCAGGCCGACTGCGACGAGGGCATTCGGCACACGCCGGCTGCGGTAGTCGCACACGGCGACGGCCGCGGCCCACGCGGCGAACACGAGGCTGCTGACGAGCGGGTTCATGTCGGATCCGGCAGACAGCACCCTTCACGCGCGCCAATAGACGGCCCGCGCGAATTGCGCTGCTGCGTTCAATCAGGATCGTTGACGGCTACGCGTCAGGTGCCCTTCGCCGTATTGATCGACGACGCGATGTTATCGAAAACCGTTTTAAGGTTTGTGCCGATCGTCGTGACCCCGCCCACGATCAGCAATGCAATCAACCCCGCAATCAGCCCGTATTCAAGTGCGGTTACACCCCTGTTATCTCTCAGGAAACGCCCGGCGAACTTTTTCATTTTAGCCCTCGAAACTGCGTTTGAACTTTGTATGCGAATTGAAATTCGTACGCGCGCGCATATGACGGCCATTCACGGCTGTTCTTTGCAGCCGGGTTTGCCGATTCTTCTAGGAGCGCGTCGCTACATTAGCAGCTGAAATCAGCCGCGCACAGAGGATAGGATATCCGGTCCGATAATGCACCTCCCTCGTCAAACTCCGTATTCCCAGGCGTTATAACCGATCAATCGGCAAGAAGCAATTTCCCACCGAATTTTTTCCGACTTTTTTCGGTTTTTCCCAGCGACCTTTCCCTAATGTTTGGGGTAAGGCTTTCGTGCCGCTTTGCTGCGGTCTTGTCTGGCCGTGGTCTGGCCGTGGTCTGGTTATTTGTCTGCTTGTTGCCTCGCCCTTCCCTGCGACTTCTTTTTTCTGGCCCACCGTCGAGGCGGCGGTTCAAGCGCCAGAGAAGCGTAGCGGCAGATCAGATGCGAAACAGGTAGGGCTAACCATACGTTAGACGCGTTTCACTAATTCACCGTTGAACGCACGTTTCAAGCGTCGTGTAACCCCCGTTACGCATGCACGCGTAACGGGGGATCGGGCTCGTTACGTTACGCGGCCATTGAAAACGCATTAATTCGCCGCTTCTTCACCCCCATCGGATCGATACACGACATCACGCCAATAGCCGCAAAGCCGCGCGGGTTCTCGCTCTGCGTCTTGCGTGGCGAATCAGGCGCCGCGTTCGCGACTGAAATGGCATAGCTGTTGCAGAGAGTCTTCGCGCAAGACTTCCAACAACATGCTCATGCGAGGGCGAAATGCAGATTCAAACAATAGAGACCGGGCTGCGTACAACGACGATTGCGGCCACTGTAGTCGTCGTTCTTTCTCTGGCTGCTTGCGGCGGCTCGGGAACGTTGAGTTCGGGCACCGGGGGTGGCGCGGGGAGCGGCAGCAACGGAGCGATTTCTACGGGAGGCACGGGCTCGGGGGGAACGCAAAAGCCGGGGGGCGGCGATAACAACAATAACAACAACAATAACAACGGCACCACGCCCACCGCCAATGCAGCGGGCCAGGTGGTGGGCAATGCCGGCAACGTCGTGAGCGACGTGGGGTCGACGGTATCGAGCATCGGCAGCGTGATCGGCTCGCAAACGCTGCCCGGCGTCAGCACGCAGACCACCCAGGCCGCAGGCGGCATCGTGCAGAACGTGGGCGCGGCGGTTTCCACGCTCGGCAACGGCGTCACGCAGGGACTCGGCCAGCTCGGCACGGGCGGCAATTCCGTGGGCACCACGCTCGCGAGCGTCGGCGGCGCCGTGAGCAACGTGGGCGGCGCGGTAACGAGCGCCGGCAACCTCGTCACGAGCCTCGGCAGCGGACCGCTGGCGCCACTCGGCGCCGTGACGTCGCCGCTCGGCGGCGCAATCGACACGCTCGGCGGCGCCGTGACGAACGGCGGCGCCACGCTCACCAACGCCCTCTCCACAGGCCCCGTGCAGCAGATCACGCAACAGGTCAGCACCGCCATCACGCCAATCACGTCGATGGTGGCCGCGACCACGCAGACCGTTGGCACGACGACGGGCCTCGGGGCGCCCGTGGCCGGTCTGCTCGGCACGCTCGGCGGCGGACTGGAGAAAGGCGGCGCGCTCGTCGCGTCGTCGGCGGGCGGCAATCCGGTGGCAGCGAGCCTCGGCAACGTCGTCTCCGACACCGGCAAGACCGTGGCGTCGGTGGGCGGTCTCGTGACCGGCGGAACGGGTGGCAATCCGCTTGCGCCGCTCACCACGGCACTTGGCGGCCTGGGTGGGCTCAGCGGCGCCACAGGTGGATTGACGGGCGGCACCGGCAGCGGACCACTCGCGCCGCTCACGGGCGTGCTCTCGTCGGTGACGGGCGCGCTCAGCGGCGCGGCCGGTGGCGCGAGCAGTCCGCTCGCACCTGTGACCGGCCTCGTGAGCACGGTCACCGGGACGCTCAGCGGCGCGGCCGGTGGCGCGAGCAGTCCGCTCGCACCTGTGACCGGCCTCGTGAGCACGGTCACCGGGACGCTCAGCGGCGCGGCCGGCGGCACGGGCAGCGGCAACCCGCTCGCTCCCGTCACGGGACTGCTCGGCACGCTCACCGGCGCGTTGACGGGTGCGGCGGGCGGCACAGGCAGCGGCAATCCGCTCGCCCCGGTCACCGGCATCGTTTCGACGCTTGCCGGCGCGGCAACGAGCGCAACGTCGGGCGCAGCACCGGCGGCCACGTCGACCACGTCCGGCACGCCGGGCATTTCACTGACCTCGTCGAGCGGCGGCACCAACAGCGCGTCGAACCCGCTTTCGGGCGTGACGTCGCTCGTGGGCGGACTGCTCGGCGGCATCGCGAAGAAATGACGGCGCGAAATGATGACGTGAAGCGACGACGTGAAGCGACGACGTGAAACGACGACGCGAAACGACGTCGATGAATGACGGCAAGAAAAGACGCGTGAGGGCACGGGCATCACGCGAGGCAGACCACCCGCATCCCAAAGAAACTGAGAGAGACTGAGGAGCAACCATGACCCACCACTCAACCTTCACGTCGGGCCACGCACGGGCGGTCATCGCATCGCTGCGCGTGCCTGCCATCGCGCTCGCCGTGGCCTGCCTCGTGGCGGCCTGCGGCGGCAGCAGCGTCAACGCGCCGCCGGCCGCGGCTTCGAGCGGCGGCACCAGCGGGTCCGGCAGCGGTAGTCAGACGACGGCGGCGTCAACCGGCACATCCGGCGCGCTGACCACCGTCGCGAAGACGGCGGGCGACCTGGGCAGCACGATCGCTTCCACCACGATTCCGGGCGTGAGCCCGCAGGTCACGCAGGGTCTGGGCAATGCGGTATCGAGCACGGGCGGCGTGGTGGGTGCGCTCTCCGATGCGGTGAGCAACGGCATCGGCCAGACGGGGTCGACGGCCAATCCGGTGGGCACCACGGTCGCGGGACTCGGCTCGGTTGTCAGCGCAACGAGCGGCGTCGTGCAGGGGCTTTCCACGGCCGTGGGTGGCGTGGGCACGGGCAACCTCGCCCCGCTCTCGCCGGTCACGACGCCCGTCGCGGGCCTGCTCGCCAACACGGCGAACGCGGTCAACGCGGGAGGCGCGACGCTCGGCAATGCCCTGGGCTCGGCGCCGGTCCAGCAGATCACGCAGCCCGTGAGCACGGCGATCACGCCGCTCTTGCAGACGGTAAGCGATGTAACGCAGACGGCTGGCGTGACGACGGGCCTCGGTGTGCCGCTCTCGGGCGCGCTCGCGCAGGTGGGCGGCGCGTTGAAGCAAGCGGGCTCGACGGTGGGCGGCACGACCCAGAATCCGCTCGGCGCGGACGTGGGCAGCCTCGTGGGCTCGCTCGGCAACACGGTGACCAATGCGGGCGGTCTCGTGAACCCGAACGGACCGAACGGCGCCGCGCCCATTCCGGGCCTCATCACGAGCCTCGTGGGCAGCTCCAACGTGGGGGTCGCAAATGGTCCGCCCGCTGGCGGCTACAACCCGCTCACGCCGCTCTCGAACCTGCTCGCAAGCCTCGGGCTCGGCACGAACCCGCTCGGCTCGGCGACGTCGCTACTCACCGGCACGCCGCTCGCGCCGCTCGGTTCCGTGGCGGGATCGAATCCGCTTTCCACGTTGACCTCGTCGCTCACGGGCAGCGGCGCAGCCAGTCCGCTCGCGGGGCTCACGTCGGCGCTCGGCAGCGGGACGAGCGGCGCATCGAACCCGCTTTCCGCGGTCACGGGCGCCCTGGGTGGCGTGGGTAGCGCAGGCGGCACGGGCGGCAGCGCTCAGTTGCTCGCGCCGCTCACGGCAATCGTGAGTCAGGTGACGGGCACGCTCGGGACAGCGGCGGGCTCGAGTGCGGGCACGGGCTCCACGACGGGCGGCCTCTCGGCGCTCGGCGGCATTCTGCACAAGCAATGAGCTGAACGTGCGTGACGGCGCCGCGTGAATGCGGCGTCCGTCGACGCCTATGTCGCCGCGCGGACCGACTAGACCGACCAGAGCGACTAGACCGAGGACCAGCACGGCACGCGATCAAGGCGAGCGATGGTCCTCGCGATCGCGCTGCCCGGCAACATCGCACGCCGCAATGCTTCAGCGCTTCACAGATCACGCAGCAAGCAGCACACATCGAACAGCAGCGTTGCACACAACGCGCGCACAACAACAATGGCCTACGAGGACAATCCGATGAACAACGGATACAACCGCTGCAACCCCTGCAACCGGTACGCGACCTGGACGATCGCGCTGACGGCGCTTGCCACCAGTGTCGCCCACGCGCAGAGCCGCCCCGCCGCTGCCGGCGGCAATCCGCTCGACGCCCTGCCGCAGATCAATGCACCACAGAAGGCGCCCAACGTCACCGTGCAGGTTCAACAGCAGGCGCCGCAATTGCAGCAGCTGCTCGCGCGGCATCTCACGCCCACACGCTTCCAGGTGGAAGGCGTGAAGTCGATTCCATTCGACGATGTGGCGAAGCGCTTCACACCGCTCGTGAATCACGACATCACGATCGGCGAGTTGATCGAGGTAGCCAACGGCGTCACGAAGCTCTATCAGGAACGCGGCTATGCGCTCTCGTTCGCGTTCGTGCCCGCGCAGACGTTCGAGAACGGCGTGGTGCGTGTGACCGTCGTGGAAGGCTATGTGTCCGAGGTGAAGGTCACGGGCAAGCCCGGTAACGTGGAAGGCAAGATCCGCGCAATCGCGGAGCACATCCGCGCCGACCGGCCGCTGCGCCTTGCGACCTTCGAACGCTACATCAACGTGCTAGGTCTGTTGCCCGGCGTGAAGGTGGCGGCCAACGTGCCGCCGCCGCAGAACACCGATGGCGCCACGGCGCTCGAATTGAAGGTGGACCGCAAGCCTGTCGATCTGAGCACGGGCATCGACTTCAATCATCCCGGCGTGCAAGGCCTCGTCACGGCCACGGAGAACGGGCTCACTTCGCTCGGCGAGCAGTTGAGCGTGTCCGCGCTGCTGCCCAAGGGCCGCGATCACCAGACCTACATCGCCGCGCACGGTGCGGTGCCGGTGGGCAGCGACGGACTCATCGCGAAGATCGATGCCTCGCACTATCGCGGCAATCCCGTCGACAATCCGGGGCTGCCGTCGTATGTGGAGCGCACGGTGATCAACGAAAAGCTGGGCGGCTCGCTTGCGTATCCGCTGCTGCTGAGCAATACGCGCAGCGTGGTGGGCACCGTAAGCGCCTACGCCTCGCACGACGAAGACCGTTATCACAACACCCTTAACGACGCGCAGTACGGGCTGCGCTCGCAGGTGCGCGTGCTGCAACTCCAGGCCGACTACACGGGCGTGCAAACGGGCCAGGTGCGCAAGGCGAGCATCAACGTGGCGAAGGCGTTCGACATATTGGGCGCGTCGAAATCCGTCGATACGAACCTGCCGGGCTTCGTGCAGCAGAACCCCGTGTCGCTGCAGTTCGTGCGCACCGGTGCGAGTTTTTCGCAGACCAACGAGTGGCCGTTCAAGATCGGCACTGCGATTTCCGCAACGGGACAGTACAGCCCCGACACGTTGCCCACCTCCGAGCAGATCTCGTTCGGCGCGCAGCGTTTCGCGCAGGGCTATGAACCGGGCGAGGCATCGGGCGATTCGGGCTGGGCCGTTTCGTTCGAGATCAATCGCGCGTTCACGCCAGGCTTCACGTATCTGCGCACGATCACGCCGTACGTGTCGTTCGACACGGCGCGCGTCTACCTGCATGCGGGCACGCCGCAGCCGTCGCGGCTTGCCTCGGTTGCATTCGGCTTTCGGATCTCCGACGCGAAGTACTACAGCCTCGATCTTTCGGTCGCGAAAGCCGTTGGCGACGCGCCCGTGGAAAGCGCTTCGCGCAGCCCGCGCATCAACGCGACGTTCTCTTATCAGCTCAACTGAATGCGCGCCGCGAGTGCCTGCGACTAGAGGTTTTACTCGCAAACGCGCGGCGTGCTTTCACGTATCCTGCCCTTTCGGTTCGCGATCGAACGATCGATAACCGGTCGCTGGAAACAGGCAAGGCGTCGCCTGTCGATGCATACGACGCCGCGCGAAAACCCGCCGCCCGAAGCACCCTCAAACACCTCTCATGGCGGGCATTCGCGACGACTCTTACTCAGGAGGAAGACAATGATCCGCATGACCCAACGTGCGCGCTCCGTCGCGCTCAACACCATCCGACAGGCTGCGCTTGCAGGTGTCCTGCTCACCGGCGCCATGAGCGCCATGGCGCAGACCGACACCCCCGTCGGCGTCTGGCAAACCATCGACGATCACACGGGCCAGCCCAAGGCGCTCGTGCAGATTACGCAGGACGGCGACGGCACGCTGTCGGGCAAGGTGATCAAGGGCCTCAACCCGGCCGATTCGCCAGACCGCCGCTGCACCGAATGCACGGACTCGCGCAAGAACCAGCTGATTCTCGGCATGACGATCCTCAACGACCTGAAGAAGGACGGTGACAAGTGGGACGGCGGCCGCATCCTGGACCCCGAGAACGGCAAGGTCTACAAGTGCAAGATGCACCTCGAGGACGGCGGGCAGAAGCTCGTGGTGCGCGGCTATATCGGCGTGTCGCTGCTCGGGCGCTCGCAGACGTGGGTCCGGCAGCAATAAGCTGGAAGGGATCGCGTCACGCAAGGTTGCGGGTGCAAGGCCCGCAACCTTCTTCGCGTAATGCCTGACTGCGCTCAGCGTGAACTCGCGATTTCACGCGTTCAGGTGAGCGACGTATCGACAAGCCGGCGCGGCGTGTCGAGATATTCCTTCGATTGCATCTCCACGATACGCGACACGGTGCGCGTAAATTCGTTGGCCATCGGGCCTTCGATGTAGAGTTCCTCGGCCCTCACGGCGGCCGACATCAAGAGCTTCACCTTGTGGTCGTAGAACACGTCGATGAGCCACGTGAAGCGGCGTGCTTCGGAGGCCATGCGCGGCGTCATCTGCGGCACGTCGGAAAGAATCACCGCATGAAAGCGGCTCGCCAGTTCGAGGTAGTCGTTCTGCGAGCGCGGGCCGCCGCATAGCGTCGCGAAGTCGAACCATACGACGCCGTCCGCGCGGCGCAGCGCCTTGATCTCGCGCTTTTCGATGTGCAGGATCGGGCTTTCGTCAGGCACCGCAGCGAGTTCGCCGTAAGCGTGGCGCAACGCGCGGTCTGCCGCCGCACCGAGCGGTGTGTGGTAGACCTGCACCTGGGCGAGCGTGCGCTGCCGGTAGTCCACGCCCGCATCCACGTTGATCACGTCGAGCTTCGCCTTGATGAGCTCGATGGCGGGCAGCATGCGGTCGCGATGCAATCCGTCGGGGTACAGCGTATCGGGCGCGTAGTTGGAGGTCATCACGAACTGCACGCCGTTCGTGAAGAGCCGGTCGAGCAGACGGTACAGGATCATCGCGTCCGCGATGTCGGAGACGTGAAATTCGTCGAAACAGATGAGGCGGTAGCGCCTCGCGATACGCCGCGCGAGTTCATCGAGCGGATCGGCCTGGCCCTTCAGTTCTTCGAGTTCGCGGTGCACTTCGCGCATGAACTCGTGGAAATGCAGACGCGTCTTGCGCTGCACGGGCACCACGGCATAGAAGCTGTCCATGAGAAAGCTCTTGCCGCGCCCCACGCCGCCCCACATGTACACGCCGCGCGGCAAGTCCGGATGGATGATGAGCTTCTTGAAAGCGTTCGAGCGGCGCGCCTTGTAGGCGACCCACTCTTCATAGCACCGCTGCAGACGGTCCACGGCGGCACGCTGGGCGGCGTCCGACTGGTAACCGCGCGTCCGCAGTTCGTTTTCGTAGTACTCGGTGACGTTCATCGTGCAACGGTAAGAAAGAAGGCGGGAGGGATTCGCACCCTGCCCGCCTTCGTAGCCTGCTTTATGAGACCGGCTTCATGCAGCCGACTTCAAGCGGCCGGCTTGAAGCCGGTTTGAAGCAGCCGGCGTCATTACATGTTCAGCGCGCGCTTGTCGACGGCGAGCGCCGCTTCGCGCATCACTTCGGAAAGCGACGGGTGCGGATGGCAGATGCGACCGATGTCTTCGGACGCCGCCTTGAACTCCATCGCGACCACGGCTTCGGCGATCAGGTCCGACGCGTTGGCCGAGATGATGTGCACGCCGAGCAGTTCGTCGGTCTTCGCGTCGGCGATCATCTTGACGAAACCGTCCGCCTTGTTGATGCCGAGCGCGCGGCCGTTGGCGAGGAACGGGAACTGGCCCGTCTTGATCTCGCGGCCTTCGGCCTTCAGCTGCTGCTCCGTCTTGCCGACCCACGCGATTTCCGGCTCGGTGTAGATCACCCACGGAATGCAGTTGTAGTCGATGTGCGGCTTCTGGCCGTCGATCACTTCGGCCACCAGCACGCCTTCGTCTTCGGCCTTGTGCGCGAGCATCGGGCCGCGCACCACGTCGCCGATCGCGTACACGTTCGGCACGGACGTCGCGCAGTGCGCATCCACGTCGATGAAGCCGCGCTCGTTCGTCTTGAGGCCGATGGCTTCGAGGCCGAGGTTGTCCGTGTTCGGCACGCGGCCGATCGAGACGATCAGACGGTCGGCTTCGAGCGTCTGCGCGTTGCCGTCCTTGTCCGCGTAGGCGATGGTGACGCCCTTGGCCGTCGCCTTCACTTCGCCGATCTTCACGCTGAGATGAATGTCGAGACCCTGCTTCTTGAACTGCTTGGCCGCTTCCTTGGCGAGCGCCTGGTCGGCAGCCGCGAGGAATTCGGGCAGCGCTTCGAGCACAGTCACTTCCGCGCCCAGACGCCGCCACACCGAACCCAGCTCGAGGCCGATCACGCCCGCGCCGATCACGGCGAGCTTCTTCGGCACGGCGTCGAACGAGAGCGCGCCTTCGTTGTCGGCCACGATCTTGTTGTCCACCGGCACGTTCGGCAGGTGGCGCGCCTTCGAACCCGTGGCGATGATCACGTTCTTCGCCGTGACCACTTCGGTTTCGCCTTCGCCGCTCACTTCGATCTGCACGCCGGCGTCGGTGCGGCCCGTGAACTTGCCGTGGCCCTTGAGCCACGTGATCTTGTTCTTGCGGAACAGGAACTCGATGCCCTTCGTCATCTTTTCGACGATGCCTTCCTTGCGGGCCATCATCTTCGTGACGTCGATCTTGACGTCCGACACGCTGATGCCGTGGTCGACAAGGTGATGCTGGGCGTTCTCGAATTCTTCCGACGACGCAAGCAGCGCCTTCGACGGAATGCAGCCCACGTTCAGGCACGTACCGCCGAGCTTCAACGCGCCGGCGGGGTTCTTCCACTTCTCGATGCACGCAACCGTCTTGCCGAGCTGGGCGGCGCGAATCGCGGCGATATAGCCGCCGGGACCGGCACCGATCACGACGACGTCAAATTCCTTGGACATAAGAATCCTTTCGATATGAAGCGCCTTGCGCGGGGCGCGCCCATCACGTCCGTTCGGTGCGTCATGGACGCGCCCGCGGCGCCTTGCGGCGCACCGGGCGCTTCGATGCAGTCAATGCAGGCGATTACAGGTCGAGCAGCAGGCGAGCCGGATCTTCCAGCGCGTCCTTCATGGCGACGAGCGAGAGCACCGCTTCGCGGCCGTCGATGATCCGGTGGTCGTACGAGAGCGCCAGATAGTTCATCGGGCGGATCACGATCTGGCCGTTCTCCACCACCGCGCGTTCCTTGGTGGCGTGCACGCCGAGAATCGCGGACTGCGGCGGGTTGATGATCGGGGTGGAGAGCATCGAACCGAACACGCCGCCGTTCGAGATCGAGAACGTACCGCCCGTCATTTCCTCGATGGAAAGCTTGCCGTCCTTCGCCTTCTGGCCGAACTCGGCAATCTTCTTCTCGATGTCGGCAAGGCTCATCTGGTCGGCGTTGCGCAGGATGGGCACCACGAGACCGCGCGGCGAGCCCACGGCGATACCGATGTCGAAGTAGCCGTGATAGACGATGTCGTTACCGTCGATCGACGCGTTCACGAGCGGGAACTTCTTGAGCGCGTGCACAGCCGCCTTCACGAAGAACGACATGAAGCCGAGCTTCACGCCGTGTTCCTTCTCGAACTTGTCCTTGTACTTGTTGCGCAGGTCCATGACCGGCGCCATGTTGACCTCGTTGAACGTGGTCAGGATGGCGTTGGTCTGCTGCGACTCGAGCAGACGCTCCGCGATACGTGCGCGCAGGCGCGACATCGGCACGCGCTGCTCCGGACGGTTGTTGAGCCACGTTTCGGCCGATGCCGGCGACTTGACGTCGGGCAGCGAGGGCTTCGCCTGACGCGCTGCGGGCGCAGCGGGTGCGGCAGCCGGTGCCGCCTTGGCGGCCGGCGCGCCCGCGCCAAGCACGTCGCCCTTCGTGATGCGGCCGTCGCGGCCGGTACCGGCCACGTCACCTGCGGCGAGGCTCTTCTCGGCCATCAACTTCGCCGCAGCGGGCGAGGCAACGGCGCTCGAAGATGCCGTGGCAGCCGCCGCGGGTTGCGCGGCGGCCGGAGCGGCAGCCGTAGCGGCCGGTGCCGGCTTCACTTCGGCTTCCACCGCTGCGGCGCCTGCCTTGCCTTCGGTATCGATCTTCGCGATGACTTCATCGGCCACCACGGTGTCGCCGTCGTTCTTGACGATCTGCGCGAGCACGCCGGCAGCGGGCGCCGGCACTTCGAGCACGACCTTGTCGGTTTCGAGCTCGATGAGGATTTCGTCCTGGGCAACAGCTTCGCCCGGCTTCTTCTTCCACTGCAGCATGGTGGCTTCCGAAACCGACTCGGAAAGCTGGGGAACCTTGACTTCAACAATAGCCATGTGATTTTCCTGAATACGTGTATGTCGTGTACGGCGGACCGGGCGGGCAATGCGCGGGATGAAGCGCGCAACAAAGCGCGGGAAAGCGCCTGCACGCTTTCCCGGTCCGCTCAATCTTTATTTCGCGATGGACGCGCTCTTGAGCCGGCCGAAGGCGCCTTCGATGAGCGCCTTCTGCTGTTCGTAGTGCTTCGCGTAGTAGCCCACAGCCGGCGAAGCCGAAGCCGGACGGCCGCTGTACGCGAGCTTCATGCCGTCCCTCATGCCTTCCTTGAGGTGGTGCTCGATGTAGAACCACGGGCCCTGATTCTGCGGCTCGTCCTGCACCCACACCACTTCCGTCGCGTTGTCATACTTCTTGATTTCCGCTTCGAACTGCTTGTGCGCGAACGGATAGAGCTGCTCGATACGGACGATCGCGACGTCACCCGCCTTCGCTTCGCGGCGATGCGCGACGAGGTCGTAGTACACGCGGCCCGAGCAGACCACGACGCGCTTGACCTTCTTCGCGTCGATGGAGGCATCGGTTTCGCCGATCACGGGCTGGAACGTGCCCTTCGCGAGTTCCGACAGGTCCGACACGGCTTCCTTGTGGCGCAGCAGCGACTTCGGCGTGAAGACGATGAGCGGCTTGCGGAAGAGGCGGATCATCTGGCGGCGCAGCAGGTGGAAGATCTGCGCCGGCGTGGTGGGCTGCACGACCTGCATGTTGTGCTCGGCGCACAGCTGCAGATAGCGCTCGATACGCGCCGACGAGTGCTCCGGACCCTGGCCTTCATAGCCGTGCGGCAGCAGCATCGTGAGACCCGACACGCGGCCCCACTTCACTTCGCCCGACGAGATGAACTGGTCGATCACGACCTGCGCGCCGTTGGCGAAGTCGCCGAACTGGCCTTCCCATGCCACGAGCGTGTTCGGCTCGGCAGTCGAATAGCCGTACTCGAAGCCGAGCACCGCTTCTTCGGAAAGCACCGAGTCGATCACCGTGAACTTCGCCTGGCCTTCGGCGATATTCTGCAGCGGGATGTACGTGCCGTCGTTCCAGCGTTCGCGGTTCTGGTCATGCAGCACGGCATGGCGGTGCGTGAACGTGCCGCGGCCCGAGTCCTGGCCCGTGAGGCGCACGGCGTAGCCGGAAGCGACAAGCGACGCGTATGCGAGGTGTTCGCCCATGCCCCAGTCGAGCGCTGCTTCGCCGCGGCCCATGGCGCGACGGTCGTTGATCACGCGCTCGACGAGCGGGTGAACCTTGAAGTTCTCCGGAATCGTCGTGATGCGTTCGCCGAGGCGCTTCAGTTCGGCGAGCGGCACAGCGGTGTCGGCCGCGTCGGTCCACTTGCGGTTCAGGAACGGCACCCAGTCCACCGCGTACTTGCTCTTGTAGTTCGAGAGCACGGGGTCGACCGTGTGGTGGCCGTCGTCCATGGCCTTGCGGTAGGCCTTCACGTAGGCGTCCGCGTCGTCGGCGCCAATCACGCCCTGCTGCACGAGCTTCTCGGCGTACAGCGCACGGGTGCCCGGGTGCTGCGCGATCTTCTTGTACATCAGCGGCTGCGTGACGGCCGGCGTGTCCTGCTCGTTGTGACCCAGCTTGCGGAAGCACACGATGTCGATCACGACATCCTTGTGGAACTGCATGCGGTAGTCGATGGCGATCTGCGTGGCGAGCACGACCGCTTCCGGGTCGTCGCCGTTCACGTGGAGCACCGGCGCCTCGATCATCTTCACCACGTCCGTGCAATACAGCGTGGAGCGCGCATCGCGCGGGTCGGAAGTCGTGAAGCCGATCTGGTTGTTGATGACGATGTGCAGCGTGCCATGCGTGCCGTAGCCGCGCGTTTGCGCGAGGTTCAGCGTTTCCATCACGACGCCCTGGCCTGCGAAGGCCGCGTCGCCGTGGATCTGCACCGGCAGCACCTGGAGGCCGGCGTCGTCGCCGCGGCGGTCCATGCGGGCCTTGGCCGAGCCTTCCACCACCGGGTTGACGATTTCGAGGTGCGACGGGTTGAATGCGAGCGACAGGTGGACCGGGCCGCCTTCGGTGGCGACGTCCGACGAGAAGCCCTTGTGGTACTTGACGTCGCCTGCCGGCAGGTCGTCGACGTGCTTGCCTTCGAATTCGGCGAAGAGGTCAGCCGGCATCTTGCCGAGCGTGTTCACGAGCACGTTCAGACGGCCGCGGTGGGCCATGCCGATCACGATTTCCTGCACGCCCTTGGCGCCCCCGTGGCGCACCACTTCGTCCATGGAGGCGATGAAGCTCTCGCCGCCTTCCAGCGAGAAGCGCTTCTGGCCGACGTACTTGGTGTGCAGATAACGCTCGAGGCCTTCGCCGGCCGTCAGGCGCTGCAGGATGTGCTTCTTCTTGTCGGCGGTGAAATTCGGCGTAGCGCGGATCGATTCGAGGCGCTCCTGCCACCAGCGCTTCTGTTCCGGGTCGCTGATGTACATGAACTCGGCGCCGATCGTGCCGCAGTACGTGTCGCGCAGACCCTTGACGATCTCGCGCAGCGACGCCTGCTCGAAGCCGAAGTACAGATTGCTTGCGCTGTAGGTCTGATCGAGGTCCGCTTCGGTGAAGTCGTAGAACGCGGGTTCGAGCTCGGGAATGGAGGGACGCTCGCGACGCTTCAGGGGATCGAGATTGGCCCATTGCGAGCCGAGGAAGCGATAGGCGCTGATGAGGGTCTGGACGTGGACCTGCTTGCGGGCCGTGGCGAGGTTTTCGCCGCCTTCGCGCGGGATGAAGGCATTGGCCTTCGCGCGCTGCGCAAACGACTCGACGATGGGACCGTGGGCGACGTCGCTTGCCGATGTGCCATCCGATGCGGGAACGTTCTGTAGCGCATCGAAGTATTCACGCCAGTTCTCGGGCACTGACGCCGGATTATCGAGATATGCTTCGTACAATTCTTCGACGTACGGAGCATTGCCGCCGAACAGATACGAGTTCAGCTGGAATTGCTTCATCATTTTTACGCTCACCTTTCTTCGAGTTTCTCGAGAAATAGCGGGTTACTCAACCTTCCGCGACACGGCCTGACCGTTTAGCGGATTGCGCGAATCAAGTCTTGCTTGGAAGGACCTAAAACTGGCATCCGCGGAGCATAGCACAGATCGGATGCGTCCAATAGCCGCGAGATACGCCGCAAACGCCTGTCGCGTCAGCACTTTTCGGTATTCGCAACATTGCTTTGCAGCGCGTGGTGCAATGCAAAGCAATGTTCCTCAACATCCCATCGACATCTCGTCGACGTCCAATTAACGGCATCGGCCGACGCTTTCTGAACCATGAAAAAAAGCCGCCCGAAGGCGGCTTTTCCGTTTGTTGCCAGCGAACTGCTGAACGCGACGCGGCGCTTCAGTCGACCGCGGCTTCGCGGCTCGCGCGGCGGCGCTCGTGCTCCTTCAGGTGGCGCTTGCGCAGGCGGATGGACTGCGGCGTCACTTCCACGAGTTCATCGTCGTCGATGAATTCGACCGCGTACTCGAGCGACATCTGGATGGGCGGCACGAGGCGCACCGCTTCGTCCGTGCCCGAGGCGCGCACGTTCGTGAGCTGCTTGCCCTTGATCGGGTTCACGACGAGATCGTTGTCGCGGCTATGGATGCCGATGATCATGCCCTCGTAGAGCGCGTCGCCGGGCTTCACGAACATGCGGCCGCGATCCTGGAGCTTCCACAGCGCATAGGCGACGGCCGCGCCGTCGTCCTGCGAGATCAGCACGCCGTTGCGGCGCTCGCCGAGCGAGCCTTCCTTCACGGGGGCGTACTCGTCGAACACGTGGCTCATCAGGCCCGTGCCGCGCGTGAGCGTCATGAATTCGCCCTGGAAGCCGATCAGGCCCCGCGCCGGAATGCGGTACTCCAGACGCGTGCGGCCGCGGCCGTCCGACGCCATGTCGAGCATTTCACCCTTGCGGCGGCCCAGCTCTTCCATCACGCCGCCCTGATGCGAATCTTCCACGTCCACCGTGAGGAGCTCGTACGGCTCGTGCTTCACGCCGTCCACTTCGTGCAGCACCACGCGCGGGCGCGAAACGGCCAGCTCGTAGCCTTCGCGGCGCATGTTTTCGATCAGGATCGTGAGGTGCAGCTCGCCGCGGCCGGAGACTTCGAACACGGTTTCGTCGCCGGTGTCCTTCACGCGCAGCGCCACATTGTGGTTCAGCTCCTTCATCAGACGATCGCGAATCTGGCGGCTCGTCACGAACTTGCCTTCCTTGCCCGCGAGCGGCGAGGAATTGACGAGGAAGTTCATGGTGAGCGTCGGCTCGTCCACGGTGATCATGGGCAGCGCTTCGGGCGTATCGAGCGCGCAGATCGTGGCGCCGATGCCGATGTCTTCAATACCGTTGATGAGCACGATGTCGCCGGCTTCGGCCGACTCCACCTGCACGCGCTCGAGGCCGCTGAACGATAGCACCTGGTTGATCTTGCGCGTAAGTACCTCGCCTTCCGGGCCGAAGCGCAGCGCGACCTGCTGGCCCGGCTTGATGCGACCGCGGCTGATACGGCCCACGCCGATACGGCCGACGTAGGTCGAGTAGTCGAGCGACGTGATCTGGAGTTGCAGCGGCGCATCCGGGTCGGCCGGGCGCACCGGCACGTGTTCGAGAATGGCGTCGAAGAGCGGCCGCATGTCGCCTTCGCGCACGCTCGGATCGAGCCCGGCATAGCCGTTCAGGCCCGATGCGTAGACCACCGGGAAGTCGAGCTGCTCTTCGGTGGCGCCGAGCTTGTCGAAGAGCTCGAAAGTCTGGTTGATCACCCAGTCGATGCGCGCGCCCGGCCGGTCGATCTTGTTCACCACGACGATGGGCTTGAGGCCCAGCGCGAGTGCCTTCTTCGTGACGAAGCGCGTCTGCGGCATGGGGCCTTCCACGGCGTCCACGAGCAGCAGCACCGAATCCACCATCGAGAGCACGCGCTCCACTTCGCCGCCGAAGTCCGCGTGGCCCGGCGTGTCGACGATGTTGATGTGCGTGCCTTCGTATTCGACGGCGCAGTTCTTGGCGAGAATCGTGATGCCGCGCTCCCGCTCGATGTCATTGGAGTCCATCACGCGTTCGGCGATCTGCTGGTTTTCGCGGAACGTGCCGGACTGGCGGAGCAGCTGGTCGACGAGCGTGGTCTTGCCGTGGTCGACGTGGGCGATGATGGCGATATTGCGAAGGGCGCGGGACATAGAAACCTGGGAACAGTTGGAGTGCGCCAGACGATTCCTTGCGGCAATGCCGACTACCGACGCCTGCTGTCGCAAAAAGCCGGGACCGGGAAGGCCGCGGGGCGACGGGCGAGGCAAAACCGGCTCGGCGAATCCGAACCGGCACAGAGCGCACTCTTGGGAACCCAAAATTCTAGCACGTTCACGTGAACAAATTGATAAGGGTCATAAGGAGAACGCCTCGAACGATGCGCAAGCCGCAATTCCACGGGCAATTCAACGGCTACGGACGGACGACACGGCAAGCCCGCAGGGAGTAATCCGCTAGCAATCCATCGATTCCCTGCCTAAGCTGAGAAAACACTTGCCGCGTCAATTAATCACCCCTATAATGCCTGCCTGGTCAACCATTGCAGTCGCACGAGAATCATGGCCGATCCCACTCCAGCTTCACAGCCGCCGCAGGCCGCCGCCGCTTCATCGGACCTGCTCAACTACCAGTTCGGCGAGAGCGTCGGCTATCTGCTCGCGCGGGTGAAATCGAGCATGTCGAACCTGGTCAATCAGCGCACCATGGCGGAGCTGGGCATCACGAGCCAGCAGGCCAGCGTGCTCTTCATGGTGGCAAGTGGCAAGTGCGTGCTGGCGGCTGAACTCGCACGCGAGTACGGCATCGACGCGAGCGCGGTCACGCGCCTCGTGGACCGGCTGGAGAAGCGCGGCCTGCTCGAGCGGGTGCGCAGTTCCGAAGACCGGCGTGCCGTGCGGCTCGCGCTCACGCCGGAAGGTCTCGCGCTCGCGCGGCGCATGCCGGCCATCTTCTCGGGTGTGATCGACCGGCTCACCGCCGGCCTCTCGCCGGAGGAAATCGGTTTTCTGAAGAGCATGTTGCGGCGCATTCTCGGCAATGCCTGCAGTTGCAACGCCGCCGACAATGCGTGACCTGGCAAGCAGTTGAAGAAGAACAGCTGATCAAATTAGCTGCACCGTCCAGCATTACGGACACACACACCGACACCTTTCAGGCAACGAGACGCGCAATGAAACCCTCATCCCTGTCTGCGCCCACGCCGTCGTACCGGCGCATCGCCCTTGCCGTGGCGGCCGCGGCGACGGCGCTCGCCTTCTCCGGCTGCGCGAACTACTTCGGCATCAAGAGCGACAAGGCGATCGCCGATTCCACGCAGTACGAGTCCTCGCAAAGCATCCCGGCTCAGGGCGGGCAATGGCCCACGCTCGACTGGGCGAGGCAGTTCGGCGACCCGCAACTGTCTGCGCTGATCGACGAAGCGCTGGCGGGCAACCCCACCATCGCGCAGGCGCAGGCGCGGCTCGCGAAGGCGCAGTCGTACATCGAAAGCTCGAAGTCGAATCTCTACCCCAAGGTGGAAGGCAGCTATTCGTGGACGCGCGAGCTGCTTTCCGGCAACGGGCTCTACCCGCCTCCGTACGGCGGCAACTGGTATAGCGAGAATAACGTGCTCGCCAGCGCCTCGTGGGAACTCGACGTGTGGGGCAAGAACCGCCAGCGGCTCGGGCAGGCCGTCTCGCAGGAAAAGGCGGCCGAAGCCGATATGCAGCAGACGCGCATCACGCTCGCCTCCTCCGTCGCGCGCACCTACAACCAGCTTGCCCAGCTCTACGCGTTGCGCGACATCGCGGCACGCGAGATCGACAACCGCAAGACCATCGGGACGATCACGAACCAGCGCGTGACAGCCGGGCTCGACACCAACGTGGAGCGCGAGACGGCGAACGGCAACATCGCGACGAGCCAGTCCAACCTGAGCGACCTCGACGGCCAGATCCAGGCCGTGCGCTACCAGTTGGGCGCCCTGCTCGGCAAGGGGCCGGACCGCGGCCTGCAGATCGCGCAGCCCACGCTGAATCCGCTCGCCAACATCACGCTGCCCGACAACCTGCCCGCCGATCTGATCGCGCGCCGGCCCGACATCGTCGCCGCGCGCTGGCAAGTGGAAGCCGCCACGCACGACGTGAAGGAAGCGAAGGCCGAGTTCTTCCCGGACATCAACCTCGCCGCGGGCTTCGGCTTCGATGCGTTCGGCTGGGGCCGCTTTCTGCACGCTTCGAGCCGCCAGATCCAGGCGGGCCCGGCGATCCATCTGCCGATCTTCGACGCGGGCGCCCTGCGTGCCCAGCTGAAAGGCCGCTACGCCGACTTCGATCTGGACGTCGCCAACTACGATCAGACGCTCATCAACGCGCTCAACGACGTCGCCACGCAGGTCGCGTCGATCCGTTCGGCCGACCAGCAGCTCGTCGATGCGCAGCACGCGCTGGATGCCTCGACGAAGGCGTGGCAGCTTGCGGTCGTGCGCTACCGCGCCGGGTTGTCGCCGCAGTTGCAGGTGCTGAGCGCCGACCAGAACCGCCTCGCCGCGGAGCAAACGGTGACGAACCTCAACATGCGCCGCCGCGACATGCAGATGGCGCTCATTACGGCGCTGGGCGGCGGCTTCGATGCGAAGGACGCCGGGCTCGTACCGCCCGTCGCGGTGAACACGAACGGCGCACCGTGGAGCCCCGAGCCCGCGCCACCCGTCACACCCGCTGCGCAGCCCGCGGCGGGCCAGCAAGGCGCGACGGCAACGCCGGCAACATCGGCAGCAAGCCCCGCAGCAACATCAGCAGCGAAGGTCACCGCGAGCGCAACCGCGACCGCCTCGAATTAAAGAACAGCCACAAAGAACAATCGAACGAACAGCACGAAAGCACTGGAGAGCCCTGTCATGAGCACCCCGCAACAACCGGCGGCCAACCCGCAGCCCGCCAATGCCAACGGCAAACGCAAGCGCCTGATGGCGCTGCTCGTCGTCGTGATTCTGATCGCGGCAGTTGCCTACGGTCTTTACTACTTCCTCGACGCGCGCTTTCACGAAAGCACCGACGACGCCTACGTGAACGGCAACGTCGTGCAGATCACGCCGCAGGTGACCGGTACCGTAGTCGCGGTGAAGGCCGACGACACGCAGACCGTGAAGGCCGGCGACCCGCTCGTCGTGCTCGACCCCGCCGATGCGCGCGTCGCGCTGGAACAGGCCGAAGCCAATCTCGCGCAGACCGTGCGCCAGGTGCGCGGCCTCTTCGCCGACGACAGCCAGTACGAAGCCCAGGTGGCGCAGCGTGAATCGGACCTGAAGCGCGCCCAGGACGACCTGCACCGCCGCATGCAGGTGGCGCAGACGGGCGCTGTCTCGCAGGAAGAAATCTCGCACGCACGCGATGCCGTCGCGAGCGCCCAGGCCGCGCTGAACGCAGCCGAGCAGCAGCTCGCCGCGAACCGCGCGCTCACTGCGAACACCACGATCTCGACGCATCCGAACGTGATGTCCGCAGCCGCGAAGGTCCGCGACGCGTATCTCGCCAATGCGCGCAACGTACTGCCCGCGCCGGTGGACGGCTACGTCGCGAAGCGCTCGGTGCAGGTGGGCCAGCGCGTGTCGCCGGGCACGCCGCTGATGTCCGTGGTGCCGCTGAACGCAGTGTGGGTCGATGCGAACTTCAAGGAAGTGCAGCTGAACCACATGCGCATCGGCCAGCCCGTGGAAATGACGGCTGACGTCTACGGTTCGTCGGTGGTGTATCACGGCAAGGTGGTGGGGTTCTCGGCCGGCACCGGCTCGGCCTTCTCGCTGCTGCCGGCGCAGAACGCCACGGGCAACTGGATCAAGGTGGTTCAACGCCTGCCGGTGCGCGTGGAAATCGATCCGGCCGACCTCGCGAAGCATCCGCTGCGTATCGGTCTCTCGATGCAGGTCGACGTGACGGTCAAGGACGAGAGCGGCGGCCAGCTCGGCAACGCGCAGAACACGGTCTACCAGACCAACGTGTTCGATCACTACGGTGCGGATGCCGATGCCGAGATCGCACGGATCATCGCCGAAAACGCCGGCTCGAACGCGAACAGCAAGACGGCCAGCACGGCGCAAAAGGCGATGGCCTCGCGCACCGCGAAGCTGATGTAAGGGCAAGCCGCCCGCACGGCAACTTCCTACCCGCATACATCGGAAAGGGGCGCGCAAGCGCCCCTTCATGCTCTCATGTCCCAGCCACAAGCTGCTCACCCGCCGCTCTCCGGCGCGCAACTCGTGATCGGTACGATCGCGGTCTCGCTCGCGGTGTTCATGAACGTGCTCGACACGTCGATCGCGAACGTCTCGATTCCGTCTATTTCCGGCGACCTCGGCGTGTCCTCCGACCAGGGCACGTGGGTCATCACCTCCTTCGCCGTGGCGAACGCCATTTCAGTGCCGCTCACGGGCTGGCTCACGGACCGCATCGGCCAGGTGCGCCTTTTCATGGCGTCGATCGTGCTGTTCGTGATCTCGTCGTGGATGTGCGGCCTCGCGCCCACGCTGCCGTTCCTGCTCGCTTCGCGCGTGCTCCAGGGCGCCGTGGCCGGTCCGATGATCCCGCTCTCGCAAACGCTCCTGCTCGCCAGCTACCCGCGCGCGAAAGCACCGATGGCGCTCTCGATGTGGGCCATGACGACGCTGATCGCGCCCGTGGCCGGTCCGATTCTCGGCGGCTGGATCTCCGACAACATCTCGTGGCCGTGGATCTTCTACGTGAATATTCCCGTGGGCACGGTGGCGGCGCTCGCCACATGGGCGATCTTCCGCAACCGCGATTCGATCGTGAAGAAAGCGCCCATCGACATGGTGGGTCTTGCGCTCCTCGTCACGTGGGTGGGTTCGCTGCAAGTCATGCTGGACAAGGGCAAGGACCTCGACTGGTTTTCGTCGGCGACCATCGTCGTGCTTGCGCTCGTCGCCGTGATCGCGTTCGCGTTCTTCGTGGTGTGGGAACTGACCGCCGATCACCCCGTGGTGGACCTCTCGCTCTTCAGCCTGCGCAATTTCACGGGCGGCACGGTGGCGCTCTCGGTGGGCTACGGGCTCTACTTCGGCAACCTCGTGCTGCTGCCGCTGTGGCTGCAAACGGACATCGGCTACACCGCGACGGACGCCGGCCTCGTGATGGCGCCCGTGGGGCTGTTCGCGATCCTGCTCTCGCCGGTAACAGGCAAGATCCTGCCGCGCACGGACCCGCGTTACATTGCGACCGCGTCGTTCCTGATCTTCGCGTTGATCTTCTGGATGCGCTCGCTCTACACGACCGGTGTGGACACGTGGTCGCTCACGCTGCCGACGCTGATCCAGGGCATCGGCATGGCCGGCTTCTTCATTCCGCTCGTCTCGATCACGTTGTCGGGGCTGCCGGGCCACCGCATTCCGGCGGCGTCGGGTCTCTCCAACTTCGTGCGGATCATGTGCGGCGGCATCGGCACATCGATCTTCCAGACGGCGTGGGACCATCGCACGATCCTTCACCACGCCCAGCTCACCGAGCAGGCCAACGCGTTCAATCCCGTCTTCGACCAGTCGATGCGGCAAATGCAGGGCGCGGGCTTCACCGAGCCGCAAGCGCACGGCCTCTTCAATAACATGGTGACGCAGCAGGCCGCGCAGCTCGGCGTCAACGATCTGTTTTACGTGTCGGCGGGCATTTTCGTAGCGCTAATCGCGCTGATCTGGATCACGCGGCCCGAACGCGCGGGCGGCGGCGATGCGGGTGCGGCGGCTTCGGCAGCGCATTGAGCGCCGCGGCGCAGGCAAACAAAAAAGGCGTTGCTGCCCCTTGGTAGGTGGGCAGCAACGCCTTTTGTTTTGCTCCTCCTCTGCGCGCCTCGCTTTGTCGATTCCTATGAAGCCGCCGTCACGACGAGGCGCTCCGGCGCCAGCACACCCTCGCGCGCCTTCGCGACACCCAACAGCCGGCCGTCGTCGCCATATACGCGCACGCGCGGGGTCTCGGGAGCTTCGGTAAGCGCAGCGTCGATCGTCAGTTCGTCCAGGCGCAAACGCTGGCCATGCAGAAAGCGCTTCGTTGCCACGGCATCGAGATGCACTGCCGGGAACGTGCTGAGCAGCGCGTCCACGGGCTGCAGCCAGGCGTCGCGCGTCGCTTCGGGTGCATCGGAGAGCGCGTCCAGGGTGATCGCATGCTCGAGCGTCAACGCGCCGACACCCGTGCGGCGCAGCGCGACCAGATGTGCCCCGCAACCCAGCGCTTCGCCGATATCCTCGGCCAGCGTGCGCACGTAGGTGCCCTTGCTGCATGTCACGCGAAACGTGACGTCGGGCAGCGCGCAGGCGATCAGGTCGAGCGCATGAATCGTCACGCGCCGGCCTTCGCGCTCCACGACCTGCCCTGCCCGCGCGTATTCGTAGAGTGGCTTGCCGTCGCGCTTGAGCGCCGAATACATGGGCGGCACCTGGACGATCTCGCCACGAAAGCCGTCGAGCGCGCGCCGCACGGCGGCCTCGTCGCAATGGACTTCGCGCGTGGCGATGACCTCGCCTTCGGCATCGCCCGTCGCCGTGCGAATGCCGAGGCGCATCGTGGCCTCATAGGTCTTGTCCGCATCGAGCAGGTCTTGCGAAAACTTGGTGGCCTCGCCGAAACACAGCGGCAGCAGGCCCGATGCGAGCGGATCCAGCGTGCCCGTGTGCCCCGCCTTCTTCGCGAGGAAAAGACGTTTGGCGCGAATCAGCGCGTCGTTGCTGGACAGACCCACGGGCTTGTCGAGCAGCAACACGCCATCGAGCGCGCGGCGCGGCAGCTTCGGCCGCGGAGTTCCGGAAGATGCAGTCATGCGTGCGCGGCTCAGTCGTCCTTCGCGCGCGTGGCATTCGCCTCGTCGATGAGACGCGACATTTCGACGGCCTGTTCGATCGTCTTGTCGTAGAAGAAGTGCAGCGTGGGCACGGTATGGATGTGCAGGCGCTTGAAAAGCAGGTTGTGCAGGTGACCGGCCGCGTGGTTGAGCGCCTGCCGCGTTTGCTCGGGGTCGCCCGTGAGCGTCGTGAAATAGACCTTCGCGTGCGCATAATCGGGCGTGAGCTCCACGCTCTGGATCGTGACGAGACCGACGCGCGGGTCCTTGACCTCGCGACTCACGAGTTCGGAAAGGTCGCGCTGAATCTGGTCAGCAATCTGCACGTTGCGATTGGGGGAAGTGCGTTTCTTCGCCATGGTGAATCCGTAAGCCGTTCATCGGCTGAGGGGCGGCGCGCCATGCCGCTGAGACACGGCGCGCGGCGCCCAAAAACAAAGGGCGGAGCCGGCTTGCGCCCGCCCCGCCCGGATGCGTAGCGCCGGCTATTACAGCGTACGCGCCACTTCGGTGATCTCGAAGACTTCGAACTGGTCGCCTTCGACGATGTCGTTGAAGTTCTTGATCGACATACCGCACTCGAAGCCCTGCTTCACTTCCTTGACGTCGTCCTTGAAGCGCTTGAGCGAATCGAGCTCGCCGGTGTGGATGACCACGTTGTTGCGCAGCACGCGCACCGACGACGTACGCTTGACCACGCCGTCCGTGACCATACAGCCCGCCACCGTGCCGACCTTCGGCACCTTGAAGACCTGACGGACTTCGACCATGCCGGTGACGATCTCGCGCTTCTCCGGTGCCAACATGCCGGACATCGCCGCCTTCACCTCATCCACAGCGTCGTAGATGATGTTGTAGTAGCGGATATCCACGCCGTTGGTTTCGGCCAGCTTGCGCGCCTGAGCATCCGCGCGCGTGTTGAAGCCGATGATGACCGCCTTCGAAGCCGTGGCCAGGTTGACGTCGCTTTCGGTGATGCCACCCACTGCGCCGTGCACGATCTGCACGCGCACCTCGTCGGTGGAGAGCTTGAGCAGCGCGTGCACCAGCGCTTCCTGCGAGCCCTGCACGTCCGCCTTGACGATGAGCGGCAGGTTCTGCACTTCGCCTTCGCCCATCTGCTCCAGCATGCTTTCGAGCTTCGCGGCCTGCTGCTTCGCCAGCTTCACGTCGCGGAACTTGCCTTGACGGAACAGGGCAATTTCGCGGGCCTTGCGCTCGTCCGGCAGCACGATGACTTCCTCGCCCGCAGCCGGCACTTCCGAAAGACCCTGAATTTCGACCGGAATGGACGGGCCGGCTTCCTTCGCCGGCTTGCCGGTTTCGTCGAGCATCGCGCGCACGCGGCCGTAGGCGCTGCCTGCGAGCACAACGTCGCCGCGGCTCAGCGTGCCCGACTGCACGAGCACAGTTGCAACCGGACCCTTGCCCTTGTCGAGCTTCGCTTCGATCACGAGGCCCTTGGCCGGCGCATCGACCGGTGCCGTGAGTTCCAGCACTTCGGCCTGCAGCAACACGTTTTCGAGCAGGTCGTCGATGCCGGCACCCGTCTTCGCGGACACTGGCACGAACGGCGAATCGCCACCGTATTCTTCCGGCACGACGCCTTCGGCGACGAGCTCCTGCTTCACACGCTCGGGATTCGCGTCCGGCTTGTCGATCTTGTTGATCGCCACGACGAGCGGCACGCCCGCTGCCTTCGCGTGCGCGATGGCTTCCTTCGTCTGCGGCATCACGCCGTCGTCGGCCGCCACCACGAGAATCACGATGTCCGTCGCCTTCGCGCCGCGGGCACGCATGGCCGTGAAGGCCTCGTGACCCGGCGTGTCGAGGAACGTGATCACGCCGCGCGGCGTTTCGACGTGGTAAGCGCCGATGTGCTGCGTAATGCCGCCCGCTTCGCCCGCCGCCACCTTCGCGCGGCGGATGTAATCGAGCAGCGAGGTCTTGCCGTGGTCCACGTGGCCCATCACCGTGACGACCGGCGGACGCGGCAGCATTTCCGCGTCGGAGGCCTCGCCTTCCACGAGCAACGCTTCCGGGTCGTCGAGCTTGGCCGCAACCGCACGGTGGCCCAGTTCTTCGACGACGATCATCGCCGTTTCCTGGTCGAGCATCTGGTTGATCGTGACCATCTGGCCGAGCTTCATCATGACCTTGATGACCTCGGATGCCTTCACCGACATCTTGTGAGCCAAGTCGGCCACCGTGATGGTTTCCGGCACGTGCACTTCGCGCACGATCGGCTCGGTGGGCGCCTGGAACGCGGAGCCCGCATCCTGATGCTTGCCCCGGCCCTTCGGGCCGCCGCGCCAGCCGCGATCCACACCGCCGCTCGTGTCGCCGCGCGTCTTGATGCCGCGACGCTTGGCGGCGTCGTCCTGCCAGCCACCCTTGCCGCCGGGCTTCTTGGCGCGATCGCCTGCCGGCGCCGCCGGCGAAGCGGGCGTTGCGGCCGGTGCCGGCGCGCCGGCCTTCTTGACTGCCGGGCGAGCGACTTCGCCGGCCGGACGCGCGGGCTTGTGCAGCGTACCCTTCGCCTCGGCGGCCTTCGGTGCCTCGACCGGCTTCGCTGGTTCGGGCGCCTTCACCTGGGCCTTGCGCGGCGTGTTCATCATTTCGCGGATGGCGCGTGCTTCGGCTTCCGCAGCAGCGCGGCGGCGAGCGATCTCTTCCTGCTCGGCGCGCGCCTTTTCGGATGCTTCGCGGGCGGCGTCTTCGGCTTTCTTCGCCGCTTCACGCTGAGCCGCGCGCTCGGCTGCTGCGCGTGCTTCGTCCTGCTCGGTTGTGGCCGTACGTTCGGCCTCGACCGTCTGGGCAGCCAGCTCGCGTGCCGCGGCTTCGGCCGCCGCGCGCTTCTTCGCCGCGTCCTCTTCGGCACGGCGGCGCTCGGCTTCAGCCGCTTCTTCCCGCGCGCGGCGCTCCGCTTCTTCGCGTTCGAGCCGTTCCTGGCGTTCCCTCAGCTCCTGCGCCTGCTTCTCGAGCAGTTCCGCCTCACGGCGTGCCTGCTCCTCGCGGCGCTGAAGCTCGAGCTCGTCGTCGGCGGTCGCATGATTCGATGCCTCGGCCTGTTCGGCCGACTCGTCGCGGCGAACGAACGTGCGCTTCTTGCGCACTTCGACCTGAATGGTGCGAGCCTTACCCGTCGCGTCGGACTGCTTGATCTCCGACGTATGCCGGCGCGTCAGCGTGATCTTGCGCTTGTCGCCGTCGGTGGAACCGTGGGACTTGCGCAAGTGGTCGAGCAGGCGCGCCTTGTCCGTCTCGGACAGGGCATCGTCTTCGCTCGCTTTCTGGACGCCTGCCGCCTGCAACTGCTCGAGCAGCACGCCAGCAGGCATTTTCAGTTCCGCGGCAAATTGGGCTACGTTGTTACTCGCCATTCATTCCTCTTGATGCAAGGATCCATTCCTTGCGGTTGACATCGGATCGTGCGGCCCTTCGACATCCGGCCGCGTCAGGTTCAGTGCTTCATGGTCGGGTCCCGTTCAGGTCCTGGTCATCTTTCACTGGAACCAGTGTTCACGTGCTTTCATGATCAACGCCTTGGCGGCGTCCTCTTCCATTCCTGTCATCTCGACCAGTTCGTCGACTGCCAGCTCCGCGAGATCGTCGCGCGTATGGATCTGTTGCTCGGCAAGCTTCGCGAGAAGGTCCGCGTCCATGCCGTCAAGGCTCTTCAGGTCGAGCACGGCGCTCTCCACCTTCTCCTCGTTGGCGATCGCCATCGTGAGCAGCGCGTCGCGTGCGCGGTTGCGCAGCTCGTGCACCGTGTCCTCGTCGAACGCCTCGATTTCGAGCATCTCGTTGAGCGGCACGTAGGCGATCTCTTCGAGGCTCGTAAAGCCTTCGTCGATCAGGATGTCGGCGACTTCCTCGTCCACATCGAGCCGCGCCATGAACAGATCGCGCAGGACCGTACGTTCCTGGTTCTGCTTCTGCGCAGATTCGTCCGGCGTCATGATGTTGATCTGCCAGCCGGTGAGCTCGCTGGCAAGCCGCACGTTCTGGCCGCTGCGGCCAATCGCGACAGCCAGTTCGCTTTCGTCGACGACGACGTCCATCGAATGCTTTTCCTCGTCGACGACGATCGACTGGACAGCAGCCGGCGCGAGCGCGCCGATAACGAACTGGGCGGGATCTTCCGACCATAGCACGATGTCGACGTTTTCGCCACCGAGCTCATTGCGCACGGCCTGCACGCGCGAGCCGCGAATGCCGACGCAGGTGCCGATCGGATCGATACGCTTGTCGTACGCCACCACGCCGATTTTCGCGCGAACGCCCGGATCGCGTGCGGCAGCCTTGATTTCCAGCAGGCCCTGTTCGATTTCCGGCACTTCCATTTCGAAGAGCTTCACGAGGAATTCGGGCGCGGTGCGCGAAAGCTCGATCTGCGGACCACGCGCCGTGCGGTCGACCTTCGCGATCCACGCGCGCACGCGGTCGCCCACGCGCAGGTTCTCCTTCGGAATCAGCTGATCGCGGCGCAGCAGCGCTTCCACACGACCCGATTCGACGATGAAGTTGCCCTTGTCGAGACGCTTGACGGATCCCGTCATGATGCTTTCGCCGCGCTCGAGGAAGTCGTTCAGAATCTGCTCGCGCTCCGCGTCGCGCACCTTCTGCAAGATCACCTGCTTGGCGGCCTGCGCGCCGATGCGGCCGAACTCGATGGACGGCACCGGTTCCTCGATGTAGTCGTCCACCTGCGCATCGGGCTTCTGCTCGCGCGCTTCGAACAGCAGGATTTCCTGATCCGGCTCCTGGAGGCCCGCCTCGTCCGGCACGACGCGCCAGCGGCGATACGTTTCGTGCTCGCCGCTTTCCCGGTCGATATGGACGCGGATGTCCGCGTTTTCGTCGAAGAGTTTCTTCGATGCCGATGCAAGCGCCGCTTCAAGGGCGGCAAAGACCACGTCCTTGTCGACATTCTTCTCGCGTGCCAGCGCATCCACCAGCATCAACACTTCGCGACTCATTATTTGCGGCTCCTAAAGTCAACTTTGGGCACAAGGCGCGCGCGATCGATGTCCGCGAGCGTGAAATCGAGCATTGCTGCGCCTTGTTTCCCTTCGAATTCCAGACCGATCGTTTCGCCCTCGGGAGCATGCAGGATGCCCCGGTACGATTTCCGTCCGTCCAATGGCTTTTTCAGCGTGATCACCACTTCGCTTCCCGCGAAGCGTTCGAAGTCCGCCAGCTTCTTGAGCGGGCGATCGAGGCCCGGCGACGACACCTCGAGCCGTTCGTAGTCGATGTTCTCGACCGTCAGGACGTGCTGCAACTGACGCGTGACCTTTTCGCAATCTTCGATCGCAATGCCCTGGGGCTGGTCGATATACACGGTCAACATGCCGCGCCCGGTGCGTTCGAGATCGACCAGTTCGTAGCCGAGGCCCGAGACCGTGGTTTCTATCAGTTCCGTCAGTTGCACAATGCCCACTCCAGATGTTCGCGCGACAAGCCTGCGAACATCTCGCGCGGGCTGCGCACCAGGTGGGCGTGCCCGTTCCGTTCCCGCCCGACCCGAGATGCGCAACCGTTTCGACCAAAAAAAAATGGGCTGAACGCCCATCTTCTTCTAACCGGTGGTCGCATCTGAGCCGCACATTGTGAAACCGCGCGCCCAGCGACTTCGCAATTGTAGCCTTTTTCCGATATGAACGCAAACCGGCAAGGCTTCCCGATGCTTTGTCATATGGGGCGGCGCGCCTTGATTCTCAAGGCTTTTCACCTCGGGTTTCGCGCCGCCCTCGGGCTTCAGTGACCGCGGGAGCGGTTGCGCTGCGGCCCGCGCTGGCCACCGCGCTGCCCGCCCGTACCGTTGTTGTTGCCCGAACGGCGGTTGCCATTGCCGTTGGCATTGGCGTTCGGATTGGGATTGGCCTTGCCCGAGCCACGCTTGGCAGGAGCCGGCGCCCGGTTGCCGTCGACGTCGCGTCCGCCGCGGCCACCCTGACCGCCCACGCCGCCCCGGCCACCCGTGTGACCGCCCGCCTGGCCACCGCGGCCGCCATAACCCGAGCCGGCGTTATTGCCGAAGCCGCCCGTACCGCCACCCATCCCGCCCGCGCCGCCTCGACGGCCTTGACGCGGCTGGTTGAAGTTGCCGTGCGCGGTCAATACGGGCTCCTTGTGGATGAAGCCCATCGATGTCTCCATCGGGTCCGGCTGGCGGCGCTCCGGTGCACCGTTGCGACCGCCCTTCTCCTCGACAGGCGCCTTGAGGCCGACCGACGACATCAAGCTGCGCACCTGGTTGTCCTCGAGTTCTTCCCAGCGGCCGCGCTTCAGGCCGCGCGGCAACGAGATCGGACCGTGCCGCGTGCGGATGAGGCGGCTCACCATCAGGCCGACCGCCTCGAACATGCGCCGCACCTCGCGGTTACGGCCTTCGGCAAGCGCAACGTGATACCAGTGATTCGTGCCTTCGCCGCCGCCGTCGCGAATGCGCAGGAAGTTCGCGGGACCGTCGTCGAGTTCGACGCCGCGCAGCAGCTTCTGGCGCGAGCCTTCGGTCAGCTCTCCCACTACCCGCACCGCGTACTCGCGCTCCACGCTATAGCGCGGATGCATGAACCGGTTGGCGAGGTCGCCGGACGTCGTCAGCATCAACAGGCCTTCGGTGTTGAAGTCGAGGCGGCCCACCGCGAGCCATTTGGCCGTCTTCATGGGCGGCAGCTTGTCGAACACGGACGGACGCCCCTCGGGATCGGCATGACTCACGATCTCGCCCGTGGGCTTGTGATAGAGCAGCACGCGCGGCGGCTTGCTCTGCAGCTTGCGCTTGACGGGCTTGCCGTTGATGCGAACCTGATCGGTGGGCAGGATGCGCTGACCGATGTGTGCGGGCTCGCCGTTCACAGACACGCGACCGGCGACGATCAGTTCTTCCATCTCGCGGCGCGAGCCCATGCCGGCCTCGGCGAGAACCTTATGGAGCTTGGGTGCGTCGTCGTCCGGCGAAAGCACGCGCTTGGGCGCCTGAGGACGGCCGCGGCGCAACATCGGCGCGCGCACGCCCGAGCCCGGAGCGCTGTTGTCGGCGTCGAAGGCCGGGGAGGTCACGTAAAGGAACAGGTCGTCCTGGGCTGCACCCTCCGTGCTCGCGCCTGCCTGGCCCTGCCGGCCTTGCGGGGCGTCACCCGGGCTGCGGCCCTGACCTCCCTGACCTTTCTGGCGCTTGCCGCCCGCCGCATTGCGACGCCCGCCTTCGGGCTTCGGCCCCTTCTCCTTGCGCGGGGTGCGTACCTGCGCGACCACCACGCCGTCGGGCGGCGCTTCCGTCACGGCGGGCGCAGGCGCGGCCTGCTCGGTCGAGCCTTCGGCGTTCTTTGTCTTCGAACCCGCGCGGCGGCGAGCAATCAGACTGCGCGGACCGCGGCGCAGTCCCCGGCGGGGACGATCCTCTGCCTGCCCGCCCTGGCCTTGAGCGCCCGGCTGCGCGCCGTCGGCGGCGCCGGTCGTCACGTTCGGCTCACCGGCCTGCGCCGGTTGTGCGGCATGCCCGGACTCGGACGCCCCGGTCGAATCGGTGTCATGGGTATGTGTCAAAACAACCTCGAAATGTCAGGTCGCGCGCGCCCCTTGCGGGCGCGGCACAGGTGTTTGTTCAGGTCAGGCGTTACGGGACGCGGCCTCGGGGCTGGCCGGCATGTCCCGGTCCTGCTCCGCGTCGCGGCCGTCTTCCGGCGCTTCGTCGGCGTTCTGCTCCGGACGGTGTCCGGACACAGTCGCCTCGCCGTGTTCGCCGTTGGCCTCGCGCTTGGCGGGTTCGCCCTGCGCAGCGTCAACGTTCTCGCCGTCCGCCAGCCCGTTGCCGGCCAGAGGCGGTTCATCCCCGGCAGACGCGCTGCCGGCGATCGATTCTTGTGTTTCGGTACTGCTGCCGTTCCCGGCCTGCGGCGCTTGCAGCGGCGTGCTAGCCGCATCTGCGGACGGAATCTCGTCGGCTTGCGCCAGTTGGCTCGCGCCCCCAGCTACGACGCTTTCGTCTCTTGCGCTGCTTTCGTATCCGGACCCACTCGCCGCCGGCGCTTCGTCTTCGTTTCCGGACACTGCCCGACTTCCGTCGTCCGCTTGATGCTCAGCGACCGCGTTGTCGAAGCCGTTGTGGGCTGCGGACAGAACCTGCGGCTCCTCGTTCGTCTCGTGCGCGGTCTCAACGCCGCTATCGTTCTGCGCTTCGTGCTCGCCGCCAGACTGAGCCGCCGCTTCCGCCTCATCGGCAAAGTCGATCGCACTCTGGCCGAGCATCTCGACATTGAGCTGCGCGGACGGGTCGTCGAGCGGCGGCAATTCGTCGAGCGACTTCAATCCGAGGTCGTCGAGAAATTGGCGCGTCGTGGCGTACAACGCCGGACGGCCCGGCACGTCGCGATGCCCGATCACCTCGATCCAGCCACGGTCTTCGAGTTGCTTCACGACCTGCGTATTGACCGTGACGCCGCGAATTTCCTCGATATCGCCCCGCGTGACCGGCTGCCGGTAAGCAATGATCGCGAGCGTTTCCAGCACGGCACGCGAGTATTTGGGCGGCTTCTCCGGATGCAGCCGATCGAGATACGTGCGCATCGCCGGCTTGCTCTGAAAGCGCCAGCCCGAAGCGAGCCCGACCAGTTCGACGCCGCGTCCCGACCAGTCACTCCTGAGATCTTCGAGCAATGTGCGTACCGCGTCGGCAGAAACGCCGTCGGCAAACAGCTTGCGCAAATCACCGAGCTTGAGCGGCTCCTGCGCGCAAATCAAAGCAGTCTCGAGGACGATCTTCGCCTCTTGGGTATTCATGCAGCCAGGTCAGACCTTATGTCAGGTTCAGGAAACCGGATCAGACAGACGAAATGGAACTGGAGACGCGCTCGCCCGATTTCTGATCGGTCATATTGATGGGAGCACGCGCCGGGGGGCCATGAAGCGGGCATTGTAGCCAGACCCAGCCGGACGGAGCAGCGAAATTCCTTAGGCAGGAATCGCGTGACTGAGCGCCATATTACGCAAAAACCTCTGGTGCGTAAAGACGAAATCCCTGGCGCACCGCAATGGTGTTCAGCCGCGTTCAGAAAGGCGCCGCGGCCGCATCGGCACGGATGAGTCGAGACCTATGCGCGCAGCATGCAGGCCATGCGGGCAAGCCATTTCAGGCGCCGGACCCGGTACACGCGCCACGGCCCGCAGCGCTATCGCGCGGCTGATCCGCGCGTCGCGCCGCGTTCAGCGCAGACCGTGTTCCGCGAGAAACCGCGCCAGTCGCTCGACGCCGACATCGAGCCGCGCCGGATCGCACGCATAGCACCACCGCACGAACCCCTCGCCCTCAGGGCCGAACGCACTGCCCGGCGCGAGCCCGAGATGAGCCTCGCGCACCAGCGCCTTGCACAGATCGAGACTGTTCTGGCCGCCCGGTAACGGAAAGAACAGGTACATGGCACCAGCCGGCACTTTCACCTCGATACCGGCACGCTCGCGAAGCAGGCGCGCCAGGTGATCGCGCGAGGCACGCAGGCTGGCGACGAGGTCGAGCGTGAAGTCCGCGCCCTGCTCGATCGCCGCGATCCCGGCACGCTGCACGAATTCGGGCGCGCACGACGTGTTGTACTCCACCAGCTTGCCGAGGTCGTCCATCAACGCGCGCGGCGCGACGATCCAGCCGAGCCGCCAACCCGTCATCAGCCATGCTTTCGAAAACGAGTTGACGCAGATGACGCGCTCGTCGCGCCCCGCGAGGTCGAGGAACGAAGGGGCCGTCAGCGCGCCCGGCTCGCCGTAGTAGAGACGCTCGTAGACTTCGTCCGCGACGATCCAGATGCCGTGCCGCCGGCAGTGATCGAGCACCGCGCGCTGGTCCTCACGGCTCATCACCCAACCAGTCGGGTTGTTGGGCGAGTTGATCATCAGCAGTTTCGTATCCGGCGTAAGGGCCGCAAGCAGCCGGTCGAGGTCGAGCGTCCAGCCGGACGGGCCGTAGTCCAGCGCCACGGTCTGCACGTGCGCGCCGAGAATCTTGGGAATCTCGACGATGTTCGGCCACAGCGGCGTCACGGTCACGACGCGGTCGCCCGAACCGGCAACGAGTTGCGCCGCGAGCATCAGCGCATTGACGCCGGCGCTCGTCACAGCCACGTGGTCCGACGACGTCTCGCCGTGCAGGCTCGTGACGTAGCGGGCAATAGACGCGCGCAGCGGCGCGATGCCCAGGTTGTGCGTGTAGAACGTCGCGCCGGCCGCAAGAGATGCACTCGCCGCGTCGCGGATGAACGCCGGCGTCACCCGGTCCGACTCCCCGAACCAGAACGGCAGCACGTCCTCGAGACCGAACCCGGCATTCGCCACCTCGCGGATCTGCGAGGGCCGCAGGTCGCGCACGGCGTCACGGGCACGAAGGGACTCCGGCGCGAAAGCCGGGAAAGGGGTGGACGCATCCGGCGCAGTGGAAGTCCGCAGCGGCGGATCGAGCTCGTTCATCGACGCACTCATTCAGGCTCTCATTGGGCGACGCGCCCGTCGGTTTCGGTCAAAGGCCGCCAGTGTAGCGCGCCTTCCGGCGGGCTCGCGTGCGAGCCGGCATAAGCGCTCCGGTTTCGCGGCGGGCATCAGGATTCGCGACGAGGGGCAGCGCCGACGCTGCAGCGCGCGGACTCACCCCAGGTCTTCGGCGCGCTTAGGCATCTGTCCGATCAGCGTCCATACCGCTTCGGCGGCCGGGGAAAGCGAACGGTCGCGCCGACGCACGAGCGCGACGGTGCGTTCGGCGCGCGGCACGAGCGGGCGCGCCACCAGCGACGCACCCGCCGGCAGCGGCAACGCGAGCCACGGCAGCACGCTCACGCCGATGCCTGCCTCGACGAGACCATACACCGTCGCCGAATGCCCCAGCTCCTGCACCACCGTGACATGCACGCCCTGCTCGCTCATCACGGCGTCGATGATCGGCCGGCTGCCGGATGCCTGATCGAGCATCACCAGCCGCTCGCCATCGAGATCCTTCCATGCCACCTCGCGACGCCCCGCCAGTGCGTGGTCGTCGCGCATGACCACGCAGAATGAATCGGTCATGACCGTCTCGCTCGTCATGTCGTCGGCTGCGAACGGTCCGATGACCACCCCGAAGTCCACCTCGCCCGAGCGCACCTTGCGCACCACGTCGCTCTGCACGTCGTCGCGCAGCCCGAGCGCGACGTACGGAAACTGTCGGCCGCATGCGGCGATGACGCGCGGCATCAAGCGGCACGCGACCGTCGGGCTCGCCGCGACGACCACGCGCCCACGCCGCTGCTCGCCGATCTCGCGAATTTCTCGCAACGTATCGTCGAGATCAGCCAGCAGGCGCGACACGCTCGCCACCAGATTGGCGCCGACGTCCGTGAGCTGGACGTCGCGCGTCGTGCGGTCGATCAGCTTCAGGCCGATTTCGGTCTCAAGTTCGCGCACACAGCGACTCACGGCGGACTGGGTGAGTCCGATCTCGTCGCCGGCGCGGCTGAAGCTTTGCCGTTGTGCGACTTCGATGAATACCCTCAGCTGCCGCAGCGTCACATTCATTTCGTAATCTCATTAGTCAAAGTTATTAATGCGCATTTTAGACTGCCGCCGCGTCGCTCGGCGGCGCCCGGGACGCCTACCCCGCCTGTATCGAAAAACAGGCAAATGGTGCGCAACTATTCGCGGCAATGCAGCAATAGAGCGCAAACGCACGCTGGACGAGCCTGACTGCACAAGATTGGTGATTGTCCCGATTTGCGGGATGTGCGTTTTGGATTCTTATACGCCCCTGGCTAGCGCCCGCGTGAGCTTGATGCTGCGCGGCTTACAGGTGAACGCTGCGTACATGGCACGCTTCATGCAAAGGAATGCGCACAGGGCCGGCAACACCCGCGACGATGCACCTTTCGGTCGCGGCAAGCCCGGTCCCTCCTGGCACTCCACGGGGTGCGTGAAGAGTGCGCGGCGCGGGGCAGCGCACCGGAGTTAGCTTCGCTGAGGTGAAACATGATGCTGTTCGACGATTTGAGAGATAACGAGTGGGCGCTGGTCGAGGCGTTGTTCTGTGCGGAGCCCGCACGGAGCGAGCGGCGCGGCAGGCCTCGTGTCGAAGCGCGTGCAGTTGTCAACGCGGTGCTATGGGTCCTGTCGACCGGCGAAGGCTGGTCGAAGCTGCCGGGTCGCTATCCGTCGCCGCCGACATGCCGCCGCCGTTTCGACGAATGGCAGGCCGACGGCACGCTCGCCGAAATTGTGAAGCGCCTCGGTTCGAGCGGCCGGCAGATTTCGCTGCGCGGACGCATTGGCGCGACGGCCGCCAAGCCGCCGGCGCCGCCCAGCCGTGACCGCCTGCGCGGCGCGTTCTGGACCAATCCCGAGTCCTGGCGCGCACCGGTCAAGATGGCCTGAGCACGAACCTCTTCCTTTGACACCGGGCGCTCTCAGGCGCCCGGTGTGCTTTCGATCTTCTTTTTCCGTCTTCCGTCTTCCGCCGTCCCCGCCTGCCGCAACCGGGCCTCGCGCTTTTTGCCGTGGCGCGCGGTAGAGCCGGTTACGACGTAGTCTCGCCTCCCTCCCAGGCCGCCACCCTCAAGTACCGCCATCAGCTCGCCTCGCTGCAATGCGTGCCTGCGCCCGCTTAGGTCTTCAGCGTTCAGCGAAACATCTCTTTACTATTATTTACAGCCCGCTTTCGGCTCCCAGCATACGGTAGGAGCATGCAAACAGGTCCAGCACGACTGGCTTGACAGGAAAGCGCCATGAAATTGGCACCACGGCTTACGAGCGGCCTGCTGGTCGCGCTGGTTTCGTGGCTGGCGGTCGCAGTTCACGCGCAACAGCGGCCACAGGGCTGGAACTGGCGTCCCGACCGACCCGCAACGATTCAGACCTGGCGGGAAGACGGCATGCGTGGCCGCGGTTTCACGCCGCCTGCACCGCGCGGCGATCTGCGTGGCGACATCGCGAGCAATGTCCGCGAGCGGCCGGACCCGCCCATGCCGAATGCGCGCCGCGCATTGCCACGCAAATGAGGTTGCCTACACCTGCAGCGGGAACCCCTTGCCGCCGACGAGGTCTATGAAGTGCCATCAAGCACAGCGTGGCAGCAGTAATCCGGTAAGCCCGTATCTCGCGATACGGGTTTTTTTTGTGCCTTGCGGCAGCGGAGGTAGGGGCGCCGTCAGGATGGCCGTGTTACCGTGTTAAACGGCATTACTCATGACGTCGATCAATGGCGTGCCTCGAGGTCGGCTTCGTGCGACTGGCGGGCCACGTAGTCGCTCATGCGGCTGGCTTCCCATTGCAGCGACCGTTCGTCGCGAGCCAGGCGGGCAAACTCCGCGCGGCCGCGATCCGTGAGCACCGCAATGTCGACGGGCGCATGAAAACCCGGCGCGGGTGCCACCGTACGCTGCCGCACCGTCTCCATCAGCCCCAGGGCGCGAAGATATTCGAACACCTCGGGACGCCGGGCCCAAGGGACCTGACGATACTGCGCGCGCCGCAATGCTTCGAGTACCGCTTCGTTGGAATACGTCGTCATCTCGCTTCTTTCTCAAAGTGCAGCCATGACACAACCCGATCCGACGTCGCCGTGCCGGCCCGCAGGCGCGGCAGACCACGGTATGGCCCGCAGCACCGGCGCCTGTGCGCGCTCACGCGCGCGGCGGACATCGCGGCCGCTCCGGCATGGGCGATCAGCAATCAGACATGGCTGACCTTGCGCGGCGGCCGCGTTTATTCCGGTCCCCGTACGAACGTCGTGCTACCGTTCCTTGCGCGCGCGGACGATGCAACCTTGATGGCGCGATGGCTACACGCACGTTCACCGGAAAATCCATACATTACCGCAAATAAATTGCTTTTATCGACTTTATTCGCGCTGTTCGTGACCGCTTTCATGTTGTGGCGCAGCGCGCGCAGAGGTATCGCCGTTGCCGCAGCGATGGTCTTCTGGTTGCTCGCAGCTGGCTGGCTCACACAGGCTCTACTTGACTGGGCACAACCCTCAATCTATCGGACTCCTTATGACTCGACGGCAACCCACGCGACGTTCACTTCGGCGGGCGCGGGTACGGTCATCGTCATGCTCGGCAGCGGCACGGAATTCAGCGACGATCGCGTACTCGTCCCCAAGCGCGACGCCATGGCGCGCATCGCGACCGTGTCGAAGCTCTACCGCAGGTGTCATGACGATGGGGCGAACTGCCGCGTGATCGTGAGCGGCGGCAATCCGCAACGGCACCCGGCATCGGAGGCCGACACCTACCTGCCCTACCTGTTGACGCTCGGGGTAGCGCGCAAGGACATCGTTCTCGAGAACACGAGTCTCACCACTTACCAGAACGCTCGGAACGTCGCGGCCATTCTGCAGCAGCAACGTTACGATTCGTTGATGCTCGTGACATCGGCGTACCAGATGCCGCGTGCGATGCTCGACTTTCACCGGTTCGGCTACGCTCCCCAGCCGGTCGTGTCAAACGTGCGGCACGCAAAATGCGGCTGGCTGCCGAGGCTGTCGAATCTCGTGGCGGCCGAGACAGCGTTGCACGAGCTTGTCGGCATCGCCCAGTTCCACGTTTACCGCCGGATCGGATGGTTCTGATCAGGACGTTTCGAGCGGCCGCGCCGACGCGGATTACCCATCACGCATAGTCCGTACCGGGCGGAGGAAAAAACGTCCGTCGAGCAAACGACCTGCGGCGGCGAGCCGCGTGCAGGCCAGTCCCTCACACCCGGCACAAAGATGTAACGGGATGTAACTATGCGTCAGTTGTGTAACTCGCCGTCATCTGGATCCGATATTGCTCGTTAGAATGAATTGTCTTTCCAAACGTCATCTTGGACTGGACAGGCACCAGCTGGGTCCATAAACCGCTCCTACGGAGGTAACGATGAAGAAAGTGTCCCTCGCCATTCTGGTTTCCCTTTCCGCACTGACCGGCGCCGCCTACGCGCAGTCCGACACGGGCATCACGATGAGCACCGATCCGGCCAAGGCCGCCGACATCGAGCAACGCGCCCAGGCACTGCAGTCGGCGCAGCCGGCCGAAGCAGCGCCGGCAAAGCCCATGCGCCGTCACGGTCCGGTCCGTCATCACAAGAAGGCGGGCAAGGCAGCCGCTGCTTCGGGCGCAAGCATGTAATGCCGGACACGCCGTCGCACAGCGGCGCGCGTCACCCAACAAGACAGGTCGATGCCGGATCACCCGGCACCGGCCTGTTTTGCTTTTCACCGGCGCATTTACTGCAATGGCGCGACGCGACGGGCGGCGAGATCACGCGGCGATGCGCGGCTGTAGATGGCGGTCTCTCGTAGTGCGCAGGCTCAATGGCGTAACGGTCTTACTGCCCGCGGAGGCGCGGCACCGGTATGCTAAAGTCGCGCACTTTTCCCTTATCCCGGGCCGGCTCTGTAGCCAAGGCCCGGCACGCGAGCAAGCATGCGCCTACCGGTGCGGAGGACTCAATGAGCAATATCCAGCTGGACATCGAATGGACCGAAGCGGCATCGCGCAAAATCGAGAAGCTGATGCCGCGCGGCGACAAGGAAGCTTTCCTCGCGCTGCCGCCGGTCGAATGCCTGCCCATGGAGGGCGACGTACTGTTCCTCGGGCCGCAAGGCAAGCAGCAGCCGTTTATCGTCGCTGAGCGTCAATATCATCACGATGGCGACGCCGACTGGACGATCATCCTGATCCTCGACGTGCCGCAAGCTGCGCATTGAGGTCGCCGAGGGCGCAGCCGTCCGACGCGATGCCGATCCGGCGGGTCGTGCCCGCAGTGCGCTGCCGTGAAGCGCCCACGCGGGCGTCAGGGTGCGCTCTCCGGATTGTCGACATAGCAAGCGCGCAACAGTGGGGAATGGCCGCACATACGCACATCCAGGCCATGTCCGCCGTGCAGCATGACGGCTTACCATGTGTCGATACTCGATACCGGCCACCTTACGGCCTCGCCCCATAGCGCACGGCCCCCCTCGCAGCGCGGCGGCGCCTGTCGCTCCTGACGGTCCCGTCGACCACGACACGAGCACTGTGATTACCCGTACATTCGCCGAACGCCCAAACTGTTAGACTCGCCTCGACTTATGCCATTGAGTCGGGATCACGGCAGCAGACAGGCACTGCAATCCGGCACTGCAATCGCGCATTGCGTTTCACACTGGCCATACCGGCGGTTACGATCCGCGTCCCAGGCGCGCCAGGGCATAGCGCGCGGGACGCAATCGCCATCGCTATTCCAGACATCACACTTCGGCGTTTTGCCATGTCCATAGTCGAAGACCGGACGATTACCGCCCTGCTGCCGCATCTCGCGCGCAACGAGTCCGGCTGGACCGCGACGTGGCGTGACTACGCGCTGTCGAGCGTGTTTCAGCCGGTGCTGTCGATCACTCATCAGCGCGTGGTGGGCTATGAAGCGCTGACGCGCGCAACCGACTCCACCGGCCAGTCCGTTGCGCCCGAAACGCTTTTTGCGCAGCCCAAATCCGCCAGCGACCCGGTGCAGCTCGATCCGCTTACACGCTGCCTGCACGTGGCGAACTTCGTCGAGCAGCGCATCGAGACGGGTTGGCTCTTTCTCAACGCCCTGCCGCAAGCCTTTGAAACGGGCTGGCCGCATCGCGCGTTCATCGAGCAGTTGTGCGAGTACTTCGGGCTGCCTCACGAACGCGTGGTGATCGAAGTGCTCGAACATCGTGCCGACGACGAAGCCGCCGTCGCCGCGATGGCGGCTTCCCAACCGCGCGACTTCCTGATTGCCATCGACGACTTCGGCACCGGCTTCTCGAACTTCGATCGCGTCTGGCGCTACCGGCCCAACATCGTGAAGCTGGACCGCTCGCTCGTGACGCGCGCCGCGCTGCACAGCGGAGATGCGTCGTTCATCGGTCACCTCGTCACGATGCTTCATCAGGCGGGCACGCTGGTGCTCGCCGAGGGCGTGGAAACCGAGGAAGAGCTGATGGTGCTGATGCGCGCCGACATCGATTTCGTGCAGGGCTTCTGGTTCGGCCAGCCGAATGCATCGATCCGCGCAGCCGGCGCCGCCGCGCCCGCGCAGCTACGCTCGATGTGGAAACGCTACGCGGCCTACGAACGTCGGCATGCGCGCCGGCAGCGTCCTTCCTTCGACGATTTCACCCGCGCGGTCGCGGACGCCGGCAGCGCGTTCGCGACGACGGGCGATCTCGAGCAGGCCGCCCATGTCGCGTTTCGCGTGGGCGAGGCCTGTCGCGTCTTCGTCACGAACGAGTCCGGCGAGCAGGAGCTGCCCTCCATTGCCGCAGCGCATCTGCCGCCTCCGCCCGCGCGACTCGCACCGCTCTTTCCGGATACGCACGCCAACTGGTCGCGGCGCGACTATTTCCGTCGCGCCATCGCCGCGCCGGGCCGGGTGGCGATCATGGGGCCGCACTGCTCGCTCACCGAAGGCGCGGATTGCTACACGGCGGCCGTCGCGGTCATGCATGCGGGCAAGCTCCACGTGCTCTGCGTCGACTTCCTGGGCGAACCGCCGCGCACGTCGCAGCAGTAGTCCGTCACCCAGGTTTCGTCAGTCGAAGCCGACGCGTCCGCGCCCTGCCTTCACCGCACTGTGCTTCGTCTTGCTGTCGAGGCGACGTGTCTGCGACGCGCGCGTAGGCCGCGTCGCCACCCTGGACTTACGCGTCACGCTCACGCTTTCGATCAGTTCGTCGAGGCGCGCCAGCGCCGCCGCACGGTTCATCTCCTGAGTCCGATACTCCTGCGCCTTGATGATCACGACGCCTTCGCGTGTCACGCGACGGTCGTGCAGCGCGAGCAGGCGCATCTTGATGACCTCGGGCAGCGACGACGCCCGTACATCGAAGCGCAGGTGAATCGCGCTCGATACCTTGTTGACGTTCTGGCCGCCGGCGCCCTGCGCACGGACGGCGGTCAGCTCGATTTCGTTGGGCGGTATCGCGTATCGAGGATTCATGCTTTGGCCTCCTGGTTCGCATTGCGCAACGCTTCGGCGATTCGTGCCGAAAGACCGGAGTCACGTTGCGTCGGCGTCGCGACGGCTTCGGCGAACACCGCGCGTGAGCCTACCACCTCGACGCGCGCCCGCGCGCGCGTGACGGCCGTGTACACGAGTTCACGCGACAGCACCCGGCTGGCACCGGCCGGAAGCACGAACGCCACATGGTCGAACTCCGAGCCCTGCGACTTGTGGACCGTCAGGACAAACGCCGTGTCGTGGGGTGGCAAAGCAGCGGGCGACACCGTTCGTACGCCGCCATCGCTAGTGCGAAAGTGAACGCGCAGCACGCCGTCCGCGCCCGGCAACGCGATCCCGATGTCGCCGTTGAAGAGACCGAGTGCGTAGTCGTTGCGCGTCACCATGACAGGCCGACCGGCGTACCAGTTCGCGCCCACCCCGACGACCACGTTGGCGGCGCGGCGCACCCGGGCCGCGATCAACGTGTTGAGGGCATCGACGCCGCGTGGTCCGAGGCGCGTCGCGCACAGCACGCGGAACTGATTGAGCGCGTCGAATAGCGGTACAGGGTCGGGTGCGTGAGCGGCGAGCGCGCGACGAAGGGCGTGCACATACGGAGCGAAGGCGCTGGCCAGGCGGGCCACGGTTCGCTCCGAAAGTGCCGCGCTGTCGTCTTCATAAAAGACAGCCGGAGTAGCGGGCGCCGCGTGGCTCCCGGTTGCGGTAACAGGTGCAACCGGTGCGACCGGTGCAAGCGCATCCAGCGCGGCCTGCGCATCTCCACGGCGAATGGCAAGCGAGAGCCGGCCGATCACCGAGTCGAGCCCGAAACGGTAGTTGCGTTCCAGCCAGACGACGCAGTCGGTGAGTACGCCGGGCGCGCCGACAGTCGGGCCGGATGCCGCTACGGGCTTCGGTTCTTCTTCGACCGGCAGCCGATCGAACAGGTCGCCATGGGCGGCATCGTTCGCACCGCTGCGATGAGTCGTCTGGTTTGCCGCGGTCGCATCGCCCACGTGCCCCGTCTCATGCGGGGAATCCTCTTTCCTCACGTGCGTATCGGGCAATGCCGTCTCGAACTGCTCCGCCCCGATTCCCAGTGCCGCTGCGATGCGCTCGACGCCGCGTCGGCTGAACGCGGGGCGTGCGCTCAATTCCGCGAACACGGCGCCGGCCTCCACGGCTGCCAGTTGGTCCTTGTCGCCAAGCATGACGAGCCGCGTACGGGGTGCAAGCGCATCGAGCAGATGCGTCGCCATCGCAACGTCGATCATCGATGCCTCGTCTACCACCACGACGTCGTACGGCAACGGGTTATCGCGGTGATAACGGAACCGCCCCCCCGGCGACTGCCCGAGCAGCCGATGAAGCGTCCAGGACGTCGCCGGCAACCGCGCGGCGAGTTCGGCGGGAAGCGTGGCCGCACGCGTGAGCAGCGCTTCCTGCATACGCTGTGCTGCCTTGCCCGTGGGCGCGGCGAGCGCGATGCGCAAGTCCGGTTGGATGTCGAGCAGACACGCAAGGAGGCCCGCCACGGTGGTCGTCTTGCCCGTACCGGGACCGCCGCTCACGATGGTGAGTCCGCCGGACAAGGCCGTCACTGCCGCCACGCGCTGCCAGTCCACCTCGTCGTGCGGCGCGGGTCCGAAAAAGCGTTCGAGTTTTTCCTTCAGTTCGTTCGCGTAAGCCGCGCAAGCCGCTGGCACGCCCAGCTCATCCGCGCCGCGCGCATGCGTCACCAGCAATCGGGCCAGTCGTTGCTCGTAGTCGTAGTAACGCGCGAGATAGAGCCGGTCTGCGGCGTCGATCACGAGTGGCCGCAGGGCCTCGACCTTCTGCGTTCCGTCGCACGCCACGCCGCTCGCGAGAAGCGCCGCGCGGATCAGTGGGACGTCGTCGCCGCCACGGGTCGCGAGCGCCGATAGGGGCACGCATACGTGCCCCTCCGAGGTCGCGCGGCTGACCGCAAATGCGGCGCGTTGCGCCCAGCGCACGCTATTCGCGTTGGCGCCGAGCCGCCTTGCCAGCATGCCGATCCTCGCCGCGAAGCCCTCCGCGAGCGCGAGACTGAAGTCCGCAGACGCCGGCATGGCGGCGCCGGTCGGTGCGCTCGTTAGTCGTTCTGTCGTACTCACGCCTCGCCCCCCGCCATCAGCGCATCGAGCGCCTCGATGAGGGCGGCCGACGGCCGGCCCACGTGCACGCCACCCGCCTTGCCACCCGCGCGCCAAGCCACCCGCACGCCGCGCACGAACAGGTACAGATAGCCGCCGATATGCGTGTCGTACGCGTAATCGCGCAACCGCGTCCGCAAATAGCGATGCAGGGCGACCGTGTAGAGCAAGGCCTGAAGGGGATATGCATGAGCCGACATCGCCTCGTCGAGCGAGGCTGCATCGTAGTCTTCGGGCGCGTCGCCGAGATGATTCGACTTCCAGTCGACGATCCAGTAACGCCCGTCGTGTTCCACGATCATGTCGATGAAGCCCTTCACGAAGCCGCGTAACGTGCCGGGTTCCAGCGCGACGTCGGGATACCCGTGCGCAAGGAGCACCGTGCGCAACGCGGCGAGATCCAGCGCATCGGCGGGAAACACGAACTCGAACTCGTTGAGACGGCGCGCGGGATCGAGCGACGCGAGCTTCATGCCCGGCACCAGTTCGACGGCAACCACGTCCGCGAGCAGCTTGTGCATCATCGCCGGCAAACGTGGGACGAGTTCGGGCGCCGCGGGTGCGGGACGTTCCACGAGCGCGCGCCGGGCGGCTTCGGGCCAGGTGTTCGGGTCGGAGAAGTCGGCCAGTTCGAACATGCGGTGCAGGCATTCGCCTGCCGCGGCGCCGCGCGGAAACGCGAGGATGTCGTCCGCGGGCAGAGCGAGCGCCGGGCGAGCCGGGACCCAAGGCGGGGCCTCACCCGCTGCGTCGGCCAGCTCGTCGTGGTCGGGCCGCGCTTCCTCGCTGACAGACGCCGCCTCGCCGCGGCTCGCGCCGGCCGCCACGAGCGAGCTGAAGCTCGCGAGGCGCCACGGGTCGCGCAAGATGCGCCGGCTCGCACGCGCCTGCATATGCGCGCCGGCCGCGACATCGGCCTGAAGCGGCAGACGTCCCGCCACCTTCGGCAACGGTTCGACCGATATCGGGCCACCCGCGAGTGCGTGCCACTGTTCGACGAGCACGGGCACATCGGGCAGATCGGCAAGCCAGGTTTCGAATTCACGACCCGCGCCGGCCACGAGCCAGTTGAGCACGCTGCGCTGCGATTCCTTGGTGGAGCGCGAAGCGAGATACGGGCCCGCGACCAGATAGCAGCGATAAACCGCGCGTGTCAGCGCCACATAGACGAGCCGCGCGCGCTCCGCCGCCTGCTCGCGCTGCGCGTAGCGGTCGGCCTCGCGTGCTTCGTCTTCGCCACAGCCGTAATGGAGCACGGCATGACCCGCTTCGTCGTGGTACTCGCGCGCATCGGGCAGGCCTGACGACGGCGCGTCGCGCAGCCCGCCGTCGTTGAGGAACGGGCAGAACACCACCGCGTATTCAAGCCCCTTGGACTTGTGCACGGTCACGATCTGCACGAGATTGCGGTCGGACTCGAGGCGCAACTGCGCCTCTTCGCCGCCGCCCTGGGCGCGCTGCGCGGCAAGCCAGCGCAGTGTGGGCGCAATGCCCGGCGTGAGCGCCGCGCGTGCCTGCACGAGCTCGGCGAGATGGTTCACGTCCGTGAGCCGGCGCTCGCCCTCCGGCCCGCTGACGATGCGTTGCGCGACGCGCAGCTCGCGCATCAGCGTGCGCCACATCACGGCGAAGCCGCGTTCGTGCCATAGCGTGCGGTAACGCGAAAAGCGTTCAACCCAGCTCATGGCGTCGGCGGCGTGAGCGGGATCGTCCTGCCCAGCCGGCGCATCGGCAAGCTGTTCGAGCCGCCAGAGCGCGGCCGCGTCGAGGCCAAGCCAGTCTGTGGCGAGCGCCGCGCGCAGGCGGCGCAGATCGCCGGGCGTATCGATGGCGGCCAGCACGCGCTCGATCTGCTCGGCGTCGAGCGTCTCGAATACCGATGCCTGAGCCAGTTCCACGCTGCCTACGCCCCACGCCGCCAGCACACGTTTGACGAGGCTACCCTGCCGATGCGTCTGCACGAGCACCGCGATGTTGCCGGGCGTGAGCGGCACCGCACCGATCGTGACGTGTCCCTCGCGCGCACCGCGTAGCAGCCGCACGATTTCCTGCGCGCACGCCTCGCTGGCTGCGCGTTGCGCGGCGCTCTTGCTGAGCATTGCCTCTTCGCTCTGTGCTCCCGCCTCGGCCTTCGCGCCGTCCGGCAGCATCCAGACACGGAAATCCGCGCCCGGCGCCGCGTCGTCGTGCAGCGGCGGTCGCTCGCGCGAGCCGGCCCGAACCGGCTGATAGTCGAGCCGATCGAGCACGAACGCGCGCGGATTGGCCTCGAAGAGACGGTTGCAGGCGTCGACGATAGGCCGCGTGGAGCGCTGATTGACCGCGAGCGTGTAGCAGTGAGAGGCGGCGTCGCGCGCGGCCAGATAGGTATGCAGGTCCGCGGCGCGGAAGCTGTAGATCGCCTGCTTCGGATCGCCGACGAGAAAGAGCGGACCGCGCGGCGCGAAGATGCGGCTGAAAATGGCGAACTGCAGCGGATCGGTGTCCTGGAATTCGTCGATGAGCGCGGCCGGATAGCGTGCCCTCAGCGTCTGGGCAAGCCACGGATGTTCGCTGAGCGCGCGGTAGAGGTTCGAGAGCAGGTCGTCGAACGACACGACGCGACGCGCGCGCTTGCGCGCAGCCAGTTCCCCGGGCGCGAACGCGAGCCACGCCTCGACGAGCCCGAGCCAGCGCGCGCGCTGCGCGGCCTCGGCTGCCTCGGCGGCGGCCGCGAGTGTGTCGGCCATCGCGAAGAATGCGTGCTCGGGCGGCGTGAATTTCGTTTTCGTCGCCTTCTTGAGCGCCGACGCGGTGAGCTTCAGCGCTGCCCGCGGCGGCGGCGCATGGCAATCGCCTTCGGCAAACCAGTCGCTCCAGGCGGCAATGGCCGCGCTCACGGCCTCGGGCTTGTGCGACGTTTTGCTGAGCCGCTCGCTCGCGTCGGCGAGCAGGCTCACGATGGCGTCCCGCTCCGCGCACCAAAGCTCGCGTGCGGCGTCGAAGCGCGCCTGCGCGTCTTCACCGCTTGCGGCTGCGTCGGCCACGCCATCCCAACGCAGCACGGCGAGCGGCTTCTTGAGCCGGCGCGCCAGCTGCGCATCGAGCGATGCGGGACCCGCCCGGTTCGCCACGAGCCACGCAGCAAACGCGGGATGCGCGGCCGCGACGGGTTCGACCTGCTCGCGCCAGAAGTCCGCGGCCAGTTCGAAGCGCAGTGGGGCGTCGTCCGCCTCCATCTCAAACGCGAACGGCATGGCCGCAGCGAACGGCGCTTCCTGCAGTGCGCGCTGACAGAACGCGTGGATGGTGTGGATGGCCGCCTGGTCGAACATGCGCAGCGCGCGCCGCACGCGTTTCGCGGCGGTGTCCAGATCGATGCCGCGCTCCGGCGCAAGCGTGGTCTCGAAGAGGCGTGCCACAAACGGATCGAGGTCGCCCTGCTCTGCCTCGCCCTCTCCTTCTGCAATAGCCCGTTCGATCTCGCGATGAAGCTGCGCAAGACGCCCGCGGATGCGCTCGTGCAGTTCGGCTGTGGCCGCCTTCGTGAAGGTGACGACGAGTATCTCGTCGGCCTTGCAGTCCTTTTCCAGCAACAGGCGCACGTAGAGCGCGCAGATGTTCCAGGTCTTGCCGGTGCCGGCCGACGCTTCGATCTGGTTGACGCCGTCGAGCGGGCACGCGAACACGTCGAGTTCGGTAGGCACGTCGTGGCGCTGCGTGGTGACTGCGGTCATGACGTGCTCCGCAGATGGGCGACGAGCGGCTCGAATACGAGCGAGCTCAGCGTGCCGAACGGCTCGTCCAGCGTGAGCGGCGTGCCGCGCAGCGCGATGCGCCAGGCCGGGTCGTCGGATTCGCCGCCTGTGCGGTCATTGATCCACGCCCCCTGGGCTGCGGATTCACTCTCGGTGAACCTCTTCCACGCGCTTCTCGGAAAAAAGCGCAGCGGCAACATCTGCCCGGCGCGATAGAGCGCGGCAAGCGGCGCGAGCTTATCCTGCGGCGCATCGACGGGCGCAAATTCGAACGTTTCGCCGTTGCCGTGCCACACCGTGCGGCGAGGGCCGGCCGGCTGCGCCGCGCAATAGACGAGATGCGCAAGCCAGGCGGCCAGATAGTCGCGCGCGCTGGGACGGGCATAACGGAAAATCACCTGGCCGTTCCCGGTAAGCAAATTCAGCGAACCGTGCAGTTCGAGCGGCGTGGCCTGCGCCGCTTCGCGCAACACGCGCTCGTGCGTACCGAAGAGCGAAACGTCCGCTGTATCCGGCCAGCGCGGATCGATAGTGAGCGCAAAAGGCAGCCGTTCAACGCCGCCTGCCATTTCGCTCTGCACCCTCTCGGCAAGCAGCCGCAATGCGTTGAGTTCGCGCTCCCGCCACACGGCGCCTGTCGCCCCGCCCGGCAATTCCGGACTCGCCACGGCCACGCGCCGCGCGCGTTCCAGTGCATCGGTGCGCGCTTGTACATCGAGCAGCATGGGCATGAGGCGTGCCGCAAGCGCGTCGCTGCCCGCGTAGTCGAGTTCGAACGGCTCGGTGTCGAGCAGTTCCGCCTGGGCATCGGCGAGCACGATGCCCAGGCGGTCGCGCAGCAATGCACGCGCGGGATGGCGCCAGAAACGCTGAAAGTCGTCGAAGGCGACGAGCGGCGCGGTATTGGCCGGCAACGGTTGCGAGAAGAACGGCACACGCGCTTCGACGTGCCGCGATGCGAGCAGTTCGGCCAGTTCGGCGCGGTCGGGGTCGTAGGTGAACAGTGCCGGCCGTGCGGCGAAATAGTCGGCGGAAAACGGCTGAAGCGGATGGTCCACGATAAAGGCTCGCCGCGCGGCCTCCACCTCGTCAGGACCGGCGCCTTGGCCGGCCGACACCGTGGCCAGATGATCGAGCAGTTCGTCCACCAGCGCGGCGGGCGGCACCGGCGCGTTGTCGCGAATGCTGCGCCCCGTGTAGGCGATCAGCAGCCGGTCGTGCGCGGCGAGCAGCAGATCGAGGAACAGATTGCGCTCGTCGTCGCGCCGTTGACGGTCGCCGGGCTTGCTGAACGACGCCATGAGGTCGAACTCGTCGGCACGCGCGAGACTCGGCAACACGCCGTCGTCCATGCCGAGCAGGCACACCACGCGGTACGGCAGGCCGCGCAGGCTCGTCAACGACGAGAACGTGACGCTGCCCCACGGCACGCCGCCGCGCGCGGGATCGTCCAGCGCCTCGGCGAATGCGGTGCGCACCACCGCTGCGGGAATCACGGCGATGTCGGCGCCATCGGCACCGTCGACGCCATCGACACCGTTTCCCATGCCGTCGGCCATGGCACGCACCATCGCGTCGATCGCGTCGCGTGCGCCCGCGAGCATCGGCGCAAAGGCCACGCCGGTGTCGAAGCATTGCGCGAGTGTATCGAGCAGGACCGTGCTCCAGCCGGACGGCGTATTGCCTTCGGCGCAGCGGCGCGCGAACGCGTCGATGTCGTCGACGAAACGCGCGAGCCGGCCGAGCAGTTCGGCCTCGGAACCGTCCGCGCCCGGCACTGGCAGCCAGGCGTCGACCGGTTCGCTGCCCTCGGGCAGCGCGTAGCCCAGAAAGAGCCGCGTGAGTGCGTCGGAAAACGTATGGCGTGCAACCGGCACGTCCTCGCCCGCGGGCTCGCCGGGCACGAGCCCACGCCGCGCGCCCGCGGCAGCAAGCCAGGTCTGGGCCGCTTCGAGCGCCGCGGCGTCGATGCCGTAATGCGCCGCGATCGCATCGACGCGCAACCACTCGATCAACTCCGGCGCGCCGACGCTGCGCTCCGGCAACGCGAGCCAGTCGAGCAGCACGCGCGCCACAGGGTTCGCCTGCGACGGCGGCAGACCGGTGATGCGATAGGGAATGCGGCGCGTATCGCCAGGCGCGGCCGTGCCGAATACCGCGTCGATCAGCGGGCCCGCGGCGCCCAGATCGGGCACCGCGACGAGCACGTCGGACGGCTGCAGGTCTTCGATCTCGTCGAACCAGCCGAGCAGCCGGTCGTGCAGCACTTCGAGCTGACGCGAGAGGCTATGGCAAACGTGCACTTCGATGCCTCGCTCCGCTAGCGCCGCCGCCCCCTGCGTTTCGGGCTCGAGATTGAGCATCGCGTTCTGAATACACGCGAGCCAGGTGGACTGCGGGTTTTCCTCGTACGCCGACGCCTCGCCCGATGCCGCGCTCTCCGTGAGTTCATGGACCATGTGCAACTGCGCCTGCGTCTGCCGCCCCCATTCCGCCAGCAGCGGATGCCCCACTTCGTGATAGTCGCGCTCGCCGGCCGCATCCAGCGCTTCGAGCCGCGCCTCGGTCACGATGTCGAACCAGAATTCGCGGCACGGATTGAGCATGTAGAGACGCACGTCCATCCAGCGCGAAAGTTCGCGCAACAGCGCTACGTGCAGCGGCGGCATGGTGGGCAGCGCGAACACGCTCACGGCCTCGGGCCAGCGCGCCCGCGCCACGGCATCGAGGTCGAGCGTGCGCACGACATCGAGAAAGCGGTAAGCGGGCGGTGTCGCCTCAGCGAGCGGGCGCCCCTCGCCCGCCACCTCCTGCAGCAGCGTGCGCCACAACGCCGCCTGCCAACGCTCGTCTTCGTGCTGGGCGTCGCTCGCACCAGGCAGTTGCAGACGCGGCCCGCTCGCCAGCGGGACTTTGTCGCCATCACTTGCGCCCGCGGCCAGAATCGAATGGCCAGCCTGCCATTGCAGTAGCCATTCGGGCCGATACGTCAGGTAGTGATCGAAGACCATGGCGATGCGCCGGGCCAGTTCGTAGCGCATCGTTTCGTCGGCGGCACGCAGATAGGTTCCGAGCCGCGGCGAGGCGAGCCAGGGCGACACTTCCGCGCCGGGCGCCGGATCGAGCAGCCGGTAGCAACGCCACACGAGCCTGTCCGGCGCGAACGGCGAATGCTCGGGCACCGGAATCACGCGGCCGATCTGCGCCCACAGCCAGCTCGCGAGGTAACCGAACGCGATGTTCGCGCACACGCCATATCGCCTCGCGATGTCGAGTTCCAGCTGACGCCGCACGGCGGCGTTCGGCACGATGACCGGCTGCGCGCTCCACGGGTCTTCCGGCGCGTGCCGCAGGTCTTCGAGCAGCGCACTCGCGAGCGTCTCGTACCGGTTGGAATAGAAAAGCTGCAGCATGGGCCTTTGCGAAAGAGACGGCGAACCCGGCCAAAGCGGCATGGATCACGGATGAGGCGACAGCATAACAAAGAGGACTTTCGGGCTGAACCCGGCCGAACGGACGAGGTCTGAGGGGAGGCTAAATCAGTTAGACTCACCCGCAGTCTGTCGAGCGAGGCGCCACGCGGGCTTGCGTGCAGTCTCGCCATCGCACACGCTTCATGGCGTTCCGTTTGACGTTCGGCCTTTCCCTTTTTGCCTCGCCCGTTTTCGAGACACCGGCAGTCGATGCGCTATTCCATCGAGATCAAGAAATTCCTCTACAGCCAGTACTTCTACGGCGGTCTGCGCATCGCGTTCGGGGTGTCCCTGCCCGCGGTGCTGAGCCTGATCGTGTTCCACAACAGCGAGGTGGGTTTCACCATCGCCACGGGCGCCCTCGGCGCCTGCGTCGTGGACATGCCGGGGCCGCTCAAGTACAAGCACAACGAGATGCTGGCGTGCAGCGTGATCGGCTTCCTTTCCGCGCTGGCCACCGGTCTCGCCACCGTCAATTCGGTGGCGTTGTGGTGCACGGTGGTGCCGCTCACGTTTGTGCTCTCGCTGATCGTGGTCTACGGCAACCGCTGGCCGCAGATCAGCTTCGCCACGCTATTCATGATGATCATGACGCTCGAGGAGCACTTCACGCCGCACGAGGCCCTCGTCAACGCCGCGTGGATTCTGGCGGGCGGCCTCTGGTACACGTACTGGGCCACGCTCGTGAGCCGTCTGCTCATGGACCGCATCGAGCAGCAGGCCATTGCCGAAAGCGTGTTCGCATGTGCCGACTATCTGCGCGCGCGGGGCCAGTTCTACGACCTCGCCAACGACCTCGACGAGTGCTATCGCAACCTCGTGGCGAGGCAGATCGGCGCGGTGGAGCGCCAGGACGCCGCACGCGACATCGTGCTGCGCAACCTGCCGCGGCTGCGCAGCGGCAAACTCGATCCGCGCCGCGCAATGCACTTCAATCTGTTCATCAACACGGTCGATCTGCATGAGCTGTTCGTGGGTGCGCACACCGACTACCCGCTCGTGCGCACCACGTTCGGCGGCTCCGACCTGCTCGTGTTCTACCGCGACCTGATCGACAAGGCCGCGGCAGACATGGAAGACATCGGCCTCGCCGTACTGCAGAACCAGGCGCCGCGCGGGCGCATCAACGTCAAGGCGGAATTGCGCGCCATCGAGTACGAAATCGAACTCATGCGCGAAAACGAGCTGCCCACGAAGAACCCGGAAGCCTACGCGGCCGTGGCTGCCACGTTCCGGCGCATCTGGAGCGCCACGCGGCTCATCGACCGCATGCGCAAGAGCCTCACGAGCGAAACGCCGACCACGCAAACCGAGCTGCGCATCGACGAAGCGCTCTCGCGCTTCGTGTCCAACCGCCGCGTGCCGTTCCGCCAGATCTTCTCGAACCTCACCATGGCGTCGCCCAGCTTCCGGCATGCGCTGCGCGTGACGATCGCCGTCGCGGTCGGCTTCTGGCTGGGCCGCCTGCTGCCGCTCACGAACGCCTACTGGATCGTGATGACCACGGTCATCATCCTGAAGCCGGGCTATTCGCTCACAAGGCAACGCAACACGCAGCGGATTATCGGCACGCTGATCGGCTGTGCCGCCAGCATCGCGCTGATCCTCTTCGTGAAGGAACCGCACGTGCTGATCGTGGTGATGTTCGCCTCGATGGTGATGAGCTACAGCCTGCTGCTCTTCAATTACGCGGCAAGCGTCGTGTTCACGTCGTCGTACGTGCTGCTGCTGTTCCACCTGCTCGCGCCGGGCAGCATGCGGATCATCGGCGAGCGCGTCATCGACACGGTGGTGGGCTGCGCCATCGCGATTGCCGCGAGCCACCTGTTCCCCTACTGGGAATACCGGCTCATGGGCAAGCTCGTCACCGACATGATCGCCGCCATGCGCCAGTATCTGGACGCCACCTGGTCGTGGATCGCACGGCCCGCGGCCGCCATGGCGACCAGCGCGGAGCTCGCGACCGAAACAGCGGCACGCGTGCCGGCCATCGCGATGGCGGCTGCCGCGCAGCCCGCGGCCAGCGGCGTCCCAGCAGCGGCTGCAAGTCCGGCCCAGCCGATAGTAGCGGCCGTGGGTAGCCGGGCCGCAGCTGCTACGGCGTCGGCTACGGCGGGCGCGTCGGCGGCGGCGAACGCGCTCGACCGCGACTTCCGCTATCGCCTCGCGCGCAAGAACGTGCACATCGCGTTCGCCAATCTCGGCCAGGCATTCCAGCGCATGATGCTGGAGCCGAAAACGGCGCAAATGTTCGTGGCAGAACTCAACGACCTGCTGGTCCGCAGCCACGCGCTCGCTTCCCAGATCACGGCCGCCGCGCCGCTCCTCAAGACCACCGCGCCGCTGCAGGAACATACGTCTCTCCAGCCGCTGCAGCGCGTCCTTCTCATCGTGCGCGAAAACCTCTCGGCCGCCGACGACGGCATCGCGCCGCCCGCCGATCACGCCGAGATCACGAAGCGGGTCTCCCGCGAACTCGACGCGATGGTGGTGGAAGCAGAAAAGTCGCCGGATTGCCCGGCCGATGCGGTGCACGAGTTGAAGCTGCTCGCGCACCAGTGCAAGCAGATGCTGGCGGCCTCGTGGCTGATCCGCAAGGACGCGAGCGTGATCCGGCTGCCCGAAGAGGGTTAGAAAGCGGGATAGGCCACGGAATATGACGCGCGATACGAAGCAGGGAACACGAAGCGAAGCGCGTTATCGACGGGCCGCCCGACGAGCGGCAGAGCGCGACGTGACGCCGCCCGACATGACGCCGCCAATGGGCATCGTTGCCGCACGGGTCGCTGCCACAGGCGTCGCTGCACGCCTCACCGCATAGCCAGTTGCACAGCTCACTGCGAAGCCGCGCTTGCCGCGACAGCCGGTGCGCTCGCCGGCGCCGTGAGCTCCATTGCGGCCGATGCAGCGGAAGCCGCAGCGGACGGCGCCTCGTTCGTTTCGTCGTATTCGCGCTTGCCGCGAATCGCATTGAAGAGCAGCGTGCCGATCACGAGCAGCACCGCCACCACGATGAAAACGGCAACGCCAAGGGTGGGGTTCTTCTTTCGCTGGTCGTTCATGGGAGAGACTCGGAATCCGATGGGTGTGGCCGACAGGTTGGGCTGCCGGGTCTGGCTAACTTCGGCAGACCCGGCATTCTACGCCGCCGCACCTTGCGTCCGCCTTGCGGTTTGCACCCCACGCAACGCCTGTCAGCGCCCGTCCAGCAATGCCGCCGGCCGCACCGGCAACGCCGTGGAATATTTGATCTGCTCCATTGCGAAGCTCGAACTCACGTCGAACAGCGGCACCGCGCGAATCAGCTGCTTGTAGACGCGGTCGTAGTCCTCGATGTCGGACACCACCACGCGCAGCAGGTAGTCCGTTTCGCCGCTCATGCGATAGACCTCGACCACCTCGGGAATGTCCTGCACGGCGCGCGTGAACTGTTGCGCCCACGCTTCGGTGTGCTCGTTGGTGCGCACCGCGACGAAGACCGTCGTGCCCACGCCCAGCTTCTTCGGATCGCATAGCGCCACCTGGCCGCGTATCACGCCGGTTTCCTTGAGACGCTGCACCCGTTTCCAGCACGGCGTCTGCGACAGATTCACCCGCTGCGCCAGTTCCGCCACCGGCATCGTGGCGTCCTGCTGGAGCAGCTCCAGCAGCTTCCGGTCGATGATGTCCATTCCCACACACCCCTTTGAATAGAAATTTATTCTACTTTTCAGCCTAAGCGGGAAATTATATGGAAACCGTTTCTCTGCGCAAGCCGGTATAAATCGCAGTATCGAACCACAACCGGTGCCGTCCCGACGACCGCCATGAAATCGACCGCCGCTGCCCCGCTCTTCCAGCCGTGTTCGTCCGCGCGCGCCGCCATCCAGCGCCTGTGCGATCACTTGAACGAGGCATTCGAGAGCACCGCGCCAGCCGGCGACTCGCCGCTTCGCTCAAGCGATGCCGCGTTCGCGCAGCGCGTCCGCTCGGCGCTGGCCGAGGCCATTGCCGACCCGGGACTGCTCGACGAGTCTGCCTGCAAGGGCGACGCCCACGGGTACCGCCGCCACCTGCTCGCCGCCGACGCGCACGGCCGCTACGCCATCGCCGCGCTCGTCTGGATGCCGGGCCAGGCCAGCCCGGTACATGCGCATCACACGTGGTGCGGCTATGCGGTGGTCGAAGGCAAACTCACGGAATCGCTGTATCGCTGGGACGAGGCTGGCGCCTGCGCCACTGCGTGTCGCACGCAGCCGCGCGCGGCCGGGGCAGTGTCGGTCACGCGCGCAGGACATGCGGCCATCCATCGGCTTGCCAACGAGAGTGGCCGGCGCGCCGTGTCGTTACACGTCTACGGCGTGGCGGGCGCGCAGATCGCGACGCACGTGAACGATCTGGTTCGCGTGGCCGAAAGCGGCGTCGAAAGCAGCATCGGCGCGATATCGAGCGGCTTGAACCGCGACGGGCAAACCGTTGCGCCAGACGTCGTCGCGCAAACGCCCGTGCGCGAGGCCGCGCTCACCTAGCCTTTCGGCGCGTCGCCGGCCACGGGGATCTGCGGCGGCGCGGCCATCGAGCCGCCGGTCGGCGCCGGCGCCGGTCGCGGTTCGTGCGAGACGTCGCGTGCCTGCGCCTGCGGCACGTCGACAGACGACCTTGCCGCCGTAACGCCCGCCGCCGGTTGCTCGTGAGCGGCTCCTACCTCGTGCCGCGTCGCGGTCGAGCTTTCCTCTGCCCCATCCGCCTGCCGCCCGTGCGTTCTCGCCGACGTGTACACCTGCATCTGCGGCACCGGAATCTCGATGCCCGCCTCGTCCATGCGCCGCTTCAGACGCACGTTGAACGCGCGCGCCACGCTCCATTGCTGCAGCGGCCGCGTCTTGATCTGCCCTTTCACCACCATCCAGTTCGGATCGAAACGGTCCAGTCCCCACACTTCCACGGGCCCCAGCATTTCGTTCCGATAGCGGAAGTCGGCGGCAAGGTCGGCGCCCACCTCGCGAATCAGCGCCGTAATCATGTCCACGTCGGCCGAGAACGGCACGCGCACCTCGAACACCGCATAAGCGAAGTCGCGCGAGAGGTTCTTCACGATCTTGATCTGCGAGAACGGAATGGCGTGAATGGCGCCCTGCCCGTCGCGCAGCCGCACGGTGCGTATGGTCAGATGCTCGACCGTGCCCGCATGGCCGCCGTCTATCTCGATCCAGTCGCCTACCGAAATCGTGTCCTCGAGAATGATGAAGAGGCCCGTGATGAGGTCAGTCACGAGCGACTGCGCGCCGAAGCCCACCGCGAGCCCGATCACGCCCGCGCCCGCCAGCAGCGGCGTCACGTTGATGCCGAGATTGGCCGCCGTCACGATGGCCGCGATGGTGAGGATGGTGACCGCGAGCGCGTTGCGCACGAGCGGCAGCATGGTGCGCGCGCGGGTGCCGGGGTTGCGCGACTTGCTGCGCGGACCGCCCGGATTGAGCGCCTCCTGGATCGCGGTATCCACGAGAATCCAGATCAGCCACGCGACGAAGACGGTGGTGAGGATGGCCGTGACCGCATGGGCGATGCCGCGCGCGGTCACGCTGTCCTCGATCATGCCCGCGAGCGACACGCCCCATAGCCGCGACGAGAACTCGAGAAACGCGAGCCAGACGAACAGCATCACGAGCGTGCCGGCGAAGCGCAGCAGCCGCCAGAGATACGGCGAACGGTGGCGCCGGCGGCGATGCGTGTCGTTGAGACGCGGGCGCGTCAGGCGCAGCACGATGGCCGAAAGGAAGAACGCGATCACGAGCAGCAGCGCCGTGACCACCGAAATCTGCAGAACGTCCTCGCTGGAATCAAGCCCGCCCAGCGTCGCGACGATCGACGCCCCCGCGAGCAGCAGCATCGGCAGATGCCAGAGCGAGGCGAGCACCTCGAAGCCCTCGGTCGCCGCGCGGTGATCGTGCCGCTGCTCGTAGGACCGGTTGCGGATCAGATGCGCAACGGGCTGCCGGAACGCCAGCGCGAAATACGCCGTGAGCACCGCGGCCGTCATGTTGGCCACCGTCGAGACGAGCCCCGCCAGATTGGGGCCGAGCTGATGCGCGACGTCGTAGTTGACGGCGGCATCGCCCAGTGCACCGCACACGCCGATCGCGAACAGCAGCCGGCGCGCGTCGCGCAGCAGCACGTGCACGGCCGCGCGCCGGTGCCCGGAGCCGAACAGCGAAAACATGATGAGACAGATTGCCGAAAACACCGCGCCCGCCACGATCGCGTAAGCGATCACCATGCCGAGCGTGCGGCCCAGCGCCTCGGGCATCGCGCGCACAAAGGCGAGCGCCGCGACGAAGGCGACGACCCAGGGTCCGACACGGCGCAAGGCGAAGATCAGCAACTCGCGCGTCGCCGGGTTCGGCTTCAGCCCCTCCACGATGCCGAAGCGCGCATGCAAACGGCGTTGCAGCCAGATCAGGCTGCCCGCGCAGGCGCCCCAGCCGGCGAGCATCGCCAGCATGTCGAGCACGACCTTGCCGAAATGCTCGGAACCCTGGCTCGCGACGATGGCGTACAACTCGTTGGCGGCGGCGTTGATGCGCCCGCTCCAGTAGCGCGCCGGTGTGCGGCCCTGGTGCACGTCCGCCGCAACCGACGCGAGGCCCGAAGCGATGGCGCCGAGCAACCCCGCCGCGCCCTGCGCGGCAGACGCCGCGGCAGGCGGCGCCGCATGCTGCGAAACGTCGCGCAGCTTCTTCAACTGGATCACGAGGGCCCGACGCTGGCGGTCGTTGTCGAGCGTCGAAATCACGCTGTCGAGCGAACGCGCGAACTCCGCCTCGCTGGCGGGCGACGCCGCCGAAGCGGCATCGGGCGCCGAGGCGGATACCGCCGCCGACGCCGTCGCGCTGCTGATGAGGCTCTGGAGCGCCGTCAGCACGGGCGTGGCCGCGCCGGGCGCCGGCGCGCTGGGCAGGCCCGGCGCACCGGACGCACCTGCCGCACGGGCGACGCCGGGCACGCAGGCAAAGCTCGCGAGTATCGCGAACGCGACGAGCCAGAGGGAAAGGAACGGCGCCGCGAGGCGCGCGCAGAACGGCCGGCCGGTGCGGGAAGACCCGCAGCGACGACCGGAACGACGAGGAGAACGAGCGGCGGTCCGGCGCGCCGGCGCAAGGGCCGGCGTGCCTGCATCACGCTGCTCCAGGCTTGACTTCATGGCGAGCGGGACGGGTACGAAAAGGACGCACAAGTTTAGCTGTCCTCCGGCACCGGACGCGTGAAGCTGCGTGAGCGTGCGTAACAGATTGTCAGCACGCTTGCGCGCGCCTGTCCGATCTGCCCTTACCGCCTTACTACGTCTTAGTACGCGACCGTCGCGATCTGACGCACGAAGCGTGCTTGCTCCAGCTCGTCGACGAATGCAATCGCGTAGTCTTCGGCGGAAATGCGACTCGTGCCCGCGGCGTCGGCAATCAGCGTGCCGGCGCCTGTGCGGAACTGGCCCGTACGTTCGCCGGGCGCGATCATCGCAGCGGGGGCGAAGAACGTCCAGTCGAGGTCGGAGACCGTGCGGTAGTAGTGGAGCGCCTCGCGGTGCGCGAGCGCAACGGCCTTGTAGGCGGCCGGAAACCCTTCGGCATCGACGAGCTGCTTGCCCGGCGCAACTTCGAGCGAACCCGCGCCACCCACCACCACGAGACGCTTGAGCCCCGCTTCGCGCACACCGGCCACCAGCGCGCGGGTGGCGGTGTCGAGCGTCGCCGTGTTGTCGAGGGCGGGAGCATAGGCGCTCGCGACCACGTCATGGCCGCGCACGGCCGCCGCCACGCTCGCCGCATCGAGCAGATCGGCCTGCGACGCATGGATGTTCGCGGTGTCTTCCGGCACGCGCTGCGGGTTGCGTACGAGCGCGGTGACCTGGTGCCCGCGGCGCGCGGCTTCGGCGGCAATGCGTGAACCGATCATGCCGGTTGCGCCAAACAGCGCGATTTTCAACGTCTTGCTCATGTCGATACTCCCTTTGTGAAGATCAAAAAATGTAACTAACTCGATTACATATACAGCGAAAAAAACCGGGGCAATGCCCCGTTCCTGATTACCGGTTCCCTAACTACGCATCCCCTGGCCGGCAACCACTCCGCCCACCCGCTCTCACGCCGCATCAACCCTCGCTGCGCGCCGTGCGCCGCTTGCGAAGCCGTTCGCGGCGCACCACGTCTGAGAACGTATCGGCAACCGTGCGTGCCGCAAGCGATGCCTCCATGGCGCGCTGCGCGTCGTCCATGATGCCGCGCAGCACCTGCTGGATGTTGCGGCCCACCATGCACGCCGGGTTCGGCTCCTCGCGATGCAGGCCGAACAGCTGCGGGTCTTCCACCGCGCAGTAGACCTCGAGCAGCGTGATGTCTTCGGGCGCACGGGCCAGCAGCGCCCCGCCGCCCGCACCCAGTTGCGAGGTGGTCAGCCCCGCCTGCGCCAGCATGGTCAGCAGCCGGCGAATCAACGCCGGATTCGTGTTCACGCTGCCGGCGATGATCTCCGACGACAGCGGCACGCCCTCCTGCTGCGCCAGCAGCGCAAGCACGTGCACCGCAAACGCGAAGCGGCTACTCGTGTTCATCACGCACCTGCACGACAAAAAGTGTACGCATGGTAGTTACATTTATCGAAGCAGTCAATCCGGGATCGGGCTTTACGGGCTGGTACGCGCCGGCGCCCCGCTCGCGCCTGCGGCGCCAGATGCTGACCCTTGAGTCGTCGTCCCCCCTGCCACGGACGAAGCCCCCGCCACCGTGCTCGCCCATTGCTGGAGCTTGCGGCCCGCCTGTTCGAGACTGTTGCCCGCTGCCGCGGCAGCCGCGCCGGCCACTGCGCTTGCGGCGCCCTGCAGATGGCCTTGCGCCATCGAGGCAAGCGCGCCCGGGTCGATCGACAACGTCGGCGCGGATGCCCCCACGGCCGCAGACGCGGCAGACGCCGCCTTGTCGATATGCTTCTGCGCCGCGGCGCGTGCCGCGTCGAGCTGCTGACCGACGAAGCTCGCCGCCTGGTCGAGCTTCTGGCCGGCCTGCTTCGCGGCGTCGTTGAGCTTTGCGTCGGCGTCCGACGGCGAAGTCTGCTTTTCGCAGCCCGCGAGCAGCACGAGCGGCGCGAACATCCACGCGAGCGCGGTGCGCGAGGCGATCGTGAAGCGACGACGAGAAGCCCCGCCAGAACACCCGGAGTGGCCGGTACGACGGGAAGCGTGAGCACTGTTACGGAAGGTCATCGGAAATCCTGTGTCGCGTTGAGCGGCTTGCACATACGAAAACGGCGCAATGATACGCCCTCGCGCCAGACCACCTCGTCCCCGGCACAACCGAAGCCCGCCCGCTCGAACACGCGTCTGGCCGCGGCACTCGCGTCGGCCGTGAGCACCACCGCGCCCGCCTCGCGAGCCGCGCCTTCGAGCCGCGCGAGCAGGCTTGACGCGAGCCCCCGCCCGGCCCAGCGTGGCGCCGTGTAAAGCATCTCGACGTGGTCGGCGGGATGCAGCTGGGCAAACGCTGCCAGCGCTTCTCCGCCATGCGCGGCTTCATCGTCGCGGGGCTGGGCTACGGCGACGAGTGTCAGGCCGTGCGCGAGCGTGCGCCGGAATGCATCGAGGTCGTCGGCGCCTTGCGCCCACGCGGTGCGGGCGCGCACGTCGTAATGCGTCGCCGCCAACACCGCCTCGCGAAACAGCGCGGCCAGCGCCGGGGCGTCGCGGCGCGCGTAGCGCCGCCATCGGAAAGCATCCATCGACTGCGTCACCGATTCATCAACGATGCTGGAGTAGACTCCACCGACGTCCGCAGTGTTCCGTTCCTCAACCGGAGACTTACGATGGCAGCGAAGAAGATTCTGTTTCTCACCGGCGACTTCGCCGAAGACTACGAAACGATGGTGCCGTTCCAGGCGCTACAGGCCGTGGGCCATACGGTGGACGCCGTGTGCCCGGGCAAGAAGGCCGGCGAGCGCGTGAAGACCGCCATCCACGACTTCGAGGGCGACCAGACGTACACGGAAAAACCGGGGCACCAGTTCACGCTCAATGCGTCGTTCGACGATATCGACCCGGCTCGCTACGACGCCATCGCCATTGCGGGCGGCCGCGCGCCCGAATATCTGCGGCTCGACAAGCGCGTGATCGACCTCGTGCGCCACTTCGCCTCGGCCCAGAAGCCGATCGCGGCGATCTGCCACGCGGCCCAGTTGCTCGCCGCCGCCGACGTGATCCGCGGCAAGCGAATCTCCGCCTACCCGGCCTGCGCGCCCGAAGTGCGGCTGGCGGGCGGTGACTATGCCGATATCCCGGTCGACGCCGCCATCACCGATGCACCGTTCGTCACGGCACCCGCATGGCCCGCGCATCCCGAATGGCTGCGCCAGTTCCTCATCCTGCTCGGCACGCGCATCGAGCTTTGAGCGTGGGCCGCCGTCGTGCCGCATCCGTCTCGCGTGCTCGCAACGTGCTGACACACTAACGCGCAGGGCGACGAGAGAGCCGCCCTCACCCTCTCAAACCCGCGCCGTGCCACAAAGACCCGTGGCACGGCGCGCCCACATCGGGCGGCCGCACAACGGCACGCGAGAGCCCGCAACGCCCCCTTACCCCTGCGTCTCCGACGACCCCACCGCCTCGGCCGTCAACTGCGCCTTCGCCGCCGCCTCAGGCAGCGAGAAATAGAACGTCGTGCCCACGCCTTCGGTGGATTCCACCCAGATGCGGCCGCCGTGCCGCTCCACCACGCGCCGCACGAGCGCAAGCCCGATGCCCTCGCCTGCGGCGACGTTGCCGTGCATGCGCTGGAACGCATTGAAGAGCCGCGGCAGCGCGACCTCGGGAATACCGAGGCCGTTGTCCTTCACGTAGAAAATGCGCAACGTCTGCACGCCGGGCGGCGCGGCCGTCGTGCCGATTTCGATGCGGCCTTCGCGTGCGGGGCTCAAATAGTTGACCGCATTGCCGATGAGGTTGGCGAACACCTGTTCGAGCGCGGTCGGGTCGCCCCACACCGCGGGCAACTCATGCACCACGGTTTCGGCGTGCCGCGCGCGGATCGAGACGCGCATGGCGTCGATCACGCGTTGCACGATGTCCTCCACGTCCACGGGTTGACGGCGGTACTCGACGCGGCCTACCCGCGAGAGCCGCAGCAACGCGTCGATGATGTGCGAGGCGCGCAAGACCGCCGACTGCAGGTACCGCAGCGCGACCGCGATGTCGTCGTTGATGAGCTGCTCGATGTGCGCGCGCTGCTCGGGCGAGAGCGACGACTGCGCCACCACGCGGCGCAGGTCCTCGCACGCGTGCGTGAGCTCTTTCGAAAAGCCTTGCAGGTTGACGAGCGGCGCGCGCAGATCGTGCGAGACGCTATAGATGAACATCTCGTTTTCCTGGGTCTGCTGCCGCAGGCTTTCGTTGATGTTCGCGAGTTCCGCGGCGCGGCGGCCGAGATCCGACTGGAAGCGCACCTGCAGACGCTCGGCTTCGATCAGGCGCCGGCTCGTCTCGTGGAGCACCAGGTCGAGCCGCGAGATCTCGTCGTCGCCGCCCGTGAGCGGGGCGAGCGGCTCGTTGCCCGCCAGACGCCCGGCGTTGTCCGAAAGCAGCGCGAGGCGCCCGCGCAGACCGCGCGTGAACAGATACACCGCAAGCGCGACAAATACGATGGACGCCACCACCGCCGTGACGACGAGCGTCTGCTGCCGCGCACGCGCCGCTTCGGCCGCCGTGGCGCGCAGCACGTCGAGACGCTTTTCCTCCGCCTGGAACGAGATCACCTGCACGCGCACGCGGTCCAGCACATCGGTCACGCCGAGGTCGCGAAAACGCGCAAGCACGTCGGCGCGGCGGCCCGAGCGCAGCAGGTCCTGCACCCGGTCCGACCATTGGCGGTAGGCCTGCACCGCCTGGCGGACCTGCGCGGCGCGCTCGACCTGCCCGGGATTGTCGGCCACGAGTTCGACGAGTCCGTCGATGCGGCGGTCGATGTCCATCCAGAGCGAAACGGGCGTCGCGTAGGTCGTGTCGGTCGCGGCTACGGCGCCGCGCAGGCGCGCCGATTCGAGCAGGACAGGTTCGAGAATGCGCGACGTCTGGGTAAGCACGTCCTGGCTGTGCTGCGCGGCACGCTCGGCTTCGAGCGCATCGGCCTGTGCCTTGACGATTCCCGAGAGAAGCGTCAGCTCGAACACGGCCGGAATGGCGATCAGCAGCAGCCCTTTGGTCGTCAGTCTCATGCGCGCAGGAAGGTTCGTGAGTCCGCCGGGCGGCATACGTCAGACTCATGGCGGGGGTCTCATTATGTCGCCTTTGAGCCCGGGGACAAAGGCGCACGCGCCCGGGCCGCGGTGCGACGGCGCGAGGGCCTTGCCGGGCGGGGCATGGCGCGTAAAGCCGGCACCGACAACCACGCGCATCGCCATGCGCGCGGCATGGCGACGGCGAGGACGTAAGGCAGTTTTAAGAAAATGCCTCAAATTGGCGTGCGACGGCCCTCTCTCGGATCGTACGCACACATTCGGTGCTATTTGCCTGAATGCAGTGCACGCGCGCTGCTGATATCTCGGCGCCAACCTGTGAAGCGATTCGCCCGCTCCGCCCACGGCGGTGCGTCGTTGCACCTTCATGAGGCCATCTTGATCCATTTTGGCCCGCATCTTGCTTTCTCTGCCCGTTTTTTGCGCATAGCAGGACGGACAGATGGAAAACCTCAAAACCGGCACCGACACGCTCTTTCTGTTGCTCGGTGCCGCCATGGTGCTGGCCATGCACGCGGGCTTCGCGTTTCTGGAACTCGGCACCGTGCGGAAAAAGAACCAGGTCAACGCGCTCGTGAAGATCCTGGTCGACTTCTCGGTATCGACCCTCGCGTACTTCTTCATCGGCTATACGATCGCCTACGGCGTGCAGTTCTTCGATCCCGCCGACGTGCTCGCCGCCCACAACGGCTACGGCCTCGTGCGCTTTTTCTTCCTGCTTACCTTCGCCGCCGCGATTCCGGCCATCGTCTCGGGCGGCATCGCCGAACGCTCGAAGTTCAACCCGCAGCTGTTCGCGACGTTCGTGATCGTCGGCTTCGTCTATCCGTTCTTCGAGGGCATCGTGTGGAACGGCCGCTTCGGCGTGCAGGCCGCGCTCGAGCAGTTCTTCGGCGCGCAGTTCCACGACTTCGCGGGTTCCGTGGTAGTGCACGCGTTTGGCGGCTGGGTCGCGCTGCCGGCCGTGCTGCTGCTCGGCGCCCGCCACGGACGCTACCAGCGCGACGGACGCGTGGCCGCGCATCCGCCGTCGAACATTCCGTTCCTCGCGCTCGGCGCCTGGGTGCTGGCCGTAGGCTGGTTCGGCTTCAACGTGATGAGCGCGCAGACCGTCGACAAGATCAGCGGCCTCGTGGCCGTGAACTCGCTGATGGCGATGGTGGGCGGCACGCTCACGGCGTGGCTCGCGGGCCGCAACGACCCCGGCTTCACCTACAACGGTCCGCTCGCGGGGCTCGTGGCGGTCTGCGCGGGCTCGGACGTCATGCATCCGCTTGGCGCGCTCGTCACCGGCGCGGTGGCCGGCGTGCTGTTCGTGCACCTGTTCACGCTGGTGCAGAACCGCTGGCGCATCGACGACGTACTCGGCGTGTGGCCGCTGCACGGCATCTGCGGGGCCTGGGGCGGCATCGCGGCGGGCATCTTCGGCCTGCGGGCGCTGGGCGGACTGGGCGGCGTGTCGCTCGGCGCGCAGATCGTGGGCACGCTTGGCGGCATCGTCATTGCGACGCTGGGGGGTGCGCTGGTGTACGGCGCGCTGCGTGCCACCGTGGGGCTGCGCATCGAACAGGAAGCGGAGTACAACGGCGCGGACCTCTCGATTCACCGCATTTCCGCAACGCCGGAGCGGGAAACCGCGAGCTGAACGCGGCGCGGGTGCGGCCGTGCTTGCGCGACGGCCGCTGCGAAGCCAAGCCGTCCGCGAAACGCAGGCGTGGCGTGGCTCACGCCTGCGCTGCGATCACGGTGCGACCTGATCGCCGCCGGGCAGGCCCAGCACGCCGAACTCGATGGGACAGCGCGTGTAGAACACGTGCACATTGGCGCGGCGTACGGCATCGAGCAGCAGTTCGGACTCCGTCTCCGTGACGGCGAAGATGACCTGCATCGGCTGGTCCGCCAGTTCGAAGAACCGCGCGGCGTGGCGTGCCCCGGCATGGCCGATGCCTTCGGCCGCCGCAATGACCGTCGCGCCTTGCACGCCCATCTGCTTTGCGCGGGCCATGAGCCAGTCGACAACCGGCTGGTGCTCGTGGCGCCGGCTCTGCTCCGTGTAGAACGTGAGTTGATAGCCTTTCATGTCGTGTCCCCGTGAAGTCGCAGCAACCGCCGCTCTTGCGATTTTAGGCCACGGCATGGACCACGGCAGCGCGGCGTAAGCGCACCGAAATTCGCCCGATGCTAGACTCTCGCGCTGAAAACGGCAGGCGCAATGGTCCCGCTTCGACCATCTTTCGGCCACCTTTCGGCCGCGATCCGAGCCACCTTTGCCCGTAGCCAGGCGCAGGTTTCTTTTCCTCTACAGATTTCTTTCCCGCTATGTATCTGTCGATTCTTGCCGTCGCCATGGGTGGTGCGCTCGGTTCGCTGCTGCGCTGGCTGCTCGGCATCCGGCTCAACGGCCTCTTCCCGGCCCTGCCGCTCGGCACGCTCGCGGCCAATACGATGGCGGGTTACATCATCGGCGTGGCGGTCGGCGTATTCGCGCGCTATCCGGGCCTCGCGCCCGAATGGCGGCTCTTCGTCATCACGGGCCTGATGGGCGGCCTCTCCACCTTCTCGACCTTTTCCGCGGAAGTCGTCTCGCACCTTCAGGAAGGCCGGCTCGGCTGGGCGGTGGGCGAGATCGCCATTCACGTGGGCATCTCGCTCGCGATGACCGTGCTCGGACTCCTCACGGTCACGCTGCTCGCGCGGCCGGCATAACGGCACGTTCCGCGAAAGACGCGCAACAGCAGCACGAGCACGGTGAGGACACGCGTATGGCCTCACCGTGTCATGCCTTGCTACGTCATCAGAACTTGTGGCGAATGGCTGCGCGAAGCACGAACTGGCTCGACGTGGACGAGACCGCATCCGCGCCCGGCACATAGGCGACATCGAGCACCGTACCGGTCTTGTCGCCACCCGCATGCTGGTAGCCGCCCTGCACGTAGACGTCCGTTCGCTTCGACAGGTTGTAGTCCGCCATCAACCCCACGCTGTGGTATTGCGGATGAAGCTGACCACTCGTCGCATTGAAGCTCGTGCGCGTGTACGTGTACGCCGCGCCGACGAAGAAGGCCGGCGTCACCTGATACTTCGCGTTCACCTCGAAGTTATTGAACCTGAGCGACGACAACGTTGCGCCGCCGGTCGGCGTGATGGCGCCCACGTAGCCCGAACTCAAAGGCTGCTGAACAAGGGTATTCGTGTACGCGAACCCGAGCGTTGCACTGCCGAACGTGTAGTTGATACCCGCGCCGAACACGCGCAGGCGGCTTGCGACGAAGTTCTCGTCGCCGCCGTTGTTGATGGCGCCGCCCGCCGATGCCGAAGGATTGTTCGCCTGGAGATAGGCCGCTGCGAGCAGCAGCCCACCGGTCGCGTACTGCATGCCGACGCTGTACTGGCGATTGTTCGCGAAATTCGTGTCGTTGCTGAAGCTGTAGGTGCCGCCGAACTGGAGCCCTGCAAAGGTCGGGCTTGTGTACTTCACCGTGTTGTTCACGCGGAACGAGTTGTCGGTGTTGTCGTTGTCGTACGGGTGCGAAAACAGATAGCCGCCCCAGTTGCCGTTGGCGGTGGTTTGCGCGAGGAAGTCCACGAGCGAGTCATACTGGCGCCCGAACGTGACGCTGCCGTACTGGTCGCTGACGAGGCCGACGTACGCCTGGCGACCGAACATCAAGCCGCCCTGCCCCAACTTCCCGTTGTTCACGTTGAAGCCGTTTTCCAGCTGGAAAACGGCTTTGAGGCCCCCGCCCAGGTCTTCCGTGCCCTTCAGGCCCCAGCGGCTGCCCTGCGCATAGCCGCTCTGCAACTCGTACACCTTCGAACCGTTCACGTTGTTCGTGAAATCGAAACCCTCGTCGATGAGACCGTAGAGCGTCACGGTGTTCTGCGCGAAGGCAGGCAAGGCGGCGGCAGCGAGCGCTGCGCCAATGATGGTCTTTTTCACAAGTTCTCCAAACTTTATGGGCCGCAGGACGGCCGTTAATAATTCACTTCTTGCTCGTTACTGCAACTGCAATGGGCACGACGTACCAACTCAACACCTCGCGGGTGACCCCGTCCCGCACGGAAATACCAAACTGCCTGCGCCGGCCCGTACTGTTACGGCTGACGCACCAGATTACGCACCAGATCACGCACGAGATTACGCACCGAGTTTGCCGGTCAGTTCCGGCACGGCCTGAAAAAGGTCCGCTACCAGGCCGAGATCGGCAACGCCGAAGATGGGTGCCTCTGCGTCCTTGTTGATGGCGATGATGGTCTTCGAGTCCTTCATGCCGGCCAGATGCTGAATTGCACCGGAAATGCCGACCGCGAAGTAAACGTCCGGCGCCACGATCTTTCCGGTCTGCCCGACCTGGAAGTCGTTGGACACGTAGCCGGCATCGACGGCTGCGCGCGAAGCGCCCAACGCCGCCTGCAGTTTGTCGGCGAGCGGCTCGAGAACCGCCTTGTATTGTTGCGCCGACCCCAGCCCCCGCCCGCCCGACACGACGATCTTCGCAGCGGTCAATTCGGGGCGCTCGAGCTTCGTCAGTTCGCGGCTGACGAGCGTCGCGAGCCCTGAATCCGGCGCGGGCTCGAGCGTTTCGATCGGAGCAGGGTCGGCCACACGCGCACTGACAGGCGCGAACGCCGAGAGGCGCACCGTGATGACCTTCACCGGATCGAGCGACTGAACGGTCGCGATCGCATTGCCCGCGTAGACGGGGCGCTCGAAGGTGTCCGCGCTGAGTACCGCGGTCACGTCGGAGATCTGTCCCACTGCGAGCTTCGCCGCCACACGCGGCGCAATGTTCTTGCCGTATGCCGTGGCCGGAAACACGATGTGCGTGTACCGATCGCCCACGGCAACGATGGTCGGTTCGATGTTTTCCGCGAGACCGCCCGCGAGATGACTCGCATCGGCGTGCAGCACTTTCTGCACGCCTTCGAATGTGGCGGCTTCAGCCGCCAGCGCGTGAACGTTGTGCCCCGCCACGAGCACGTGCACCGCCGCACCGAGTTGCCTCGCCGCGGCGAGCGCATTCAACGTCGAAGCCTTCAGGGTTGTGTCGTCGTGTTCCGCAATCACCAGAATCGTCATGGCTTGACCTCACATCACTTTCATATCGTTCTTCAGTTTCTGGACAAGCGCGTCGACATCGGCCACGCATTCGCCCGCAGCCCGTTTCGGGGGCTCGCTGACTTTCAGCGTCCTGATGCGTGGCTGGATGTCGAGGCCGAGTTCGGCCACGTCGATCACATCGATCGGTTTTTTCTTCGCCTTCATGATGTTGGGCAACGTGACGTAACGCGGCTCGTTGAGTCGCAAGTCCGTCGTCACCACGGCCGGCAAACGGACATTCACCGTTTCCGAGCCACCATCGATTTCGCGCGTCACGCTGGCTGCGCCGTCCTCCACTTGCAGATGGGACGCGAAAGTGGCTTGCGGCAACCCTGCCAGTGCGGCGAGCATCTGACCGGTTTGATTGGCGTCGTCGTCAATGGCCTGTTTGCCGAGCATCACGAGGCCCGGCTGCTCACGCTCCACCACCGCGCGGAGAATGCGTGCCACGCCGAGTTGCTGCAGTTCGCTCTCCACCTTCACATGGATGCCGCGGTCTGCGCCCATGGCCAGCGCCGTGCGCAGCGTCTCCTGGCTCTGCACCGGCCCGGCCGACACCACGATCACTTCGCTCGCCTGCCCGCTTTCTTTCAACCGGACGGCCGCCTCCACAGCGATTTCGTCGAACGGATTCATCGACATCTTCACGTTGGCGAGTTCAACGCCGGACTGATCCGCCTTGACGCGAATCTTCACGTTGAAATCCGCCACGCGTTTTACGGCAACTACAATCTTCATTCATCGACCTCTATTCATTGTTCATTTCGTCATCCGAACCGACGTACCGGTCGCTGCTTCGTATGCACGTTTGAGCCGGCGCACGCCCTCCTCAATCGCGGCGATATCGGGCGCAGCGAAGGAAAGGCGCAAGCTGGAGGTGTCGGCGTGATCCGCGAAAAACGCGTTGCCCGGCACGAAGATCACCTTGTGCTCGATGGCGCGGGCAAGCAATGCTGCCGCGTCGAGGCCTGGAATGCGCGCCCATACGAACATGCCGCCCAAAGGCGCGTGAAATTCGATCCGATCACCCAGCTCGACGCGAAGCGCGTGGCACAGCGCGTGATTCTTGTCGCGATATGCCGCGACGATCCTGGGCACGTGCCGCTCCAGCGCCCCCTCTGCGAGGTACTCCGCGGAGATGGCCTGCGTCCACGGCGCGCTGCACAGGTCGACGGTCTGCTTGGCAATGACGCAGCGCCGTGCGATTGCCGCGGGCGCAATGGTCCAGCCCACCCGCAACCCCGGCGCCACGATTTTCGAGAGACTGGAGAAATGCACGACCCAGTCGCGCGAGCCTTCCACTTCGCTCGTCAGCGCGAGCATCGAAGGGATAGGCTCGCCCGAGAATCGAAGGTCGCCGTAGGGATCGTCTTCGACGATCAGGAACCGGTACTGCACCGCGAGTTTGAGCAGCGCAATACGGCGTTCGCGCGTCAGCGTTGCACCAGTCGGATTGGCGAACGTCGGAACGGTATACAAGAGCCGTGGCCGGGATACCGCTCCCGATGCGAGCCGCTTCGCAAGGTGTTCTACATCGAGGCCATCGCGATCCACCGGAATCGTGACGACCTGCGCTTGCTGCAAACGCAACGCCTGAAGCGTGGCGGGATACGCGGGTTGTTCCGTGAGAACGACGTCGCCGGGGCTGACGAGCACACGCAGAAGCAGGTCAAGGCCCTGCTGCGAGCCCGTGGTGACGACGAGCTCGTCCGTCGCGCACAATACGCCGCGCCTCCCCATCAATTGAACGAGTTGTGCCTTGAGCGCCGGCAGCCCGTCGGTCGGCCCATATTGCAGGCATTGCGCAGGCGCCTGATACGCACGCGTTGCAGCCGCATTGAGCCCTTCGACGTCGAAAAGGTCGCTCGCGGGATAGCCACCCGCGAACGAAATCATGCCTGGCTCTCCGAGGTACTTGAACAACTCTCGTATTGGCGAGCCGGCAGGTTGCTGAAAAGGTGCAGTGAATTCGTACATGTCTTCGTTTGCGATAAGCCGGCCGATGAAAAACGAAGTGGCCCGCTATACGACGTTCTTTTCGACGATGGGCCGGTTCTCCAGAACGCGTTCCCAACTGAGCGACGACAGATCCAGCGTCGTGTACCGGCCATTGATGATGAGTTCGCTCACACCGCGTCCTGTCGCCGGGCCCTGCTGCAGGCCGTGGCCGCTGTAGCCGTTCGCGAACACGCAGTTCTCGACATCCGGGTGATAGCCGATGATCGCGTTGTGGTCGAACACGTTGTATTCGTAATAGCCGGACCAGCAGTTCTCCACACGCAATGCTTCGAAGCCGGGCACGCGATTGGCGAGCGTCGGCCAGATCACCTCGTCGAAGAGGTCGTGATCCACCTCGTCGAGCGGCAGGTCGTTCGGATCGTTGTCTTCGCCCGGCGACGTACCCGTGATGTACGTCTTGCCTTCCGGTCTGAAGTACACGCCAGTGGGGTCGATCAGCAGCGGGCTGTTCGCAAGTTGCGCTGGCGACGACACGTTGAAGATGCTGCGGCGGCGCGCGTAGACCGGAATATCCACGCCCATCAGTTCCGAAATGCGCCGCGCCCACGCACCAGCGGCATTCACCAGCGTGTCGCATGCATAACGTTCGCCGTCGCCGGTCAGAACGTGGGTCACTTTGCGTCCGTCGCGCTCAAGGCCAGTCACATCCGCAGCCACGTAGCGTGCGCCAAGCGACTGAGCCTTCTTTCGCAGCGCCTGCACGAGACCGTAGCCGTCGAACCAGCCTTCACCCGAAAGACCGTATGCGCCGGCCACGATGTCGTCGACGTTGAGCCACGGGAACTTCTGCGCCAGTTCGTCGGGAGACAGCAGCGCGATATCGGCGCCCAGGCTCGTTTGCAGGGCGTGGTTTTCACGCAGCGTGGCTTCCCCGGCTTCCGTCGCCAGAAAGAGATAACCGCCTTCGTGCAGGTCGATGGATGGCCGGTGGCCCTCCACTTCGAGACGTTCGCCGATATCGCGCAGAAATTCGATGCCGTACAACGACATCTGGATGGACAACGGCGTAGAAAACTGCTGCCGGATAGAGGCGGCCGACAGCGCAGACGACGACCTCGCATAGCTCGGATCGCGTTCGATGACCGTCACCGAAATCGTCGGGTCGGAAGCGCGCAGAAAGTAAGCGATAGAACTACCGATGACGCCGCCGCCAACGATAACGACTTTAGAACTCACGACATGCTCCAGATTGCAGATGGTTCGATGCACGGCGTGAGATCTCGTCCACCTTATCGCCCGCTCCATTGCGCGCGAAACGTCTCCCACGCCCCATGCGCGTTGCTATTCGATGTTGAAATCGACGCCCTGTGCGAGCGGCAGCGCTGAAGAGAAGTTGACGGTGTTGGTTGCGCGACGCATGTACCCCTTCCACGCGTCCGAACCCGATTCGCGGCCGCCACCGGTCTCCTTCTCGCCGCCGAATGCCCCGCCGATCTCCGCGCCGCTTGGTCCGATGTTCACGTTCGCGATGCCGCAGTCGCTGCCGGACGCCGACAGGAAACGCTCGCTTTCGCGCATGTCCGTGGTGAACACGCACGACGACAGACCGTGATGCGCCGCGTTGTTGGCTTCGATCGCATCGTCGAAGCGCGAATACTTGAGCACATAGAGAATTGGCGCGAAGGTCTCCGTGAGCACGACGTCGGTTTGCGTCGGCATTTCCACGATGGCAGGACGAACGTAGAAGCCCTTCTCGTTACCCGCGATGCCCTGACGTTCGCCGCCGAACACCTTGCCGCCTTCACGCTTCGCCTGTTCGAGCGCCGCCTGCATACGATTGAACGACGGCTCGTCGATGAGCGGCCCCATGAGCGTGCCTTGCTCCAGCGGGTTGCCGATCGTGACCTTGCTATAGAGCGTCTTCAACCGCTCCACGGTCTTGTCATACACGCTTTCATGTACGAACAGGCGGCGCAGTGACGTACAACGCTGCCCCGCCGTGCCGACCGCGGAAAACAGGATGCCGCGCAACGCGAGTTCCATGTCCGCCGTACCCGACACGATGCCGGCATTGTTGCCGCCCAGTTCGAGAATCGCCCGGCCGAATCGACGCGCCACTTCCACGCCGACCGCGCGGCCCATCTCGGTGCTGCCCGTGGCGCTCACGATATTCGAGCGCGGATCGGCGACGAGCTTCGCTCCTACATCGCGGCCGCCATTGACGAGCGCAGTCAGGCCTTCAGGTGCCGAGCCGAATTCCGTCAAGGCATCCTGAAGAATCTTGTTTACGGCCAACGCGGTGAGCGGCGTCTTCTCCGACGGTTTCCAGAGCACGGCATTGCCGCAGACGAGTGCGAGCGCAGCGTTCCACGACCACACGGCCGCCGGAAAATTGAACGCCGAGATCACCGCGCAAACACCCATCGGATGCCACGTCTCGGCCATCCGATGGCCCGGCCGCTCCGATGCGATCGTCAGCCCATACAGCTGACGCGAGAGCCCCACGGCGAAGTCGCAGATGTCGATCATCTCCTGCACTTCGCCCAAACCTTCCTGGAGAATCTTGCCGGTTTCGAGCGTGATGATGCTGCCGAGTGCGTGCTTCTTTTCGCGCAGTTTGTTGCCCAGCAGGCGAACCAGTTCCCCGCGGCGCGGTGCCGGCACGTTGCGCCAGCTCTTGAATGCCTCGTGAGCTTTCGCGAGCGCCGCATCCACGTCGGCCACAGACCGGCTCGCCACGCGGCCAATAAGCTCGCCGTTGATGGGCGAATGAACCGCGATATCGCCCGCTTCTGCAAGGTGCGAAATGCCGAGTTCGGAGAGAATGGTTGATGCTTTCACAGTAGAGCCTCTTCAGTGTTTCCAATCCAGGTGCCGGGCCGAAGCCGCGCGTCGGCGTGCGAAAGATGCGTGGGATCTCTGACGAGTGCCTCACGCATCCTTCGCTGCACGCTTAGATGCCTAGTCGGCGGTCTTCGTCGTGATCGGCGTCCAGGCCACGTTCTTGACTTGATACATGGTCGAACTGGGATTCTTCAGATCGCCCGTTTGCGTGAATGCGATACGGCCCGTAACGCCCTGATAGTCGGTGCCTTTCATCGCTGTGTTGAAGTCCGCGGGCTTCACGGAATTGGCCTTTTGCATCGCCTTGATGGCGACCCACGTTGCGTCGTACGCGAACGGCGCATAGGCGAGCATGTCGGCGCCGTACTTCTGCTTGAACTTCGCCTCGAAATCCTTGCCCTTGGGCAGCGTCGACAGCGGCTGGCCGTATTCCCACACGGACGAACCGTTGGCGGCGTCCCCCGCAATCTTGATGAAGTTCGCGTCCATCACGCCACCGCCGGCAAGAAACTGCGCCTTCATGCCGAGCTGGCGCATCCGCTTGACGATCATGGCTGCCTGGGTATCAAGTCCGCCGAAGAACACGAGGTCGGGATTGGTGCTCTTGATGGCCGTCAGTTGGGCGGAAAAATCCACTGCCTTGTCGTTGGTGAACTGTCGGTCGACGATGGTGCCGCCGCTCGCCTTCACGGCCTTCTCGAATTCGTCTGCTTCGCCCTGCCCGAATGCCGTTCTGTCGTCGATGATGGCAATACGCTTCGCTTTCGTCACCGTGGCCGCATAAGTGCCCGCGTTGCCTGCGTTCTGCGCATCGGTTGCTATAACGCGGTAAATGGTGGAGAGCCCTGCTTGCGTAATGGTCGGATTCGTTGCCGCGGGCGTGATCATCGGAATGCCCGCCTTCGCGTAGATCTTCGACGACGGCAGCGTGGTGCCCGAGTTGAAATGGCCAATGACCACCGACACCTGGTCGTCCACGAGCCGTTGAGCGACCTGCACGCTCACGCGCGGGTCGCTCTGATCGTCCTGCGAATCGATGACGAACTTGACCGGCTTGCCGCCGATAGTGGGATGACTCGCATTGGCTTCTTCGATGGCCATTCGCACACCGTTCTCGATGTCTTTGCCGTAGGCCGCGCCGCCGCCCGTGAGCGGACCGGCGATGCCGATCTTGACTTCCGCTTCCTGGGCGCAAGCTGCCGCGGAGACGAAGCAAAGGGAAAGAGCGACAACGAGAGGGCGACGGGACACGCAAATACGGGAGAGCATGGGGAGAGTTCCTTTGATATTTGTAATCGACACACTGCGCACGGCACGATTGCCTCGACGACCGCGCGCAACACACTCATCTCCCGGCCAACCACTGGCGGCTAACACACGTCCGGTGATGATGTGGAGCGATTGTCAGTAGCCAATAGACCTGCATCAAACGATATCTATGCACGACGTGATGCGTTCTGATCATCAACCCCGAAAGTTCCGAGGTGTTCGACGCAGCCGGAATTCCGTTGCAGGCGCACAGGGCATTCCCTCATTGCTTCGATTCGATAGCAAAAAGGGGACGCTGCGCGTCCCCTTGCTCATCAAGAACCAATCAATCTATTCAGGATACCGACACGACTTCGCTCACCGCTTCAAGAGGCAGACCGGTTTGAGGAAGGTGCGCCAGCTTGATTGCTCTTTGCGCAAGCTGAGCGATATGCAGGGTGTGCCTGCCGGCGCCCTGTTGAATCTGTTCGCGACAACTGAAGCCATTCGTCACGACGATCGTTTCGGGCGCTGCGTCGCGCACTAGCGGCAGCAACTTGTCTTCGCCGATTTTCAGCGAGAGGTCGTAATGTTGCGCATTGAATCCGAACGAACCCGCCATGCCGCAGCAGCCGGTATCGAGCAACGACCAGCGGACACCCAGCTTGTCGAGCAGCGCGGCCTCGCCCTTCATTCCAAACACCGCCTTTTGATGACAGTGCCCGTGCACGACTACATCGGCGTCGAGTTGTGGCCACTGAAAGTCCGCGCGCGCCACAAAGTCCGAGAAGAGAAACGTCTGCTCCGCGAGCCTTTTAGCCATGGCGTCGTCCGGCAACTGCTTCAGCAATTCGTCCTTGAATACGGAAAGACAGCCTGGTTCAAGCCCGACCACCGGTACGCCAGCGCGGATGTCTTCGCGTAGCTCGTCGACTGCATGTCGCAGCAGCGCACGCGCCTCGTCGAGCAGGCCATAGTCGTAAAGTGGCCGGCCGCAGCACAGTCGCTTGCGCGGCAAAACGACTTCGTAGCCCAGATGCGCCAGCACGTTGGTTGCAGCCATCGCGACCTCGGGCGAGAAGTGCTCGTTGAAGGTGTCAACCCAGAGAATCACCTTGCCGGACCTGGCCGCCCTCGCCGCATCGTTCGCTTGCTGGCGACGACGCGCCAATGCGCGGTACGTCTTCGGTGCGAACACGGGAAGATTGCGCTGCGGTGCCACGCCTGCCACCCACTTGCTGATACGAGCCAAGGGACGGGAGGAAGTCATAAAATTCGTAAGCCACGGAAAGCGGCTCGCCAGCGGTGCCCATTGCCCGATTCTCCCCATGAACATCGCCTGCCGCGGCCGACGATGTTTCTCGTAGTAGTGCGACAGAAACTCGGCCTTGTACGACGCCATATCCGTGTGGGTCGGGCAATCCGATTTGCAACCCTTGCAGGCCAGACAGGCATCCAGCGCGTCTTTCAGGGGTTCGCTGTCCCAGCCGTCCGCAATCACCTCCCCCTGCAGCATTTCCCAGAACAGGTGGGCACGCCCCCGCGTCGAGAACTGCTCTTCGCGAGTCGCACGATAGCTGGGACACATCGTGCCGCCGTCGAGCGAACGGCATTTGCCCATCCCGATGCAGCGCTCGATCGCGCGCTGCATGCCGTTGCCTTCCGGACTCGCAAACGTCAGCTTCGTATTCAGCGTAACGGTCTTGTACGCCGGGCCCATGCGCAGGTTCTCGTCAGCACGATAAGCGTGCACGACCTTGCCCGGATTCAATCGATTGGCCGGGTCCCAGATCGCCTTGAATTCCTCCATGGCGCGCATGATTTCGGGCCCGTACATGATGGGCAGAAACTCGGCCTTCGCCTGGCCGTCGCCATGTTCGCCCGAAAGCGAGCCACCGAAGTCGACCACGAGTTGCGCGGCCTCGCGCAGAAACCCGCGCCATTTCTGTACGCCTTCTACTGTTCGGACGTCGAAGGTAATGCGCGCGTGGACGCAACCATCGCCGAAGTGGCCGTAGAGACACGTCTCGTAGCCGTAGCGGTCGACCAGTGCCTGGAACTGGCGCAGATAGTCACCCAGCCGCATCGGGTCCACTGCAGCATCTTCCCAGCCCACCATCGGATCCGGGGCTGAAGGGTCAACCGAAAGCGCCACCGCCGATGCGCCCGTTTCTCGGATCGACCATACCTTCTGCTGCTGCGTCTTCGCTTCCACCACAAAGCCCGTTACGTCGGCGCCACCCTGGCCGGACCTGAAATACGCATGAGCCTCCTGCGCCTGTTGCACCGCTTCGGCATGCGTGTCGGCGCCGAATTCGAGCACGACCCATGCGTCGCCGTCCGGCAGCAGCGCGATTTCGTCCTTCTTCAGCCCACGCGCCTGAAGGCCGCGAATGATGGCGCGGTCCAGGCCCTCGATGGCAATGGGCGAGAAGCGGTTGAAGTGCGGCACTGCGTCGGCCGCGGTGTAGATGTCCTTGAAGCCGAGCAGGAGCAGCACACGGCAGGAAGGACTGTGGACAAGGCGAACCCTGGCCTGCAGCGTGACGGCACAGGTGCCTTCGGTGCCCACCAGCGCGCGGGCAACGTTGAAGCCGTTTTCAGGCAGCAACTGGTCGAGGTTGAATCCCGACACACGTCGTTTGATTTGCGGAAATTCGGCGCGAATCTGTTCTGCGTACCGGTCGCGCAGATCGCGCAGCTTCGCGTATATCTCGCCTTTGCGGCCGCCTCCGGCAATGATGCTTTCGAGTTCGGCGTCGTCGGTCGGACCGACCCAGAAGCGTGCGCCGTCGTAAGTGGCGATCTCGAGCGCTTCGATATTCTCGACGGTCTTGCCCGCCATCACCGAATGCGCGCCGCACGAGTTGTTCGCGATCATGCCGCCCAGCGTGCAACGGCTGTGCGTGGCCGGATCGGGTGCGAAGGTCAGGCCGTGCCGCTCGGCCGCTTCGCGCAGCGTGTCGCAGACCACGCCCGGTTCGACGATCGCGGTTCGGCCGACCGGGTCGACGCTCACCACGCGATTGACGTACTTGCTTGTATCGGCCACCACCGCGACATTGACGCATTGCCCGTTCTGCGACGTGCCGCCGCCTCGCGTGAGGAACGGCACGTCCATGCGGCGGCACGTGTCGAGGGCCGCCACGAGGTCGTCCACGTCTGCGGGCAACACCACGCCGAGCGGAATCTGCCGGTAGTTCGAAGCGTCGGAAGCATACAAAGCTTTCGAGCCCGCGTCGAACCGAACTTCGCCGCGCGTGGCGCGACGCAGTTCGCTTTCCACCTGCTGAAGCAGGCTCCTGCTTGCCTGAAACGGCGTGGCTGCTTTCACGGCTTCTACCCTACCTTGCCGCGTTGGCCGTCATCTTGAAGATGCCCGTCGCGTTGCCGGCGTCGAAACGCAGGTCCGTCTTCCAGTTGCGCGCGGCTTCGTCGAACTCGCGCTTGCGGGTAATGAATTCATAGAACGAGCCGGGTACTTCGCGCGTCACGATGCTGCCGTCAGCGCTACGAAACTCGCGCTTCACGACGTCCGCGCGATAAGCGGTCTGAAACACGCGGCCGGAGCGCGACCGCTCGACATCGGGCTTGATGGGGCGTCCCTTCGCCTTTTCGTCGTCCGAGAGCTGGAACACGTTCGCCACGCGATCCGTCGCGTGATTGAATGCGTTGCCCTCCGTCGAAATCCACGCCATTTCTGCGGACTCCAGAAGAATGGCCTCGTAGTCCTTGAGATGCGGCATGTCGTGCTGACGCGCGAATGCACTCACGATGACGGGCAGCAGTTCATGTGCCGCCTCGATCGGCAGGTGGCCGTCGCGCTCCAGCTCGGAAAGCTGGGAGACCGCGAGCGGCGTGAGCGGGTCTTTCGACGAACGCAGCACGTTGGAGACGGCCTGCTGGAACTCGCTCGAAAAACGCTCAGGGTGCAGTTCACTGACGAAGAACTGCGCGATCTCGTCCGGCGCGTCGGCGTGCACGTATGCGCGGCCCGTCATGCCCAGCTTGTCGAGCGGATAACGGCCATTGAGCCTGAAACCCAACGGACGAAGGATGCGCGTGAACGCGGCCTCTCCCGGCGGCAGCGCGCCATTGTCTGCCCAACGCACCGTGCGCAACGCGCCGTGGTCGAAATAGACGGAGCCACCGTTCGCGATCGCGTCCTCGGTGTAGGCGCGCCCGTTTGGCGAGCGCTCGAGAAGATCGTCGAACAGCGCCATGTTCATGGCCTGCGCCAGTTCGGCACGGGTCACATTGCCGTCCTCCCAGTCCGTGAGCACGGTGGGGAAATTGAGGGTGGCAAAGAGCCGGCCGGTCTTTTCCGGTCCGAGCAGTTTTTCCAGCAAACGTTCGACGTTCGAATTACGCATGATTGGTTCTCTCAGGCATGTCCGCGCAAGCGCGGCGGGGAAGCTCGCGTTGGCGTACTGCGCGCACACCAACTCTGCATGCTGCGCATTATTGAAATCGTTGTGCCTTGCGTAAAGCGAGATAAAATTGCCACGTGATGAGTTTTCGGAATTAAGATGCGCAAATTCAAAATTCCAAACATGGGCGCGCTGACGGCGTTCGAAGCGGCTGCGCGGCACGAGAGCTTCACGCACGCCGCGAAAGAACTGTTCCTCACGGAGAGCGCCGTCTCCCGTCAGATTGCGACGCTCGAATCGCAACTGGGCGTACGGCTCTTTGTCCGCGCGAAACAGCGCGTCGTGCTGACCCGGGCGGGACGTCTGTACGGCACACAGGTGCGCCGCGCGCTGGAAAATCTTGACCGGGACACTCTTTCGATCATCGCCCACGGCGGCGGCGGCGGATATCTGGAACTCGCAGTACTGCCAACGTTCGCGTCGCAGTGGCTGATTCCGCGCATCAAGGCTTTCTACGACCGCGCGCCGGACGTGAGAGTCAACATGGGCGTGCGCACCGACATGTTCTCGTTCGAGGAATCCCATTTCGAAGCGGCCATCCATTACGGCAAACCAACGTGGCCCGGCACCGCCGCCGACTACCTGTTCGGCGAAGAAACCGTTCCCGTCTGCTCCCCTCGCCTGCTCGCCCGGGCGGTGAAGAAACCGCATGAGCTGCTGGGGTATCCGTTGCTGCACTCCACCACGCGCCCCGACGCATGGACGCGCTGGTTCTCGGACCTGGGTGTCGAAGACAATTCGACCATGCACGGCGTGCGCTACGAACTGCACACCATGCTGATTGCGGCAGCGGCGACCGGCCTCGGCATCGCGCTGGTGCCGAAGTTCTTCGTTGAAGACCGTCTCGAGCAACTCGGTCTGATCGTTCCGTTCAACGCCTCGACAGAGGGCGATTCCGGCTATTACCTCGTGTATCCCACTGAGCTGTCGCACGGCAAACCGCTGGAGATGTTTCGCGCGTGGCTCCTTGAAGAAGCCGGCTCGTACAGCGCGACAAAGGGCCAGGCAGCCCGGTAGCGCCGGTTTCCGATACGAAATTTATTTCACATCAGAAATTGATAGGGTAGTATCTGCCGAACGATCCATTCGGCAGGAGACTCATGTGGAGGACGTCGTTGTCATCGGCGCCGGCGTAGTGGGAACCGCCGCGGCATTCAATCTGGCGAAGTCAGGATTCCGAATGACGCTTGTCGACTCCGCGCCGCCCGGAATGGGCTGCTCGTTCGGCAACGCCGGACTGATAGCTATCGATCACGTCGCCCCGCTTGCCAGTCCCGACACGCTGTCGGGCGTTCCGCGCGTGCTCCTGCGCTCCGATAGTCCGCTGCGCCTTCACCCATGCAGCGTGCCGCGCATGACGCCGTGGATGGTCGAATTTCTACGTCAGTCACGGCAACGGAATTTCGAACGCAATACGGCGGCACTCGCCAGCATCATCACGCGTGCAGCGGCGGCATGGCATCGCCTGCTCGACCAGCACATTGCGCGCGACCTCTTCCGGGATATCGGTTCGCTCTACGTATTCGAGAAACCGGTTGCTCGCAACGCGGAGCACCGGGCGCTTTCCTTGCTGGACCACTACGGCGTGCAGTATCGGAATCTGACGGCACACGAAGTTCGCCGCGAATTTCTCCCGACGTTGACGCCGCATATCAGCCATGCGCGCTACTTTCCGGGCATGGCTTCAGTCGCGAATCCGCATCAGGTCGTGCAAGGTCTGTTCGATGCGGCGCTGAACGCCGGCGCGCGCTTCAGACTGGCATCCGTCGATGGCATCAAGCCTTCGTCGGGCGGCAAGATCGAGTTGCTCATCAACGGCGAACGGACCCTTGCCGATAAGGTTCTGATTGCCGCAGGCGCGCGAAGTCGCCAATTCCTGGAAGCGCTGGGCAGCAACGTTCCGCTCACGCCGGAACGGGGATACCACGTCGAGCTTTCTCAACCGAAGACCGACTTGCTGAAGGTGCCGGTGAGCTTCATGGAACGAGGCTTCACCTGCAATCCCATGGCGGATGGCATTCGTCTTGCCGGCACGGTAGAGCTTGGCGCAGGCAGCGAACCCGACTGGAAACGCGCCGACATTCTCGCGGCTCACTTTCGCGAACTGTTTCCGGAGGGTGCAATACCCGAAGTCGCGTCGCGATGGCACGGTGACCGCCCTACCCTTCCCGACTATCTGCCCATGATCGGCGAGTTGCCCCACGCACGAAATGTCTTCGTTGCAACGGGACATCAGCACCTGGGTCTGACGCTCGGACCCCTGACGGGTGAACTCGTCTCGCAGTTGATGGCTCGCACTACGCCCGAAGTCGATCTGCTTCCATTCCGCGTAGACCGTTTCTCCCGAGGAAAAGACCGTTCGCATCGGCGCATTTAATAAGGAGAAGAAAGTATGGAAACAATCGAGGTTTTCGACGCCAGGGCGACGGCACGACTTCTCGACTTCAGCGCTCTGGTGGAAGCGTTGAAGCAAGCTACGCTTGAGCATGCGGCAGGACTCATCCACGCACCAGTCCGGATGAGCGTGCCGCTCGAGGACGGCGGCGTGTTTCTCTCGATGCCTGCGAGCGCCGCGGAGATTGCCATCCATAAGCTCGTCAGCGTGAGCCCTGCAAACGTCGCGAAGAATCTGCCGACCATCTTCGGCACGGTGACAGTTTGCGACGGAGCGACGGGACAGCCCGAGTTCATCCTGGACGGCCCAACGGTCACAGGGCGGAGAACCGCCGCGCTCTCCATGTTGGGCGTTCGTCTGCTTCACCCCCACACGCCCTCGTCGTTCCTGCTAATCGGCACCGGTCAGCAGGCCCGGTTCCATGCCGCCGCAATCGGCCAGTTGTACCCCGACGCATCCCTGTACGTTCGCGGACTGCACATGGAAGCGGAGCGCGACTTCTGCGCGACGATGAACCAGTCAGGTGTGGCCGTCATGTCTGCGTGCGAAGGAAAGCCGGATGATATCGACACGGTGATCACTGTCACCACAAGCAAAACCCCCGTTTATACCGAAGCAGCGAATGCGGGCCGGCTCGTCATCGGCGTGGGCGCATTCACGCCCGACGCTGCCGAGATCGCACCGCAGACCGTCAAAGCAAGCACCGTCTTTGTCGATGACCTCAACGCCACGCGCGAGGAAGCCGGCGATCTGATTCAGGCGGCGGTGGACTGGCCGGTGGTGCGCTCGCTGGCGTCAGCCTCCAAAGAGCCGGTGCCGAAGGACAAGCCGATCCTGCTGAAGACCGTAGGCAGCGGCGCATGGGACCTGGCGGCGTGCCGCGTCGCGCGTTCAGCGATCCGGGGCCGTTGAATTCAACGATCAACCCGTACCTGTCGTCTCGGCACTTGTGCGTGATGAGACGAGGAAGCCGTTTGAAAGACTTCGTCCAGACAGACAGTAACTGCCCTACGCCTGGATGCCGGTTCCTCAAGCGTTCGGCGTGGGCTTCGGTGAAATATCTTTCACGAAGCGCATACCGTTGCGATAGTTCGTGTTCCTTATGCTTTTCATCGTCAGCCCCAGCCACGCCCGTTCGGGCGACGCGCCCGAGCTTGTCTGATCGATGTTCAATGAGGAATGCCATGAACCGCACGTCCAGAATGCTGATTTCCGCCTTTGCTCTCGTCGCCAGCACCAGCGCACTCGCCGCGAAGCTTACGCCGCAGGAATGCAACGACTACCCGTTCGTCCCGCTCAAAGGCGAGGTGACGCACGCACAACTGATGCAGGAACTGGAGGAACTCGAATCGGTTGGATACAACCCGTCCGCAGGCGACGACGCGGACTATCCCAGCGATATCGACACGGCAGAGCAGCGGCTGCACGCGAAATACGAGGCCGACTGCCACCCTGCGGATCACGTTGCCGCCAACAACGCTGCAGCGAATTGAGCATGATTGAGCGCCAGCTCCAGGCGCGACCTCACCCGCCGGTCTGCCCCACGCAAAGACGCGTGCGGCAGACCGGCGTTTCAGCATCGCAGGACCTGACGTCGCAGTAGCGACGTGCGGTCTGCTAGAACCGGTGAATCATCGCCACGCGATACACCATCTGGTTTTCGCTCGTCGACATACCGGCCGCGGCAGGAATATTCGCGAAGTCGAAATCCGTACCCGTGTGCGCGCTGACCACGTGCTGATAGGCGCCCTGAACGTAAAGCGACGTGCGCCGGCTCACGTCATAGTCGAGCATCAGCCCGATCTGATGCCACTTCGGCTCGAACGAGCCCGCCGTGGAATGCAGGTGAGCCTGCGTGAAGGTATAGCCGGCACCGAGCCAGAAATTCGGCTTGAAGTAGTACTGACCGTTCAGCTCGAAGTTGTCGAATTTCCACGCATTCCATTGGCCGCCTGAAGGCTGCGTACCCGCCGTCGTGAAGTACGCGTTGGCCGTCGGATCGTACACATCCACGTGCGAGTAGGCGACGCCCACAAGCACCTTCGTGAACCGGTACGACGCGGCAACGCCGATGTTCTGCTCAGATGAACCGACGAAGAGCGCGTCGCTTCCCACCGCGCCCGCGGCGGTCGCGCCAGGACTGTTGAACTTCAGGTACGACGCGGCCATGCTGAGCCCGCCATTCTGATAGTTAAGCGTGCCGCCCCACATGCGGTTGTCGGCAAAACCGCCCGCCTGATTGCCGAACCCGTACATCGCTTCTGCCGTCAGGCCGCGGTAGGTCGGGCTGACGTACTTGACCGCGTTGTCGATACGAAAATCCCAGTCCGCGTTGTCGTTGTCGAACGGGTGCGAGTTCACGTCGCCGGCCCAGCCGCCGGCTGCCGTCAACGCGCCGAAACCGAGCGCATCGACGCTCGTGTCGTACTGACGTCCCAGCGTGATCGTGCCGTACTGGTCCGATGACAGACCCACGTAGGCCTGACGCCCGAACATGCGCTGGCCCTGGCCAAGCGTCCCGCTATTGTTGTCGAAGCCGTTTTCGAGCAGGAAGATCGCGTGGTAACCGCCGCCCAGGTCCTCGCTGCCCTTGAGCCCCCAGCGGCTACCGTAGGTGTCGCCGCTCTTGAGCTGATATGCGTTGTGTCCGCCGGCGTTGCTCGTGAAGTTCAGCCCTTCGTCGATCAGGCCGTACAACGTAATGCTTGACTGCGCGTGCGCGGTGCCGGCAACGAGCAACGCAGGCAGCCACGCGCAGAGGCGTAGTTTCAACCGCATCGTCTTCTTCTGTCTTGTCTTCATCATCGTGGTTCCTTATGCGAGGTACTGGAATGTCCAGGTCCAGGGCGGCGCGCATCGGCAATGGCCGGCGCGAAAACCAGTGGACGACGAAGTCTATGGAGGCCGAAATATCGGCACGTCGCGAAATACTGCAATTCAATCTTCCACAAAATGCGGCGCGCACACCGCGCACCTGTTTGCGCGCGGATCAGCTACGAATATCCGTTCGATCACGCGCTGCGGCGTCGTTGTTTTTTTGCCGATGGACGTCTTGACCAACATTGCGCGTCTACATAGTGGTCAGCAGTTGCAGCGCGCGGCAAGGGGCAGCTTCCTTAAACAACTTTTCATGTTCGGCTCGCGACTTCTTCAATCTCTTTACCGAATCGGGGTTCGATAATCCGCCTGTCGAATCAGGAGATCATGAAGATGCGATATCCAATGTCTGTCGAGATGGTCAACGAATACGGCGCGCACGCGGTACGCGTGGCGATTGCAGAGCACGAAGCCATGCTCGACGCAGCCGAAGTCGATGGGTTGATCGAAGAGCTGGGCAAGATCCGCGCGCACATGCAACCCGCGGTTGCGACACAGCCCTCGCGTACGCATCAATATCTGCTCGAAATCGACCCGTGCTGGTACATCGAACGCAATCCGCTCTTCGATGGCATCGTGCTTTTCCTCCGGCACACCGGGTTCGGCTGGACCGGTTTTGCGATTCCCACCGAAAGCCTCGCCCGCATGAAAGAAGCAATCGCTTCGTCGGAGCCCGACATGGCCATGTCGGTTCACGCTCACGCCTTGCCGAACTGAACGGACCGTACATGAACCAGCTACAAGCCATGCGGGTATTCACCCGCGTCGTCGAATTGAGCAGCTTCAATCTTGCAGGCAAGCAGCTTGGCATGTCGGCTGCCGCGGTGACGCGCAGTGTCGGCATGCTGGAGGCGCACCTGAACGTACGTCTGCTCAATCGCTCCACGCGCAGCCTTTCGTTGACGGAAGCCGGACGCGTCTATCTGGAAGGCTGCCGGGCCGTGATCGAAAAGCTCGACGAGGTGGAGTCCGAACTGGTTCGCGCCGTGCGTGACCCAAGCGGTGTGCTGCGCGTCGCCGCGCCGACTGTCTTTGCGGCGGGCCTCGCGCCTTTGCTCGCCACATGGCGCGGGCTCAATCCGCGCGTGGACTTCGACGTCACGCTCTATGACGCACCCATCGATATGATCGAAGGCGGCTTCGACGTCATCTTCACGACAGAACATCAGACCGTGAACGCGTCGCTCGTGAGCCGACATCTGACTTCGGTGAAAGAAATCGCGGTGGCCTCGCCCGCCTACGTTGCGCGCTGCGGAATGCCGCGCGACCCCGTTGCGCTTGCGAGGCACGATCTGCTCGCCGTTTCGAACGGCACACGTGTATGGGAATTTCACGGGCCGACAGGCGCGCATCGCGTGTCGGTCAACAGCACCCTGGCCGCAACGAGCGGCGCGATGGTTCGCGCGGCCGCACTCGCCGACATGGGCATCGCCGTGCTGCCCATGCCGTTCGTCGTGGAAGACCTCGCGCGCGGGCTGCTCGTCACCGTGCTGGACCGCTACGAGATCAACGGCGGCCTGCAACGTATCTCGATCGTGTATTCCGGGCGCCATTACCTCACGATGAAAGTGCGCAGCTTCATCGACTTCGCCGTGGAGCAGTACCGCGGGCCAATCGGCACGCCGTCTTCCGATGGCGCTTCGCCGGCCACCGTTTCGAATACAAGTCCCGGCGCGGTATTGCGCGCTGTGGCATGACATTCCGCACACGCCTCACCCTATAGTCAGCATGCCGAAGATACTCACCATAGAGGATGACGAGCTCACGGCCGAAGACCTGGTGCGCGTGCTCAGTCATACCGGATTCATCGTCGACGTCGCGCGTACGGGACGCGAAGGCATCGCCATGGTCATGGCAGGCGACTACGATGCCGTCACGCTCGATCGCCGGCTGCCCGACCTCGACGGGCTCGCCATCGTCACGACCATGCGCGGCGTCGGCATGGAAACACCGGTGCTCATGATCAGTTCCATGACCGGCGTGGAAGATCGCATTCAGGGCCTGCGCGCAGGCGCCGACGACTACGTCCCGAAGCCCTTCTCGTCCGACGAGGTCTACGCGCGCATCGAAGCGCTGCTGCGCCGCCGCTCGAAGCCCGCTGCGGACGAAACGGTGCTGCGCGTCGGCCCGCTCGAACTCGACCTCGTCAAGCGCCGGGCTACGTACCGCTCGCATGTATTGAAGCTTCAGCCCACGGAATTACGCGTGCTGGAATTCATGATGCGCCACGCGGGCCAGGTGCTCACGCGCACGATGATCTTCGAGTCCGTATGGGGCGGCCGGTTCGATCCGGGCACCAATCTCATCGACGTCCACATGGGCCGTTTGCGCAAGAAACTCGACGAGGCCGGCGAGCGCTCCCTCATCCGTACGATCCGGGGCTCCGGTTATCTCCTCGGTTGAGCTTCGGCCCGCGCAAGCGGGCCTTCTGTTTTCTCGCGACTCCCTCTTTCGCCCCTCTCCAGTCGTCCTAAAACTTCTTTCATTTTTTTGGGCCGTCGCTGTTAGCGCTACCCCGCCAGAATGCAATCGCCGCACGAATGCGGCACCGCGCAAAGCCTTCGCGCTCACCCGGCTTGCCGCGGTCCAAGGCGTTTCGAACGGAGTCATTCCTGATGCTGAAAATAGTCCGGCTAGCCCTGAACCGGCCCTACACCTTCATCGTGCTGGCCATGCTGATTCTTCTGGCTGGCCCGCTCGCCGCGCTGCGCACCCCCACCGACATCTTCCCGAACATCCGCATTCCCGTGATCAGCGTGGTGTGGAACTACACCGGCCTGCCGCCCGCGGACATGGCAGGCCGTATCGTGACGTACTACGAGCGCACGCTCGGCACCGCGGTCAACGACGTGGCCCACATCGAGTCGCAGTCGTATCGCGGCTACGGCATCGTGAAGATCTTCTTCCAGCCCACCGTGGACGTGCGCACCGCCACCGCCCAGGTGACCTCCATCTCGCAAACGGTGCTCAAGCAGATGCCGCCGGGCACCACGCCGCCGCAGATACTCAACTACAACGCGTCGACCGTCCCCGTGTTGCAGCTCGCACTCACGAGCAATACGCTCGACGAACAGAAGCTCGCCGACTACGCCACCAACTTCATCCGGCCGCAGCTGATTTCAGTGCCGGGCGTCGCGATCCCCACGCCCTACGGCGGCAAAGTGCGCGACGTGCAGATCGACCTCGATCCGCAGGCGCTCCAGGAAAAGAAGCTCTCGGCCGAAGACGTGGCCACCGCGCTCGCGCAGCAAAACCAGATCATTCCCGCGGGCACGCAGAAGATCGGCCCGTTCGAATACAACATCGCACTCAACAACAGCCCGCTCACGCTCGACGAACTCAACGACCTGCCCGTAAAGACCGTGGACGGCGCGGTGATCTACATTCGCGACGTCGCACACGTGCGCGACGGCTATCCGCCGCAAACGAACGTCGTGCGCGTGGACGGCCATCGTGCCGTGCTCATGAGCATCCTCAAGAACGGTTCGGCTTCGACACTCGACATCATCGCGGGCGTCAAGGCGAAGCTGCCGCGTATCGAAGCCACGCTGCCGCCCGGCCTCAAGCTCGTCACCATGAGCGACCAGTCCACCTTCGTCAAAGGCGCCGTGAGCGGCGTGGCGCGCGAAGGCGTCATTGCAGCGGCGCTGACGTCGCTGATGATCCTGCTCTTCCTCGGAAGCTGGCGCTCCACGCTCATCATCGCGGCTTCCATTCCGCTCGCGGTGCTGGCGGCCATTGCAGCCCTTTCGGCGATGGGCGAAACACTCAACGTGATGACACTAGGCGGGCTCGCGCTCGCAGTGGGCATTCTCGTCGACGACGCGACCGTCACCATCGAGAACATCAATTGGCACCTCGAACAGGGCAAGAACGTGCGCGCCGCGATTCTCGACGGCGCCGCGCAAATCGTGGGGCCGGCGTTCGTTTCGCTGCTGTGCATCTGCATCGTGTTCGTGCCGATGCTGCTGCTCAACGGCGTGGCGCGCTTCCTGTTCGTGCCGATGGCCGAGTCCGTAATGTTCGCGATGATCGCTTCGTTCGTGCTGTCGCGCACGTTCGTGCCCATGATGGCGCGCTACCTGCTGCGGCCGCACGCGTCGGGCGGCCACGCGTCCGGCGAACTGGCGGCGGTGATGTCGCCGCACGGAGCGCATCCGCGCGCGCCGCGTTCGCGTAACCCGCTCGTACTTTTCCAGCGTGCCTTCGAGCGTAGGTTCGAGCGCGCGCGCGCCCTGTATCGCATGGTGCTCGGGCTGGCGCTGATGCATCGCAAGCGCTTCATCGTGGGCTTTCTCGCGGTGGTGGCGCTGTCGTTCCTGCTCGTGCCGTGGCTGGGACGCAACTTCTTTCCCGACGTGGACACGGGCGAAATCGCGCTGCACGTACGCGCCCCCATCGGTACGCGGATCGAAGACACCGCAGCCGAATTCGATCGTATCGAAGCCACCGTGCGCAGCGTGATACCGCCCGCCGAACTCGCGAACATCGTGGACAACATCGGGCTGCCCAATAGCGGTATCAACCTCACGTACAGCAACAGCGGCACGATTGGCCCGCAGGACGGCGACATTCTGATCTCGCTCACCGCGGACCACGCGCCGACCGCCCGCTATGTGCACGAACTGCGCACCGTGCTGCCGCGCGCGTTCCCCGGCACGACGTTTTCGTTCCTGCCGGCCGACATCGTGAGCCAGATCCTGAACTTCGGTGCGCCCGCCCCCATCGACGTGCAGGTGAGCGGTCCCAACCAGCCCGCGAATCGCCGCTATGCGAACGAACTCCTGCGCCGCCTGCAGCTGATTCCCGGCATCGCGGATACGCGCATCCAGCAGGCGTCCACCTATCCGCAGTTCACCGTATCCGTGGATCGCTCGCGCGCCGACGAACTCGGCATCACGGAACAGGACGTGACCAATTCCGTGGTGGCGAGCCTGTCCGGCACGGGCCAGGTCGCGCCCACTTTCTGGCTGAACCCGCACAACGGGGTGTCGTATCCGATCATTGCGCAGACGCCGCAGTACCGCATGACCACGCTCTCGGACCTCGAGAATCTGCCCGTCACGGACAAGAGCGGCGCCTCGCAGATTCTGGGCGGCATCGCCACGATCACGCGCGGCGAGACCGATGCCGTGGTCTCGCACTACAACATCGAGCCGCTCTACGACATCTTCGCCACCCCGCAAGGGCTCGACCTGGGCGCAGTCGCCACGCGCATCGCCGATGCAATTCATGCCACCGCGCACGACGTGCCCAAAGGGTCGGTCGTGACGCTGCGCGGCCAGGTAGAGACCATGAACAGCGCATTTACGGGCCTGCTGCTGGGTCTCGTCGGCGCCATCGTGCTGATCTACCTGCTCATCGTCGTGAACTTCCATTCGTGGAGCGACGCGTTCGTGATCGTCACGGCCCTGCCCGCCGCGCTCGCCGGCATCGTGTGGATGCTGTTCACCACACACACGCCGCTTTCGGTGCCCGCGCTCACCGGCGCGATTCTGTGCATGGGCGTGGCCACGGCCAACAGCATCCTGGTCGTTTCGTTCGCACGCGAGCGGCTCGCCGTCACGGGCAACGCGCTCGTGGCCGCGCTCGAAGCGGGCTTCACGCGCTTTCGTCCGGTGCTGATGACGGCGCTCGCCATGATCATCGGCATGGCGCCGATGGCGCTCGGACTCGGCGACGGCGGCGAACAGAACGCACCGCTCGGACGCGCGGTCATCGGCGGCCTCATCTGGGCCACGTGCGCCACGCTGCTGTTCGTCCCCGTCGTTTTCAGCCTCGTGCATCGCCGCGACGGTGCCCATCATTCAGATCACCCAGCCATGGAACCGGGAGAAACCCATGTCCACTGAAGTGCAGATCGAGATCAGCCAGCCGCAGCGGCTGCGTGCCTTGAAGTCGGCCGGCGCCGTTGCCATCCTCGTTGTGGCCGGTGTCGTGTCGGGCGGCATCTTTAGCCGCGTTCACGCCAGACAGGAACTCACGACGTGGACCCAGGCGCAGGCGATTCCCACCGTCGTCACCGTGACGCCGCAGCACACGGCGGCCAGCCAGTCGCTCGTGCTGCCCGGCCGCCTTGCCGCGTTCGTCAACGCGCCCATCTATGCACGCGTTTCGGGCTATCTGCATGCGTGGTATGCCGACATCGGCACGCAGGTGAAGGCGGGGCAATTGCTCGGCCTGATCGACACACCGGACCTCGACGAGCAGTTGCAGCAGGCCAAGGCCGATCTGCAGAACTCCATCGCCAACGAAAAGCTCGCGGCCACCACCGCACGCCGCTGGACCGAGATGCTCAAGCAGGACTCGGTCTCGCAGCAGGAGGCCGATGAGAAAACGGCGGACCTGCTCGCGCGGCAGGCCACCGTCGAAGCCAACGAGGCGAACGTGCGGCGCCTCGAAGCGCTCGAATCGTTCAAGCGCATCACGGCGCCGTTCGACGGCGTGGTCACGGCGCGCAAGACCGACGTGGGCGCGCTGATCGACGCCGGCAGCGGCAGCGGCCCCGAGCTCTTCGCCGTTTCGGACGCGCATCAACTGCGCGTCTACGTGAGCGTGCCGCAAAGCGAGTCGGCCGCCATCCATCCCGGCATGACAGCGACGCTGACCGTGCCCGAGCGTCCGGACATGCGGTTCGACGCGAAGCTCGTGGACACCGATCACGCCATCACGCCGTCGTCGGGCACGCTGCTCGTGCAACTCGCCGTGAACAACCGCGCAGGGCTGCTGTTTCCGGGCGAATACACCGAAGTGCATCTCGCGCTGGCCGGCAACGCGCACGGACTCATGATTCCGGCCAGCGCGCTCATCTTCCGGCAGAGCGGGCTGCAAGTGGCCGTAGCCGACGCACAGGGCCACGTGCAGCTGCGCCACGTGAGCATCGGCACGGACCTCGGAACGCAGGTCGAAATCGCCTCCGGGCTTCAGCCTGACGACCGTGTGATCGACAACCCGCCCGACTCGCTCGCGCAAGGCGACGCCGTGCGCGTAGCGTCGACAGAGAAGGTCGCGGCAACACCCGCGGCCCACGACGCGGAGCAGACGCATGGCTAAGAAGACTCTCGCCGTGGCGGTGGCGCTTGTCGTGGCCACGCTGGGCGCGTGCTCGTTTGCGCCGCCCTACCACGCGCCTGCTACCGCCATTCCGACGCACTTCAAGGAAGCCGGACCGTGGCAAACGGCCCGCCCTGCCGACCGCATTGAGCGCGACGGCTGGTGGCGCGTATTCAACGACCCCGTGCTCGACAGGCTTGAGCCGCAAGTCGCGGCGGCCAATCCGGACGTGGCGGCAGCCGTGGCTCGTCACGACGAAGCCGCGGCGCTGTTGACGCAGGCCCGCGCGGGGCTCTTCCCCACCGTGGGCGCCGAGGTGGACGTGGAGCGCGACCGGCAATCCGCACGCCGCCCTCTGCGAGGCGTGGATCAACCCAACGTCTACGGTTCGAATACGCTGGAGTTGGGCGCGAGCTACGACCTCGACCTCTGGGGCAAGGTACGCAACGAGGTGAAGGCGGGTGGCGCCGAACTCGACGCGGCCAGTGCGGATCTCGCCTCGCTGCGCCTGAGTCTGGAGGCGAGCCTTGCCACCGCGTACTTCGAGCTAAACGGTCTGGACCGGCAGGCGCAACTGCTCGACGACACCATTGCCGCGTATCGCCGCGCGTTGCAACTCACGGTGAGCCGCCACAACGGCGGCATCGCTTCGGCACTCGACGTCTCGCGTGCGCAGACGCAGCTCGAATCCGCCCAGGCCGCCGCGGAAGACATCAAGGCACGCCGGGCGCTCTTCGAGCACGCCATCGCCACGGTGACGGGCGTGCCGGCCTCGCAGTTCTCGCTCGAACCCGCAACCGCGACACCGCACGTGCCGCACATTCCCGTCGGCATTCCCGCCGCGCTGCTGCAGCGCCGTCCCGACGTGGCCGCCGCCGAGCGTCGCGTGGCCGCCGCCAACGCGCAGATCGGCGTGGCAAAGGCGGCATTCTTTCCCGACATTTCGCTTGGCCTCGCCGGCGGCTTCCAGAGCGACACGTTCTCGCCGTGGCTCGCGGCACCCAACGAACTCTGGTCGATCGGCCCCGATCTGATGATGACGCTCTTCGACGGCGGACGGCGTGCCGCGGTCGTGCGCGAAGCGCGCGCACAGCTTGCCGAAAACGGCGCCGACTACAAGGCCACCGTGCTGCTCGCTTTCCAGCAGGTCGAAGACAATCTCGCGCTGCTCCATCATCTCGGAGACGAATCCACGCGAGAGAATGCTGCGCTCGACGCCGCGCAGCGCACGCTCGCGCTTTCCATGTCGCGTTATCGCGATGGCGTGGTGAGCTATCTCGACGTGGTCACGGCTCAAACCACCGCGCTCACCACGCAGATTTCAGCGCTGGAGTTGCACACGCGGCGGCTGAAAGCAGCTGTCGGTCTGATCGAGGCGCTGGGTGGCGGCTGGTCGGCGCAGTCGCTGCAGACCGCAGCGGCTGCGGCATCCTGATGCGTCGCCTGCACGGCACAGTTTGACCGCGGCACAAGTGCGGCAAAGAACCCTGCAAACGAGCGCCGGAGCAGTCGAAAAAAAAGCCGCCTGCAATGCAGGCGGCCTCAAGATCACTGCGTTATACGTTACAGCCCTCTTGTCGCGTCGCCGCGAGCCCTTGCCTCAGAAACGATGGCGGATACCGGCCGCCACCACCACCTGCTTGTCGTTCGACGACGCCGCGAGCGAATAGATCGACGCGTTGCCGAGCACCGCGATGCCATCCGCACCCGAGACGTGCTGGTACACCCCTTCGAAATAGAGGTCGGTGCGGCGGCTCATCGCATAGTCGGCCTGCAGCATGAACTGATTCCATTTCGGCGAAACAGCACCCGTCGCCGTTCCGAAGTGTCCGTCCGTGAACGTATACGAGCCGCCCAGGCTGAAGCGCGACGTGAGCGCGTAGCGGCCATTCAGTTCGTAGTTGTTGAACGTGAGGTAGTCGCCACTGACTGCGCCGTATGAGCCGCCCTGTGCGATCTGGCGCGGGTCGTCGACCGTCGTGCGAGTGAACACGAGTCCCACCGTCGCGTTGCCGAAGGCATAGCGGCCGCCCGCGCCCAGAATGCGTTCCCGCGCCCCGGTGATGGTCGCGTTGCCGTCGTTGCTGCTCATCGCGCCGCCCGTGTTCGTCGGGCTGTTCACGCCGCCCGGCTGGTTCGACTGGAAGTAGGCGAGCGCAAGATTGAGCGGGCCGCCGTCATAGGCCGCGCCGAGCGTATAGGCGTTGTTGTTCGAGAAGCCGCCCGCCATGTTGCTGAACGCGTACGCGCCTTCGAACGAGAAACCGGCGTAATTCGCGCTGCGAAACTTCATCGCATTGTTCATGCGGAAGTCGTTGTTGAGGTTGTCGTTGTCGAAGGGATGGTCCGCAATGTTGCCGCCGAAACCGGAGCCCGTGGCCGAAAGCGGCGCGACGAAATCAACCAGCGCGTCGTACTGGCGACCCAGCGTAACGGTGCCGTATGCGTTGCTGCCGATCCCCACCCACGCCTGGCGCCCGAACTCGTCGCCGCCGTTGCCGAGCTTGCCGTTCGCAATATTGAAGCCGTTTTCGAGGTCGAACACGGCCTTCAGGCCGCCGCCCAGGTCTTCGGAGCCGCGCAGGCCCCAGCGGTCCGTGCTCAGGTTGCCGGACTCCATGATCCAGTTGTTGTGTCCCGCACCCGCGGCGCCCTTCTGGTTGCTCACGTAGTCGATACCGGCATCGACCGTACCGTACAGCGTGACGCTGCTTTGCGCGTGGGCAAATGATGAAACCGTCCCCGCTGCCACAGCGAGCGTAGTCAACAACGCTTTTTTCATGTTCAAGTTTTCCGCGGAAAAGAATGAAATCTCCTGCGCCTCGCGAAGCGTGGTTTGCCTCGTATGCGCATCCTCGCCACCGCCTGGTGGGAGCGGAAAATGTAGGATTGGGCGGTGACAGCGGCGTGTTAAAAAGCAGGTGAAAAATGAAACTTCGTTCATCTGCGCGACACCCTTTTTTCAGAACGGCCGCCAGCACTTCCCCGGCGCCTGCCAATCTCTAAAACTTTCTTCATGGTCGCGCATTCAATTCGATAGGCGCTGCTCACTATCCTGACTCTGACCGGAATGCAACGGCACAACTTGCCTGGCACACCGGATCATCAATCCAGTCAATGAGGATAGCCAACATGAAAACGCTGCTGATCGCTGCCACCTTTGTCGGTCTCGCTTCGGCCACGTCCGCTTTCGCGCAGTCCACGCCGTCCGCCAGCGCTTCGAGCCCGGCCACGGCGGCCACTCAAGTCGCCCAGAACACCGCGGCAACGCCTTCGCAAGGCGGCTGGGTGCCGCCCTATGGGCAGCCTGTCATGCAGAAAACGCGTGCTCAGGTCTATCAGGAGCTCGTGGAAGCAGAGAAGGACGGGCAGCTCGCGTACCTCAATTCCACCATCTACGCTCACTGATCGCTTTGCCTGCGCATAGGCGGCACGACCGTACGCGGCGCCGGCAAGGCCCCGTGTACTCGCCGGATAGCCCGCCTGTGGAGCGGCAACCTTGAACCCGATGAACCTCTTGAAGAAGTCTTCGCGCTACGCCATCGCGGCGATTGCCGCCGCGGCGCTGGCCGGCTGCGCGCTGCCGCCGGCCAACAGCGCAAAGTCCGATTGCGTGGGGCCGCCCAGTTTCTGCGTGCCCTACTTCGGCTCCTGAAAACCGTGTTCGTCCTGAGGGCAACGGCGCCACGCCGTTGCCCTCCTTCTTTTGTTTCTATTGGCCGGTATTCAGTTCGTAGCCGTACCGGCTGACGGTTTCGATGCGCGCGCGAAGCGCGTGCGCCTCAAGCTTGCGACGCAGCCTGGACACGACGAGATTGACGCTCGACGGTTCGATGTCTTCCCTTTCGGGCCACGCGTAGCGAATCAACTGTTCGCGCGGCACGGGCGCATTGGTCTGACGCAGCAGGCACTCCATCAGCAGATACTCGCGCTTGGTCAGCGGTACGCGCCGGCGCTCCTCGACCAGTTCGCGTGTCAGTCCATCGAGCCGCGGCATACTGCCGGGCGCGTACGCCGGGACCGGGGACACGGCTGCCGTGCGCTGAAGCGCCTGCATCCGTTCGTGCATTTCGATGAACGACCATGGCTGGTCGAAACATGCATCGGCGCCCGCGCGCAGCACTCTGGACCGATCGCCGGCGCTCGCGCGGCCGAGCAGCACGATGATCGACGCCGCACCGACCGCCGCGAAGCGCGGCAACGTTTCCACGAGGGGCGTGAGCGCCGCCGCTTCGGTTGCCACGATCACGATGACGTCGTAGGGCTCTTGCGAGGCGAGAAACACGCCGTCGCGCAAATCTTCGGTCCGTTGCACGCTATGGGTACTTTCGCGCAATGCCTTATGCAGCCACGCGCCCTCTGCGTGCGGCGCGGAGACAAGAAGGATTCGCATGGCGTCACGGCTCCGTTCGGGTCACGCAAGCGCGCGCGGCCAGCACTCGACCGTGATCTTCGTGCCGGGACCAGCGTGCGTCACGTTGACCTCGTGGCGGTTCGCGTCCTCGATATGCAGCGTGAAATCGTGCACACGCATGACCGCAGATACGATGCTGAGCCCGAGCCCGGACCCCGGCACGTAACGCCCCTGCTCGCTACGATAGAAACGCTGCAGAACCGCATCGCGCTCGTTGGGTGCAATGCCGGGACCCTCGTCGTAGACGTCGACGGCCGGGCCCCACGGCGTTGCGCGCAACGTCATGCCCACCGCCCCGCCTTCCGGCGAAAACTTGATGGCGTTGTCGAGCAGGTTGCTGAACGCCTCGAACAGCAGTGCGCGGTCGCCATGAATTTCATCGACCGGTTCGGCGAGCAGTGTCCAACCCATGTTCCGGCTCTCGGCCAGCGGCTCGTAGAGTTCACCGAGCTCCTCAATGAGCAGACGCAGATCGACGCGACCGAAACCGCCTCTGCGCTGCAACGCGCCGATCTCCGAGATGCGCAGCATGGCGCGAAAACGCTCGAGCAACGTATCCGTTTCACTGCGCGCGCGCGTGAGCAAGGTCGCAACGCCGTCGTCGCCGCACTGCGCAGTGCGCTCCGCGATTCGTCCCAGCAGCGTATGCACGTGTGCAAGCGGTGTGCGCAGGTCGTGCGCAATGCCGTCGCACGCTCCCTTCACCTCGCTCATCAACCGCTCCACTTCTTCGAGCATGTGATTCACGAGATGGGAGAGCATGTCGAGTTCATCGCGTCCACCAATCGGCAGCCGCTGATTGAGGTCGCCACGGGCAATGCGCTGCGTGACGCGCCGAATCTCGCGCACGCGGCGCAACTGTCGCACGCTCAGTACGAGCCCGCCGGCAACACCTGCAACGAGGACCAGAAGACCACCTATCACGAGCGCCCGAATCACGGCCTCTCGCATCTTGAGAATGTGCGTGAGGTCGCGCGCGACCAGCAGAATCGTGCCGTTCGCGCGCCGTTCGCACATGGCACGCACGATCGGAGACTGCTGTCCGTCCACGAGTTTCAGGGTGTGGCGCAGCGTTCGCCCATTGCGGTCGAACGTGAGCCGCGGCGGCAAGTGCACGACGTCGCCCGCAATATGGCGGCCGTCGGCCGTGAAGAGGCCGTAGAAGTTCGTGTGCATCCGTTCGTGTTCGAGACGGCTGTGTATGGCGCCCGCCAGTTCGACGTCGGGTATGGAGTCGAAGTAGATGAGCTGCCAGGCCATGATGTCGTCGGTGTCGTGCTCCATCGCGTTCGTCGCCGCCCACGCGATGACGCCCACGAGCAACGTCATGGAAGCCGCAAAGATCGCCGCATAACCCGAGAGCCAACGGAATGTCGTGGTGTGCCAACGCCGGCCCACGCCGATCGGCGGGGAAGAAGAAAGTTCGTTCAAGGGGAGTACTTAATAGATCAGCCGATCATGTAACCCGCGCCGCGTACCGTCTGGATCAACGGCGCCACGCCCGGCGGGTCGATCTTTCTGCGCAGACGCCCCATATGGACGTCGATCAGATTGGTGCCGGGATCGAAGTGATAACCCCAGACGGCCTCGAACAGCATGGTGCGCGTAATCGTCTTGCCCGCATGACGCATCATGAACTCGAGCACGCGGTACTCCGTGGGCAACAGCGCGATTTCTTCGTCGTCGCGGCGCACCTTGCGCGAAATGAGATCGAGGCTCAGCGGGCCGACGCACAGCACCGTCTGCGGCGCCACGGTTCGCGCCTGGGCACGCCGCAGCAGCACTTCGAGCCGGGCGGTGAGTTCCTCGGGATCGAACGGTTTGGTGAGGTAGTCGTCGCCGCCGGCGCGCAAGCCGCGAATACGTTCATCGACATCGCCCAGCGCGCTGAGCATCAGCACCGGCGTCTGCACACCGATCGTGCGCATGGTGGTGAGGATCGTGAGGCCGTCCACGCCGGGCAGCATGCGGTCCAGCGTGATGGCATCGTACTGCTCGCTCATCGCCCGGCTCATGCCTTCCTTGCCGTTGTCGGTCCAGTCGACTTCGAAACCGCATTTCCTGAGTTCATCGATGATCTCGTTTGCCGTGACGGCATCATCTTCGACGGTCAGTACGCGCAATTGCGCCATATCGCATTCCTTTTTCGATGCGCGGATTTTACCCGCGTCGAGATGTCGGCTCGCGCTCCGGTTCATGAATATAAATTCATGTTTGCGCCAGAGATGTAGACGCGAACCATCGAATCGACGCCGTTCGGAGAGAGAAACGCAGGGCGAAAAAAAAGCGCCACGCTGTCGCGTGACGCTTGAAAAGTTCTAGCCATTCCGAGGGCCGTGCTAGAACCTGAGAGACGGTAATCCGAAGTCCTGGAGGACTCGTGCGGGGACGGAGTGCACCACAGCCGGCCGGGCTGGAGCGTGCATGAAAGCGCCTGTGCGTCCTGGTTGTCGCGGCATATTATGCAATTCGCATATTTTGACACACATCGGGAGCCGGACAATAAATGATGCACCGAAGCGGCAATTCGAAATCGGGTTCCATTTTTTCCATTTATGCTGACGAAGTCAAGAAAAATTTGGCTTTGCGCGCATCGCCCGCGCCGGACGGCACGCCGCGGTACAGTAGAATGATCTGTCGCGAAAATCAGCATTCCGACGATAAACCCCATGCCCCGGAACGAGACTCACAATATGAGATGAGCGGCCAGATCGACAATGCCGGCCTCCGTAGGTTGCTCAACTAAACTGAAATGATGTTTCATAAACACTGACCATGACCACGACGCCCCACCCGGTCGCCAATCCCGCCAAAGACAAGGACGGATCCGGCGACGAAGTCACGGCGCTCGCACGCGGCCTTGCCGTGCTCCGCTGCGTCGCCGCAGCCCACGCGCCCATCAGCAACCGCGAACTCACCGAACAGACCGGCATCCCGAAGGCGACGCTCTCACGCATCACTGCGACGCTCGTGAACGCGGGCTTCCTGCTCCGTCTCGCGGACAGCGAACGCTTCGTGCTGACGGCCTCCGTGCTCGAGCTTTCGCATGGCTTTCTACGCAACCTCGACATCCGGGCGCGTTCCCGGCCGTTCCTGATCGAGCTTGCCGAGCGCACCGCGCTCTCGGTCCATCTCGCCGTGCGCGACCGGCTCGACATGGTCGTGATCGACGCCATCCGGCCGCGCTCTGCGGTGCTGGTATCGCGGCTCGAAGTGGGTTCACGAATCTACATGCCGCGCACCGCCGTAGGCCGCGCGTATCTGGCCGCGCTCGACGCGCCCGAGCGCGACAAGATGCTCGTCGCGCTGCAGGCAGCCACAGGCGACGACTGGGCGCTGATCGGCGGACGGCTCGATGCAGCGCTGCAAGAGACCGCGACGCAAGGCTTTGCGATTGCGACGGGCGAATGGCATGAAGGGCTCAATGCGATCGCCGCGGGCTTCGTCGGGCCGGCCGGCGAGCGCTACGCCGTCAATTGCGGCGGAGCGGCGCACCAGTGTCCGCGCGACTGGCTGATCGAGCGCGCCGTGCCGGCTCTCGCCGAATGCATTGCGAACATCGTGCGCGAGATCGGCGGCACGCCGGGGCAGCGGCTGGACAACTAGGCCGGGCGGTCTGTCGCATTCGCGGCCTGGCCCGCGGGACAAGGGGCGGCGGCGCCCGTCTGCTGGTCGCCTCTTGTTCGACCCCGGCCGTCGGGCACTCCATCACGCCACCGTCGGCACCGAAGCTGCGCCAGCCACTCCAGCCACACCTCCCGCGCGGCCTGCATGACCCGCGCGTAATCCACCGAAAAATACGTCGCTGGACTGTAACTTGGGCGCGGACGTAGCATCATGGTTCTTCGACACGGCCGCCGGTGCGGCTTGCGTGCCGTTCCGGCGAGGCGCGAGCGAGGGGCCGTTGCGCGGCGCAGTGTCCCGCTGCCCTGTCCGCTGCCCGCATCCTCACGGTCCGGCGCCCACGCGCCGTATGCACCGCTGTCGCGCCGTTCGCTTGCACTGTTTTTGCCGCACATGCCGACCACACCCGCTCACTCAACCGATTGCACATCCGATACCCGTTGCCGCCTCTTCGTCCCGTTCGCCGAGAACGAGCCTCCCAGGACAAGGCGCGGCGCATGCGGCCAGCGAAAGGCCGCGGACCGGCGCACCGGGCAGACCGCAACCCAGGCCACCGCGCGGCCTGACCGCCCATTCCGATGAGCGTCATCGCGGGAACGTCACCGCTTCTTCCACGTTCCTCGCGTAGCATCGAGCCGATTCCGCGCGCCTCGGCGGCCGTACCGCTGCGGGACCGGCGCCCGCGCCACGTGACCACTCCGCAGGCGCCCGCCGCAGCGGCCGCGCCGCTTCCACCTACACGCCAGTTACCGATCTGACCGATGGACGAACAACAAAAGCCTCTCGACACGCCGCGCAACGACGAGCCCGCCCAGGCATCGCGGACGCCGTCCGCGCCGACCGGACCTCAGGACACACATGGCACGCGTGCCAATCACGGCACGCAAGGCTCGCCGGGCGGCAACCCGCCGCCGCAAAAGCCGCGCGGCCGCAGCCGTGCCCTTGGGCTGCTCGTCGTCGCGCTCATCGTGGCCGGCATCGTGATCGCGCGCTGGCATCCGTGGAGCGCGGGAAGCGGCGCCGCCGCGCCCGGCGCCGCCAGCGGAGCCGGTGGCCCGGGCAGCCCCATGGCGCGACGCGGCGGCCCCGGCGCGTTCGCCAACATGCCGCAGCCCGTTCACGTGGCCACCGCGTCGCCCGGCGACATGCCGATCGTGATTACCGCGCTCGGCACCGTCACGCCGCTCGCCAACGTCACGGTGCGCACCCAGCTTTCGGGCACGCTCCAGTCGGTGAACTTCAAGGAAGGGCAGATGGTGAAGCAAGGCGACGTGCTCGCCCAGGTCGATCCGCGCCCTTATGAAATTTCGCTCGCGAACGCCGAGGGCCAGCTGGCACGCGACGAAGCGCTGCTCGCCACGGCACGGCTCGACCTCAAGCGCTATCAGACGCTGCTCTCGCAGGACTCGATCGCGAGCCAGCAGGTGGACACGCAGGCCTCGCTCGTCAAGCAGTACGAGGGCACCGTGAAGTCCGACCGCGCCAACGTCGCCACCTTCAAGCTGGATCTGGCCTACGCGCGCATCACGGCCCCCGCCTCGGGCCGCGTCGGCCTGCGCCAGGTGGATCCGGGCAACTACGTGACGCCCTCGGACACCAACGGCATCGTCGTGCTCACGCAGATCCAGCCCATCAGCGTGGTGTTCACCACTTCGGAGGACAACCTGCCCGCCATCATGAAGCAGCTGCACACGGGCACGAAGATGTCGGTCACGGCCTACGACCGCAGCAACACCACGTCGCTCGAAGGCGGCTACCTCGAAACCGTGGACAACCAGATCGACACCACCACGGGCACCGTGAAACTGCGCGCGCTGTTCCCAAACACTGGGCTCGGGCTCTTCCCGAACCAGTTCGTCAACGCGCGCCTGCTCGTGGACGTACTGAAAAATGCGGTCATCGTGCCGACCTCGGCCGTGCTGAACGGATCGATGGGCCAGTTCGTCTATGTCGTGAAGCCGGACAACACGGTCACGGTGCGTCCGGTCAAGGTGGGGCCGGTGGACGGCGAACGCTCGAGCATCAAGTCCGGCCTTGCCGCGGGCGAGCGCGTGGTGATCGACGGCTCCGACCGCCTGCGCGAAGGCGCGAAGATCACGATCCCGGCCGACATGCCGCGTGGCGCGTCGGGTGGGCGGGGTGCGTCAGGGGCCTACGCAGCCTCGGGTGCCTCGGGTGCCTCGGGCGCTCACGGCCACCGCCGCCACGCCTCGCAAGCCGCCGCCAACCAGTAACGCCGCATGAATCCATCCCGCGCCTTTATCCTGCGCCCGGTCGGCACCGCCCTCTTGATGGCGGCGATCATGCTGGTCGGCCTCGTCGCGCTGCGCTTCTTGCCGCTCTCGGCGCTGCCCGAAGTGGATTACCCGACCATCCAGGTTCAAACGTTTTACCCGGGTGCGAGCCCCGAGGTCATGACGTCTTCGGTCACCGCGCCGCTCGAACGGCAGTTCGGGCAGATGCCGTCGCTCAACCAGATGTCGTCGCAGAGTTCGGCGGGCTCGTCGGTCATCACGTTGCAGTTCAGCCTGGACTTGCCGCTCGACGTCGCCGAACAGGAGGTACAGGCCGCCATCAACGCAGCCGGCAACCTGCTGCCCTCCGACCTGCCCGCGCCGCCCATCTACGCGAAGGTCAACCCGGCTGACGCGCCCATTCTCACGCTCGCCATCACCTCGAAGACGCTGCCGCTCACGCAGATCCAGGATCTCGCCGACACGCGGCTCGGCCAGAAAATCTCGCAGGTGGCGGGCGTCGGGCTCGTTTCGCTGTCGGGCGGGCAGCGTCCCGCCATCCGCATTCAGGCCAACCCGCGCGCGCTCGCGGCCTACGGGCTCAATCTGGACGACCTGCGCACCACCATCGCGAACCTCAACGTGAACACGCCGAAGGGCAACTTCGACGGCCCCACGCGCAACTACACGATCAACGCGAACGATCAGCTGACCGACGCCGAGGCCTACAAGAGCGCCGTGGTCGCCTACCGCAACGGCCGGCCCGTGATGCTCACGGATGTGGCCAACATCATCCAGGGCGCGGAAAACACCAAGCTCGGCGCGTGGGCGAACAACACGCAGGGCATCATTCTCAACGTGCAGCGCCAGCCCGGCGCGAACGTGATCCAGGTGGTGGACAGCATCAAGCGGCTCCTGCCCACGCTGCAGCAGTCGCTGCCGGCCTCGCTCGACGTGAAGGTGGTCACTGACCGTACCACGACCATTCGCGCCTCGGTGCGCGACGTGCAGTTCGAGCTCTTGATGTCGGTGGTGCTCGTCGTGCTCGTGATGTACCTGTTTCTCGCCAACATCTACGCCACCATCATTCCGAGCCTTTCGGTGCCGCTCTCGCTGATCGGCACGCTCGCCGTGATGTACCTGTGCGGCTTCTCGCTCGACAATCTTTCGCTGATGGCGCTCACCATCGCCACGGGCTTCGTGGTGGACGACGCCATCGTGATGATCGAAAACATCGCGCGCTACGTGGAGGAAGGCGACACGCCGCTCGAAGCGGCGCTGAAGGGCTCGAAGCAGATCGGCTTCACGATCATTTCGCTCACGGTGTCGCTGATCGCGGTGCTGATCCCGCTGCTCTTCATGGGCGACGTGGTGGGGCGCCTGTTCCGCGAATTCGCCATCACGCTCGCGGTCACCATCGTGATCTCCGCGGTGGTGTCGCTCACGCTCGTGCCCATGATGTGCGCGAAGCTGCTGCGCCACACGCCGCCGAAAGAGAACGGCGGCTTCGAAGCACGCGCCCACGCGTTCATCGACTACGTGATCGAACGCTATTCGGTAGCGCTGCGCTGGGTGCTCGACCACCATCGCCTGACGCTCTTCGTGGCGCTCGGCACGCTCGTGCTCACCGCCGTACTGTATGTCTTCGTGCCGAAGGGCTTCTTCCCCGTGCAGGACACGGGCGTGATTCAGGCCATCACGCAGGCGCCGCAGTCGGTCTCGTACCAGTCGATGGCCGAGCGCCAGCAGGCGCTCGCCGCCGAAGTGCTGAAGAACCCGAACGTGGAAAGCCTCACTTCGTTCATCGGCGTGGACGGCACCAACATCACGCTCAACAGCGGCCGCATGCTCATCAACCTGAAGCCGCGCGACGAGCGCAGCGACACGGCAAGCGAAGTGATCCGCCAGATCCAGCAGCAGGTAGCGCACTTCCCGGGCGCCTCGCTCTACATGCAGCCCGTGCAGGACCTCACGATCGACTCGACGGTGAGCCCCACGCAATACCAGTTCATGCTCACCACGCCCAACATCGCGGAATTCGCGACGTGGGTGCCGAAGCTCGTGCGCCGTCTGCAGCAGTCGCCCGAACTCGCCGACGTTGCCACCGACCTTCAGCAGAACGGCCAGTCCGTCTACATCGAGATCGACCGCGCCACCGCCTCGCGCTACGGCATCACGCCGGCCACCGTGGATAACGCGCTCTACGACGCGTTCGGCCAGCGCATCATCTCGACCATTTTCACGCAGTCGAACCAGTACCGCGTGATTCTCGAGTCGCAGCCGGACATGCAGCACTACACGGACTCGCTCAACTCGATCTACCTGCCATCTTCCACCGCCACCAACGGGCAGGTGCCGCTCTCGGCCATCGCGAGCTTTCACGAGCGTGCGGCGCCGCTGCTCGTCACGCACCTCTCGCAGTTCCCGGCCACCGTGGTGTCGTTCAACCTCGCGCCGGGCGCCTCGCTCGGTGCGGCGGTCAAGGCGATCGACCAGGCCGAGCAGGACATCGGCCTGCCCGCGTCGTTCCAGACGCGCTTCCAGGGCGCAGCGCTCGCGTTCCAGGCATCGCTCTCCAACGAGCTGTTCCTGATTCTCGCGGCCATCGTGACGATGTACATCGTGCTGGGCGTGCTCTACGAGAGCTTCATCCATCCCATCACGATTCTCTCGACGCTGCCTTCGGCCGGCGTGGGCGCGCTGCTCGCGCTGATGCTGACGGGCCATGACCTCGACATCATCGGCATCATCGGCATCGTGCTCCTGATCGGCATCGTGAAGAAGAACGCCATCATGATGATCGACTTCGCGCTGGAGGCCGAGCGCGTAGAAGGCAAGCCGCCGCGCGAAGCGATCTACCAGGCGTGTCTGCTGCGCTTCCGCCCTATTCTCATGACGACGATGGCGGCGCTGCTGGGCGCGCTGCCGCTCATGCTCGGCACAGGCGCGGGCTCGGAACTGCGCCGGCCGCTCGGTATCGCGATTGCGGGCGGGTTGATCGTGAGCCAGTTGCTCACGCTCTTCACGACGCCCGTGATCTACCTCGGCTTCGATTCGCTCGCGCGCCGGCTGCGTGAGCGGTTCGGCATGGAAAGCGGCGGCAGTAGCGGCAAAAACAACGGCACGGGCGGCGGCACAGGCAGCAGCACTTCGGCCACGACGCCCGAGGCATAAGCCATGAACCTCGCGCGCCCGTTCATCGCCCGGCCCGTCGCCACCACGCTGCTCGCCATCGGCATCGCGCTCGCCGGCCTCTTCGCCTTCGCGCGGCTGCCGGTGGCCCCGCTGCCGCAGGTGGACTTCCCCACCATCTCCGTGCAGGCCACGCTGCCCGGCGCCAGTCCGGAGACCGTGGCCACCAGCGTGGCGAGCCCGCTGGAACGCCATCTGGGCACCATTGCCGACGTCACCGAGATGACCTCGATGAGTTCGGTCGGCAACACGCGCATCACGCTGCAATTCGGTCTGAACCGCGACATCGACGGTGCCGCGCGCGACGTGCAGGCCGCCATCAACGCGGCGCGCGCGGATTTGCCCTCGAGCCTGCGCAGCAATCCGACCTATCACAAGGTCAATCCGGCCGACGCGCCCATTCTGATTCTCGCGCTCACGTCGAACACGCTCACGGCGGGCCAGCTCTACGATTCGGCGGCCACGGTGCTGCAGCAATCGCTCTCGCAGGTGGACGGCGTGGGCGAAGTGGACGTGAGCGGTTCGGCGAACCCTGCCGTGCGCGTGGAGCTGAAACCGCAGGCGCTCTTTCACTACGGCATCGGGCTCGAAGACGTGCGCGCCGCGCTCGCCTCGGCCAACGCGAACAGTCCGAAAGGCGCCATCGAGTTCGGCCCGAACCACGTGCAGCTCTACACCAACGACCAGGCCAGCCACGCCGCGCAATACCGCGACCTCGTGATCGCGTATCGCAACGGTGCGGGCGTGCTGCTCTCGGATGTGGCCGACGTGGTGGATTCGGTGGAAGACCTGCGCAACCTCGGCCTCTCGAACGGCAAGCGCTCGGTGCTCGTGATCCTGTACCGGCAGCCGGGCGCGAACATCATCGAAACCGTGGACCGCGTGATCGCGATGCTGCCGCAACTGAAGGCGTCGCTGCCGGCGGACGTCGACGTCACACCCGCGGCGGACCGGTCGGTGACGATCCGCGCCTCGCTGAAAGACACCGAGCACACGCTGATGATCGCGGTGGCGCTCGTCGTGATGGTGGTGTTCCTGTTCCTGCGCAACTGGCGCGCTACGCTGATTCCGAGCGTGGCGGTGCCCATTTCGATTGTCGGCACCTTCGCGGCGATGTACCTGATGGGCTTTTCCATCGACAACCTCTCGCTGATGGCGCTCACCATCGCGACCGGCTTCGTGGTGGACGACGCCATCGTGGTGCTCGAAAATATCCAGCGGCACATCGAGAAAGGCCTGCCGCGCATGCAGGCCGCGCTGCTCGGCGCGCGCGAGGTGGGCTTTACGGTGCTCTCGATCAGCGTGTCGCTCGTCGCCGTGTTCCTGCCCATTCTGCTGATGGGCGGCATCGTGGGGCGGCTCTTTCGCGAGTTCGCGCTCACGCTGTCGCTGGCCATTGCGGTGTCGCTCGTGGTCTCGCTCACGCTCACGCCGATGATGTGCTCGCGGCTGCTCGCGCAACCGCACGATGCACGCAAGGAAGGCCGCTTTTCGCGCTGGCTCGAAGCGGGCTTCGTCGCCATGCAGAACGGCTACGAACGCACGCTCGGCTGGTCGCTGCGCCATCCGCGCACGGTGCTCCTCATTCTGATTGCCGCCATCGGCCTCAACGTGTGGCTCTACATCATCGTGCCCAAGGGCTTTTTCCCGCAGCAGGACACGGGGCGGCTCATCGGCGGCATCCAGGCGGACCAGGCCACGTCGTTCCAGGCCATGAAGATCAAGTTCTCCGAGATGATGCGCATCGTGCAGGCCAATCCCAACGTCGATACGGTGGTGGGTTTCACGGGCGGCCGGCAGACCAACTCGGGCTTCATGTTCGTTTCGCTCAAGTCCAAGAGCGTGCGCAAGGCAACGGCCGACCAGGTGATCCAGCAGTTGCGCGGACCGCTCTCGCACGTGGCGGGCGCACGCACATTCCTGCAGGCCGTGCAGGACATTCGCGTGGGCGGACGCCAGTCGAATGCGCAGTACCAGTTCACGCTGCTCGCCGACAACACGAGCGACCTCTACACGTGGACGCCGAAGCTCACCGAGGCATTGCAGGCGCGCCCCGAACTCGCCGACGTGAATTCGGACCAGCAGCAAGGCGGTCTGGAAGCGATGGTGACCATCGATCGCGCCACCGCGGCACGCTTCGGCATCAAGCCCGCGCAGATCGACAACACGCTCTACGACGCGTTCGGCCAGCGTCAGGTATCGACCATCTACAACCCGCTCAACCAGTACCACGTGGTGATGGAAGTGGCGCCCGAATACTGGCAGAGCCCCGACATGCTCAAGCAGATCTACGTGAGCACCTCGGGCGGCAGCGCGAGCGGCGTGCAGACGACCAACGCCGCCGCGGGCACCGTGAGCGGCCCGAGCACGGCCGCCACCGCCACCACGTCAAGCGCGGCGGGCGGCACGGCGGGCACCACGGCATCGAGCGCGGCCACCATCGCGGCCGATTCGGCGCGCAATCTCGCGATCAATTCGATTGCGTCGAGCGGCAAGTCGGGGGCGTCGTCAGGCGCGGCGGTCTCCACGTCGAAGGAAACGATGGTGCCGCTCTCGGCCATCGCGAAGTTCGGGCCGGGCAACACGCCGCTTTCCGTGAATCACCAGAGCCAGTTCGTGGCCTCCACGATCTCGTTCAATCTGCCGCCGGGACGTTCGCTTTCGCAGGCGACCGCAATCATCTACGACACGATGGCGCGCATCGGCATGCCGGGCACGATCCACGGCAGCTTCGCGGGCACGGCCCAGGCGTTCCAGCAGTCGATGTCGGACCAGCCCATCCTGATTCTCGCGGCGCTCGCGGCCGTGTACATCGTGCTCGGCATTCTCTACGAGAGTTACATCCATCCGCTCACGATTCTCTCCACGCTGCCCTCGGCGGGCGTAGGCGCGCTGCTCGCGCTGCTGCTCTTCAATACGGAGTTCAGCATCATTGCGCTGATCGGCGTGATTCTGCTGATCGGCATCGTGAAGAAGAACGCGATCATGATGGTGGACTTCGCGATCCAGGCCTCGCGCGAGGGGCTCTCTTCGCGCGACGCCATCTATCAGGCGTGCCTGCTGCGCTTCCGCCCGATCATGATGACCACGTGCGCCGCGCTGCTCGGCGCGCTGCCGCTTGCGTTCGGACGCGGCGAAGGCGCAGAACTGCGCTCGCCGCTCGGCATCTCGATTGTGGGCGGGTTGATCGTGAGCCAGATGCTCACGCTCTACACGACGCCGGTGGTGTATCTCTACATGGATCGGCTGCGCGTGTGGTGGGACAGCAGGCGGAGGCCGGGGACGTTCGAAGCGGGAGCGGTGAAATAACCGGCTTGGGAAGCAGGTCAAACCCGCTGCCTCGCACCTCGCAGGATGCGCAATAAAGAGTGGGCCGCGCCTGCCCCGCGCGGCCCACTGCATGACACGCTGAGGGCTATATCTGCCCCAACACCACCAGCACGACGACGATCACCACGATCAGGCCGAGCGTGCCGGTAGGCGCATAGCCCCAGCTCCGGCTGTAAGGCCAGGCGGGAAACGCGCCGACGAGCAATAGCAGCAGTACGACGATCAGAATGGTTCCAAGCATAGACGCCTCCATACGCGGGCCACGGCCGTGAAGCGACGCCGCAGGGTCGCCGCGTCGCTGTCCTCTCCCCTGCCGTACCCAACGAACAAGGTGAGTGCCCATCATTCAGCAAGCGATGTACCCGCGTATGAAGAACCCGCTTAAGAATCTCGCGCGGACTCGTCTGCCCTGAAATTTTTTTCGGCCGAACAACGGCCTCGCTAACGCCCGTTCGCTTAAAACGCCTGCTTCCGCAAAAACAGACCGTCTTGCCACACAAGCCGGCCGCGTCGGCCTGATTTTCAAACGGCGCCGCAGCAGGAAATCGTTCCATCTTTCGCGCAAACGATTGCACGGTCTCTCTTTGCACCGCTAAAGATTCGCGTCGGTCCTCCGTTGACGCATCCACGCAGCATCGCGACGCACCCCGGCGACCCGCGCCGGCCCCGCCCATGTCTGCGCTTGCCGTCCGCCGTCTGCGGACACGATCTGTCAGTCAAAGGCGTATCGACGTCGAAGGAAATCAATTGAAGCCGAAGTCTTTTATGGGCATTGCCTGCGCAATGCTGGGGGGCGCTTTTGCCCTCGCCGGACCCGCTCATGCCACGCTCGGTGAAAGCGCGATCAGCGTGAACCACGATGTAGCGAGCCTGCGCGCCGTCGCGCATGCCGCGGTTGTTCAAGCAGCCTATACCGTGCACGAGATCACGCTCGCCTCGGGCACCGTGGTGCGCGAATACGTGGCGCCGGGCGGCATCGTCTTCGGCGTGGCGTGGGAAGGCCCCACGCTGCCGGACCTCAAGGCGATGCTGGGCGCCGCATTCGACCAGTACGTCGCGGCCAACGCAACGCGCAAGGCCACGCCGCTTGCCGTGTCGAACAATGACCTCGTCGTTTATTCGGGCGGCCATCTGCGCGCCTTCGCGGGTCATGCGTGGCTGCCGAGAGCAGTGCCGGCCGGTGTCGACGTCGGCGTCATCCAGTAAGGGCGGGTGCGATCATGTTTGCTCAATGTTCATCGCGCAGCGCGCTCAGCACGTCTTTCATCGCGCTCGCCCTGTCTTTGATTCTTGCCGCCTGCGGCGGCGGCGGTGGCGGCGGATCGGGGGCGAGTGCCAACACCGGCAGCAGCACCAGCACGAACACCGCTGCGCCGGCGCAGCCCGTCACCAACACGACGTCGTCGCAGCCTGCGCTCGCCGCCAACGCCGCGGCCGTCACCGTGGACGCCGGCGTGAGCAGCGTGCCCAACATGCCGTTCGTCAGCGTGACCGTGTGTGCCCCGGGCACTGCGCAGTGCCAGACGATCGACCACGTGCTCGTGGATACCGGCTCGTGGGGGCTGCGCGTATTCGCCTCGCAACTGCCCGCGTCCGTTGCGCTCCCGCAGGAGCAGGACGCCTCCGGCAACAAGCTCGCCGAATGCATGCAGTTCTTCGACGGCTACACGTGGGGCCCCGTGCGCATCGCCGACGTGCAGATCGCCGGTGAAAAGGCCGCGTCGCTGCCCATCCAGGTGATCGACCCGTCCTACAACACCACGCCCACGGACTGCACCAACGTGGGCGCGTCGCGCAACACGCCGTCGGCGCTGGCGGCCAACGGCATACTGGGCATCGGCGTGTTCAAGCACGACTGCGGCTACAACTGCGTGAACCAGGCGGTGCCCGCCACCTACTACGGCTGCACGAGTTCGGGCTGCACGTCGATCCCGCTTGCCGAAGCGTTCCAGGTGGCCAATCCCATTCCGTATTTCGCCACCGACAACAACGGCTCGCTGCTCGCGCTGCCTGCCGTCACGTCGGGCGGCGAGGCATCGCTCACGGGACAGCTGATTTTCGGCATCGGCACGCGCAGCAACAACGGGCTCGGCAACGCGCAGGTGATCGGCGTGAGCGCGAGCAACGGCACATTCACGACTACGCACAACGGCACCACCTACTCGCGCAGCATCGTCGACAGCGGCTCCACCGGCGTGTTCTTCCAGACCGGCGCGCTGCCCGTGTGCGCGAGCCCCAACAGCGCGTATTACTGCCCGTCGTCCACGCAGCAATTGAGCGCCGTGATGCAGGGGGCGAACGGCATCACCGCGTCTGTCTCGTTCGACGTCGGCAACGCCAGCGCGCTTGCGCAGACCTACGCAGGCGACGCCGTAATGCCGTTGCTCGCCGGGCCGGCGTTCGTCACGTCGTCGATCTTCGACTGGGGACTGCCGTTCTTCTACGGACGCACGGTCTACGCGGCCATCGAGCAGCAATCCACGCCCGGCGGCAGCGGTCCGTACGTCGCGTATTGAGCAATTCGCCAGGGCAGGTAATAGCGTAATAGCGGGTGATAAAGCCGGATAATCCGTAAGATTTTGACGTGCTAGCATCCGTTGGCATTCCAATGCAATACGGGAACGCCAACGGCACGTCGAATCGCCGTGGCCGGAATGCATGCGGTGAATAATCAATGCGCGGCAAGCGCGTACGGCCAACAGGCTTCGGGGAATCAGACATGACGCAAAGCGCATGGACGGCCGCACTGGCCTCCACCACGAATGCGCCGGCCGCTGCGGCCGTGCCGCCCCAGAAGCCGCCCTCTCGCACGGGCAACCTCCCCACCGGCAACCCGAGCAACGGTCCGCTGCTGGCCGCCATCGAACAAAGCCTTCAGCAGCTCGGCATCGATCCCGCTACGGTCGCCACGTCGGCATCCAGCATCACGAGTACCGCGGGCGGCACGATAACGAGCACGAGCGGCGCTTCGGCCGAAGACACGCAGTCCGCGAAGGAACGCTTTCTCGTCGCGCTCTACCAGGCGCTGGTGCTGCAAAGCGCATTGGCGGCGCAAGCGGGATTGAGCAACCCGCAGACGGGCGCAACGAACGATACGAGCGCGAGTAGCATGGCGGGCGCGGTGCATGAAGCCGGCGCCATCGACGCCGCAACAGGCCCCTACCGCGACCTCGGCACCTCGCTCGCCGCGCTTGCGGCGTCGGCTCGCGCGAATCCAGGCGCGCTGACTACGCCCGCAACGAACAGCAGCAACAGCGACGACTGGGAATGGGGTCTCACGACCACCCCGACCGTCAGCACCGACACGTCCGCCTCCACCACCACGGAAAGCGGCACCATGACGGGCGCCATCGGTCAATTGAACGGCGCGCTCAACGATTACCTCTCCACGCTCGATACGGGCAGCGCCGGAAGCGCAAGCAGCGTGACCTTGCCCGCATTGCTCGAAGCTTTGGCCCAACGCACGCAGAACATGCACTGGCGTGCCGCGGGCGTAATCGTCGATCTCACGGCCTGAGCCGAAAGACCGGAAGACCTCCGCGGCACGCGCCGCGCCGGCTTTACTGCTGACTGTGCGCGGCGGCCCACTCCTTGACCGCGCGCAACGTGTTCGCCACGTGCTGGTCCGGCGAGAGACTCGTGTATTCGTAGAGCACCTTGCCGTTCGGCGCGATCACGTACGAGACGCGGTTGGCCATGGCCGAGTGCATCGGCATCGACGCGTCGTAGGCCTTGATGATTTTCGAATCGGCGTCGGCGGCCACCGGGAATTTGCTGCGGCACTCGCTCACGGAAAATTTCGTGAGCGTGTCGATGTTGTCGTGCGATACGCCGATGACGGTGGCGCCGTACTTCTTGTACTCGTCCACGGCCTCGGCGAATTCGTGGGCTTCGATCGTGCAGCCTTTCGTGAAGGCGGCCGGATAGAAGTACACCACCACCGGGCCCTTCTTGAGCGCATCGGCGAGCGAGTACGTGTAGGTCTTGCCGCCAAGCGATGCTTCGGTGGTGAAGTTCGGCGCGGCGTCGCCGGGTTTGAGCGTGGCGGATGCACTCGCCGCGTAGATCGACAGGCCTGCGCCGAACACGGCCGCAAGGGCCGCGCAAGTCGCGCTGCGCTTGATGGTGCCGCGCCTGATGCTGCGCTTCATGTCGCTGCGTTTCATCTCGAAATTCCTCGCGGGGTGGGCGAACGGTCATTGAACCACAATGCGCCGGCACGCGTTCGCCACCGCTTCAGTCGCCCGCGTGCGCCCCGAACCACGCCGCCGCGGAGAGGCTCAACTCGGCCAGCACCTCGGGCCCAAGCTCCGTGCCCGCCACCGTCACGCGCAAGCATTCGCCGCGTTCGGACGCCTCCGCGAGCGCGAGCAACGCGCCCAGCTCGCCCGCATAATCGACGATCGCATCGCGAATGGGGCGCGCAAGACCCAGCTTGTGGAGCGCCCGCTCGGGCGTCGCGCCAATCACCACGTGAGCGAGCGAAAAGATGCCGGTCATGAAGGCCTGGTCCGCGAAGTCTTCGTTCGACGGCTTGAGCCAGCGCGCCGCCAGTTCCATAAAGCGCGAGCGCGTGCCCGCCAGTTGCACGAGCGGGTCGGAACGCCAGGGCATGTCGCGCCCGTTCGCGTAGAGCAGCAGTTGCGCCCAGCGCGCAATCTGGCGCGTGCCCACAGCGATCACGGCCTCGCGCAGCGACGAGATGGGCCGCCCCAAACCGAACGCGCTCGAATTGACGAGCCGCAGCAACTGCACGACCACCGTGGGGTGGCGCTTGAGTTCGACTTCGAGCTCCGCGATGCCCGCGTCGCGCGCCACGAGCGCGAGTAGCCGCAGCAGCGCCTCGCGCGACGAGCGCACGCGGCGCGCACTCAGCACCTGCGGCCGCGCGAAGAAATACCCCTGGAACAGGTCGAAGCCGAGGTCGCGCGCCAGCTCGAAGTCCTCTTCCGTTTCCACCTTTTCGGCGAGCAGCGTCTTGCCTTCGCGGCGCAGCGCCGCGGCGAGCGCGGGCAGTGCGTCGCGGCCGGTCTCCAGAAAGTCCACCTTGACGATGTCCGCGTGAGGCAGCGCCGCGAGCACGCTCGGCGTCAGCGCGCAAACGTCGTCGAGCGCAATCAGAAAGCCGTTGCGGCGCAATTCGTCGACACGCCGGATCAGGCGCGCGTCGAACGTCACGGTTTCGAGAATCTCCAGCACGAAGCGGTCGGCCGACATCAGATGCACGATGTCGTCGAACAGCAGCTCGCGGCCAATGTTCACGTAGCCGCGATGCGAGCCGAGCACCGCCGACACGCCGATGCTGCCGATCGTACGCACCACGACCTGCGCCGTGGCGCGCGCCTCGTCGGTTACTTCCGCGTAGTTGTGAAGGCCCGAGCGGAACAGTAGTTCGTAGGCATGCAGCGCACCGCTGCGATCGAGAATCGGTTGACGGCCCACGTAGACGAACTGCGTGGAGACGGGCTCGGCAGTGGCGGCGCCCGCGGCCGCCTGGGCAACGCTGCAGCACGCGCTGGCGATACAGCCGTCGACGCGGCACTGCGTGGAGCCGCTATCGTCGGAGCCGCTACCGAAGCCGCTATCGGAGCCGGCAGCGGTGGCCGCTGCGTCGTCCACGCCGTCGGACGGACCGGCGGCCTCGGCCTGCTGACACGGTGCATCGCCCGCCGGGGCGCATGCGCATGGCGAAGGCGGCACGCTCGCGGTGTCCAGCGACGATGATTCAGACATGCTCAGGCTCTCCATCCAGTCTGCATACTGCCCTTACCGCCCTTGCAGCGGCCTTCACGGACCGCCCCGTCACGCGTCTGATAACGCCGGGACCCATGTGAGCCGGTGCGCATGCGTTCGGGCGCGCATGTGACCGGCAACAACCGCGCCACTTTAACCGAATCCATGCGGCACCGCACCGGGCGTATGGCGCATAGTCGCAGCGCCCCAAAATGTTTAAATCGAGTCTAAAGATTTATGCTCGCCGGTCGATAACCTGCTCTGATGGGCGGTGTCAACACGTGCCTCGGGTACGCCCCGGCTCCGCCTCGAAGCACATCACGCGCCCGCAGACCGGGCCGTGCGGGAAACAGGGTTGCCGACCATACATGGAAGCGAACAGGAACACCGCGCCACGCCAGAACATACTGAGCACGGTCGTCGAGCGCCTGCGTGCGCTCGTTCGGCGGCCCCACGGCCACGCCGCGAACCCAACCGATCAGCTGCGCGGTGCCGGGCAGGCCGGCCATACCCCGGGCGACCAGAGCGCCCGAAACAGCCAGAGCGATGACAACGGCGGCTACGAGAGCCACGGCGCCCCGGCGCGGGCACGGGACATAGCCGCGCTCCCCCCGGCGCCCAATCCGTTCGAACAGGCTGCCGGCGCCGTGGACTTCCTCGCCCAGGTGGACCGCGAACTGCGCTTCCTCTACATCTCCGACGCGAGCCTGCGCTTCGCCGGCTATCACCGCGAATACCTGGAGACGGCCACGCTGCACGACCTCGTGGCTGCGTCGGACATCGCCCGCGTCGATGCGCTGCTGGCGCGCGCAGCCCAAAGCGGTGTGGTGGAAAAAGACACACTCAATCTCGTCAAGTCGCTCACCTACCCCGTGGCCGTCGAGCTGCGCGTCGTGAAGAATCCGCACGACGGCGTGGACGGCTACGCCATTGCCGGCTTCGACGTTTCGGCCTGGCAGGCCACGCAGGTCCAGCTGACCCACGCGCTCAATCACGACAAGCTCACGGGCCTGCCCAACGTGACCGCGCTCGCGCCGGCGCTCGCCGCGGCGCAGCGCACCGCCGACGAGACCGGCCTGCCCGCCGCCCTGCTGCTGCTCGACGTGGACGACTATCAGCGCATCAACCGGGCGCTCGGCTACGACGCGGGCGACGCCATGCTCTGCGATACCGCGCGCCGGCTCACGCACCTCGTGGGCGAGCACGAAACCGTGGCCCGCGTAGGCAGCGACGAGTTCGCGATCCTGATTCCCTCGAACGCCATGCGTCCCGACGCGACGGCCGTCTCGCTGCACGCGGAGTCGCTCGCGCGGCGCATGCTGACCTCGATCCTGCAGCCGTACGCGTACCGCGACCAGCCCGTGCATCTGTCGGCGAGCATCGGCATCGCGCTCTACCCGGACGCCCGTCACGCCTCTGATACGCCGGACAGCCCCGGCACCGCCGCGGGCGACACGCGGCTGCAGCGCTGGGCGGACCAGGCGCTGCAGCAGGCCAAGGCCGCGGGCGGCAACACGCTCGCCTTCCACGTGCCCGACAACGACCCGAGCGACGCCCAGCGCCTCAAGCTCGAATCGGACCTTTACGACGGCGTGCGCAACGGCGAGTTCTCGCTGCACTTCCAGCCCATCACGAGCAGCCAGACGCGCGGCGTGGTGGGCGTGGAAGCGCTGATCCGCTGGCAGCATCCGGTGCACGGGCTCGTGCCGCCTTCGATGTTCATTCCGCTCGCCGAGTCGGTGGGGCTCATCAACTATCTCGGCAACTGGGTGCTGCGGGCCGCCTGCATGCAACTGATCCAGTGGGACGCCCAGGGCATCGCACTGCAATACGTGGCCGTGAATGTTTCCGCGCAGCAGTTCCGCAATCCGCGCTTCACCGACAGCGTGCGCGAAGCCATTCGCCTCACCGGGCTCGACCCGTGCCGGCTCGTGTTCGAGATTACGGAAAGCCTGCTCATGCACGACCCGGCGCACGCGAAGGTGCTGCTCGAGGAATTAACGGCTATCGGCATCCGTTTTGCCGTGGACGACTTCGGCACCGGCTACTCGAGCCTTGCGTACCTGCAACGGTTTCCCCTCGCCAAACTCAAGATCGACCGGAGCTTTGTCGAAAATCTGCTAACCTCGCGCAACGATCAGGCCATCGTCAACGCGGTGGTGGGGCTTGCGCGCACGCTGGACCTCGAACTCGTGGCCGAGGGCGTCGAGACCGAAGCCCAGCGCACGTTGCTGACCGAGATGGGCTGCGACCACATACAGGGATGGCTCGTGTGCAAGGCGCTGCCCTCCGACGAGCTCGCGCAGCGCTTCGAAGCGCGCGAACTCCATCTCCATGCGGCGGCCTGATGCGTGCAGCACATCTTATCGACGGCCGGCGACGGCGCCTCGTGGCGCAAGTGGCCGGACCAGGACTGGCAGGGTTTTCGCGGAATTGACATGGGGCAGACGGTAAAGGCGGCGGTACTCGACAGGCTGTGGGCGCGCATGAACGAGCGCGGCGACTTCCCGATGCTGTCGCAGTCGCTGCGCACGACAGTGGCGGCGATGGGCAACGACGACCTCGACTTCGCCGCACTCGTGCAGGTAGTGCTCTCCGATTTCGCGCTCACGCAGAAAGTGCTGCGCCTCGCCAACTCGGCCATGTACATGGCCTTCGGCGGCAACATCACCACCGTCACGCGCGCGCTGATGGTGCTCGGCATGGACGCCGTGGGCCACCTCGTGGTGGGCCTCAAGCTGGTCGATCACTTCCATCATTCCGCGCCGCGCCGCATCGACGCCAAGCTCGAACTGAACCGCACCATGCTTTCGGGCTGCGTCGCGCGCAAGCTCACCGAGCACGGCGACCTGCGCGTGGGCGAAGAAGCCGTGGTCTGCACGCTGATGCGCCAGGTGGGCAAGCTGCTCGTCGTGTTCTATCTGGAAGCGGAGTGGGACCAGATTCGCCGGCGCTGCAACGACGGCGCCGACGAGAACGAAGCGAGCGTTGCCGTGCTCGGCGTCACCTTCGACGAACTCGGGCTTGAAGCCGCCTCGCGCTGGCGCCTGCCCGAAACGATCCGCGCGGGCATGAGCCATTACGACCCGCACGCCGCCGACGAACCACGCTCCATCCAGTGGCTGCGCGCCGCCACCAACTATTCGACCGACGTGGCGAGCGTGCTGATCGCGCCCGACATCGACCCGCGCGAACGCGAAGCGCACATCACCGATCTCGCGCACCGCTACAGCCGCGCCCTCTCCACCGACCCCGAAGTGCTCGTGGAAATGAGCGTGGCGCTGGCCCGCGAGGAAGCCGGCGAAGGCGTGATGCGCGAAATCATGGAACTGCGGGCCAACGCCGATGCGATTGCCCGCGAAGCGCTCGACCCCGAAGCGCGCATTGCTGCCGGCGTCGCAGACCTGCGGGCCTTGCCGCCCGACAACTCGTTGCAGCCCGCGCTCGCACTGGCCTCCGAAACCGTGCTCGCCGGACTCGGCTTCACGCGCACGATCGTCTTCGTGCGACGCGGCTCGAACGCCTTCGAGGCGAAGTTCGGCTTCGGCCCAGGCGTGGAGCAGGCGCTGCCGAAGCTCGCCTTCGACGCCGCGTTCCAGCCGGACGTATTCCATCTCGCGATTGCGAACGCGGTGGGCATCTATATCGAGAACGCGCGCGATCCGAAGATGGTGACGCGGCTGCCGGCGTGGTTCCGCCACGCCTTCGACGACGCACGCGCGTTCGTGCTGTTGCCCGTGGCCGCCGAAGGCGGCGCGCCCGTTGCCCTGCTCTACGGCGACTGGTCCGACGCGCACGAGCCGCGCAAGATCACGCCGCAGGCCATGAGCGCGCTCAATGAACTGGCGCGCGAGCTAGGGCGGTTCTTCGTGTCGGTGCCGGCGCGGGAAATCGAGGTGCAATAGCGGCGGCGCGCGAGGGGTGCTGCTTGAAGTGCCGTTTGATGTGCCGTTTGATGGGCTATACGGCGCCGCGATTGCGGCGGCGCGCTTTCCTCTCAGTGACTCATTCCTTCCACGGATCGACCGATTAGTCTTCGATCCGCTCCAATCCTTCCGCTTCGGCATGATGGTCCGCCATGCCCGCCCATTCGCCGGCAGCAAGCGCCAGCGCGACGGCGTCGCGCGTCGTGAAAGGCGCAAGCTCCGCGCAGACGGCATCGACCTCGTCCCACGCCGCGCGCTCCAGCCGTTCCACCACCGTCAACAGACGCCCCAGCGGACCTGCGCGATGCAGAATGGCCTCGCGGATCGTGCGTGACATCGTGAGCGCGTCGAGCGTGCTTTCCAGCGTGCCGCCAAACACCGCATCGACGAACGAGAACACGCCCACGAGAAACGCCGCGTCGGCCTCGTCGCGGCCCGCATCGGGCAACTGACCCACCGCCAGCTCCATGAAACGCGCGCGCGTAGCGGCGAGTTGCAGGAGCGGATCGTCTTCGAGCGAGACCTTGCGGCCGTCGGCATAGAGCAGCAGCTGGGTCCAGCGCGCAATGCGATTCGTGCCCGTGGCGTTGATGGCCTCGCGCAACGTCGTGACCTTGTGGCCAAGACCGAATGCGCTCGAATTGGCGAGGCGCATCAGGTGCATGACGAGCACCGGGTTCAGCTTCAGTTCGGCTTCGAGCTGCGCGACCGTGGGGTCCGCTGACAGCAGCTTCAGCAGGTTGAGCAGCGCGTGACGCGGCGCGCTGGGCCGCCGCGTGCTGGACGCATGCGGCAGCGCGAAGAAATAGCCCTGGAAGCGGTCGAAGCCGAGGTCGCGCGCCAGTTCGAAGTCGGCCTGCGAATCCACGCCGAGCGCAATGAGCAGCTTGCCCGCGGACTTGAGCACGCTCGCGAATTTCGGCAATAGCGCGCGCGAAATGAGCCGCAGATCGATCTTGACCGCCTCCGCGTAGGGCAGCAGCTTCGCAAGCGTTTCGTCAGCCTGGGTCACCGCATCCAGCACGAAGCGATAGCGGCGCGCGTGCAGCGTGACGAGACGCGCGATGAGTTCGCTGTCCACTTCGATGTTGGGCGCGAGTTCGAACGTGAAGCGCTCGGGCGGAATGCGTTGCACCAGCTCGTCGAGCAGCATCGCGCGCGTTGCGTCGACATAACCCGCGTGGCCGGCGAGCGCACCGCGCACGTCGCGATGCGTGAGCGCCTCGATGAACGCGACCGCCGCGCGCCGTTCGCGGCGGGCGAGACGCAGCTCGGGGGTATCGTCATCGTCGTCGCTGTCGTCATGCTCGGGCGCGACAATGCGGCTCTTGAACTCGAACGCGCAGAGCATGCCGTCGCGATCGAGTATGGGCTGGCGCGCGAACTCCACTTCGTAGCCGCCGTGCTGCTTGCCCGGTTCGCGGCCCAGTTCGCGGCCCGATTCTTCGCCCGTCTCGGCCCCTGCCCTTGCGGCTGCTCTTGTCGTCATTGCGGTCCCCCGGGAAGCGCGTCGCGCCTTGGTGTTCGTGTGAGTCTTTGTGGTGGTGTGTGCGGCTTTTCTGTGTATCGCGGTGCTTGCGTGCTTGCTTCGATGCGGTGTGACACCGCTTGCGTGCGGGCCAGGTGTGAACCGTTTGCGGGCCGCGAAAACAAGGTCAAATTCTATCCTGGCGGGTTGGGTGCTGGCAGCGGATGGCTAGTGGTTTCGACCTGTTTTTCCATGCCGCTTTCGTCTCGTTACGTGCCTTCGATTCGCTTACGTTTGAGTGGATACATTGCGACATCACGTTCTGGATTACGGCACGGTGGGAGGGAGGTTGAGGGTGGGGATGGGTCTTTACGCGGTTGCAGGTCCAATGCGCCATACGCTTTCGTGTTCATCACAGTGTCTTCTTCAAAGGCATTGGATGAATGCCATGTAGAGCGCTACTTGCCATACAGAAAATACATCTGTGGTAGCGGCGGAATATCAAATTGTCATGTCGAATTGGGCGGCTGCTTTTCCTGCAGCAGTCCTGCCCGTATCTCTATGAATTGTTTTCCATCGCAGGAATAAAGCCTCGTGGGCCGTGTTCGCCCTGCAGCAACATCCACCCATGAGGAGATGATGAATGCGATCCCTTAGGCCATGGCCGCAGGCCGCGGCCCTTCTGCTGTTCACTGCGCTCCCTCAGATCGATCAGGCAGCGGGTCTGGTACCCGGGCCGGAGGCGGCCTATCTGAAGGAGAACGACGTCGCCATGACGAAGATGATGGACGCCATGACCGTCAATCCCACCGGCGACATCGACCGGGACTTCGTTGCGATGATGGCTCCGCACCATCAGGGCGCCATCGACATGGCGCAGGCCGAATTGCGCTACGGCAAGAACGAGCAGTTGCGCCGTATCGCGCAGGAGATCGTCGTCGAGCAACAGCAGGAAATCGTAGCGATGCGTATGGCGCTGGGGCAGACGCTTCCGCCATCGGTCCCGGCTCCTGACCAGATCGGCGCCACTCGCGCCGCGTCGACAGCAAGTGCTGCGCACAGCAATAGCGCAATGCACATGCAGATGAACCACTCAGGCCAGATGTCACCCACCAGGGAAAACTGATGAAACCTCGCTTTTTCCGGCTCGATACGCTCGCGGGCACAATCGCGCTTGCGCTGTCCACTGCCACATTCGCCGGCCAGGCACCCGGCGCAGCATCTGTGCCGGACGTGCCGGTAAGTCACCACGATCGCGTGTACGCGGCGGAGCAGTTTTCAAACACCGTCTCCGTAACCGACCCGGCCGACAACCGGCTGCTCGGCGTGATTCGCCTCGGCGACCCTTCGCCGGGTAATTTCAGTCCGCTCTATCGCGGCCAGGTGCTGGTGCACGGCATGGGCTTCTCGCCCGACCACAAAACGCTCGCTGTCGTGTCGATCGGGTCCAACTCCGTGTCGTTCATCGATACCGCAACAAATGCGGTCAAACACGTGACGTACGTAGGACGTTCGCCCCACGAAGCGTTCTTTACGCCGGATGGCAAGGAAGTCTGGGTTACGGTGCGCGGCGAGAACTACGTCGCGGTGCTCGACGGAAAGACATTCGAGGAAAAGACGAGGATCACGACCCCGGCCGGACCCGGCATGCAGATCTTCTCGCCCGACGGCAAGTACGGCTATGTCTGCTCGTCGTTCAACCCGGAAACAGACGTCGTATCGGTTGCGGATCATCAGATCGTCGCCAGGGTGAAGCAGGACAGCCCGTTTTGCCCGAACATCGCGGCGACGCCGGACGGCAAGCAGGTCTGGTTCACCCTCAAGGACGTGGGCCGCACGCAGGTATTCGAAGCAAAGCCGCCGTTCAGGCTGCTCAAGACACTCGACACGGGTCCCATTACGAACCACGTGAATATCGTCAGGAACGCCAACGGTATGTTCGCGTACGTGACGGTGGGTGGCCTCAATGAGGTGAAGGTCTTCCGGACCGACAACTACGCCCAGGTCGCGACGATTCCCGTCGGCAACCTGCCGCACGGGCTCTGGCCATCGGGCGATGGTTCGCGTATCTACGTGGGACTGGAAAACGGCGATGCCCTCGCCGCAATCGATACGACCACCAACAAGGTGATCGCGCAGGTGCCGATTGGTCAGGCGCCGCAAGCCGTAACCTATGTGCCCGACGCGGTGCCGGATGGCGACGGTACGCAGAATCTGCAACCGCTGGGCGTTGCGGGCAAGACGGCGCACATTCAAATGGTTTCGGCAGGTTCGAAAGCGCAATCGTCCGGGCAGTCGCCGACCAGCGTGGCGCTGTTCGACCAGGGACTGCTCCAGGTTCTGCAGGCCTCTGTGACCGGCCTCAACCCTAAACAGCCCTACGTTTTGGGTCTATCGAACAATCCAGACGGCAGCGGTGCGATCGAGAGCCTCGCAAACTTCATGACGAACCCGGCCGGCTCCGCCATCGTGAATGCCATAGGGCAGATCCGCCAGGTGGTTTCGGTCAACGATGCGCAAACGGACGGCACGCGACGCTATCTGGTGATCGCACCTCAGGTGGCGGGCCAGCCAGGACAGGTGGTGCAGGTACAGGCGCTTTGATTCCATTGGGTTACGAGGCTGCCCAAAGAAGCGGAACAAGATGTAATGGGAGGCGAAGCGCACCAAGGCCCTTCCCTCCCATGATTCGCGACCGCTTTGCGGTACCGACCTTCGTTGTCCCGGCTACCGGCAACGCTGAGCTTTCAGCGCCAAAGGCGATATTAGTCTTCGGCACCGCCGCCGCACGGCGATCAACTACTCGGGGTCAAGCAATGAAGTGAAAGTGAAAGACCCGTGCGCAGATTGAATATGCTCACGGCCTGAACGGTACAGCCGCGAAGGCGGCGCCGGCAAAGCAAGCCAGGGCGTAAAGCGGTCGAAGACGTCCGTTACCCGCGCACGAGCCGTGATTAGCTTGCCGAGCCAACGGACATCTGCGAAGGGTCCGTTAAGGGGTCCGCCAAGTGTCCGTCAAGCGCCATTCCCCAAAAAAACGGCCGCGTTCCCGCGGCCATCCTCACTGCTCTTCAACCAACAGGCAAACCCTACTTCACCACCACCTTCACATCAAAATACTTCCCCGCCAGCCGATCGATCGTCCCATCGGCCTTCAGCTCCTTGAGCGCGCCGTTCAGCGCATCTTTGAGCACCTTGTCGCCCTTGCGCACGCCAAATCCCACGCCCGCGCCCAGCAGCTTTTCGTCGCTCACGGGCGGTCCGGCGAACTCGAAGCCCGCGCCCTGCGGACGCTTGAGGAACCCCTTCGATGCCGCCTCGGCGTCCTGGAACGAAGCATCCAGCCGGCCTGCCGCGAGGTCCGCGTAGATCTGGTCCTGCGTCTGGTAAGGCACCACGTCCACGCCCGCGGGCGCCCAGCGCGCTTTCGCGTACGTTTCCTGGATCGTGCCTTGCAGCACGCCCACGTGCTTGCCCTTCAGCGACGCCGCCGTGGGCTGCAAGCCGCTGCCCTTCTTCGCGATCATCTGGTTGGGGATGGTGTAGATGGGATCGGTGAAGTCGATCGCCTGGCGCCGCTGGTCGGTGATCGTCATGTCCGAGTTGATCGCGTTGAACTTGCGTGCCTCCAACGCGGGAATCAGGCCGTCGAACGAATTCTCGACCCACACGCATTTGGCCTTCAGCTTCGCGCACACGGCATTGCCGACATCGACGTCGAAGCCTTGCAGGTCACCCGCCGGCGTCTTCGACTCGAACGGCGCATACGACGCCTCCAGGCCGAAGCGGATTTCCTTGATCTCGGCGGCCATCGCGCCGCTCGTTGCCAGTGCTGCCGCGCCGAACAACGCGCCGGCGGCCATACTCTTCCAGTTCAATTTCGAGTTCAATTTCATGAAGGCGCCCTTTGCGGGGTCAATGGATACGAAAACACAAACGGTTCGTGCGGCCGGAAGCGGCACGAGCTGACATCGGCCGATTCCGGTAGCGCAGCATCGCAACGACAAAATGTCCGCTCAAATACGGCACGCCATTGTGATGCGCCGCAACAGCGGCGAGCGCGTGATTCTACAGATGCGTGGTTCGTATCGGCGCCTGAGCCAGCAAAGGCGATGGCGCGGGTTTCATATCTGGCCGCCCGACTCAGCACTTCGAAGCGCGCAAGCACCGTCCCACGAAGATGCAATTTCGCGTCGCGCTCAGGCAAGGCTCTACAAGGTTTGTAGCGGCACGATCCGCGTGAGGGCGAACGAGATCGATCGACGCCCAGCGACTGAAGTCCGGCGATGAAGGTCCAGCAATAGAAATCGAGCCAAAGACGCGGACCGCCGAAGCCAATCGCCTCAACTCAGCGACGCCAGCGTCTCACGCGTCGTATCGATCACGAGCAACCCCGCGCGCAGCCCCGGTTTCACAGTGGGATTCGGAAACACGATGCGCTCTTCGTCGTGCCGCACCGCGTAGTGGTAATCGCCGTCGCGCGCGAGCAGCGTGCCCTTTTCGAACGGCGTGAAGTTGGGCACGTCGGGCGCGAGAAAGAGTTCGAACGCTTCGCTTTGCTTCGTGATCTGGTCGATCACGGTGAAGACGCGCGGCAGCGGTGCCGCAGCCTCGCCGGTCGTGTCACTCACCAGCCGTCGCAGCGCGAGGTCCGCGCCCGCGAAGCGCGTCAGATCGTTCGCACCGAAGGGCCGCACCTTGCCAAGTTCCAGCGTGCACGCTATCGCCCCGCAACGTTCGGCCGTGTAGTGCGAATAGGTCGCGCCCTTCGCCGTGTGAATGAGCACGGCGGCAATGCGCGCGTCGGCGAGCCATTCGAACATCGTGCGCGTGGGCGGCGCACCCGTGTAGGGCAGCAGCGCGAACTGCTCGAATACGGAGGCGCGAATCGCCGTGTGCATGTCGATGTGCCAGCGCGCGCCCGGTGCGGTGGGCGCATCGTCGAAGAAGCGGTTTGCTGCACGTTCGAGCGCGGCGGCGCGCGGCGCCTCGCGGCTTGCTTCAAGTTGCGCGTGGCGTCCGCTGAAGAGCCGGTTGAGGTCGTCGTCGAGATAGCGACACGAGGCGCGCATCGCCGCAATGTTGCCCAGCACGACGAGCAGGCGACACGCCAGCGCCGCGCGTCCCGCTGCAATGTCGCTGACGAACCGCGACAGCAGTTCGATGGGCGCAGTCTCGTCGCCATGCACGCCCGCCGAGGCGACGACGCTGCGCCCGCCGCTCGCGTTGTCAGCGGGTTCGAGTTGCAGCACGCCTTCGTCGTGCCAGCGCCAGCGCACGCCGTGCGCAGTGGCTCCCTGCGCTTCATGCGACGCGAGACGCCGGCCCGCCAGCGTGAACGCGAGGAAGTCTCCGAGCATCTCGGCCGGCGTGCCCCCGTGCGTGCTCAAGTGAAGCCTCCCGCCCGGCTCAGCGCTGGAAGTCATACAGCGAACCGAGACCGAGAATCTGCGTGAGTTCGTCGAGCGCCGTGCGCGATTCCACCAGCAGATGCGGGTCGGCCAGATCCGTGGGCGCAAGCTGGTCGCGATAGTGCCGTTCGATCCAGGCATCGAGCCGTCCGAACAGCGCGTCGTCGATCCATACGCCCGGCGCCACCGCCGCCCGCTCCGCTTCGTTGAGCACCACGCGCAGGCGCAGGCACGCGGGGCCTCCGCCATTCTTCATGCTCTCGCGCAGATCGAAAACCAGCACGTCATCAATGGGACCGCTGCCCGCGGCAAGACCATCCAGATACATCGCCACGCGCGCATTCTCGCGGCATTCCTGCGGCACGACGAGCACCTGGCGGCCGTCCGCGCGCGTGAGCAACTGGCTGTTGAACAGATACGACGACACGGCGTCTTCCACGCTCACCGCCGCTTCGGGTACCTCGATCACCTCGAACGGCGCAGCGAGTTTCGCGAGCTTCTCGCGCAGCGTGTCGTACACCTGCTGTTGCTCGACAAACGCGCGCTGATGGCAGAACAACGTGTGGCGGTTGCCCACGGCGATCACGTCGTTGTGGAACACGCCTGCGTCGATCACGTCCGGATTTTGCTGGGCGAAGACAGTCGCGTCTTCGTCTAGCCCGTGGCGATGCGCGACAGCGCGGCTCGCCTCGAAGCTCTGACGCGCCGGGTAACGCTTCGGCTCGCGCTCGCGCCGGTATTCGCTGCGGCCATAGACGAAAAACTCGACGCCGTGCGAGCCGTATTCGGCGCAAAAACGCGTATGGTTCGCCGCGCCCTCGTCGCCCAGCGCGGGCGTGCCCGGCAGCGCGTCGTGCACTTCGAAATGCGCCGGGTCCGCGAAAATGGCGCGCAGCGTGCGGCGCGTGGATTCGTGTTCGATGGCGCGATGCAGCTTGCTGCACAGGTTCGCGGGCGTGAAGTGCACGCGGCCGTCGTGCGTGTCAGCGGACGGGCTCACCGTCGCCGCGTTGGCGGTCCACATCGCCGACGCCGAGCTGGCGGCGGCGAGCAATTCGGGCGCGTCTTTCGCGGCGCGCGCCAGCATCGCGGCTTCGTTGCCCGAGAAACCCAGTTCGCGCAACAGGCGCACGGAGGGCCGCTCCTGCGGCGGCAACACGCCCTGCTGGAAGCCAAGGTCCGCGAGCTGCTTCATCTTGCGCAGGCCCTGCTTCGCGGCGGCCTTCGGGTTGGCCACGGACTTCTCGTTGTTCTTCGACGCCACGTTGCCGAACGAGAGCCCGGCGTAGTTGTGGGTGGGCCCCACGAGTCCGTCGAAATTCGCTTCAAAGGCTTGCATCGCGTCGATCCTCAGAAATGAAGGCCCGGCGAAACGCTCGCGGGCATGTGCAACTCGGCGCTTTCCACCGACGCCATCGGGTAGGCGCAGTAGTCCGCCGCGTAATACGCACTGGGCTGATGGTTGCCGGAGCGTCCGGTGCCGCCGAACGGCGCGGCACTCGAGGCGCCATTGGTCGGCCGGTTCCAGTTGACGATGCCCGCGCGAATCTGGCCGCGAAAACGCGCCCAGAGCGCTTCGTCGTCGGCGAGCAGGCCCGCCGAGAGACCGTAGGCGGTGTCGTTGGCGCGCTCCATCGCTTCGTCGAACGTCGCGTAGCGCACGATCTGTGCGAGCGGGCCGAAGTGCTCTTCGTCGGGCAGATCGCTCGCGTTCGTTACGTCGAGAATCGCGGGGTTCACGAAGCCGAGCGACGGGTCGCGCTGTTCCATCTTCAGCAGCACCTTGGCGCCGTTCGCGAGCAGATGCGTCTGCGCCTCCACGAGCCGCGCCGCGGCGCGCGCGGAGACCACGGCGCCCATGAACGGTTGCGGGTCGGCGTTGTACTCGCCCACTTCGATGCGCGAGGTTACGTCGCGAAAGCGTTCGACGAAGCGGTCGCCGAACGCATCGCGCGGCACGAGAATGCGGCGCGCGCACGTGCAGCGCTGCCCCGCCGAAAGAAACGCGGACTGAATGGTGTGATGCACGGCTGCATCGAGATCGGCCACGGGCGCCACCACGAGCGGATTGTTGCCGCCCATCTCCAGCGCGAGCACGATCTCGGGCCGCCCACCAAACTGGCGATGCAGCAGCGTGCCCGTGTTCGAGCTGCCCGTGAAGAACAGGCCGTCAATCTGCCGGTGATTCGCGAGCGCCACGCCGGTGTCCTTCTCGCCCTGCACGAGGTTGAGCACGCCCGCCGGCAAGCCCGCGGCCTGCCACACTTCGACCGTGGCCCGCGCCACATCGGGCGCGAGTTCCGAAGGCTTGAACACCACCGTATTGCCCGCGATCAGCGCCGGCACGATGTGCCCGTTCGGCAGATGCCCCGGGAAGTTGTACGGACCGAACACAGCCACGACGCCATGCGGACGATGCCGCAGCACGGCCACGCCGTCGGCCATCGGCGTGCGCTTTTCGCCGGTGCGCTCGTGGTAGGCCTGAATCGAGATCTCGACCTTGGCCGCCATGGACGCCACTTCCGTGCGCGCCTCCCAGAGCGGCTTGCCGGTTTCGCGGCCAATGGCTTCGGCCAGCGTTTCCTTGCGTTCGTTGATGAGCGCGGCGAACCGGCGCACGATCGCGCAACGCTCGTCGAGCGTCGTGTGCGACCACGCGGCGAACGCGCGGCGCGCGCTGCGCACGGCATAGTCCACGTCTTCGGCCGATGCGCTGCGGCCTTCCCACACGGTCTGTCCGGTGCCGGGGTTGCGCGAGGCGAAGGCGGGTCCGCTGGCGGCGGCCCATTCGCCGTCGATGAAAAGCTCGTTCATGGTCATCCCTGTTTCTGTTTGAGCGGCAGCACGCGCACGGGGTCGCCCGCGGCCACGCGCAGCGCGGCGGCTTCGTCGGGCGAGAGGCGGAACACGCCTTCTTCCACGACGCCCGGCGCGATGCCCACGCGAAAGTCGGCAAGCGACGTATTCGATACCAGCGAGCGGGCTTGCGCCGCTTCGCTCGAAGGCTCATGTGCCGCGACGATCTCCACCGGCACGACCACGCTTTCGCGCACCGTGCGCAGGTCGGCGATATGGCATTCGAGCACCGGACCTGCATCGAAGATGTCGACGTGGTTCTCGTAGCGCAGCCCTTCGGCTTCGAGCATGCGGCGCGCGGGCAGCGTGTCGCTGTGCGTGAGGCCCACGGCGCGTTGCGCCTCCTCGGGCAGCAGTTCGACGTAGACGGGATAACGCGGCATCAGCTCCGCAAGAAACGACTTGCGGCCGTGCGAACTCAGATAGTCCGCGGCGTTGAAGTCGATCTGATAGAAGTGCGAGCCCACCGCGCGCCAGAACGGCGAGGTGCCGTCCGCATCGAAATGGCCGCGCAATTCGGCGCAGATGCGTTGCGGAAAGCGCTCGCGAAACTGCGCGATGAACATGAAGCGCGAACGCGAAAGCAGCCCGCCCACACCGCTCGTGCGATAGCGCGGCGAGAGGAACAGCGAGCAGACTTCGGCGTAGCCCGTGAGGTCGTGCGAGATGTTGAGCGCGCGCATGCGCGTCCAGATGCCGAGGTCCTGGCTCGCGTGCACCACCGTGCTCACGCGGTAGTTGTAGAACGGCTGCTGCAGGCCCACGGCGGTTTCGATGCCGCACACGCCCGCCACGTCGCCCGTGGCCGTGTCTTCCATCACGAAGAAGTAGCCCTTCTCGTACGGCTCGGCGCGGTCTTCCATCGTGCGCAGAGCTCGCGCGATGCGCGCGGCGAGCGCCTCGCGGTCCGGCTTGAACGTGGTGAGGCCCGGCCCCGTTTCCTGGGCGAGCCCGACGAGCGCATCCACATCGCCCGTCTGCACGACGCGAACGACGATCATGGTGCGTCTCCCATCGGTTCGTCCCTGGTTGGGTAGGGGCCGCTGTCTTGTGTGTCTTGCGCATCTTCCGCGCCTTCTGCGTCGCGATGCAGGCGCACGCAGCGCACGGCGTCGCCTTCCTGCACGCCGAGTACCGCGCGCGCGGCGGCGGTGAGCGGTGCGTTTGCCTCCCCGCGGTGACGGCTCGTGCAGGCGTCGCCGCGGGTCGTGTGGCTGTGGGTCTCCACCGGCACGGGCAGTTCGGCCAGCACGCAGCGGAAGTCGTCGGCATGGTTGCGGGCCACGAGGTACGCTGCGGTGCTCGCCGACGCTTCACCGTCTTCGCGCACCGCACGCGTTTCGTTGCTGCGCACCGACGCCGTGCGATCCACCTGCGCCGTGAGTACGGGGCCGGCGTCGAAGATATCGACGAAGCGGTCCGTCTCGAAGCCTTCCTCCAGATGAATCTCCCACGCGAGCAGCGCCTTCTCGTCGGGCTCGCCCAGCACGCGCTGCGCCGCTTCAGGCAGCAGCGGCACATAGAGCGGATAGCTCGGCATGACTTCGGCGATGAAGGTGCGGCTGCGCCCGCCCGAGGCCACTTCGATCTCGCGGAAGTCGCGCCCGAAAAACTTGCGGCCCACGGCTTCCCAGAACGGCGAGACGCCCGATTCGTCCGTCACGCCGAGCAGCAGCGAGAAGACCTCGGGCGTGAAGCGCTTGCGGTTCGCCGCGATGTACATCATGCGGGCGCGCGACATCAAATGCGCCGCCGCCGTTGCCCGCAACGACGGCTCGATATAGAAGCCCGCCAGCCGGCTCCTGCCCGTCAGTTCGTGCGACATGGTGAGCGCGTGAATCTTGCGGTTCACGTGCAGTTCGCGCGACGCGTGAATCAGCGCGTCGTTGCGAAACGCGTAGAACGGCTCGGAGTAACCGGCCGCCGCCACGATGCTCGCCGTGCCGAGCAGGTGGCCCGTCTCGCTGTCTTCGAGCACGAACAGGTAGAACTCTTCGCCGGGGAAATCGACGTCGGCGCGAAACGAATCTTCGGAGAGCGCGATGCGCGCCTCCAGCGCCTGCCGGTCGTGCGGCAGCGAATGCAGCACCGGCTGCGCGGTGCGTGCCATGTGGGCGATCGCGTCCAGATCGGCCAGTCGCGCGGGGCGTACGAATAGCATCGTCGTTCCAGTAGGTGGATGAATGCGCGAAGCGCGCCGTTCGGCGTGCCGTTCAGCGCGCCGCGGCTTCGGCCGCAACGCTCGAAGCGGTGCCGACCACGTCTTCGATAGCCTGTTCGATGCGCGCGAAGCCTTCGTTCAGGTCGTCCATCGGCATGATGAGCGACGGCGCGAAGCGCAGCACGTCGGGGCCGGCAATCAGCATCATCACGCCGCGCTTCGCCGCAGCGGTGAGGAAGTCTTTCGCGCGGCCTTGCCACGCTTCGGTCAGTTCCGCGCCGATCAACAGACCCTTGCCGCGCACCTCGCGGAAGATGCCAAAGCGCGCGTTGAGCGCCGCGAGCTTCGCGCGAATCGCTTCGCCGCGCTCGTTCACGCCGGCGAGCACTGCGGGGTCGCTCACGATCTCCACCACCTTTTCCGCGATAGCCGCGCCGAGCGGATTGCCGCCGTACGTCGTGCCGTGCACGCCCACCTTGAAGTGCGCGGCGAGTTCGTTCGTGGTGAGCATCGCGCCGATCGGAAAGCCGTTGCCGAGCGCCTTCGCCGTGGTGAGGATGTCGGGCGTCACGCCCGTGCCCTGATACGCGTAGAAGTGGCCCGTGCGGCCCACGCCCGTTTGTACCTCGTCAAAAATCAGCACGGCGCCGTGCGCGTCGCACAGCTCGCGCAATGTGCGCAGAAACACGGGGTCGGCAGGAATCACGCCGCCCTCGCCCTGCACCGGCTCCACGATCACGGCGCACGTCTTCGCGCCGATCGCCTCTTTCACCGCCGCGATGTCGTTGTACGGCAGATGGCGAATACCCTCGGGCACCGGGCCGAAGCCCTCGGAATACTTGGGCTGGCCGCCCACGCTCACGGTGAAAAACGTGCGGCCATGAAACGACTGCGTGAAGGAAACGATCTCGTACTTGTCGGCGCCGAAGCGGTCGAACGCGACGCGGCGCGCGAGCTTGAGCGCGGCCTCGTTCGCCTCCGCGCCCGAGTTCGCGAAGAACGCGCGGTCGGCGAAGGTCAGCGCTTCGAGACGCTTCGCGAGGCGCAACACGGGCTCGTTGGTATAGCCGTTGCCGATGTGCCAGAGCTTGCCGCCCTGCTCGCGCAGCACGTCGAGCAGGGCCGGATGCGCGTGGCCGAGCGCCGTGACCGCGATGCCGCCAGCGAAGTCGATGTAGTCGCGGCCTTCGGTGTCCCACACGCGCGAGCCCTCGCCGCGGTCCGGCACGAAAGCCGCGGGCGAGAACACGGGCACCATCACTTCGTCGAAGGTCTGTCGGGTCACTGTCAGGTCGTTCATGGCCAATCCTGTGGGAAGTCGCGCGAGGCGCTAATGAAAGTAGTGTAGGAAACCCTGCCGGTACCGTCTTGCGTGAAGGCGACGCGTTCTATCGGGCTTGCCGTTCCTGCATGCCGCGATGCGCGATGCACCCTCAGCGCTCGAAGCCGTCTTCGTCGGGCCGTTCGATCAGCGCCGTGGCGCGCGGCTCGTCGGCCGTCAACCGGGTTGGCCGGCCGCCCTCGCCCGCCGCCCCGCCGTGCTGCTTTTCGATCCAGTTGCGCCGGTCCTCGCGCGGCGTCACGCCGAAGCGCTCGCGGTACGCGTTCGAAAAATGCGCCGCCGACGAAAACCCGCACGCGAGACTGATCTGCACCACCGACTTGCTCGTGCGCTGCAACTGCGTGCGCGCCTTGGCGAGCCGCAAGCCCAGGTAGTACTTCGACGGCATGGACCCGAGGTACTGCCGGAAAATCCGCTCCAGCTGCCGGCGCGATACGCCGACGAGATTCGCGATTTCGTCGGTGGTCAGCGGGTCTTCGATGTTCGCTTCCATGAGCAGCAGCGCGTCGTTCAGGCGCGGATGCCGCTCGCCGGGCGCCGTCACGAACGGAATGCGCTGACGCTCCTCGCCGCTGCGAATCGCGCCCGTGCCCATTGCATCGGCAATGCGCTCGGCCAGCTCCGGGCCGTGCTCGCGGCCGATCATCGCGAGCATGAAGTCGAGCGTGGCCTGGCCGCCCGCGCAGGTGGCGCGATCGCGGTCGATCTCGAAGATCTGCTGGGTGACGATGGAGCGCTCGAACTGCTCGGCGAATTGCTGGTAAGCCTCCCAGTTCACGCTCACGCGGTAGCCCGACAGTTGTCCGGCCATGGCGAGCCACCAGACGCCGTGATGAATGCCCGACACGAGCGGCGTGCGCTGCCCCACGCGCGCAAGGCTCGCGAGAAAGAGGCGATAGTCGGCGAACTGCTGAAAGCGCTCGCTCACGACGATCAGCCAGTCGCACGCGAGCGCGTCGCCGAACGCGGCGTCCGCGGCCCAGTGCGCGCCGCCCGCAAGCGGCACGGGCCGGCCGTCCCACGAGCATACCTGCCAGCGGTACAGCGCGCGGCCATCGATCTCGTTGGCGAGATTGAGCGTATCGACAATGGGCCCCACGCCCGACATCGACACGGGCGGCAAGGCGACGATGGCCACCTGCGTGGTGCGAGCGGGGCTGGACGTGCGGGCCATCGTGAAGTCAGCGCGAGTGCGGTGTGGAGTGGGAAAACAGCGATGGGGAATGCTGCTCAAAAGGCAACAGCGGCAACAGCGGCGACGGTGGTAACGGTGGTAACGGCCACCGCCGCGCGCCCTTACTTGAGGCTGCCCGACAGGAACTGCCGCAGACGCTCGCTCTTCGGCGCGCCGAGCACGTCGCCGGGCGTGCCCTCTTCTTCGGTGCGGCCCTGATGCAGAAACATCACGTGATTCGAGACGTTGCGCGCAAAGCCCATCTCATGCGTCACGACAATCATCGTGCGGCCTTCCTCGGCAAGCTTCTGCATCACCTTGAGCACTTCGCCGACGAGTTCGGGGTCAAGCGCCGACGTCGGCTCGTCGAACAGCATCACGTCCGGATGCATGGCCAGCGCCCGCGCAATCGCCACACGCTGCTGCTGGCCGCCCGAAAGATGCGACGGATACTGCTTCTCCACGCGCGGCGCGAGGCCCACTTTTTCGAGGTACTCGCGGGCGCGGTCTTCGGCTTCGCGGCGCGGCACGCCGAGCACGTGAATGGGCGCTTCCATCACGTTTTCCAGCACGTTCATGTGCGCCCAGAGGTTGAAGTGCTGAAACACCATGGCGAGCTTCGTGCGGATGCGCTGCAACTGCTTGTGGTCCGCCACTTCGAGGTTGCCGTAGCGGTCGGCCTTCGTGCGCACGGTCTCGCCGTCGACGACGATCTGCCCCGCGTTGGGCCGCTCCAGAAAATTGATGCAGCGCAGGAACGTGCTCTTGCCCGACCCGCTCGCGCCGATGATGCTGATCACGTCGCCCTTCTTCGCGTTGAGGGTGACGCCCTTGAGCACTTCGTTGTCGCCGTAGCGCTTGTGGATGTCCTGCGCGCTCAGCTTGCAGGTTTCGGTTTGCGTGGTTTGGGGCAAGATGCTCTCCCAGTCAGAATGCGGGCCGGCAGCCATATGGGCCGGCAGGGTCAACCCGTTGACTCACTGCTTCGGTGTCTTGAATCTCAGTGCCGCCGCACGGCGAGATAGCCGAGCCAGCGGCGTTCGGCGCGGCGAAACGCCGCCACGAGCGCGAACGATACGGCGCAGTAGATCAAGGCCGCGAGCCCGAACGACTCGAACGAGGCGTAAGTGGCGGAGTTCGCATCGCGCGCCACCTTGAGCACGTCCGGCACGGTGGCCGTGAACGCAACGGTGGTGGCATGCAGCATCAGGATCACCTCGTTACTGTACAGCGGCAGGGCGCGGCGCAGCGCGGACGGTAACACAATCCTCCGGTACATCGTGAGCCACGTCATGCCGTAGGCGCGCGCCGCTTCCACCTCGCCGTGCGAGGTGGCGCGAATGGCGCCCGCGAAGATCTCGGTCGTATAGGCACAGGTGTTCAGCGCGAACGCGAGAATGGCGCAGTGAAAGCCGCTGCGAAAGAACGCGTCGAGCACGGTGTGCGAGCGCACGAACTCGAGGCTGTAGAGCCCCGAGTAGATGAGCAGCAGTTGCACGTAGAGCGGCGTGCCGCGAAACACGTACGTGTAAAAGCGCACCGGCGTGGAGATCCAGCGCTTTTTCGAGACGCGCGCCACGGCGAGCGGCACGGCCATCACGAAGCCGATGCCCACCGAAGCCACCAGCAGCCACAGCGTCACGGCAAGACCGGAGAGGCGCTGCCCGTCCCAGTAGAGAAACGCGCGCCCGAATTGCGTGAGGATTTCGATCATGGTCGCCTGAGCCTTTACAGTTCCGCGTGCCGCACGCCGGTCGAATAACGGCGTTCCAGCCACAGCAGCACGACGTTCGAAACCGTCGTGATGGCGAGATAGATGAGCGCCGCCACGAGAATGAAGAAGAACATGTTGAAGGTGCTCTTGCCCGCGTCCTGCGCGGCCTTCACGACGTCGGCGAGCCCGATGATGGAGACGAGCGCCGTGGCCTTCACGAGCACCTGCCAGTTGTTGCCGATGCCGGGCAGCGCGAAACGCATCATCTGTGGAAAGAGGATGCGCGCGAACACGCGCGCGCCGCTCATGCCGTAGGCGTAGCCCGCTTCGAGCTGGCCGCGCGGCACGGCGAGAAAGGCGCCGCGGAAGGTCTCGGTGAAGTACGCGCCGTAGATGAAGCCGAGCGTGAGCACGCCGGCCACGAACGGGTCGATGTCGATCTGGTCCCAGCCGAGCAGGTCCGTCACGTTGTTCACCGCAATCTGGATGCTGTAGAAGAGCAACAGCATCAGCACGAGGTCGGGCACCGAGCGGATCAGCGTGGTGTAGGCCGTGCCGGCCGCGGCGAGCGGCCGGTTCGACGAGAGCTTCGCCGCGGCGCCCACGAGGCCGAGCAACACGGCCGCAGCGAGCGAGAGCACGGAAAGCTCGATGGTCTGGACCGTGCCGGCAAGAAGTATCGGGCCGAAGCCGTACAGGAACACTGGGTTGTCTCCGTGGGTATTTTGTTCGGGGCGGGTTGCGTAGGTCGAGCCTCGCAGGCCGGGCCTCGCAGGCCGGGCCACGCAGGCCGGGCCACGCAGGCCGTGTAGGCCTTGCCGCAACGGGCCACCGTGCTGCATGGCGCGGATACTCGCAAGCGAAAATGAATTGCTCAATCGGACGCGGTTGCGATGCTGCAACGCAATAAGTTCGCGTGACGCGATGGCGGCTCGCCAGGCCGCGCCACGGCGGGCTTCACCGCGCCGTCAAGCGACTGCAGCCATTGTCGGCGCGCCGCAAATTCGCAAGTTTGCGGTCGCTTTTTCGATAGACCGGCAACGGGTGCGAGCCCACCGGAGGGCCCGCGCCGCCTTGTGTTCTTCCGGTTTCCTGGCCCGCTTGCTTTCCGGCTTCGGCCTCAGCCGTCCAGCCCCAGCCGCGCGCGGATGGCCGGCATCATGTAGGCCACAGCGGCTTTGCCCTCTTCGATGGCAGGCGCCGCGCGGTGAAAATCGAAGATGCCCATGCCGCCCAGGCGCGGCTGGATCATGATGTCCGCGGGCTCGCCCGCAAGGCGGCTGCGCGTGATGCGCACCTGCATGATGTCGATGCTCTGCGCAATGGAGTTGAGCAGCGACGGCACGCGTGCGCCCGGCGCGGGCCGCACGCGCACATCAGTAGTCTGCGGCCCGGGCTGGAGCCAGCGCGGAAACGGCTTGCCGTTGCGGCGCAGCGCGACGGGCGGCGGCGCGTCGGGGTCGGGCACGGGCGTGTCGTCCACGGCGCCGCCCAGATCGCGGCCATTGAGGATGTCGTGATTGAGATCCACGCCGATCACGCAGTCGGCGCGCAGCGCGCGCGCCGCCGAAACCGGCACCGGATTCGAGAGCCCGCCGTCCACGAGCCAGGCGCCGTCATGCCAGATCGGCGTGAAGATGCCCGGAATCGCAATGGAAGCGCGCACCGCGTCCACCACGCTGCCCTCCTGGAGCCACACCTCGCGGCCCGTATCGAGTTCGGTGGCCACGGCCGTGAACGGCATCTTCAACTCGCCGATCAGACAGCCGTCGAAGCGGTTGGCGAAGAGATTGATGAGCTTGCGGCCGCCCAGCAGGCCGCCACCCGTGAAGCGCGGGTCGAGCAGGCGCACCACGGCCTGCCACGTGAGCCGGCCCACCCATTCTTCGAGCCAGTCGAGGTCGCCGTTCGCGTACACGGCGCCCACCAGTGCGCCAATCGACGTGCCGCACACGACGTCGGGCTTGATGCCTGCCTCGTGCAGCGCGCGGATCACGCCAATATGAGCCCAGCCGCGTGCGGCGCCGCCGCCGAGCACGAGCGCGATGCGCGGAGGTCGAATTCTGCGTTGCATGAGTCTGTGTGGTCCTCTTCGATCAGGCGTAGGTCGCGGGTCTATCCCCACATGTCGCCGGTACGCTGCCAGTATCGCTAATGTCCGCGGATGATGTCGGAACGCGAGGTGGTCGAGACGCGGCCATCGGGCCCGAAGTGCACGTTGAAGAACGCTTCTTCGTTGACCCCGCCTTCACGCCACTTCCAGCTCCACACCGTTTCGGGCTTGAGCGGATACACCGCGATCTCGCCGGGCTTGCCGAGCAGGCGGCGCACTTCGTCCTCGCTCATGCCGGGGCGAATCTTCGCGAAGTTTTCGGCCGTGAGCACCTGCGTGATGGCGCTGAGCTTGCCGTCCCGATCGATATCGACCATGTAGGTGTTGAGCCCTTGCGGGCCGCGCGGATATTCGAGGCGCTTCGAGCCGTCGGTAAACACGCGTTCGGTCTCGGGCCGGCCCATCTGGTCGCGCACCTGCTCTTCAGTGGAAACGCCGGGCGTGAGGCCGCGCAGCAACAGGAAGTCGGGCTTGATGGCGTTGAAGATTGCTTTGAGTTTCTGCACGAGCCGGTCGCCTTCGCGGCTATCGCAGCCGCCTAGCGTGACGCTGGCGGCCAGCGCGGTCATGAGCATCACGCGCGCGAACCACCTGCGAGGGTGTGGGTTGAACATGGTCGAATGCATGCACGAACGGGCGTGCGCCAAACGCAATGTCCGACAGCATAACCGTGTGCGGGGGAAAACAGCGAGAAGGGACGAAGGAGGGACAAAGAAGCGACGAAGAAGCGACGAACGCTTCAGGCTCGCGACATGCGCGAACCGGGCGGCGGAAAGCGGATGAGCGCAGATGACGCACACGGTCGGAGGCGAATGCCTCCGACCTGCGCGCCATCCCCGTGATTGATGGGCCGTCTCACGCGGCTTGCTGGTCCCTCGACTATTCGGTGTGTCTCGGTGCCCCACAATCTAGACTCAACACCGGCATTTATCGAGACCGCGTTTACACCAATTTCGCGCATCACCCGCGTACACGCGTGCATGCGGACACACACGCCGGCCACCGGCCGTTCGACACTCAGATCACGAAAAAACCATGTGTGCCGTCGCGCGCGAGTTGCGCGACGAGCCCGCACTCCCATTCGAGGTAGGCGTTCATCGTGTCGCGCGACACGTCGGTGCCTTCATAAGGACGGTGGTAATGGTCGATGCGCGGCGAAGCGAGCCGCGTCTCGCGCGCTTCCACCGGCAGATCCGCGTCGATCCACGCAGCCGTGCCGCCCGCGAGCACGTGCACGGGCTTGCCGTCCACGAGCGCCGCGAGTTCCGGCGCGGCGAAGCGCGCAAGCGTACTGGTGCCGCACGTGAGCACGTAGCGGCGCGCCTGCGGCAGCTGATGCACGGCATCGGCCAGCAGCGAGCGAATGGCGAACCAGGCGCCCGGAATGTGGCGCTTCACGTAGTTCGTACTCGTGGTCAGATCGATCACGACGGTGCCCGGCTCGTGTAACCACGACGCGAGTTCCGCGGGGGTCACCTCCTGAGCGACGGGGGCCGCGAGTGCATCGCGCACGGCGGTGGTGGGTCCCTCCTCGCTGAAATCGCCGCGCGTGAGGCCGTCGGCCACATAGACCTCCACGCCCATCTGCGCGAGCCACGACGCGGTCATGTTCGCGCGCACGCCGTCGTTGTCCGCAAGAATCACGCGCGCGCCGCGCACGGGCGCGAACGTGTCGGTCTCCTGCACGAGCTGCCCGCCGGGTGCATGGCGAAAGCCGGGCACGTGGCCCGCTTCGTACTCCTCCTGCGAGCGCACGTCGAAGCGATAGATCGTCCGCACGCGCTCGTCGGCCCAGCGGCGTGCCTCGTCGCGCGTCGTGCGGCCCACCCGGGCGCGGTCCGCGAGGGCGCGGGCGTGGTCCGCGGCTTCGAGGCGCAGCACGTCGTCGAGCGCTGCGTCATAGCGGCGCGCGCTGCCATGCGCGAGCGGCTGCCCCGCCAGGCTCCAGCCGATGGTGCCGTTGCGCAGCGCGCTGACTGGATTCGGCACGCGGGCGTTAATCAGCGACTGCGCACCGATGATGCTGCGCGTGCGGCCCGCGCAGTTGACCACGATGTGCGTCGTAGGATCGCGCGCAATCTGCCGCGCGCGCAGCACGAGTTCCGCACCGGGCACGCTGATGCTGCCCGGAATGTTCATGAGCTGGTATTCGTCGAAGCGGCGCGCGTCGAGTACGACGACGTTCTCTTCGCGGTCGAGCATGGCCTGCAGGGTGCGCGCATCGAGCGACGGCGTGCGGCGCTCCGTGCCCACGAGTTCGCCGAACGCCTTGCTCGGCACGTTGACGTCGCGAAAAAGTTCGCCGCCGGCGGCGGTCCAGCCCTTCAGGCCGCCTTCGAACAGCGCTACGTCGGTATAGCCGAGTTCGACGAAACGCTGCGCAGCGCGCGCGGCAAGTCCTTCGCCGCTGTCGAGCACGACGATGGGGACCGAGCGGCGCGGCAGGCGCACGGGTGCGTCGAGTTCGAGCCTCGACAACGGCAGATTGGCAGCGAAAAGCGGGTGGCCCTGTGCGTGCGGATGCTCCTCGCGCACGTCGAGCAACGCAATTTCGCGTCGTTCGATCAGTGTGCGGCGCACGTCCTGAAAAGAACGGGTGTTGAATCGGGTCATGACGCGGAAAGCTCCTTCGAAATGTTCCAGAGAGTCGGCAACACGTGCTTCGAAATAGCGGGAAACAAGGGTTCGGTCTGGCGTCTTGCCTCGGCCCGCCCAGCGGCACGGGCGCGGTACTGAGCAAGACACCGGCGAAACCCGCCGCGGCGACGTATGCACCATCAGCGTGAATGCGGACCGTGCGCGGTCACCCCAGAGCGTCGAACAGCCCTGTTCAGGCGTCGTATGTCACCGATGCGAGGCATTCAAGCATCGACCATGCCTGTTTAAAGGCGTTTTTGCGCACCGCTTTCGCGCGCGGTCCACACAGCGGCGCGGGGTCCGTGTGCGATAGGCCGTCGCAATTTCCGCACCGCACAGCGCGGCGTGCGCAATGAGCTGCGCGCCGATATCGTTCCGGATCGCACGTCGTGTTTCAGGTGAGAGACGGGATGCCGCCGCCGAGGGCAACAAAGACGAGGGGACGATCACCGCACGGGTTGATCGAAGCCCAGATAGTGCAGATAGCACAGAAAGGACGTACTGAAAAACTACCGGACCTGCTCGCGCGTGCGCTGTTCGTCGTCGCGGCCCGCCGCGCGTTGCGATTCGCTGGCGGCACGCGTGCCGCCGGCCGTGTGCGACGCATCCGCGCTCGCCGCGGCAACCGCCAGCGTCGCGCCTGCCGGCCGCACGTGCCGCCGGCCGCGCACGAGTTCGGCCAGTTGCCACGACGCCAACGCCATGCAGCCGAACACCACTTCGCGCATGCGCTTCACGAGCGCGAGCGAGAGCGCCACCTCGTGGTTCACGCCGAACATCTGCGCGAGCAGCACCACGGCGGCCTCCTGGATGCCGAGCCCTGCGGGCACCATGAATGCCGCGTGGCGCACGGCCTGCGTGAGCGCCTCGATGGCGAGCGCGCCGCCAATCGATACGGGGTGCCCGAGCAGCGCCAGCGCCCAGTAGGTCTCCAGCGCGCCCAGCATGTAGCCGCCCAGCTGCCACGCGAACGAGCGGAACAGGAGCCCTGTACGGCACATCAACGCGTCGATGTCGGCGTCGAGCTTCTGGCCGTCTATGCCTTGCAGGAGCGGATGCGCGTCGCCGAGCAACCGGCCCGCCCAGCGTTCGATGGCGTGAAAGATGCCGCCGCGACGCAGCAGCGCCACAGTAATGACCGGCACCGGCAGCGAAAGCAGCAGCGCGAGCCCGATGGTGCGCAGCGAATCCGAGTGATGCGTGCTCGCCACGATCAACACGAGACCGAGCGCCGAAAACGCGTATTGGACCGCGATGGTAATCAGCACCTCGACGATCACGGACGCGCTCACGCGGCTCGCATCGCGCACCTGCCAGCGCGCGAGCCGGATGCCGACGATCTCGCCGCCCACCCCCACGGAAGGCAGCAGGCGCGAAACAGCCTCGCGCACCGTCGCGACCCACCAGAGGAACGCGAGCGGCGCGCGGCCGCCCAGCAAGAGCCGCCATGCGTGGGCGTCGAGCAGCAGCGGCAGCGCGTGGAACGGCACGAGCCACAGCAGCGTGGGGCCGGCCTGCCCGATCACGTGCACCACGTCGCTTGCGCCTTCGTGCACGACGAGGGCGATCAGGATCGCAATACCGACGGGAAAGCCCATCCACTTGAGCCATTTCATAACGCGCGTGCTCCTCGCGCGAACACGTCGGCAAAGCCGCCGCGCACCGCACCCGCAGCTTCGATGGCGGCGGCCACGCGCGGCGACAGCAGGGCCGCGAGTTCGTCCGCGTGGCGGTAGGCATGCATGGAGGCCGTGATCGGGCCCTCGCCCGAATCCGCAGGCGCCGCCGGATGGCAGTAGATTTCGCCCACGCCGTCGGGCAGCCGCGCGAGCGTGTCGAGCAAGACCTGCTCGTCCATGCCGCCCGTGTTGGCCATGCCCACCACGTAGTCGTTGTGGTCGATACCGGCGCGCACGAGCCGCGCCCGCACGAGACTGATCCACGGCCGCAGCCACGCCGGCGCATCGGCCTCGCACGGCAGGCGCATGGCGCGCATGCCGTAGTCGCGGCCAATCTCGAGGATCAGCGAAAGCACCGTGGGATGCAGATGGAAATGCTTGTGCGTGTTGACGTGATCGAGCGTGAGGCCCGTGGCGGCAAACGCTTCGAACTGCGCGCGGATTTCACGCGCGAGCTGGCGACGCACATGCGGAAGAAAGAAGAAGCGCACGCCGTCCAGCACCATGTTGCTGCCGAAACGGCCGTTGGCATCGACGAGTGCGGGAATCTGCGCGGGCGGCAGCATGGCGTCGCTGTCGGCTAGCGCCAGGTGCAGGCCCACGCGCAGGTGCGGCAGACGGCGCGCGCGCTCCACCGCGTCGCGCGCCGCCGGTGCGGCGACCATGAGGCTTGCCGCCGTGAGCACGCCGTCGCGGTGCGCGCGCTCTACGGCCTCGTTCACGCGCTCGTGCAGGCCGAAGTCGTCCGCCGTAATGATCAGCGTGCGGACCCGGCCGGAAGGACGCTGCGGCGCGAGCCCGGTGGACTGCATTACGCCTCGTGCGCGCGCAGGAAGCGGAAGAACTCCACGCCTTCGCGCAGACGCCGCTTCATCATGTCCCAGCTCGTCAGCATCTCGCGCACGATTTCCCAGATCTTCGACGGACGGAAGTAGAACTGGCGATAGAACTGCTCGAGGTGGTGGTAGATCTCCTCGCGCGAGAGGTGCGCGTAGCCGATGGCTGCAAGCTGCACGCCTTCCTTGCTCACGAGGTTGATCGTCTTGTTCTCTTCCATCCAGCCGTTTTCGACGGCCTGCTTGTAGAGCGTCGTGCCCGGATACGGCGCGGCAAGCGACACCTGGATGGTGTGCGGATTGATTTCCTTCGCGTACTCGATCGTCTTCTTGATGGTTTCCTGCGTCTCGCCCGGCAGGCCGAGAATGAAGGTGCCGTGGATCTTGATGCCGAGCTTCTTGCAGTCCGCGCTGAAGCGGCGCGCGAAATCGGTGCGCACGCCCTTCTTGATGTTCACGAGGATCTGATCGTCGCCGGATTCGAAGCCGACCAGCAAGAGGCGCAGGCCGTTTTCCTTCATGACCTTCAGCGTCTTGTACGGCACGTTGGCCTTCGCGTTGCACGACCACGTCATGCCGAGCTTGCCGAGGCCAATGGCGATGGCTTCGGCGCGCGGCAGGTCGTCGGTGAAGGTGTCGTCGTCGAACATCAGTTCCTTCACTTCCGGCATGTTGTCGCGGATCCACTTCGCTTCTTCCAGCACGTTTTCGACCGAGCGCGTGCGGTAGCGGTGGCCGCTCACCGTCTGCGGCCACAGGCAGAACGTGCAGCGCGACTTGCAGCCGCGGCCCGTGTAGATGGACACGTACGGATAGTTCAGGTAGCCGATGAAGTAGTTGTCGATCTTGAGGTCGCGCTTGTAGACGGGCGCGACGAACGGCAGCTCGTCCATGTTCTCGAGGATCGGACGCGCTTCGTTGTGCTCGATCGAGCCGTCCTTCGCGCGCCAGCTCAAGCCCTTGATCTCGGAGAACGGCTTGCCTTCGGCGAGTTCCTTGCAGGTGTAGTCGAATTCCTCGCGGCACACGAAGTCGATTGCGTCGCTCGCCGTGAGCGAGTTGTGCGGATCGACCATCACCTTCGCGCCCACCATGCCGACCAGCAGCGACGGCTTCATCTTCTTCAGGTCCTGCGCGAACATCGCGTCGGTCGGGAACGACGGCGTGCTCGTGTGGATGATCACGAGGTCGTAGTCGTTGGCGATCTTCAGCGTTTCCTCGACCGACAGGCCGTCGGCCGGCGCATCGACGACACGGCTACCAGGCACGAGCGCAGCCGGCTGGGCGAGCCAGGTGGGATACCAGAACGAGCGGATCTCGCGCTTGGCCTGATAGCGCGAACCCGCGCCGCCGTCGAAACCGTCGTAGGACGGTGCCTGCAAAAACAGCGTTTTCATGAATGCTCCGGCAACCTGCGTTGTAACTGAAGACTCTTGTTGAATGGCGCCCGTGCGGGCGCGCCTGCTTTTATCGACGTCGTGCCTCGGCTTCGCGGCGCTTGCCTGCACGTGGGGTGCGGGCGCCTGAAGGGGCAGCCTACGTCGTCCTGCTTAACCGATGCTGATGGGCGCGCGGCGCACTGCGGCCTCGTGTTCGGGATCGCGCTTCGGGCGTGGCGCCAGCGCCTTGCGACAGCTGGCCGCCCTCGCCTTCGGGACCTTTTGCCCCTAAGCGCCGCCCCCAAGCGCTGCCCCTCAGCGACCGTCCGACACCTCGACCACGGAAGGCCGCGGCTGCGCGGTCACCGGATTGGCCACCGCCATCCGGGCGCCGCGCCACACCACGTGGGTGCCGAACACCGCGCCGAGCCACTGCAGCGCGAGCAAACCATCGCGCAGCGGCACGAGCGGCAGGTCGCGCCAGAACGCCCGGGCATGCCGCGCGCTGCGCGCATGCAGCAAAACACGCGCGATGATACCCGCAACCGTGCTCGCCACCAGCAGATTCGCCGCAAACGGCTGCCCCGCCGTGGCACCGCTGCCATCCAGCAGCCAGGCGAACAGCGCACCCGCGAGCAGCCACGGCGACGTGAACGTGATGAACAGGAACGCAAACCCGGACGGGTTGACCGAGCGGATGGTACGCAACCAGCGCGTTTCGCGCAGCCAGAGTGTGCGCAGGCTCGGCTCGATGACGTCGGTTTCCACCATCACGGGCGCGAGCACGGTGGCAAGGCCTTGCTCGCGCGCGTGTTCGGCCAGCATGTAGTCGTCGGCGAGGCAGTCTTTGAGCGCCTCGAAGCCGCCGATCTTCGCGAGCGTCGAGCGGCGCAGCGCAAGCGTGGCGCCAAAGCCGAAATCGCGGGAACCGGCCGCGTGGGCCACCCGCACCGAGGGCGCGAACCACTCGTTGATGAAAAGCGAGCCCACGCGCGGCCAGAAGCCGCCAATGCTCTTCGCGTGGTACAGGCACGTGACCACGCCCACCTCGGGGTTGGCGAGCGGCGCCGTAACCGTGCTCAGGTAGTCCGGTTCGACGGCGATGTCGCTGTCCGCGATGATGATGGCCTCATGACGCGCCCGCGCCACCATGTTCATGAGGTTGCTGACCTTGAGGTTGCTGCCGTGCACGCGCGGGTCCACCACGAGTTCGATGTCGAGGTGCGGATAGGCGGCTTCGAGCCGGCGCACCACGGCAATCGCGGGGTCCGCAGGCGACGACACGCCGAACAGCAGCTGGAAGCATGGATGCGACTGCTCGCAGAAGCTTGCAAGGTTTTCGTAAAGACGCGGCTCCGCGCCGCACAAGGGCTTGAGCACGCTGACCGACATCGGCGTTTGGGCGCGGGCACGCCGCACGGCTTCGCGCGTGAAGCGCGCGGTACCGAACGACGGCATGGCGAGCGCCGCGACAACGGCGTAGAGCGTGGCCACGCAGCACAGCGCAATGGCGAGCCACTCCAAAACAGGCAACGATGGAAGCGTCATTGGCCGCTACCCCGCACGGCGCGCCGCCCTCGGGCCGCACGGCCGTTCGGTAAAACATTGCTGGGAATGCTCTTTCGCACGATCCCGACTCCTTCTGCTTGCGCCCCGCACATGAGCTGCCGCGCCGGCATGGCGCCGGCAGCCTGCCGGGTTGAAGGCGTGCGATCCGCGTTCCCGTAATTGACCGTAATATTGATTCGGCCACCTGACAGGCAAATGAAAGCACAACGGCGCTCGGTCCTGCCGGATGGGCGGACGGGCTCAACGCGCTTTCCGTGGCTCGACGGAAAAAGGGGCTACGAATACGGGGCAGGCAGTGCAGACCCACTTCGCGCCGCACTTCCTGTTGAATGGCAACCGCACGCCCATTCATGGTGGCGAAATTTTAACAGGGCCGCGCGCGGCTTGCCTGATGGCCCGCATGAACTGAGGCTTTTACACGACTTTTTTCGCACTTTTTACAACGGTGCAACAACGCGGCTAAATCGGGCGTGATTAGTTTCCAAAATCGCACGGATGAAATGGCGAAAAATTCCTGCCCGCATAGACAACCGTTTTATCGCCTCGCTTTTATGGGCGAGCGTAGTGGGCACCCCTCGAGCCGCCCTATTCCGGCTCGCCGACCCTGAAGCCCGCAGGGGCATCGGGCGGCCGTCAGCGCGATCAGGGCCGCTTTGGCACAATCGGTTTTCCTTCACCCTGCTGCGCTGCGCCGGCCGTTCGCCACCGCTTCGGGTCCACAGGTGCCGCCTCTGCGCCCTTTTGCTCAAGCCCGGACGCGATCAACGGCTCACGGACCACGCACGGCAAACGATCCGGCTCGCCCTTTCCATGATTCCCTTTTCGGTTCTCGACCTCGCGCCCATCGCCACCGGCTCCACCGCGACGGACGCGCTGCGCAACACGCTCGACCTCGCCCAGCACGCCGAGCGCTGGGGCTACCGCCGCTACTGGCTCGCGGAGCACCACAACATGCCGGGCATCGCAAGCGCCGCAACCTCGGTCGTGATCGGTCACGTCGCCGGCGGCACGCGCACCATCCGGGTGGGCTCGGGCGGCGTCATGCTGCCCAACCACGCGCCGCTCGTCATCGCCGAACAGTTCGGCACGCTCGCCGCGCTGTACCCGGGCCGCATCGACCTCGGGCTCGGCCGCGCGCCCGGCACGGACCAGACGACGGCCCGCGCCCTGCGGCGCGACCTGCAGGCCAGCGCCGATTCGTTTCCCGACGATGTGGTGGAGTTGCAGCGCTACTTCGCCGAACCGGTGCCGGGCCAGCGCATTCGCGCCGTGCCGGGCGCGGGGCAGGACGTGCCGCTGTGGCTGCTGGGTTCGAGCCTCTACAGCGCGCAACTCGCCGCGGCGCTCGGACTGCCGTTCGCCTTCGCCTCGCATTTCGCACCGGACTACCTGCTGAACGCGCTGCGGCTGTACCGTGCCCAGTTCCGGCCGTCGGCGCAACTGGCCAAGCCCTATGCGATGGTGGGCGTCAACGTGTTCGCGGCCGAAACCGCCGACGAGGCGCGGCGGCTCTTCACGTCGCTCCAGCAGCAGTTTCTGAATCTGCGTCGCGGCACGCCGGGACTGCTGCCCCCGCCCGTCGACACGCTCGAAGCCACCGAACTCGAATTCGCGGGCGTCGCGCATTCGCTCTCGTACTCGGTGGTAGGCGAGCGCGAAGACGTGCGCGCGGGGCTCGCGTCCATCATCGAAGAGACCCGCGCCGACGAACTGATCCTCACTGCGCAGATCTTCGACCACACCGCGCGCCTGAGATCGTTCGAGATCGCGGCGCAGGTGCGCGATGAAATCGCGGCAGCGAGCGCTGGCGCCTGATATCGGGTCATCGAACGACCGTCGAACCACCATCGAACGACCGTCGAAACTCAGCGCGCCGCGGGCAACTGCGCGAGTCCCTCGAGCAACGCCTTGTGGAACGCCTGCGGGTCCTGCATCTGCGGCGCGTGACCCAGATCGGGGAACTCGACGAGCGTTGCATGCGCAATAGCCCGCGCCGCCGCCTTCGCAAGCTCGGGGTAATGGCCGATCTTCGCGCGCACCTCGGGCGGCGCTGCGTCCTTGCCGATGGCAGTGGTGTCCTTGTCGCCGATCAGCAGCAGCGTAGGCGGTTCGATCAGTCCGAACTCGTAGACCACCGGCTGCGTGTAGATCATGTCGTACAGCAGCGCCGAGTCCCACGCCACCTGTTCCTTCCCGGGCCCGCGATAGAGGCCCGCCAGCATCTGCACCCACGGCTCGAAGTCGCTGCGCCACTCGCCCGCGTAGTAAGTGGCCTGCTCGTAGCGGCGAATGCCCTCGGCGGTGGTCTTCAGTTCGCGCGCGTACCAGTCGTCCACGGAAAGCGAGGGCACGCCCTTCGCCTTCCAGTCCTCCAGTCCGATCGGATTCACCAGCACCAGTTGCTCCGTCTCGCGCGGGTACATGAGCGCGTAGCGCACGGCGAGCATGCCACCCGTCGAGTGTCCGACGACAGTGGCGCGCGCGACGCCCAGTGAAGCGAGCAAGGCATGCGTATTGCGGGCGAGCTGCTGGAAGCTGAACTGGTAGTGCGCGGGCTTGCTCGATTTACAGAAGCCGATCTGGTCGGGCGCGATGACGCGGTAGCCCGCGCCGGTAAGTCTGCGGATCGTGCCTTCCCACGTCGCCGCGCAGAAGTTCTTGCCGTGCAGCAGCACCACCGTGCGGCCGTTGGCCTGCGCGGGCCCCACGTCCATGTAGGCCATGTGCAACGCCACGCCTTGCGAGGTGAACTCGAACTGCTGCACGGGCGCGGGATAGTCGAAGCCCTGCAACTCGGGGCCATAGGCGGGGCCCTCGTTGGCAACCGGCGAGGCGGCGAAAGCGGCCGGCGCGGTCGCTGCGCATACGAGAAGGCAAACGGCAACGCGCGCACCCAAAGATGCCCAACCAAAAGATGCCGCACCAAAAGATGCCGCACACAACGGACGGCGCAACCGGGCGAAGCAAGAAGACACGGACATGAGGGCACAGACTCCTGACGAACGACAGCACGGGTATCAGCCAGAACGACCGCGCCGATTCTAGCGGGCCTCGCCCGCTCCTGCAGCGGCGTGCAGCGTCCCCGCAGCGCTCCCGCAGCGCCGCGTGTTGCGCCGCAACGACCGCCTGCCCGTGGCAAATCCGCCTTTCCGTGGGCGGGCATTCGGTGCTAGAACTAACGGACGTGGCTGCGCCGTGACAAAACACCCGACGAAACAACGAAACGCCCAAAGCACGCACGACGATTCCGCACAACAAGAACAACCGGCAGCCGCACCGCCGCAGACCTGATCCCGGGGGCACAACAAGGAGACACCCATGGACACTCCGGCACGCCTCAACGATCTGCAGCGCACGACGCTCGCCATCGTCCTCGCCGGCGGACGCGGCACGCGGCTCGGTCCGCTCACCAACAAGCGCGTAAAACCGGCCGTCTACTTCGGCGGCAAATTCCGCATCATCGACTTCGCGCTCTCGAACTGCCTGAATTCAGGCATCCGGCGCATCGCCGTCGTGACGCAGTACAAGGCGCATTCGCTGCTGCGCCATCTGCAGCGCGGCTGGGGTTTCCTGCGCGGCGAGTTCAACGAATTCATCGACCTGTGGCCCGCGCAGCAGCGCGTGGAGGGCGCGCACTGGTATCGCGGCACGGCGGACGCCGTGTTCCAGAACCTCGATATCGTCCGCTCGATCGGGCCGAAGTACGTGATCGTGCTGGCGGGCGACCACGTCTACAAGATGGACTACACGCGCATGATCGCGGACCACGAGGCGAGCGGCGCGGACTGCACCGTGGGCTGCATCGAGGTGCCGCGCATGGAGGCCACCGCGTTCGGCGTAATGGCCGTAGACGAAAACCGCCGCGTGACCGGCTTCGTCGAAAAGCCCGCCGACCCGCCCGCCATGCCCGGCCACCCCGACGTGGCGCTCGCGAGCATGGGCATCTACGTGTTCAACGCCGACTACCTCTACCGCCTGCTCGAAGAAAACATCGCAAGCGTGGCCACCGATCACGACTTCGGCAAGGACATCATTCCGCGCGTGGTGACCCAGGGCGAAGCGCTGGCGCATCCGTTCAGCCTGTCGTGCGTCTCCACGCGGCCCACCGACCCGTCGGCGCCGGCCGTCGAGCCGTACTGGCGCGACGTGGGCACGGTGGACGCCTACTGGTCCGCCAATCTCGACCTCGCCTCCACCATTCCGGCGCTCGACCTCTACGACCGCAACTGGCCCATCTGGACGCACCAGGAGCAACTGCCGCCCGCCAAGTTCGTGCGCGACCTCAACGGTCTGCAAGGGTCGGCCACGAACCTCATCGTCTGCGGCGGCTGCGTGATCTCGGGTTCGCAGATTTCGCGCTCCGTGCTGTCGTCGAACGTGGTCGTGAGATCGTTCTGTAACATCGCTGAGGCAGTCTTGCTGCCGCAGGTCACCGTGGGCGCGAGCTGCCGGCTGCGCAAGGTCGTGATCGACCGCGGCTGCACGGTGCCGGACGGCACGGTGATCGGCGAAGACCCCGTGCGCGACGCCGAGCGCTTCTATCGCACCGAAAGCGGCGTGGTGCTCGTGACGGAAGAAGCGCTCAGGCGCCAGCAGGCGCACTGAGCCGCCACCCCAAGCCCGCAAGGAGCCTTGCCCGATGACGATCCGCGCCCTGCACGTTGCGAGCGAGCTGTATCCGCTGCTGAAAACCGGCGGACTCGCCGATGTGACGGGGGCGCTGCCGCCCGCGCTCGTCGAACTGGGCGCCGACGTGCGCGCGCTGCTGCCCGGCTTTCCTCCCGTGCTCGCGGGCCTTGCGGATCTACGCCCCGTCGCGCCGCTCGCACGCCGCTTCGGCGCACGCGAAGCCACGCTCGAACTGGGCAAGCTGCCGGGCACGGGCGTAGCCGTCTACGTGATCCGCGCCGACGACTTCTACAACCGCCCAGGCAATCCCTATCTCGACAACGAGCACGTGCCCTACGGGGACAACGCCCAGCGCTTCGCGCTGCTCGGCTGGGCCGCGGCACAGCTCGCACAGCATCTCGATGCAGCCTGGGCACCGCAGATCGTGCACGCTCACGACTGGCACGCGGGCATGGCGCCCGCCTACCTCGCCGCCGCGGCACAGGAGCGCGGGCATGCCCCGGCGCGCTCGGTGTTCACCGTGCACAACCTCGCCTACCAGGGCATCTTCCCGGCCCATCAGTTCGGCCAGCTTGGTCTGCCGCCAGCCTTCTTCGACATGCACGGCGTCGAGTTCTACGGTCAGCTTTCGTTCCTGAAAGCCGGCCTCTACTACGCAGACCGGCTCACCACGGTGAGCCCCACCTACGCCCGCGAAATCCAGACGCTCGCGCAGGGCGGCGGGCTCGATGCGTTATTGCGCGGACGCGCGCGCGACCTCACGGGCATTCTCAACGGCGTGGACTACAGCGTGTGGAATCCTTCGACGGATACGCTGATCGCCGCGCGCTACACGCCCATACGACTTGCGCGCAAAGGCGCCTGCAAGGCCGCGCTGCAAAGCCGGTTCGGGCTCGCGGAGAAAAGCGATGCGCTACTGTTCGGCGTCGTGAGTCGGCTCACCGAGCAAAAGGGCCTCGACCTGCTGCTCGCCGCGCTGCCCGAGATCGTCTCGCGCGGCGGGCAACTCGTCGTGCTCGGCACCGGCGACCCGGCGCTGGAGCAAGGGCTCGTGCGCGCGGCCCACGCGCATCCCGAGGCAGTGGCCGTGGAGCGTGGGTTCGACGAAGCGCTCGCGCATCAGATCGTGGCCGGCAGCGACGTGATGGCCGTGCCCTCGCGCTTCGAGCCTTGCGGTCTTACGCAGCTCTACGCGCTCGCCTACGGCGCGCTGCCGCTCGTGCATCGCGTGGGCGGCCTCGCGGACACGGTGATTGACGCCTCGCTCGAAAATCTGGCCGACGACCTCGCCACCGGCTTCGTGTTCGAACGCTTCGAGCCCGACGCGCTCACCGCGGCGATCCGCCGCGCCTTCGCGCTGTATGGCCGCCACCGCGAATGGCGCGTCACGCAGCAGCGCGCCATGCGTCAGGACTTCGGCTGGGGCGCCTCGGCGCAGCGGTATCTCGCGCTCTACCGCGAGCTTGCCTGAGCGGACCAACTGAGCCGGCCAACTGAGCGGATCACCTGAGCAGATTGCCCTGGCGAGGCAGCACCGATGTCGTACATGCGTCACGCCGGCCCGAGCCTCAAATGGCTTGAACATTCCTGAAGTTTCCGTACAACACCGGCAGCCGGAAGCGCCTTGCGGTGCGGTTTTCGGGTATCGTTCACCGCATACCGCAGGCGTTTCGAGTCAAGCAGCACAGACGGCGGCAAGCTCTGGTCACACGTTTGAGCGGCGCCCGCCAGTCGGCCCGACCCGCCCCCGCCACGCCAGCGGGCCCCACTCACGATGGACTCCAGACCAACGAAGCCGCATGGCCATGAGCGCATCATGAAGAACGTTCTCAGCATCCAGCCCCACGTCGTCTTCGGACACGCCGGCAACAGCGCGGCCGTGTTTCCGATGCGGCGGCTCGGCGTGAACGTCTGGCCGCTCAACACCGTGCAGTTCTCGAATCACACGCAGTACGGCCACTGGACCGGCAGCGTCATCGATCCGCCGCAGATGCAGGACCTCGTGGAAGGCATCGGCGCCATCGGCATGCTGCCGCGCTGCGACGCCGTGCTCTCGGGTTATCTCGGCACGCCGGGGCAAGCCGAAGCTGTGCTCGAGATCGTGCGGCTCGTGAAAGCGGTCAATCCGCGCGCGCTCTATTTCTGCGACCCCGTCATGAGCGCGAGCGCGGGCAGCGACCCCGATCCCGGCATGGCGGCCTTCATCGCCGAGCACATGCCCGCTGCCGCCGACGTGCTGCTGCCCAACCATGCAGAGCTGCAACGCCTCGCGGGCCGCGAACTCGAAACGGCGGACGAGGCCGTAGCGGCCTGCCGCGAACTGATCCAGCGTGGACCGAAAACGGTATTCGTGAAGCAGCTGCTCGACCGTAACAGCCCCGCGGATACCTACAGCATGCTCGTCGTGACCGCGCGCGAAGCGTGGGTCGGGCAGCGTCCGCTTTATCCGTTCGCGCGACAGCCCGTGGGCGTAGGCGACCTCACGAGCGCCGTATTCGTGGCCTGCCTGATGAACGGCAACACGTTGCGCGTGGCATTCGAGCACACCCTCGCCGCCGTCAACGCCGTGATGCGCGAGACGTGGGACGCGGGCCGCTACGAACTCGAACTCGTGGCCGCGCAGAACGAGATTGCGCAGCCGCGCGACTGGTTCGAGGCATGGCGGCCCGATGCGCCTTGAAGGCGCAGATGGTGTTAATGGTGCTGAAGGCGCGAATTGCGCTGAAGGCGCTAATGCCGCTGAAGGGCTGAACAGCGTCGGCGCCGGCATTCGGGCGGACCGCCTATAATGCGGGCCGCGCGCCATAAGGGCTCCCCACGCGCTCCACCGCCGCATTCCACCGTTCCCCCGCTTCACGCATCAGACGACGAGATTCACGATGAGCCATCCCATCCGCAGCGAACAGGAAGAGTATTTCGAGCAGTTGTGCCTGAACGTGGACGCGGGCGAAACGCACGAGCAAGAGGCGATCGAATACTTCGAGAGCCAGATGGAGAGCGAAGAGTTCGACGCCGCGCAGTGGCTCGACATCGCGCTCTATCACGCGCCCGACGTGGCGCGCGGCATCATCGACTTCGTCCCTGAAGAAGATCGCGCACGCAGCGACATCGCCGCCGTGATCGCAGAAAACCTCGACATCGCCTATGGCGACGACGACTGCGAGCGTTTTGCCGCGACGCTGCGCTTTGCGCTCGCCAACGGCGTGGCCGTCGATCTCGACGTGGTGCTCGACGGCTGCCAGCGCGCGCTCGATGACCTCGATACCTGGGCCTCCGACGATACGAAAGAGCCGCTCATGCGTCTGCGCGAGACGCTGCTCGAACTTCAGGCGGACCGCTGAAATCGTCATGCTATTGGGCGGGTAGCGACGCGGCGGTCTGCGCCACTTCGGTCTGCGCCACTTCGGTCTGCGCCGCTTTGTCACACCGCTTTACCTGACTTCTCCCCGCCGCCCCTTCGCTCGCGCCACGCCTCCAGGCCCCCGCTTCCCGCACCGCCTGCAAGTCCGCGGCGAACACCTCTTCTTCCTGCCTCTTTGCGCCCTCGTACGCTGTGCCGAAATGCGCAGCCAAAACGAGGGCTTCGACCAAGACGCAAACAATTTGGCTTCCTATATTCGTGCCAGACTGCCAGCCAGGCACCGGCGACGAGACCACACGCACGGCACGACGCGCGGCGAATCGGGATACGAAATCGTTTCATTCCGTTTCGCTCCGTTGCGCTCCCCCAGGGGACGTCTGGATAACACCGTCCGTGCCCTGCTGGCAGACTGCCTGCGCGCACTGCATGACCGCGACGTGCCGCGACGCCTCAGGGGGGCGCCGCGCATGCGGCCCGGCGCAGCTGCAATCGCGTCTTTCACGAACCGCCGACAAGAAGGAGCACAACATGAGTCTTCGCAAGACCCTCCAACCCTTCGCCGTGCTGCTGGGCGCGCTTGCGATGTCGCCGCTCGCGGCACACGCGCAGGACACCGACGTCAAGATCGGTTTCGCCGCACCGCTCACGGGCGCCAACGCCGGCTACGGCAAGGACCTGCAGAACGGCGTGCAGCTTGCGCTCGACGAGGCCAACGCGCAGAAGATCAAGATCGGCGACAAGGTCGCGCACTTCGTGCTCGTGGCCGAAGACGACCAGGCCGACCCGCGCATCGGCGTGCAGGCCGCGCAGAAGCTGGTGGACCAGAACGTGTCCGCCGTGGTGGGCCACTTCAACTCGGGCACCACGATTCCGGCCTCGCGCATCTATGAAGGCGCCGGCATTCCGATGATCGACCCCGCCGCCACCAATCCGACCATCGTGAGCCAGGGCTTCGCCAATGCGTTCATGGTGATCTCCACCGACGCGCAGAACGCCGGCACCGCAGGCGCCTACGCTGTCGAGGTGACGAAGGCCAAGCGCATCGCGATTCTCGACGACCGCACGGCCTTCGGCCAGGGCGAGGCCGAGGAATTCGAGAAGGCCGTGAAGGCCAAGGGCGGCACGATCGTCACGCACGAGTACACGAACAACCAGGCCGTGGACTTCCGCACGCAGCTCACCAAGATCAAGTCGACGGATGCCGACCTGCTGTTCTTCGGCGGACTCGACACGCAGGCGGCATCGGTCGCCAAGCAGATGAAGCAGCTCGGGTTGCGCGCGCAGCTCGTGGGCGGCGGCGGCGTGATGGACCCCGAGTTCATCAAGCTCGCGGGCGACGCAGCCGAAGGCGTGATGGCCTGGGAATACGGGCGTCCGCTCGCGGCACTGCCCGGCGGCAAGGACTTCTCGCAGAAGTTCAAGAAGCGCTTCGGCGTCGACATCCTCTCGTACGCGCCGTTCGGCTACGACGCGGCGTGGGCCGCCATCAAGGCGATGGAAGCGGCAAAGTCGACCTCGCCGAACGTCTATCGCGCCGCGCTCAAGAACATCAGCTTCGACGGCGTGACGGGCCACATCGCGTTCGAGAGCACCGGCGCGCTGAAGCACGGCTCGTCCACGATGTACCAGGTGAAGAACGGTGCGTGGGTGACCGTCGTGACCAAAGGCAGTTGATCGGCTGATCTGCGGCTGATCTGCGGCTGCCGTCCGGATCGCTCCAGGTCACGGCAGTCCTGGTCAGACGAAGCGGGCGGCCCGGTTCACGGGCCGCCCGTTTTTTTCGCGCGGGCAATGTCTTCGGGGCGCCGCGCTTATTCCTCCGCATTCATTCCTCGGCATTCATTCCTCCACGTCAATTCCTTACCCTTTCTTGCAAAACCCCTGGCGGAATTGCAGAGCCACTGTCCGCCGCCGCTGCCATTGCGCACCGCAATACCCCGATTAGAACGTCCTTTCGGTGCCCTCTTCCCCCTTGCGCCGCCTCGCGTTGCACCCTCCGCGCACGCGCTCGTGCCATGCGTGGCACACCGATTGCGCTTTTGCCGCCGTCCAAACGATGTTCGTCGAGCGCCGCTCCCGCAGCCTTTCGCGCGACGAACAACAGGGATAAGAACGCGCGCCGTCCATTTGCGATGCTGCCAGGGGGACAACACGCGTGCCTATGCACGCATGGCACCTGGCAGCGACGGCCGCACGACAAACATGGGCGGCTCGCCCTCTTCGATGAGGTGACAACATGAAGGCATTTCGTACATTGGGTTCGGTCGTGGCCGTGGCTGCGCTCGTGGCCGCATGCGGCGGCAGTGGCCACGACGTGGGCAAGGAACTGGGACTGCAAAACCCCGAGATTCATTTCGTGCACGCCATCGCAGGCGGCCCGACCGTCGACTTTCTCGTGAACGGCAGTCCGTTGCAGACCGGCATCTCGTACAAGCAGGTCACGAACTTCGCGAACATCAATACGGGCGCAACGGCAGTCGCCTATGCGAACACGGGCACCACGACCGCACTTGCGAGCGGCAATTTCCCCGACGTTGCCAAGGGCCACGAGTACACCGTGCTCGCGCTGCCGGGGCTCGCCGCGCCCGACATCGGCCTGATCGACGATCCGTTCGATAAGGGCCTGCTCTCCAACGACGCCCGCGTGCGCGCCTTCAACGCCACGGCCAACGCGCAGAACGTCGACCTCTACATCGTGCCGCCCAACACCAACATCAACACCGTGAGCCCGACAATGGCCGGCGTGTCGTTCAAGAACGCAGTGCCGGCAAGCGGCCAGGACTCCATCTATCTCTCGGGCGGCAACTACGTCGCCATCGCGACCACCGCGGGCAGCAAGACGCCGATCTTCCAGTCCAGCACCTTCAGCCTCGCCAACAACGCGGACTGGCTCATCACCACGGTGCCCGTTGCCGGCGTATTGAGCCAGCTCGCGCCAAACCAGATCCATCTGCTCGTCGCGCAGGGCGGCAACACCACCACACCAGCGCTGGAGCTGACGAATACGCTGACGGGTTCATGAGCGGGTTCATAGGCAGGTTCATACGCAGCTTCATGAGCCGAACGACAAGCGGGGAGCTCGCGCAGTCCCCGCCTCGCCCGTCTCAATGCGGAGCGTGAGCCGGACCACCCGGCTTCGCCCGCACCACGATCTGCGAGAGCGCGTCGCGTTCAATTGCGACGAGCGAGGCGCGCATCGCGTCGAACGTTTCGGGCGTGCAGAGTTGGCGCCCGAAGTGCGTATGCAGCCGGCGCTCGATCTGCAGCGTCTGCGACGCTGCGTCGAACACATAGTGCGAGGCATAGTCCACGAAGCCGTCACGCGCTTCGGTGTCCGTGGGCAGATCTTCCACATGCACGGTGCGAGGCAGCGAAATCTGCGCGGTCTCGTCGAAATCGCCGTCGATGCAAACGAACGGCTGCGTGCGCCGCGGCACGGCGAGCCACGCCTGAACCTGGCTCGCGATGCCGCCGGCGAGGCTCGACAGCGCCGGCATCGCCGTGGTGCCGTCGGGCCAGACGGCGTGCTCGATGGTGCCCGTCGTCGTCGTGGAGAACGGGCCCTCCGTGGGCGCGAGCGGCGCCGTGCGAATCTTCGCGGTGCCCGTGAACCCCGTTTGCCGCAGACGGTCCGCCGCTATCTGCTGCGCGCGCTGGCGTGTGGCGCGGCGAAACATGTTGCGCTCCAGTTCGGCGCTCACGCCGTCGTCGTCCACGTGATACGCGTAGGCCGCGTTGCCGTCCGCGCCCACGTCGATCGACAGATGCACGCTGCGAGCACGCGGTTGCGTGGCCGGCGTGCGCGTGAGCACGCCTTCGTCCACGAGCAGCGCGGGCCGGTCCATCACGATACCGGGCAGATAGCCGAATGCCGTGCCGCCTGCCGTGGTGTCGGCGAACAACTGCAGGTCAGGCATCCAGACGATCACGTGATTGATCGCGCCCGAGCCATAGCCCGGCACCGAAGGCAGCGTATAGACGGACCCGAGCCCGATCAGCGCAGCCTCGGCGCGAATGCCGGCCGCCGCGAGCAGCGCGGTGAACACGGCGACGTGGTCCTTGCAATCGCCGTAGCGGTTGCGCAGAACATCCGTCACGCGATGCGGCACGGTCGCCGTTTCGCCCAGAAACAGCGCCACGTAGCGGATGTTGAAGCGCACCCAGTCGTAGATCGCGCGGGCCTTCTCGCGCGGCGTGGCCGCATGCGCCGTGAGCGCGGCCGCCAGCGCGGCCACTTGCGGATCGGTCGCGGTGGGGTCCGCGGCGGCATCGCGATAGAGCGCTGCGAACGCCGCGTAGTCGCGCACCGTCGAGACCATCAGGCGGTCGCCCCACGTGACGTAGCCCGCCGCACCGGCCTCCTGCGGCGCATAGGGACCGTGGCGGTACTCGAACGTGTAGCGGGTGCGGCCGTTCGCGGTGACGGGCGCAAGCGCCACGTAGCCGCGTGCGTCCGCGTATAGCGGCACGTCTTCGGGCAGGTCGTAGATCAGCTGCTGGAACTCGACGGGACCGCCCGTGGGCTCCACGAAGTAGGCAAACGTCGCGCCCGTTCGCGGCGCCACGCGCGTCTTGCGAAACGCGAGATGCACGCGCGCGCCGGGTTGGACGCCCGGAAAGATCACGGTACGCAGCACGCCGTCTTCGAAGGTGGGCGCGCCCGACGAACGCGGCTCCTGCACGTCGCGTATGCCTTCGGGCTCCACGCGCCGCACCGTGCCGTCGGGCTCGATGGTTTCGGCGGCGAGCAGCGCCACGCGCTCCGTGTCCTTGTTGAACCAGACGTAGCGCTGGGCGATTTCGTCGACGCCCGCGTTCGTGTTGGCGCGCAGCACGGTGTCGTCGTGCTCTTCCACGGAACCGTCTTTCTGGACGACGAAGAGATGCACGTCGCGTTCGACCGTGGAAGGCGGCACGTCTTCGGGCTCGGGCTCAGGTGCCGAAGCGGCGTGTGCACACGGCAGGACGAGCAGCGCGAACATCACGGCGGCGAGCGCGCGCGTGAATGGGCGCACGAGTGGACGCACGAATGGACGCACGAAGGCGCACACGAAGAGGCCCGCAAAACGTGGCATCGATGCGATGCCGGCGCGAGACCGTGCGGCCGCATGCGGCGTCGGCATCGTCGGCGCGCGGTTCATGCGCGCGGCGTCCCGGGCGGTTCTGCCGTGACCGCGTCCGCGGCACTGACGCTCGCCGATGGGCCTCGCGCCGCGGCACGCCAGGCGCGCGGGCTCATGCCGAACTCGGCGCGAAACGCGTGATTGAAATTGGAGACGTCGTTGAAGCCGCAATCGAGCGCGATATCGAGCACCGTCGTCCCGCCCGCCTCCGGGCGACGCAGGCGCAGCGCCGCGGCCCGCAGACGGGTGCGCAGCACGTACTGATGAGGCGTGATGCCCGTCACCTGCGAAAACGTGCGCAGGAAGTAGAACTCGCTCACGCCGGCACGAGCGGCAAGCGTGGCGAGCGTGTGGTCTTCGCCCGGCGTCGCTTCGATGAGTTGCACGGTCTGCGCCACCCGCGACCACGCCGTGGCCGTGCCGCGCGAGGCATGGGACGTGGCGCGTCCCTTCTCGTGCTCGTTCATCACCGCGAGCGTGACCGCGGCAATCTGCACGGCGAGTTCGTGCCAGGCGACGCCGGCCGGTGCCGCGGCGCCCACCATCGCCCGCGCAACCAGCGGCGCGAGTCTGCGCGTGGGCGGCACGCGCGTGGCGCGAAAGGCCAGGCTGCCGCTGCGCACACCGAGGTCGGCGGCGAGCCGTTCGAACCATGCGGGCGTGTAGTGAAACGACAGGCAGCGGTCGCCGGCCCCATGGCGATGGCCGCATTCGAAGCAGGCGCCGGCGTTGCCGAGCATCAGCGAACCCGGCGTCATCAACTCGCGCCCCGCTTCCGACCGATAGCCGAACGACCCCGCCGCCACGACCGCAATGCAAACGCTGCCGTGCCGTTCCTCGAACGGCTGATCGCGCGGGCCGAAGGTGCAGAGCACGTCGTCCACGCGCCAGCCCTCGGCCGCCGCCAGGTGGCGCGCCGTCGTGCGGCCGGCCGCGCCGTCGCGTACGCGCATCGCCAGTGCCTGCTGCAGATCCGCCGCAATTTTCACCAGGAAGTCCCCCGCGAGGTCTCGTATGCTCGTTTTTAGCACATCGACGCGGCCGGCGTGACGCCCGGCACGCACCCTCAAGGAGACTGCCGAATGAGCCCGCAGAACGCCGAGGCCACGCGCCTCGATTCCACTTCGCACGCATTGAATCCGCTGCGCGCCGACGCATGCGAGGGCGCGCTGTGGCCCGCACTCGGCGCACGAGCGCGCGCTGCCGACATCGCCGCAAGCGACGACCTCTACGGCTGGCTCCTGGGCAGCTGGACGCTGGAGGTGCTGCACTACCGCACCAACATGCGCACCGACATGCGCACCGCACCGATGAAGGCCGAGGCGCACTTCGGCCGGGTGCTGGGCGGCCGCGCGATTCAGGACGTCTGGATCTTTCCCGCGCGAAGCGAATGGCAAGGCCGCACGCGCGACACGCAAGCCAACGGCCCGCTTGGCTACGGCACGACGCTGCGTGTCTGGGACGCCGCGCTGCGTGCATGGCGCGTCACGTGGATCGACCCTGTGGACGGCCAGCGCAGCGAGCTGATCGGCCGCCGCGTGGGCAACGATATCGTGCAGATCGGCACGCGCGCGGACGGCACGCCGATCCGCTGGAACTTCACCGACATCACGGCCGACACGTTTCGCTGGACCGGCACGTCGCTGGACGTAGACGGCGCGACGTGGAAAGTGGGCGGCGATTTCGTCGCAACACGCATGCGGGGGTGAATGGCTGCGCGGTGCGTCGGATGCACCGCTTCGTTCACCCTACTTCAAGCCCACCGCTTCAATCACGCGCCTCGTCGATCGCCCGCAGCAGCGACACCGCAATGCCCTGCGCCGCGAGCCGAACCTCGTCGAGCGAAGGAAACGACGGCGCGATGCGCAGATGCGTGTCGTGCGGATCGCGCCCGTACGGAAACGCGGCGCCTGCGGGCGTGAGCACGAGCCCCGCCTCGGCCGCGAGCGCAACCGTGCGCTTCGCGAGCCCATGCGGCGCGTAGAGGCTGATGAAGTAGCCGCCTGCGGGCCGCGTCCACGTGACGCCGGGCACGCCGGCCAGCCGCTCGCCGAACGCTTCCAGCACCGCATCGAACTTCGGCTGCAGCAGCGCGCGATGCCGCGCCATGAGCGCATCCAGCGCGGCGCGGTCCGGCAGAAAGCGCACGTGACGCAACTGGTTGAGCTTGTCCGGCCCGATGGTGCGCACCGATACGCAGTGCTGCCACCACTCGACATTGCGCGGCGACGATGCCAGAAACGCCACGGCGCCGCCGCTAAACGTCACCTTCGAGAGCGACGCGAACACGAGCGCGCGGTCAGGGTGCCCCGCCTCGGCGCAGGCGCGGATCACGTCGAGCGTCTCGTGCTTCGTACCGGTGAGGTGGTGGACGCGATACGCGTCGTCCCAGAAGAGCCTGAAATCGGGCGCGGCCGGCATCGCGGCGAGGCGCCGGATCGTCGCGTCCGACCAGATTGCGCCGCTCGGGTTGCTGTAGAGCGGCATGCACCACATGCCCTTGATGGCGGGGTCGCGACGGAGTTCGCGTTCGACCGCGTCCATGTCGGGACCGTCGTCTTGCATGGGCACGCTGACCATGCGAATGCCCAGCGCCTCGCAGATCGCAAAGTGCCGGTCGTATCCGGGCACGGGGCACAGGAACGCGACGTCGCCCTGCGCGCGCCATGGGGCTGAACAGGCTGAACCGGCCGAACCTGCTGCGCCGCTCGTGCCACTCATGCCGCGCAGCATCGCGAAGGCGATCGCGTCGTGCATGAGTTCGAGGCTCGAGTTGCCCGCCGCCACGACCTGCGCTGCAGGCACGCCGAGAAACGCCGCGCCGAATTCGCGCGCCTCGGGTAGACCAGGCAAGTACCCATAGTTGCGGCAGTCGATGCCGTCGCGCGACAGCCAGCCTGCGCGCGGCGCGTCGTCCACGAGCGCCTGCGAAAGCGCAAGCTGTTCGGGCGCGGGCTTGCCGCGCGACATGTCGAGGCGCATGCCCCGTTGGCGAAACTCGTCGTAACTCATCGGCATTGCATCGGTCTCCCGCCGCGGCAGCGGCACGTTGTCAGGACCGGGCCAGTATGCAAGTCGCCGGCGGATTCAGGCAAACGCGTTATATTGAACGCTGCAATCAGATTTCCTGATGGCAGATTCAACGCCCTTCTCCGTTATCCAACCCGATTTCCCGCTCATGAAGGCTCTCGATCTCGATGTACTCGCGATGGTGGTCGCCGTCGCCGACGCGGGCAGCTTCGTGCGCGGCGCCACGCTCGTGCATCGCTCGCAATCCGCGGTGAGCATGCAGATCCGTTCGCTCGAAACGTCGCTCGGCAAAACGCTGTTCGTACGCGGCCCGCGCAACGCCGTGCCCACTCAGGACGGCCAGATGCTGATCGGCTACGCGCGCCGCATGCTCGCGCTGCGCGACGAAGCCTGGGCGTCGATGGCGCACCCCGAGGTGAAGGGGCGCGTGTCGATTGGCGTGCCGGACGACTACGCGTCGTCGCTGCTGCCGCCGGTATTGCGCCAGTTCTCGGCGAGCTGGCCGAAGGTGGAGATCCAGGTGATCGGGCTGCCGAGCCACGCGCTCGCCCCGCTCATCAAGGACAATCGCATCGATCTCGCCTGCGTGACGCGCATGAAGGGACTGCCCGGCGAACTCATCCGCCTGGAGCCGATGGTGTGGGCCGGTCCGGGCCGCGCAGGTCCGGGCCTGGCAGGCTCTGCGGCAGCAACGACGACAGGCCGTGAAATCTGGAAGGAAAGGCCGTTGCCCATCGCCGTGTTCGGCACGGGCAGCGTCGCACGCGCGAATGCGTTGCGCGCCCTGGAGCGGGCCCGCATTCCCTACCGCACCTCCTACGAGAGCCCGAGCTTGATGGGCCTGTGCAGCATGGTGGCCGCGGGTCTTGCGATTGCGCCGCTCGCGCGCTGCGCCGTGCCAGAGGCGTTCACGCAACTCGGCCGCGCGCAGGGTCTGCCGAAGCTCCCCGAACTCGAAATCGTGCTCGCGCGCAGCGGCCGTTCGAACCGGCCGCCCTGCGACTTCCTCGCGGAACAGATCCTGACAGGATTGAGGCGCTGAAGCGGGCCACGCCGTCGCAATCGATGTGCCGGCGCGGCGCGCGTTCGTCGGCCGGTCACGGTTCGTTCTCGCCCACCCGCGCGAGCAACGCATGCAGCTTTTCGACATGCCGCAGCAGCAACTCGCGATGCTTCTCGATCTGCTCGAGCCGCCCCGCGAGATCGGCGCGCACGCGCGCGTCAGGGTCGGCGGCGGCGATCACGTCGTCGATGCGAGTACGCAACGCTGCATGCTCGACAGGCAGCAGCGTGAGATGCCGCTCGATACGCTTCACGTCCTGCACGGCAAGCTCGCGCACCTTGCGCAGACCGGCAAGCCGGCGGTGCGCTTCGACGTCGGCGGGCGGGTCGTCGCGCTTCGCGGGCGCGGGCTGCCCGAAGATGGGCTCGGGCGCGCGCAGCACCGACTTCTTGCGCACCGGCGCCGCCGTGCCGCGAAAGCGCGCGTGCGGGATTTCGTTGTCGATGGAGGCGCGCGTGTCGTCGGGAATGTCGGCGTCTTCGCGGGGCGCGTCCATCCAGCCCGCGGGCAAGCCGGTCACCGCCTCCACACCGCGCACGAACTCGTCGCTGAAGTCGCGCTGGCCCGCGAGGATGAGCTTGAGATAGGACTCGGAGAACGTCATCATGCGCGCGAGGCGCGTCGCCGCGCCGACCTTGCGCGTGAGCAGCACGAGGTTGGCACGCCAGACCGGAAGCAGCGATTCACCGGATTCGTCCATTGCTGGGTCGTCCATGTGGGTCCGTCCAGGTTTTTGCCAAAGAGGCTGGGCGCCCGCGCAATGGGGTCATACCTCGGGGTCATACCTCGGGGTCACACTCCGGCAGGTCCGCGCGGCGCTTCGTCGTGAAAGGGTAGCCGTTTTGCGGTGCGGCACGCAACCGCCCGGCGGGGACAGACGATCGGCGGGCCGCTCAGCAGCCCGACATCATTACGCCGTTACCCGCGCGAGCGCCGCCTTCACGAGCGACTCGATGAGCGGCGCCACCTGTGCCGCGCGCGTTTCGTCGTAGGCGTACGGCATCTGCTCCTGCATGTAGGTGATCTGCGTGAGTTCGAGCTGGATGGCGTGCACACCCTCGGCGGGCTTGCCGTACTCGCGCGTGATGTAGCCGCCTTTGAAACGGCCGTTCGCCACCGCCGTATAGCCGCCGTGCTGCGTCACGAGCGCGGCCATGTCCTCGGCAAGTCCCGGCAGCGCGCTCGCACCGTTCGCCGTGCCGAAGTTGAAATCGGGCAGACGTCCCTCGAAGAATCGCGGCACGTGCGAACGGATGGAATGCGCCTCCCACAGCAGCACGCGGCCATGCTGCCCCTTCAACGCCGCCAGTTCGTTCTTCAGCGCGTCGTGATACGGACGCCAGTACGCCTCGCGGCGCCGCGCCATTTCGGCGTCGTCGGGCAGGTGTCCATCGCGGTAGAGCGGTGCCTTGTCGAACGTGTCCACGGGCAAAAGCCCCGTGGTGTCCTGGCCCGGATAGAGACTCGCGCCGTCGGGCGGGCGGTTCAGATCGATCACGTAGCGCGCGTAGACAGGCGTGAGAATCGACGCGCCCAGTGCCTTCGCAAACGCGTACAGACGGTCCAGATGCCAGTCGCAGTCGTCCACGCGCGCCGCGGCGGGCGTCATGGTGGCCGCGATGTCGTCGGGAATGCGCGTGCCCAGGTGCGGAATGGAGATCAGCAGCGGCGCGCTGCCGCGTTGCAGCGAAAAAACCGGTGCGGCAGTTGCGATTGAGGATGCGTTCATGTCGGTCCAGTAACGGCGAAGTGCGCAAACACGCAGCTGTGAATGCGCAGCATGGGAGACTTGCGCAGGTCATGCTGCATGCGCGGTTTGCCTGGGCAATTTACGTCTGCCGCTCAATTGCGCTCGCTCATTGCAGCAACTTACCTGCCAACTTACCTGGCAACTTACCGGGCACCTTACTGCAACAACGCCGCGAGCGCTGCACGGTAGCGCGCATAGGCCTCGTGCTCGTCGCGATGGCGGCGGTTTTCCACCACCATCGCGCCGCCCGCGTAGACGTCACGCACCGGCGATTCGCCGTGCTCGCAGAACACCACGCCCGAAAGCCATGCACGCGGCTCGTGCCCCGCGATACTCGCGTGTTCGCCGTCGAGCACGATGCAGTCGGCGCGGCGCCCCACTTCGAGTGCCCCCACGGCGCGGCCCGTGGCCTGCGCGCCGCCGGCGAGGGCATCGGCGAAGAGCCGGTCGGCCACGTGCGTGACCTGAGCCGACGCCAGCACGTTGCGCTCGCGCCGCGCGAGACGTTGCCCGTATTCGAGCAGCCGCAATTCGGCGCGCCAGTCCACTGCGATGTGACTGTCCGACCCCACGCCGAAGCGGCCGCCCGCCGCGAGGTAATCGTGCGCGGGGAAAATGCCGTCGCCCAGATTGGCCTCCGTGGTCAGACAGAGCCCCGCCACGGCGCCGCGTTTCGCCAGCGACTCCACCTCGTGCGCATCGACGTGCGTGGCATGCACGAGGCACCAGCGCGCATCGACGTCGAAGCCATCGAGCAGCCATTGCACCGGGCGCGCGCCTTCCGTCGCGAGGCACGCATGCACCTCGGCGGTCTGCTCGGCGATGTGGATATGCACGGGCGCGCCGGGAAAGTGCGCGTCGAGCCCTTCGAGCACTTCGCGCAGCGACGCCTCCGACACCGCACGCAACGAATGCGGCGCCACGCCGTAGCGCAGGCCCGCATGTTCGGGACACGCGCGGCGCAAGCCGTCGAGCAGCGCAAGCAGGCGCTCGGGCGTGTTGATGAAGCGGCGCTGATCCTCGCGCGCAGGCTTCGCGCCGAATCCGCTGTACTGATAGAGCACGGGCAGCATCGTCATGCCGATGCCGGTTTCATGTGCCGCGCCCACCACGCGCTGCGCGAGTTCGGCCACGCTCGCATACGGCGCGCCGTCTTCGGCGTGGTGCACGTAATGGAATTCGCACACCGACGTGTAGCCCGCCTTGAGCATCTCCACATAGAGCCAGCGCGCGATGGCCGCCAGCTGATCGGGCGTGATGCGCGCAGCGAAGCGGTACATGAGGTCGCGCCAGCTCCAGAAGGTGTCCGTGGCGTTGGCCCGATATTCGGTGAGCCCCGCCATGGCGCGCTGGAATGCGTGCGAGTGCAGGTTCGGCATGCCGGGCAACACCGGGCCCGCAGCGTGCGGCACGTCGGCGGGCGCGGAGCAGTCGGGCGTAATCGCCGTGATCGTGCCGTTGCTGTCCCATTGCAGCAGGACGTTGCGGCGCCACCCGTCGGGCAGGAACGCGTGCGCGGCAAACAGGGATTGCTGTGTCATGGTGAGGTGTGCCTTGTGAGGCGCTTGATCGTAAAAGCTCGCGGGCCTGTCTGTGTCGAAGGCGCTGCGCGGTTCAGCGCCCGAAGGGCAGTTCGTGCCGCGCAACGCCATACGCGGGCCGCTCATAAACGGTCGCACCGCCGCGCACTACGCGCGCGCACAGCGGATGCCCCATCGTGTACACGAGTTCCGCGAGCGTATCGACGCGCCACGCCGCGAAATCCGCGCGCCGCCCCACCGCGAGCGCGCCGTGCACGTCGGCTTTGCCGAGCGCACGCGCCGCGTGGCGCGTCACGCCTTGCAGCGCCTCGGGCACCGTCATGCGAAACAGCGTGGCCGCCATGTTCATCATGAGCAGCAGCGACGTGGCGGGCGACGTGCCCGGATTGCTGTCCGTCGAAATGGCCATGGGCACGCCGTGGCGGCGCAGCAGATCGAGCGGCGGCAACTGCGTTTCGCGAATGAAGTAGTACGCGCCCGGCAGCAGCACGGCCACGGTGCCCGCTTCCTTCATCGCGATCACGCCGGCTTCGTCGAGGAATTCGAGATGGTCGGCCGAAAGCGCACGGTAGCGCGCCGCAAGCGCTGCGCCACCCGAGAGCGACAACTGCTCGGCATGCATCTTCACCGGCAGGTTGCGCCGCGCCGCGGCTTCGAAAACGCGCTCGCTCTGCGCGAGCGAAAAGCCGATGCGCTCGCAGAACACGTCCACGGCATCGACCAGGCCTTCGTCCGCGAGTGCGGGCAGCATGCTGTGGCAGACCTCGTCGATGTAGTCGTCGGCGCGGCCCGCGAACTCGGGCGGCAAGGCGTGAGCGCCAAGAAACGTCGTGTACACGGTCACGGGATAGCGCTCGCCCAGTTGCCTCGCCACGCGCAGCGTCTTGCGCTCGCCGGCGAGGTCGAGGCCGTAGCCCGACTTGATCTCGATGGCCGTCACGCCTTCGGCGAGCAACGGTTCGAGTCGCGCGGCCGCGGCCGCGTAGAGCGCGTCTTCGCTCGCCGCACGCGTGGCGCGCACCGTCGAGACGATGCCGCCGCCCTGACGCGCGATCTCCTCGTAACTCGCGCCCGCAAGCCGCATCGCGAATTCGTCGGCACGCTGGCCGCCATAGACGAGATGCGTGTGGCAATCCACGAGTCCCGGCGTGACCCACGCGCCGGCCAGATCTTCGCGCGGCCACGCCGCGTATTCGGCAGGCAAGGCTGCGCGTGCGCCGAGCCATACGATCGTGCCGTCCTGCACCGCGAGCGCCGCATCCGCGATGGACTCGCCGGGGTCGCCCTGCGGGCAGAGATTCAGGTGATGCCAGACAGTCTGGTTCATGGCGTTCCTGGAGTTCGTCGGATTCGGATTGAGGGGCGCCCGGCGGCCCGCGCGAACGCGCGAGGGCGCGCCGCGTCAGACATGCCGCACCGTCACGGCCAGCAGCGCGCCCTCGCCTTCGGCGCTGACGTGCAAAGCTTGCGTGCGGTCCACGCGCAACGTGTCGTCGGTCGAAAGTTCGACAGGCGCCATGCCGCGCAGCGTGACGCGCATGGGGCCCACCGCGCAGAACAGCAGCACCGTGTCGCCCGAAAGCTCGCGCTGCACGTTGCCGCGCCATACGTCGAGGCTCGCCGTGGCCGCACCGCGGCGCACCATCAGGTTGAAGTCGCGCGTGGGACCGTTCACGAGCCTTGCGTCGATGCGGGCCTCGCCCGCGAAACGCGCGACGTCGAGCGGCTCATCGAGCGCATGCGTGTGCGTCGTGCTGGATGTGTCATCAGCGTGCGCGTCGAGCAGCATGCCCGCGCCCGCGAGCAACACCAGCGTGCGGTCGATGCCCGGAAAACGCGAGAACGGCCCGGCCGCGGCCACGTCGGCGATGCTCACGCGCCACGCGAACGTATCGAAGCCGGCGCCTTCCGGCGCGGCCGCCACTTCGCGCGTCACGCCGCCGCCGTTCTTCCACGGCGACGCGACGAGCGTCGCGGCACGCACCAGCGTGATGTCGTTCATGGCGAGGCGATTGCAATCCGCGGGCTGCACGCCGAAGCCCTCACCGGCCCAGCATCGGCAGCTTGAGGCCCACTTCGCGCGCGGTCTGCTGCGCGAGTTCGTAGCCGGCGTCCGCGTGGCGCATCACGCCCGTGGCCGGGTCGTTGAACAGCACGCGTTCGATGCGCTTCGCGGCTGCGTCCGTGCCGTCGCAAACGATCACGACGCCCGCGTGCTGCGAGAAGCCCATGCCCACGCCGCCGCCGTGGTGCAGCGAAACCCACGTCGCGCCGCCCGCGGTGTTGAGCAGCGCGTTCAGCAGCGGCCAGTCGCTCACGGCGTCCGAGCCGTCCTTCATCGCCTCGGTTTCGCGGTTCGGGCTCGCCACGGAGCCCGTGTCCAGATGATCGCGGCCGATCACGACGGGCGCCTTCAGTTCGCCCTTCTTCACCATCTCGTTGAACGCAAGGCCCAGACGATAGCGATCCTTTACGCCCACCCAGCAAATGCGCGCGGGCAGCCCCTGGAACGCGATGCGCTCGCGCGCCATGTCGAGCCAGTTGTGCAGATGTGCGTCGTCGGGAATCAGCTCCTTCACCTTCGCGTCGGTGCGGTAGATGTCCTCGGGGTCGCCCGACAGCGCCACCCAGCGGAACGGCCCCTTGCCCTCGCAGAAAAGCGGCCGGATGTACGCCGGCACGAAGCCCGGGAAGTCGAACGCGTTTTGCACGCCCATTTCCAGCGCCATCTGACGGATGTTGTTGCCGTAGTCGAGCGTGGCCGCGCCGCGCTGCTGCAGCGTGAGCATCGCGCGCACCTGGTGCGCCATCGACTGCTTCGCGGGCTGCACGATGCTCTGCGGGTCGGTCTTCTGGCGCTCACGCCAGTCTTCGATGTTCCAGCCCTGCGGCAAGTAGCCGTGAATCGGATCGTGCGCGCTCGTCTGGTCCGTCACGCAGTCCGGCGTGATGCCGCGCGCCACGAGTTCGGCGAACACGTCCGCGGCGTTGCCGAGCAGGCCGATCGAGACCGGCTGGCCCGTGCGCTTCGCCTCGTCGATCATCGCGAGCGCTTCGTCGAGCGTCTTCGCCTTGCGGTCCACGTAGCGCGTCTTGAGGCGGAAGTCGATACGCGTCTCGTCGCATTCCACGGCGATCATCGAGAAGCCCGCCATGGTGGCCGCGAGCGGCTGCGCGCCGCCCATGCCGCCGAGACCGCCCGTGAGAATCCAGCGGCCCTTCGGGTCGCCCTTGAAATGCTGGTTCGCCACCGCGAAGAACGTTTCGTAGGTGCCCTGCACGATGCCTTGCGAGCCGATATAGATCCAGCTGCCCGCCGTCATCTGGCCGTACATCATGAGGCCCTTGCGGTCGAGTTCGTGGAAGTGGTCCCACGTGGCCCAGTGCGGCACGAGGTTCGAATTCGCAATGAGCACGCGCGGCGCGTCGGCATGCGTGCGGAACACGCCCACCGGCTTGCCCGACTGCACGAGCAGCGTCTCGTCGTCGTTCAGGTCCTTGAGCGACGCCAGAATCTGGTCGAAGCAGTCCCAGTTGCGCGCGGCCCGGCCAATGCCGCCGTACACCACGAGCGCGTGCGGATGCTCGGCCACTTCGGCATCCAGATTGTTCTGGATCATGCGATACGCGGCTTCGGTAAGCCAGCTCTTGCAGACGCGCTCGCTGCCGCGCGGCGCGCGAATGGTGCGGGTGGGATCGAAACGCGGATCAATGTGCTTCGGGTCGTTCATGATGTCGGCTCTCTCAGGTTCGGTTCGGCTCAGGCGGGTTCGTTCAGTTCAGTGAGTTCAGTTCAGTGAGTTCGGTTCGGCTCGATGCGCAATCACGATGCGGGCTTTGTGTCGCTCAAGCGCCGCTCAAAAGTGACCGGTAAAGCGGTAGCGGCTGCCCGGATGCCAAAGGTTGGCCACCGACGCCACCTGCCCCTTCGACCACGTGCGACGGTGCAGCACGAGACACGGCTCGCCTTCCTCCATGGTCAGCAGCGCGCGCGTGGCGGCGTCGGCGGCGAGTGCCTCGATGCGGTATTCCACACGCTGCAGCGGCGCCACGCGCACGAGGTACTGGTTCGGCGTGGTGTTCGTGAAGTCCTGCAAGGCATAGTCGGGCGCCACCGCGGGGTTCACCCAGCGTTCTTCCAGTTGCACCGGCTCGTCGTTTTCGAAGTGCAGCACGCGCGAGTGGAACACCGGGCTGCCGGGCTTCATCTCCATTTCGGGCGCGAGCGTTTCGTCGGCAATGGCCGCGCCCAGCAGCAGCACGTCCGCACGATAGCGATGGCCACGCGCGGCGATTTCGTCGGAGATGCTGCGAATGGCCACGAGCGTCGACTCGTACTTGGGCCGCGCAACGAAGGTGCCCGCGCCCTGCACACGCGTGAGCACCTGTTCGGCCGTGAGTTCGCGCAGCGCGCGGTTCACGGTCATGCGCGCCACCTTGAACTCGCGCGCAAGCTCGTTTTCCGACGGCACCTGGTGGCCCTCCGCCCATTCGCCCGCATGAATGCGCGCAAGGATGAAGTCCTTGATGCCCTGGTAGGCCGGTGCGTTCATGCTGTTATTGCGCCTCTTGTGTCGCTTGCATCTGTTCCGACTCGAACGCGAACGGGCAGTGCGAGGCAATCGCGCCGTTCTGCACGAGGCGCGTGATGGCGGCGATGTCGGGCGCAAAGTAGTGGTCCAGTTCGTAGTGCGCCACCTCGCTGCGTACCGCGTGCATCACGCGCTGCAGCGCGGGGCTCGTGGCGTGCGGCGCGCGCAGGTCCACGCCCTGGGCGGCCGCGAGCAGTTCGATGGAGAGAATGTTCGCGGTGTTGTCTGCGATGTCGGCGAGCTTGCGCGCGGCGAACGTCGCCATCGAAACATGGTCTTCCTGATTCGCCGACGTGGGCAGCGAATCCACCGAGGCGGGATGCGCGAGCGTCTTGTTTTCCGACGCGAGCGCCGCGGCCGTAACGTGCGCGATCATGAAGCCCGAGTTCACGCCGCCGTCCTTCACGAGGAAAGGCGGCAGGCCCGAGAGCGTGGCATCGATCAGGAGCGCGATGCGGCGTTCGGCGAGCGCGCCGATTTCCGCGGCGGCAAGCGCGAGGTTGTCCGCGGCGAAGGCCACCGGTTCCGCGTGGAAGTTGCCGCCCGAGAGCACCTCGCCCGTGTCCGGGAAGATGAGCGGGTTGTCCGATACCGCGTTGGCTTCCACAAGCAGCACGCGCGCCGCGTGGCGCATCTGGTCGAGGCACGCGCCCATCACCTGCGGCTGGCAGCGCAGCGAATACGGGTCCTGCACCTTGCCGCAATCGCGATGCGAGAGATTGATGGCCGAGCCTTCCAGCAGCGCACGATACGCGGCCGCCGCTTCGATCTGTCCTTCATGGCCGCGCAGCGCGTGAATGCGCGCATCGAACGGTTTCACCGAGCCGGCTGCCGCATCCACCGCGAGCGCACCCGAAACAAGCGCCGTGCGATACAGGTCTTCGATAGCGAAGAGGTTGTAGAGCGCAAGCGCCGTGGAAGCCTGCGTGCCGTTGAGCAGCGCGAGGCCTTCCTTCGCCTGCAGCGTGAGCGGCTTGAGGCCCGCTACGCGCAAGCCCTCCTGAGCGCTGGCCCGCTCGCCGCGAATGAACACTTCGCCGATGCCGAGCAGCACGCCCGACATGTGCGCGAGCGGCGCGAGGTCGCCCGAGGCGCCCACCGATCCCTTCACCGGAATAACCGGCAGCACGTCGGCGTTGAAGAGCGTGATGAGCGCGTCCATGACCTCGCGGCGAATGCCGGAGTGACCACGGCCGAGACTCGATAGCTTGAGCGCCATGAGCAGACGCACCACCGGCCGCGACATCGGCTCGCCCACGCCCACCGCATGCGAGAGCACCAGATTGCGTTGCAGCAGTTCGAGCTGGTCGTGCGGAATATGCGTGCTCGCGAGCCGGCCGAAGCCCGTGTTGATGCCGTAGGCGGGTTCGCCCTTCGCGGCGATCTCGGCAACGGCGCGCGCGCCGGCGTCGATGGCGGCGAAGCTCGCGGGGTCGAGCTGCAACGTAACCGCTTCGCGCGCGATCTGGCGCAGCTGGGGCAAGGTGAGGTGGCCGGGGGTGAGAATCATCGTCATCGCGTCCTGTCTATACAAGTTGGCGAAAGTCTAGCGGGCCGAGCTTGTCTATACAACCGGTTTTTCAAAAATCCCGGCCTGGGGATTTCCATGAGATGAAGACGTCGCCGTGACACTCTCGCCCTTCTCCCACGGTTACGGCACGATTTTCTGGAGATGGGCGGAGGGTCGCGTCGGGCGCGCAGTGGCGGCTCGGGGCGGTGGCTCAAAAGCACTTCGCGCTGCCTCATCACTTGTATATACACATCGGCCGACCAGGCCGCAAGCCGACAAAATTCGGCCCCGATGAAAGACCGCACCGCGCGGGCTGCCGGTGTTGCCGTTCCGTAATGTGGACAGACTAGAATCCGGGCGACCTACGGCCTTGTCCGCTTGATCGAAAACGAAGCGGCGCTTCCGTTGCCCGGATGCTGAGATGACGCTCGAGTTGAATTTCGAATGGCTGACCAACCTGCTCGCGATTCTGTTCGTGGTGGCGTGCGTCTATGACTCGTACCACGACGAGTACGGCACGCTGACGCTGGCCGCGGGCGCCATGGGGCTGATCGTGATGGCCATCGAGGAACTGCTGAAGCCGGCGTTCGCCCTTTCGCTTTAGTTTTGCTTCTGGTTTGAGCGTCAGGGCGATAGCCGCGCGGTCGCGCCGTGGGGAAAAGAGATCGAACCGGGGCTAGATGGCCCAGCCGCCCAGATAGAACGCCGCGAGCGCCACGGCAATCACGACCGTCCCCACGTTGAGCTTGCGATACTCGCCGCTCACCACGCGGCCAATCACGAGCGTGCAGAAGCCCAGCATGATCCCCGTGACGATGTTGGCCGTGAGCACGATGAACACGGCGCAGACGAGTCCGGACATGGCGTCGATGGTATCGGCCATGTCGAGCCGGCTCACGTTCGCGAGCATCATGAGCCCCACGTACATGAGCGCAGGCGCCGTCGCGTACGAAGGCACGAGGCCCGCAAGCGGCGCGAAGAACATCACCACGAGAAACAGCAAGCCCACCACGGCCGCCGTGAGCCCGGTCTTCGCGCCCGCCGCCACCCCCACCGTCGATTCGATGTAGGCCGCTGCGGGCGCACCGCCCATGAAGCCCGAAAAGATGGACGACAGCGAATCCGCGGTCAGCGCGCGTCCGCCGTTGACGATGCGTCCGTTCGCGTCGAGCTGGCCGGCCTGGCCCGCCACCGCGCGGATGGTGCCCGTCGCATCGAACACGGCGGTCATGACGAGCGCGAGCACGCTCGGCAGCACGGCGAGCGAGAGCGCACCCTTGATGTCCATGGCGCCGATCAGCGACGCATGCCCGGGCGCCGCAAGCGAAGGCCACGCGAAGACGCCGTGAAACGCGACGCCCGGATCGAGCACGAGCGCCAGCGCCGAGATGGCGACGATCACGAGCAGGATCGAGCCCGGCACGCGGCGCCGCACGAGGCCGAAGATGGCCGCGAGCCCCGCCACCGACATCAGTACCGGCAACGCGGTGACGTGCCCCAGCGAAACAGGCAGCCCCGGGCCCGGGTTCTTGACGACGAGCCCCACGTCATTGGCCGCAATGAGCAGCAGGAACAGCCCGATGCCGATGCCCGTGCCATGCGCAATGCCGTGCGGCAGATTGCGCAGGATCCACGAGCGCACGCCTGTTACTGAAATCGCGGTGAAGACGATGCCCATCAGAAACACGGCGCCCAGCGCCACGCCGGGATGCAGCCCCTTGCCCAGCACGAGTCCGAACGCGGTGAACGCCGTGAGCGAGATCGCGCAGCCAATCGCAATGGGCAGCCGCGCCCACAGGCCCATCAGGAGCGAGCCGAATGCCGTGGTAAGACACACGGCGACGAACACCGCGCTCGTATCGAAGCCGGCCTTGCCCAGCATGCCGGGCACGACGAACACGGAGTACACCATCGACAAGAACGTCGTGACGCCCGCCACGACTTCCTGCCGCACGGTGCTGCCGCGCGCCGCGATGCCGAAGTAGCGCTCGACGATCCCGCCGCCGAAATGCTCTGCGTGCTTTGCGCCGGCGTCTGCAATCGACTGGGCCTGGGGTTCCATCATGATGCGTGCCTCCTTGATGAGCATGCTGAAACGGCGCGCCGCGGCGCACCGTCGTCAGGGGTGTCCCGTTTCGTTTAGTGTTTTCAACCGCAGGCTGCGGCGGGCGATTCTTCGTCTACAATCGCCCTGCCCTGCGATGTCCGCTCCCGCCCGCCACGTCGGACAAAACGCGTCCGGTGCCGTTTTCGTGTTGTTTTTGCGTTGTTACGGAGCGTAGGCGAACACAATAGGGGCTCCCATCGCAGGGTCCGCATGCCGGCCATGCCGCGATGCTTATATCGCCGCCCGCACGGCGGCACACGCGGCGGCTCCGCGTGTTTACACCTACGCGGGTTAAACTCTCCCGCACGTTACGTTTCAATTGCACCGGCCGCGGCGCGCACCTCGCGCGACGGGCCCGGCTCAAGGAGTGTCAGTTGATGAGACGCGGTCTCACACGTCCCGGCAGCGTTCCTGGTTGTGTTTCGGGTGATGTTCACGGTGGTTCGCTTCTCAACGCAGTCTGGTTGGCTTTCGTGGTCGCCGCGTTCGCGCTGCTGTCCGGTTGCAGCATGGTGCGGCTGGGGCCGCCCGCGCCCGTGATCGACAAGTCCGAAGTGCTGGAGCCCGAAGAGCCCGCGAGCGAACCCGTGGTCGCCGAGCCCATGGAGGAAGCGAGCGCGCCGGAGGAAACCAGGGCACCCGCGCCGAAGAAGCCACACCACACCATCTTCAAGCCGCGCAAGCCCGAGCCGGCTCCGCCGCCGCCCGCGCCGGCGCCTCCCCCGCCCGCACCGGCGCCGCTCATCACGACGCGCATGATCGATCGCGCCACCACGCGCACGCTGCTCGACGCCGAAGTGCAGAAGCCCGACGGCAAGGTGGTGGGCCGCGCTGTGGACATGGTCGCCGACGCGAACGGCAAACCCGTGCAGATCGTCGTGAATCTGCAAGGCTTCATGGGTATTGGCGACCGCAAGGCGAGCTTCCCGTGGAGCGCGATCCGCGTGAACCCGGCCGCCAAAACGGCGCCCATCACGCTCAATCCGTCGCCCGGCCAGTTGCCCGTGCCGGACCGTCCGCGCCCTGCGCCCACGCCCACGGCGCCGCAAGGGGGCCAACTGCCGGTCACGCCCGTACAACTGCCGATGCTCGACGCCACCGTGGAGCGCCCCAACGGCGCGAAGGTAGGCCGCGTGGTGGACGTGCTGATCGACGGCGCCGCGCAGCCGCAGGCCATCGTGCTCGACGTGAGCGGCCTGATCCAGCAGCGGCGCACGATTGCGGCGAACTGGTCGGCGCTGCGCTTCGTCACGAAAGACAAGGAGCTGCATCCGCTCATCGATCTGTCCGAGGCGCAGATCAACGCGTCGCCGCCCTATGCCGCGAACCGGCCGATCCAGGCCGTTTCACCGGCCGTGCCCGCCGTGACCACCGCGTCGCCGCCACCCGCTGCGCCCGCCCCGCCTGCCTCCCCAGGCGAGGGCGACAAAGGCGCCGCCGTGGCGCGCAATCCGAAATGACGGGCGGCGCCATGGTCAACGCACGCAGTCTCCGCGCTCTCGACTGGGTCAACTTCTTCGTCGCCAACGTGCAGACGGGCTTCGGTCCGTTCATTGCGTCGTATCTCGCCTCGCACAAATGGACCCAGGGCGAGATCGGGCTCGCGCTTTCGGTGGGCACGATCAGCGCGATGGTGAGCCAGGTGCCGGGCGGCGCCGCCGTGGACGCGCTGCGCAACAAGAAGGCCGCTGCCGCGTGGGCGATCGGCGCCATCATTCTCTGCGCGGTGCTGCTCGCATCGAGCCCCACGGTGGTTCCGGTCATGGCGGCCGAAGTCTTTCACGGCTTCGCGAGCTGCATGCTCGTGCCCGCCATGGCCGCGATTTCGCTCACGCTCGTCGGACGCCACGATCTGGGCGACCGGCTGGGCCGCAACGCGCGCTGGGCGTCGATCGGCAGCGCGGTGGCTGCGGGGCTGATGGGTCTCACAGGGCAGTACTTTTCGGCGCGCGCGGTGTTCTGGCTCACGGCCGCGCTCGCGCTGCCCGCGCTCGTCGCGCTCGCGATGATCGAGCACACGGGGCCGCCCTCGCGCCTGCTGCACCGCGGCCCGAAAGACGTGCCGAAGCCGCCCGCCGAGGAACGCGAGTCGCTGCTCGATCTGCTGCGCGACCGCCGCATGCTGATCTTCGCGGCGTGCGTCGTGCTGTTCCATCTCTCGAATGCGGCCATGCTCAACCTCGCCGCGGGCGAAGTCACGGCGAGCATGGGCGACAACGTGCAACTCGTGATCGCCGCGTGCATCATCGTGCCGCAGGCCATCGTCGCGCTCATGTCGCCGTGGGTGGGACGGTCCGCGGAACGCTGGGGCCGCCGGCCCATCCTGCTGCTGGGCTTCGCCGCGCTGCCCGTGCGCGCGCTGCTGTTCGCCGGCGTGGCAAGCCCGTATCTGCTCGTGCCGATCCAGATGTTCGACGGCATCAGCGCCGCCGTGTTCGGTGTGCTGATGCCGCTCATCGCCGCGGACGTGGCAGGCGGCAAAGGGCGCTACAACCTCTGCATCGGGCTCTTCGGACTCTCGGCGGGCATTGGGGCCACGCTCAGCACAGCGGTGGCCGGTTTCATCGCCGATCACTTCGGCAACGCGATCAGCTTCTTCGGGCTTGCCGGCGCCGGTGCGCTTGCCGTGCTGCTCGTGTGGGCCGCCATGCCGGAAACGCGCGACGCGGTGCTCGCCGAAGAAGGCGCGGGCGTGCCGGCCGTGGACGCCAGCGAGGCCTCGCCGGGCAAAGCGCGCTGAGCCGAACCCGGCTGAGCCGTGCGGGCACGCACGAAGCCCCGGCGAAACCCGAGGCCCAGGCCTCCTCATCAATCCAGAAACTGCGACGCGCGGCGCTTGAGCATGGTGCCGAAGTCGTCAAGCCAGCCGATGGAAAGCCGCCAGCTCTGCCAGTAGAGATCGACGTCGAGATGGCGGCCCGCTGCCATCTCGACGAGTTCGCCGCGCGCGAGGTGCTCCGCCACCATGCGCTCCGGGCACATTCCCCATCCCATGCCGTTCAGGCAACTGCGCAGAAAGCCCGCGACGTGCGGAATCCAGTGCAGCGGCGGGTCCACCTCGGCGCGCGTGATGCGCCGCACGAAGCGCTTTTGCAGCTGGTCTTTCGGGTTGAACTCGATGCACGGCGCGCGGCGCAGCGAATCGCGCGTCACGCCCTCGGCGAAGTAGCGCGCCATGAAGGCCGGCGAACACACGGCGAGGTAGCGCATGCGGCCAAGCCGCGTGGAGCGGCAGCCCTGCACCGGCTCGGCCTGCGTGGTCACCGCGCCCTGCACGCTGCCGTCGCGGATGCGCTGCGCCGTGTGGTCCTGATCGTCGATCACAAGGTCGAGCAGCATCTCGCGCTCCACGCAGAACGCCGCCACGGCGTCGATGAACCACGTGCCCACGCTGTCATCGTTCACGGCCACGCGCAGCGTGGGCCAGGCCTCGCCGAGCGCGGCCGAAAGCGCCGGCACGTGCCCCGTGAGTTCCGCTTCGAGCAGCCGCACGCGTTCGGTATGCCGGCACAGCAACGCACCCGACGCGGTCGCCACGCACGGCTGCCCGCGCTTCACGAGCACGCTGCCCATGCGCTCCTCCAGCAGCTTGACGCGCTGCGACACCGCCGACGGCGTGACGTTGAGCGCGCTGGCGGCACGGTCGAACGAACCGTGGCGCACCACGGCCGCCAGCGCATCGAGCAAGGCGTAGTCGAGCATTAGCGTTCCTTAATCCAGTTTAAGTAAATTAGCTTCTCTTACGACAGCCGATTGCGCAGACTAGCGCCATCTCATGTTGTTCGTCTACTCACCGGACCCGCTATGAACTGGAGCGCTTTTTCGCACGGCGCCGCGCTGTGCGCGTCGCTGATCGTCACCATCGGAGCGCAAAACGCGTTCGTGCTGCGGCAGGGCATCATGCGTTCGCACGTGGGCAAGATCGTGGCGCTCTGCACGCTGTCGGACTTCGTGCTGATCGGCGCGGGCGTGGGCGGTGCCTCGGTGCTGGTAGCGCGCTATCCCACCTTCGTGCACGCGCTGCTCTATGTCGGGCTCGCATATCTCGCGTGGTTCGGGTTGAGCGCGCTGCGCCGCGCGGTGCAACCGGGCCATGCCGTGCTCGACGTCGATGCGCGCGGCACTCCGGCGCCTGCGGCAACGAGTGCGGTGGCCCCCGCGGCGCAGGCCGCGCTGCCCATCGTGCTGATGACGCTGGCCTTCACGTGGCTCAACCCGCACGTCTATCTCGACACGTTCCTGCTGATCGGCACGGCGGGCGCACGCGAGCCGGAAGGCGCGCGGCTCGCTTTCGCGCTCGGCGCGATGGCCGTGAGCGCGGTGTGGTTCGTGGGACTGGGGTACGGCGCGCGGGCGCTGGCGCCGCTGTTCCGCCGGGCCGCGGCGTGGCGCGTGCTGGATGGCGCGATCGGCAGCATGGTGTTGGTGCTGGCCGTCGCGCAATTGCGTGCGTAAAAATTGCGTGCTTAAAGTCGCGTACCTAAAGTTGCGCACCTAAGCGTGCTCAATGCAGTTACGCAGTTGCGTGCCTAACGCGGTTACGTGCCTAACGCGGTTACGTACCCAACGCAGTTACGTCCGTCACGCAGTCGCCTTCGCCAGGCAATTGCACACCACTGCGCTAAAGCAGATTCAGGGCAATGGCGCGCTCGCGGGCGTGGCCGAAGGTGTCTCCGACGCAGCGCCTACAGCGCAGTGCCCCGGCACACCGACGCCCACCGTCGTAAGCCCGCCATCCGTCACATACGGCACAAGCCCCGCGTCGCGAATCTTCGCCACTGTGTCGCGCGCGCATTGACGGTCCTGCGGATCGCAGTAATCGATCGATATCACCGGCAGGCCGTACCGCTCGCGAATCGTGCGGGCCTGCCCGAGCAGCCATGCGCGGTCGTCGGCCGGCACCGCGACATAGCGCTTCTTCGCCTGATCCCAGCCGCTGAAAAGCGACTCGAACGCCACGGCATACACGAGGCCGTGCACCTGCGGCAGGATCTCGAAGCCGCGATTGAAAACGAGCCGCGCATCGGGATAGCGGGCCTTGATGGCGCGCACCACGGCCACGAGCCCCGCCTGCTGCCGCGCGCGCGCCGCGTCGGTCTTCGCGGCAAGTTGATACGAATCCAGCGTATCGAGAAAGAAGCCGCGATACCCGCGCGCCCAGAGCGGCGCGATCACGTGCTTCAGATAGAACGCGGGCCAGCCCGGCGCGCTCTGGTCCACCACCGTCGATTCCCACACGGTATTGCTCGCCAGCAACCAGTGCTTCGGCACGGCCGTGTAGTAGCTGCGCTCCTTCGTCACCTCGCCTACGCTCACGTACGCGAACCATTGCGTGCACGGCGTGCGCTGTGCCGCCGGATCGAAGCCGCTGTCCGGCTCCACCACCACCGTGTCGAATGCGGCGAGCTGGTCCACGGGCGGTTGCACGCCGTAGTAGAGCGCGATCGAAGGCAGCGGCGCACTCGCGCTGCCGACCGACGCTTCGGGCTGCGCCGCCGTGGCGCCCGCTGCACCGCCAGCCGGACCAGGCTGGGCAACGGCCACCGCGGCGCTCGCCACGAGCCCGGCCCCGCACGCCATCGCGTGACCAACGAGGCGTCGCCCGAAGACGCGCATCAGGACACGCCTCGGGACGCACATCAGCCAACGCATCGTTGCATCCGCCACGCCGCGCTCACCACGAGGCTCGCCATCAGCCTCCACTTCACGCCCGCAGCATGTACGTTTCATATTCGAGCGCCGCGAACTTGCGGTCCAGCAATTGCACCGCCGCAATCACGAGAATCATCAGCGCGAAGGCGAAGCCGTAGCCATACGTGTTCGGCGAAAGCCGGAGCGTGATGGCCGTAAGCACACCGTTCAGCACGACGAACGCCGCACAGAGCCTCAGCACCGTGCGCCGCATGTCGAGGTAGAAGAAGACGTTCAGGAGCCCGAGGAACAGCACCTGAAGGCTCGCGGCCACCACGTCCACGATCAGAAGCGGCATGTAGAGCACCGAAATGTGCAGCTCTTCCAGCAGCCCCGCGCCGAACGCGAAGATGAGCAGCAGCACCACGGCCTGCACCTTGATGATCTCGTAGAGGCCCGCGCGCACGCTCGTCACCATCATGTCGCGCATCTCGCTGATGTGGTGCAGCGTGGCGCCGCTGCGCACGGCGTCGTAGAACGCGTCGTAGTATTCGACGAAATCCGCCTCGATGCGCACGAGAAACGCCGCCATGCCCGGCATCACGCACACGTAGGCGATGAACACCGGAATGTCGTAGATCACCGACGCATGCAGCGGCCCGATCACGACCGAGCCCGTAGCCGGCGCGTACCAGAACATCAGCTTGTCGATCCACACGCCAAGGTTGAAGAGCAGCCCCACGAGTGCGAGGCGCGGGTACGCGTAGCGGCGCTCGAACACTTCGAACGAGATCAACCGCGGGCTCACGAAGTTGCGATAGATAAGCCCCGAGAGCCCGCCCAGCAGCACGAGGTGCCCCGCCACGAAACCGCCCAGCAGCCCGACAATGCCGTGACGGTTCAGCATCAGCGCAAAGCCCACCGTGCACGCATAGCCCACGAAGAACGCCAGCAGAATCTCGCGGTACTGCTTCACGCTCGACAGAAAGATCACCGCGATCCAGATGTTGCTGAGCAGCACGAAGCCCGCCACCATCAAGAGCCGGTAGCCGAGCGGCTCGGCGCGAAAACCGATCGCCATCACGGCCACGCCGATCACGCCCGCGGCGAGCGTGGCCACCAGCACGACGCCGTTGTAGTTCGAGAGCACGAGGTCGCGGCGCTTCTCGAAGAGGCGGTCGGAGATGAAGCGCGTGAACGAAAGCTGCAGCGGCCCCGTGAGAATCAGGCTGAACGCGATCAGATAGGTGACGGACACCTGAAACTGCACGATCGCGTATTGCGGAATCACGAACGCCAGGCTCATCACGCCGATCACGAGAATGCCCACGATCGAGAGAATCAGCGGGCCCGAGCTGATCAACCCCGCATACGCGTACGCACGCGCGACGCCCGTGAGCGTCTCGCGCTTCATGATCTTGCGCAGTTCGAAACCAATGCCGGCCATTAGCGTGCCTCCTGCCCGTGCGAAGCGCCGCCGTGCACGGGGCAGCCTGCGGCGCGGGCCGCCGAACCGGACGCGCGTCCGCGATCCGGTGCCGCGGACAAGCGTTCGTAAAGCGCCCGGTAACGGTCGATCATCTGCGGCTTCGTGTAATAACGGCGCACGCGCGCGAGCCCCGCTTGTTGCGCCGCCTGCCAGCGCGCGTCGTCGGCGAAGAGATCGAGCACGGCGGTTGCAAATGCGGCGGGGTTCGCGATGGGCACCACGGCTCCGGCTACGCCGAGCGCGCGGTCTTCCTCGTCCATGCCTTCGATCAGCTGGCGGCACGAGCCCACGTCCGTCGTGATCGACGGCACGCCTGCGGCGAAGCCTTCCAGCACCACGAGCGGCAGCGCCTCGCTGATCGAGCTGAGCGCAATCACGTCCACCTTCGGCAACACGTCGTCAATGCGCTGAAAGCCCAGGAACTTCACCGTCGAAGCCAGCCCCAGACTCTCGACGAGCGCCCGGCATTCGAGTGCGTACGCCTTGTCCTCTTCCTCGGGCCCGATGATCCAGCCTTCGATCTCCGGCATGCTGCGCGACGCGATGAAGATGGCGCGAATGAAAGTCTTGATGTCCTTGATGGGCACCACGCGGCCAATCAGCCCCACCACGCGATGCGGGCCCCCCTGGCGCTTCGCGACGAGCGGCGCGAGGCCTTCCACGTCCACGCCGTTCGGAATGTTCTGCGTGCGCTCGGCGGGCGCACCGTCCGCAATCTGGCGCTGGCGGTTGGTCTCGTAGAGCGCGACGATGTCGTCGGCGGCGTCGTAGGCAAGCTTGCCGAGCGTGCTGAAAAAGCGAACCCAGAGTTCGCGGAAGTAGCTGATCTGCGAGATGTCGCGCTCGAACGCGCCGCGGTTGTCGCGAATCCATTCGCTTTGCAGCAGGTCGATCTTGCGTTCCTTCGTATAGATGCCGTGCTCGGACACCAGCAGCGGCCGGCCCGTGCGGTAGTGCATGAGCGCGCCCAGAAAACCGGCATAGCCCGTGGACACCGTGTGATAGACGCGCGCCGGCACCAGCTTTTCCGCCACGCGCGCGAGGAGCCACAGCGGCTTGTGCATGATGCGCACGGTCCAGAAGTAGTCGGTGAACGACGGGTCCGTGCAGTGCGTGTTGTACTGCTCGACGATGTAGTCCCACGCGCGCCGGCTCGAGGTGAACTGCGCTTCGTTGAGCGCGCCGTGCTCGCCCAGCATCGGCATCATGTGGACCAGCAGCGAGCCGGCGTCGTCGCCGTGGCGCAGGGCCGCGTGCAATTCCGCGGAGCGCGCGAAGGCCGCCGCGTCGCCGGGCACGGCGTTCGTGGCGAGCGCCTCGGCTGCCGCCGTTTCGTAGAGGTAATGCGCCTCGAAGTGCACGACGTTGTCGGGCAGCGCATAGGCCGCGCCCGCATAGTCTTCCGGGCGGCTGCCGATGAACACGATGCCGAAGCGAATGGACGGGTACGCGCGCAGCATCTCGTTGACCCAGCTCGACACGCCGCCGCGCACGAACGGAAACGTGCCTTCCAGCAGCAGGCAGACGTCCACGGCATCGGCGCGGCGTTTGAGCGACTCTTTCATGACAGCCAGTACCTCGCAACGGGTTTCAACGTCGGCAGCGCCGCGGCATGGCCGAGCGAGGCGACGAGCGCGGTCACCTGCCGGTAGTCGCCGCGCAGGTAGGCGGCCTCGGCCAGCCACGGAATCAGGCGTTCGCGCGGAAAGCCGAGTTGTTGCGCGAGTTCGATGTAGGCCGCCGCTTCATCGGGCTTGCCGTTAGCGAGCGCGAGCCGTCCGCGAATCAGCCACAGCGCGGCATCGCGGCCGTCGCTCGCAAGCGCCGCTTCGGCATGGCGGTCCGCCTGTTCGAGCGTGTGGCGATACACGGCGCCCTGCACGAGATTCTGATAGATGAGTTCGAAATAGAGCTCGGCGAGGTGACGGTTCAGCGCATGGCGCTCCGTGCCGCTCGTGGCTGTTTGCAGCGTGTTCGACGCCTCGAAGATCTGCTGCATGATTTCGTTCTCGGCCTTGTCGAGCGTGCCGTACGCGATGAGCCGCACGTCTTCGAGCGGATCGGCCAGCAGCTCGCGCAGCAGCGTGCCCGTGGTGCGCGTGGGCATGCCCTGGATCGCGACGAGCGCGGAGAGCCGGTCGTCCGAGGCCACGCGCGTATTGACGAGGCGCGCCTGCAGGCGCGCGCCGCCGCCGTGCGTGACGCGCGAGACGAGATACGAAACGAACTCGGGACGCGGCACTTCAGCCAGGCGCTCGCTCTTGTGCGAAGCCGGCAGCCAGATGGCCCAGATCGCGCTTGCCAGCACGACGAGGCCGCCCGCGAGCGGCACGAACGTGCAGAGCGCCCACAGCAGCACGATGGCCGCCGTGCGCGGCTCGCGGTAGCGCGCCGGCAATACGCGGCGCAGCGCGAAGGCCTGGATCAGGCCCGCGGCGAGTTGCAGCGGCACGAACGCGAGCAGCGGATCGATGCCCGCAGGCGGACGCAGCACCGCGGCCAGCGCCACGAATTGCGCGACGAGCGCAACGACGACGGCGAATACCGTCATGGCGAGATCAGCGGGCTTCGGCATCGACGCCCGCCCGTTTCAGAAGACGCCCGAGCGCCGGCCCCGGATCGCCGTGTTCCAGATGCAGCGTATGCACGCCAATGCGTGCGCCTTCGAGGTCCGTATCGAACTGGGCCTTCAGGCTCGCCTCGATGCGCGCGAGGTAGCCGTCGATACCCGTGGTGTCCGTTGCCGGCATCAGGTTGATGAGCACGGAGCGGTCTTTGCTCTGCACCGGCCACATCACGTCGAGCGCGCGGCGCCGGCGCATGACGTGCTCGAAGAGCGACTCGCCCGCTTCGTCGCGCATGAACGTGAGCGCGACGAGCGACGAATCGATGCCCGCCGAACGCTTGAGGCGCGCAAGCCGCGCGAGGTCGAGCGCGAAGTCGTAGGGGCAGCCCGGCACGGCGTCCAGCACGCCCTGCACGAGGCTCGTGTGCTCCACGCCGTCCGCGTAGTAGCCGAGCAGCACGAGCAGCAGCTGGAGGTTGTCGTAGTTGAGCGAGAGGAACGGCATGCGCTTCACGACGACGAGCGCGATGAGTTCGCCGTCGGCGGAGACCACGGGCGCGCAGACCACGTAGCGCGTGCTCGTGATGGTGGCTTCCCCGTTCGTGCCGTTCTGCACGCTCTTCAGATGCGCCACGCCCAGCGTTTCGACCGCGTGCGCGACGAGTTCGTCGTGCATGTCCAGATCGAACGGCTCGCCGATGCGCGCCGCCGCCTGCTCCGCGATACGGCCGCCGCGCACGGGATGCAGCGCGGCGATTTCGATCTGGCACGCCTGTGCGACGAATTCGAGCAGCGGCTGCGCACCGGGCAGCGCGTCCGCACGAACTGCCGGCGCAACGCCCGGCTGCCCCCCGCCGTTCGACTGCCCCACCGACTGGGCCACCGACAGCCGGCGCAGTTCGGTAATGGAATCGCGCAGCGTGGTGGGCTTCGAGAGCAGGTCCTTTTCCAGGCGCTCGTGCGAGAGGCGCATCAGATAGTGGCTGTTCGTGATCGCGACGAGCCGGTCGTTCAGGTAGTCGTTGAGTGCGCGCGAACGGGCCGCGCGGCTGCCCCACGTGTCGCCGAAATGGCCCGCCACGATGCTCTGGATGAAGCCGCCCGTGAAGTACATGAGCGGCCACGCGCTGCCGCGCGGATAGAGCCCGTACCAGGCCGCCACCACCACGCCACCCGCGAGCAGCCCCAGCAAGGTGCCGTAGCGCAGCGCGACGACGAGCGGCGCGAGCCACAGCCACGCGAAGCCGGCGTGCAGCATCAGCGGGTCGGCGTGGTCGTACGCCCAGGCGAGGCCGATCGCGATCGCCATGAACAGCACCGTCTCGACGATGGCGAACGGGCCGGGCACCGCGGGCGCCACGAAGCGGCGCACGGGGCTGAGGTTGCCCAGCGGGTTGGCGCTACGCGCCCTGGACTCGCGGGTTTCGGTTGAGGCAGCAGCGCTGTTCACGGCTGATTTCCTGTGAGCGATCGGACAACGGGGCGTGCGCCGCGCGGCACCGGCTGATGTGCCACCTCATGTGGCATATGAGGCACCGCGCAACGTCCCACGAGAAGCAAGATCAACGGCGCACCGAGAGCGGCGAGAGCACGTTGCCGATCAGCGACGTCGCCACGCTCGCGAGGCTCGAACGGCTCCAGCCGCTCTTCGAACCCGTCGAACTCCACACGATGTGGCCCGACTGCACGTCGACGAGTTCGAACGTGAGGCCCACCACGGGCTCGCCGTCCACGCCGGCCTTGTAGCGCCACTCTTCCACCGCGCCCGTCAGCACGTAGCGGACCTGCTGCGAGCGCGCCCATTCGAGCTGCTGGTCCATGTCCGCGCGCTGCGCCGTATCGAAGAGCGCTGCGCCGCCGCCCGTGCCGGCGGGCGCCACGCGCACGTCGGTCAAGCCGTTGGCGCGCAGCACGCTGGCCGCGATAGCTTCGGTGCTGCGACCCGCCGCGGGCGTTTCAGTGTAGTTGGCGATAGACGCCACAGCCACTGCATCGCGTGCCGAAAGAGCCGGCGCGCTGGTCTGCCGGACGGTGCCGCACGCGGCGATCAGTGCCGCCGCGGCGACGAACAACGACGCGCGCGAGACCATCGGAACAAACCGCGCGAACCACGAACCACGTTCTTCTTTCATTGATATTCTCCTCAAGATACTTCGCATCTGGCCGGCTCGCGGGCAGCGCCGTTCGACGGTCTGCCCGGGTCTGCCCGTTTCTGCCAGTTTCTGCCGGAGCGGTCCCGCGAACCTTCGCCTTCGCCGCTCCGCTCGCCTGCCTCAATAGAACCAGCTGTAGCGCCCGCCGATCACCCGCACCGAAGTGCCGAGTTGCGACACGCGCTGATACTCCACGTAGACAGCGGCATGGTCGCCGCCGAACACACTGCCCGCCACGCCCGCGCTCAGTTGCGGGCCCCAGCCCTGCAGCGAGTCGTGGACGATGCCCACTTCCGCAAACGGCCGCCACGCGTGCGTGTACTGCTCGCGCAGTGCGCCGCCCACACTGGCGAAGAAGCCGTACTGCGCGTAGGTCTGGGGCACGAAGGTCGCGGCCGTCGCGGGCCCGGCCGTAGCGGGCAGGAGCCGCGAAATCAGCGCGTCCGCGGCGCCGCTTGCGCCGTAGCTGCCGCGCGTGCCGACCACGCGCAGCGTGTAGTCGGGGTACGTGGTGCGAATGCGGTAGCCGATCTCGCCGGTCGTCAGCACGCCGCTGCCCAGGTAGTTGCGCGCCTGGCTGTAGAAGCGGTCGGCCTCCACGTTGCCCGACACGTACCAGCGCGGCGTGACGTTCCAGAGCAGCGTGCCGGCCACGTTGTCCTTCATGCCGCCCACCAGCAGCGCCTGCGATTCGGTCGCCGTCTGGTTGCGGCCCGCGCGCACGGTGAAGGTGACGGGCGAGTTGCGGCCCACTTCCGCCTCGACGTTGGCCGTATAGAAGCTGTCGAGCCCTTCGCGCCGGCCGCCCGTGAGCGTGACCGACGTGTCGTTGGTGCGCCGCTCCACGTAGAAGCCGATCGAGCGGTCCTGCGCGGGCACGTTCACGAGCTGGGTCTCGTCGGCCGAATGCTGGAAGCGCTGCACGCTCGTCACGCCCACGAGGTAGCGCCCCGTCAGCTTGCGGCTCGCCGACAGAGCTAGCTCCGTGTAGTCGAGCGGATGCTCGATGTGGTTCGAGATGTCGGCGTCGATGGATTGCGGCCAGGCGAGCGCCGTGTCGGTCAGGCGCGTCTGGTAGTCCGTGTTGTCCGGCGCGCCTTCGAGCGCATTGAAGGCGAGCTGCTCGGCATCGGTGGGACGATCCACGGCAATCGACGCGTCGATGCGCGACGTGACGGGCAGCTTGCCGCCCTCCTCGTCGAGCAGACGTTCCATCGTGGCCGTGTCGCCGTCGGCGAGCGCGAGCGTGAGCCGTGCGTCGGCAGGCTGCGCGAGCCGGTTCGCATACTGCTGCGCGAGCCAGCGCTTGGCAAGCGGATTCGCTTCCTGCGAGAGCGCCCACGCGAGCGCCACGTCCTTGGCGACCGCCGACTTCAGGCGTTGGGGGTCGACGGGTTGAGCGGCTGCTTTGCCGCCCGTGTTCGCCGGATGCAACGGCAGCAGGCCCGGCGTGTTGCCCAGCAGCGTGCGCTGCTCCGGCTGCGGCTGGCCGTTGCCGCCCTTGCCGCTCCCGGCGCGGCCCGCGTCCGACGCAATCAGGTCATCGAGCAGCGCCAGCGAAACATCGGCACGCTCGAAGGTCTGCGCGAGCGTCACGCGCCGGCCGCTCAACTGCTCGCGCATGTCTTCGTCCTGCAGCAGCCCGGTCTTCGCCACCTGCCCGGTTGCCGCGAGCGTCGCCGGGTTCTCGCGCTGCAGCCGGCGCCACACATGACGGCGAATGGAGCGCGCGAGGTCGGGGTGCCCCGCCTGTTCCTCGGCATCGGCGTAGGTGAGCAGCCAGAGCGGGTCGCGCTGCATCGTGGCCGATTGCAGGCGCAACAGACGCAATGCCGCCACAGGTCGGTCCATGCGCATCAGGGCCGCCGCGCACGGTCCCCACAGCGCGGGCAACTGCTGCGCGTTCTCGCACCACTGCCAGCGCGCGCTCTTGAGCGCGGTGTCGTTGCCGTCGTCGACGAGCGTCCACAAGAGCGCGGCGCGGGCGTCGTCCGTGGCGCCCGGCAGCGTGACCGCGCGTTCGAGGTCGCGTAGTGCGTCCGCGACGTGGTCGATCTGCCGTTCGTACTCGGCGCGCGTGGTGAGAAATTCCACCGACGCTTCGGCCTGCTCGCGCTGCTTCGGCGTGAGGCTTGCGAGCAGCGCGGCCGCGCGGTCCCAGGCACGCGCACTCGTGTAGTTGAAGAGCGCGAGCTGCAGCGCGCGCACGGTGCCGTCGCGCCGGTACTGAAGCTCGGCGGTGCGGCCCGCATCGAGCGGCCAGGCGCTGTAGAAGTAGGTCATCGCGGCGAGGTCGTCGGGGCTTTCCTTGCCGCCCGCGAGCAGATGGCGGTAGGCGTCGTTCGCGCCGCTGTCCTTTTGCAGCAGCCGCGCGACCTGCGCGTAGTTGCGCCAGTAGAGCACGTCGTCGTCTTTCGCCGCGTCGTACGACTTTTGCAGCGTCGCGTAGGCACCCGCGAAGTCGCTGCGGCGAAAGAGCAGGCTCGCGGCCCGCACGGCATAGAGCGTGTTGCCCGGATGACGCGCCAGCAGCTGCCGGTAGACGGCGAGCGCCTGATCGTCATGGCCCGCGCGCTCGGCGAGCGTGGCGATGCGTTCGTCAACGGCATCGCCCGCGCCGTCGCGCGGATGGGCGCGCAGGAACGCGAGCCCGTCCTCGGGGCGGCCCAGCCGCTCGTAGGTGGAGGTCACGGCGTCCACGAGCTTCATGTCGGCGGGCGCGGCGGCCGACGCGTGGATCATGGCGGCGAGGTACGCTTCGTCGTCGTTGAGCATGGGCGCCATGCGCTGCACGGTCTGCCACGCCTCGGCATCGTTTGAGGTGCGCGCGTAGGCAAGCCACGTCTTCAGCGCGAGCGCGGGCGCGTGGTTCCACTCGGCCACCTGCGCGAGGCGCTTTAACCACAGCGCCGAATCGGGATGCCGCGCCACCTGTTGTTCGGCGATCTTCTGCGCGTTGTCGAGATCGCGCGATTCGACAAACGAGGTGAAGACGAGGCTCGCGACGTCGTCGGTCGAGCCGGGGGCGCTGGAAGCGGCGGGCTTTGCGGCTGCCGTGGCGGCTGCGGTGGCGGCTGTGTTGGCGGCTGCAGTGGCGGCTGTGTTGGCGGACGCAGCCGAAGCCGGCGCTGCGGCCGAGGCCTGCGGTGCCGGTGCCGACGCCGCTACCCGCACGATGCGCGCGCCGAATCCCTCACGCCACGCTGCGACGTACAGGCCCGCCGGCTCGCGCATGCCGCGCGCGTTCGCCACCACGACCGGGCCATCCATGTAAGCAAACCGCGCCGCACGCTGCGTGTCTTCCGGCAATGGCAATGGCCGCGCTGCCGCGTATTTCGCCAGCGCCTTCGCATAACGGTCCACGAGATCCGGCCGCTGCGCGGCACGCGCCAGGTTGAGCAGCACGATCAGCGTCGCTTTGTCGTTTTCGAGCGCGCCCGCGTGTTGCTGGGCCGCCTCGAGCGCATCGGCGAGCAGATTGCCCGCCTGCAGCGTACGAATGCCGGAGAGGAATGCGCTGCGCCGCGCGTCGAGCGTCGTCGCGCTGTCTTGCAGGCGGAAGTACGCGTCGGCCGCTTCGCGATACGCGCCCGTTTCCACAGCGTAGCGGACCAGCGCTTCATCCCACTGGCGGCGCCCCGCCGCGTCCTGCTGCGAAAGCCGCGCATACAGATCGCGTGCGAGCGCGGGCGTGCCCGTGGCCGCGGCGCGCGACGCGAGGTGTTGCAGGTCGTCCGTGTCCCATTGCATGGCCGCGGCGGCGTGCAGTTCCTCGCGCACCTGTTCGAGCGCTTCCTCGCGCTCGCGGCTGCCTTCGGGGTACGCAAAGGCTTTCTGCTCGTCGATGCCAAGGCGCAGCAGCAGCGCCGCGCGCCGCATGTCGGGACTCTGCGAGCGCGCCATGCGCTGCGCGACGCGAAGCGCGTCGTCAAGCCGCCCCACTTCGCGATACTGCGTGCCGAGCAGTTGCAGGAACTCCTCATTGTCGGGCTGTACACGCAGCCACGCTTCGAGATAGGCGACGCTCAGCGCGCTCGTGGGCGACGTGGCCACGCGCGCCCGCAGGCCGCCGCCCGGCCACGCGGCGTAGAGCGTGAGCACCACCACGCCGGCCATCAGCAGCACGAGCCAGAGCGGTGCGATGCGCGGGCGCTTCGCGGGCAACGCCGCGCGCACCTGCACGGCGCCATGCGCGCCCTGGACGGGACGAAGGGATGAGCGCTCAGTTGCCACAGGTCACGCTCACGGGTTGATAGTCCACCGTTTCGCCCGCCACGCCCGGCGTATCGAAGCGCAGGAACGCCCCGTCGCGCCGTGCGGCCACCGCGCGGCCCGCGACGCTCGCCGTGCAGCGCGCACCGTTGGCAATGCGCACGAACGGTTCGTAGTAGCCGCCGAAGTCGAAGGTCATGCCGTTCGCGGTGCGGCGGAAGTTGCGCACGAAGCCGTTGGCCTCGGCGATGTAGGGCAGCGCGCGCGGGCCTGCATCCGTGCCGCTTTGAGTGCCCACGGGTTCGAACGCAAAGCGCGCGCTACCGCCGTCGATGTGCACGTAGGTGCCGTCCGGTCCGTCGCTATAGCCCGTCACGCCCGTGGCCGTGGCGAGGTCCGGCGCCTGCGTCTGCGGCCAGCGCAGCTCGCGCACTTCGCCGTTGCCGCGCACGCGCCAGCCGCTGCCGTCCACCTCGCGCGCCACCGCGAAAGTGCGCCAGTCGAGCGCCTTGCGCGCGTAGTCGGTGATATGCACGGGCAGCACGGGTTGCTTCAAGACCGCCGCGAAAATCTGGTCGAGCGCCCGCAGCGACGCGATCTTCGTGCCGCTGTACATGTGGTAGTAGACGTCGATGGGCTTGAAGCGATACGGGCGATCCGTCATGTCGAACGTTTCGAGCACGCGCGTGAAGCCGTAGAACGGGCCGAGCCAGTCGTTCGTGTAGACGTTCTCGTCCTGGTTGGGTGCGTAGAGCTGGAACGAGTCAGGCCCCGTGCCCTTCTCCACGCCGATGGGCGCAATGTTCGTCCAGCTGGGCGCCGACTTCGTGATGATCGTGTCGCCGCCGTTGATGTTGTAGACGTGTGCCGCGTAGACCTTGCGCACAATCACGCCGGGCGGCTGGCAGTCGCCAGGCCACTGCAGCACCATGGTGCGCTTGCCGGGGGGCGCGAGCCGCGAGTTGATGTAGTCGATGGTGCCGGTGATCTCGCGGTCGATGTTGAACTTGTAGCCTGGGATGTTGAGCGAGAAGCCGTCGTCGGATTCGCCGTTGTCGATGCGCTTGCCCGTGACGAGGTCCAGCCAGTCCCAGCGGAACGGATGCGAGTACGTGTGCGAGCCGATCTCCACGTACGGCAGCGCGAACATCTTGCGCGCGATCTGTTCGAGCCGCGGCGAGATGTCGGGATGCAGGCCCGCGGGACCCACTTCGCCTTCGATGACGGAGAGCGTCATCGGCACCTTGTACTTCGTGAAGATGCGCTCGTAGAGCGCTTCGCCCGAGAAGTCGGGGCCGGGAAACTCGGTGCGCGAGGCAAAACCGTCGCCGTCCACGTGCGACATGAAAAGGCGCCGGCCGTTTTCGGTGGTCACGTTGGGCGACGGCATGGGCGACAGGCGCAGCGCGTCCTTGAGGAACGCCATCGGATTGATGGCCCAGCGGTCCTGCGAAATGGCATCGAGCGTGTAGACGGCGTAGGGGTCGAGCGTAAAGCCGCCCCACGGCGTGATGGCGGCCTGATCGAAGACCACGCCGTCGCCCGCCGACAGCCGCAGCAGCGGCCGGCTTTTCGCGCCCGCGCGCAGGCCTGCGAGGTCGCGCGGATCGGCACGCGGGTCCACTTCGAAGCCCATCATCGGGTCGCGTACCACCACCGAAAGCGCGCCGGCCGGCCTGCCGGCCACCGGCAGCAGGTCGAGCTGCGGGCCCATGTCGTTGGCGGCGTCGAAGCCGAAGTGGCCGAACACCGCCACCTTCACGTGGTCGGCAATGCGCGCGCCGAGCCAGCGCTCCCACTGCACGGGGTTCGGCACCGAGTTGCCGGTGATCCACACCACGACGCCCGCGTAGCGGTCGGGCGTCACGTCGCGCGGCAGCGGCGCGTTGAAGTCGGCGAACTCGACGTCGTAGCCCAGGTAGTTAAGCGGCGTCGACACATAGTCCACGCCCGGCGTGATGTCGAGATTCGCCTTCGGGTCGCGGTCCTGCACGACGAGCACCTTGCGCGGCAGCACCTCGATGGCGCCGATGCCCACGATGTCGCGCGCCGGGTCCGTCGCGTAGGGCAGCACGCCGGCCGCGAGGGCCTTCGCCGCCGTGTCGCGTGCGCAGGCGCGGTCGGTACGCTGGCAGTAATCGATGGAGATGACGGGCACGCCGGTTTGTTCGGTGAAGGCGCGTGCCTCGGCGAGCGTGGGGGGCTGGTCTGTTGTGCCGGCCGATGCGTTGTCCGTAGAGGCGTTGTCCGCGGAGGCGCCGCCCTTCACTAGCGAGCCGCCCACCACGGCATACAGGCCGCCGGCCGCGCTCGCACGAAGGCCGCCGGCCGCGCCCGCACGAAGGCCGCCGGCCGCCCCAGCATGAGGCCGCGCGGCCTGCAACGGATGACTGCCGCCGATGATGAGGCGCGCTTCGGGATGCGCGGCGTGAATGGCGTCGAAGGCTTCGACGGCGGCGGGCGTGTCGAGCAGAAAGCCGCGATAGCCTTTCTGCCAGAGCGACTCGACGTAGGGAAGAACCTGCGTGCCCGCGTTCGCCGTGTCGGTTCGGGCCAGCCAGAGCGTGTGCGGCAGGGGGTGCGCGGCGGGATCGAAGCCGCGCGAGGGGTCGAGCACCACGGCGTCGAATGCCTGCAGCAAATCGACGGGCGGATCGGCACCGTCGAAGAAGGCAATGTTCGGACGCGGGCTTTCCTTGCTTTCCTGCGTGCTTGCGTGGGCGCGAGATTCGCCACCGGCCGCCGTCACCTGCGCTTCTTGAGCGAGCACACGCGACGGCACGGCATTGACAGCCAGCGCAATGAAAAATGCGGCCGAAAAGCCCGCAGCCGCGCGCTGAAAATGAGCCCCCCGGCACCTGCTCTCATTACCGCCGTATTGCCCGGCGTTCTTCTTCGTCGTCAACATCCTGCCCTTTTATGGTCGCCGGGCGCTCATCAAATTCGCGCAATGCGATTGCGGCAAAATTCGAATGCGGCCGCGTGCGTCCGGAATGTTGCTTATCGTGAATCCAGGTCTTCGCAATTCGTGTATTTCACCGGAAATTCGCTACTGCGTCCATTTTTCCGGTGCGCTGGCAATATCCCCGCCGCACCCCGCGGCGAGCCTCTGCCGGCCTCGTCCTACCGAATCGCGCCTCGCGCCTGTTCTGTCCTGCGCGTGGATTCTAACCGCATGAGCATGGCGGAGTATTTTGTTCAAGCGTCAAACTTTGTTAGCTGACGTGGTTTTCGCCCATCACGCGGTTTTAACAACCCGCTTCAAATACTTGAAACTAAACAAGCGCAAACGTTTTCGCATTTGCGCATTTCGACCGCGCCTTTTCTTTTGAAATGTCGCGACATTACAACACCGGCGTTTCGCATTGGCGGACATCCATTCGCATGAGCCCGGGAATTACGTGGGAAATATGGCCGGAAATGTGGCCAGAAATGGGGCGGCAGTCCGAGAGCGGATACGTCAATGCGTCCCCGAAAAGCCGCAAATGGGGCGAACCGGCGCGTGATGGCGACCGCGCCCGCAAACGATGCTGAAACCCGTGCGCTTCGCGTTGCGATTCATGCGTGGCAAGAAACCGGTGAGCATGAAGCCGCGACGGATAGCTTTCAGTCGACGCCCGAGGACACGTCCGCGCCCGGACCGTGCCGATAGTCCCCATGCGTCGCTGCCTCACCGCAGAGTAAAATTCATCGCATATCCCGTTGTCCCCTTGCCGCGCATTGCGCCGGAACTGCGATGAAGACGTCTTCCAAAGAGGAACGACCGCGCTGGCGCCCGTCGAACCTCGTGCTCAATATCCTCACGGTGCTCGTGGGGCTCGCCACGCTCGGTGCCGGAATCGGTTGGCTGGTCTATAGCTGGGTCGTGGACCTCGAAGTGCCCTACTTCGCGATTCCGCTGGTGCTTTCCGTGCCGGTGATCGCCGCGGTGGCGTTCAGGAACTGCTTTGATTGAGTGCTTCGGCTAAACGACGCGGCTGAACGAGTCGACCGGGAAGCGGTGCAATCGCCGCTTCTTTCACACGTCTTTCACGCTCCTTCCCCGCTTTTTCGCTGCTTTTTCGCTGCTTTTTCGCTGCTTTTTCGCTGCTTTTTCGCTGCTTTTTTCACCGCTCCCTGCACGGCACTTTCCCCCCGCCTTCCTGTCGTACGCAGCACGCCGCGCGCCGTGCCCGATGGCGCCGCCGCGACTTGCAGCCCGATGCCCACCGACAGGAGAACGCCCCATGGCCGCGAAATCGACGTCGAAAACGCAATCGAAGAAAAGCGCAACCGCAGCGAAAGAAAAACGCCGGCCGGACAGCGGCACAACGCCAGGTGCGAGCACGAACACCACCGCGGGTATGAACGCGTTCGCCGCGCCGCGCGTGCTCGACCATCCCGTGTTCGCGCAGCCGCAGCCCACGCCGGACCCCAGCGTGTTTCGCGTCCCGCATCCTTCCGACGATGCGGCCTACAAGGAAATCGACAAGCTCAACGCCGAGCACAAGCTGTTTGCGCTACCGTTTCCCGCGCCGCGCGGCGGCGTCGAGCCGCAGGTCGCGCTCGCGGATGTTTTCGGCGGCAACCAGAAAGCGATTGATTCGATCACGTCGGCGGGGCAGCTCGTCTTTCACGCCACAGGCGACTGCGGCAGCGTCAAAGGCCCTGCCACGCAAAACGAAGTCGCGGACAAGATGACCGCCGACTTCACCGAAGCCGACCCCGCCGAAGTGCCGCAATTCGCGCTGCTGCTGGGCGACATCGTCTACAGCTTCGGCGAGGGCCAGTATTACTACGACCAGTTCTACGAGCCCTATCGCGACTATCCCGCGCCCATCCTCGCCTGCGCGGGCAACCACGACGGCATGGTGTCGCCCGAGGCGCACGCCACCAGCCTCGATGCGTACCTGCGCAACTTCTGCGCGTCGGACTTCGCGGTGACGCCCGAAGCGGGCGGCCTCTCGCGCACCGCGCAGATCCAGCCCGGCGTGTTCTTCACGTTCGAAGCACCCTTCGTGCGCGTGCTGGCGCTCTACAGCAATACGCTCGAAGACCCGGGCGTGATCGCCGATCCGCACATCGGCACGAGCCAGCTCGATTTTCTCGACGCGGCGCTCAAGCGGATCAAAGACGAAGGCTACGAAGGCGCGCTTCTCTTCGCGACGCACCACCCGCCCTATGCGATAGGCCGGCATAGTTCGAGCGTCGATATGCTCGCGCAGATCGACGCCATCTGCGAACGACACGGCGTATGGCCGCACGCGTTTCTCTCGGGGCACGCGCACAACTATCAGCGCTACACGCGCACGCGCGGCTCGGACGGCACGCAGATTCCGTATGTGGTGTGCGGCAACGGCGGACACGGGCTCGTCAAGCTCGCGAAGCCCGGTTCGCCCGCGCCGCGCGCGCCGCAAGTCGTGCAGGCCGCATCGAACGACACGGACCAGGTGGTGCTCGAAAACTACGACGACACGCACTACGGCTACCTGCGCGTGGTGGCCACGCAGAGCCAGTTGCGCATCGAGTACCACTCGGCCGCCGACGGCGCGCAGACCAAGGCGCCCAACGACTACGTGAACGTGAGCCTCGCCGGGCGCAAGATCGCGCACTTCGTGGCCCGCGACCTGGGGCATCCGCAAGCGGCGGCCGAGGCGCGCGCGAGGCTGGCCCGTCAGCCTGGGAAGCGGCGCGGCAAATAGCGACGTTGTCGATGGCGGCGCTGGCGATGGCGTGCGCATTAGTGCGAGCGTTGGTGCACGTATGGATGCAGGCAGGACCGCAGACCACCACGCGCTTTCGCTTCAGCCCACTGCTCGCGGCGCCCCATGCGCGCAAACGACCCGCACTGCTGACGAGCAGCACGCACCCGGCAAGGAGCGCCGCGATGATGCCGATCGCGGCCTCATACGCGCACGCGCAGACCGACGACGTTGCGCGCGACGCCAGTCATCGTTCGATGGCCCGCCGCCGCACCTCTTGCTGGCCCTCTCTCCGCCTCTCTCCGCCTCTCTCTGACCCTCGTTCCGTCACGCCACTACGCCTTCGCCGCCGCCCCGAACGCGCCGCGGTCGTATGCCTCGCAATACGCGCGCCAGTCGTCCTGCACCTGTTTTTCGCATTGCAGCGCCAGTTCGATGAGCGGCATCTGCCAGTCGGTCTTCTCGCCGAAGGCGATCATCTCGTCGGCAATCGCGGAGCCCTGGCGGCCGCCGCTGCGCAACTGCGCCCATGCGCAGAGTTCGGCCATCGTATTGACCACGCCTTCGAGCCGCGGCAGTTTGCTGTCCCAGCCCGCGAGCGCCACGCGGTCCTCCGAAGGTTGCAGGCCGCGCAGCACATACGGGCGGCCGTTGAACGTGACGGCATGCAGGAACGCCTGCGAGACAGCCTGCATGCGCTGCTGCACGGCCACCACGCGCTGCGCTTCGGTGGGCCAGTGCGGCTGCTTCGTCTTCAGGTTCGGCGCCACGGAGGAAGGCAGCGCCTCTTTCAGGTCGATCAGATAGTTGCCGTCCGGCGAGCCCTTGCCTTCCACCAGCACGACGTATCGGTCCACGCCGAGGCTGCCCGTACCCGCGATGCGCCGCGCCACGTCGATCACGCGATAGAACGCGGGGGCGTCGGGTGTCTGGGCCTCTTTCGCGAAGCTCGCCATGAACGCGGTCACGGCTTCACGCGTGGGGTCGTCCACGGGCAGCGCCTTCTTGCCGTCCACGCGCAGCGCGCGCTTTTTGCCCTTGAGTTCGGTGCGCCGGTCGAGGTGATCCACGCGTGTACGTTTGGCGAGGCCGTCGAAGAGTTCGCGCACCATGCCGTCCGACGTCTCGGGCTCCACCCAGCGCGCCTTGCCGAACGCGAGCGCACGCGCGTAGGCGTCCACGGCCGAATGGCACAGGCCCAGCGCCTCGGCGCGCGAGAGCTTCAGGTCCGCGGCGCCCACCAGCACGCTCGTGAGGAGCCGCACCATCTCGTAAAGCGCGGGCGCGAGACAGGCCTCGTCGAAGTCGTTGATGTCGAAGTAGACGAGCCGGTTGTCGGCCTTGTAGCTGCCGAAGTTTTCCAGATGCATGTCCCCGCAGATCCACACCGCGGGGGCCTGGGCGAGCACGCCTTGCGCCGGCACGCGGCGGTAGAAGAGATGGCACGTGCCGCGCAGAAACACGAACGGCGAGGTGCGCATGGCGCGGTATTTCATGGCGAGCCGCTCTGGCTCGCGGTTGGCGTTCCAGTCCGCGATTTCCTTGACGGCATCGATCATGCGGGCTCCCTGTCTTGTGGTTATGGGTGCAACGGCCGGCGCAGCGCGCCGAACGAACAACGCCCGCGCACGCACTGCACCGACGCGCCGAAAACGGACACACCGAAGCCCGACCATACCACCAACGCACGCCTGCTCGTGCCCTTTCGGGTCCTGTCGCGCCCTATGCAGACGGCTCATACCGTACGCGATACAGGACTCACATTTCGTTGCAATGTCGTGCGCAGCGACGGGTTCGCGCGTGTCATCGCGTTTAACAATCACGGCGTTAGCAGACGTGACGACGCAGGTGAAGCCGGCCTGATCCCGCTTGCGACGGTCCACGCTGACAGATCCATAACAACGGAGCTTCCAATAATGACAACAAGCTTGCATCGCATCCACGCGGGCGCGCTATCGCTATGCGCGGCGCTCGCCCTCATTGCCCCACCTGGATTTGCTCAGGACACCGTGCCATCGCCCGCAGCACCGGGCGGCGTGCCGGCAGGCGCGGCGGCCGGCGATCCGCCGGGCCGCGTCGCGCGTCTCGACTACTTCAACGGCACGGTCACGATGGAGCCTGCGGGCCTCACCGACTGGTCCTACGCCGTGCTGAACCGCCCGCTCACCACCGGCGACCAGCTCTGGGCCGACAGCGGCGCGCGCGCCGAACTGCATGCCGGTTCCACCGCGCTGCGGCTCGACCAGCAGACCGCGCTCGACATCGTCGACCTCACCGACACGGTCACACAGCTCAAGGTCACGCAAGGCTCTCTTTCGGCGCACGTGCGCGCGTTGCCCGCCGGCCAGAGCTTCGAGGTCGACACGCCGAACGTCGCGCTCGTCGCCACGAACGCCGGCCTCTTTCGCGTCGACGTGGCGCCGGACGGCAGCGCCACGACGGTCACGCTGCGCTCGGGAACGGCCACCCTGTACGGCGACGGCGGCTCGTATGCCATGAGCGCGGGCGAGCAGATCCGCTTCGTCGGCACGAACCTCCAGCAGCAGGCGGGCGGCGCGGCCCCCGCACCGGACAGCTTCGACCGCTGGGTCGCCGCGCGCGACCGCGCCGAAGACGCGTCGGTCTCGGCCCGCTACGTCTCGCGCGAAATGCCGGGTTACGAAGCACTGGATGCCAACGGCACGTGGCGGCACGATCCGACCTACGGCGAGGTGTGGGTTCCGACGGTCGCCGTCTCGGCCGGCTGGGTGCCATACCACGCCGGGCACTGGGCCTGGATCGCGCCATGGGGCTGGACCTGGATCGACGACGCGCCCTGGGGCTTCGCGCCGTTCCACTATGGACGTTGGGCATATATCGACCGCGTGTGGGCGTGGGTGCCCGGCCCGGTCGTGGTCGCGCGGCCGCCCTGCTATGCGCCGGCGCTCGTGGCCTTCGTGGGCGGCGGGAGCAGTGGAGGGGGCGGCGTGCATTGGGGGATCAACCTCACCATCGGCGCGGCCATCACCGCAGGCGTGGCGTGGCTCCCGCTCGGCCCGGGCGAGCCCTGGCATCCGGCCTACGGCTACAGTCCGCGCTACTACGAACGCGTGAACAACGTGAATGTGACGAACGTCCACAACACGACGATCGTCAACAACATCACCAACGTGCACAACACGTACATCAACCAGACGGTGCCCGGCGCGGTGACCGCCGTCCCCGCCAACACCTTCGTGCACGGGCAGCCCGTGGCCATGGCCGCTCATGCACTCACGCCGCAGCAGCTGGCGCATGCGCAGGTCGGAGCAGGTGCGCCCGCCGTGGCGCCGGTACGGGAAAGCTTTGCGGGCGGCATGCGCGCCGCGAAGATCGGCGCGCCGGCTGAGGCCGCGCAGCGGCAGGTCATCGCCACGCGTGCGCCGGCCGTGCCCCCCGCATTGCACGACACGCTTGCGCAGCGCTTCGCGTCAGCGGGCGGACGCGTGGAAGGCGCGGGCGAACCGGTCGTGCACCGTGCCGCGCCCGAAGCCGCCCACGGCGCACCGGCGAGCCGCGAACCGCAAACACAGGGCTTTCATGTGATCGATCGCGAAACGGCGCGGCCGGTTGGCCGGCGGCCCGGCCTACAGGCGCCCGTGCAGGGCGAACCGAACGGCGAACCGCAAGAAGCACCGCAACACGGCGGCGAGACGGCTCGGGGGCAGGGCGCGCCGCAAGCGCCCGCGGACGGGAACAGCCGTGAAGCGAGCCATGGAATCGACCACGAAGCGCACCCCGGCGAGCCGGCACCGCACGCGCCCGCGGCCGCCGACAATGGCGTGCCGCACCCGACGGGCGGCGCCTCGCACGCGCAGGAGGAAGCGCGCAACGGACATACGGCGCAAGGCGGTTTCGACGCACCTCAGGCCGCACCTCAGGCGGAAGGCCCGCGTGCGCCGCAAGCCGGGCGGATGCAGCCGCATGAAACCGCGGCGCCACGCGAACCGCAGCAGCAACCCGAGCACGACGCCGTGCGGCAGCAAGAAGTGCCGCGCAATGCGCAGCCGACGCAGCACGCCGAGCCTCACGCCGTGGAAGCACCGCACGACAATCCGCGTCCGCCCCAACGCGCCGACGCGGCGCCACGGCCCGCGCCGCACACCAACGCCCATCCGGCGCAGCCGCATGCTCATCCTCAACCGCACCCGCAGTCTCATCCGCCCGCTCACAAGGCGGAAGAACACCACGGTTAGGAGTCGGGCGCGCGACGAGCAGTAAATGCCGCGGCCCGGTCGTGAGAGCCGGGCCGCGGACAGTCCCATGCGGCGGAGTGCCCTGCTTCTACCCCACCCGCGTCAGTAATACCAGGGGGCCGGAGGCGCGTAGTAGTAGACCGGCGGAGGCGGCGCGCGATAGATCACGGGGGGCGCCGCGTACATCGGCTGACCGTAGACGGGCTGGCCGTACATCGGCGTGGCGTAGGCAGGCGGCGAAATCGTGTTGCCCTTCGACGTCATGCATTGCGCGTAAGCCGCGTCGTACCGGGCCTGCAAGCCGCCCGACGCATATTGCGCACCGTTCGCGCCCACCGCCGAGCCGAGCAGCAGGCCGCTGCCCGCGCCAATTGCCGCGCCGGCTCCTGCGTTGCCCGCGGCCGCGCCCAGTAGCGCACCGGCCGCCGCGCCGCCCACCGTGCCGAGCGCCGCGCTGTTCACGCTATTGGCCGTCGCGCCCTGAGCCGCGCCCGCCGAGTCCGTAGAGCGGAAGGCGTAGTCGCGGCACGCATAGTCTTCCTGCTGGAATTCCGTGAGCGACTTGCCCTTGGGCGGCAACGCCACCACGCTCGGGCCGCTGGGCGGCATGACCGTGCAGCCCACCAGCGCCACCGCCACACCAGCCATGGCGGCGGGCACGGCAAACCGCGACCACGCCGGCAGCCGGCGTGCCCTTCCGAAGGCCGACAAACTGGCTTTGCGTTTCATGATTGCCTGACTCCTTGCGTTGCGATGGCGACACGATAGGGCACCTGCTGCGCGTGTTGGTTACTCGATCGTTACCGGTGAAATGTTTCGGTCACGACCTGTAACAAGGTGCCGCTTCGCATCGCCCGAACGCGGTATGCCGCGCCCTTCCCTCGCCTTGTTCGGGCCGGCTGCCATTCCGTCTGCGATCCCTCGCCTGCAACCCGATCCGCTACCCCGCTACTCCGCGGGCTCCACGCGCGAGCGCGCGAGCAGCTCCGTCACCTGCGCGTCGGCGGTCTGGGCGAAGTCGCCGTAGAACTGCCCTACGCCCTGGAAGACGCGCGGCACGTAAGCGCAGATCACCTCGTCCGCGAGCGGCCCAACGCGCGCCACCGTGTCGCCGGGCGCCACCGGCACCGCCACCACGATGCGCGCGGCGTTGCCCTTGCGCAGCAGCTGGACGGCCACACGCATCGTGGCGCCGGTTGCCATGCCGTCGTCGACGACGATCGCGGTGCGTCCCTCCGCGACGAGCGGTGCACGCCCTCCGCGGTACAGCGCCTCGCGGCGCTGGAGTTCCGCGCGCTCTGCGGCCAGCACGCGATCGATCTCGTGCGGCGACACGCCGGTTTCGGCAACGATGTGCCGATCCAGATACACGGTATCGCCCGGGCCCACCGCGCCCATTGCGAGTTCCGGATAGTTCGGCACGCCGAGCTTGCGCACCACGAGTACGTCGAGCGGCGCGCCGAGCGCACGCGCCACTTCGTAGGCCACAGGCACACCGCCGCGCGGCAGGCCGAGCACGATCACGTCATCGCGCCCCGCATAACGCGCGAGCCTTCCTGCGAGCACGCGGCCGGCGTGGGCACGGTCGTCGTAGAGAAATTCCATGGCAGATCATCCCGACAGTGAAGGGCGCAGCAGAGGCGAAAACGCGTTGTGCGCCCGGTCGTCGCGCGCTACGTCACGAGAGGCCGCGAAGGCGATGAAGACCGTCAGAACGGCGAAGGAACGGTTCGCAGCACGCCGGTCTGCAACGCCACGAAGAAATTCTGCGCGCGATCGGGGCGAATCGCTTGAGGTCAATCAAACGGCGGGAACGGTGCGCCGCGGCCGAGGGCGGCCGAACACAGCTATGGCGACTGTGGCGGCACGCGCCTGGCATCTGCCCCCTCCTCCCCGGCCAAGGCACCCTGGCCATTCCGAAGCCACCCTCAATCCGCGGGCACCGGCACCTCGTCGCGCGCCAGCACCGCAAGGGCCGCCTCGTAGCCGCGCGTCTGCAGGCGCGTCACCGTCGAGGCCGAAAAATCGAAATCGCTCGAGAGCGACAACGGCCCGCCGTCCAGCGCGATCCTCGCAATGCGGATCGGCGCGCGGTTGCCCATCAGGCGAATGAAGTGCGGGCGCTGGCGGATGCGCCGCGCCGTGGGCTCGTCCACCTGCTTGAGAATTTCGTCGACGAGGTCGCTGAAGTCGTTCGCATACTCTTCGAAGCGCAGGTCGTTGCGCACGCGGTCGGTGTAGACGATCTCGTCGCGCCGCAGCATCACCTCCAGCAGATTCGACGGCATCGCGCGCGTGCCCGAAAACAGGTCCACCGCGAAGATGCGTCCGCCAATGCGCCCGCAGCGCTCGATCACGAGGTCGAGCGGAGAGTTGCTCACGATGCCGCCGTCCCAGTACGCGCGTCCGTCCACCATCGTCCACGGCATGCCGGGCGGCAGGCTACCGCTCGCGAGCAGATGTTCGGGGCCGATGCGGTCCACGTAGCTGTCGAAGATGCGCGGCTCGCCGGTGGCCACGTCCACGGCGCTCAAGAGGAGCCGCGTGGGGCTGGCGGCCAGCGCGTCGAAGTCCACGTAGCGCTCGATCAGCGTGCGCACGGGCGAGGTGTCGTAGAGACTCGTCCACCAGGGCAGCCATGCCGCAAGCCCCAGGTTCGGATTCCACCAGCGCGGACGCAGGAAGTTGGGCACGCCGAACCACAGCACGTACCAGGAAAGCAGCGCGCCGTGCAGCGAGTCGTCACCGCAGGCGAACGGCGCCGGTAACGAAGGCAGCGCAGGCAGCGGAATCGACACGTCCCGCCAGAACGCGGCGAGCGCGCGCGAGGCATCGCCCGGATGACTCGCGACGATCGCCGCATTGAAGGCGCCGATCGACACGGCCGAAATCACGTCGGGCCGCACGCCCTTTTCTTCCAGCGCGCGGATGGCCCCGCATTCGAACGCGCCCAGCGCGCCGCCGCCTTGCAGGATCAGCACGGTCTGCTCGGGCAGGCGGTCGAGCGGAAACGTGGTGTCGGCAAGACGCGGTTTCGCGCCGTGCAGGCTGATGCGCAGGCGGATCAGTTCCTCGGCGGCCGAGGTCTCGCCCGCGGTTCGCCCCAGCGAGAAGATGGCGCGCAGCACGTCGTGCTTGAGGTACAGCAGCGAATACGAGCCCGCTTCGAGCGAGCCGCGCTCCACCGTTTCCGTCACGCCGTGCGGGAAGCCCATGAAGTTGTACGGCTGGCCGAACGCGTCGCCGAAGAACATCGACACGTCGCGATACGGAAAGCGCCCGCCGCGCATGTTGCGCGCAGCGATGTTGCCCTGGCGGCGCGCGTTGTCCCAGTGCTCGATGCGCCGGCGCACGCCGAACACGGGGTCGAAGAAGCTGGCCACGTCGCCGGCCGCGTAGATGTCGGGGTCGCTCGATTGCAGGCAGTCGTCCACCACCACGCCGTCGGCGAGCGCCACGCCGCTGCCTTCCAGGAACGCGCAGTTCGGCGCCACGCCCACCGCCGCGACCACCAGATCGCAGGCAATGGTTTCCCCTGTGCTCGTCACCACGCCTTCCACTACCTCCGCGCCCTCGCGCCCTACCACGCTTTCTACGAGGCAATCCGTTTTCACGGCGACGCCGTGCTCAACGCAACGTTTCGCGAAGTAAGCCGAGAGCACCGGCGCGCGCAGTTGCGGCATCACCGCGTGCTGACGCTCGATCACGGTGACGTCGAGCCCCAGCGCGCGCAGCGACGCGGCCGTTTCGATGCCGACGAAGCCCGCGCCGATCACCACCGCGCGCCTTGTTCGCCCGCTTTGCGCGCTCTGCAACGCGGCATCGCGCACCGCAGAGGCGTCCGCGAGCGTATGCAGGCTGTACACGCCCGCGAGCCCCATGCCCGGCAGTGCGGGCGCGCGCGGCGATACGCCCGTGGCGATCAACAGCTTGCCGTAGCCCATCGCGCTGCCGTCCGCGAGATGCACCACGTGGTCTTTGGCATCCACGCGCACTGCACGCGCGCCCAGCATCAAATCGATGCGCTGCTCCGCGTAGAACTCGGCGGGACGAATCGCAATCTGCAGCGCACTCACCGAGCCGTCCAGAAAACCCTTCGTCAGCGGCGGACGCTGGTACGGCAGTACGGCCTCGCCGCTCAGAATGGCGATGCTCGCGGCGGGGTCTTCCATGCGCAGCGTGCGAGCCGCCGTGACGCTGGCAAGGCCTGCGCCCACCAGCAGAAAGTCGACATGGCGCATCGTCATGAAAGCGGCTCCGGCAAGAAAACAAAGCGGGACGGAAGACAGCCCGGGATCACTCCGTACCGTACCGGCGCGCGGGTGCGCCCCGTTGATCCACGTCAATCGGGCCAGGCGCCCGGGGCGAGGCGGATCAGCGCGACGTCAGCGCAACCCCAGCGCAACGTCAGAGCAACCTCAGCGCAACCTCAGCGCAAAGCCACCCCGCTGTCAGCAGATGGCAGTGCCATCGCAAAACCAGCACGCGCGAAGTCACAACTGGCGCGGCGAAATCGTCATGCACCGATGGGCGCGCGCCGCCCACCCAGGAGCATGCACCGCGTGATTTAGTCGCCGTTTTCTGCGACGATCCGCATTGCGCCAAGCCCTATAAGGTCAATCAATGACAGCTCGTGCTTGCCAGACCCGGCACCCTCCGTTCTGGTGCGCCGCAATAACGCACTGCGCCACCCGCCGCCTCTTTGCCGTCTTCACCCTCGTTATCCACGTAGTTCGCGCTGCCCCCGCTGCCCCCGTAGTTCGCGCTGCCCCCGTTATTCGCCTGACTCGCCTTGCCCGCCGTGCCGGCCTCCTTTATGCGGTCGGCGTGGGCATGAGCCTCGGACTCGCGGGCTGCATGGTGGGCCCGAACTACCATGCGCCCGCGCCGCCGACGGTGGACCGCTACACGCCGGCGCCCATGCCCGACGAAACCGCGTCGTCGCCGGGCGCAGCCGGCCTCGCGCAGCGCTTCGCGCCCGGCGGTGACATTCCCGCCGCGTGGTGGACGCTCTTTCACTGCGAGCCGCTCGACACCGTGATTCGCGCGGCGCTTGCCAACAGTCCGAACATCGCCGCCGCGCAGGCCGCACTGCGGCAGGCCGCCGAGAACTATCGCGCCCAGGTGGGCGGCTCGCTCCTGCCTTCCGTGGATGCGCAGCTCGGCGCCACACGCCAGAAGTTCAGCGGCTTGAGCGTCGGCCAGCCGGGCGTGGTCGAAGAGTTGAATCTCTACAACGCCTCGGTCAGCGTCTCGTACAAGCTCGACCTGTTCGGCGGCGCGCGCCGTCAACTCGAAGGGCTCGCCGCGCAGATCGACTACGAGCGTTTCCAGTTGCAGGCCGCCTGGCTCGCGCTCACGGCCAACATCGTGACGGCCGCAGTGAAAGAGGCGTCGCTGCGTGCGCAGATCGAAGCGACCGCGGGCATCGCGCTCGACGAAGAGCAGCAGTTGAAGCTGCTCCAGCAGCAGTTCGAACTGGGCGGCGTGGCGCGCACCGCCGTGCTCGCGCAGCAGACGTTGCTCGCGCAGACGCGCGCCACGCTGCCCTCGCTCCAGCAGTCGCTCGACCAGGTGCGCCACCAGCTCGCCGTGCTCTCCGGCAAGCTGCCTTCGGAGGCCGCGTTGCCCGAGTTCCGGCTCGACATGTTCTCGCTGCCGCAGACGCTGCCCGTGAGCGTGCCGTCGTCGCTCGTGAAGCAGCGGCCCGACATCCTCGCCGCGGATGCGCTGCTGCATCAGGCGAGCGCGCAGATCGGCGTGGCGACGGCGGCCATGTATCCGCAACTCACGCTCTCCGCGAGCTACGGCGCCGAGGCGCTCACGCCGGCCCAGGTGTTCCGCGCGGGCAGCACGATCTGGAGCATCGGCGGCAGCCTGCTGCAGCCCCTCTTTCGTGGCGGCGAGCTGCTCGCGCAAAAGCGCGCGGCGGTGGCCGCCTACGAACAGGCCGACGCGCAATACCGCGAGACGGTGTTGCAGGCATTCCAGAACGTGGCCGATTCGCTGCGCGCGCTCGACAACGACGCGAACGGCCTCAAGGCGCAGACCGAGGCCTGGCATTCGGCCAGCGACTCGCTCGACCTCACGCGCGCGCAGTATCGCGTGGGCGCGGTGAGCTACCTCGCGCTGCTCGACGCGCAGCGTCAGTACCAGCAGACCGTGGTGAGCTTCGCGCAGGCGCAGGCGACCCGCTATGCCGACACGGCCGCCCTCTTCCAGTCGCTTGGGGGCGGCTGGTGGAACGCATCGGCAAGCGACGCAGCAAGCAATACAACGGCGCCCGCGAGCCCTCCCGTGAACTGAATCGAAGTCAATACAGACGCGCTATGTCTCGTTCGACGATTTCGTCCCACGCCGTACAGGAAAAACGACAATGAATCAGAAACGACCCATGACGAGGCGGATGATCGTGATGCTGGTGTGCGTGGGCCTGCTGGTGGCCGCGCTCGTCGGCTTCAACCTGTTCCGCGCGCACATGATCGCGAAGTTCATGGCGGGCAATGCCGCGCCGCCCGCCACCGTCACCGCGACCGTGGCGCGCTATCAGGCGTGGCAGCCGCAGCTCGCCGCCGTGGGCAGCCTGCGCGCCGTGCGCGGCGTGGACGTGACGACGGAGATGGCGGGCCTCGTGCGCGACATCGCGTTCCGCTCCGGGCAGGACGTGAAGGCGGGCCAGTTGCTCGTCGAGCTCAACGCGGATACCGACAAGGCCCAGCTCGCCGCACTCGAGGCCGCGGCCGAACTTGCGAAGACCGTCTACGAGCGGGACCGCGCGCAGTACGAGATCAAGGCCATTGCAAAGGCGCAGCTCGACGCCGACGCCGCGGACCTCAAGAGCAAGCTCGCGCAGGTTGCGCAGCAGACCGCGCTCGTCGCGAAGAAAACGATCCGCGCGCCGTTCGCCGGGCGCCTCGGCATCACCACCGTGAATCCCGGCCAATACCTGAATCCCGGCGACACCATCGTCACGCTGCAAACGGTGGACCCCATCTACGTGGATTTCTATCTGCCGCAGCAGCAGTTGGGGCAGCTCGCCATCGGCCAGAGCGTGATCGTGGAAACCAACGCGTATAGCGGCCGCACCTTCACGGGCAAGATTCTTTCGATCAACCCGAAGGTGGACACGAACACGCGCAACGTGCAGATCGAAGCGCTCGTGGACAACCACGACCGCAAGCTGTTGCCTGGCATGTACGCGAACGTGAAGGTGGACGCGGGCGCAGGCCAGCGCTACCTCACGCTGCCGCAGACGGCGATCACCTACAACCCCTACGGCGCCACTGTGTTCGTGGTGAAGAACGGCAACGAGCAGAGCGCGCAAGGCAATGCCAGAGGCAAACAGACGCAGGGCAAAACGCTGCCCGTCGCGCAGCAGGTGTTCGTCACGCCGGGCCCCACGCGCGGCGACCAGGTGGCGGTGACCAAGGGCATTGCCGAAGGCACACAGGTGGTGACAAGCGGCCAGCTGAAGCTCAAAAACGGCACGCCGCTCGTCATCGACAACCGCGTGCAGCCCGCCGACAGCCCCAATCCCACGCCGCAGGAACAATGACGGGACCCGCTCGATGAACGCCAATTTCACCGACCTCTTCATCCGGCGCCCGGTGCTCGCCTCCGTGGTGAGCCTGCTGATTCTCGTGCTCGGCCTGCGCTCGCTCGCGGCGCTCAAGGTGAGCGAGTATCCGCAGACGGAGAACGCCGTCGTCACCGTGACCACGGCCTACTACGGCGCGAATGCGGACACCATCGCCGGCTTCATCACGCAGCCGCTCGAAGCCGCGATCGCGCAGGCGCAGGGCATCGACTATCTGTCGTCCACGAGCACCACGGGCGTCTCCACCATCACGGCCACGCTGCGGCTCAACTACGACGCGAACCGCGCGCTCACGCAGATCAACACGCAGATCGCCTCCGTGCGCAACCAGTTGCCGCCGCAGGCGCAGCAGCCGGTGCTCACGGTGCAGACCGGGCAGACCACCGACGCCATGTACATGGGCTTCTACAGCGACGTGCTGCCCACCAACAACGTGACGGACTACCTGCTGCGCGTCGTGAAGCCGAAGCTCGATTCGATCGAAGGCGTGCAGACCGCCGAAATCCTGGGCGGGCGGCAGTTCGCACTGCGCGCGTGGCTGGACCCGGCGCGGCTCGCCGCACACGGCGTGACGGCGGCGGACGTCTACACCGCGCTCGGCAACAACAACTACCTCGCCACGCTCGGCGCGACGAAGGGGCAGATGGTGAGCGTGGACCTCAACGCGGCCACCGACCTGCACTCCGTGGACGACTTCAAAAAGCTCGTCGTGAAGGAGAAGAACGGCGCCATCGTGCGGCTGGAAGACGTGGCCAACGTGGTGCTCGGCGCCGACAGCTACGACTTCAACGTGGCCTTCAGCGGCAAGCGCTCGGTGTTCATCGGCATCAAGGTGGCGCCGGACGCCAACATTCTCGACGTGGCCAAACGCGTGAAGGCCGTGTTCCCCGACATGCAGAAGCAGTTGCCTATCGGCATGACGGGCGACATCGTCTACGACGCCACGGACTTCATCAACACCGCCATCTACGAAGTCGTGAAGACGCTCGTGGAAGCGCTGCTGATCGTGACGGTGGTGATCTTCCTGTTCCTCGGCAGCGTGCGCGCCGTGATCGTGCCCGTGATCGCCATGCCGCTTTCGCTGATCGGCACGTTCTTCGTGATGCAGCTGCTCGGCTACTCGATCAACCTGCTCACGCTGCTTGCGCTGGTGCTCGCCATCGGGCTCGTGGTGGACGACGCGATCATCGTGGTGGAAAACGTGGACCGCCACATGAAGGAGGAAGGCAAGAAACCGTTCGAGGCCGCGCTGATCGCCGCGCGCGAACTGGGCGGCCCGATTCTCGCCATGACCGTGGTGCTGGTCGCGGTGTACGTACCCATCGGTTTTCAGGGCGGACTCACGGGCGCGCTCTTCACGGAATTCGCGTTTTCGCTGGCCGGCGCCGTGGCAGTTTCGGGCATCGTGGCGCTCACGCTTTCGCCCATGATGTGCTCGCGCTTTTTCCGCGCGGAACAGGAATCGGGGCGCTTCACGCAGTTCATCGACCGCCAGTTCGACCGCCTGCATCGCGGCTACGGCCGCGCGCTGCACTCCATGCTGGACACGTGGCCCGTGCTCACCGTGATGGGCGCGCTCGTGCTCGCCTGCGCGGTGTACCTCTTCATGACCTCGCAGTCGGAACTCGCGCCGCAGGAAGACCAGGGCATCGTGCTTTCGCAGATCCAGGGGCCGCCCGACGCCACGATCCAGCAGATGCAGACCTACGCCGACCAGGTGTTCGACATTTCGAAGAAGCTGCCCGAGTACTCGCAGATGTTCCAGCTGACGGGCTCGCCTACCCTGAACCAGGGCATTGGCGGCGTGCTCTTCAAGACCTGGGACCAGCGTCACCGCAGCGCCAACCAGTTGCAGCAGTTGCTGCAAAACGAATGGAACGGCATTGCGGGGGCGCGCGTGGCGGCCTTCCAGTTCCCGCCGCTGCCGGGCTCGCAGGGCTTGCCCGTGCAGTTCGTCGTCAACACCACGGAGCCGTTCCAGAACCTGAACGAAGTCTCGCAGGCCATCTTGCAGAAGGCGCGCGCAAGCGGCATGTTCTTCTTCGTGGATAGCGACCTGAAGCTCGACAAGCCCCAAGTCACGCTCGTGGTGGACCGCGACAAGGTGGCCTCGCTCGGGCTTTCGCAGAGCGACGTGGGCCAGTCGCTCGGTGCGGGGCTGGGCGGCAACTACGTGAACTACTTTTCCATTGCGGGGCGCTCGTACAAGGTGATTCCGCAGGTGTTGCAGGTGGACCGGCTCAACCCGTCGCAGGTGCTCGACTACTACCTGCGCACGCCGGACGGCAACGTGATTCCCGCTTCCACCGTCACTCATCTGCAGCACACGGTGGTGCCGGAATCGATCAACCACTTCCAGCAGCTCAACTCCGCGACCATTTCGGGCGTCACGGTGCCGGGCGTCTCGCAGGGCGAGGTGCTCGACTTCCTGCGCAAGACCACGGCGCAGGTGGCGCCCTCGGGCTACTCGGTGGATTTCTCGGGGCAGTCGCGCCAGTACGTGCAAGAGTCGGGCGGGTTCGTGCTCACGCTCATGTTCGCCACGATCATCGTGTTTCTCGCGCTCGCCGCGCAGTTCGAGAGCTTCCGCGATCCGGTGGTGATTCTGGTTTCGGTACCGATGGCGCTCTTCGGCGCGCTCGTGTTCATCAACATTGGACTCGCCACGCTCAACATCTACACGCAGGTGGGGCTCGTCACGCTGATGGGGCTCGTGAGCAAGCACGGCATTCTGATCGTGCAATTCGCCAACGAATTGCAGCGCGCGGGGCGCTCGAAACGCGAAGCGCTGGAAGAAGCCGCGGGCGTGCGGCTGCGCCCCATCCTGATGACGACGGCCGCGATGGTGCTGGGCGTGCTGCCGCTCGTGATCGCGTCGGGCGCGGGTGCAGCGGGCCGCAACGCGATGGGGCTCGTCATCTTCACGGGGCTTTCCATCGGCACGCTGTTCACGCTCTTCGTGGTGCCCGCGATGTACATGCTGCTTGCGCAGGACCATCACGGGAAAGGGCGTGGGGAGCGTGAGGCGGCAGTGGCAGAGGGCTGAAGCGGCGCGGCGCTTTAGCCCTTCGCTTTAAGCCCTTCGCTTTAGTCCTTCGCTTTAACCGCGCTTCACTGCCGCGTCAATCCTGCACGAGGATCGTGACGCGGCGATTCGCGGCACGCGCGGCCGCGTCGTCGCCAATCACGAGCGGCACGTTGTCCGCGCGGCCCACGGCGGCGAGCCGATGCGGCTCCACGCCGCGCTCCACGAGAAAACGCACCACAGCGCCGGCACGCGCCGACGACAGTTCCCAGTTCGACTCGTATTTCGCGTTCGCAATGGGCACGTTGTCCGAGTGCCCTTCCACCAGAATGTTGCGCGTGGAATGCCGCGCGAGCGCAAGCGCCACCTTGCTCAACTCGTCGAACGATGCGGGCCGCAAATGCGCGTCGCCCGAATCGAACAGCACCTTCGCGTTGATCGCGATCTCCACGCCCTGCGCAACGGGCTCCACCGATATCTCGCTCGTTTCGCGCAGCGGGGCGAGCGACGCCATCAGCTCGCGCCGCGCGCGGTCGCGCTGCACGAGGGCCGGCGTGGGTGCCGCATCTGGGTGCGCATCCGGCTGCGCGCCCGCGGTGCGCTGGCCGGCCACGTGCGCGTCGAACACCTTGATTTCGAGCGCCTTGTTCTTCGCCAGCTGCAACACGTAGAGCGCGAGAAACAGCACCATCATCGTGGTGATGACGTCGGCGTACGAGATCAGCCAGCGGTCAGAACGGCCGTCCTCGTGGCCTTCGTGGTCTGCGTGATCGTGACCCGACTTCGCTGAAGCGCGTCTGCTGGAAGAGGAGGTGTCCATGACGGGAGCCCTTGGCCCGAAGCTAAGCGCTCACGCGCTCAGACGAGCGATTCCGCCGAGCGGCCGCGCACGTCGCCCGCGAGCCGGGTTTCGATCATCTGCGGCGACTCCTTGCGCGAGATCGCGAGCAGGCCGTCCATATAGAGCCGCCGGAAGCGCAGTTCGCTATCCACCTGGGCCTTGATCTTGCCGTAGAGCGGCAAAAACACGAGGTTCGCGAGGCCGAGCCCATAGAGCGTGGCGATGAACGCGACCGCGATGCCTTCGCCCAGCCGTTCCGGTTCCAGCACGTGGCCCGTCACGTGAATGAGGCCGAGCACGGCGCCCAGAATGCCGAAGGTGGGCGCGTAGCCGCCCGCCTGCTGCCAGATGCGCGCGGCGGCCATGTGGTTGCGCTCGTAGGCATCCAGTTCGCGCTGTAATGCGTCTTCGATCACGGCGGTCGGCACGCCGTTGGCCAGCAGCTCGAGCCCGCGTTTGGCAAAGAGGCTGATGCCGCTCGCGTCGATGGATTCGAACGCGAGCATGCCGTTCAACTTGGCCTGGTCGCCCCATTCGAGCAACACGGAAAGACTTTCGCGATCCACCTGGCGCGCCTTCACGAACGCGAGGCGCAACTGCTTGATGCCATCGAAGAAGCGCGCCCACGTGTTCTGGATCATCACGGCGCCGAGCGTGCCGCCCGCCACGATGACGAGCGCCTCGGGCTGCACGAGCGTGGCGATGCTGCCGCCCTCCAGCGAGAACCCCACGATGATGGCGGCGGCGCCGAACAGCACGCCGAACAGGGTCAACAGGTCCATGCTTCATCGGGCTGCCGTTCGTGCGCAGGGACCGTTGCTTGCGGCCCACTACGCGCGAAAGCGGCGCGCCCGCCTCCCGATAGTCTCAAACGTTTCTCTACGGCCCCAGACGGGTCGAGCGCCTCAAGTACCTCAAGCCCCCGGCTGGGTGGAAGACGCCGCATTCACGGCGGCCGCCTTGATGGCCTTCACGGTTTCCACGAACCGCTGTTCGATTTCGCCCACCTCGATGGGGTCGATCTTGATGTCGCGCCGCATGACCCACGACACCTCGTTCTTGCGCGTCTCGGTCATGACGGAGAGCAGCCGCTCGGCCACGGGCTGGCCGCCCAGCGAAGCGAGCAGTTTCGCGAGATCGTAAGTGTCGAACGCGCTCACGGCTTCGAAGAGCGTGCGCTGGTCGACGAACGCGAGGTCGTCGATCGAGGTGATCTCGCCGCCCGGCCGTGCGTTGCGTCGCGAGAAGTAGCTCACGCCCTTCTCTTCCACGTAATCGAGCACGCGGGTCTTGCGGAACGCGAAGACGTCCTCGGCAATCTCGGCGTGCGAGAGCTTGTTCAGGATCACGGACTTTTCAACACCGATCAGCGCTTCGAGGTCGTCGAGATCGATCAACTCCAGCTCGCTCGCGAGCGCCACATCGAGTTCGCGATCGGCCACCTGCTGGGCGCGCTCGGTAATGCGCGTGGGGTCAAACGTGACCTGCTGGCGGCTTGATGCGCTGTCCTGGCTCGCCAGCCGGCTCGCGGCGCCGGCCAGATGTTCGGCGCGCCCCCCTTCCAGCGTGACGAGGTTGAGCTTTTCCATGCGCTTGAGCATGGCCATGACGTGCAGCCGCGAATGGCCCGCAATGGCGCGGCACTTCTTGATGACTTCGGAAAGCGGCACGGACACTTCCTCGCCGCGCCCGCGCCGGCCGTTGCCGTCCCAGCGGTCGCCGCCGCTCTCCGCACCACCCGCCATCAGCGCGAGCACGTGGGCATACGAGAGCACGCCGGGCAGGAAGTCCGCGTGGGTATAGGTGGCGAGCAGGTCGTCGCGCTTCTTCACGCGGCGAATCAGCGTGCGCACCATGTGGCGCAGCAGCGGCGAGGTGCGTTCCAGCTCCTGTTCGATGAGGCTCGCCTGCACCACGGTGAGCTGGCAAAAACTCAGCGCGCGGGCCGTATTGCCGCGCGGCTCGCCGGGCAGCAACGCGGCTTCGCCGAAGAATTCGCCCTTGCTGAGGGTGCCGAGCACGACCTTGCTGTCGTCGCAGACTGCGGAAATCTCGACTTTTCCGTCTGCGATGACGTAGACAAGGCCGTCGCTTGCAAAGCCTTCGGAATAGATGACCTCGCCCGGCGCGGCGGTGCGCGGCCATGACGATCGTTGCTGGTTCACGATGAATTCCCCGTAGCGTGTTATGGCCGCGCCGGTCCGTCCGCCCGCGGGTCGCCATTCGACCTGGGGGCGCCTCCTTGACCGGCGCGGCGGTGTCGTTACATTTCGTTACTAGTTCTGGTAACGACAACGCGCGGAGATTTCTTTAACGCAAAAGGCTGATCGAAGTCACGGATTGACTTCGTGAGGTGTCGCGGGCGGTAGGGGGAAGCCGGCGCCGCCCGCATGGGTTCGCCGCCCGTGCCCGCCCGTGCCCGCCCGTGCCCGCCCGTGCCCATTCAGCCGGCGAAGACGAACGGGCCGGCTGACGCCCTACCCCGCCAGTTTCCGGAACGTCTCCAGCACCGCCTCGCCCTTGAACGGCTTCACGATCCAGCCCTTCACGCCCGCGGCCTTGCCGCGCTCTTTCATCGCGGGGCTGCTTTCCGTCGTGAGCATGATCACGTTCACGGCCGTATTCGCGAGTTCGCCGCGAATCTTCTCGACCATCGTGAGGCCGTCCATGTTGGGCATGTTGACGTCGCTGATCACGAGCCGGATGCCCGGGTTGCCCCGCAGTTTCGTGAGGCCGTCCTTGCCGTCCACCGCCGTGTCCACGTCGAGGCCGTTCTTGCGCAAGAAACCGGCCACCTCGTCGCGCACCGTACCCGAATCGTCCACCACCAGAATTTTCGCCATCATCCTTCCCCGTTGCTTCGTTACCTTGCTTGCCAACCTGTAGGTACTGCCTAGAACAATTCCAGCTCGCCGCTGGTTTCCTCGACTGTTTCGACGTTCGCCGCGAAGTCGAGCGGCGCGTTCGCGCAGACGCAGAGCGTGGCCGCGAGCGGCACGTTGCCGCCTATCGTGAGTTCGTACGACGCCACGTGGTCCGGCTTCAGCTCGGCCAGATGCGCGAGGCTCGCGCTGCCCAGCACGTAGGGCGTGGACATGCCCAGATCCGGAAAATGGCCGACGAGCGCCTGGTTCATCGCGCCGCAGCACAGGTTCGCCACTTCCATGAACGCTTCGCGCAGCGGCTGGCCGCCCGCCGACGTCTCGCGCGCGAAGTAGCGGCGCGTGGCGTCGTCGTCGGTGAAATGCAGGCCCACGAGCAGGCGGAAAAAGAGCGACGAGATGGTGAGCACCACGACGCGCGCTTCCGGGTCCGCTTCCATGGCGACGTGGTCGGCGCGCACGATTTCGCACGTGTCGTCGGCGTGAATGACGAGCCGCGTGCGCGCCGCCTTGTGGAAAATCTGTTCGAAGCTATGCTTCGCCTGCTCGGTAATCACGTTGTTGCCTGCGCCTGAAGTTTCGCCTGAAGCTGGTTCGCGAGCACCTCGACGCTGCCGAGCGACGCCGTGATCATCTTGCCGCCTGCCTGGATGTCCTGGAACGTGGCGGCCGTGACGAGGTCGTTGCGGTCGAGGCTGTCCTTATAGCTCTTCGAGAGTTCCTGCGAGCGCGACGCAAGCGTGCGCACTTCGCTCGCCACGATCGAAAAGCCGCGGCCCGCCGCCCCCGCGCGCGCCGCCTCGATGGACGCGTTGAGCGAGACGATCAGCACGTGCGCCACGATGGACGACAGCTCCTGGTTCTTCGCGTGCATGTCGTGGTTCTGCGTCATGAGCGAGATCATCTGCTCGTGCCAGCGCTCGAAGGTGCCCGACATGCCGCGCAGACGCGCGGCTTCGTCGGCGATGCGCCGTCCCAGCGCGAGCCATTCGTCGCGTTCGCGCCGCGCGACTTCAAGTTCGCCGCGCGCGGCTTGCGCTTGCTCCGACTGCTGCGCGAGTTGCGCTTCGAAGCGCGCCGTATCGGTGTCCCGCTGCGTCGTTTCGCTTTCGAGTTGCAGCGCAAGCGTCTCTTCGCGCGCCTCGGCCGCCGCACGCGCCGTGCGTTCGCTTTCGAGTTGCGTCGCGAATGCCGCCGTCGCGCGGCCCATGCGCGCCCGGTGCACGAGCACGGCCACGATCAGCACGAGCACGCCGCCCGCCAGCGCGGCGGCGATAGATGTTTCGATCACGTCGGTTTCCTCACTGCCACTGCCGCTTTCCTTGTGTGCTACGCCCCGCGTGACGGGGCCTTCGTCGGGCGCGTGATTAGCTCACGTAGTCCGTGTTCGCGGCCGGGTGTGTCGTCTTTTGCACGCCTACGCTGTCCACCGCCAGATGCCCGGGCAGACACACCACGGTCTGGAAGTGCCGCCAGGCCGCACCCTTGTTGTTGTCCGTGAAGCGCAGTTCGATGCTGCCGTGCTCGCGCGTGAGGAAGTTGCGCACGGCGTCCATGCCCACGCCGCGGCCCGAGACTTCGGTGACGCGCTCCGCCGTCGAAAAGCCCGGGCGGAAGATGAACTCGGCAATGGCTTCGTCGGAAAGTTCGGCATCTTGATCGATCCAGCCTCGCTCCATCGCGATGCCGCGAATGCGGGCAAGCGCGAGGCCGCGGCCATCGTCGGAAAGCGTGATCTGCAGCACGTGGTTGTCCACGCCGGCTTCGATTTCGATCGTGCCCGCCGCGTGCTTGCCCTGCGCGACGCGTTCCGCGGCCGCTTCGATGCCGTGGTCCATCGAGTTGCGCACGAGGTGCATGAACACGTTGCGCAGCGTGCCCACGGCCTGGCTGCGCACGCGATAGCCGTTGTCGTCGATGCGCACCTGCGGCGCTTCCTTGCCCAGTTCCTTCGCCAGCGACGGCAGCGACTCCACCACGCCCGAGAGCGCCTTGCCGAACGTTTCGGTGCCGAGCAGCCGCAGCGTGTCGCGCACCGACTCGCGCATCGTCAGCAGGCCGCGCAGGTCGGCCGTGTCCGTCTCTTCGATCAGGCGCAGGCTTTCCTGAATGCGCGCCTTTTCCACCACGAGGTAATGCTCGGGGTTGCCCGCGCCGCCCGGCCCCTTGCGGCCCAGGCTTTCCTCGTTGATCACGGCGTAGCTTTCGATCGCCTCGCGCACGCGCACGAGGTCCTGCATCAGCGCTTCCTGATCCCACTTGTGTTCGCTGTCGGCGCGGCGCAGTTCTTCATAGACCTGCTCGGCTTCGTGAACGATGTTGGTGAGGTGCTGGAGGCTATACGTACGCGCATTGCCCTTGATGGTGTGCATGTTGCGGAACAGCTCGGCAATCGCGGAGCCGTCGGGCCGCTCGTACTGGCGGATGATGCGTTCGTTCTCGCTGATGAAGCCCGTCGCACTTTCCACGAAATGGTGAAACTTCTCCTGGCTCACCGCGAGAATCTCGCCGATCATCTCGAGCCGCCGCTGCTGCTCGCCGGCCTGCGCCGCAAGCTGGCGCAGTTCCGTCACGTCGCGCACGCAGAGCATGAGGCGCACCACGGTGTCGCTTTCGTCGGTGATGGCAGACCACGAGAGGTCGAGAATCTTTTCGCGGCCATCGGCCATGCGCTTCGTGATCTCGTTCACGAGCAGGTGCTGGTTGAATTCGAAGTTGATGCTGTCTTCGCCGAGGCACGCGTGAATCGCGGCATCGACCTGCGAAAGCGCGTCGGAGCCGATGTCCGTGTCGTCGAACACGAGCTTCATGAGCGGCTGGCCCGCAATCTCGCGCGTCTCGAAGATGGTTTCGAGATACGCCGAATATTCGGCGTGCACCACGGCACCGTCCACCACCGTGAGAATGCCTTGCTGCATGTTCTGGAGCATGGCCTGGATGTCGGCGGTCTTCTGCTTCAACTGCGCGGAGCTTTGCTGGATCTTCTCGATCATGCCGTTGAAGGCCACGATGGAGTGCCCGATCTCGTCCATACGGCCCACCGGCACGCGCCGCGTGAAGTCCTGGCTCGACGCGATCTCGCTCATCATCGACTGCATGCGCGACAGCGGCCGCGTGATCTGGCGATAGAGCAAGAGACCAATCACCGTGAGCAGCAGCACCGCGCCGCCCGTCACGCCCGAAATCGCCGTGACGGTGGTGGCGAGCATGCCGTTCAGGCCCGCGATAGCGTCGTCCTTTTGGCGGTTCTTCTCCACGCGCATCGTTTCGACGATGCCTTCCAGTTCGTCGCGATACTGCGCGACGTTCGCAAAGAGATAGGCCTGGGCCAGTTCGTTCTTGCCCGCGGCTTTCATCTTCGCGGTTTCGTCGATGGCCTGGAAATAGTTGGCAAGGCTTTCACGCGCCTGCGTCACCAGCCCGCGCTGCGCGTGGCTCGCGGCGGATTTCTCCTGGATGTCGAGCGCCGTGTGCAGCGCCGTTTCTTTCGCCTTCAACTCGGCTTGCGCCTGCGTCACCATGTTGGCGTCGGGCGCGTAGACAAGCGTCATGGTGGCAATCTGCACGTCTTTCACTTCGGAAACCAGATCCGCGGAAGCGAGTGCACTCGGCACCACGCCCTGCGTGACCTGCTTTACATCGACCGCGCTGCGGCGCGTCTGATACACGGCGTAGCCGCCGATCGCCGACAAGGCGACGAACATCAGAACGACCAGCAACGTAATGCGGTGGCGTATGGTCATGGCACAACTCCCCGTAGCAAGCCTGCTGCTGTCTTGTAGTGGCTCGCGCTTTCTCTTCGCGGAATCGTCGAGCCCCCGGATTATCGGCGAGCGCATGTGACTCGAATGTGACGGTCACGGAGCCGGCAAGCGCCACGCCGCGCAACGGTCAATTGCTTTTCTCAGGCGTAAAGTTTTGGCCGGGACGGCCGTTAACCAAGGCGGTTCTCGGTGTCGATCTGCGTGCCGGTTTTGTGCTGCGCGGTCGGGCAAACGTTTGCGCGGCACCAATAACGCATAGGTCGCTTATCGCGCCGCTGCCGCCACCAGCCGCCCCACCGCAATCACGGCCTGCTCGATTTCCGGCGACCACGCGTAGCTGTAGTTGAGGCGAATGAAGTGCCCATACCCGCCCTTCGCCGAAAACATGCAGCCCGGCCCCACGGTGATGCCGGCTTCGAGCGCGTCGCGGTACAGCTGCATCGAGTCCACCTTGCGCGGCAACTCCACCCACAGCACGTAGCCGCCCTGCGGCTCCGACGTGCGCGTGCCCTCGGGAAAGAAACGCGCGACCGTTGCGCGCATCAGCTTCGCCTGGTGTGCATAGGCCTGGCGCAAGCGCCGCAGGTGATGGTCGTAGCCGTCGTTCTTCAGATATTCGGCAATGGCGAGTTGGGCAATGGAAGGCGTGGTGAGCGTGTTGAGGAACTTCAGCTTCTCGACCTGATCGCGATAGCGCCCCGGCATCGCCCAGCCCACGCGGTAAGCCGCGGTCAGGCTCTTCGCGAACGATGCGCAGTGCAGCACGATGCCCGCCGTGTCGTACGACTTCAGCGTCGTGGGGTGCACGTCGCCATAGTGCAGTTCCTGGTACACGTCGTTTTCGATCACGGGTACGTCGTGGCGCGTGAGCAGTTCGACGAGCGCGCGTTTCTTCTCGTCGGGCATCTGGAAGCCGAGCGGATTCTGGAAGTTCGGCATCACCATGCAGGCCGCGATACGGCGCTTCGCGAGCAGCTCGGCGAGTGCGTCGATGTCGATGCCTTCGCGCGGATGCGTCGCCACCTCGATGGCGCGCATACCCATGCGTTCGATGGCGTGCAGCATCGCGTAGAACGTGGGCGACTCCACGGCGATGGTGTCGCCCGGTTTGGCCACCGCTTGCAGACAGAGGTTGATGGCTTCCGTGGCGCCTACGGTCACGACGATTTCGCGCGCGTCCACGGGCACGCCGTTCTCCGCGTAGCGCCGTGCGATCTGGCGGATCAGTTCCGGGTGGCCCGGTGGCAGTTCGTCGGTCACGCCCCATTGCACCTTGCGGCGCGCGATGTTGTAGGCGTACCGGCTGATCTTCGCCGAGGGAAAGCGCGACGGGTCCGGGTAAGGCGAGCCGAGCGGCACGGCCTTGTCCACGCCGATGGAGCGCAGCGTGGCGAGCACGAGCCGGCTCACGTCCACCTGGGCCGACACGGCCGCGGGACGTGAGGCGCTCAGGCCCTCCCCGCCCTCGTTTTTCCGTGAAGCCTGCCGCTTGCCGCCGGCCGCGGCCCGCACGAAATAGCCGGACTGCGGACGGCTCTCGATCAGCCCGCGGCTTTCCAGCTGCAGATACGCGCGAATCACCGTCTTGATGCTCACGCGGTATTGCTGGCTGGTCTGTCGCACGGACGGAATGCGTTCGCCCGCACGGAACACGCCGCCGCGAATCTGGGCCTCGACGTCGGCCGTCAGTTTTTCGTAGAGCTTCAACGCTTGCCTCGTTTCGTTGGACTTGCCTGCGCCATGAGGGGAAAGTGCCAGGGAGTACAGTGCGCGCCCGCAACGCGCGCGCCTGCCGAACTGTACTCCTCGAACCGCCAGCGATGTGTGCGCCTTGTAGCCGCCCCGCCGCCCTTAACCTTCGCTCACTGACAAAGCGCCCGCGACATTTCGGCACGCGGCTACACGCCGCCATCGGGCGCGGCTGGTCGCGGTTAGTCGCGATCGGTGGCCATCAATAAGGCCGCACCCACCCGCGCGGCACCAGGCAACGGAGCACACACATGGCAGAGTCGAAACCCCGCGCACGCATTGCGCCCTACCATCAGCCCGCCGCAGGCTGGGGCGCGCTCAAGCACGTCGCCATCAGCCTCGTGAAAGAAAAGGTGGCGGGCGGCAAGTACCGCACGCTCTTCCGGCAGAACCAGCCCGACGGCTTCGACTGCCCCGGCTGCGCCTGGCCCGACCGCCAGCACACGTCCACCTTCGAGTTCTGCGAAAACGGCGTGAAGGCCGTGGCCGCGGAAGCCACCTCGAAGCGCGTCACGCCCGCGTTGTTCGCCGCCCGCACCGTCGAAGCGCTGATGCAAGAGAGCGACTACGAACTCGAACAGCACGGCCGCCTCACCGACCCGATGGTCTACGACGCACTCGCCGACCGCTACGTGCCCATCTCGTGGGACGGCGCGTTCGCGCTGATCGCGCGGCACCTGAACGCGCTGGATAACCCGCACGAGGCCGCGTTCTACACCTCGGGCCGCGCGAGCAACGAGGCCGCGTTCCTCTATCAGTTGTTCGTGCGCCTGTACGGCACCAACAATTTCCCCGACTGCTCGAACATGTGCCACGAGGCCACGAGCCGCGGGTTGCCCGGCACCGTAGGCATCGGCAAAGGCACGGTCACGCTCGACGACTTCGAGCACGCAGACACGCTCTTGATCTTCGGCCAGAACCCCGCCACCAACCATCCGCGCATGTTGGGCGAGTTGCGCGAATGCGCGCGCCGCGGCGCCACCATCGTCTCGATCAATCCGCTGCGCGAGCGCGGCCTGGAACGCTTCGCGAGCCCGCAGCATCCTGTCGAGATGCTCACGCTCGGCAGCACGCCTATCGCCTCCACGTTCATCCAGCCGAAGGTGGGCGGCGACTTCGCGCTCATCAAAGGCGTCGCCAAACGCGTGCTCGAACTGGACGACGCAGCGCGCGACGCGGGCACGCCGCGCGTGCTCGACCTCGACTTCATCGCCACGCACACCTCGGGCTTCGACGCCTTCGCAGACGATCTACGCGCCGAAAGCTGGCCGCTGATCGAGGAAGAATCGGGCGTGCCGCGCGAGCAGATCGAAGGGCTTGCGCGCATCTACGCGAACGGCAAGCGCGTGATCGCGACCTGGGGCATGGGGCTCACGCAGCACAAGCGCTCGGTTCAGACCATCCAGATGCTCTCGAACCTCATGATGATGCGCGGCAATATCGGCCGCGAAGGCGCGGGCCTGTGCCCCGTGCGCGGTCATTCGAACGTGCAGGGCAACCGCACGGTGGGCATCGAAGAAAAGCCCACGCAGGCGTTTCTCGATCGCTTAGGCCGCGTGTTCGGCTTCGAGCCGCCGCGCGAACATGGCTACGACGTGGTGGAAACCATCGAGGCCATGCTCGCGGGCCGCATCAAGGTGTTCGTGAGCCTGGGCGGCAATTTCTCGATCGCGACGCCTGACACCCCGCGCACCTGGGACGCGCTGCGCGCCTGCGACCTCACGGTGCACATCGCGACCAAGCTCAACCGCAGCCATCTCGTACACGGCAAGGCCGCGCTGATCCTGCCCACGCTCGGCCGCACCGAAGTGGACCTGCAAGGCGGCGTTGCACAGGGCGTGACCGTGGAAGACTCCATGAGCATGGTCCACATCTCGTACGGCATGAACACGCCCGCGTCGCCGAATCTGATGTCGGAAACGGCGATCGTCGCGCACATGGCGCACGCCACGCTCGGCAGCGCGAAGGTGGACTGGCTGGCCTACGCCGCCGACTACGCGCGCATTCGCGACGCCATCGAGCAGTCGATTGCGGGCTTCGAGCGCTACAACGAACGCGTGGCGCAGCCGGGCGGCTTCCATCTGCGCGTGGCCTCGCGCGAGCGCGACTGGCAAACGGCCACGGGCAAGGCCAACTTCGTGGCGCACCCGCTCGACACGGACACGCCCGTGCATCGCGCGAAACGTCTCTACGGCGAACGCGTGATGACGCTCATGACCACGCGCTCGCATGACCAGTACAACACCACCATCTACGCGCTGGACGACCGCTATCGCGGCGTGTTCGGCCAGCGCCGCGTGGTGTTCATCCACGCGGCGGACCTCGCGATGCTGGGCTTCAAGGCGGGCGACTGGGTCGACCTGACCACCGTCTGGGACGACGGCATCGAGCGGCGCGCGGACGGCTTCCTGCTCGTGGAGTACGACATTCCGCGCGGCTGCATCGGCGCCTATTACCCGGAAACGAATCCGCTCGTGCCGCTTTCGAGTGTGGCCGACGTGTGCAACACGCCTACGTCGAAGTCGGTGCCGGTGCTGCTGCATCGGTCGGCTGTGCAGGCCGCTGCCTGAATGCACGAGTCCATGAGTCCGCAGGAACATGACGCGGTGACAGGAGAGGTACAGCCATGATCGTTCGTCCGCAGCAACACTGGCTGCGCATGCTGTTCGTCTGGAACGGCTCGGTGCTTCAGGCCATCATGCCGCAGCTTGCGATCATGCTGGCCGTGAGCGTGCTCGCCGTTGCGACGGGCGGCCGCATACTCGGCGAAAAGATTCTGCTGAGCACGGCGCCATTCACACTGTGCGGCGTCGCGCTCACGATCTTTCTCGCGTTTCGCAACAACCGCAGCTACGACCGCTACTGGGAAGCGCGCACGTTGTGGGGCAACCTGCTGATCGCGGCGCGCACACTGACGTCGCAGACGCTCGCTTATGTGCCAACGGGTTCGCACGAAGGCTCGCAGCAGTTCGACCGCGACGCGTTCGTGCGCTCGCTCATTGCGTTCGCCTATGCGCTCAAGCATCAACTGCGCAACACCGACCCGTACGACGACCTCGAACCCCTTGTGGGCGCCACGCGCGCCATTGCGCTGAAGGGCCGGCAGTATCGGCCGGTCGCGATCCTCAATGATCTGCGCACGACGCTCGGCGGTCTGCACCAGCGGGGCACGCTGGGCGCCGCGCCGCTCTGGATGCTCGACGCGCAGTTGAACGAACTCGAAAAGATCGTGGGCGGCTGCGAGCGGATTGCCTCCACACCCATTCCGTTCGCCTATGGCGTGCTGCTGCATCGCACGGTCTACGCGTATTGCTTTCTGCTGCCGTTCGGCCTTGTGGCGTCGCTGGGTGTGTTCACGCCACTCATCGCGGTGTTCGTCTCGTACACGCTGATTGCGCTCGAAGCCATTGCAGGCGACATCGCCGAGCCCTTCGGCACGGCACCGAACAATCTCGCGCTCGATGCGCTGACGCGCAACATCGAACGCTCGCTGCTGGAGTTGTGCGATGAGCCGGTGCCGGCCGAGGTAGTGCCGGGGCCGAAGTATCGGATTACTTGAGCGGTTGTGGAAGCGCGCGTAGAGAGCCGCAATGAAGCAGACGTCAACCGCACCGCTTTCCTGCACCCTGCAATGAATAAACAATGAACAAAAAAACCCCAACGCCGCGGCGTTGGGGTGACAGAGGTATGAAACACGTTCAACCACGGGTATGAGTGAACGCGATTCAACGTTAGATCATTGCGCGTCCTGCACATAGGCCGTAATCTGAAAATCAGTATTCCATACGAGACTGGAATCCTGGAAATGGATCGTCCACAGGCGCCACGAACGCGCGGTTCGAGCGAGCAGCCGATTAGACGTCAGAACTGCGTCATGATGCCGGCAAATGCCCCGAACTGCCCCTTGCCGTAGTTGGGATTGGTGTTGTCGCCACCGTTGACGGGGTCGTTGTTCGCATTGGCTCCGTACGGGTCGCTATAGCCGTTGCCGAGACCGATGTTCGACGTTGAACTGTTGTGCACGTAGCCCAGCTCCGAGTACAGGAAGGTACGGCGCGACAGGTTGTAGGTGCCGGCCAGCGTGTACATGGTCGCGTTGCCATTACCGTTGTTCGCGTTGGCGTGGTAGACGGCGGCGGTGAGTGCGGCGTCTGTCGTGACCTGCCAGGCGGCGCCGAGCCATTCGTGGTTGACCGCGGTGGGCAGCGACGTGCCGCCCGGCAGCGTGGTGGGCGTGGCGGTGCCGAAGTAGCCGGCGTTGGATGCGTCCGGTGCGCTCAGGTGTTGGAAGCCGGCATAGACCTTGACCGGCCCGAACGTGACAGTGCCACCGGCCAGTATCGAGCGCGACGCCAGGTACACGTTGCTGAACTGGCCATTCGGATCGCGAATTTCGTCATAGATAGCCTGCAGCTCGAAATTAGACGCGTTGTACTGCGCCTTGAGGCCGTCCGAACGCCCTTGCGCGCTGCCGAGCCCGGTCGACGTACCGAGTTGGCCCGGCGCGCTGCCCGGGCTGCCGGCGTTCCATGTATTGGCGTTCGTGAGGTCGTACTGGCCTTTGAGCGTGAGGCCGCCGAACGATGCCGTCGTGTACTCGAGACCATTGCCCGCCTGCGACCAGTTGCGGCCGCGCACCAGCGTCGAGATCGCGTAGGCCTGCATCACCTGCGGGTCGAGGTCCCAGCTGTCCTGCTCAATTTCGCCGGCGCCGAAGTTCCCCATCTTGAACGTACCGTAGGTATCGTTCGAAAGGCCTACCGTTGCGGCTCGACCGAACAGCGACCCGTTGCCGTACGAGCCGTTCTGCGTGTTCAGCCCCATTTCGAGCTGGAAGATCGCCTTGGTGCCCCCACCCAGGTCTTCCGCGCCCTTGATGCCGAACTCGCTTTCGCCCCAGTCGCCGCTTTCGGCGCTGATCTGCGAGCCCTTCGGCAGCCCCGATTCGTACTGGACGCCGTTGTCGATACGGCCGTACAGCGTGACGCTGCTTTGGGCCGAAGCCGCAGTCGCCATTGCGCCCAGGAGGGCAGCCAGAATGGTCTTTTTCACTATGGTCTCCTAAATAGATGAAAAGAAAAAGGCGAATGATTGAAGTCGCCGGGAAAGATTTGTTTGTATGGCGCGAGGCGGATTATAGATTTGCGCCCCTGGCGCTAGATGACCGCGCGGCCCTGGAAGAAATACCGATGCTGGATTCGTTGATTAACGCTTGTGGCTGGTGTAATGCGGCGGATATTTAATTTTGGAAGTCGACCGTAATTTATTTTTCGCAGACAAAACAGTGACTTTTACTTGATCGCGTAATCACGCTCTATAAAAATAAATTTAGCTTCATTGAAATGACAGGTTTTTCATTTCTCTGATGCGGTCAAGCTCGCCTGAAAATGGCGATCGACGTGCCCGGCGTTTTGATTCCTGCCCGCGATTGTGGTGCGGGCGCAACTTGTCCGACAACGGACGCACGGCTAGCGCGGCGCCCCGTGTCGTGCCGTGTCCACTCCGCTAGCGCACTGCCGGAAGGTTATCCCCAGTTTTTGTTGGCAAGACTGTGGACAACCTGCGGGTACGTGCCGTAAGTGACTGATCCGAAACCCATGTGCGGCTTGCGCGCAAACATAGGCGCCGCGGCGATCGAAGCACGACGCCGCGGCGGTGAAGCTCAGGCCGCCGCCCGCTCGGCCTGGCTGGCGGGCGGCTCGTCTGCCCTGCCCGCCTCGCTGCGGATAGCCTCCACCACATAAGCCGCGTCGCGCGCAATGCCCGAGAACCGCCCCGAGCCCCACGTATGCAGCCACGGCAGTCCGACGAAATAGAGCCCCGGCAGCGGCGTGACGCCGCGCACATGCGAGGGGTAGCCGCGGCCGTTGAACACCGGCGCGTCGAGCCAGCTGAATTCGGGCGTAAAGCCGATGCACCAGACGATGGCCGCAATGCCGCTCGCGGCAAGGTCCAGCGTGGTACGCTCCGCGCCCGGTCGCCAGAGCGGCTCGTACGGTGAGCCAGGCGGCGCATCGATACCGCTCTTTTCGATAAACGCGTCGATGCTCGCGTTGATGCGGTTGTAGGTGTCGTCGGCGCTGTCGAGGCTCGCGCCAAGGTTCGCTTCGAAGTGCAATTGCCCCGCGCGCAGGTCATGCAGGCGGCCGTATAGCTCCATGCCTTCGCGCGCGAACTTGCGCAGGTCGATGTCGCGACCGCCGTCGCGGCCCGTCACGTAGTGGTTGGTGTTGTCGCGCACGCCCTCGCGCAACGGATGCTGCTCCACCGGCATGTCGTAGTAGCCCATGTCCGCGAGCCAGTCCACCACGTCGCGCCCGCGATAGAAGCGCGCGCAGCGCGGCGCGTCGCCCACGGCAAGGAACACCTTGCGGCCCGCGAGGTGCAGATCTTCGGCAATCTGCGCGCCCGACTGGCCCGAGCCCACCACGAGCACCGCGCCCGCGGGCAGCAACTGCGGGTTGCGATATTCGGCCGAGTGCAGTTGCACGATGTGCGCGGGCACGCGCTCGGCCATGCGCGGAACGATGGGCGTGTGGTAGCCGCCCGAGGCCACCACGACATGGTCCGCTGTGAAGTCGCCGCGGTCCGTCGTGACGGCATAGCGGCCCAGGGTCGGGCCCTGTCCCTGCGCGCCGGAGCCCGCGGGCTTCACACGCTTCACGCCCGTGTGTTCGAGCACCGGCGCATCCACTGCGGCCACGAAGCCGTCCAGGTACGCGACGATCTCGTCTTTCTTCATGAAGCCGTGCGGGTCGGCCCCGTTGTAGGGATGCCCCGGCAACGCACATTGCCAGTTTGGCGTGACGAGGCAAAACGTGTCCCAGCGCTGGTCGCGCCACGTGTGGGTAACGGTGTGCTTTTCGAACACGAGATGATCGATGCCCGACTGCTGGAGGAAGTAGCTCACCGAGAGCCCCGCCTGCCCGCCGCCCACGACGATCACGCTGTAATGGCCCGGCTCGCCGGCCGCGCCGGGGCGTTGGGTGGAAAGAGATGTCGACATGACGGATTCCTGCCTCGCTGAATGACAGTTGAGAATGGCGCTTGCCGTTACGGTTACGCGCTAGCGCAACGCGATGACGGTGACCGCGGCATCGGACACGCCGGCGAAGCCCGCGGCGGTCTGCTCGATTTGCGCGAGCTGGTCCATGGCCGCGGAACACGCGAAGCCGTACCTCTCGCGCACGCGCTCCGAGCCGATGTGCAACGCTCGCCGCGCGCGCTCGACGAAGTCTTCGAGCGCATAGCGCTGGCCCGGCGCGAAGAAATCGCCGACCACGGTGGAAGGCGAATAGCAGTCCGCCTCGCTGCCGTCGGGCCAGCGGACGAGGAAATGCATGACGGGCATGAGGTGCTCCTGTGACGATTTAACGAGAGGACCCGAGCAAGGGCTCCAACCAACGGCTTAACGCACTGCGAGCCTTCGCCCGGCGAGCCACGCTCCATAGATCTGCAAATGGCATCGCGCGCTCGCCGCCCAGCTGAAGCGATCGAGCAGCGCGGGCACGGCCTGCGTGAAGTCGATTCCGCCGCGCGCGTGCAGCGCACGGCGCAGCGCGCCCGCGATGGACTGCGCATCGAGCGGATTGGCCCACACGCAGACGCGCTCGTCGAGGTATTCGGTGAACGGCGCAATGCGCGAGACCACCACGGGACGGCCGCACGCAAGCGCCTCCAGCACCACGAGGCCGAAGCCTTCGCGCACCGAGACCATCGCGACCACGTCCGCGCTGCGGAACAGCGCGGGCATGTCGGCATCGTCCACGGTGCCGGTCAACACGACGGCTGCGCCGCGCCCGATGCGCAGCCCGCACGCCGCTGCCCGCGCCGCGAACTGCCGCGCGTACGCATCGTGATCGAGCAGGCTTGCGCCGCCCGCAATCACGAGTTGCGCGGCGGGCGCCGTTTGCCGCAAGCGTGCGAACGCTTCCAGCAGCATCAGCGTGTTCTTGCGCGCCTCCACGCCGCCCACGGCGAGCACCACCGGGCCACCTTCCTTCGTGATGCCGAGGCGTTGTCGCACGGCGTGGTCTTCGTCGGCGGGCGCGGTGCAAAAGCGTTCGACGTCCACGCCATTGGGCACGGTCAGTGCCGCCACGCCGTGATCGCGCTGCATACGCTGCGCCCATGCATCGCTCACGCAAAGCACCACGTCCGCGTCGTGCCACGCGCGCCGCTGCCAGTGTTCGAGGCGCAAGTCGTCGAATACGTCGAGGTGATGCACCGTGCGCACGAAGCCTGCGATGTGCCCTTCTTCCTTCAACTGCGCGAGCGCATTGCCGCTGATGCTGTCCCCCGCATGCAGGATGTCGAAATGAGCGGCGCCGCGTTCGAGCAGCACATCGAGCAGTGCACGCCTTAACGCAGCGATGCGTGTTTCGACCATCGCCACCGTGTTCGCGGGCCGGTCCGTCACACGCGCGAGCACCACGCGGCAAGGCGTGTCGCGAAACATCGTCTCGCCTTGGGCGGCGGGCGCGAACACGGTTACGTCGCAACCTTCGTCATGCAGCGCACGCGCAAGCTCCAGCGTATGCACCACACCGCCGCGCGGATTCACGGAGTGTGTGAAAAGCGCCACACGCAACGCGCGTGCGGAAAGCGGTACGGGCGGCACCGTCGACGGCAAGGACGCAAGCCGATCGTTCATGACGGCCGCCGCTCGCAAGACGCCGGCAGAATGAACGGCGCATCGCGCAGGTCCCACAGCAACGCGGCATCGCCGCGCTGCGTTACCGCGACTTCGCGCGTTGCATCCACGGTGCCGATCACGGCGCACGCGAGCGACCGCCCGGCAAAGCGCGCGAGCACGGCATCGACGTGCGGCTCGCGTACCGAAAGCAGAAAGCCATAGCTCGGAAACGCGGTGAGCCAGCGTTCGAAGTCCGCGGCCGACTGCACGAACGCAGGGCGCGGAATCGCATCGAGATCGATACGCGCGCCCACGCCCGAGCATTCGAGCAACATGAGCGCCGTGCCCAGCGTGCCGGCCATGCTGATGTCCTTGGCCGCATCGCAATGTCCATCCTCGGCCAGTTGCGGCAGCAGTTCGAGGTCTGCGCGCAACCGTTCGCCGGGCGCGCCCACCGAGGCATTCCAGAACGGATACGGTTCTTCGTACCGGCCGCGCAGGTCGACGGCCATGACGAGACGATCGCCCGGCTTTGCATTGAAGCTGGAGAGCAACGCTTTCGCACGACCCACGATGGACACCGCCAGTTGCGCCGCACCGCTGCGCACGTTGCTGTGGCCGCCCACCACGGGCACGCCGTAGGCCACGGCCGCCGCAGCCAGACCTTCGAGCACGGGCTGCGCAGCGGCTACGCCGTCGCTCCACAGCGCATCCACGACTGCGAGCGGCCGGCCCCCCATCGCGTAGATGTCGCTCACGTTGACCATCACGCCGCTATAGCCCGCGAACCACGGCATCGCCGCCACGAAGTCGCCCACCATGCCCTCGATGGCGAACAGCAGATAGCCGTCGCCGTCCGCGATGGCCGCACAGTCGTCGCCCACGGCAACGGCCTGCGCGAGATCACGTAAGCCATTCGGCAAGCGCAGGGCGAGCGCGCCCACCACGTCCGCGATGTCGGTCTTGTGCGCGAAGCCGCGGCTCGCACGCAACCGCTCGACGAGCGCGGCAAGGTTCAGCTCATTGTTCAGCTCATCGTTCAGCGCATTGAGCGGGAACGCCTGCGCGGTTGGCGTCGCGTTCATCACGCGCCCCTCGACGCCACCACGAACCCCGCCTGTGGCGCATGGCACGGCGGGTAATGCGCAAGCTGCGCCTGCATCAGCCGATGCGGCCGCCCGAAAATGGCTTCCTCGGCCAGCGAGTCCCAATGCAGCCGCTCGAAAAGCGGCACGTTCTGGCTCTGCACGTGCGCGAGAAACGTGGTGCAGCCGAGCGCGTGCGCGCTCGTCACCGCGAGTTGAATGAGCGTCGTGCCGATCTTGCCGTGCCGGCGAAACGCCGCGTGCACGGCGAGCCGCGAACCCAGCCACACGCCAGGCTCCGTTTCATGAATGCGCACGGTGCCCACCACCTGGTCGGGCAGACCCGCCATGCAACTGACCGCCACGAGCAGTTGCGCGTGCTCGTCCACGGCGTCGCGATCGTCGCCGGGGAAGATGCCTTGTTCGATGCAGAACACCGCGCGGCGCAGCTTGTACGCCTCGTTCGCTTCCCACGGCAGCGTGACCCATTTCACGCGATACGCCGTGGGCGCATAGGCGAGCGGCAGGGCATCCGGTTCGGTGGTCTCGCAGAGCACGGTCACACCTCGTAGGACGAAAGCGACGAGCACGCACCGCACTTCGCGCAGCCGGCCTTGATCTCGGCCGAGCGCATGCCGGCCTCGCGCAACATCGCACCGAGCGGCTCCAGCACGGACCTCATAAACGCGGGCGACGGCGCCGGATGATCTTCGAGCGGCGTGCCGCTGATCGGCACGAACGGCACCACGAACGGATACACGCCGAGCGCGATCAGGTCGCGCGACATCGCGAGAATCGCTTCGGCGCTGTCGCCCAACCCCGCGAGGATGTAGGTGCTGACCTGAGCGCGGCCGAATACGGCGACAGCGGCCTCGAAGGCCTGCATGTAACGCGCCATCGGCACGCTTGCCTTGCCCGGCATGATGCGTTCGCGCAGCTCGGGCGTGACCACTTCCAGGTGCATGCCGAGCGTATCGACGCCGCTCGCCTTCATGCGTTCGAACCAGCGGTCGTCGTCGGGCGGCTCGCATTGGGCCTGAATCGGCAGATCGACTGCCGCCTTGATCGCAAACGCGCTTTCGCAGAGCACCTGCGCGCCGCGATCTGGCGTCGCCGGCGTGCCGGTGGTGAGCACCATGTGCTTCACGCCGTCCAGCAACACGGCCGCGCGCGCCACTTCCGCGAGTTGTTCGGGCGTCTTGCGTGCAATAGTGCGGCCCGCCGCGAGCGACTGCCCGATCGCGCAGAACTTGCAGGCCTTGCGGCGGCTCTCGTAGCGGATGCAGGTTTGCAGCACCGTGGTGGCAAGCACGTCGGCGCTGTGCAGCGTGGCGATCTGCGAGTACGGCACGCCATCCAACGTCTGCAGCGCGTAGAAGCGCGGCGCCTTCGGAAAGCGGATGCTCGCCACGGGAATCGTGCCGCGCAGCAGCGTGCTCGTGCCCGAGGCGTCGGGTGCGCTCGCCACGAACGGCGAGTGCCAGGCGCTGCTCGTATGCACGGGCACCATGACCGTGACGCCGTCCACCGTCACGGCCTTGTGGTCCGACGGACCCGCGCCGCCGCGCCGGCTTGCGGCGCCCGCATGGGGATCGGCAAGACGCAGGCCGCTCGACTGCAGCTCAGTCATCAATTGCCGGCTCGCGGCCGGCAAGGTCTCTCTGGCGTTCATCGCGTTCTCCACGGAAGCCGGTGTCGAAAAATGAGGTGCCCACTGATGAGGTGGCCACTGCGCCTTCGCGCGTGGCTGACATGGGCATGGACATGAGCGGCGCGGCGGGCCGGTCGTTGATGGCGAGGCTCAGCAGTTCGGGGCGCGCGTAGTGGCCCACCGAATCCATCATGCGTTTGCGCTTGGTGATGAGCGCGAGGTCGAGGTCCGCCACCACCATGCCTTCGCCTTCGGTGAGCGGCGCGGCCAGATGCTGGCCTTCGGGCGAGACGATCGCCGTCATGCAGCCGCCGCGCAGCGCCTTCTGGAGCTTCGGGTCGGCGGTGACGGATTCGATCTGCGCGTCCGTGAGCCAGCCCGTGGCATTGACGACGAAGCAGCCCGCTTCGAGCGCGTGATGCCGGATGGTGACCTCGATCTGCTCGGCGAAGATGGGGCCCACGAGCGAGCCCGGAAACTGGCTGCAATGAATCTCTTCATGCTGCGCCATCAACGCGTAGCGCGCGAGCGGGTTGTAGTGCTCCCAGCACGCGAGCGCGCCCACGCGGCCCATCGCGGTCTGGGCAACCTTCAGGCCGGCGGCGTCGCCCTGCCCCCAGATCATGCGTTCGTGGAAAGTGGGCGTGATCTTGCGGCGCTTGAGCAGCAGCGTGCCGTCCGTATCGAAGATCAGCTGCGTGTTGTAGAGGCTGCCGTGATCGCGTTCGTTCACGCCGAGCACCACCACCATTGCATGCCGGCGTGCCCGCGCGGCGACCGCTTCGGTCACCGGGCCCGGCACGACAACCGCTTCCTCGTAGAGTCGCATGTGGTCCGCGCCCGATGCCACGGGCGGCCGCACGAACGAGAAGTACGGGTAGTACGGCACGAAGGTTTCGGGAAAGACGATGAGCTGCACGCCCTTACCCGCGGCTTCGTCGATCGCGGCGCACACCTTTTCGAGCGTGCCCGCCGCGCTGTGCAGATCAGGCGCGATCTGCACGGCAGCGGCGCGCACGGTGCGGCTCGCGCTTCGTTGTTCCGCCATGATGGCCCCCGCGCGACTCAGACGGTCCACGTATGGATGATCAGCGCGTCGGCCTTGCGGTGCAGCAGTTGCAGGTCCAGCACGTCGAGCGGATTGATGGGGCGAATGCCTTCGATCAGCGACGCCTCGCCGTGCCCGTAGAGCGCCTGCAACGCGAAGCGGCACGCGTAGACCTTGCCGCCCTCCTCCATGAACTTCACGAGCTGCTTGTTGAAGTTGAGGTGGCCCGGAAACGCTTCGTCGCCCAGCGTGGGAAAACCGCGCTGCAAGCCGAGCGTGACGCCGGGGCCGTAGAGCAGTACCGACGTCTCGAAGCCCTTGCGCTGCAGCCGCGTGGCCTGCAACAGGTTGACGAAGCCGATGGAGCCTTCGAACGCCACCGTGTGGAACGTGACGAGCGCCTTCTCGCCGGGCTCCGCCTTCACGTCCTCGAACACCTTCTCTTCGTAATCGACCAGAAAATCGCCGTTCTTGTGAAGCGGTTGATTGACAGCGGGCATGGCTCTCTCCGATTTATCGCATGGGTTGTGCGGTTTTGCCGGGTTTGCGGATATTGCGGTTATCCCGGTTAATTCCCGTAACCGGCGCGACTAATAACGCAACGGATATGCCAATCACTGGCCCACAAAATGCAATCACTTTCCAATCAAGCAAAGCCGAAGTCGCAAGGCGAACCGAAAAATTTTTGCGAAGGCCTGCGAAGGCGGGTGGGCGGCCGTTTCAGGCCATCCGGCGAGGCGCGAGGCGTGCACCCGGAGTGCGCGCCGCGACATTCTGTCGCGCGCCGATGGTGCGCGGCACGCCGAAACCGTGCATTGAACCGATCAATGCGATCAATGAGAGAAATGAAAGCAATCTGATTTTATTTTTATGAATATCGCGTGCTATCGTGAATTGAACCGCGAGCGTGCGGCAAAGAGGAAATTCATCGGTTATGGACAGTCTCACGCAGAATCTCACGCAGAGTCTTGCGCATCACTGGCATAAAAGGCTGGCCGAAAGCCGTAAACCCGCTTATCTGGCCATTCCCGATCTGATCGAGGAAGACCTGGCGAGCGGCCGGCTGCGGCCACGCGATCGCCTGCCGGGCCTGCGCGACCTCGCCGCCGCGCTCGCGCTCAACTACACGACGGTCGCGCGCGCCTACGCGGAAGCGCGCAAGCGCGGGCTATTGGATGCGCGCGCCGGCAGCGGCACGTTCGTGCGCGGCAAGACGCAGACCTTGCCGCTGGCGGGCGGCAGCAGCGTCGAGATGTCGATGAACATGCCGCCCGAGCCGCCTGAACTCGCGGCACGTCTAGCCGCGTCCGCGGCAAGCCTGCTCGCCGAAACGGACCCGTACCGGCTGCTGCGTTATCAGGACTTCGGCGGCACCGCGGCAGACCGCGCCGCAGGCCGCGAGTGGCTGCGCATGCGGTTGCCGGACTGCAAAGACGAGACGGTGCTCGTCTGCCCCGGCATTCACAGCGCACTGGTGGCGCTCGTCTCGCAGTTCGCGCGGCCCGGCGACACGATCTGCCTCGACGCGCTCGCCTATCCCGGCATCAAGGCCATCGCTTCGCAACTGGGCGTGCGTCTGCAGGCGCTGGCGCGCGACGAGGAAGGCCCGCTGCCTCACGCATTCGAGGCGCTCTGCAAGTCGGAGAAGCCGGGCGCCTTCTACTGCAACCCGACATTGCAGAATCCGAGCACGCTCACGCTTTCCACGCAGCGGCGCGAGGCGCTCGCCGACGTCGCGCTGCGCTACAGCGTGCCGATCATCGAAGACGACGCCTACGCGATGCTGCCCGAGACCGCACCCGTCGCGCTCGCCACGCTCGCGCCCGAACTCACATGCTACGTCACGGGCCTCGCGAAGACGCTGGGCGCGGGACTGCGCGTGGCGTATCTCTCCATGCCCACAGCGCGGCAGGCGCAACGCATTGCGGGCGCGCTGCGCGCCACCACCGTCATGCCCAGCCCGTTCACGGCGCTGCTCGCCACGCAATGGATCAACAACGGCACAGCGCACGACATGCTGCGCGCCATTCGCACGGAAGCGAACGCGCGCCAGGCCATTGCCGCGCAGACGCTCACCGCGTGGCCCTACGACGCGCATCCCGACGGGTTCCACCTGTGGCTGCCCATTCCGGCGCAGTGCGATTGGGCCGCGTCCGAACTGGCGCTGCATTTGCGCAATCAGGGCATCGGTGCCGTGGCGGGCGCGGCGTTCTCCACGGACGGCAACGCGCCCAATGCGATCCGCGTGTGCCTGGGCGGTCCGCAAGATCGCGCCGACTGCCGCGAAGCGTTGCAGCGCATCGCGGATACGCTCGACGATCCGCATCATCTGCACATGCCGATGATGTAGGTGAGGCCGGTGCACGAGGCCCGGGGCACGCGGCCCGGGGCACGAAGCCTGGTGTGCGGCCATGCATCAGGCCGCACACCAGGCTGCACACCAGGCCGCGCGCGAGCGCCGGTCACGCGACCGGGCGCGCTGTTTGCGCAACGCGTGCTGGTTGCACACCACACCCCATGCGTACGACTGGCGCGCGCTTCCCGTATCATGGCCCGCACCCTTCGCGGTTCGGGCCAACGCGCACCAACGCGCACCAGCGCGCACCAACACCCACCACCGCGCGGCAACCCACGCGCGCCGCGGGCCGCACGTCCGCACCTTCGCACGTTCAAAAGGCACTCCCATGCGCCAGGCTATTCATCATCTGCAACTGCGAGCCCCCGCGCGCGGGCTCGTGGAATTCACGCGGCAAGTGCGCGCGTTCGTCGAAGAGACGTCGATCGAGACCGGGCTCTTGACGGTGTTTTGCCGCCACACGTCGGCGTCGTTGCTGATTCAGGAGAACGCGGACCCTTCCGTGCGGCGCGATATCGAGCGCTACTTCGCCACGCTCGCGCCCGAAGACGCATCACGCTACGAGCACGACACCGAAGGCCCCGACGACATGCCCGCGCACCTGCGCACCGCGCTCACCCAGGTGCAGCTTTCCATTCCGGTTGAGCACGGCGAGCCCGTACTCGGCACCTGGCAAGGGCTCTATCTGTTCGAGCACCGGCGTCACCCACAGTCGCGCGAGATCGTGCTGCATCTGATCGGCGAGTGAGTCTCGCGCTTGACGCGACGTGAGGGCGATGCAACGCCGCGCAATGCGATGCAAGCGCAAGCGCCCAGCGCAACTACTCCGCCACGAGCCCGTGCTTGATCGCGTAGCGGATCAGCTCCGCGTTGTTGGTGAGGTTGAGCTTCTGCATGAGGCGCATCTTGTGCGTGCTGATCGTCTTCGCGCTCAGCGCGAACGCGTCGGCGATGTCGTTGATGCTGCGCCCCGAGGCCAGCATCTGCAGCACCTGGAACTCGCGGTCCGAGAGCACTTCGTGCGGCGGCGCATCGCCTGTATGCGAATCGAACACGATGGCGTCCACAAGCTTGGGGTCGATGAAGCGACCGCCTGCCGCCAGTTTGCGGATTGCGGCAAGCAGAATCTCCGGGTCGCTGTCTTTCGTCACGTAGCCCGTGGCGCCCGCGCGCAGCGCACGCGAGACCACCTGCGCTTCGTTGTGGATGCTCAGCACGAGAATGGGCAGCGCGGGCTGTTCGGTGCGCACGCGCCGGATCAGCCCCACGCCGCTGATGCCCGGCATCGTCATGTCGAGCAGCAGCAAGTCGACCTGGCAGGTGCGCAGCTTCTCCACCACTTCGGCGCCGTTGGCGGCTTCCCCGGCCACGACGATATCGGTGGTGGTGGCGACGATCTGCTTGAGCCCGCCGCGGACGATCGCGTGGTCGTCCGCTATCAGGATATGGATCATTGTGTTGTTCCGCTTTCAGCCGGGATGATCATCGAAACCACCGTGCCCGTGCCCGGCGCGCTGTCGATGCGCAGCGCAGCGCCAATCAGCCTCGCTCGTTCCTGCATGCCGAGCAGGCCATAAGAATACCCCTTGCCCGGGGCCTCGGTGTCGAAGCCGCAGCCGTCGTCGCCGATCCGCAAGGCGAAGCCGTCCGTGGTGCTGTCGAGCGTCACGTCCACGCGCGTGGCCCCCGCATGGCGCGCGACGTTGGTGAGCGACGCCTGGGCGATGCGAAACACCGCCGTGGCCGACGCATCGGGCAGCGTGGGCTCGCCGCCGCGCGCCCGGAACTGGCAGATGATGCCGGTACGCCGCGCGAAGTCTTCGGCGAGCCATTCGAGCGCGGAGACAATGCCGAAGTTGAGCGCCGCGGGCCGCAAATGGTTCGAGACGTTGCGCACCATCCAGAGCGTTTTTTCGGCGAGCTCGCGCATGTCGTCGGCTTTGCGCCGCGCCTCGCAGTCCGCGCCAAGACGCATGCGCAACAGCGCCACGTCCATTTTCAGCGCCGTCAAAAGCTGACCCAGTTCGTCGTGGATTTCGAGCGCAATGCGCCGGCGCTCTTCCTCGCGCACGGCTTCCATGTAGCCGCCCAGCTCGCGCAGCCGCTCGCGCGACTCCAGCAATTCCTGTTCGATGAGCTTGCGCCCGGTCACGTCCTGCAGCGTGCCGATCAACCGCAGCGGGCCGCCCGGCGGCGTGGGCGCGGCTTCGGCCTGCAGGCGCACGATGCGGACGGTGGGCTCGCCGCCGTCGGTGCTCACCACGCGGTGGTCGATGCCGTACGCAGGGGTGCCCGCCAGCAGTTCGCGCACCGCCTGCCGCACGGCTGGCCGGTCGTCGGGATGCACGGCCTGCAGGTACGTGCGGTAGCTCGGCGCGACGCCCCGCGCACGGCCGAGGATGCGCCACGTTTCGTCCGACCAGTGCACCATGCCCCGCGCGGCGTCCCAGGCCCAGTCGCCCAGCCGGGCGATGCGCTGGGCGTTCGCGAGGCTCGCCTCGCTTGCGCGCAGCGCCTCTTCGGCTTCCTTGCGCGCCGTGACGTCGCTCAGCCCCACGTAGATGGCGGGCGCGTCGTCGTAGGTGCCCACGCGCGCCGTGGCGATGGCCCAGAACGTCGTGCCGTCGGCGCGGCGCAGCTGGACCTCGGAATTGCCGAAGCTGCCCTCGCGGCGCAGGTGGTCGATGAGCGCATCGCGCTGCGCGAGGTCCACGCCGAAATCGACGATGTTGGTGCCCCGCGCGACGGCATCGGCGCCGAAGAACAGCGCGCGCATCGGCTGGTTGGTATAGAGGATGTGCCCTTCGGGCATCGAGGCGATGCACAGCGGCACGGGGCTCGCCTCCGCGATGGTGCGAAAGCGCGCTTCGCTCGCAAGATGCTTCGCGTCGGCGCGTCGCCGTTCCTCGATTTGCGCGGTAAGCCGCGCGTTCGCACGGGCAAGCTCTTCGGTGCGGCGGGCGACGCGTTCCTCGAGCGCCTCGCGGATGCGGGCCAGCGCGGCTTCGGTGCGCGCGCGCACGGCCACTTCGTCGGCGAGTTCGCGGTGCCGGGCGGCAAGCTGGCGCCGCATGCCGCGCAGGGCGAGTTGCGTGTTGATGCGCGCCACCACTTCGGGCAGACGCAGCGGCTTGGTCACATAGTCCGCGCCGCCCGCGGCGAAGCCTTCTGTGAGGTCGGTGGCGTCGGTCATCGCTGCCATGAAGACGACGGCGATGTCGCGTGTGCGTGGGTGCGCCTTGAGCCGGCGGCAGGTCTCGAAGCCGTCGATGCCGGCCATCTCCACGTCGAGCAGGATCACGTCGGGCTGGGCGTACTTCGCGCGCTCGATCGCCTCGGTGCCGTCGAGCGCCATCAGCACGCGAAAGCCCCGGTCGGCGAGGCCTTCCATGACGACGGCGAGAGCGGCCGGCGTGTCGTCGACGATCAGGATGGAGGGCGGGCCCGCAGCGTCGGAATCGAAGTGGCTCATCATGGTGGCTGACTGGTGGCTGGCTTGGGCTCCCACGTTGCCTATGACTGCGCCCGGCGGCTCTTTGCTGCTCTTTGTTGCTGGTTGCTGATCGCTGCCGGGTTCTTCCGGCTATCCGTCGCCGCTCGCCGTGGCTGTGGCCCGCAGCTTTTTCTGGCCGCCGTGGCGGCGATCGGCTCGCTGCCGCTGCTAGCCGTGGCCCATCAGACCTCTCCGTGGTACCCGTGGTACCGGCCGCCCAGAAGTCGCGTGTGGCCCGCTAGCGCCCCGCCTTCTGCCCGGCAAGGGGCGATTCCACGAGCGCCTCGTCCACGCAACGGATCAGCGTGGCAAGCGTCAAAGCGGCCGATGCGTCCAGCGCGTCGGGATGCGAACTCTGCAACTCGCGCAGCGTGTCGCGCATGCGACGAATGGCTCTCGCGCTACCGTCCGCGAGCGGCCAGCAGTGCAGCAGATAGGTGAGCGGCACGACACTGCGCGTTTCGCACCACGTGTCGAAGAGGCACATGCAAGCACGCTCGACGCGCGCATGCACGGCCTCGCGCTCGGACAACAGACTGGACATGATAAAAAACCGCTCCCCGCAAATGGCGATACCGGCAGCTGGCATGCTCTTGTTGCGCCTGTTCAGGCGGGCGCACGACTCATCGCCTCGGTAACCGCCTTGAAACCCGCTACGACAACAACAACGATGTTCGCGCGCCGGTCCTGGCCGTGATCTCCGCAGTGACCTCATTAGCCGCTTCATGCGCTCCCATGCGACATGGTAGGAGCGGGCGCGCCCGCTTTCCGTCGGGAAGGGCGGAATCGGCGCGGGATAGGTGCTGAATCGCGTGTCAGGAAATCCTTAGGGCCCACTGCAGGCCGTGGCTGGCCGCGCGGGTGGGCAATCACCGGCGCCGGCTGTCGGCCCACCGGCTACTAGCTGCCGGCGCCGGCTACTGCGCGATCGTGCGCTTCCATCGCGCGTCCCATTCGGTGCGATGCGCGTTGATGGCGTCCCAGTCGACCACGGTCACCCTGCGCACCAGGTCGCTCAGGTCGCCGACGCTCTTGCGCATGGCGGGCGTGGTCGCGGCATCGCGGTTCGTTGGAATCTGCCGGCCGGCTGCGGCGGCCTTCGTTTGCGCCTCGGCCGAAAGCAGGTACTGCGCGAGCTTCTGGGCAAGTGCGGGGTCGGGGTTGTCCTTCACGACGCACAGGTCCACGAGCAGGAGCACGGCGCCCTCTATCGGGTTCACGTAGGCAACGGGCACGCCCCTGTCCTCCATGTCGCCCACGGCGGTGGGCGAAAGCGGAAAGAGGCCCGCCATGCCGCTCTCGATCATCTGCGCAAGCTTCGCCGAGTTCGGAATGTACGCGACCACGTTCGGGCCCACCGTGCTCGCCCATTTCGTGAAGCCGGGCTCGACGTCCCGGTCGCTGCCGCCCAGCAGACGGTTGATGGCGAGAAAGCCATGCAGCCCGAACGTGCTGGTGGCCGCGGACTGAAACACCACTTTGCCCCGGTATTTGGGATTGGCGAAGTCCATCCACGAACGGGGCGGCGCCCAGCCCTTCTGCGCGAAGAGTTTCGTGTTGTAGCCGATGCCCGTCATGCCGAGCTGGACCCCCGCGCCGATGTCGTCCTTCATGCGCGCGAACGGATACAGCTCGCGCAGCGCGGGCGAGTCGTCGAGCTTCTGGCATACGCCGCTATTCACCGCGCGCTCCATCACGCCGTCGTCGAGAAAGGCCACGTGCATGGACGGATGCGCGCGGCTCGCCAGCAATTTCGCAAGCGTTTCCGACGACGTGCCGGGCACCACCGTCACCTTCACGTTGTTGGCCTTCTCGAAGTCGGGCAGCACCTGGCTCGTGTACGCCCTTTCCATCGGACCACCGTTCATGCCGATGTAGACGGTCGTCGTCTGCGCCTGAACCGGCGCTGGCGCGGCGAGGCCGAAGGCCAGCGCGGCAAGGCCGAAGGCCGGCGCGACGGCGAGCGCGGCCGTCACCGTCGCGCCGCGCGCAGTGCAAAGCGCGACGGCCCTCGCCGCGAAGGTGCTGCACAGCTTCATCGTGGGTCTCCTCGCTGGACTTCGACAATAGCGGTGGTGCGGGCAAATGGTACTGGAGGTGCGTGGGGTAAGGTCGTGTAAGGTCGCGCGAAATCACGCCAGGCCCATGAAGTCACGCCTGGCCCGCGTGACTTCGCGTCAAACTTCGCGGCCGGCGAACCGGCATGCGTCGCGCGATGCGTCGCTCAGATCGCTTCGGGCGGCCGCGGCGCGTCGGTGTCCGTCTCCACACAGCACACGAGCACTTCGGCGTCGCCCTTCCCCGTGCTCAGGTAGACGTGGCCCATCGAGCTGTCGAAGTAAAGACTGTCGCCCGGCTTGAGCGCGTAGGCGGTGCCGTTCTCGAAACGCAGTTCGAGCGCGCCGTGCAGCAGAAATACAAATTCCTCGCCGCTGTGGCGGATGTAGTCGGGAAAGTCCGCGAGCGAACGCGCACGCACGTGTGCGCGCATGGGCACCATGCGCTTGCCGGTGAGGTCGGCGGCGAGCATGCCGTACTCGTAATTGGGCGTGTCGTAGATCATCTGCTCGCCGGACGCCGTGAACGACGGCGTCATCGACGCCTCGCGCGTGCGGGCCGCGTTGGGCGCGGCGCGTCCGAAGAGCGCGTCGAAGTCGAGCTGCAAGGCGTGGGCCAGTGCGGCGAACTTGTCGTAGGTAAGCGCGATGTCGCCGCGTTCGGCCTTGGAGATGGTGGACACCGCGATGCCGGACTGCTCCGAAAGCTGCATGAGCGTAAGCCGCCGCGCCTTGCGCGCATCGCGCAGCCGGCCGCCTACGGCCTTGTGGTCGGTCTGTGCGGATTTCGGCTGTGAAGATGAAGACGAAGCCGGCGATGAAACCGGCAGCGCCACCCCGGGCGCCGTGGCATCGACAGCATCGGCAGCAGCCTGCGGCGCGGCGACCGGCACGGAGCGAGCGTGGGAACGGGCAACAGATTTGGCCATGTGAAAACCGGAGCGTGAGATCTCGCCCTGGTGTGTGAATTCGGGCGAGGGTTTTGTCGTATACGAGAATTATTTTTTTCTCGTATAGGATAACCGCATCCCAGAGCCACGCTGAAGGAGCCGCCGCTGTGTCCACTCTCGCATTGCAAAAGGCGGGCCTCTCGAAGGCCCAGGTCATCGCCGCGACGACGCTCGGCACGGCGCTCGAGTACTACGACTTCACGATCTACAGCTTCTTCGCCATCCAGATCGGTCAGCTGTTCTTCCCGGCCGCGTCGCCCGTGAACCAGTTCCTGCTCTCCATCGGCGTGTTCGGGGTGGGCTTCGTGGTGCGGCCGCTCGGCGGCATCGTGATTGGCGGCTATGCCGACCGCGTAGGCCGCAAGAAGGCGATGGTGCTCACCATCATGCTGATGGCCGCCAGTTGCGCGTTGATCGCGACCGCGCCCACCTACGCCGTGGCCGGCATGGCCGCGCCCTTCATCGTGCTCGGCGCGCGCCTGCTGCAGGGCTTCGCCGCGGGCGGCGAGTTCGGCCCGGGCACGACGCTGCTCATCGAGCACGCGTCCGACAACACACGGGCGTTCTTCGCGAGCTGGAATTTCGCCGCCATCGCGTTGGGCATCGCGCTCGGCGCGGTAGTAGCGACCATCGTGAACGCGGCACTGCCGAAAGACGCGCTGCTCGCCTGGGGCTGGCGCATTCCGTTCCTGCTCGGCATCGTCGCGGCGCCGGTCGGCATGCTGATCCGGCAGCGCCTCGAAGAAACGCTGGGCGGCGAGGCAGATCGGGATGCATCGGCCCACGCCTACGCAGCCCAGGCCTCCACGACCCCGGCAGCCCGCAAGGCGCCGGCATCTTCGACAGACACAGGGCGTTACGCCGCGCTGAAAGCGGCCCTCACCACGCACCTCAAGCTCACGGTGCTCGGCACCTTTGCCGAACTGGGCGGCTCGGTGTCCGTCTACATCACCGCGTTCTTCCTGCCGAGCTACGCCGTGCGCACGCTGCATCTGCCGCAGACGGCGGCCGTCGTGTCCGGCATCGTGAGTTCGCTCGTGCTGTTCGTGGCCGCGCCGCTCGCCGGCAAGCTCGCCGACCGCTTCAGCCGCAAGCGCGTGCTGGTCGTCTCGCGCGTCGTTTTGCTGGTGACGGTTTATCCTGCGTTTGCGTGGCTCTCGGCCGAGCCGTCGACGCTCCTGCTCTGCGCCGTCTCCGCGTTCCTTGGGGTCTTCGTGGCGGGGCACATCGTGCCGGTGCTCGTGATGATTCCGGAGCTGTTCCCGAAGCCCGTGCGCGCCACGGGCATCGCCCTCACCTACGTGGTGAGCGCGTCGTTCTTCGGCGGCTTCTCTCCGTTCATTGCGAGCTGGCTCGTGGCGCTCACGGGCAACGTGCTGGCGCCCGCGTGGTATGTCGCCGCGGCCTGCGCCGTATCGCTCGTGCCGGTAATCTGGCTGCGCGACCGCACGGGCGAAGTGTTGACGTAACCGTTGGCGTAATTCGTTGACGTAACCCGTTGGCGTAATTCATTGACCTGGCTCGCTGGCGCGAGCCTGTTCACCTTCATCCGACTCCGGAACCGTACTCATGTCCGAACCCGTGTCCACCCCTTCAATCGATCGCCACGAGCTGGTCGCGCGCAGCGCTGTCGAGCTGCGCCGTCTGATCGGCGCAAAAGAGATCTCACCCGTCGAACTGCTCGAGGCCTGCATCGCGCGCATCGAAGCCATCAACCCCGCCGTCAACGCCATCACCGCGACCGACTACGCCGCCGCCCGCGCCGCCGCCCAAGCCGCCGAGCGCAAGGTGCTGGCGGGCGAGCCGCTCGGTCTCTTGCACGGCCTGCCGCTCGGCGTGAAGGATCTCGAAGACACGGCCCGCCTGCTCACCACCTACGGCTCGCCGATGTCGCGCGCCAACGTGCCCGCGCACGACGTCGTGCTGGTGGAGCGCCTGCGCGCGGCGGGCGCCATCGTCGTGGCGAAGACCAACGTGCCCGAACTGGGCGCGGGCGCGAACACGCGCAACCCGGTGTGGGGCGCCACGGGCAACCCGTTCAACCCCGAACTCAACGCGGGCGGGTCGTCAGGCGGCTCCGCTGCCGCACTCGCCTGCGACATGCTGCCCGTCTGCACGGGCTCAGACACAGGCGGCTCGCTGCGCATTCCCGCCGCCAAATGCGGCGTGGTGGGCTTTCGTCCGTCGCCGGGGCTCGTGCCGAACTCGCGCCGGCTGCTGGGCTGGACGCCGATTTCGGTCGTGGGTCCGATGGGCCGCACGGTCGCCGAAACCGCGCTGCAACTCGCGGCTACCGCGGGTCTTTCGGCAAGCGACCCGCTCAGCTACGAAACCGATCCGCTCAGCTTCGCCACCCTGCCCGCCTTCGATCTCTCCACGCTGCGCGTGGGCTTCACCGAAGACTTCGGCTGCTGCGACGTCGACGACGACATTCGCGCCGTGTTCCGCGCGCGCATGGCGGCGCTCGCGCCCTGGGTTCGCACCTGCGAGCCCGTGCCGTTCGATCTGGGCGACGCGCACCGCGCCTTCGACGTGATCCGCGCCGAGAGCTTCGTGGCGGGCCTGCGCGACGCGTATGCACGCGACCCGAGCGCGCTCGGTCCCAACACGCGCGCGAACTACGAGATGGGCGCCGCGATGACGCTCGCCGACAGCGCCTGGGCGCAAACCGAGCAGACGCGCCTTTTCCGCCGCTTCCAGGCCGCGTTCGAGCGCTACGACGTGATCGTCTCGCCCACCACGCCGGTCTCGCCGTTTCCATGGCGCGAACTGTACGCAGCGCAGATCAACGGCCGCGCGCAGGAGAACTACTATCGCTGGCTCGCCCTCACGTACGTGGTGACGCTCACCACGCACCCGGCGCTCTCGCTGCCGTGCGGTGTGGATCACGCAGGCATGCCGTTCGGCTTGCAGATCGTCGGACCCTTCCACGGCGACCTGAAGACGCTCGCGGTGGCGCAGGCGCTGGAGCAGGCATTCGACGTGGTGCCTGCGCTGCGTCGTCCGCGGCCCGATCTGTCGAAGCTCACGCAGCCGAACCCGTCGCTCAAGTCCATCGTGACGGCGCCGCCCGTGTTCGGCGCGGCAACTGGCGAGCGCGAGGGCATCTCGGTGGCCTAAGCCCCGCGTCGCGGCACGCTCATAACAACACAACGAAACAAGGAATCGCTGCAATGAAGTTCGATGCCGTCGTACTCGGCGCAGGCATGGTGGGGGTCTCCGTCGCGCTGCATCTGCAACAGCGCGGACTCGCGGTCGCGCTCGTGGATCGCCGCGCGCCCGGCTACGAAACCTCGTTCGGCAACGCCGGGCTCATTCAACGCGAGGGCGTGTATCCGTACGCCTTTCCGCGCAACTTCGGCACCCTGCTGCGCTATGCGCTGAACCGTTCCACCGACGTGCGCTACCACGCGGCCGCGCTGCCCCATCTGCTGCCGTTCCTCTACCGCTACTGGTACAACTCGCGGCCCGATCGTCACGCGGCCATCGCACGCGCGTATTCCACGCTGATCGAGCATTGCATTACCGAGCATCGCGCGCTGATCGAGGCCTCGGGCGCAGGCGATCTGCTGCGCACCGGCGGCTGGGTCAAGGTGTTTCGCACGGCGCAGAAGTTCGAAGCGGAGCAACGTCAGGCGCGCCGCTGGAACACGGAGTACGGCGTGCAGTTCGACGTGCTCGACGCCGCACGCCTGCAACACGACGAGCCGTGGCTCAGCCACGACCTCATGGGCGGACTGCGCTATACGGACTCGGATTCGGTGAGCGATCCGAACGCACTCGTCACGGCCTATGCGCGCCATTTCGTGCGACTGGGCGGCCGCATCCTGACGGGCGACGCCACTACGCTCGAACCTGGCTGGCGCGTGACTACCGACGCAGGCGTAGTCGAAGCGCGTTCGGCGGTGGTGGCAATGGGCCCCTGGTCCGACCTCGTCACGACCAGGCTCGGCTACCACTTGCCGCTCGCCGTGAAGCGCGGCTATCACATGCACTACGCTGCACAAAACGGCGCGCGTCTCAACCAGCCCGTGCTGGATGCCGAGATCGGCTACCTCATCACGCCGATGGCGCGCGGCATTCGCCTCACCACGGGCGCCGAGCTTGCGTTGCGCGATGCGCCGCCCACGCCGGCCCAGCTCGACGCGGTGGAGCCCATCGCGCGCAAGGTGTTTCCGCTGGGCGAACGTCTGGATGCCACGCCGTGGCTGGGCCGCCGCCCATGCACGCCGGACATGATGCCCGTGATCGGCCCGGCGCCGCGCCATGCCGACCTGTGGTTCGCGTTCGGCCATGCGCATCACGGTCTCACGCTCGGGCCGGTCACGGGACGGCTGATTGCCGAGATGGTGACGGGCACGCAGCCGGTGGTGGATCCGCGGCCGTTCAGGGCCGACCGGTTTTGATGGGGTGCGGGCCTGAGGTTGCGCGTGTTTGCCTCAGGTTGACTGCGGCTGCATTAGCTAGCTGCATTAGCTAGCTGCATTAGCCAGCTGCATTAGCCAGCTGCATTAGCCAGCTGCATTAGCTAGCTTCCTGAACCCTCTTCCCGCGCGCTTTCCCCCCGCACGCTGTTCCCGTCTGCAACACGAAGCGCGCCCACGGTTCCCGACCGCGGGCGCGCTTCGTGCTGAACGGGTCGACGTGCCAGACGCAACGTGCGGCCCGTGTTGCGCGATCAATCGCAATAGCTCTGATCGACAAACACCGCGCCGGCCTCATTCGTGCCGCGCATCGTCTCGGCCTCTTTCCAACGCACCGGTTGTATCTGCGAGGACTCTCATGCCACCCTGGCTCGCTCAGGCGGCAGCAGTGTGGCTACCGCTTTCCGTGCTCGCCGCGCTCTACGTCGCCGCGGACGTCTTGTCGCCCCGGCACCGGCCGCCCATGCGCGTGATGGCGTTCGTCTGGCCGTTGACGGTGCTTTATTGGGGACCTGTGGGGCTGATCTTTTATTTGTGGTTCGGTCGCGCGAACAGCGCGGGTTCACATGGCGTGCAACATGCCCACGGCGAACACAGCCAGCCGAGCAGCAAGCACGCTTTTTCGTCACCTCCATCACGCCCCATGTGGCAGGCCGTGTTCGAAGGCGCGGCACACTGCGGCGCGGGCTGCGCGCTCGGCGATTTCATCGGCGACTGGCTCGCCTACGGTACCCGGTTCCGGCCGTGGGGCTCGGTGTTCGCGGGCAAGGTGATGATCGGCTTCGTGCTCGCTTACGTGCTCGGCATCGTGTTCCAGTTCTTCGCGATTGCGCCCATGCGCGGCCTCGGCGTGCGCGCGGGACTCGTGCAGGCCATCAAGGCCGACACGCTCTCGCTCGTCGCTTACGAAGTGGGCATGTTCGTCGTGATGTGGATCACGTCCCACACCTTTGCCGGGCTCACGCCGAAAACGCTCGCCTATTGGCTACCGATGCAGTGGGCCATGCTCGCAGGCTTCGCCACCACGTATCCGGTCAACGTGTGGCTGATCGCGCGCGGCATCAAGGAACGCATGTAGCGCATGTAGTGCGTGTAGCGTACGAGCCCTCGCGCTCGTCTCCGGTTTCGTTTTCTGCAACCGCGCTCTTTCGCTCAATGCCGCTGAAAGTCCGGTAAAAATTCCAGGCAATACAACGGCGCCGCTCTTGCCGTCGCTGCGAATGGCCACGAATGGTCACCGTCGCGCGCATGCCTGCTCCTTCGCTTACGTGCTGCAAGGAACGAATGTTGCGCGCGCCTCGTGGGCGGAGGTCAGAACGACGTCCGCATGCAACTGCCATCAGCACGCTGTCAAGCGCAGCAGACGAACCCACAGGCGACGAACGAAATGAACGACGCGCCCTCATCGCGCGAATCACGCGAACCGCGAACGGAGTCCACCGGCAGAACGGACCTCACCGACGGATACGAGCGCCGCTTCGGCCCGCGCATCACCGCCCTGCGCGCCGCGGCCTACACCGTTCCTGCCGAAAGCCCCGAGGCCGACGGCACCTTCAGCTGGAACGCCACCACGCTCGTGGTCGCGCAGATCGACGCGGGCGGCGAAACGGGACTCGGCTACACGTATTCCGACGCCTGCGTGGCGAGCCTGATACGCGACACGCTCGCGCCCGTGCTCATGCACGCGGACCCGGGCGACACCGGCGCGCTGTGGCTGCGCATGCAGCAGCGCGTGCGCAACCTGGGGCGCGCGGGACTTGCCGCCACGGCCATTTCGGCGCTCGACTGCGCGCTCTGGGACCTCAAGGCGAAGCTGCTGCATGCGCCGCTCGCACAGGTGCTCGGCATGGCGCGCGAATCGGTGCCCATCTACGGCAGCGGAGGCTTCACGAACTACACCGATGCGCATCTCGCGGAACAATTGGGCCGCTGGGTCGCACACGACGGTTGCCGCGCCGTGAAGATGAAAGTGGGCAGCGACCCGGCGCGCGACCCCGACCGCGTGAAGCACGCGCGCGCGGCGATCGGTACAGGCGGAGCAGGCGGTTCGAGCGATTCAGGCAGTACAGGCGCCGAACTCTTCGTCGACGCGAACGGCGCACTTTCGGTACAGCAGGCACTGCGCGCCGCCGATGCGTTCGCGCCCTACGGCGTGACGTGGTTCGAAGAGCCGGTGAGTTCGGACGACACCGCGGGCCTGCACGCCATACGTCTGCGCGCGCCCGCGGGCATGGACATCGCCGCGGGCGAATACAGCTACACCGCCGACGATTCGCGCCGCCTGCTCGAAGCGCGCGCCGTCGACGTGCTGCAGGCCGACGCAAGCCGCTGCGGCGGCGTGACGGGCTTCATGCAGGCCGCGCGCCTTGCCGATGCGTGGCACGTGCCGCTATCCGCGCACTGCGCGCCGGCGCTGCATCTGCACGTGGCCGCCGCGGTGCCGGGCCTGCGTCATCAGGAGTGGTTCCACGACCACGTGCGCATCGAAGCGATGCTGTTCGACGGCGCACCCGTGCCGCGCAACGGTGCGATTGCGCCGGACCTCTCGCGGCCCGGCTGCGGCCTCGCCTTTCGCTACGCGGACGCGCGGCAGTTCGCCGTGTGAGCCGCCGCGCCACGATGCCAGGACGCCATGGCGCAATGCCGCCACAGCAAGGAGAGAACAACGGATGAACATGCGATGAACGATCAAGGTCACTCTTTTCTGTCGCTCTGTGGTGTGGCCGGCGCCGTGGGCCTCGCTGCGTTCGCTCTTGTACGCGGTGCCCACCACGACGATGACCGTGCCGCCGACGAAGGAGCCACCCCCGGGCCTAACCTCGGGCCCAGCGCTGGCTCCGCCGCTCGCGCCCGCCTGCCACGCACCTCGGCGAACACCATGCCCGCCACCCGCCCCGCCACCCGCGAGCGCGACGGCACGCTCGTGCACGAGCACATCCTCGCGGCCCGCGCGTTCAACCGCAGTTCGGCCCTGCTCGCGTGGTCCGCTTTGACCGACAGCGGCATCGAACACTACCGCGGGTCGTTCGAGAATCGCGCCATGTATGCGCCGCTCGTGGCCGGCGCGCTCGCACTCGCCGCGGGCGCGCACGGCGGCACGGACCGCACGCCGGGGCTGCATGCGCTGCGACACGCGGCGTATCGCCTCGCGGCAACGGTCGGCGTGGTGGGCACGGGGTTCCATCTCTACAACGTGACGAAGCGGCCCGGGCAGTTGAGCTGGCACAACCTGTTCTACGGCGCGCCGCTTGGCGCGCCCATGGCGTTGCTGCTCTCCGGCGTGCTCGGCGCTGTGGCCGAACGGCTGCGCGACGAGCCCGCCGAAGACCCGCAACTCTTCGGCATGCCTGCGGGCAAGGCGCTCGCGCTGGTTTCCGCCGTGGGGCTGGTGGGCACCCTGGGTGAGGTCGCGTTGCTGCACTTTCGCGGCTCGTTCCAACATCGCGCGATGTATGCGCCCATCGCTGTGGCGCCGGTCAGTGCCGCGCTGCTCGCATGCGCCGCGCTCGGTGAGCCGCGCGAGCGCTGGTGGACCCGGCTGTGGCTGCGCGTCACCGCAGCGCTGGGCGGCATCGGCGTGGCCTTTCACGCGCGCGGCATCGCGCGCTATCAGGGCGGCTGGCGCGCGTGGACGCAGAACGTGCTCAACGGTCCGCCACTGCCCGCGCCGCCCTCGTTCACGGCCCTCGCGCTCGCGGGGCTCGCGGCATTGCGTATGAGGAGCACGGAAAGATGAAGCATGGTTTGTCGACATCGTCGCCGGTACATGACCGATCGTCGGGCCGCTATCCAGGCTATGACGTCATGCGCAAGCGCGACAGCGTGTCGTGGGACGACGCGACGCGCGCCGTGATCGACCATCGGCTCGCGCAGCGCGACGTCGCGCGCTTTTGCAACGAAGCGCAATGGCAGACGCTGCAGGCGTTGTGTGCCGCGATCATTCCGCAGGCCGCACGTCCAACGTCAAACGGCAGTAAAAGCGATGACGCAGACAACGCCGCGACACACGAACCCGCCGTGCCCCTCGCCGCCTACATCGACGCCAAACTCGCCGGCGACGTGCGCGACGGCTTTCGCGACGCACGGCTGCCGCCGCTGCGCGAAGCCTGGCAAACCGGTCTCGCGGCGCTCGATGCCGCGAGCCGCACGCGTCACCGCGTGCCCTTCGCGCAACTCGACAACGCATCACGCGACGACCTGATTCGCGACATGCAGCGCGGCGCGCTCGGTGGCCCCGAATGGCACGGCATGCCAAGCGGTCTCTTCTTCACCGAACGCGTGCTGCACGACCTCGGCTCCGCGTACTACGGGCATCCGCAGTCGTGGAGCGAGATCGGCTTCGGCGGCCCGGCGAATCCGCGCGGCTATGTGCGCATGCAAGCCAATCGCCGCGACCCGTGGGAGCCCGTCGAGGCACACGACACCACGCCCGCAGACATGGCGCGCGTGGAACGGGAGAACCGCCGTGTCCGATGACGTGCTCACCGATTCCCTCACCGACGCCCTGCACCACCCACGCGGCAAGCACGGCCGCGCGCCCGACGTCTTCACGCGCGGCGGCTGGGTGCCGATGCGCGAGTACCGCCAGGACGAGCCCGTGGACTTCGCGATCGTCGGCACCGGCGCGGGCGGCGGCACGCTTGCCTGTCGGCTTGCGGAGCACGGCTTCAAGGTGGTTGCGCTCGATGCAGGGGCCTGGTGGCGTCCGCTCGAAGAGTTCGCCTCCGACGAAACGCACCAGTCCAAGCTCTACTGGACCGACGAACGCCTCTGCGACGGCGACCATCCGTTGAAGCTCGGCAGCAACAACAGCGGCAAGGCCGTGGGCGGCAGCACCGTGCATTTCGCCATGGTGTCGCTGCGCTTTCGTCCCGAGTGGTTCAAGTCGCGCAGCCTGCTCGGCTACGGCGCGGACTGGCCCATCGACTGGCGCGAGATGTGGCACTACTACAGCGAAGTGGAAGACGCGCTAAAAATTTCGGGCCCCGTGCGCTACCCGTGGGGGCCGCCGCGGCCGCGCTATCCGTATCGCGCGCACGAACTGAACGCCTCGGCGCTCGTGCTCGCGCGCGGTTGCGAGGCGCTCGGCATTCCGTGGACGCCCACGCCGCTCGCCACCGTCTCCGCACCGCGCGGCGCGGCGCATCCGTGCGTCTATCGCGGCTTCTGCGTGACGGGCTGCGCGACCAACGCGAAGCAAAGCGCGCTCGTCACGTGGATACCGCGCGCGCTGCGCGCCGGTGCCGAGATTCGCGACCTCGCGATGGCAGGCCGCATCTCCGTGAACGATCAGGGCCGCGTGGACGGCGTCGAGTACTTCCGCGAAGGGCGCTGGCAATTCCAGCGCGCGCGCAACGTCGTGGTGGCGGGCTATGCGATCGAAACGCCGCGCCTCTTGCTGATGTCGGCCACGCCGCGCTTTCCCGACGGTCTCGCGAACAGCTCGGGTCTCGTCGGCAAGAACCTGATGGTGCAGTCGAACCAGGCCGTCTGGGGCCTCATGGACGAAGAAATCCGCTGGTACAAGGGGCCGCCCTCGCTCGCGATGACCGAGCACTGGAACTACACCGACAAAGGCAAGGACTTCTTCGGCGGCTATTGCTACATGAGCCAGGGGCCGCTGCCGAAGGCATGGGCCGCGGTGCAAACGGGACGCGGGCTGTGGGGCGACGCGCTCGCCGCCGAGATGGAGCAGTACAACCATCAGGCGGGCCTCAAGATCGTGGGCGAAACGCTGCCGCAGGAACGCAACCGCGTCACGCTTGCCGACGAAAAAGACCCGTACGGCCTGCCCATTGCGCGCGTCACGCATTCGTACTGCGAAAACGACCTGAAGCTCGTGGAGCACTCGCTGGAATTCATGCAGCGCGCGCTCGAAGCGGCGGGCGGGCGCAACGTCTGGAAGCAGCACGACGACACCTGCCATCTCAACGGCACCGCGCGCATGGGCGACGACCCGCGCACGAGCGTCGTGAACGCCGACTGCCGCAGCTGGGACATTCCGAATCTCTGGGTCTGCGACGGCTCGGTGTTCCCCACCGTAGGCGGCGTGAACCCGTCGCTCACCATCCAGACCATTGCGTGCCGCACCGCGGATCGCATCGCGACGCTGCGCTCGCGCGGCGAACTCTGATGACTCCCCACACAAGCACAAAGGAGACAACGTCATGCCGTTCCTTTCACGCACACCGAAAGTCGTGGTCGTTACGGGCGCGAGCGCAGGCGTGGGCCGCGCGACGGCGCTGTGTTTTGCGCAGCGAGGCGCCAACGTGGCACTCATCGCGCGCGATGCCGAGGCGCTCGAAACCGTCGCCGAAGGCATTCGGCAGCTGGGCGCCCGCGCCCTGCCCATCGCGCTCGACATGAGCGACGCCGACGCCGTGCACGCCGCCGCGGATCGCGTGGAACGCGAGCTGGGCCCCATCGACGTATGGGTCAACAACGCGATGGTGACGGTATTCGCACCCATCACGGCGATTGAACCCGCGGAGTTCGCGCGCGTCACGGACGTGACCTACCACGGCTACGTGTGGGGCACGATGGCCGCGCTCGCGCATATGCGGCCGCGCAATCGCGGCACGATCGTGCAGGTGGGCTCGGCGCTCGCGTATCGCGCCATTCCGCTGCAATCGGCGTATTGCGGCGCCAAATTCGCCATACGCGGCTTCACCGACGCGCTGCGCAGCGAGCTGCTGCACGAGAAAAGCCGCGTGCACGTAACGATGGTGCAGATGCCCGCGCTCAACACGCCGCAATTCGACTGGGCGCTCTGCCGCCTGCCGGGCGAGCCGCGGCCCGTCGCGCCGGTCTACGAACCGGAGGTGGCTGCGCGCGCCATCTTCTGGGCCGCCACCCACAAGCGGCGCGAACTCGACGTGGGCTTCTCGTCCGTGAAGGCGATTTTTGCGAACCGGATCGCGCCGGCATGGCTCGACCGCTATCTCGCACACCATGCGTGGCGCGGCCAGCAGCGCAAGACGCCTACCGACCCCGCGCGCCCCGTCGACCTCTGGGACCCGGTGCCCGACAAGCATCGCCTGCGCGGCGCGTTCGGCGACGAAGCGCGCGCCACGAGCGCCTCGCTGTGGCTGGACACGCATCGGCGCACGGCGTTCGCCGCGGCGACGCTCGCGCTTGCCGCGCTGTTCGCATGGCGCAGCCGTCGAGGCAACGTATAGGGACGGTTCAGGTGCCTCGCTCGCCCAGCGCGGCCGACGTGGCACTGTCCTTGCGACCTCGGCACATGTGATCGGTCTCACGCCGGTCTCGTGCTGAAATGAGGAGGAATCAGGATGGCTAACGAAACACGAAGGCAAGTCAGAAGCGAAGCACGGCGTTCGCTGCCGCAGTTCGACCGCCCGTTCCGCGTGTTCGCTCATAACGGCCGGGTGCTCGCGCAAAACGTTGCGGGCAAGCTGATCGACATCGGCGCAATGGACCGCGCGGGAAGCACGGCATGCTCCGTGCACCTCGATGTGGACGGCATCGAAACCGGCCCGCAGCCCGATGAGGAAGCGGCGCTGCGCGCGCTCGTACCGCTCTTGAGCTTCGATTATCTCGATGCGCTTTTCACGAGCGAAGCCGACGCCCGCTTCGAGGGTCTACTCGACGATCTGCCGCACGTCATCTTTACGCTGCCCGAGACGATGCCGCACGAGATGGCGCAAGGCCGGCCACGCCAGCTGTTCTGAGCGAACGAAAGCGCGCGCTCATGCTGCGCTCATGCCGCGCTTCACCTCGCCCGCTGCACCGCGTCCGCTGCCACGCTCACCATCACCTTGAGCGGCGCGGGCTGGCGGTTCAGCGCGGCCACCACGTTGCTCACGCGTTCGGGCGTGGTATCGGCGAGGTCGATGATGAGGCTTTCGGCGCCGCGCTGCGCGTCCACGATCGCCTTGCAGCCGCTCACCTGAACGTCATACCGTTGCAGCGTTTTCCATACGGCGATCACGCTGAGCTTGCCGCGGTCGGCACTGACGATTAAACGTTGCGCGTTCATGGCGTGACCTCCATCGAACATCCGAAGGGTCCTAAGGGTCCTGCAAAGGCGGGCAATACCGATGCCGGAAACGTCTGAAGAGTTTAGGCGAGGCACCTGCGCCGTCAACCTCGCATTCCTCGTGCCTCGCGCCACGGTACTCACACCGCGCGAAACGGCCTATGCGGTGAAACCCTGCGGTAAAGCCCTGCGTTGAAACTCCTTATGTATTCCCATCTGCTCTCGCCGAGCTGCAGCAGCATCTTCAGCGGCTGTTGCAGCGCACGAGGCAGCCCGATGCGGGTCCGTTCACGGCAATGCCGCAGTCGAACAAGCGCCCGCTCATCGACATCGTGAAGACGCTCGAAAACACCATCGGCGCGCCGCCCCTCACCCTTCGGCCAAAGCACCATCGCAATGGCTACGCCGGTACATTGCAGGCAAGCCAGATGCAGAACCACCAAGGCCAGAACCTGGGGCGGCGGGGATAGGCACTCGGGCCTCCGGCAGCAGAAAGATCGACCGGCATTACGCGACGTTGAAGCTCATCAATGACGAAAGCAGCCTGCAGCCGCATGCACAGCGATAGTGGTGAAAGACGACGGCCCTGCCGTCCCGGTCGGGAAATTTCCCATAACCCTCGGCAATCGTGGTGGGTCCGTGCTGCTCGCAGATCGCCTTGTCACCCTTGCGGGCGAGCGGCCGGCCCATCACCTCGAACCACGGTGAGCCTTCTGTGACTTCGCCACCGTTCTCCAGCTTGTCGCCCTTACGGATGGGGAATTTCATCATTGCACATGTCCTGCCGTTTTCAAGCGTGACCAGAAGAAAGATGATTTTTTATCGAGGTATTATTTGGTTTATTTAAATCATTAATTTAATGGATAAAAATATCTCCACATCCTTCACTTCAACTTAGGTTCCACAGGATATCTTCTTGCGAGCGCCTTTCGAATCGACTCAGCATCCTTATATTGTGCATGTGTAGAGCGGCCATCGCGGAAGCCACATTCACATTGACCCACAAAAGGTGCACTAGCATCGCTCTGCAATCCCGCGAAAACAGCACCTTCCCGAGCATTTCCAGTTAACCTGTAAATGTAACCATCGAAATATTCGCCGCCGTAATCGTAGTGATTAAGCGGCGTTCGAACCAGGATGACGACCTCTTTATCTTTGGGGTCGCGATCTGCGTTCACAAAAAAGACACTAGCAACTTCTGGAACACCATCTTCCTTCACGTAACGATCAAATATTTCATTGTGCCAAATATGGTCTCCATCCAAAAATAGCAAATGCGCATCCAATATATATGATCTGTCATTTTTTTATAATCCGGTACATCTGACATATTTATCACAAAGTAGATGTACGCTCCTTGCATCGCGGATCCAGCATCGATGATCGGTGGCTGCAATTTGTGACTCTCATCGGTACGAGCACTTACCGCCGCCTGAACCGCCGCAGGAATATCCGCACCATAAGTCCACTGGGAAATCAACAAAAAAAACGGCACCAATAACAAATAAAATGTAGAAGTCCGACGAATTTTCATAACAACCGATCCCTTAATAAATTCAACTACGATATACCCCAACCGAGAATGCTATCTGAAGACACTGCATTTTTGGAACAGGAAAGCAGATCATGCCCCTTCCTCCGTTTGACGTTCCAATGTGCTATCCGTCGGCATTTTTGGTGTATCGCCAAGAATGAAGTAGGCGTAACGAAAGAACTGCTGCCGCGCAGGTAACCCGCCTGCACCACCCACTACACCAAAGCAACCTTGGACATCTGTGTTGCTTGAGCCATGGTCGGCCTTTCTGTTGATACGAGTCTTAACCCAGAAGTAGCCAGCAGAATCTGTCGCCGTTTCTGCGTCAGACTGCAATAGTGCTGGGTTCGGATCAGTCGTAAAATCCTTGCCGCGGTAAATTCCATATTCACCGTAACTCTTTCTCCACGTAAGGTGAATCAGCCCGCGACCGCAGAAGCGAGGACCGTCTCCCGACTGGACATTCCCACCTGCCACGGCTTTCGCGTGAACCTCACCGGGGCGCTGAGCTATGTATGTAGCACGATCACGGTTTTTCAGAAAACCAAGATTCTTAAGCCAATTGTATTTGTTGTCAAAATCATAAGCAGCATCACTAGCTTTATAGCTCTCGTACATTTTCCGGAAATAATCTGCACTTCCATTTTCTCTTGTCGAGCATAAAGCTCCAGTCTCCTTTAAAACCTGCGCCAAAAAGTGAGCCTTCCGAAGGTCACTGTTAAATCCGTATTTTTTAAACATATGATTGAGCGCTAGCCACATGTGCTTCGGCGATTGACCACGAGAATCGTCGTTTCCATCAACAAATCGCTTCTTGCTTTCGACCCACGATATGTGGCCACCAGCATCAGATATCGATTTCCGAGGTAGCAATTGAATCTGCTCCTGAAGGCTTAACCACCCACACTTCCTGAAATGCCGGATAAACGCGAGCGGATGGAAGAACCAGAGCTTCTGGCCGGCAGGCAACCCCGTCACGTCCCAGAACTGAAGTTCCTTGAGGTATTTCAGAAAATCCTCGTAGCCCTTTCGGCTGCCGTGATAGAACCCGCTCTCGTCGAGCAGCTTCGCGAAGCGCGTCTCGTTGTGCGTGCTATCCCATTCACTCGGCGCGTTGCAGATGAATCCGCGCAGGGCTCGACGTACCTCATCATGGCCCTTCACGTAGTAAGAAAGCGCGTCTGCCTTCTGGACTTCGGTTGCGTCCTTCACTACTGCGGGCTGATCGTTGGCCGCGGCGTCCCTGACGAGCCTCTTCAACATCTCGACATCGCACAACCCGTCACTATCGAAGGGCG
>NZ_RJZE01000039.1 GCF_003986935.1 Paraburkholderia kururiensis JCM 10599 = LMG 19447 | reverse complement strand
GCGTCTTGAACGCGCAGATCTGCGCAAAAAACGCCTTCGAAGGCTTGTCGAGACACAGGACTCAGCAGTCACGGCACCCGCCTCCCGATTCTCGCGTCGGTTCGCACGTCAACCGTGCAGCCAATGCACATTGTTCAGCCCGTCCCTAAAGGTCGAGTGGTCCCACACCGCATCGTCCATCGAAAGGCCGACGAACCAGCGAAACAGCATGTTGTAGGAGATTTGCTCCATCAGCATGCGTTCGCTTCGAATCGAATACAGCACCTGCAACAGCAACGCGCGAATCAATTTCTCCGGGGCGATGCTCGGGCGGCCACCCTTCGCGTCGCTCTCGTACATCCGAGCGAACACCGGGTCCATGCGCTTGAGTGCGTCGTTCAGCCAAATGCGAATCGGGCGCAGCGGGTGATTGGCCGGCACGAAGTCATCCAGCCTTGCCATCGTAAACATCGTCTCGGTGTAGCCGTCCGCTCCGCGCATCGCTTCGGTCTCAGTGTTGTCCGCTTCCTTGTTTCAACGTTTACCGCTCCCGGTCCGATGACCATGGCGGAAGCTATTTCAACAGCCTGCTAGGCCTCGGCTTCCTTCAGAAACCCGATGATTTGCTGTTCCGTAAAGCGCTTCTTCATGTTCGTCTTCTTCTCCGAAAACGAACTTTACTAGACTCCGGATGGCCCTGTTTGTAGGGGGCAGGTCAGTCTGATTAGAGTCGTGAACTCTCGAGTTCGAGTGTTAGTTGAGACCCTCGCCAGCGAATTCCATATGGGCCAGCAGGCCGACCAGCCTGCAATGACGGGCCGGACATAAGCGTGCTGCCTTACCTGTAGACCAAAGTGCAACCCCAGCTTGCTATCCGGGAGGCGTCCACATAAGCGACTCTAAATTCGTCCATTTAGACGATGCAATAAACCGAGGGCTTACATAGAATTACCATGTGCTTGTTTGTAAAAGCAGTGTGAGTATTTTGGAAAATGACGTTTGCTCGCTGCTGAAGCATCCTGATCGTAGAAAAGGAAAGTGGAGTCTCGGGTCAGTGTTCCGTTGGAAGGCAGCGATTAACTTGTGTCGCCAGATTTTGTTGCGCCGCTGATGCCTCGCATTTTATATGTTGGAGGAAAGAAATGAACCAAACATATATTGTTATCTGGAACCAGGTATTCGGTCGTTTCGTGGCGGTATCGGAAATCACCGTGTCTTGCCATAAGCAGGTTGGGAGGCGGCGGCGCGCGGGCCGCGCCGAGTCATCGCATCCAGTCTTGTGCGCTGTTCCTGTCATTTCTAGTTTATTTGCTGGCAGGCCTATGCGATATTTTGGCGGGTCGTTGGTTGCCGTCTACCTAATGTTCTCGATGCTGATTGCTGTGGCTGAAGCCGAGCCACCGCCCAATGCGTTGCCAACGGGTGGCGTCGTCAGCGCAGGCAGCGCGACGATCAACCAATCTGGAAGTCATATGCAGATTAGCCAAACTAGTCCAAATGCTGCATTAAATTGGAATCAATTTGATATTGGTGCTGGCGCCAGTGTGACGTTCAATCAACCGTCCACGCAATCTGTTGCGCTAAATCGAGTCAATGGTATAAACCCTTCTCAGATTTATGGCGCGTTGAACGCGAACGGAAAGCTGATACTTATTAATCCGAATGGCGTTGTCTTCGGGCATGGGGCACAGATCAATGCGGGTGGGCTGATTGCAACAACCAAGGCCTTGAGCGACGCTGATTTCATGCAAAACAACTACCATTTTTTGGGGGGAGGGGGCGGGACAGTGCAAAATGATGGCACTGTAATTGCCGCTCCAGATGGCAGTGTGTTGTTGATGGCCGACAAAGTGATTAATACCGGCAGTATCCAGGTGCGCAGCGGGACGATCGGGTTGCTGAGAGGAAGCGAATTGCAGGCAAGTCCTGATTGGCGCTCTGCAAATAATATTGGCAATACTACGGGACAACCAACTGATGTCGCAGTGGATAATAGCGGTAGCCTCGACGTCAGCGGCGCGGTTGGCGGCCGTATTACCCTAGATGGCGGGAACACCGGTATCACGCAATCTAGCGGACGACTGGCTGCGATTGGAAATCAGGGTGCCGGTGGGCAAATTCGTGTGTTAGGCAACAATGTCGGGCTATTGGCCGGAAGTCGAGCAGATGCGTCGGGGGCCTCCGGTGGGGGCGCTGTTCTCGTGGGGGGGAGCTGGAGAGGGTTGGCATCGGAGCGCCATGCAGCGAATACCTATATGGACCCGCAAGCAACCATTGCCGCTAATGCGGTTAACCAGGGCAATGGCGGTCAGGTTGTTTTATGGTCGCAGGACTATACGAACTTTCAGGGGACGATCCAGGCACGCGGCGGCGCGGCGGGCGGCGACGGCGGTCAGGTCGAGACATCGAGCAAGGGTTTTCTGAAAGCGGCACCTAAGAATGACGAAGTGGATGTGTCGACGAAGGCCGGTACATCCGGTGGTTGGTTATTAGATCCGTCCAACGTCACAATTACTTCGTCTGGTAGTGGGGCGTTAAGCAGCGGAAATTACAACCCAGCGGGTGCGATCGGGACTATTTCAAACACCACGATTAATAATGCTCTAAATGCAGGAACTAACGTTACGATTTCCACTACGGCAGGTTCGGGTGGGGTGGGACATTTGATTCAAAATGCCGATGCACCTATTGCGAAGACGGCTGGTGGAGACGCGAATTTGAATCTAGTCGCGAATCTAGACATCGTCTTAGATGGCGGAATTACCTCCACGGCTGGTAAGCTGAATGTTAGTCTGGATGCAACTGGTGGCGCGCGCGACGGCTCCGGCGCCATCATGGTTTCCAAAGACATTTCGACCAATGGTGGCAATCTCTCATTCGAGAGTGGTGCATATTTTGTATCACCAAACATACTTAATATCCAGACTGCGGGAGGCGAGCTAACATTTAATAACGACATCTTGATTGCCAATACAGCAGGCCTAAGTATCGATACTATCACTGGCGCGCCGAATGGAAGAGGGGGGGGCGTGACATTTAACGGGAAAATCGACTCAGGCGACACCTACAGTTACGTAAGCACTCCGACTACGTGGACAAACGCCCAGAAGTTGGCGCAAGGTACGACGGCAGGTGAGGGTGCGGTTGGAGACAGTTATCTCGCTACCCCCCTTAGCCAGTTGCAGAATTTGATCGCAGGCCGGGCAGCAGGATTTACGGAAAGCTGGCTAGGCGGTAGTGCGTTTGTGTCCGGCGTGAACTGGCAATGGGTCGGCGGACGGGCAAAAGGTCGGGTATTTAATACAACGAGGTCTGGGCCTAACCCCGCTCCCGGCTCCTATGTGAATTGGGCTGCCTCGCCAATCGTTCAGCCGGATGATTCTGGTGGAGTCGAGGGCGTTCTGCAATTTATCGGATTGCAAGGTCAGTGGAATGATCTTCCTCCTGGGTCACAATTGCCCTATGTTGTCCAAACTAATTTGGCTGCCTCACCTCTGAGGGTGAACGCTGGACAAGGTAACATCATCTTCAATGGAGCGGTAGGCAGCCTTAACCCACTTGCCTCGTTGACGGTCACGGGACCTACAGCGATCAATGGTGGTCAAATTACCACTGAACACGAGCAAGTTTATCATAGCCCAGTGGCACTCGGTAATACCAAGTCGACTTTGCTCGAGTCGACCAAGAGTACCCTGCAGCTGGATAGTCCTATTAGTTATGCTGGGGCCAACAGTTCCACGCTCGATGTTCGGGCCGCTCAAGATGTGATTTTGAGTCCGGGGGCGACGATTACTTCGTCAAATGGAGCTTTGAATACCAATATTACGGCAGATACGGGCCGGACCGGTCACGGTGCAATCGCATTGAATGTTCCGATTACGACCGATGGGGGTAGCGTCAATCTGGATGCGAGTAGCGGGATCACCGGAAGCGGTGCAGCGATAAGGACGGCGGGAGGTAATATTACCGTGGTTAACCGCACCAGCGCCGACATTACCTTCTCCAGTGGTTCTCCCCTGAATGCCGGTGATGGGAATATCGCCATCACAAATGGTGTGGGAAGCGGCATAACGGGGGGGGGGGGCATTTCGCTGCAGGATTTGGTGGGCGGTGCGATTACCGTGGCGAATAATGTTACGGATATGGTGGCCGGCCAAAATGCAGTGTCGCTGAATGGGCCGACTGCAGCAACAGGTGCTGTTTCGGTCATCAGCCAGACCGGCGACGTCATGGTCAACCAGAACGTGACCTCGACGGTACACAACAATGCGTCGGCAATTGTAATTGCTGCGGGCACCATAAGGGCTTCGGGTGATAGCAACGGTGGGAATGTCAAGTTCGCCAACAGCAAGCTCATTTTCGATCCTACCAGCCGTGGCGTTGTCTATACGGGCAGCATCACCGGTACGGCTGGAGTGAGCTCGTCGGATGTTGGTTATCCTGGTGCGGGGCATTATCGTTATGGCGTTGCTTACGGTGATACATCGCGTATTCCAAGTGCGTCTGGCATTTATGTCCAGTATCGAGATCAACCGGCGCTGGCGCTGACGTTGCGGGACGGGAAGATCTATGACGCAATGTCGCTTGATGTGACCAATTGGGATAACTATATAGCCACAGGTTGGCAGAACGGCGACACCGCCGCTTTCGATTCGTTGACTGGAAGTCTTTCCGCTAACGGCGCCACGTCAACGGTTGTCAAAGACGTCGGAAATTATGCGATCCAGTTAGGAACCTTGGCGGATACGTTGGGGTACAAGTTGAATCTTCCGAACACGGTCTTCAACATCACACCGGCCCGTGTTGTTATAGCGGGTTTGCAAGCGCAAACGAAAGTGTACGACGCAACGACTCAGGCTCGGTTGAGCGCTGGGACATTGGCCGGGGTGTTCGCGCCGGATGCGGGGAGCGTCAACTACGAAATTAGCGGAAACTTCATTGACAAGAATGTTGGAGTCAGCAAACCAGTATTTGTAAGTGGCGTGCTAACTGGTTCGCGGGCGTCCAACTACTATCTTGATAATGCGTCTAGTGCAACCAAGGGTTCTATTACCCCTGCTCCGGTGACAGTGTCGGGCGTAAATCCACTAGATCGTCGCTACGACGGAACAACGGGCGCGATTTTCGGTGGGGTGCCGACATTAACGGGCGTATATGATGCTGATGTCGGAAAGGTATCGCTTCCAGTTCAAAACGTGAAAGGGTTTTTTGCGGACAAAAACGTTGGGCCAAATAAAATAGTTGTAACAGATCCGCTTAGCACTTTCCTTGTTGGTTCAGAATCGAGGAATTATCAAGTTGTCGGAGTGAATGAGGCAACGAATCACGCATCGATTACTCCAGCATTGTTGAAAGTTGATGCCGTGCGTGCAACCAAATTGTTCGACGGTACGTCGGAATCCGATGCACCTGTGTCTGTCATAGGCTTGATGCCTGGCGATGTGATTAACGGCCTTCATCAGCGATATAACAGTGCGTTGCCTGGGCCCACGGATAGCAAGCGACTCACAGTCGCGGACGGATATGTAGTGGAGGATGGCAATGGCGGGAACAACTACAGTGTTGAAGTCGCCATCGCTCGCGGGACCATTAAACCCTTTCCAAACCCCAATGGTATGGGTGGCAACGATCGTACGTTGAAATCAGTCAATTTGAATCTTCTTGCGCTTGAGAAAGCGTGGGAAGACATCCGCCAGAAGGCTGTTCAGGGCGAATTTCTTGAACGCAATGACGGACAGAGAAAGTCTACTCAAACCAATTTCAGTTCTTCATCGTGCGACGAGGCCGGAAAATTCAAGCAGGCAACCTGCCTGTAATATTCTTGGAAAGCCGTAGGTAAGAGGGGGTGGAAAATATGAAAAAGAGAGCGCTACATCGTATCTTCGGACGATTGCCATTGATTGTCTTTCTATCCGTTTTGCTTGTAGGGGCGATGGCTTCCAGCTTGGCTCGACGAGGAGAAGTAGAGGGATTCGAAAGTGCGAATTTTGGGTCGACCGAAGAGATTGTCAGTGCTGCAATAAGGAAAGATTTTGCTGATGCGAAGGTCGAGGCTAAAATGGATGATGTAACGGGGATGAAGAAATGGTTTGTTTATGTTAATAATCTTCCACCATTCAATGTGCCGGCACAGATCGTTTATGGTTTCGGTTATAGAGCCAAAACACTTGTTCAAATCGATATTGTATGGGATTTGGTTGCTGCGAACAGGCAGAATCCAGAGCGAATAAGGAGGGCGATTGAAGGGTTAATAGATTCGTACTCGTCATTCGATTGGGCTGAGGGAAATATTATAACGGGATATTTCTTGGGAAACGTCGATAGCGGCAGCCCATTAAGATTTCTCTTCTTTCGGGGAATTTCACGTCAGAAAAGGATGATTGCTTTGCTTGGATGGCCCGTTTACGCAAAGCTTGGCAGAAAGGGCGAAGGGGTTGGTGCCGATTTCGCAAAACTCGGGAGGATAAGCGCGATATATCAAGTGAATGCGACGGCCACGGACGCTAGGCGGTGACGCCGGTTTCCGCCTCGAATGATGCATGAAACTGATTAATAATGGACGATAAATTAGATCTATAAGAGGTAGGTATGTTCGCTACAAGAAAAAATGTTGCAAAAGTTGCGCTGTTTGCTGCTGTAGCGCTTACATCTTGTGCTTGTTTTGCGCAGGTTTCTAGCGGGCTTATTGTAAATTCACTGCCACTTCCGAAGACTCCAAATCAGAGGCCTGAGGCGACTGAGGGTGATGTCATTATTGGAAACCCTACTGCCGCTCTAAAAGGTCTCGCTGGCAAAATGACTCAAATTCGAATCGGTGGATTCAAATCCGACATCCCCGATGATTCAGATGGATATGAAGCGATCAAGCCATATTTGTATAAACTTATGTCCAGTGATGAGTGGACTAAAATAAGTAGAGAGTTGTTCGACAAGTATGTGGCGAGAGGGCTGTTGATCAGGGCAGATCTAGATATTCTGCCTGACGAACGAGTTGTTGTTAATGTGTCTGAGCTGAGGTTAGTGTCTATCAATGTTGCGAGTCCTGGGTTCCGGGACGATGAAGTGCCAGACCTACGAAAGCAGTTCGCCGATATGTTCAAAATTGGTGATCCCGTGGATTTGAAGAAATTGAAATCCGCGCTATCGAATGTTGACTATCGCGGGAAGGCTATGGTGACAACAAAATTTCTTCAGATCAATGCTGACGGCATTGAGTTGAAGGTAAGAATAGAGCCACGGCGGATCGAGCCAACCGATCGATGGGTGGCCGGGATCGACAATTATGGACTGGCGGGGTTTGGGCGGGCGAGAGTGAGCTTGTCGTATTCGGCGCCGTTGTTCTCCGCAAGTGACAACATTGGTATTCAAGGAATTGTATCAGAAGGATTGCAAAACTTAAGTGGTCGGTACGATTTCCCGGTCCCGGTTGGACTTCCCCTGCGAGGATCCATCTGGGCAAGCAGTTTACATTATTCGGCTAGCGTTGACGGAATTAAGCAACGAGGGAATGCGGCGCTTGCCGGAGTCGATTTGAACTTTCCGCAATTCTTCTGGAGTGGCTCGCAGTTGGTATGGGGTATTGGCTACGAGTACAAGCATGCTCGTGATAGTGTCGTTAGTATTGACACAACGCGGAAAACGATCAATAACCTACATATGCGCGTGTCAGGAGCAGGATTCATTGGCCGGAGACTGGATTTTGACGCTGACGTGACGATCGGAAATCTCAGTATGGACGGCCGTCGTGCAGTGCTGCAAGATGCGATGACAGGAAGAACCATGGGAGCATTTCAGAAATTCGCTGTTAATGCAAACTTTATCCAACCAATAACGCAAAATTCGAGATTCTCGGTTGGCTTGAGCGGACAAGTTTCTAGTGGTAATTTGGACTCCCTTGAAAAAATGTATTTTGGCGGTGAATATGGTGTGCGAGCCTACGATAATACGATTAGCGGCGATCAAGGGTTGCTGGCAAGGGCCGCATACACGTATGAATATAAAATCAACAGTGGCCGCGCTTCAATTGGCCCGTTTTTTGATTATGCGGTTGGGCAAACAAGCCGGTCGCCATGGGCTGAGGAATTTTATGGTGCGCGATCAAACATATTCCATCTAGCAGATGCCGGGCTGCAACTGGGCGCAAAATTCGGTAGGGTTGTACTGAATGCATCTTTGTCGCACCCCGTTGGGAGAAGTGCGGTCGACCCCGAGCAAGGGTGGCGGATTTGGACTGCGCTTCGGACCTCATTCTAATAGAAAATGATAGATGGAAATAATTGGAGGGAGAAGTGCCGAGTCGTATCGATATGTGTTAAGGAGGTGTTTTTTGGGGTTATTGTGAGATTCTACGTGGCGAAACAAAACAATATTAAACTTTTACTCAACAATCAGAAGGTTAATATGAAAATCCATAAAGTAGGCAGGGTACTTTTGGTTCGATCGCTGTTTTTTTGGGGGGCTGCGACCGCCATCGCCGCTCCGCAGGTCGAAGAGCCTGTTCAAATCCAAAATTCATTGGGTGGGCAGCTTTCGTCGCCTGGACAGCAGGCCGTGTCTCGCCAATTTACCTTCACGAGCGGTGCAACCATCAGGAAGCAGTTACTAGCAATAGGTGGTGGCGATGGGAGTACTGCCGTTTGCAAACTTTCGTCCGTTGGCGGCGATCAGAAGGGTGTGAAGCTGCCGGAAGGGTTAACGTTTTCGCCTAATTGCGAATTGGCTGGGGTGGCAGCAGCTGTGCCCTCTGCTCAAACCCATGACTATCGTATCGAATTGTCGGACCAGCAAGGGGGGTACACGGCGAAGAACATTCGAATTACCATTAATCCGCCACTAATGGTTAAGTGCGACCCTGTTCCGATGACGGCTGGAGGACGCATTATTGTGTCTCAATTGCCATGTCAAGCGCGAGGTGGTACGGGGGAAACAACGGTCGCTTATATTGGACCAGACGGCTCGATCCTCAAGGAGCTACCGGGAGGCCTAAAGATCGACGAGAAAGGGGGTATCAGCGGAAAGGTGCCAGATAACGCTGATGAATTGAAAGGTGTCGAAGTTCAATTTGCGGACGCTGGGGGGGCGGCAGTAAGGACGCCAATCTCGCTGGATATTCGTCCGCCTATCAGTATGGACGTTGAAAATGTTGTGTTTACGGCATCAGACCAATCTGGTCGCCCGGTCGATCCGCCTCGCCCAGTCGCAGACATTTCAGGCGGTAGTGGCGTTGTTACGGTGGAGATTCTTGAGGAGGATGGAAAACAGGCTGCGAAATTGCCGGATGGGCTACGTTTCAACGGAATTACAAAACGGTTTGAGGGTTTTGTTCCGATAGCTAAGGATGTTGGTGAAAAGAAATATCTTCTCAAGGCAACCGATCAGGGAGGCGGTTCTATTGAACGAGTGTTCGTGTTAAAAGTCAATCCACCGCTTCAATTGTCTTGAGATTCTTCCGTTACAGTCCAGCAGGCCAGATTAGAGGGTGTACGTTCTGGCCTGGAGAGACCTTGAGCTTCCCCTGAAATTTCGCGTCCCACGAGGTCGTGTATAAACTCGACGGAAAGGAAGGGAAACGGGAATGTTCAAGGTACCCAAGCAGGCGTACGCGGCGGAGTTCAAGGCACAGCGGCCGTGCAACGGATCAAGGATGGCCAAGGGTTCGCCGTGGTGGCCCGCGAGCTGGACATGTCGGAGTAGACGCTTCGCAACTGGGTGAAGGCCGATGAGTCAGGCAAGCTGAACGGAGTGGGAGCGAAGCCAGTCACGCCGGAGCAAATGGAGCTTTCGCGGCTGCGGGCGGAGAACAAGCGCTTGCAGATGGAACTGGAGATCGCAAAAAAAAGCGGCGGCATACTTCGCGAAGGACCTGCTGTGAGGTATGCCTGGATCGACCAGCAGGTCGGACACTATCCGCTGTCGTCGTTGTGTTGGGTGCTCTCGGTCAGCGTGAACGGCAATCGTGCGTGGAAGCGCGGCGACACGCCGGGACGAACGCGACTGACGGATACGCAGTTGTTGACGCTGATCCAGAGGATCCATGCCTAGGTCAAAGGCGCTTACGGCTCGCCGCGCATGACCGAGGAAATCCATGAGCGAGGCTTTCCGGCCAACAAGGAGCGTGTTGAGCGGTTGTGCGTGAGAACGGTATCCGGGCCCGGCACAGGCGCCGTTACCGGGTGACGACCGATTCGAAGCACAAGCTGCCGGTTGCAGAGAATCTGCTGAACCGGGAGTTCAGGCCGGCGGAGCCAAATCAGGTGTTCAGCTCGGACATCACCTACATCTGGACCGACGAGGGGTGGCTGTATCTGGCCGTGGTGCTGGACCTGTTCAACCGGGAAGTGGTGTGCTGGTCGATCAAGCCGCGCATGACGGCGAACCTAGTGACGGACGCGCTGACGATGGCTTGGTTCCGCCACCGCCCCGCGCCGGGAGCGCTGTGTCATTCGGATAGAGGCAGCCAATACGCTAGCCATGAGTTCCAGCGCAAGCTGGCTACCTACAGCATGCGTTACTCGATGAGTCGCAAGGGTAATTGTTGGGATAATGCCCCGACGGAAAGCTTCTTCAATGGCGTGAAGAACGAACGGGTTCACGCCACGCGCTATCAGACGCACCAGGACGCGAAGACCGATCTGTTCGAATATATCGAGGGTTTTACAACCGCAGTCGTCGTCATTCGTCGCTCGGCTTTGTTTCTCCGGAACGCATTCTTCGGGACTGGATCGGGCTCAGCAGACCAAGGGCGCGGCGGCATAACCCGAGACCCTTGGAAGGCGAAAAACCGAGGGAAGCTCAAATACGTAGATGACGGAAATGATGCAGCTAAGCATGAGTACGTTCGACGACCAAACGGATTTTCCCGGGGCCGCTGCCGTGGGGGTGACCTCGCCGCGCGATACGGGTGAGGGCGCTGCGCTCGTGAAGGAGGCGTCGGCGTTTGTCGTGATCGCAACTCCGGTCCGCGTACATGCGACTGGCGCGACTCAGCACTTGGCCTCGCATTCCGCAGGCCGGCACGATGGCGTTAATCAGCGGAACGAGTTGTATGGCGTCGAGATAGTTGGCAGCAGTCAGGATTGCTGCGATCGGCGTTCCGCTGGCGTCGGCGGCAATGTGATGTTTGGAAGCCTGTCGCGTTCGATCGGTGGGGTTCGGGCCAGTTTTCCGCCCGCCCTAACCGCGCGAATCGATGAAGAGTTGACGACCACGCCTGAGAAGTCGATTTTGTCGGCTGCTCGCAGTTTTGCCGGCCGTACGGCGTGCAGTCAATTCCACACGCCGGCTTGCTGCCAGTCGTGCAGCCTGCGCCAACAACTTACGGCCGAGCCGCATCCCATTTCGGACGGCAAGTCGCGCCAACGAATGTCCGCTTTTAGCAACAATAGGATGCTCGTTAGAGTCGCACGGTCCGCTACTGGCTTACGACCGCGATACTTGAAACGAGGTGACTTGGGCAGAGGTAGAAGTGGTTCGATCAGTGCACACAGTTCACCCTCAATAATTAGCTTACCATCTCTTTGGCCCGTCTGTCACGACAGCCAAGGTTAACAGGATGCTGAAAAAGTTAAGCCCCTTAGGCTCTTTTTGAAGCCACTTCTTAGTCCGCTGCCAGCGTTATTCGAGGCAGCGTGAGATCACGACTTGCGCCGGTCCAGAGGCGTAGAAAGCAACGAGCGGCTCCGAGGGTGTCGCGGGTCTCGAGCGTACGCAGCGTCCGATTTATCGGCTCCGCCAAATTGCGCGTTCGTTTCGGACATCGTCTTGGCGTTCAGGCCATATTGCTCGTCCGAACTGCTGCCATTATCTGATATCGCTTGTGGGCTTATGTCAACCCCTCTTAATATATTGGGTCAACATATGGTTAGACCTATCATTGACGATCAACTTTGGAAAACGATCGAACCCTTGGTCCCCCCCAAGGGGCGGCATGCTTGGTATCCTGGCAAACGTTCCGTGGACGAGCGTGCCGCCCTCACGGGAATATTGTTCGTCCTGATGTCGGGCATCCCATGGGAAATGCTCCCTGTGGAGATGGGGTGCGGTTCGGGAACAAGCTGTCGACAACAATTTCGCTTATGGCAGCGGACTGGGGCATGGGAAAAGTTGCGCGAAATCTTGGCCGGACATCCTCAATTTGTTGGCCGTATCGACTGGTCGCGTGTTACGAGCAATTGGTCGGGCCTGAACAAATCGGAGTAGCTTTGCCCGGTGCGCGGATCTGCGATTCGTTCAAATGTTGATCATCCGGTCGATGATCACCCACTCCGGTTTCCCGGCGCCGGTCAACTCAGGCGTGTCTGGTCAGCTGATCCCGTCAGAAGTCCGCAGAGCAACGGGATGGCCGAGAGTTTCGTCAAAACGATGAAGCGCGATTACGTTGCGTGGATGCCCAAGCCCGACGCCCGAACGGCGCTGCAGAACCTGGCCATTGCGTTCGACCACTACAACGAGTCGCATCCGCACAGCGCCTTGAAATACCGCTCGCCGCGCGAGTTTCGCCAGCAAGCAAATTCTCCAACCCAAGCGTGACCGCGTGCCCGGTCATGCAGGGGCAAGTCCACTGGTCAACCCGAGCGTTGCGCGTAAACGTCACTGCCAAGCGCCGTGATTTTTGCAACAACGCCGCTCATATTGCGGATTTTGGATCAAAAGTTCGTCTATTCGGACGATGCAATGGGTTAAATGATTTGAATAAAATTTATTCGGGCGGTGGGGTTTGGCGAATGAAAAGAAGGTGACTTTTTGATATGGACGTATCGTAAATAAGAAAGCTTGGTTGCGGTTTCAGAAGATACGACGGTCACCTTCATGAAAATTTCACATTGTTCCAATTTTGAATGAGAGCCCGGGCATTGGTCGGGCTTAGACCGTGTTAGGCACTTTTCATCAGGTTTGCGAAATGAACGGGCATCAGAACGGAAAAGATCACGAAATGAAGCCCTGCCAGTGTCCCGGGCAGGCGCTCGTAATCTCGCGTGAGCCGGCGAAAGCGGTTCAGCCAGCCGAAGCTGCGCTCCACCACCCAACGGCGTGGCAACAGCAGGAAGCCTTTTTTCGCCTCGGCCAGCTTGATCACGTGAAGCTCAATGCCTTCATCAAGCGCCGCCTGCGCGGGTTCCTCGCCCGTATATCCCTGATCGGCGAACGCTACCTTTACCGTCTGGCCCGTGGCTCGCTGGACCTGACGTGCCAGTTCCCTGACCTGCGCTCGCTGCTGCTCGTTTGCTGGCGTCACATGCACCGCAAGCAACTGCCCCAGGGTATCGACCGCCATATGCACTTTGCTGCCTTTCTTGCGCTTATAGCCGTCGTAACCGGCACGAGGCCCACTCTCACAGGTCGACTGCAGCGTACGCCCGTCGAGAATGACCGCGCTGGGCTGGCCCTTGCGGCCCTGCGCGACCCGGATGATCGAACGCAGATCGCTCACCATGGCCTCGAAGCAGCCCGCCTGAATCCAGCGTTGAGTCTGTTGATAGACCAGTTCCCACGGCGGGAATTCATGCGGCAGAAGACGCCGCGGCGCGCCCGCGCGCACGATCCAGCGCAACTCGTTGAACATCTCGCGCAATTCGTATCGGCGCTGCGGCGCGTCTTTGCTCATCCCGCCAGGTTACCAGGTCTGACGGAAAGTGCCTAACACGGTCTAGGATGATTCAACGCTGTCGATTGAATGTCTGCGGCAAGGCAGAAAATGGCGGATGGTGACTGCGCGACACGGCAGACCGACTGGCTGCGCTTGGTAGGGTAGATGTCGACGCCATTCCGAGGGCGGAGGAGGACCGTGACGTATGGTATTCGCTCGAGGCCGCGGAACAGTGAGTGCGGGGTGCTTCTTGAACCGGATAGGCGGGACACAAAGACGAACGCAGTAGCGTGGGAAGGGTGGCGGAACTAGCAGGCTGTTGAAAAACATTCCGGGAGGGTCACGCCGAAAATTATCGAGCAATGTGGTGTGCGCAGGCGGGAGCCGGATGTCCGGGCGGATAGCGAAGGGGGGTAAGAAACATATGGGGAGATAAGGGTGGCGCGCTGGGCGGTAAGCAATACTAAATGATGGCGAGACGCGCTTCGTTGATGGTAAGAGTTCGACAGAATGGATGAAACAATGAACCGGATATATCGAACCGTCTGGAACGAGTCGCTAGGTGCGTATGTGGCAGTCTCGGAGAATGACAGCGCGCTGTGCAAGGGTAAGGGGTGGGTGCAGGGTCTCGCGGTGGGTGAGGTGGGGGCTCCGTCGTCCCATCGCGTTGCGTCGCTCCGCGCGGTCTCGCTCGCAATGATTAGTGCGATGGCGATACCAAGCATTGCGTTGACTCAAACGTCTGGTGGCAATTCAATATATATTAATAACTTTACGGATAGCGCTTGCCTGGCTGCGGTTGACTCACCTCCTGGATCGGTGGGAACGGGCATTTACACTCAGTGTAACGGTAGTTACTCTACGCAGACTGATCACGTTACTTTTTACGGCTCTCGTTTCAACGGCGCAACGCAGACCAATTCGACGGATCTTTCCCTTGGCGGGATGCTGTATGTCAACGCTGGCCTTATTGGTGTTACGGACAACCTGACTGGCACCTACTCAATGCGGCTCGGCAGTCAAGCGACGCTAAACGGTGCGGCGGGGGCCAATGCCATTGCGATCGGGTCCACGCAGACGTCGACGTCTGATGGTTCGACCTCAACGGCGACGATAGCAAGTGCCGCGCGCGCCATTGCCATTGGATCGGGGACCACCGCGAACAGCACAGATTCGGTTGCGCTGGGCACTTCAGCATTGAGCAGTGCGGCCAACGCGGTGGCGATCGGCCACGCCTCGACGGCCACCGGTGGCGCAGCCGTGGCGCTGGGGTACCGGCAGACCGCGACGGGCAACGGCGCGGTGGCCATCGGCGACCCGAACACCGCCACCGGCACGGGCGCGGTGGCCATGGGCGCCAACAACACGGCCAACGGCAACGGCGCGCTGGCCATCGGCGACTCGAACACGGCCAGCGCGCAGGGCGCGGTGGCGCTGGGCGAAACCAACGTGGCGGGCGGCACGGGCGCGGTGGCCATCGGCAACACCTCGACGGCATCGAGCACGGGCGGGGTGGCGCTGGGTTCGGCGGCCACCGCGGTCAACTCCAACGACGTGGCGTTGGGCTCCGGCTCGGTGACGGGCTCGCCGGTGGCGACCTCGGGCACCACGATCGGCGGCAAGTTCTATTCGTTTGCGGGGGCCACGCCCACCAGCGTGGTGAGCGTGGGCAGCCCCGGCAACGAGCGGCAGATCTCGAACGTGGCGGCCGGGCAGATCAGTGCCTCGAGCACGGACGCGGTCAACGGCTCGCAGCTTTACGCGACTGACCAGGTGGTCACCTCGCTGTCGACATCTACCTCCGCGGTAGGCAGTTCACTGTCCACCGGTGTGAGTTCACTGTCCACCGGACTGTCGACCACCAACAGCAACCTCACGTCGCTGTCGACGTCCACCTCCACGGTGGGGAGTTCACTGTCCACCGGACTGTCGACCACCAACAGCAACCTCACGTCGCTGTCGACGTCCACCTCCACGGTGGGGAGTTCACTGTCCACCGGGCTGTCGACCACCAGCAGCAGCCTCACGTCGCTGTCCACCTCGACCTCGACGACAGGCAGTTCCCTTTCCGCCGGCGTGAGCTCGCTGTCCACGGGCCTGTCGACCACCAACAGCAGCCTGACCTCGCTGTCGACGTCTACCTCCACGGTGGAGAGTTCGCTGTCGAGCGGCGTGAGCTCGCTGTCGACCGGTGTGAGTTCCCTTTCCACCGGGCTGTCGACCACCAGCAGCAGCCTCACGTCGCTGTCCACCTCGACCTCGACGACAGGCAGTTCACTGTCCACCGGCGTGAGCTCGCTGTCCACGGGCCTGTCGAGCACCAACAGCAGCCTGACCTCGCTGTCGGGCTCGGCCTCCACCGGTATCGCCTCGGTATCGACCGGCCTGAGCACGCTGAACGCCGAAGCCGTCAAGTACGACCACAACCCCGACGGCACGGTCAACTACGGCAGCGTGACGCTCAATCCGGGCGGCACCGCCGCGCAGCTGCATAACGTGGCGGCCGGCACCGCGCCCACCGATGCGGTCAACGTCTCGCAGCTGAGTACCGCAGTCTCCAGCGGCCAGACGCACTACTACAGCGTCAACGACAACGGCACGCAGCAGGCCAACTACAACAACGACGGCGCCACCGGCGTGAACGCACTGGCCGCGGGCACGGGCGCCACGGCCGCGGGCAGCGCGGGCGTGGCGGTGGGCAACAACGCCAATGCGGCCGCGGCGGACTCGGTGGCCATCGGCCCGGGCGCGAGCGCCACCACCGCCAACTCGGTGGCGCTGGGCGCAGGCGCGGTGACCGCCGCGGCGGTGCCCACCTCCAGCGGCACCATCGCGGGCACCACCTACACCTATGCGGGCGCGAGCCCCACGGGCGTGGTCAGTGTGGGCGCGCCGGGCGCCGAGCGCCAGGTCACCAACGTGGCGGCCGGGCAGGTGAGCGCCACCAGCACCGATGCCATCAACGGCTCGCAGCTTTTCGCAACCAACCAGGCCGTCACCTCGCTGTCGACCAGCACGGGCTCGCTCTCCTCGAGCATCTCGACGGTGGGCAGCAGTGTGGCCTCACTGTCGAACTCGACCTCGACGGTGGGCAGCTCGCTCTCGTCGGTGATCTCCGGCACCAGCAGCAGTGTGGCCTCGCTGTCGAACTCGACCTCCACGGTAGGCAGCTCGCTGTCGTCGGTGATCTCCGGTACGAACAGCAGTGTGGCCTCGCTGTCGAACTCGACCTCGACGGTAGGCAGCTCGCTGTCGTCGGTAATCTCGGGTACCAGCAGCAGTGTGGCCTCGCTGTCGAACTCGACCTCCACGGTGGGCAGCTCGCTGTCGTCGGTGATCTCGGGTACCAGCAGCAGCGTGGCCTCGCTGTCGACCTCGGGCTCCACCGCAACAGCCTCGCTCTCGACGCTGGTGTCCACCACGCGCACGCACTACTACAGCGTCAACGACAACGGCACGCAGCAGGCCAACTACAACAACGACGGCGCCACCGGCGTGAATGCACTGGCCGCGGGCACGGGTGCCACGGCCGCGGGCAGCGCGGGCGTGGCGGTGGGCAACAACGCCAATGCGGCGGCCGCGAACACGGTGGCCATCGGCTCCGGCGCGAGCGCCACCACCGCCAACTCGGTGGCACTGGGCGCAGGCGCGGTGACCGCCGCGGCGGTGCCCACCTCCAGCGGCACCATCGCGGGCACCACCTACACCTATGCGGGCGCGAGCCCCACGGGCGTGGTCAGCGTGGGCGCGCCGGGCGCCGAGCGCCAGGTCACCAACGTGGCGGCCGGGCAGGTGAGCGCCACCAGCACCGATGCCATCAACGGCTCGCAGCTCTATGCGACCAACCAGGCCGTCACCTCGCTGTCGACCAGCTCGGGCCTGCTCTCCTCGAGCATCTCGACGCTGGGCGGCTCGATCTCCACGGCGATCTCCGGTACGAACAGCAGCGTGGCCTCGCTGTCGAGTTCGACCTCGAGCGTCGGCAGCTCGCTGTCGAGCGGTGTCAGTTCGCTCTCCACCGTCCTGTCCACCACGGACAGCTCGGTGGCCTCGCTGTCGAGCTCGACTTCCACCGTGGGCAGCTCGCTGTCGAGCGGCGTGAGTTCGCTGTCCACCGGCGTCAGCTCCCTGTCCACCGCCCTGTCGAGCACCAACAGCACCGTGGCCTCGCTGTCGGGTTCCACCTCGACCATGGGAACCTCGCTGTCCACGCTGATCTCGTCGACGCGCACGCACTACTACAGCGTCAACGACAACGGCACGCAGCAGGCCAACTATGCCAATGACGGCGCCACCGGCATCAATGCGCTTGCCGCGGGCGCCGGTGCGGCAGCCGCCGGGGCAGGCGGCGTCGCGGTGGGCCACAACGCCAGCGCACCCGCAGCGAACACGGTGGCCCTGGGCGAAGGCGCCAGCGCCACCACCGCCAACTCCGTGGCGCTGGGCGCGGGCTCCACCACCGCCGCACCGGTGGCCACCGCCAGCACGGTGGTGGGCGGCACCACCTACACCTATGCGGGCGCGAGCCCCACGGGCGTGGTCAGCGTGGGCGCGCCGGGCGCCGAACGCCAGGTCACGAACGTCGCGGCCGGGCAGGTGAGCGCCACCAGCACCGATGCCATCAACGGCTCGCAGCTCTACGCCACCAACCAGGCCATCGACACGCTGTCGAGCTCGACCTCCACCGGCATCAGCTCGCTGTCCACGGTCATCTCCTCGACCAGCAGCACGGTCGTCGTGCTCTCGAACAGCCTGTCGTCGACCAGCAGCACGGTTTCCTCGCTGTCCGGCACGGTGAGCACCATCGCGCAGGGCAGCGCCTCGATGTCCACCGCGATCAGCTCGCTGTCGAGTTCGACCTCCACGGTAGGCAGCTCGCTGTCCTCCGGCGTCAGCTCGCTGTCGAGTTCGACCTCCACCGTGGGCAGCTCGCTGTCCACCGGTCTGGGTTCGCTGTCGACCTCGACCTCCACCTCGGTGGTCTCGCTCTCCACGCTGATCGCCAGCACGGCACGCCCGCACTACGTGAGCATCAACGACAACGGCACGCACCAGGGCAACTACAACAACGACGGCGCCACCGGCGTCAACGCGGTGGCCATCGGCACCAACGCCGCCGCGGCCGGCACCAGCAGCGTGGCGCTGGGCGACTCGGCCAGCGCCACGGGCGATGGCGCCACCGTCATCGGTGCGCACGCCATGGCCTCCTCCAGCGGTGGCGTGGCGCTCGGCCAGGGTGCCACCGCCTCGGCACCCAACGCGGTGGCGCTGGGCTCGGGCTCCGTTGCCAACGAGGCCAATACCGTGTCGGTGGGCTCGGCAGGCAGCGAGCGGCGCATCACCAACGTCGCGCCGGGCATCAACCCGACCGACGCGGTGAACATGTCGCAGCTGCAGGCCGTCCAGGGCAGCGTCACCTCGGTGGCCCGCAAGGCCTTTGCGGGCGTGGCCGGCGCCACCGCACTCGCCATGATCCCCGACGTCGATGCCGGCAAGGTGCTCGCGGTGGGGGTGGGCGCAGCCAGCTACCAGGGCTACGGCGCGGTGGCGCTCGGCTTTACCGCGCGGCTGACCAACAACGTGAAGCTGCGCGGCGGGGTGAGCAGCAGCAGCGCGGGCTACTCGTTCGGCGGTGGCGTGAGCTACCAGTGGTAACGCGGCGTGGCGGCACCCGCCCCCCGGGTGCCGCCACGTCCCGCGCACAGACAACCAGGAGAACAGCAATGAACGGAACAACGGGAAGAAGGGCGGCCGCGGGCATGGCGATCGCCGCCGTACTGGCCGGCTGCACGTCGTCCCAGGGGCCCGCCTGGAACGCGTACTCGGTGGGCCTGCCCAACGGGCAGCATGCCTACCAGGTCACCTGTCACGGCATTTTCGAGGGCCAGGATACCTGCTACACACGCGCCCGCGAGATCTGCGGCAACCAGCAGGTCCATCCGCTCGAGCAGGTGGCCCCGCTCGCCGACGCCAGCGCCACGCACGACGTGCGCGTGCTCACCTTCCAGTGCGCCGCGCCCCCCGCACAGGCTCCCGCGCCCGCCCCGGCTCCCGCGCCGGCGCCCGCCCCCGTGCCGGCACCGCCCCCGCCGCAGAAGCTCTCGCTCGAAGGCGACGCGAACTTCGACGTCGACCGCGCCACCCTCAAGCCCGAGGCGCGCAGCCGGCTCGATGCGCTCATCGCCGCGGCCGCCGGCGCCACCTTCGGCACCGTCAGCGTGAGCGGCTACACCGACTCCACCGGCCCAGCCGCGCACAACCAGGGACTCTCCGAGCGGCGCGCCCGGTCCGTCGCACAGTACCTGCAGCAGCACGGCCTGAAGGCCTCGCAGTACGTCGTGCACGGCTACGGCGAGAGCAACCCGGTGGCCACCAACGCCACGGCCGAAGGCCGCGCCCACAACCGGCGCGTGGAAATCACCACTGGCGAGGCAACAGCCAGATAACCGCAGGCCCCTCCAGGGAGGGCCCGTGCGCATGCCTGCCACGCGGCATGCGCACTTTCGGGCAGGGCCGCGACCCCGACGGTCCTGCCCACTTTTTGCAGTACTGACAGATACACGCACACACAGCGGCCCCCGCGGCCCGCGGATACCTCACAGATACCTACATGCGCATCGGAATCTCCGTGCTGACCCATGCCGGACAGAGCGTCTGGGAGAACGGCCTGGGCCAGAACATCTTCTACCTCGTGCTGCTGCTGCGCACGCTGCCCTTCGTGCGCAGCATCGTGCTGCTCGACTGCGGCGACCAGGCCTGCCTCGCCCCCGAAGCCCACGCCCTCGCGCCCGACCTGGCGCTGGTGCCCCCGCGCGAGGCCGCCGACCTCGTCGACGTCGTCCTCGAGATGGGCGGCGGCCTCGACACCGAATGGCTCGACTACATCCGCGCGCGCGGCGTGAAGGTCGTCTTCTTCTGCTGCGGCCAGCCCTATGTGGGACTCGCCGAGCACGTCGTCTCCGGCCGCCCCGACTACTTCAGCCGCCCCGAACGCTGCGATGCCATCTGGATCCTCGCCAAGGACCGTGCCTTCATCCCCATGCTCGAGACCCTGCACCGCTGCCCCGTGCACGAGGTGCCGTTCCTCTGGGACAGCGTGTTCGTGGAACGCCGCCGCGGCGAGGTCGAGGCCGCCGGCCTTGCCTTCGGCTACCAGCCCGGCACCGGCGAACAGACCCGCGCGCTGCGCGTGGCGATGTTCGAGCCCAACATCTCGGTGGTCAAGTGCTGCCTGATCCCCATGCTCGCCTGCGATGCCGCCTTCCGCGCCGCACCGGCCGCCATCGCCCGCATGCACGTGCTCAACAGCGTCCAGATGCGCGAACACCCCACCTTCTCGTTCCTGCTCGGCTCGCTCGCGCTGCAGCAGCACGGACGCGTGCAGCTCGACACCCGCCACGACTTCGTCGCCTGCATGAGCCAGCACGCCGATACCGTCATCACCCACCAGTGGCACAACGACCAGAACATCCTCTACCTGGACGCGCTGCATGGCGGCTACCCGCTCGTGCACAACTCCCCCTGGCTCGCCAGCGCCGGATACCACTATCCGGACTCCGACATCCCGGCCGCCGCCGCGCACCTGCTGCACATCGCCCGCGAACACGACCGCAGTCACGACACCTACTGCCGCACCGCGCACGATTTTCTCGCGCGCCTCTCGCCGCGCGCCCCGCACAACCTCAGTCACTACGCGCGACAGCTCCTGCAGCTCACCGCCACCTCCGCCACGCACCGGAGCACGCCATGCTGAACGGACGACGCCTGAAGGTCGGCGTGACCCTGTTCCTGCGCCGCGGCCAGCAGTCCATCTGGGAGAACGGCATCTTCCAGAACTGCTACTTCCTCGCCATGCTGCTGGCGAACTCGCCGCTCGTCAGCTCCGCCTGCATCGTCAACGGCGGCGACGGCGAGCCCGCCGGGGCCGCCGGCTTCCTCTCGCTCTCACCCGTGCCCGTCATCAGCATGGACGACGCGCTGCACTCGCTGGATGTGGTCATCGAGCTGAGCGCCCAGCTCAACCCCGACTGGGCCCGCGCCCTGCGCGAACGCGGCGGCCGCGTCATCGCCATGCGCGTGGCCAACGACTACGTCATCGACATCGAGCGCATGATGTTCGGCCTGCCGCACGGCATGCTCGTCTCCGGCACCCCCTGCGACGCCGTCTGGACGCTGCCCGCCTTCGAGCGCATGTGCGCCCCGTACTACGCCGCGGCCCTGCACGCGCCCGTCACCTCCATGCAGCACCTGTGGAGTCCCGTGCTGCTCGAGCGCTCGCTCGCCCAGGCGGGCGGTCCGCCCTTCGGCTACGTACCCGGCCAGCGCCAGTGGCGCCTGGCCATCCTCGAGCCCAACATCTGCATGGTCAAGACCTCGCACGTGCCCATGCTGGCCGCCGACCTGGCGCACCGCCAGCAACCCGGCATGATCAGCTACCTGCGTGTCTTCAACACCTTCGCACTGCGAAGCGATGCCCAGTTCGTCGGTTTCGCGCGCAGCCTCGACCTCGTGCGCCAGGGGCGCGCCAGCTTCGAGCCGCGCCTGCCTGTCTACGAGATCCTCGGCGCGCAGGCCGACGCCATCGTCTCCCATCACTGGGAGAACGCCCAGAACTACCTGTACTACGAGGCCCTGTACGGCGGCTTTCCGCTCGTGCACAACTCCGCGCTGCTCGGCGGCTGCGGCTACCGCTACGCGGATTTCGACTGCCAGGACGGCGCGCTCGCCATCCGCCAGGCCTTCGCCTGCCACGACGCCACCCTCGGCGACTACCAGGCCCGCGCCCGCACCTTCCTCGCCACCCTCGATCCGCTCGCCCCGGCCAACATCAGCCTCTACAGCGAAGCCATTGCGGGAGTCTTCCGGTGAACCGCCCCATGACACACCCTCACGACCGGCCATTCATGCGCGCCATGGCCATGTTCGCCATCGCCGCGTGCCTGGCCGGCGTGCCGCTCACCCGCGCCCAGCCACTCCCCCCGGCCACCGGCACTGCCGCCGGGGCCCCCGTGGCCGCCACCGCCGCACCGCCCGCATCCGTGCCCGCGCCTGTGCCCGACACCGTGCTGGCCGCCGCCGCCCGCCAGGCCGGCATCCGCCGCTGCCAGCCCGCCGTCAGTGTGGTCTCGGCCCGCACCCTGGCCGGCGCCCGCCACGCCGACGTCGTGCTCGACTGGGACCGCCAGGACCCCGACGGCGCACCGTTCTTCTCGCTCACCGGCCTCGACTACGGCCAGAACGCCGCCGCCGTGTTCTCGCTCACCACCGTGCCCCAGCCCGCCGGCTGCACCGTGCTGGCCGAGCGCATCTCCAGCGCGCCGCTGTCCTGCCGCGAGGTGGCCCGCTCGGAACTGCCCGGCTACCAGGCCACCGTGCTGGTGCCCGCCGTCACCGTCTATACCCTGGCCGCCCATCCCCGCGAGACCGTCACGCTCGTCGACTCGCCCGGCGCCTGCCTCATCGTGCGCCGCCAGGTGCGCTACGCCGGCGCGGGCTGAGATGGCAGCACCCACCCCACACAGTCATCCCCATCATCGCCAACGTACAGGAGCACACATGGGCATCAAGGGCGCGCGCGGTCTGCGCATCGGCATCACCATCGGGCTGCATGCGCCCGACGAGAGCCTGTGGATCAACGGCATCAAGCAGAACGCGCTGTACCTGGCCAAGCTCTTCCAGGGCTCGCCGTTACGTCACAACGTCATGCTCGTCAACACCACCGGTGTGCCCATCACCCCGAGCCTGCCGTGGGACCTCGAACGCTTTCCGGTACGCACCTTCGAGGCCGTGAAGGACGACCTGGACGTGCTCATCGAGCTGGGCGGCCAGATCAGCGCGGACCAGACCGCCCACCTGAAGACGCGCGGCACGAAACTCGTGAGCTACTGCTGCGGCCCCGAGTACGTGCAGATGAGCGAGGCCATGATCTTCGCGCGCCGCATGTGCGATGAGCCCTTCATCAACCAGCAGTACGACGAGATCTGGGTCATCCCCCAGGTCATGGAGACCAGCGCCGGCTTCTTCTCCGTACTCAGACGCCGCCCGGTGCGCCCCGTGCCGTTCGTGTGGGACCCCATGTGCCTGGAGGAGCGCACCCGCGCCCTGCCGTTCGCCGGCCAGTACCGCCCGCGCAACGCCCCCGCGCGCATCTCCATCATGGAGCCCAACATCGACGTGCTCAAGTTCTGCCTGTATCCGCTGCTCATCGCCGAGAGCGCCTACCGCGCAGCCAGCACCAGCATCGAATACGTGCACGTCACCAACGCGGGACACCTCGCGCGCGGCTGCCCCGAGTTCATCGGCATCGCCCACTACCTCGACCTCGTGCGCAACAGCCGGGTGAGCTTTGTGGACCGGCATGACACCCCGCAGTTTCTCGCCGGACACACCGACATCGTCGTGTCCCACCAGTGGGGACTTGCGCTCAACTACTTCTATTTCGACGTGTGCTGGAACGGCTATGCACTCGTGCACAACGCGCATCTGTGCCGCGGGCTTGGCTACTACTACGAAGGCAGCAACGTGGAGGAGGGCACCCGCCAGCTGCTGCTCGCCATCGACGAACACCCCCGCCAGTGGGAACAGTACCGCAGCCGCCAGCGCCAGACCATCCGCCCGTTTCTCGCCACCCACGAGCCGCTCATCGAGGCCTACGACAGGCTGCTGTTCGCACTCCTGAGCGGGCAGCACCCCTCATGAACACCATGCTTCCGTCCATCAACGCAACCCTGAACGCCACCGCATCCATGAACCTTCCGCACCGCATGATCGCCCCGTGCAGCGCCGCCGTCATTGCCGCGCTCGCGCTGCTCACCGGCCAGGCGCTGGCCGCCACCACCGGCACGCTCGTCACCGTCAACGGCATCGCCATCCCGCAGGACGACCTGGAGCAGCTCGTGCGCGCCAGCGGCCAGCCCGATACGCCCGTCCTGCGCCAGACCCTCACCCGCGGGCTCGTCGCGCGCGAGCTCATCCGCCAGGCCGCCCGGCGCGAACATCTCGATGAAACCCCCGTGGTGCGACAGGCCGTGAGCCGCGCGCTCGTCGACACGGAGAACCGCCTCTACATCGCGCAGCACGCCCGGCCCCAGCCCGTCACCGACGACCAGGTGCGCGCCCGCTACGACGCCATCACCCGTGAGATGGGCGATCAGGAGTACCAGGTACGCGTGCTCACCTTCGCCGACGAACCCGCCGCGCGCGCCGCGCTCCTGCAGATGCAGCGCGACGCAACGCCACCGGGGCAGGGCAGTGCGGCCGCACTGCCCTGGATCAGCTTCAGGACACCGCCCGTTGAGGGGCATACCGCCGGCCTGCCCCTGGCGCTCGCGCGCACCGTCGCCTCCGCCCCCCCCGGCGAGGCGCAGCTCGTGCCGCTCGACGGCCGCATGGCCGTGGTGCGCGTCGAGGCGCGACGCCCCGTCACCATCCCGCCGTACAGCGAGGCCAGCGGCCCGCTGCGCGCCGCGCTCGAGGCGCAGGCGCGCGAGGCCGCCTTCAGCGCCGTGCTCGATGCGCTCGCCGCGCACGCGGACATCGTGCCGGCCAGCGCGCGTTGAGCGCCGCACTTCATCAGGTTCGCCCGCAGTTCACTCACAGGAGGAAGTCATGACGCTTTACCAGATTGCCATATGGATCGTGACCGGCATCGTCGCCGGCTGGCTGGCCGGCCTCATCGTCAGCGGAAGTGGTTTCGGAATCCTCATCGATATCCTGGTGGGCATCGCCGGCGCCTTCATCGGCGGCTGGCTCGCCTCGCTGCTGGGCATCAGCGTGGGAAACGGCCTGCTGCCCTCCATCGTGGTCGCCGTCGCCGGCGCCGTGGTCCTGCTCTCCGTGATCCGCCTGTTCCGCCACGCCTGAAGCCATGGCCGGCCCATCCGCCGGCCATGGCCCCGCGTCCGCCGCACGCGTGACCCCGCGGCCTCACACCCATGACCACCGGAGAACCTCCCATGACCTGGCTGCAAGAAGTGCAGGCGATGCTCGACCAGGGCCAGCTCATCGCCGCGGCCCACCTGCTCGATGCGCACCACGCCATCGCCTCGGACGACCCCCGCGTGCTGGCCGCCGGCAGCCGCCTGTGGTGCCTGCGCGGGCGCCTGGAGGATGCCCGCGCACTGCTCGATCGCGCGCTCGACATCGACCCGCATGACGCCCGCGTGCTCATCGAGCGCGCGTGCCTGGCCGTGCGCCTGGGCGACGACGCAGGCGCCGACGGCTGGTTCAGCCGCGCCCGCGACGCCCAGGCCCCCGGCAACGACTGGATGGTCGACTGGATCGACGCACTGCTGCGCCTCTCCCGCTTCGAGGAGGCCTGCCGCGTCGCCGCCGTGCGCTGCGAACGCGCCCCCGGCGAGGCCGGCACCTGGTTCCGCCTGGGCCTCGCCCACCAGCAGGCCCGCCACCCCCGCCAGGCCCTCGACGCCTACCGCCATGCCGCCCGCATCGACGAACGCCTGCCCATGCTGCGCAACAACATGGGCGCCGCCCACCTCGAACTGCGCGAGTACGACGCCGCCCGCTCCCTGTTCGAGGCCACCCTGGCCGACGACCCCGACCACGCGCTCGCCTGGACCAACCTCGCCAGCCTGCTGCTGCGCACCGGCCAGCCCGACGACGCCCTGATCGCCGCCGAGCGCGCCTGCGCGCTCGCCCCCGGCTATGCCACCGCCCTGCAGACGTATTCCTACGTGCTGCGCGAACTGCAGCAGTGGCCCCTGGCCCTTCAGGCCGCGCAGCGCGCGCTCGCCTGCGAACCCGCCAGCAGCGCGCTCATGTGGGGCGTGGCCATGCTCCAGCTGCTGCAGGGCGACTACGCCAGCGGCTGGCCCAGCCATGAAGCCCGCTGGCAGGGCTCGCCCGAGCTGCGCGAAGTCTCGCCCAACCTGCCCATGCCGCGCTGGAACGGCGAACCGCTGGCCGGCCGCACCCTGCTCGTGTGGGGCGAGCAGGGCCATGGCGACGTCCTCCAGTTCGTGCGCTTCGTGCCCGCCCTGGCCGCGCGCGTGCAGAAGGAGGGCGGCTCGCTCGTCTACTGCTGCTTCGCGAACCTGCGCTCCCTGCTGGCGCGCAGCCTGGGCGAGGCCGTGCCCGTGGTGGTCGCACACGACCAGCGGCCCCTGCCGGCATCCGACTGCCATCTGCCGCTCGCCAGCCTGCCTCTCATGCTCGGCATCGCGCTGGACGACCTGCCCGGCCCCGTGCCGTATCTCAGGGCCGATCCCGCCCGCACCGACGCCTGGGCCGCGCGCCTGCCCCGCAGGGCCGGCCTGCGCGTCGGCCTCGCCTGGACCGGCAGCCGCCACCACCAGCGCAACCCCATGCGCTCGGTCGACCCCGCCGCGCTCGCCCGCGCCCTCGGCAGCATCGAAGGCGTCACCTTCGTGAGCCTGCAGCCCGACGCCGGCGAGGATGCCCGGCGTGCCCGCGACGCCGGCCTGACCCTGACCGACCACACCGCGGAGCTCGCCTCGTTCGACGACACCGCCGCGCTCGTGGCCAGCCTCGACCTGGTCATCACCGTCTGCACCTCGGTGGCCCACCTGGCCGGCGGCCTCGGCGTGCCCGCCTGGTTCCTGCTCGACGTCAATCCGCACTGGGTCTGGATGACCGGCCGCGCCGACAGCCCCTGGTATCCGCACACGCGCCTGTACCGCCAGCCCGCGTACGGCCAGTGGACCCCCGTGCTCGAGGCCGTGGCCACCGACCTGGCCGCGCTCGCCGCCACCCGCCGCGCGCAGCGCCCACGCGCCGGCCGCTCCGCCGCGTGAGGCCCCCATGAAGCCACGCACCGCCTGCTGTCCCGCGCCCACCGAACCCGAGCCCGGACCCGCACCGGGCGGCGCCTTCTTCCCGCTGCCCATGCAGGACGATCTGCCGCTGCGCCGGCGCGAATGGCCGTTCTACCTGGACCGCCGCCAGCGCGCCCGCCTGCGCTGGCTGCACGAGGCCTGGGGCGACGACGCGGTCATCCAGATCTACTCCGGCTGCGTGCGCATCCGCGGCGAGTGCGGCGACTGGCGCTTCTCCGACGACGCCCAGCTGCGCACCGAAACCGCCCGCCGCCGCGGCTATGCCGTGCTCCAGGGCACCGTGCGGGCCGCCACGCACGACGCGCGCCAGACTCCCACCGGCCGCCCCGGGCCCGCCCGCGGCACCGCCGGCCCACAGCACACCACCCGTACATAGAACAGCAGGGAGGTTTTCATTGAGACGCATCGATCTTGTCCAGACCTTCGCACAGTGCACCGCCAGTCCCCTGTGCGAGCGCCTGGCCGTGCGCACCGGACTGCCACCGCAGATAGTCCCGCACGTGCTCGCGCACGCCGCCAGCCTCCTCCTGGCCGCGCTCGCCGCACGCGCCGCCGAGGGCCGCGAGGCCGCCACCCACGTCTTCAGCGCCCTCACGGGCAGCACCAGCAACCCCCACATCGCCTCCGAGTGGCCCCGCCAGGCCAGCACCACCGCAGGCCTGAGGGACCTCGAACAGGCCGGCGAATCCCTTTTTCTCCACGCCTCAGGCCGCCGCATCGCCCCCCTGGCCGATTACCTCGCCGCCCGCTGCGCCATCCCCACCCAGCCCGCCCACGGGCTCGCCTGCATCGCCTCGGCCATCCTCGCCGGCCTCATCAAGCATCATCTCCTGCTCGCCCAGGCCAGCGCCCTCCATCTGCCCGGCCTGCTCGCCGCCCAGATGCCCGCCATCGGCTCCGACATCGACGACAGCGCCGCCGCCACCCTCGGCTATCTCACCGCCGCCAGCTTCGCCGCCACCATCCCCCCGCGGCTCGCCGCCGTCACCGCCGATTTCCCCGGCGCCTCCCGCACCCCGCCGCCGGCTGCCACCCCCTACGGCCTGCACAGCTCCGCCGTGCCGCCCGCCATACCGGCCACATCCGCCACGCCGGCCACCCCCACCCGGGACCGTGCCGTGAAGGCCGGCTACGCCGGACCCGTCCACTATGCCGGCCTGCCCGTGTCCGGCAGCCGCTTCGCGCTGCCCGCCATCTCCGCGCCAGCCCCTGCCACGTCCGCTGCCGCCACCGCCACGCCCAGCCCCACGGATCTCCGTTCCTCCACCCCGGTGCGCCCGCCAGGCCGGCGCGCCTCCCCCTGGCTGCTGGCCGCACTGGTCGCCCTCGTGGCCACCGGCCTGTTCGCCTGGATGACCCTGTCCGGCCAGCAGCCCGGTGAGGCCGCCCCGCACACCGCCACCTCCGGCCCCGTGCAGGGGCCCGTACCCGCGGCCGCCCCGCCTGCGCCCGCCATGGCCGCCTCCGCTGCGTCCACCCCGGCTGCCTCCGTCGCGGTGCCCGCAGCCAGCGCCGCCTCCGCCACGGCTGCGGCCGCCGCCGCTTCCATGGACCCCGTGTCCTGGCTCGACGCCCGTTCCAGCGCCGCCGGCGTGCCCGCCGTCGACGCACGCCTGGCCAGCGACGCCCAGCGCGCCACGCTCGAGCACGCCCTGGACGCACGTTTCGGTTCCGCCCGTCCGCCCGCCAGCGTCTCCATCGATGCCGCCGCCGGCCCGCCGCCCTGGCTTGACCATCTCGACGCACTGTTGCCGGTGCTGGCCGTGCCCCGTGCCGAACTCTCCGTGCAGGGCCACCGTGTCCAGCTCGGCGGCCTGCCGGCACCCCAGGCCGCCACCTGGCGCCAGCAGCTCCAGCAGGCCCTCGGCCCGGCCTTCACCGTCGCCGCCCCGGACGATCCCGCCAGCGCACGCCTGCAGGCCACCGACGCCTTCCTGCGCGCCATGGCCGCCCTGCTGCAGACCCCCGAACCCTGCCAGGCCTCCGCGGCCGTGCCCGTGCTCAACCTGCAGCCCCTCGACTTCGCGCCCTCCAGCGGCCACGTCCCGCCCGCCGCCACGGAGAACCTTACCCAGACCGCCCGGCTGCTCGCCGCCTGCGCCGCGCGCGGCCAGCCGCTGCACCTGTCGATCGACGCCTGGACCGACCGGCACGGCGACCCCGCCGCCAATCTCGCCCTCTCGCACAAGCGCGCCGATGCCGTGCGCGCGTTCCTCGCCGCCGCCGGTGTGCCCCCCGCAACCCTCACGGCCCGCGGCTACGGCGCCACCGACCCGGTCGCCGGCAACCTCACCGACGCCGGCCGCCTGGCCAACCGGCGCATCCGCTTCACGCCCCTGCCGCCATGACGCGCCACTGCCATGCCCCCACGCCGCTCCACCACCGCCAGCCGGCCCCTCCCGCCGCGCCCGGGCCTGCCACATCTCCGGTTCGATGCTGGAGCCTTCGACACATTCTGTATCGAGCACTGCTTCGGGGCGAATCCGTCCGCTGGCAAAGCCAGAAGGGCGGGACATAGGCTGTTACCCCGACATCAAGGAAAGCACATCATGAGCACCGCAGAACGCCCCGGCGAGTTTGCCATCGACGATCCTCAGGATCAGCCCGATGCCGTATCCATACCGCTGGCAAATCCCGCCGCGCCTCCTTGGACCCATGCCGCCACTGTTGCTCACTCTGACATGCATACCGTGCAGGCTGTGTGTTTTAACGGTTTCGAACTACTGTGCTGCGACGGCTCTCTGGTCTGTCTGCGGGAACTGCGCAGCCTAGGCTACACAGTGAGCCTCCAGTTCCATGCTTCCACGCCCACGTGGTATGTGGCTTGCTGGCAGGAAGGCACCCTTTGGCGCGCAGCCAGCACCCCTTCGGCCGACATCGCACAAACCTTGTTTGGTCATCTCGCCGACGAGATCGTGCAACTGTGCGAGCCCGAACTGCGCCGCATCGAACTTGAGGCCCGCAATGCCCACTTGGCCCATCTCATAGCACAGGCCGAGGCCGAGGCCGCCCGCCTGCGCGACAGCCTGCAGCGCGCCGCCACCCAGTCCCAGCTGGCAGCGGCCCGCCAGCAGAAGGCCCGCCGGGAGATCGTGCGGCTCGACTCCCAGCGTATCGCCGCTCAGGCCCGGCTCACCCAGGCCCTGCGCCAAACCGCCCATCTGCGCACCGCTGCTAGCAATAACACGCCGCCGCGCGGTCGCATCCCTGTCACGCGCAAATAAACGTAAGAAATGACGAAGAGAACCCGACGCACGCACTCAGCGGCGTTCAAAGCGAAGGTGGCGCTGGGAGCGGTCAAGGGCGAGCGCACGCCACCCGAGCTGGCGCAGCAGTTCGATGTGCACCCGAACCAGATTACCGAATGGACGCGGCAATTGCAGGAGAGAGGTGGGGCCAGAAATTCGGACAGGTCGGCAAGTGGAACGGCCGGGACCTGAGCTGGTCATAGGACCAGCAAGAGGACCCCAAAGATGACAAAAAGAAGCCGCCGGTCGCATAGCCCGGCATTCA
>NZ_RJZE01000038.1 GCF_003986935.1 Paraburkholderia kururiensis JCM 10599 = LMG 19447 | reverse complement strand
GCCGTTGCCCATACGCTCAATTGCCGGCCCAGAAAATCGCTTGGCTGGAAGACCCCAGCAGAATTCCTGGACGAGTATCTAAAATCTGTTCAACAATCTAGTGTTGCGACGACCGGTTGAATCCGCCCTGTGACCCTGGTGGAGAATGGACAGCAGACGGCCGATGACCGCTTCGGCCCGCGCGAGAATATCAGTTGTCATCTGATGGTCCTATGCGACAGACGGGCCGACCCCTGACGGGCGTTGGCCCGTCAGGGTGGATTGCCCAGAGGGGCCGGAAAGTCGGATGGCTACCGCCCGGCGCACCCAGTCGGGTGACCACCGGAGCAGGCGTCCACCCCGTGGCCGTCGTGCTCGCCGCGTATGCCGGTGGTTAGGCGCATGTGCTGCCGCCACCGCGCACCGCCGGGCAGGCCATCGATGAACGCAGCGAAAGCATGTTGGTGCAACGGAAGATCGATCGCTCCGCCGGTCGCGACAGCGTCCGCCAGATACACAACGTAATCGACGGCATGCGTGCCGAACGTCTCGCGAAGTGCGCCCAGGGATTCAATTCCCGAGAGCACTTCGGAGAGAAAGTTAGCCCCGCTCGCGCGAGCTGCGAGGCCCGTGATGGCCGATATCGAGGCGTCGGCCTGGGCGCCGGCATCGGTGCCCACCTGGTCGACAGGCATGGCACCGGTTTCGCACAGACAACGCAGAACGTCGTCCATAAAGTCACTTGCTGAATACGTCATCGTTGCTCCTTGAAAGCGATGACGCAGGTGCCCCGCTGGGGACACGCTGCCCCACCGGGAGTCAGAAAGAAGAAAAAGTGGATGCGCGCTCAGGGAGCGCTGTACAGCACGCCCTTCGCGGTCACATCACGCCAGTTCGCCGCATACGCGCTGGCAACCGCGGGCGCGCCGTGAATCACCACGACGTTTTCGGAGTTGAACCGTGCGGCCTGCTGCGAGTAGTTGAATGACCCGGTCTCCACCGTTGCGTTGTCGACCAGCAGGTACTTGCTGTGCTGCAGATCGAAGGCGTCGACCGTGCGCACCGGGATGCCGGCATACACGAGGCTGTTCAGCGCCGCTCTTGCGCGGTGGCTGTGGTCGTCCGCGACGTTGTTGCGGTAATCCACTGTCACCGCGACGTCGATGCCGCGCCGATGCGCGGCGACAAGTGCGGCAACAACGGTACGAGACGTGAACGAGTAAGCCATCACGCGGATACTCGAGCGCGCCTCGCCGATCGTCTGAAGCACCAGCTGCTCCGCGCCACCATCGGGAGAGAACGCGATGTCGACGGACTCGGCGTGTGCCTGCGCCGCGATGAGGATGGCCGCTGATACGAGCGCGGCTAAGGCGGCTCCGGCGACAATCTGTCTGTTCATAAAGACTCCTTTATTTGTTTACCGCCAAAGCCCCGTTCCTCGCGGAGACGGGGCGGGCTATGGAAACGCCTGCGGGGCTGTCACTCGCAGGTCTTCGGGTGCGATACAGGAAACACGAGTACCCGCCCGTCGTTGCAGATGATGAAGTCGCCCTTCTCGCCTGCCGGCTCGTGGACGACGATGCTGGGCCTGAACCCTGCGGGCCGGACCTCGTGAACCGGGGTGGAACAGGCGCACAGGCCGGCGGAGCTGCCGGCCGCAATCAGCAGCATGAGGAAATTGGACATATGGATCGTTGGGTTGGAAAGCGTGCGTCCCGTGGGACGCACGCCTGTGAGACGCAGCCTTACTGGCTGCAGGGAACGGACGGAGCCGAGGCACCGAAGGTGACCCACCTGCCGTCGAGCAAAACGTCACGCAGCAGCGTGCCGTTCAGTACGTAGGTGTGCGTGGTCCCCATGCGGCGCCCGGCGGGCCGGACGGCGACTGTCACCGCCCGCACCGGGTCGTGGAAGATGTGTTGCGTTTTCATGGCATTCCTCTTTTGATGCGAGGAACGCCCCCTGTGGGGATCGTTCCCCACGGGGTTAAAAGTTAGGTCTCACTCAGGCTGCAAGTGCGACTACGTCAATGACTGCGTCAGCCTGTTCGACCAGCTCGGGTGTCTGCGAGATGAAGTACTCCCGCTCGTATCCGCCCTGACGCAATACTTCGCGCTTCATGCGCATGAACTGCAACTTGCGCTCAGGATCGAGCGGGCCGTCCGATTCATCGCTGAAAAGCGTCTGGTAAGGCTGGCCGGCGTTACTGGCCATGTACAGCGCTATGCCGCGCGTCAGGCATTCGTTGACCCACACCTTCTGGCCACCTGACATCACCGATACGGCCTTGGTGCTGTCGTTGTCGCCGTCATGGACGAGGATCTCGAAGCCCTCACGCAGATCGCCGTTCGCAAGCTCACGCTGCGTGCGTATCTCGACCGTGAAGCGGGGGCCATAGCACGCGAGCAGCAGGTCGTTGACTGTCTGCGTAAGTGCCGGTCCGGCGTCGTCGATCGTCAGCGCCACGAGACCATCGTTGCCAAGGCCCCGGGCGAGCAGCTTCCACTGCGCGATCTCGTCAGACAGGCGTTCGGCCTGCGTGCGCGTTGCATCGAAACCGGCCAGTTCCGTCTTCATCGCGTCACGCTGTGTCTCGCGTGTTGCGTGCTGACGGATCAAGGTTTCAATGCGTCCATCGAGCGCCGCGGTGGCCTCGCGGTTCACGAGCAGTTGCCTGTCGAGTTCCGCGATCGCCGCCGTGACATCGTGCGCAGCCAGCCGCGAGACCTCACTGTCGATGTCGCGCAGCTGGCCCTGCAGTCGCGTCGTGTCCGCCTCCCGGCGTTGCGCAACCTGGACCAGCTGCACGCCGATGTCGGCAAGCTCGGTTTTCACCTGCGCCAGCGCGACGGCTGCGGCGTCGAGCAGTGGCTTGCGGGCCGCAAGCTCGGTGGCCGCCTGCAACGTACGACGGGCGGACGCAAGCGCATCCGTCGCCGCACGCAGTTCTTCGCGCTTGCTGGCAAGCTCGCCAACAACCGGGCTGAGCCCATCGGCCAGGGCCTTCTTCGTGCGGTATTGCTCCCGAAGATCCCTGACGGCGAGGCGCTGCTCGCCGGCCTGTTGCGCTGAAGACCGCGCCTGCGCAAGCAGGGGGCAGGTGGCATGCATGGCGTGACCCGCACAGGGCACCTGGCCGACGACCGAGGCCTGCTGCTCAAGGGTTTGCAGCAGATCCGCCTTCGTCCTGCCTTGCGACTCCAGAGCCGTCAGCACCGCGCTGGCTTCGGTCAATGCCGTGTGCTTTGGCTCCAGCGTTGCGATTGCGGTCTGCAGCGTCTGGATACGCGCCTCTTCCCTCCCGATCACGAGTCTCGCCTCATCACACTGTGCCTGCGCGCCTTCAATCCGCGCGCGCTGGGCAAGCGTCGCCTCGTGCGATACGCAGGTTTGGAGAAGCGCCGTGCGGCGACCATCAAGGCGGCGGGTGACCGCACCTGCGTCGACGACCACTGCGTCGAGCGACGCCTGTACCTCGGCTCGCCGTTTCGCCAGTTCACGCAGACGGGCCTCCACCGTTGCCGACTCGGCCTGCTTCGCTGCCAGCGTCGCGCGCTGTTGCCCGAGCGTCTGCGCTGTGGCCTGAAGGCCCTCGCGCTCGCGCCGTGCTGCCGCAATCGATTCAGCATCGGATGCGATCGCGCGCTCCGTCGCCTCCACCAGCTCGCGCCTGTGGGCAAGCGAGGCCAGCTCGCGCTGGATGCTGTCCAGTTTTCCGGCCAGCAGTCTGGCGACATCGGCCGCTTTCGCAGACAGCGCACACAGGTGATCGATATGCAGCAGCTCGGCCAGCAACGACTTCATCTCGCCGGTGCTGTACGACGCAAGTGGCCGCCGGTTCTGTGCCGAAAATGCGCTCGTGAAAAACGATTCGAGCGAACCGCATACCGACTCGACACAACGGTCGTACGTCTCCGCCTTGCCATCGGACCTCGTGCCGTCGGGCGCAATGTAGGGTTGCCAGAGACCCGCCCGGTCGCGCCATGCGAGGAAATACTCCGCCTTGCCTGTCTTGCCTGGCTTGCGGAACGCGAAGGTGGAGCGGTAGCGTACGTTGGCGTGCTCCCACTCAAGGATCTTCTGCGCCTGGGCGCCAAAGAGATGGTCCCAGTACGAGAAGGCGTCAACGGAGAGCTTCGCCGCACGCGAGGGCATGATGCGGTAGGGATGCAGGTTGTCCATCAGCGTGGACTTGCCGGCACCGTTCGGCCCGGTAAGTGCGATAAGGCCCGTGGGCAGCGATTCGAGATCGAGCGTGACGCTTTCGCGTCGCATCCCGTCGCGAACGCCCAGGAAGCCTTCGAGCGTCAGGCCTAGCGGTCGCATGGCAGCCCCTCCAGCAGTGGCACGTCGTGGAGGTAATCGGACGGCAGCCACGGCACGTCATCGTCGTTGGGCAACGAAGCGCCAATCACCGGATCGGCGACGGCTGTCACGGTCGCTGGCGCCGGCGGCACGATCGTGCCGTCGATGGCGCGCTCCAGCGCCGTGCAGGCTGCGCGAAACCGGGTGCCTGCGAGCGTGAGCAGCTGTTCCCAGCTGTCGCACGCCGTGAGCGCCTTCAGTTCCCGCGGGGACCACTGGCTCGCATATCCATTGCTGTGCGACCAGAGCAGATTCGTCATCTCGACGTCAGGGGCGACGACGCACTCGATCTCGCAAGCTTTGTCGTCATGCACCATCACGACAAAGCCATGGCGGACAGCGATGACCGATCCACGTGCAGGGCCGTAGGGTTGATGGAAAAGACCGGCCGTGAATCCGGCATGCTTCACGAGCAGCTGCTGGATCTCGCGCGCCGGCGTGGTGGCAGTGAAATGCTGGACCCAGGCGGGACCGGCGGGGTAAAGACCAAACATGGGCACACTCCTTGGAAAAGGACGGAGTGCGCCCCCGTTGGGGATCGCTCCCCGTCAGGGTCAACAAGAAAATGGATGCAGCGGATGCTGCGGTCGATACGCCAGGGGCGCGGGTGAACCTTGTTCCGGCAGTGCGCTCGTTGTGAACGCATTGTCGGGACACGGCTGTGTCCGCAGCACGGGCGGGCCTTACTGGCCCCGCCCGTGTCCGTGACGGCCATGAATCAAGCCGCGAAGAGATCGCCTTCGAGCCAGTCCGGCTCATCAGGATACGTGCCTGTCGTCGCGGCGGCCGCGTTGACGTCCGGTGCCGCACGCGCGACGAGCGAGAGCGGCGAACCCGACGGCACCTGATCGATGCGGGCAAGTACCGCCTCGGCGATTGCGGCGGCGTCTGCGCTCTGAAGCAGCTGCAGCCGTTCGAGCACCGGCGACACGGAAACGCCCGTCAGTTCGCACCAGCGCGCGAGCTTTGCATCAACGGACGTCTCCAGACTGATGCCCTCGGCACGGCTGCGCACCACCGGAAGAATGCGAGGCTCGATCTTCAGGCCGGGAGAGTTCGCGAACATCGCCTCGATGGCCGCCCGATCCACCGACTGCCGGTGCTCCTCGTCAACCTGCCAGCGAACACGCACGAACGCATCGCCAGATTCGGCGGCCAGCTGCGCGAGACGCTCCATGTCGGGGGGGCCATCGAAGTCGATGCAGACCATACGGCGCGAAGGCGTGGGCACAAGTCCGGCCGAAGCCGAGTCGGCCTCCACTTCCCATAGCAGGTATCCCTTCTCGCCTTGCTCGCCATAGTGGAAGCGGCCGATCGAACCCGGATAGGCAATGCGGCGACCGCCCTGCTCCCACGACTGCGACTTGTGGATATGCCCGAGCATGAACGCAGAGCACTGCGCATCGAACAGCGCCGACAGCGAGAACTCGTGATCGAATCCCGCCATCGTGACACCGTGCTCCGTCTCGCAGCCGACCACCGTGCCGTGTGAAATGCCCACGGTCGGGATTCCGGCCTCGCGCAGTTGCGAATTGTTCCGGCCCGAGGCCGCCAGATACGTCGCGAGCACGTCGCCCAGACCGGTCGCTGCCGCGAGCGCGCCAACGCTCGCTGCTAACTGCCCCTTGTTCACGGTCGGCAGACAGGTGAATACCGCTTCGGGCCGCTTCGCGATGACAGAGGCGAGCTCATTCTCGTCGAACAGGGGGCCGGTCGAGGCATGAAACCGACCGTCGATCAGCGCAACCTGCTGGATGCGGCTGACGACGAACACCTCGAAAGTCGATCCCATGAGCCCGAAGATATCGAGCGTGCCCGGCGGCTCGTGCGAGAACGTACCCTGCAGCAGAATCACCGGCATGGCGGCCGCCAGGCGATAGATCTGTCTGGCGAGTGCGGATAGCGCAGGCGAATGTGCATCGAGCCGGTGGTCGGTCGAGTCGCCCGAAACCACTGCAATGCGCGCACCGCGCGCGATCGCATCCTGCACGGCGAAGCCGAAGCAACGGTCGGCTTCGTCCAGCCGTTCGGGTGAGTAATGCAGGTCAGAAAACTGTGCGATCTTCAAGATGCACCTCCGTAAACGAAAAATGGCTACCCGATGGCAGCCACGATTGAGAGGACACCGCGCGAGGCGGCAATTGCAAAAAGGGGACACGGGGCGACTAGCGCCAGCCGGGCAAACAAGAGATGGCCGCGCGAGGCGGGCGGTTTCGATGCGCTGTCGCGCGTCGAAAGCGTTCGAGCAAGGCAATCCTGCTTGCTGAAACACTCTCGCGTCGCGGTCTGAAAGAAAAAGGAGCGCCGACCCCCATGAGGGGTCGGCAAGGGTCAGCTGAGCCCGGTGGCCCGTACGGCGGTCTCGATCTCCGTATCGAACGCGGCGCGGTCGGCGAGGGCCGCGACCAGACGCTCGTTCATGGCGTCCACGTCGGCCTCGCGCTTCGACCATCCGTTTCCGTACTGCGCGTGAGCGTAGATGCGGAATGCGCGCTGGCGATGCTCTGCGTTCAGCCCGAGGCGGGCCAGCAGATCAGCCATGCGATCACGCTTCTCCCCGATCGTTTCAGGCGCGTACTGTCCGGGTTCGCGAAGATCGGCGTTGGCCGCGTTCAGCAACGTATTGCCGGTCTGTGGCTCGCTCCCCGGTACCTCCTCCAACGTCTGGTCGGTTGTGGTCGAGCGCAGCGGATGCACCGTCCCCGAGGCGAGATCTCCCGACCCTTCGAGCAGTTGCGCTGCATGCGTTGCTGCGGCAAGCGCTGGCGATTGATCCTCGGCCCCGTCCAGCAGGGCGCTGATGTCGATATCAGCATCGAGCACAGTGAGCATCTGTGCCTGACGGACTGCCTCGCCCTGCTCGTTGATACGCGTGATCTCGAATTCGCGCTTTGAGATGAAGAACCGCGTGCCGGTGAGACGGCCGCGCGCGAGAGCCACCGTCTGCATGGCCGAGTACGCCTTCTGCAGCACGTAGATCGAGTTGGTGGGAAGCTCGATGAGCCCCAGCCCCTTGATCTCGGGAACCGCGAAGACGAAACGGGCCGAGAGGTTGCATTGCCGCGCCTGGTACTGCGGGCACTGCTGCGGGTTGCACACACCATCGGGAATCGCATCGTCCTGCCGGAGCACCGTTGTGCGCGGTCCGAAGTTGCGCTGCGAGCGCTGCGCCCGCGGATCGCGCTCCGGCTTTGCGTACAGCCTGCAGAAGCGCGTGCCGTCGGCGCCGTACTCCGAGAAGAACCTGCGCCCGTTGGTGCCCCACGTCGCCATCTCGTTCGGGATGTTGGCCATCCAGTCGTTGAAGGCGAACGTGACGGGGAAGCGGTAGAGCTTCACGCCATCGCCGCGATCCTCGCCATACAGACGCAGGATCTCGTCGGCAATGTCCGGATTGTTGAAATCAGAGCGGCGGCAGGTGAAGTACGGCACGTTGCGCGGTGCAAGCGGGTTCTTCAAACGGCAACGGCGTTCGATCTCCCCGCCGATCCGCTCGAACGATTCGCCGTCGGCGACGAGCTGTTCGTACAGCCTGACGGCCTCTTCGTTTTGCCTTGCGGCGGACGTCAGAACCTTGATGCCGGGACGGATCCGTCCGATGACTGGGGCGCGTGGTACACGCTCCTCTACGATGCTGCGCACAGGTGCCGCACCCAGGGCGACGACAGCGTTCATGATGGTTTCCTCGCAAGAAAGAAGATCGCCGAGGTGCGCATCTCGCTGGATGACTGCTCCAGGCTCGATGCCGCCGACTCTCCACGACGGCTGGCGATATGGGAAAGGACAACGCGGCGCTCGCCATCGGCAAGCATTGCGATGCGGGCGACCTCGCAGCGTTCGCGCCAGGCGGACGATGCGGTGTCGGCGTGTTCGCGCTCGCGGTCGATCGTCTTGCTGATCGTCTCGGCGATACGCTGGTCAAGGCCATTGGGAAGAAGCACGGAAGCACCTCCAGACAGGGAATGAAAAAACGCAGGACGAAAAAAAACGCGCTCCCCGGTCATGAGGAACGCGTTGTGGATTCGATTGAAGATGACCCATGCACCACGTCCCTTTCGGGGACGTGGTGCACAGGGAGCCGTGAGGCTCTCAGCGGGGAACGTAAGGTCGTTCCCGGCGCGACATGATCGCGTCGCGCAGACAGCCCATTTCCGAAAACCGTGTTTTCGCCGCAGGATCACGGGTCAGTCCACTTCGATCGCTCTGCCCGGATGGGTCTGGAGAGAGACACCCGAATCTCCGGGTTCGAACGATGTCGCGGCGCAAACACATGCGGCCGGCGACGAGTATTACGACTGACGGAAGGGGGAGCAGGTGGCGAGCTGCCCAGCACAAGAAAGATTCCACACCGGTAGCCAACCGGTCGGAGCATGCCCAGGGGCACGACTTGAGGCATGGGACGGACTCCGGGCTACGGAGTCGAGGTCGATGCGTCAGGAGACGCAGGAAGTAGAGTCAGTATCTCCAAAAACGTATCTGTGTACCGGGGAAATGGTGCGCGATTTTGGGTAGCTTTTGCCCGGAAGCGCCTGGCAAAACGCGAACAGAATGGGAAGTGAGAGAGACCACACCCGAAAATTCCTATGGCCGCCGTTCCAGAAACTGCGCCGCAGCCGGACGAACCGTCCGGCGACGTGGCGCCAGGCGGGGCGCCTGAAGCCCCCACCACGCTCACGCTCGTTCCGTCAGGCACTGGCCTCAAGCCCATCGAGCGGCTGACGAGCGACACGCGCTACGCGAAGATCATTCCCGACGCAGCGCAGATAACGCGCCTGAACTACAGCTCGCTGTTCGTGCGCACCTTCATCCGCTCGGACTACAACTTTTGCGCCACGAAGATTTCAGTCGCGCGCGACGGCAAACTGCGCGCTCTCGACCGGGCAATGCGTGAGGCCAGCGAATGGTTCACCAAGGCCGACGCGTGGATTGAGCAGCTGGGTGCGCGCGCCCTGCCCCGTCCGTTCGAAACGATCGACCTTGAGGTCAAGCGTCCGCTCACCGGGCGGCTTGTGCGATGTCTCACCCAGTACGAGCGCCTCTTTGCGCGAGCCTTCTCCGCGCGTGCCGCGCAGGTGCTGAGCGAAGAGCGGTGCACTGCGATGCTGGCGAACGCCGAGAAGAAGCTCAACCGCATCGTCCAGCTGTGCATTCCGGACAACGACCAGTACGAACCCGACGGCACGCGCCGCGAACCCTGAGTCTCCCATCGTTTGGCTCCCGGCTTGACTTCGCCGCCGGGTGGCTACGCTCGACCGTACACCGTGAAGGAGAGAGAGCCCATGGATATTGATCTTCGCGAGATCCAGGCGCTGCATGCGCGCTATGCCCGCGAACCCGTCGTCATCGACCTCGAGCACCAGATCCGCGCGATTCCCGCGCCGCTCATGCTGTCTCACCAGCCGGCAGGCCGCGTGTCGCCGCCGAGGCGTGCGTGGAATGCCCGCTGGAAAATCGGGCGTATCACGCTGATGGTTATCGGCGGCACCGTTGTGTGCGGAGCGTTCGGCATGGGCGCCGCGCGACTGTGGCCATTGATCCATAGTAGCGAGGGCGCCCACCCGCGCGCATCCGCCGCGAGGCCCGCCTCCGTCCAGTCCGGTCGTTCAGTGGCTCCGTCCGCCGCGCCCGTCCCAGCTCCCCCCCTCACCTCGCAGAGTCTCGACAGCGCGACCCGGGGGGCGCCCGGACTTGCCGCCGTCGATCCGTCCGCGTTGCTCCACGACCATCTAAGTCCGCGTGCAGCCGGCCCCGTGATCACCCAGCTCCCCACAGTGCCAGAGGAACAGAAGGCGATCACATCCCCGATCCGCCAGCGCACGGCCATCAGCGCATCGGCACCGGTCGTGGCCACCGGCGCGGCACAGGCGGCACCGGCCACGGTCGCGAGCGCCGCGCCGGCGGCGGCCGGGTCCGTGTCCAGACCAGGCCGGCCCGTCCGCCACCTGGCGCGCCTTCATCCCAGCGCACCGAAGGATGTATCGCCCGCTACGGCCGACGGGCAGAAAGCCGCCCCGGCACCCGCGCCGCGAAGCAGCGACGTTCAACTCTTCTGAAGGAATGGGCATCGTGAAGCCGCAGAACACACTCAATGTCACGCTCCTCGCGTCCGGTTCGGCCATCGAGGGGAACCTGATTCTCGATCACGGTCTGAGCCTGTTCGGCCTCGTGGACGGTAACGTGATCACCAACGACGGGCTGCTGCACATCGGTGCCGGCGGACTCGTGAAAGGACAGATCGAGGGAGAGCACGTGCGCGTGGACGGAACGGTCGAGGGCGACGTGCACGCGCGCGGCTCACTGGAAATCAACGGACGCGTGAAGGGCAACATCTTCTACTGCGGGACCATCCGCCTGGGAGAGCGTGCATCGATCGACGGCCAGCTCAAGCGCGTCGCGCGCGAGCTTGTAATCGAGAACGCGGCAACGGCCGCACCCGAGCCGTCGAATGTGCCGCATCTCGCCCGCACCGCAGACCGGGCGGACGTAGAGCAGTAGCACATCCAGCCGCGGCGCGAGAACGGCCGCGTAGGGCGTCCACGCCAGCGCTAAATCGATCCGCGGTTGCGGGGTTCGGGCAGAGACCATCCGCCGAAGACTCAGACCGCAATCACGGAGCGCTTCTGCGGGAGCATTTCGATCAGCTCTTCGTCGAGCACTATCACCGCTCGGCGTCCGCACAGACAACGGGAATCAGCGTGCAAGTGAAAACTCAGAGAGCTCGAACCCTTCCTTATGTGAGCCCTGGTAGCGAACGTAAAACACAGCCTCAGACTTCACGACGCGCTTGACCTCTGGCGCGTACCAGAAGGTCGCATCCCAGGGTACGACAAACCGGCCGTTTCCTGCGTAGGTGGAGATTCCGTGCATGACGATCTTGAAAGCGTCGAATGCGCCTGCCCGCACACTGACTTGTTCAAACGCCTCGACGGAGACGTGCGCCTCGCTCTCGTGGCTACCGCTCGGATTGCGGACAGTCCATTTTGAATCCCAATTCTTGCCGACGTTCATGGGAAAGCTGAGCGAGCACAGGCACGGGTCATAGCTGGTATCACCGGACCGAACCACGTTGCCTTGCGCATAAAAAAGCATCTCGAACGGCACCCCACCGTTCTTCGTCTCCGAGAATGTGGTCCGTGTGTCGGTGACCGAAGTGACTACTGATGCGACCGCGGTCTTGCCGTACATGACGATCCAACGGTCGCCGATCCGGTAGGAGGGGGCCTGTGCGATCGGCGCATCCGACGCTGCGGTTTGTCCCCACGCAAGACATGAGCCGCCCACAGCCAGGATGAGGATCGCGGCGCCGGCTCGACAGATGTCGTCAAACCGGGACCTCGGTGTTGGGGCAATCTTTCCCAGCATTTCAAGGCCAGCGACCACGGCAGCGTCCTCCGAAGCCATTCATGATGTACCGCATAAGATGTCAGCCCGAAGCAAACTATGCTCATACCAAAATCGTATTTTCGAAATTTTGGTCTCGTCTGTTCGTTGCACAACGCTCCCGGTAACACGTGAAGTCAACGCCAGCGCGACTCAGGCACGAGAACCGGCGCCAGCGCACCCGGTGCCGGGATATGCTATGTGCCGTGCGTCGTTCGTCCGGGCCGACGCGGACGCCTATGACCGATTCGATCGGCTTTCGCCGGACGCAGCGCTCGATCGCCGCAGGGAGGACGGTGAAGTCCAGTGGGTGCGGCGCGCTTCGTTGTACCAGGAGTGTAAGTCTGCGAATGAGGCGCTCGCATTAGTAATGCCGGTGCCCCCCAGCGCACATCGAACGTTCATGCCTCTGGCACGCTCGCTTCGTGAACGAATCGCGTTGGCGGATTCTTCTGGACCGACGAAATGGTCAGTGTCTCCCGGGCGCGGGTCATGGCAACGTAAAAGAGGCGCCGCTCTTCCGACTCCGGGCTCTTCGGGTCGGGCACCACGCCTTCCTCGGCCCGAGTGATCCATACGTGATCCCACTCAAGCCCCTTCGAGCTATGCATGGTGGTGAGCACCAGCGCATCGGGTGCCGGTTCATTGTTGGCACGCTTCAGAAAGTCGATGCGCTCGCTGAATGAGCCGTTGAGCCGTGAAACCACGTCGTATGTAGCATTCACCGCCCGCTCGGCCGCCTCCTTGCGCACGTAGGTCATCATCCACTCGCGCACGCCCTCGAGCGCGAGCGAGTAGAACTCACGCTCGCACAGCGTCTGCCATTCGGCCAGGCGTTTCATGAATCCGCGATAGGCGGATGCCGTATCTTCGGTCAGGCCCAGGGCGACCAGTTCCTTTTTCTGCTTCTGCGCGAGCGTCGCGCCCATCGCGTTGTGCAGCGCCGTGAGGTCCCGCGTGCTCATGCCGGCGTATCCGAGGACGGCGTCGAGACCGTTGAGCTTCACGCGCTGGACGATCTGGAGAAGGTTACACATCAGCGCGCCCTCGGGCTGATCGAGGACCGAGCGACCGGAAGCGCGAAAGTACTTCACGCCATACGAGCGGCAGACGGACTCAACGGCGTCGAGCACGCGGTTCGTGCGTGACAGAATGGCACACGACTGGCCTGACCGGAGCCTGGGTTGAAGCGCTTCGACGGCGGCCGCGGCGTCATCGTATTCATCATTGAAGCGTCGCGCAACCACCACGCCGCCCGCGCCCTTCACGGCGTGCAGCACCTTGGGGACGCGGTCCTGATTGTGCTGGATCAGCCGGTCGGCGGCCACAAGGATCTCGGCGCGGCACCGGTAGTTGCTGCCAAGGACCACACGCTGCGCTTCAAACTTGCCCACGAACCCCTCCATGCCGCGAAAACCCATCGCCGCCCGGAAGCCATAGATGCTCTGGTCGTCGTCACCGACCACGGTCACGCAGGCACCCGCCTCGGCGTGCAGTTCGACCCAGCGGTACTGCAGCGGGTCGGTGTCCTGAAATTCGTCAACGAGCAGATGGGTGAACGCGTATGGTTCAATGTCACCTGATTGCATGCCCGCGACCGACAGGCGCAGCATGTCCTGGAAGTCGATCTTGCCGTTACGCACGAGCGCTTCCTGATAGGCCTCGTAGAGGATCGCTTCGGGCGACCCCTCGACGGCGTGTGTGGCGCCCGTCTTCAGCTGCTCGATGACCGGCACGGCCTCCTCGACCTTCCAGTTCAGGCCAGTCTCGGCCAGCGCCCGCATGAGCAGGCCCATGCGGTCACCATCGGAAGCGATGTCCTGCCGCCTGCCACCGCGCTGCCCGATCTGTCGAAAACCAAGCGAGTGGAATGTCCCGGCGATGAGGCGGCTCTTTGCGGCAGAGCCCACAAGCCTGAGGATGCGCTCGCGCAGTTCGACGGCGGCGTCCTTGCTGAACGTGACCGCGCCAACCAGGGTGCCGGGCTCCTGAAGCAGGGCCGCAGCTCTCGCGGCGATCGTCTTGGTCTTGCCCGCACCCGGACAGGCCACGGCCAGGCAGTGACGGCGCGACCGGGCGACTTCCAGCTGCTGCGGGTTCAGGCCGTCGAGCATGGCGCCGCTCAGAGACCGCGCACGGCCGTCATCAGGCGCAGGTGGGTCATGTAGCCCCGCACGCCGACCGGCTGGAACTTGCGCAGGAAGCGGCCCGTTTCCTCGTCGACGTCGGACTGGTCGCGCACAGCGTTCCAGACGAGGAAATCGAAGTGATCCATTACCCGGTCGAACCGCATGATGATGGACAGCAGGCGCATCGCAAAGCGCGAGTAGGCTTCGACCTGGATATCGAGCGCCGGCTTCGTGACAGCCGGCTGGAACACGATGTCGCCACGCGCAACCATTTCGCGCTCGGTACGCTCGCGGAAGCCCTCCGCCACCTGTAACTGCTCGTCGACGTAGGCTTCCAGGGTCTTCAGCTGTTTGTCGAACCAGGCGTTGACGGTGTCCTTGTCGTCCTCGCCAAACGTCGCACGGCCAAAACGCTGCATGTTAAGGCTCATGCGGTTGAGATACGGCCACCACTGTTCGAACAGCGGCCGCAGGCGGGTATGGTTCAGGCGCACCTGCGCGGGGACGATAGCCGCGCCGGACAGTTGCCTGTCCAGCAGTTGCCGGCCGATCTCGCGGCGGCGCAGGACGATTGCACGGCGCTCGGCCGGCGGCAGATCACGAAAGAAGCGGCGCGTGCGCGCGACCTGCTCGAGCTTCTCGCTGGCCTCGCTCTCATTGATCATGCCTTCGCGCTGCAGCGTCACCGCATCGCTCTCCATCCGCTGGAGTTCGCTCTCCAGTTCCTCATCGTCGGCGCCGTCAGTGAGTGCACGCCCGTGCTCGCCGGCATCGCCGTGTTCCGTCGCAGTCTGGCCCGATGCCCGCGCAGCGGCGACACCAGCCACCGCTGCGGCATCGGTCGTCACGTCTTCGTTGATGGTGCTCATGTCGTTGTCCCTTATGAGTTGCACGCGCACCAGCGCGCGGCACCCACCTATTGTTCCGGCGGGCCGCCGCCATATCTGGGCAAAACGCGTTCAATTGCGGGGGCTTTCCGGCAGGTCGGGTGCCGTGTCGATGCGCCGAATGTGCTGACGGTTCAGGCGCCTGAACGCCAAATGGCAGAAAGCTCACTAAAATCGTGAGCTTTCCCGGAGGAGATAGAGGAAGTGGACCGATGACGCTCAGGCCGACGAGTTGACGATCCAGATGAGCAGCGGCAGGAATATGGCCAGCAGCGTCCAGCACTGGGCGACGAGCGGCACCGGCAGCAACAGCACCGAAAACGCACCGCCAGTGAGAACGAGCAGCGCGTGCATGGCCAGATGGAAGGAAAGCGGACTGGCCATGCCGGCGGCCGCCGCCCGGACCTTCCGGCGCACTGCGCCGTCGATAGCCGCAGCGATGCTGAGCACCGCGATGCCGGCGAACCACGTGTGCATCACCAGGACGCGGTACAGCGCGCGATACACCAGCATCCAGAACTGGCGTGCCCAGTCCCGGGCAAAGCCATTCAGGCCGTCGGCATCAAGGTCACTGCGGTCGCTCCCGGCGGTCATCGTCGCACGCACGGCACCGGAGTCGACGAACCAGCGGCGGAACAGCGCGTTGGTTGCATCGACGGCATCGCTTGCGCGGACCTCGCCCAGCGTATCGACAACGGACTGCGATTCGACGTCGCTGACCTCGAACAGGGCGCGATCTGGCACAACCGGCATTACGAGGCCAGTGGCCAGCGGCATGATCACGAACCACCATTTGACGTGACGTACGAAGCGGCTGCTAGCCATGAAGCCACTCCACCACGGACAGGAGCAGGTAGACCGGGAATGCGGTCAGGCCCACGAGCCCCAGCCAGAAACGCACCGGGTTGCGCACGATGACAACTGCGAGCCCGTACGCACGGGCCTTGCGTCCGCGCGCGAACTCCGGCGGCGCAGGCGCCGCGAGGTCATCCTGCGAACGCACCGTCGAGAGCACGCGCGCGGCGTCGACCTGGTCAAGCCCCGACAGCTTCGCGATCAGGGTAGCTGTGAGCGACATCGTAGTCCTCAAAGTAGAGCCGGAACCCCTCGCCGGTGAGCGCCCGGGCTGCGAGCTGGAAAGCTGCGGTCTTATGGGTAATGCGTTCGGGGCACGCCTCGTCGACCATCGCGGTCGCGCCTTCACCAAACCGGGCCTCGAACGCCGTGACGGGTTCAAGCATCGGCCACCACACATGCACTCGGTCCCCCTCATTCGCCACGTAGCGCCGGGCGTAGAGCAGGTGCGCGCGGCTGAACAGACCGCGCATGAATGCGACATGCGGCTCGCCCGTCTTGCGCACGCGTCTGTATTCCGCGACGCCGTCCTCCAGCATCTCGCACATGAGCGGCTTGCGCTCACCTTCGAAACGCTCACCGATAAAATCCGCGAGACGCGAGCAGGCGAGTTCAAGCTCGGGCGCGATCGTGAACACCGGTACCAGGTGGGAGGAAAGTCTGTGTTCGCGAATGATTTTTTTGAACAAGGTGGAAGTCATGCCTGTTTTGTCTAGCCTTGCAGGATTGGAATGCGGCCCTGATACACAGCGCCCCCTGAGATGCGCATGAAGTACTGCAGGTTGGGTAAGCGCTGGATGAGCGCCACGGGGATGAGTGGCACCTTCTCCAGCTGCAGCGACCGGGTGATGGTTCCGTTGAACTCGCCGATGTGCCCTTCGCTGCCGCGGCTCGTGCCACCGGACACCTGGATATTGCGGATGGCTGTCTCCCCGACCTTGTCCGAGAACCACTGTGCCGTGTCGCTGTCTTCCAAGCGTAAGATGATCTGGTTGTTCAGGTTGCCCAAAACCTGCAGCATCTTTGCAGCGTTTCCGAGCTTCGCTTCCAGGTCGGAGCGGGTCTGGAACGCGACGAACGCCTTGAAGCCTGCGCCGCGCCCCTTGTTGAGGATCTGGATCACCTGCTCGTTGATCGCTTCGGCCACCTCGTCGATGATGAGCACGACATCGGGCGTCTCCTTGTAGAAGTTGTAGATCGCGCCGCACACTGCCGCAACGTCGGCCAGCACGAGGGATGCGATTGCCTTCTGGACGATGCTGTTCGACAACGAGTCGAAGCCCATGTACAGCACGGCCTTCTGCTTGATGATCCGGTCGATGTCCCAGATTTCCCGCTCGTCCTCGAAGTCTTCGACCTTGGGAGCGAGCATAAGGCCCGTCTCGCCGGTCGCGAGCATCTGCAGGAGCGGCATGACAGACGCGATGACCCGCGTGTAGTGATCGCGGTCGTGTGTATGAGTCGCAATGAGCCCGTCGATCGCCTCGTGGCCGAGATCGTTATGCGCGTACCGCTCGTTGTACAGCAGCACCATGGCGTCGACGCGCGACGTACTCCCAGGCTTGCCGCCGATCTGGGTGACCGTCGTGGCGACCAGCTCTTCCCAGTTGTCGAGGCCCTTCTCCCGGAAGAACCGCTCCAGGCTGCGTTCGAGCAGCTTGGCGACACCGGCCTGCGCATATTTGAGAATGGAGCGCAGGTTCGGCTTGTCCCCGATATACAGCTCGCCCTTGACCGCGCGATCGATGAAAAGGAAGGCGAAGTCCCGGAACGGCCCCTCCTCCATCAATTGTGCGATGCGCCCAGGAATTTCTGACGGCTGCGACCAGTTCTCCAGCGGATTCAGCCGGATCGATTCGAGCGGCTTGGCCTGACTGAAATAGAGGAACTTGCGGCCGGTGCGTGCGCACTCGCGCTCGACACGCGCTTTCCAGTCCTTGTCGTTCTTCGGGTCAATGACGATAAGCACATCGCCGCAGTGGATCACCTGGGTGGAGATGACCTCGTAGGTGCGCGTCTTGCCCGAACCGGTGGTGCCGCCCACGGCGGTGTGCGCGCTCATCGCCTTGTAGTGAAACGGGATGCGGACCTTGCTGGGCTCCATGCCGTGAATCCACGAGACGCCCTGCGGCTCGCGGTCGCGAATGCTGTTGGCCGGTACGAACATCTTCTCGATGGCCGCTTCTATTTCGCGACCGCGTCGCGTTTTCCCCAGCCACTTGGGCAAGCCCGGTATGTCGGTAGTGGGCATGCGCAGGATATCGTGTGCGATCTGGCAGTGCTTCTGGGTCCACTCGAAGCCTGTGCCCAGGTACATCGAGTTGCTCTCCTCGCGCATCTTCCTCTGCACCGCCATCAGCTGGGGCACTGGAAGCGTCGTCAGCCATTTGGTCGAGATCGCCAGACGAAAGCGCAGCGCCTTCCAGACCTGCGTGCCCCGCAAGGCGAGCGGCACCAGCATCGCAAGGGAAAAGGCCCAGCCATAGGGCATGCCCGAGAACGGGAGAAAGACGAGGGCAACGAACCAGAAAATCGTTGCCCGGATTTCGTAGACCGGCCGGAAATGGTTGATGTAGGGGCTGACAGCGTTCACGCTCCGCGCTCCACGATGAGTTCGCCAGCTCGCGGTGCGAGCACGATCTCCGTCTGCACATTGGCCACGAGCAGACCGCGCCTGCGCAGATGTTCGACAAGCGTGTCGCTGGCCACGCCGTAGCTGCCCACGAGTCGCTTCGATACTGACAGACCCTTGTCGGTCCAGGCGACCTTTGCCTTGCCCGCTGCAACGTCTTCGGCCAGCGCCCGGAAAAACTCGCGGATCATGTTGGGCTGACCCTCCAGCACCTGGTCGAACGTGGCAGGCACGCCTGCGCGTTCCTCTCGTGCCGCGCGGGGACGCATCGCGCCCGGATCCACCGGCGCCGCCACCGGTGCGGTATCGCCCTGGAACGGCAGACCGAGTTGCGCGTCCTGCTTCTGGCCAGTCGTGCGGGCCACCCCTTCCGGGGCAGACGGCGCCGCTGGCGCGGAGGTGGAGTCGCCCGTCGTCGCGCGCGCCAGATCCTCCCGGATCGCTTCCATCAGCGACGACGGCCCCGTTGCGTTCGCGGCGGCATCTGCCGGTGACGTCGCTCTGCGCGCGTCGGTAGCATGAGCAACGGAGGGCACGGAGGAGGCAGGCACTGCGGCTGGCGATGCGGGCGACGCCGTCAAAGGCGGCGACAGGCGCGAAGCCGTCGCTATCACAGCTGCCGGCACGGCACCGGCGGCCTGCATCCCGGCTGGTGACGGAGCCGGCGAGGCCACGACCGGCTGAACCGCTGCCGCGACGTGCACCGCGGCTGGCACCGGATAAGGCACCGCCTCATACACGCCCTGCTGCGCCTTTCGGTCGAAGTCGGCCGCCACGCTCACTGCCTGGCGCACGACCTTATGCACGAGCGACTCGGCACCTTGCGGATGAGGCACGGGGTTAATCGCCCCGAACAGCTGCGTCAGCACGTCCGCCTCGTATCCGGCCAGCAGCTCGTGGCCAATCAGGTTTTGCGCGAAAAGCGCGGTGCGCATGCGTTCTACCGGCAGCGGCGCCGCGCGGCGTTGAACAGCGTAGGCGCTCCCACCGAGCCACGGGCCAAGGGCCCCATGCGCGGCGGGATTCCACTCTGCACGGTCGCGTTCACGCAGCACCACAAAATGCCGGTACGGCTCGTCCAGACCGGAGCACACCGCGGCGAGAAACACGGCATGGTTGTACTGCGGCTCGACCCGGCGCCGATGTTCGGATGGCAGGTTCGTGCCGAACTTCTGGCCACCCGCCAGACGCATCGCGTAGAACGCAGTTTCCACCGTGCAGCGGAAGGCACCACCGGGCTCGCGGTAGAGTTCCGGCGACCACGGCAGGCTCGAGAACCACGTTGCGCAGCGCGCGAGCACCTCGCCCCAGCGCTGGCGGTACTCTGGCTCGCTCGCCTCGTTGGCAGCCTGCCGGATGAGCGCCACGCGGCGCTCGTGCACGGCGGTCAGTGCCGCGGGCTCCATCGGCTGATGCAACGAGCTGGCGGTCACAGGATGCCCCCCGTGGCGACGCTCGCAGCCTTCTTGACGAGGGAGCCCGAGGCGTTGGCGCCGCCGCCGAACATGCCTGCGAACTTCGGAATCTCGAACGACAGAAGAAAGACGAAAAGCGACAGGTCAAAGACGTACGATGCCCCCTGTGCCGTCGTCATGCCGTTCGCGGTGGCGGCCGTAAGCGCCGTCGATAGCGAGCCGATCACGAGCCTCGCGAGAATGGCGCTCACCACGCAATACATGCCCGCGCTGATCATGTAGTCGAGCCACGACTTGAAGTAGCCACGCGTGAATGACGAAAAACCCAGTGCAATCGCGATCTGGCCCATGACGATGCCCGCAGCCGCCTGGATCAGGCCCAGATTGTTCATGAACGTGAACACGACCCCCGTGAGCATCAGGATGATGTAGGCGAAAATGAGCGGAACCAGCGAGATCGTCAGGGCGATGTATTCGTACCAGTGCGTGCCCTTGTAGGCCTGCACGATAGACTCGAACGCCGTGCCGGCGACACCGCCGGTCATGGTGAGAAAGCCTGCCCCCGCACCAGACTGGATCATGCCGGCGAGCGTCTGGAACCATCCGTAAAAGCCCTGCGAGAAGTTCTGGTAGCCCACATAGATCGATGCAAAGATCCCGAGCGTCGCGAGCTCCTCGAACACCAGGACCCATGCATTCACGGGGTCCCGGGTAGCGGCATAGCGCACAAAGGTCAAAACCAGCGTTATCGCGCCCAGGCCTGCCGCAAACTTGTCAGCCTCGGGCTTCAGGCTCTGGCTCGCCGCCACGGCCGCCGGAATGATCGCGCTGAACAGGGCGTTGAGCTTCGACGCGGCGGATGCATTGCCCTGCGCGATCTCGCCGCTCTTGATCGTTGACCCGAATGTGTCATTACCCGTGGACGTCACGGTGACCGTGTTGTCGCTGGCCGGGGTAATCTGCTGGCCGCCTGCCTGGGTGTCGTCGGCACGCGCACTGGCCACCGCGAACAGCGTCAGGACGAACAGCAGCCCGGCGATCCAGTTGCGTCTCACGTTCATGTGCCGCCTCAGTTTGTCGGCATGGCGCTAAGCGCCGCGCGCTCCGCATCCTGTTTCGCCTGGAAGCTCTGCGCGGCAACCGCCCGGTCCTTCGCCATCGCGTTGTCCATAGCCGACTGCTGCGCATCCGTCTGGGTTTTGGCGGCCATCATCTGCAGCAGGTCGCTGTTCTGGCTCGTCACGATATCGAGGTAGTGCGTCGTAAGCGCGGCCGTCGCCTCCTGGGTCGGCGTCATCGACAGCTGCGACTGAAGTTCAGCGCGTCGCGAGGCCAGCGTCTGGATGTGCTGGTTCACGTCGTTGCCCATCTGGAACAGGCTCGTCGCGGTCTGGTCGCCCTGCTTGTAAAGCGCGTTCATGTCGGAGAGCCACTGCGTCGGCGACTTGCCCGATGTCGAAATCAGGTTCTGGATGTGGGTGATGTATGAGCTGCCCTGCGAGAGGCTCCCGTAGAGGCTCTGCAGGTTGCTGTTGTAAGTGTTGATCTTGGAGATATCGCCCGTGATCTGGTCGTACTGCGCCTTCATCGCCGTCGGGTTCAGGTTGGTCGCCTGAAGCAGCTGGGTGGCCATCATCTGGTACTGGTAGGCGATGTTTGTGTCCTGGTAAATCTCGCCCTTGATCGCCTTTGCCGCCGTGATCATGTTCTGTGCAAAGTTGGTCGGATCGAAGACGACCCACTGTGCCGACGCCGGCTGCATCAGGCATAGCGCAGCTGCCACACCACACAAAGCGGTAGTCCCAAACTTCTTCATCGTTTCACCCCTCTCAGTCCTGCGCGAGCATCTCGCGCATGTAGTTCTCGCGCCAGTGCTCGTCGCCTGACTCGAAATGCCGGTCCAGCACGCTCTGCGCGCGGCCATCGGCGCGCAGCGCAGCAAGCGTTTCGCGGTCGAAACTCGCCTGAAGCATCCGCGTGTGCGTGGGCGTGACCCACAGGTAGTCGCGGTTGGGCACCGCATCGGCCACCATGTCGATCTGGCTATCCGTCAGCCCGAACACATCCGCGTAGAGCTTCCGGTTGCTGCGCGCGTCCGCGTTGGCCAGATAGACGATGTTCTGCAACTGCTCCTTCAGGATCTCGAAGTTCGCCACGCGCTCGAGCTGCTTGAGTGACTGGGTAGCCAGGGCCAGCATTCCGTTCAGGCGACGGATGGTGACTGCCCACAGTTCCAGCCGCGCATAGAAGCGCGGGTACAGGAAATAGAAGCCGCACTCCTCGACCTCGATGACCGTGAAACGCTTGCCGTCAAGCCACTGCGAGACGCGGTAGAACGCGTAGTCCATGAACAGGAACGCGGCCTCGGGGTGGTTCTGGAACAGGTCGCCGCACTCGATGGAGAGGTTTTCCGACAGCGCAAACGCATCCTCGGCGTGGTCGAAGAACTGGCCGTTTTTCTCCCCTCTGGTCCAGATCCGCAGCCGCTCGCGAAGCTCGGACGACAGCAGCGTGGTCAGGTACGACAACGTCCAGTACTCGGCGCTGTAGCCAGTCGCGAGCATCTGCACCTTTTCGTAGATCTCGCGCTCCTGTGCCGGCGAGCACCGGAAGCCGCCGGCCTCGTCATCCTCGATCGCCATCTGGACCCAGTTGGCGACATATACGTAGTGGCGCTCTTCGGAGAGAAGCGACAGCGGATTGATCGGGGTAGCCGCCGTGTACCGGCCGGTGACGTCGATGAAATGCCCCCCGGAGAGGACCGTCGGGATGCGCGTCGAGCGCTCCTTGTCGAAACGCACACGTCGCGCATCGTGCCGCCCCATCTGCGAGAGCAGAAAGTTGAGCAGCATCGTCTTGCCCGCACCGTTGGGGCCCACAACGAGCAGGTGCGCGCGCCCGCTCGGATGATGCAGCACGACACGCTGCAGGGTGCGGTGACGCGTCGGCAGTATCGTGGTCGGGCCAGTCCTGCGTCCGAACTGCTGGGTGAGCCACTCGTTGACCTCCGGGCCTTCGGGAACGCCACGTACGGGCGCCACATCGGACACGGCGGCCGTCTCCACGAACTGGAGGCGCTTTTGCTGGTCCCAGCGGCCAGGCAGCGTGCTCGCCCAGGCGGCCGGCAGGTTGTCCTTCTCCAGGATCAGTCCGAAGCCCGCGTTGCTCAGGCGCCCCACCACATCGGACATGGCCTGATCGCACTCTTCCTGTGTGTCGCCGTAGACGACCACCGAGATGTTGGCGTAACCAAACTGCGCGCCCTCGGCATTCAGGCGTTTGAGGGCGTCCTCGGCCTCGTCGGCCAGGGTCTCGCGATCCTTCTCGTTCTTCTGCTCCTCTTTCGCGAAATAGGCCTTCGCGACGGCCCACGGATTGAACGCGGCGGCCTTGAAGAACTTGCGCACTGACTTGATGAACGCTTCAGCGCGGCTGGTGCTCAGAAAGCGGAACATCACGCAGATGTCGAGCTCGGCGTCGACATCGCACAGCACGTCGAGCGCAGCCTCCTGGAAGCCCAGCCACTCCTTCACCGCGACAATCTTCGCGTATCGCTTGCCGTGCGCGGATTCGAACAGCAGGTGCTCTGCGCCATACGTCACTGTCGACTCGGTCAGATGCGTATCGAGCATCGTGACCGGGTAGCGCACACGCCGCGGCGGCACCGAGGGATTGGCGGTCTGATGCAGATAGGCGAGCGCATGCTGCAGCTCCAGCCGTTTCATCCTGAGCCGCCCCACGCCGCCGCGAAACGCGTCGAGCACGCCTTCGAAGCGCCGGATGTCCGCGGTCAGCTGGTCGACGTCGAAGACGAAAGCGTTCCGCGTCAGGACCTGGTCGCGCACCGCCTCGAAGATTGCGAGCGGCATGGGTTTGCCGCCGACCTTGAGGTGATAGCCGACCTTCTCGAAGAACTTGTTGATGCCGGTCTCGGGCGTGAAGGCGAGCGACAGGGAGTGCGTGTTGCGAAAGTATTTCCCGCTGCCGACGTTGCGGCGGTTGATTTCGTTCAGCCGCGCATCGAGCGGCGAGGCGAAATCGCCGTCTATGTCGCTACGCACGCGCCGGTGCGCAAGCCGCCACCAGGCGGTGACACGATGGTCAAAGTTCTTGCAGGCCTGATCCAGGTTGTTGCGCGTGGCCGTGATGTCGCCGGCGTTGGGCGTATCGATGTCGATGCCTTCGTACTCGAAGGACGTAAGCACCGACCCATCCTTGTCGAGCACGAGACTGGGCGTCACCATCGTCATCCACGGGACGATCTCGTGAATGGGCCGGCGCGCGAGCGCGCGGCGCTTCGCGGACTTCAGCATGGCAGGTCCTGGTCAAATCCGTAGGGCCGGCGAAAGCGTGCCGATGACCTGAGCGAGGGCGACGGCTCATGGACGTCCGGGTAGCGGTTGTAGACGAGCATGACGAGGCGCCACCAGGGATCGCGCGAACTCATCCAGCGCAGGAAGAAGTGCACGGCGACGCCCATCGTGACAAAGCCAACGCAACTGCCAAGATCAAAGCCGCACGAGTAGCACAGCATGACGGTGACGAGGCCGTTGGCGAGCGCGAGTACCCGGTCCGCTCCGCCAATCTGGCGCGGCAGCGAAAGCGACCGGCTGACCTTGACGGGCTTACGTGCAGACATACGAAATCTTGAAGTGGTTCTTCAGCACGGGGACCGCACAGGCGGCAAAGCCGATCCCGACGAATGCCGCGGACAGCACCTTCGCGATCGTGCTTTCCGACGTCGCGATTGCAATGCAGGCCACGATCATGATCACGAGGCCAATCCCGAAGAGCCACGGCCCGCTGATCCAGTTGGAGACGAGGCAGATCACATCCGTCGCCGACCCCAGATCGCTCAGATCGGTCGACGAGGCCGAAGCGAGCGGTGCGATGGCGCTCAGGGCCAGCGCAACGAGCGTCGTGCGGAGCTCACGCCGGCTGAAGAGTCGTGCGTATGCCTCGCACGCGCGCTGTGCGACACGTCGTCGGAAGGAGGTCAGGCGTTGCTTCATTTGTGGTCCACTCCAGTGGTTTAGAAAACGCGTTTGAGGATGTAATCCCCGTTGTCGTAACCCCGCACTTCGAGGATTTCGGAGAGGTGGCGCATTTCGCCTGTGCGCTTCATGTGCACGACGTAGTGAAAGCAGCTCGCGATGTTCTGGCGCAGGTCGCCGATGTCCCAGCGCGTGCCGGACGGCACGCCAAGCATGGCGAGGCTCTCGAGCCGGCGCAGCCCACCGCGCGCCGTGCTGGAGTGGATCGAGCCCAGACCGCCGTCATGACCGGTGTTGAGCGCCTGGATGAAGTCGTATGCTTCGCCGCCGCGGACTTCGCCCACCAGAATCCGGTCAGGGCGAAAGCGCAGACACAGTGCAACGAGCATCTGCGTCGTCACGCCCGTGTCGGTGTTCGATAGCAGCCGCAGCAGGTTCGGGACCGGGAGATTCAGCTCCTTCGTGTCCTCGATCGTGATAACGCGATCCTCGTCGGGGATCTCAGCGCCAATCGCGTTTAGGAAGGTCGTCTTGCCGGAGGAGGTGCCGCCGGCAACGAGAATGTTCTTCTTCGCCCGTACGATCTCCCGCAGTGCCCGGCGCAGCTCATCGTTCTCTGCGCCGGGCGGGAAGTATTCGATGTCTTCGTCCTGCCGGGCACGCGACAGGGAGAACGCGCCGGCGCGGACGTAGTCGTCGAGCGACAGATGCCTGTCGCGGTGCTTGCGGATCGCCAGCGCATCGCCGTCAATCGCTGTCGGTCGCATGACTGCCGCAATACGGAGGGTGCCGTGCCCCGCGTTGAGAATCCCCTGGTGGGTGCCGGCCTTCGCTGATTTCTCGACCGATGAGGCGAGCGAGTGAATCGCACCGGACAGCGTCGAGGGGTTCAGCTGGAGGGGCACGCGCGTGAGTACGCCGCGCCGCTCGATCCACACATCGTTGGGGTGGTTGACGAGCACTTCCGCGATATCGGGCGCGTCGAGGAATTCCTGCAACGGGCGCAGCGAGGCGAAAAACATCTTCACCGCGCTCTCTTCGAGGCGGTTGAATTTCAGGGCGGAGTTGTCGGCGGCATCGGACATGCCTGTATTGTTCGGGCGCACCCGTGTGCCCCGTCAGGCAAAAGGGCCGCGATATTGTTCAGCTTTTTGCGCCGCTCAACACGCTGCGCCGATCGCCGCGACGGCGCAGCGCCGCCGTTCAGGCGCCTGAACGGAAAAACACGGAATGGTGCAGTTTTTATGTAGCTTTCGAGCCTCGTCGCGTTCGCACAGACGAAAAAAAACCCGGCTCAAAGGAGCCGGGTTGGGTGCAGCAAGTTGGACGGTCAGACAATCACCTCGACCGTCTCGCCAAAAGGCGCGTGCCGCGCACGCTTCAGCGGCGTGGTCGACGCCCACAGGACCGGGTACGACGGCGCGACGTCGGGAAACCTGCCCTCCATGTCCGTCAGATAGACGAGGAACGCCGGATTGATGCCCTCCTCGTCCACCCGGTGAAACGGATCTACAAACGACGTGCCACCGCCGCCCTTCACCGGCGCAAGATCAATGGGGTCGCCCCGCGCGAAGACCTGCACCTGCCTCACGCGTGTGTCGCAGTCGAGCACGATGAGCCGCGCAGGCCTCACGACCTCAGCGACGTGAATCACCTCGGCCGCGAACTGCGCCTGCGTCTCGTCGAAGACCGACCCGCTGCTGTCGCGTACGAACACGGCATCACCCACTGCCGGGGAATGCAGCGACGGCAGGTAAAACCCGAGATGCAGATACCTGCGGTTTGGCATCGCCCAGCTGTAGTCGTCGTGGGTCACCTGCTGCGCAAAGCGCATCAGGATCCCACGCCAGTCCACCGAGGGCTCGGCCGCCGCCTCCACAAGAGACGCCAGGCTGCCAGGCAGTGACCCGCGCATCTTCGCCGCTTTCGCGGCCTGAAGCACGGCGACCTTCCACCCCGCTTCCTTCACCGGCTTGTCCGGCCCCAGATAGGGGCGGACCTCGCCGCAGGAAGGTGGGGCATCCGGTTCGGGAGCCGCTGACGGATTGTTCGCGCCGTTCGCGGGTGCCGGCTGGTCAACCGGCCCGTTCGCACCGGTCTTGCCGCCAGACTTCTCCTTCTCTTTCTGCCTTGCTTCCTGCGTGAGGACCGCGTAGATCTCCTCGGCCGACTTCCCGTGAAACCGGGCGTCGTCGAGGTGCGATGATGGCAGTACGAAACCCGCCTGCTTCACGATCGGATTGATCGCATGGTCGCACGCGTCGTTCCAGCGGTCCGCGTCGCGCGGCCCCTGCCGGAAGCAGTGACCGTTGGCAACGTGCAGGATCAGTTGCGCCAGCACACCCCGGCATTCAAGATCGTTCAAGGTGGCGAGATACGCCGGGTTGTAGCCCAGCAGCTCCCCATCCACCCAGAAGGTCCTGCACGCCGGATCCTCGATCACCTTCAGGCGCAGTGCCAGCGCACCGAAGAACGGCTGGTTCAGCACGAGCGCCGATCGCTGCTTCGAGATACGGGCATCCATGGGCGCCTCACGCCGCGATGCGCAGATGCGACGCAGTACCCGCCGCGGGCAGCGCCGTCTGCGGCTTGCCGCCCATGAAGGCTTCCATCAGTTCCTCGATCTCCGTCGCCTTGGCGGCAACCTGAGAGCGAAGCACCTCGGATTCCTTCAGTTCTATGCCGGTATGCACTGCAAGGTGACGGCTGGCCTGCTCAAGGATGTGGTCGAGCTGAGGGTCGTTACTGAAGTTCAGCTTCGGCAACAGCCCGCACAGATCGCGTACGTTATCGGCGACGTCGATACGCACGTTGCCCGCCGCATACAGCCGGTTGGCCATCGCCGACACAGCATCGTAAAGACGCCGCACGATGTCCTGATTGGCATCCTCGATGGAGCGCATGGCGTGCTGGTCGATTTCCGAGCGCAGGCTCGTAAGCACGTCCTCGGGCAGATCGACACCAAACTGGCTCGCGTCGGGAAACGGCAGCACGGACATGCGCACGCCGAACTTCGCCCCCAGCTGGGCAAGCGTCGGGTAATCGGCCTCGTTGAAGAGGCCATTCATTTCCTGCCGTGCCTGTTCCTTGAGGTCCAGGTAGTCGGTGAGGAATACCTGCACGGCGAGATCGAACTCGTCCTTCATCCGGCGCATCTGCGCCGAGAAGTCCATGTAGATCTCCGTGGGTAGCAGACGCACGGACAGCTGGTTGCATTCCAGCGTGTGGTCGTAGAAGTAGCGGCGGATGCGACCACCGAGCGACACGACTTCCTTGAAGCTGGGCGCATTCTCGGGCAGCAGGCGCTTGTTGAAGCGTCCGATGCCCTTCGTGTCGTGGCGGCTCTCGACCTCCTCGGTGACCTTCAGGTCAAACCGCCGTGCAACCCACGACGAGATGGTGACCGAGCAGAGCATGACGCGCGACTGGATGTCGGTGATGTTCATGGAGAAACTCCAGAGAAATGTATGGGATGGAATAAGTCAGGACAGGAAACTGCGACGCGGGAAGCGCGCGATGCGCGCCGCCCGGAACAACGAAAGGAAGGCGTGGCGTTCAGCCGTGGATCAGCGTGCCGATCGGACCGCCCTGCGCCCTGATGAAGGCATGTGTGTTCGCGATGGCAGGCGTCTTGCGCAATGCGTCGGTCACCAGCAACGCGGCAAACTCGTTCAGACCCGCGCCGATCAGACGTTCGGTGTAGGTCACGACGCGCTCGAAGTTGCTTTCGTTCGCGTACATGGCCAGCGCCGCACTGATCGCATACAGGGCCGAAGGCTTTTCCGGAATCGGCGCCGCATCGGGCGCGGCGAGCACCGCCGCCGGCGAAGGCAGTTCGCGGTAGATCTCCACGAACGCCATCAGCTCCGTGGCTGGTCCCTCGCCCACCGCGCCGGCATAGGAAATCAGCTCGAGTTCTTTCGGCACAACGCCCATCGCCTTCGCGACGAACCCCCAGCTGCGGGGACTCGGTGTCGCCTCGATATCACGCGAGGTCTTCTGGACCGACAGCAGATCCGGGCGGAAGCGCAGGAACGCGATGAGCTCGGGCTTCACGTTGTTGACCACGGCCCAGGCCGTCCACTCTTCGATCGTGGCCTCAAGCTCGACGACCGTCGCGAAGCGGGAGATCAACGGATCGAGGATGCCGCTCACGCCCGCGTTGTCGTTGCGGCGGTTGGTAGCCGCGAGAAACGTGACGTCATCCGGCAGCCTGTGCTCGCCGATGCGGCGTGCGAGCAGTAGCTGCATCTTGGCGGCCTGAACTGCTGGCGAGGCCTGCCCGAGATCGTCAAGAAACCAGATGAGCGGACGCTCACGCGGTTGCAGGGCGCGTTCCAGGTCGCCGAACGGCAGGAAGCGCGCCGACTTCCCGTCGGCCGCCGCGAACGGCAGGCCCTTGGAGTCGGTCGGGTCCTCGACAACGGGGTGGCTGATCAGCAGGTCGTAATCGAGGGTAGCAGCGACCTCGGCGACGATATCGCTCTTGCCGATACCCGGGCGCCCGGTGATGAGGACTGGCAGGCGCTGCGGGACATAGGTGGTGAGCAGGGCATTGAGCTGGGAAGCGTTGACTTGCATGAGGGTTTCCTGAGAAAAGAGAAACCCCGCGCGAGCAACACCCCCGGCGGGAGCGTTGTCCCGGCGGGGTCATTGAGATGGCCGCGGTGGCGGCGTTGCGATGCGTCGAACGACGCGGTAATGCGGCTTACGGCTGGGCGGCGTCGAGAGCGGACCGTTGCGTGTCGTTTAGCGATGCGCGCGAAACACGCGTCCAGCCGTGATAGATCGCGAGACCGTATACGTCGGCCAGCGCGCGCGCCTCCGCACACAGCACCGGGCTATCGGGATCGGCAGACGGGCGGCGTTCGCGCCAGTGATTGATCGCGCACTCAAGCTGCGCAATTGGTACATCGGCGGGTTGCGGGTTCATGGGCAGTCCTTTCGGAAAACCCGACGGGAGCACGCCCCCGAGGGACGATGCCCCCGGCAGGCGGGTTGGATTGCCGGCAGTGCCGGCGTGGTCGATGCGTCACGGACGCGGGTGATAGGGGCCAGTGTAGGCGTGAGCTACCTACGCGAACGCCGCAATGCTCACGAATTCCGCATGGCTTTCGATGCGGGACGTTTGCGGTGGACAAAAAAAAGCCGGCGCACAAGGCGCCGGCGGACTTCAGCAAACAAGAGACTACGCAGCGCGCCGCTCCAGCAGGGCGCGCGCGTAGGCGAGCGTACCGTCCTTTGCGCTCAGACGCCGCGCCGCGCTTTCGTTGCCGCGCATCAGCGCATAGTTCAGTATCGCGCCACGCCGGAAGCTGTGGATGGTGCAATACCCTTCGCTGATCGCGAGATCGACGTGCTCTGCCCCGCTCAATTCGGCACCGTTGCCGGCCCTGTAACTTGCGCGGGCCGCGGCGTCGCGCGCCTCCTTCAGGTCGCGCTCCGCATCCCGCTGCGCCTTCGCCTGCGCAGCGTCGCGCTCCCAATGCGCCTGCTCGTCCTCACTGTAGCCGCAAAGCGCAAAAACCGCGCGACGCCGTGCAGCAGCTCGCAGGCCGAAGATCTTCACGCCAAGGACCTCGCGGAACGCCGTCTTGCTCGCGCGGTTATGCTCGTCCGAGGTATCCAGCACCTCGAGCAGCAGGCGGACGTCGCGCTGGTCCAGCGCGTGGGAGAGCCGGTTTCCATACGCGAAGGTATGGCGGCCGTGCTCCAGCCGCGCGATATTGCAGCGGTGGCGATGCATGCGTCTGCTGATGCGGCCGAGAGCCAGCTCCCTGTCGGCCTGGTCGATCGCACGTTTGCGTGTGCTGTCCGCAACGAGTTCACGGACACGGATGGCGAGCGGCGAGACGGGTTCTCCCACGTCGACCGGCCCGTCGAACGTGGCGGGCAACGGCAGGTCGTCGATGAAGCCGTTGGCATGCAGCAGATCCTCGACATCTGGATAGCTGGGGCAGTCCTGCAGCAGCCGCGCGATCCTCGTGAGGATGTCGGCATTCTGTGCATCGATCGCCTTGCCGTTGTGCTTCATGACGGAGACGATGTGCTGAAGCTTTGCGCCCGGAATCGCGCCGCGCAGCTCCGGGACATGCACGAGCGTTGCTGCCCAGTACGGACCATAGCGGAACGCCTCAGTGTTGCGGCGATAGTCATCGAGCACCGCCTCGGGTACCGGCAGGTTCGCGAGCAGCGCGTACGCGACCTGCACCTCATGGCGACTGCTGACCTCCCGTGTGCCGGGGAGCGCCGGTCCTGCGTAGCCGAAGCCGAAGCGACGCTTCATGGCCTCGATGCACAAATCGGAGAGGTCAAACCTGCGGCCGCGCCCGCGAGCCTCGGTGACGGCTGCGTCGATCTGGTCGAAGCTGAGCAGCAACTGCGGTTCTCTGCAAACATCGACGAACGCAAACAGCCCATCCCAGTCGGCTGCACAGATTTCCCACGGCTGGCGTTGCACGCCGCGGTCGTCAAGAAAGGCCACGCTGCGAATTTCATCCAGCATCCCGGCGATGATCGAATCGGCCGTGCCGGGCTGACGCAGTGCGAGCTTGCCGTTGTAGCGCGTGACGCTCACGCCGGCCGGTGCGCCGCCGAGTGCAATCTGGGCCGATTCCGTCGCGCGCACACGCTCGTCACGGAACAGACCGAAGAGGCCGGCGAGCGTGCTGGCCGAGAGAACTGCGTTGGGAATGGAAAGTGTGTACATGGTGAAGCTCCTGAAGGCGAAGCATCACCCGTCCGGGGCAATGCCCCGCAAGGGAAGGGAAAGAGGAAGGTGGTTCCGTCAGTCGATATCGAGCAGGCGAGAAACTACCGCGGCCACCGACCACGCGAGGGTGCGTGTCAGCGTCTTGATGCGCAGCAGCGGCACGCTGCTCCAGTAGCCGCCCTCGCCTTTCGCATGAAATGCGATGTACTCGATGTGAATGACCCAGCCTTCGGAGTAGCGGCGTTCGACCGACAGGCTCAGGCGTTCCTTCGGACTACCAGCCTGCGGCCACGGCGCCGTCTCGCGCAGGCCGTAGACGTCGCACTTCGGGTCACCGACGAAATTCGAAATGCAGACCCACTCCGGTTCAAGCCCGGTCCTGCATAGCTTCCGCCCGATCTCGCGGGCCACTTCGCCGACCGTTTTGCCGGAAGCGTCGTACGGTGCGGCCGCAAGCGCGACCGGCAGATCCAGCTCAAGCGTTGATTGCATGTTTGCGGTCCTGAAAAGAAAAAGGGCCGCACCGGAAGGTGCAGCCCTTTACTCAACTATGCCGACGTCAGCCGGCGCTACAGTGATCGGTCAGTGCGAATGCGAGCGATGCGCCCGATCCGCCTGACGGCCCCGGTTCGTCATGTGGCCGCCGTAGAAAAACACAGCGAGACCAACAACGAGGGCGAACAGTCCAAAGCCCATGCTCATTCTCCGTTCATGGAATCCATGCCTCGCAAAAAGAGTATCACGAACAGGAACACCAGTACCGCCTCATTCAGCACGGCGGAGATGGTCCAGGTCCCAGTAGAGTGCCAATAACCCACTGCGCCGACAATCGATGCCGCCGACAACGTGTGGGAAAAGCGCCCAAATTGCTGTCGTTGTTCCTTGCTCCAGGCATGCCCGAAGCGGCGGAAAGACAGAAGCGAACGAGGCGCCGGCTCAGCCGCGCTGGCGCGCACGATGAACTGCCCGTCGAGCGAAGTCACGGGCAAATGTGCGTCGTCGACCTGTGCCGTAATCCTCGGGGGCGCCTCCGTCGTATCCGACTCCAACAACAACCGCCGGAGACGCTCCGAAAGATAGACCGTCATGGAATCAGGATCGAACGATGCTCCGTCTGTGATGTCCATCCCGGACGCAAACTCGACCACGACGCTAATGATCTTCATCCGGCCTCCTGGCGGCGCTCTTGATCGAGCCCGCTGGCCAGCCGCAGTGCGGCGAGCATGGCCTCGTAGCCCTCGCGCGACGAGATCTGATCGAGACTCACTGCGTTATCGCCGCCGCCCGACAGGTCGGAACGGCCATGCCGGGTGCGGAACGAGACAGCGACGCTGTTGCGTGCGGGTGCATCGGCCACCTCGACGATGAGCCGCCCGGTGTTTAGCGTCACACGACAGCCTCGACCGCGCGCGGCAGGTAGCGACGTGATGTCGTGCTGACCCGCGCGCAGACGCAGGTCACCTGCCACACGGCGCAGGAAGCCGCGAGCGCAGCGTGCGATTTCGGTATCACGCCTGGCGCCCGCGCTGCGGCGATCGGCGTGAGTGATCCTCGTAATATGATTCATGAATACCTCGAAAAAGAAAAAAGCGAGGCGTCCCTGGTGGGAAACGCCTCGCCGTGCTGGAGAGGAAAGCCGGCGTGCCGCCGGCGGATGAGGGAAAGACTCAGTGCGTGACGCGCACGCCCGAGTTACTGCTGACAAGCAGGACCTGATCGCCCGGCTTGAAACGCTGGTCGTCAGGCTGCGTGACCACGAGCATCGACCCGTTTGCTTTACGCACAACGATTTCGAGGCCTGCTGTCCGCGAGAGCGCAGCGCCAACGCGTTGCGCGATCACTCCCGCACCGGCACCAGAGATCGCTCCCGCGATATAGCGGCCGTTGCCGTTGCCGATCACCTGTGAGCCGAGAAAGGCACTCGCACCTGCAGTGATCAGGCTGACGATCCCCGAGCCGTCGCCCGAGGTCTGGATCGTGATGTTGCGCACGCGTACAACGGTGACCTCATCGAGGCTACCGACGCGCTGCACGTCCGAACGCTGATAGACGTCGGGCGAGCCGAAGTCGGTCATGTTCGCGCAAGCTGCGAGCGTGGAAAGGAGAACGACGATGGAGACACTACGGAACGCACGTTTGAACATGGACGGCTCCTGAATGAAAAAGGGGAGCCGCGTCCCGTCCGGGAGTAGGCTCCCAAGGGGGATCAAAACGATAGAGGCTTGACAGGCGCCAGGCCGGTGAGACAGAAAGAAGCACAACGGCAAGCCGCTGTGGTCAGGTCGATGCGCCAGAAGCGCGAGGGATAGGAAGAGTCTAGGCCGCGGCGACTACATTACCCGTCGGAATGATCGCGAAAACAACCCCGCTTTTATCGCGCAGGCCTAGCCGCGCCTCGCGCACGATGTTCACTGCAGCGCACCCCGGTTTCGAGACACGCGCCGCCGCAGTCGTCGCAATAGTGGCGGTCGACGACCGCCGAGGCGTCCCATCCCGCTGCGGTCGCGAGCGGCGTGCCGAACTCCATGCCGCCCTCACGCGCGAAGAACACAGGCTCGCCGGCCCGCCCCCGTCGCACGATCGCATTGATTTCGTCGGCGCCAAACGCCTCGCGAAGCGCCTCAACGAAGCGCGCGATCTCGGGCATCGGTGAGACGGAGCGGACCACGGATGACCTCCTGGACAGTAAGCATGCCCAGTTTGGATTTGCCCCCGTACTTCCGGACACCGTCTCACACTAAGGTTGATGAATCGGTCCTACGTCGGAACTCGCGTGGCGAGCGGTATTTCAGCGCGCTGTGCGGGTGCTTCTCGTTGTAATGCTCGAA
>NZ_RJZE01000037.1 GCF_003986935.1 Paraburkholderia kururiensis JCM 10599 = LMG 19447 | reverse complement strand
AGGCGCGGGCCATCGTGGCCATTCGTGGCGTTCCCGTGGCACTGACACACGGCGCATCGAATCGCTTGTTCCGGCTGCTGCTGGGAGCGAGCGAGGGCGGTGGTCCAACGGCGCCGTCGTTGAGCGCACTCGCGAGGGTATTGGGGGGATCGGCAAGGCAGGGGAGCGACCGAGGGCGCCATCAGGAGAACCACTGAGAGAGCCACCAGAGGAGCGACTGCCGGAGCAGACGCCAGCGCACCGGCGCCCTCATGCGCGAACACCTCACGCCGGCACAGCAGCGGCCGGCTTCGCGGCGCCATCCGGTTGCCGTGCGGCCTCGGCGAGTGCGTCGCGCAGCGCGGCAAGCGCGGACGACGCATACCCTTGCCGCCACGCGAGCAGCGTATCGATCTCGCCGAACCCGGCAATCGCGTGCTGCGCGACGTTCTCCGTCTCCGGCTGAAGATCGAGCACCGAGCGCGGTGCCACCGCGATCCCCGCACCGGCCGCGACGCACGCGACGATCGCGTGGTACGAGCCGAGTTCCAGCACGCGCGCGGGCTTCATCCCATGCGCCGCATACCATTGCTCGACGTATTTGCGGTACGTGCAGCCGCGCTCGAACGCGATCAGCGTCGACGGGATCACGTCGCGCGGCGTGCGAACCGGCGGATGGCCGCGCGGCGTGAGCAGCACGAGGTTCTCGCGGAAGATCGGCACCGTCTCGAACGTATCGGGCAGCGTGTCCGGCGCGGGCGGCCGCGCGAACAGCGCGGCGTCGATCTCGAAGTCGCGCACCTTGTCGACCAGCCAGCCGGTCGTGCCGGTCACGAGTTCGAGCGACACCTCCGGCCACGCGTGGTGATAGCGCGCGAGCACGGCCGGCAGGCGGCTTGCGGCCGTGCTTTCCATCGTGCCGAGCCGCAGCCGCCCGCGCGGCGTGTCTTCGCGCACGGCGTCGCGCGCTTCGTCGGCGAGTGCGAGCAGACGCTCCGCATACGGCAGCAGCGTGTGGCCGGCGGGCGTCAGCACGAGCCGGCGCCCGTCGCGCACGAAGAGCGCCGCGCCCAGGTCCTCCTCGAGTTGCTTGATGCGCGTCGTCACGTTCGACTGCACGCGGTTGAGTTTCGCCGCGGCACGCGTCACCCCGTTCTCGCGCACGACCGCCCGGAAAATTGCCAGTGCCGCCAGATCCATTGTTCTCTCCATGCGATGGATGGATTCTCGATTATTCATTTTCCGAGAATGCCGGGTCAAGCTACGATCGACGCGTTCCCCTCTCCGTTCCGGCCGGCGCCTCCCGCGCGGCCGCTCGCACCATGGCCCGTTCCGAAGCTCCGCCCGCCGCCGCCCGCGCGCTTTCCGCCGACGAGACCGACCGCCGCGCCGGCGCCGCCGCGCTCGCCTGCATGGTCGGGCTCGCAGTGGCGCTCGGTGTCGGGCGCTTTGCGTTCACGCCGCTGCTGCCGCTGATGCTGGCCGACGGGTCTGTCGGCCTGAAGGCCGGCAGTTGGCTCGCGTCGGCGAACTACGCGGGCTATTTCGCGGGGGCGGTCAGTTGTGCGGCGCTGCGCATGGCGCCCGCACGGATGATTCGCTTCGGGCTCGCCGCGACGGTTCTGCTTACCGCCGCGATGGGCGTCGGGCATCTGCTGGCGGTGTGGCTCGTGGTGCGCTTCGTTGCGGGCGTGGTCAGCGCGTGGACCTTCGTGTTCGTGTCGCAATGGGGACTGCGGCGCCTTGCCGAACTGCACGCGCCCGAATGGGGCGGCGTCATCTATGCGGGGCCGGGTGTCGGCATCGTGCTGACGGGGTTGATCGGCCGCGCACTGGACGGCCATCGCGCAGCGCCGGGCTGGCTGGGATTTGCCGCGCTGTCGGCCGTGCTGTCGATCGCGATCTGGCGCACGTTCGGGAGCGCGCCTGCGGCGGGCTCGCCTGCGTTCGGTGCAACGCCGAATGTCGCGGGCACGCCTGCGTTCGGGGCAAAGCCGAATGTCGCGGGCACGTCTGCGTTCACCGCAACGCCGCATGTCGCAGCCGTGCAGTCGTCCGCCGCAACGCCGCATGCGGTGGCCACTGCCGCCGCGCCCGCCGCGCTCTCCGAGGACGCGCGGCGCCATCGCGCCGATGCGATCGGGCTGGTCGTGTTGTACGGAATGCCGGGCTTCGGCTACATCATCACGGCGACGTTCCTGCCCGTGATCGCGCGCGCCGCCCTGCCGGCCGGCTCGCCGTGGCCCGACCTGTTCTGGCCCATGTTCGGCGCGGCGCTGATCGTCGGCGCGCTTGCCGCCGCGCGGCTGCCCGCGCACTGGGACAACCGGCTGCTGCTTGCCGCCGGCTGCGCGACGCAGGCACTCGGCATCGCGGCCGGCATCGTGTGGCCGAACGCGGCGGGCTTCTCGGTGGGCAGCGCCTTGCTCGGACTGCCGTTTACCGCGATCACGCTGTTCGCCATGCGCGATGCCCGGCGCCTGCACGGCGCGCGTGCGACCGGGCTGATGGGCTATGCGACCGCGTCGTACGGCGTCGGGCAGATTCTCGGGCCGCTCGTCGCAGCGCCGCTGACCGCGCGCTTCGGATCGTTCACGCCGGCGCTGGGGGTCGCGGCGGCGGCGCTCGTCGCGGGCGCGGCGGGGTTCGTCGCGATGGCTATGCTCGGGCGTCGTGCGGCGGCTTGATGCGGGCGGAGGGTTTGTGTTGCGAGACAGCCAACGTTCTGAGCCGAGCCTTGGAGCCTGTCTGCCAAAGCCGCAGCGGGGCAGGCAGAACTTCGCGGGCATCCGGTGTGCTTTCTCTTTCTGACGCCCGGTTCTGCGTGAACGCCGGGGCCGGTCTGTCAGGACCCCGCCAGGACCCCGCCAGGACCCCGCCAGGAGCCCGCCCGATGACGCTCGAACAGATTTACGCCCGAATCTGGGATGACCTCGCTGCCGCTGTACGCGAAGAAGATCTGCCGTTCAAGGTGATGCAGGCCGCGACGATCGGCCTCGACGGTTCCCCGAATGTGCGTACCGTGCTGCTTCGGGGCGTGAGTGAGCAGAAGAACGTGCTCACGTTCCATACGGACCTGCGCTCGCCGAAGATTGCCGAACTGAGCCGGGAGCCGCGCATCGCGCTCGTCGGCGTGGATCCCGTTCAGAGCCGGCAGATCCGGGTGTTCGGCGAAACCCGGATCGTTCGCGACGGGCAAGCGCAACTCGATGCGTGGCGCGCCAGTCCCGACCACGACCTGGTCGCCTACCGGACGCGGCTCGCGCCCGGAACGCCCATGAGCCACGCAGACGATGCGCTCGGCACGGCCCACGATGCACACGGTGTTCCGGGGCCCGACGAGGGCCTCAAGCATTTCTGCGTCGTCGAGGTTCGCCCCGCGCGTCTGGATTGGCTCGATCTTTCAGCGGATCGCCCGCTGCGGGCGCGCTATGTGCGTCAGGGCGACCGTTGGATTCACAGCTGGATTGCGCCCTGAGCCGTCGCGTTCGAACAAGGCTGACGGTCTGCGTCGGTATCGCGTTCAGAAGCCGTGTCGAAGCGCCTCGCCGGTTGTAGGCGCCACGCCGTCAGCACCGGTTCTCCCGCCTGAACGTCTCCGACGGCAATTCGCCGAACTGCTCGCGATACTCGCCCGAAAAATTCCCGAAGTGCCAGAAGCCCCAGCGCGTTGCGACCTCGGTCACGGATCGCGCGCCGCGCAGCTCGCGCCGCACGCGTCCGAGGCGCACCGCGCGAATATAGGCGGAGGGATTCACGCCCAGCGTTTCCTCGAACGCGTATTGCAGCGTGCGGCGGCTCGCGTGAAAGCGCGCGCAGAGTTCCGCGACGGACAACGGGCAGTCCGGCGATTCCTCCACCACGTTGCGCACCGCGCGCACCAGCTGCCAGTGCCGGGAGATTCGCGCCGCGGCGGGAGAAGCGCTTCGCGCGGGGGCGTCGTCCGGTGTTGCCGCGAGCATCTCGGCGAGCCCGAAGATGGCGTGCCGCTCGAACGAATCCACCGCGCCCGCGTCGTCCAGCAGCGCGGGCTGCGCGGTGATCGCATCGAGCATCGTCTTCAGCGTGGCGCGATACGTCTGCAAGTGCAGGGGATCGATGTTCAGCACCGTGGCATGCGTGCCGAGTCGCGCCTTGAGCGCCCCGATCTGTTCGCGTGCGAGGAGGCTCGCCATCGCGTTCGGCTCGATCTCCAGATTCACGACCACATGCCGGTCCGGCGAGAGGAACTCGAAGCCGCCGTCGCCCGAGAACACGTGCAGGCCGTCGCGGTGACTCGGCTGGCCGCACAGCAGCGCGTGTCCTTCCAGCTGGAACGGCACGCCGATCGCGATGCGCCCCGGTGCGACCGCCCCGCGCTGATACACCGTGCGGTTCAGGCGCTCGACGAGCACGCGCACGCCGCCCGCGACGAACGAACTCACGGAGCCGTCGAACGGTCCGCGCGAGATCTGGCAGTAGGTCTGGTTCCAGGCGTCGAGCAGCAGCGCCTGTTCGTCGACGTTGCGGCAGCGGCGGATGTCGACGGTGGCGCGGGTCGAGGCGCACGTCTGCATGGCGTTCTCCGGCGCGGGTAGGGAAGCTGCGGGGCACTACGAGGACCGCAGGGAAACTGGCGCCGACCCCGGAAGCGGGCGGCGACAGGTATCCGGCCGGCCCAGTGTAAGTGAAAAAAATGCGCGCTGTATGGGTGAAACGCCGGATGCGTGGCGTTACGGGTGGCGTTATGGGTAGCGTTACGCACCCGTGTCGCGCCGCACGGCGCCGGTCCGTCACGCCTCGGCCACAGGCCCGGGCCGCAATGTTTTTTTTGCCAATTTTGGATAGTGGCTACGATTTGGGCTGCTTATCGTGACCCCAGCGTTGTGCCCAACGGAACCCAATGGAGCAACAGGAGGCATTGCATGAGCGTAGCGGCAGGCGAACACACGGAGGGCGCTGCAATGCGCCCGGGCAGGCTGGCGGGCAAGATCGCCATCGTTTCGGGCGGGGCGACGGGCGCGGGTGGCGCGGCGTCGCGGCTCTTTGCCCGCGAGGGCGCCCAGGTCGCGCTTGTCGACATCAATGCCGATGCGGGCGAAGAGGTGGTCGCGCAGATCCGGGCCGCGGGCGGTGTGGCCGAACTGTTCACAGCGGACGTCGCAAAGCGCGCTGCCGTGGACGCGGCGGTGGCCGGCATCGCGCGGCGCTTCGGCCGCATCGACGTGCTGTTCAACCACGCGGGCAGCATCGTGGTGAAGCCGTTCCTCGACACCACCGACGACGACTACGACTGGCTCATGGACGTCAACGTGAAGAGCATGTTCATGATGACGCGCGCGGTGCTGCCGCACATGCTCGTGAACGGCGGCGGTTCGATCGTCTGCACGGCGTCGATTTCGTCGGTCGCGGCCACGCCGCTCGAAGTGCTGTACTGCACGACGAAAGGCGCCTGCGCGATGTTCGCGCGGGCCATTGCAGTCGAGTATCGGGATCGCGGCATACGCTGCAACGCGGTCAACCCGGGCTTCATCGACACGCCGCACGGCCGCCGCGAAATGAGTGCGCTCACGAAATACGGCTTCGACGCAAGCGAGGCCGCGCTCTCGGTGCAGCAGGGGCGGCTCTGCGCGCCGGAGGAGGTTGCGCAGGCCGCGCTCTTCCTCGCGAGTGACGACGCGTCATTCATCAACGGCGCGCACCTCTACGTCGACAACTGTTTTACCGCGGCCTGAACGGTCTCGACCGTTCGCGCGGCAACGAAGCATCAGCGGCAACGAAGAAGCATCAATTCAAGGCTGTTCCCATTGCAGTTGCACTGCCCCAAATCTCGAACAAAGGATCGATCATGGATATCAACCCGGCCGTGCAACCGGCTGAGCCGGTCGACAACGACGTCAGGCTCCTGCACAAGATGGGCTACGCGCAGGAGCTGTCGCGCCGCATGGGCGCGTTCTCCAATTTCGCGGTCTCGTTTTCGCTGATCTGCATTCTGTCGGGCGGCATTACGTCGTTCCAGATGGGATTGTCGGCGGCGGGCGGCGCATCGATCGGGCTCGGCTGGCCGCTCGGTTCGGTGTTCGCGCTCGTCGTGGCCGCGGCCATGGCGCAGATCGCATCGTCGTTCCCCACGGCGGGCGGCCTCTACCACTGGAGTTCGATTCTCGGCGGCAAGACGTGGGGCTGGCTCACCGCGTGGCTCAATCTGCTCGGCCTCGTGTTCGTGGTCGCCGCCATCAACTACGGCACCTACGATCCGTTCTTCCGCACGCTGATCGCACCCATGTTCGGCGTGAATCCGGATTCGCTCGGCTGGTGGTCGCAGACGATCTTTCTTACCGTCATCACGGCTTCGCAGGCGTTTCTCAATCATCGCGGCATCCGCATCACGAGCCGCATCACCGATTTGTCGGGATACCTGATCTTCGTCGTGACGGTGGTGCTGGTGATTTCGCTGCTGGCGTTTTCGCCGGTGAAGGTGGACCTGTCGCGCCTCTACACCTTCACCAACTTCACCGGCGTGGACGGTGGCGCCTGGCCGAAGCAGACGATGGCGCTCGCGTTCCTTTCGGGCCTGTTGCTCACGGCGTACACGATCACGGGTTTCGACGCCTCCGCGCACACCTCCGAAGAAACGCACGAAGCCGCGCGCAACGTGCCGCGCGGCATCATCGGGTCGGTGTTCTGGTCCACCACGTTCGGCTACGTGATGGTCTGTGCGTTCGTTCTCGTGATGCCCGACATTGGCGCCGCGGTGAAGCAGGGCACCGGCTTCTTCCAGGCCATCCTTGCGCCGATTCCGGGGCCGCTGCGCATCGTGATCGAACTGCTGATGTTCTTCATCAACTACGTCTGCGGTCTGGCCGCGGTGACCTCGACTCCGCGGATGATGTTCGCGTTCGCCCGCGACGGCGGCCTGCCCGGCTCGAAGTGGCTGCGCAAGGTGAACGCCGCGCATCGCACGCCGGGCACGGCGATCTGGGTGTCGGCCGCGCTCGCGATTCTCGTCACGCTGTACGGCGACGCGTTCACGGTGCTGAGCGCCGGCAGTGCGGTGTTCCTGTTCGTCTCGTATGCGATGCCGACAGCGGCGGGCATCCTGGCCGAAGGCCGCACGTGGACCGAAAAAGGCCCGTTCCAGCTGGGCTGGCTCTCGAAACCGTTCGCCGTGGCCGCCGTGTTCGGTGCACTCGTGCTCGCGTATGTCGGCATCCAGCCGCCCAATGAAAAGGTGATCTACGTGATGGTCGCGCTGCTCGTGGTGCTGCTCGCCATCTGGTACGTGGGCGGCGTGCGCAAGAGCTTCAGCGGACCGCCTATCGGCGGCCTCACGAAAGAGCGCGAACGGGCGCTCGAAGGCATCGAGGGGCAACTGGACGAAGCTTGAGCGAAGCTCGGTGGTGGTGGGGTTGGGGCCGGGCCGGGTTCGATGCCCGGCCCGGTTTGTTTTTTGAGGCGCGGCGGCTTGCGAGCGGGGCGCCGGGAACCCGGCGCTGACCGCTAGTGCAGGCGCCATGCCGTGAGTTAAGGGGCTGTGCTAAGGGCCTGCGCTAAGGTGCGCTAAGCTGCGTTAAGGCCCTGCGTTAAGGGCCTGCGTTAAGGGTAAGGGCCTGCGCCCCTAGCCGAAGTACGTCGCTTCCATATCGTCGATCAGCCCCGGCTGGGTCGGCGTCCAGTCCAGCACGCTGCGCGTGCGTTCGCTCGACGCCAACATGTCCGCGCCCGCAAACCGCCCGAACCAGCCGAAATGCTCAGCGGCTTCTGCCGGCGACAGCGAAACAACCGGTATCCCGAGCCGCCGTCCGATCACTTCTGCGATGTCCTTGAACCGCACGCCTTCCTCGGCGACGGCGTGAAACGGGCCGTCTGCGGCGCCGCGTTCCAGCGCGAGCCGGAACACCCGCGCGGCGTCGAAGCGGTGCGTCGCGGCCCAGCGGTTGAGCCCTTCGCCCACGTAGGCTGAGATGCCTTTTTCGCGTGCGATCGCGATGAGGCGCGGCACGAACCCGTGGTCGCCCGCGCCGTGCGTGGAAGGCGCCAGACGGACCGCCGAGGCGCGAACGCCGCGCGCCACGAACGCACTCGCGGTGGCTTCGGACACGCGCGGGTAGTTTTCGGAGCGGGGCGGCGGCACGTCGTCCTCGGTGGCGGCGCGGCCGTGTGCAAGCATCGCGAGACCGGAGGTGACGAGGAGCGGCCGGTTCGAGCCCGCGAGCGCGTCGCCGATCGCCTCGATGGCGCGGCGGTCCAGCTCGCAGTTTTCGACAAACCGCGAGAAATCGTGGTTGAACGCCGTATGAATGACGCCGTCTGCGGCCGCCGCGCCACGGCGCAGAGCGTCCAGATCTTCCAGCGAGCCGCGGTGGACCTGGGCGCCGGCCGCGACGAGCGACGCCGCGCCGGCCTCCGAACGGGCAAGCCCGAGCACGTCGTGTCCCGCATCCCGCAATTCCCGCACAATAGCGGAGCCGACAAATCCGGTCGCGCCGGTAACAAACACGCGCATAGCCAATTCTCCTGGTTGGGGTACGCAGGCACTCTCGCGCGTTCGCGTCACGTGGTGAAGTCGTGGCGTTTTACAGGTATACGGACTAACAGCATGAGCACGCAAAACGCACCCCCCAATCTGCTGGGCGACTACCTGAAGGACCGCCGCGCACGGCTCGACCCTGCGGCGCTGGGCTTTTCAGGCACTCGCCGCCGCACGCCCGGCTTGCGCCGCGAGGAAGTCGCGCTGCGTGCCAACGTCAGTGCGACCTGGTACACGTGGCTGGAGCAGGGGCGCGGCGGCGCGCCCTCCGCGGAGGTGCTCGAGCGCCTCGCCAGCGCGCTGCTGCTCACGCCGGTGGAGCGCGAACACCTGTTTTTGCTGGCCCAGGGCCGCCCACCCGCGGTGCGCTACGAAGCAAGCGGCGTGACGCCGCGGCTGCAGCGCGTACTCGATGCGTTCGAACTCAGCCCGGCCGTCGTCAAGACGCCGACGTGGGACATCGTCGCGTGGAATCGCGCGGCGGCATCGGTGCTGACGGATTACGCGTCGCTTGCGGCCCACCAGCGCAACGTCTTGCGGCTCTTCTTCGGCAACCCGCGGGTGCGCGAAGCGCAACTCGACTGGGAGGGCGTGGCGCGCTTTCTTCTTGCGACGTTTCGCGCGGGCGTCTGCCGGGCGGGCGCAAATGCCAACAAAAGCGCGAACGTCGAGGCGCTGGTCGCCGAGTTGAGCGCATCGAGCCCCGAATTCGTGGCCATGTGGCGCGAGAAAGACGTGCGCACGCACGGCGAGGGCTCGAAGCAACTGCGGCATCCCGTGGCCGGTCTGCTCTCGCTCGAGTTCTCGTCGTTCGCCGTGGACGGCCATCCCGATCTCACGATGATGGTCTACAACCCCGCCACGCCCGACGACGCCGAACGCATCCGCGCGTTGATCGCCGCGCCGGCGACGCCGCCGGCTTCGGTACCGGTTTCGGTCCCGGTGTCGGTGTCGGCATGACGGTGCGCCGCCCGCCGGCCCGCGCCCGGTCGCTGGGCTCGCGCTCGCCGATGCCGGGGCAGTTCGCCTTGCCCGGTTTCGAGGCGCCCATGCCGGCCCCCACGGACCGCCTGCTGTTCCTGCTACGTCCCGACGCGCAGGCCGCCGCGCGCGTTGCTGCGCTGGTGCAGCGGCTATTCACTGGGCACGGGCAGCGCGGGCTTGCGGGCGTGCCGGTTCCCGTGCCGCTGCTGCACGTCACCTTGCATGAGCTGGGCGTCTACGCGGGCGTGCCGAACGACGTCGTCGCGCGTGCGAGTGCCGCCGCCACCGCGGTGTCGATGCGGCAGTTCAACGTCTCGTTCGACGCGGCGACCCGCTTCTCGCCGGAGCAGCCGCGGCATCCGTTCGTGCTGACGGGCGGCGAGGGCGTGATCGGGTGCGCCTTGCTGCATGAGGCGCTGGGCGCCGCGCTCAGGGACGTGGGTTTTCGGGTCGGATCGGCGTCCGGTTATACGCCTCACCTGACGCTCGCGCGCGGCGACGACGGCGCGAGCGACTTCCCTGTTGAACCGCCCATTGCCTGGACGGTGAGCGAGTTTCTGCTCGTGCACAGCCTGATCGGCCAGCGCCGGCATGTGGTGCTGGGCCGGTGGAGGCTCGCGCAGTAAGGACTCGGCCCGAGCGGCCGTGCCGGCGGGTGTGCCGGCGAGCCGAAGGAACCTTCGACGAACAGCCGCCATGCGCCGTGAATGTTTTGTGAACACCCTGATAAAATGCCCGGGCCGCAACGCCGTGGATCGCAGATGAAATTGCTTGATGCTCTCGTCGAACAACGTATTGCCGCCGCAGCCGCGCGCGGCGAGTTCGACGATTTGCCGGGAACCGGCCAGCCGCAGGCGTTCGACGACGACCTGCTCGTGCCCGAGGAAGTGCGTGTCGCGAACCGCATTCTCAAGAACGCCGGTTTTGTTCCGCCCGCCGTCGAACAGCTGCGCGCACTGCGCGATCTGCGCGACGAACTGGACGCGGTGAGCGATCGCGCCGCGCGGTGCCAGTTTGAGGCGAGAATGCTGGCTCTGGACATGGCGCTCGAATCGCTGCGCGGCGGCCCCATGGTCCTGCCGCGCGAGTATTGCCGGCGCATTGCCGAGCGGCTGTCCGAGCGCGTCGTGGCAGACGGCGATGCCGCGAGCACGGAACAGGCGTGCGCCGACCGTGCGCTTGAAGACCGCCGCGACGGCGGCGAGACCCTGGAAGCGAGACCGCTGTGAGCGTCGTGCCCGACGCGTCCCGCTCGGCCGATACGTCAGAGGGGCTCGGCGCGTGCGCTTCTTCGAATACGCCTCGCGCATGTGCCGGTGCGTGCGCCGGTGCGTGCGCCGGTGCAAGCAACACGCCGGATGAACCGGCGCCATCCACGCCCACGAATCCTTTCACGGGCAATCCCGAGCCTGTCTCCGAACGCGATCTTCACTTCATGACGCTCGCGCTCGCCGCTGCCGAAGAAGCGCGGGCGGCCGGCGAGGTGCCGGTCGGCGCCGTGCTGGTTCGCGGCGACGAAGTGATCGCGACAGGCTTCAACCATCCCATCGGCACGCACGATCCCTCCGCGCACGCGGAAATGGTCGCGCTGCGGGCCGCCGCCGAATCGCAACGGAACTACCGCCTGCCGGGCTGCGAACTGTACGTGACGCTGGAGCCGTGTCTGATGTGCGCCGGCGCCATCATGCACGCGCGGATCGCGCGCGTGGTCTTCGGCGCACGGGACCCGAAGACGGGCGCGTGCGGCAGCGTCGTCGATGCCTTTGCGAATACGCAGCTCAACCACCACACCACGGTGACGGGCGGAGTGCTCGGGCACGCATGTGGCGAAGCGCTGCGCACGTTCTTTGCCGAGCGGCGGCGCGCAAGCCGCGAGGCGCGGGCGGCGGGCGCCGCTCAGGCGTCCCGCACCGATTTGCCCTCCTGAACCACGACGAAGATCGGACTGCTTCCTGCCATGACAGCCATGACCGCTCAGGCCCGCACCATTTCGCTGATCGCCCCCTCGGGCTACCCGCACGACCCCGACGCTATTACGCGGGCCATCGAGCGGCTGCGCGCGCAGGGGCATCGCGTAGAGGGAATGGAGGCGCTCGCGCGGCGCTATCAGCGCTTCGCGGGCACCGACGGCGAACGGGCCGCGGAACTGAACCGCCTTGCCGACACCTCGCAGCCGCTGCCCGACATCGTGCTCGCCGTGCGCGGTGGTTATGGCGCGGTGCGCATCCTGCACGGGCTCGACTACGAAGGCTTGCAGCGGCGGCTGCGCGGCCAGCCGGTCGCGCTCGTCGGTCATAGCGATTTCACGGCGATTCAGCTTGCGCTGCTCGCGCGCGCCGGGCTGGTCACATTCGGCGGCCCGATGCTCGCGAGCGACTTCGGCGCCGAAGAACTGAGCCCGTTCACGATGGAGCACTTCTGGCAGGCGCTGTCGAAGCCGTCTTTCACGCTCGAAGTCGCGGCGCCGCAGGTGCAGTCTGCGAGCGTCACAGGCACACTGTGGGGCGGCAACCTGGCGGTGATGTCGTCGCTGGTGGGCACGCCGTACATGCCGCCCGTGGAAGGCGGCATTCTGTTTCTGGAAGACGTCAACGAGCAGCCGTTTCGCGTCGAACGGATGATCTATCAGCTGCACCTGGCGGGCATCCTGGCGCGCCAGCAGGCGCTCGTGCTGGGCGATTTCTCGGGCGGCAAAGCATTCGACTACGACAATGGCTACGACCTTGCGGCCATGATCGAGCAGGTGCGTGCCGTGGTGCGCATTCCGGTTATGACGGGCTTGCCGTTCGGCCACATCGCCGACATGGTCACACTGCCCGTGGGCGCAACGGCGAGGCTCGATGCCGATGCCGAGGGGTTCAGGCTGGCGGTGAGCGGTTATCCGCACCTGGGATAAGAGGGGCGGCGGGGGGGCGGCGCACCCCGGAGAAGCGCAGGCGGAGCGGGCCCGGTTCAGGAGGGCCCGCTTTTTTTCAGGTCGCTTTTTTCAGGTTCGGCGCGACAACGAAGCCAAGCCGTCTCGCGCGGGCGGCTGCGGGGTGGATTTACCGCGGTACGTCCGGCGCAGGATTACGCGCCTGGTTCGTGGTACTGCCGCTGCTGGATTTCACGCACTTGTCGCCGGGGCTTACATCGAGTCCCCAATCGCCGTGTTCGTACCAGTCGTCGCCGAGCAATTCGGCCGGATGCTGGGTGCGGCTTTGTCCGTTGCCACAACGCATGTCGCTCGCCTGGCAGTAGTGATCGCAGCCCCAGCAGATTCGCTCCGGATGCAGCGGGTGCAGCGGAAATACCTTGGCCATGCGTGTTCTCCGGGCGATTCCATCGCGATAACGCAAAACATCATTATCCGGCCCGGTCAGGGACGAGAACTGAGTCTGAATGACGCAGAGACGGGCGCCGGCCTTCGCCGGAGGTGAACTGCCACCACTGCGCCCATGTTGCCTGGCTTGTCGGCCCGCTGGGCACAACCGGCTTCGATTTTGTTGACAAAAAATAGGGGCATCTGAGGACGTCGGGTCGAAGCGGCGCGCTCCACGGAACCATCACGCACCGCGCATGGGACCTGTCTTGTGGTGATCAAGCCAGGAAACGGTACTGATTCCCGCTCGCTGCGGCCAAACCATGCCAGGCCATCTCCTCGAAAACCCCACCCAAAAATTGTTGACAATCTTTATGTCCATCCTAAGATACCAACCATAACGGCGCCTGCACGAGAGGACACACCGCCGCAGGCTTCACCGTTGGCGCCGGCGTGCCTGCACGTGGTGCGCCGCGCACTGAAACGAATCCCGGCCAGTACCAACGTCGAGGCGAGCGCCACGGTCTCGCCGCGTCGACACAAACGCCGTACGGAAAGTACGCAGACCACCGTGGCGCCCCATGCCGTTCCGCTGGCGCTCATCTGGCAGCCCGCCGGCAACCCGCCGGCAACTGGCATGAGGGATGCAGCACAACGCCGCCTGCCCGCCGATGACGCAAGACGTCATGCAAGGCATGACACAAGGCGAGTAGCAGAGCGACCGGCGTTTCCATCTCACGGAGGAGGAGTCATGGCTCAGTTCAGTGCGGCGCAAAGCGCGCCGGCAACATCCGCGTACGACGACGCCACGGCGTCCGACGCAGGCGAGGGCGACGTATTGGTGCCCGCAGGCTACAGCGAGCGTCTCTACAACCACGACCTCGCGCCATTGCGTCACCAGACCTGGGGCGCTTACAACATCTTCGCGTTCTGGATGTCGGACGTGCACAGCGTGGGCGGCTATGTGTTCGCGGGCAGCCTCTTCGCGCTCGGCCTCACGAGCTGGCAGGTGCTGATTGCGCTGCTCGTGGGCATCGGCATCGTGAACGTGCTGTGCAACCTCATCGCACGGCCCAGCCAGATGCATGGCGTACCGTATCCCGTGGCCTGCCGCGCGACGTTCGGCGTGCTCGGGGCGAACATTCCGGCGGTGATCCGCGGGCTCATCGCGGTGGCGTGGTACGGCATCCAGACCTATCTCGCGTCGAGCGCGCTCGTCATCGTCGTGCTCAAGTTCTTCCCGCAACTGATGCCGTATGCCGACGTGCATCGGCATGGCTTCGCAGGTCTTTCCGCGCTCGGCTGGGCAGGCTTCATGACGCTCTGGGTCTTGCAGGCGCTGGTGTTCTGGAACGGCATGGAGACCATCAAGAAGTTCATCGACTTCGCCGGCCCCGCCGTCTACGTGGTGATGTTCGTGCTCGCGGGCTACATGGTGTGGCGCGCGGGCTGGAACAACATCGGCATCAACCTGGGCGGCGTGAAGTATCACGGCATGGAGGTGCTGCCCGTCATGGTGACGGCCATCTCGCTCGTGGTGTCGTATTTCTCGGGGCCGATGCTGAACTTCGGCGACTTCTCGCGCTACGGCAGGAGCTTTCGCAGCGTGAAGCGCGGCAACTTCTGGGGGCTGCCCGTCAACTTCCTCGCGTTCTCGCTCGTGACGGTGGTGACCACGTCGGCCACGCTGCCCGTGTTCGGCCAACTGATCACCGACCCCGTCGAAACAGTAGGCCGCATCGATCAGCCCACGGCCGTGGTGCTGGGCGCGTTGACCTTCACCATCGCCACCATCGGCATCAACATCGTCGCGAACTTCGTCTCGCCGGCATTCGACTTCTCGAACGTCGCGCCGCGTCTCATCAGTTGGCGCGCGGGCGGCATGCTGGCGGCGGTGGCCTCCGTCTTCATCACGCCGTGGAATCTCTTCAACAACCCGGCCGTGATCCACTACACGCTCGACGTGCTGGGCAGCTTCATCGGGCCGCTCTATGGCGTGCTCGTGACGGACTTCTATCTCGTCAAGCGCCAGAAGATCGAAACGGGCGATCTCTACACCGTGTCGCCCACCGGCGCGTACTGGTATCGCAATGGCGTCAACTACCGGGCGGTGGCCGCGCTGCTGCCCGCGGCGCTGATTGCGGTGGCCTGCGTGCTCGTGCCGCATCTCGATAACCTCGCGAATTTTTCGTGGTTCATCGGCGCGGCGCTCGGCGCGGTTTTCTATCGGGCGCTGGCGGCCGCACGCTGATCGTTCAACCTTGGGAGTCACCATGCGCATCAAGCTCATTAATCCGAACACCACACAGCGCATGACCGATGCGATGGGCCGCTGCGCGCGCGAGGTCGCCGCGGCGGGCACCGAGGTCGTGGCGGTAAGTCCGACCATGGGGCCGCCTTCCATCGAAGGCTATTACGACGAGGCCATGGCCACGCCAGGCCTGCTCGCCGAGGTGGCCGCAGGCGAACGCGAGGGCTTCGACGCCTACGTGATCGCCTGCTTTGGCGACCCAGGCCTGTATGCCGCGCGCGAACTGGCGCGTGGTCCGGTGATCGGCATTGCCGAGGCCGCGATGCACGCGGCGAGCGTGCTGGCACCAGGCTTTTCCGTGGTGACGACGCTGGCGCGCACGCGTTCGATGGCCTGGCATCTGGCCGAGCGCTACGGCATGCGGCGCTTTTGCCGCAACGTGCGCGCAACCGACGTCGCCGTGCTCGATCTGGACCGTCCCGGCTCGGCGGCACGCGAGTTGATCGTGGACGAATGCCGCCGCGCAATCGACGAAGACGGCGCCGAGTCCATCGTGCTCGGTTGTGCCGGCATGGCCGAGTTGTGCGCCTACGTGGAAGACGCTGTGGGCGTGCCGGTGGTGGAAGGCGTAACGGCCGCGGTGAAATGGGCCGAAGCGCTCGTCGCGTTGCGGCTCGCCACGGCCAAGCGCGGCGACTTTGCGCGGCCGCTTCCGAAGCGTTACGACGGCGAACTCGAACGCTTCAGCCCCGGCGGCGACGGCTTGCCCGACATGGAGGCCCCGAAGACGGCGTACCGGTTCGGCTGACGGTTCGGCTGACAGTTGGGCTGACAGCGCGGCTGGCAGCGGCGGGGCATGGCGGTGGCCGTGAGAGGCTGACGATGGCGCGCAACGAACGTACGTGATGCACGCCGCGAGCACAGCGCGAGAGCGCGATGCGATGCATGGCAGAGGCAGACCGAGCACACGCCCAGGCCACGCCGGTTTTTGCGCACTGCACATACATCGCTGCTGACGGGCACTATCTCGCCCGCTGTATGGGCGCTCCGGATTGTTTTCGCTACACTGGTCCGGTCCTGAAGGCGGCCGATATCCACGCATCGCACGGGCCCCGCATAGGCATCACGTCCCGCCGGGCACCGCCTTCTTCCGTTTCGACACTTGCCTTCCATCATGACACTCGACTCTCACTATCCCCGCGATCTGGCCGGCTATGGCCGTTATCCCGTGCAGGCCGACTGGCCCAGCCGCGCGCGCGTTGCGGTGCAGTTCGTACTGAACTACGAAGAGGGCGGCGAGAACTGCGTGCTGCACGGCGACCCGGCATCCGAGCAGTTTCTTTCCGAGATTGTGGGCGCAGCAGCGTATCCGTCGCGCCACATGAGCATGGAGTCGATCTACGAATACGGCTCGCGCGCCGGCGTGTGGCGCATTCTGCGCGAGTTCGAAAAGCGCGGCTTGCCGCTCACGGTGTTCGGCGTGGGCATGGCGATGGAGCGCAACCCCGAGGTCGCGAAGGCGTTCGTCGAGCTGGGCCACGAGATTGCGTGTCACGGCTATCGCTGGATTCACTATCAGGACATGGCGCCCGAGCGCGAAGCGGAACACATGCGGCTCGGCATGCAGGCCATCGAGCGCGTCACGGGCGTACAACCGCTCGGCTGGTACACCGGGCGCGACAGCCCGAACACGCACCGGCTCGTTGCCGAATACGGCGGCTTTCTCTACGACTCCGATTACTACGGCGACGACCTGCCGTTCTGGATGGAGGTGGAGGTGACGGACGGCACGAAAGTGCCGCAACTCATCGTGCCGTACACGCTCGATACCAACGACATGCGCTTCGCCACGCCGCAGGGCTTCAACACCGCCGACCATTTCTTCACCTACCTGCGAGATGCCTTCGACGTGCTCTACGAAGAGGGCGACGAAGCGCCGAAGATGCTGTCGGTAGGCATGCACTGCCGGCTGCTCGGTCGTCCGGGGCGCTTTCGCGCGTTGCAGCGCTTTCTCGATCACATCGAGCAGCACGACCGCGTGTGGGTGACGCGCCGCGTCGACATCGCGCGCCACTGGCGCGAACGGCATCCGTATGCGCAGACGGGCCGCGGAGCCGCGGCATGAAGGCCATGCGCCATACCCTCGACCAGATCAATGCGTTGCCTGTCCGCGCGTTCGTCACCGCGCTCTCGGGCATCTTCGAGCATTCGCCGTGGGTGCCCGAGGCCGTAGCGGGCGAGCGACCCTTCGCGAGCATCGAGGCGCTGCACCGCGCGATGTCGAAGGCCGTGGAAGCGGCGGGCGAGGCGAAGCAACTCGCGCTCGTCAACGCACACCCGGAGCTGGCGGGCAAGGCCGCGGTGCGCGGCGAACTGACGGCCGAATCCACGCGCGAGCAGAGCGGCGCCGGACTCAACCAATGCACGCAGGAAGAGTTCGACCGGCTTCAGCAATTGAACCGCACCTACCGCGAAAAATTCGGCTTCCCGTTCATCCTGGCCGTGCGCGGCTACGACCGGCACGGCATCATCGCGAGCTTCGAAGCGCGCGTGAACAACAGCCGCGCCGACGAACTGCGCGCGAGCCTCGACCAGATCTATCGCATTGCGCGCTTCAGGCTCGACGAACTCATCGACGAGCCGGCGTCGCGCGCCTGACACCACACACATCCGACCGTCGTCACAGACGGCATTTCCCGACACAGACACACCCAAGGAAGACAACGATGGCACTCCCGACTCTCGATCCCAACGCGCCCGACTTCACGCGCCGCTACGTCAATCTCGCAGACCCGCGGCTGGGCGCGGCGGCGCTGGAGGCCAGCGACGACTTCTTCGCGCCGAAGGACCGCATGCTGAATCCCGAGCCGGCCGTCTTCATTCCGGGCAAGTACGACGAGCACGGCAAGTGGATGGACGGCTGGGAGACGCGCCGAAAGCGCACGGCAGGCTACGACTGGTGCATCGTGAAGCTCGCGCGGCCGGGCGTCATCAAGGGCCTCGACATCGATACGAGCCACTTCACCGGCAACTTCCCACCCGCGGCTTCCATCGAGGCCGCTTGTGTGGCCGACGGGGCGCCCGGCGCCGCCACGCAATGGACCGAGATCGTGCCGTCCACCACCCTTCAGGGCAACAGCCACCACTACGTCGACGTGACGAACACGGGCGCTTTCACGCACCTGCGCGTCAACATCTATCCCGACGGCGGCATTGCGCGGCTGCGCGTGTATGGACAGCCGCAGGTGGACTGGGCGGGCGCGAGCCGCAGCGAACTGTTCGACCTCGCCGCGATGGAAAACGGTGCCTACGTGGTGGCCGCGAACAATCAGCATTTCGGCGCCGCCTCGAACCTTTTGATGCCGGGCCGCGGCGTGAACATGGGCGACGGCTGGGAAACACGCCGCCGCCGCGAACCGGGCAACGACTGGACCATCATCGCGCTCGCGCAGCCCGGCGTGATCCGCAAGGTCGAAGTGGATACGGCGCACTTCAAGGGCAACTATCCGGACCGCTGCTCGATCCAGGCCGCGCGCGTGACGGGCGGCACCGACAGCTCGCTTGTCACCCAGGCCATGTTCTGGCCGGTGCTGCTCGACGAACAGAAATTGCAGATGGACGCGCAGCACTATTTCGAAGCGGAGCTGGCGGCGCTCGGCCCCGTCCCCGTCACGCACGTGCGCTTCAACATCATTCCGGACGGCGGCGTTTCGCGTCTGCGCCTCTGGGGCACGCTGGCATGAGTACAGCAACGATGAAGACACTCGCGATCGAGCCGCTCACGCGCGCCGCGTTCGCGCCCTTCGGCGACGTGATCGAACTCGAGGGCGCGAAGCAGGTTCCCATCAACCTGGGCACCACGATCCGCTATCACGACCTCGCGAAGATCGACGTGGCGGACGAGGGCGGTCGCCCGCTCGTCAATCTCTTTCGCGGCCAGCCGCGCCAGTTGCCCTTCGAGGTGACGATGCTGGAGCGTCATCCGCTCGGCTCGCAGGCGTTCGTGCCGCTCAATGACCGGCCGTATCTCGTCGTCGTGGCGCCGGCGGGCGTGCTGGATCCGCAGGGTATTCGCGCCTTCGTGACGAGCGGCTGGCAGGGCGTGAACTACGCGAAGGGCGTCTGGCACCATCCGCTGATCGCGCTCGGTGAGGTGAGCGATTTCATCGTCGTGGATCGCGGCGGCGACGGACTCAATCTGAACGAGCAGGATCTCGAGGAATCGTTGTGGCTGACGGAAGAGGCGCTGAGGGCAGTGGTTCGTTGAGCGATCGCTGCGTCGGACCCGGCGGCAACAGGCGATAGCGCTGCTTTCGCGGATGGAAGAAGGGCCCGCGGCTGTATCGGCCGTGGGCTTTGTCGTATCTGGACGTTGAGGAACGATGTCTGGTTAGCGGGCGATGCCCATGCCGATCTTGCCTGTGCGGCACGCGAAGACGCGTTCGCGATCGCTCTACACATCTCTCGCGACAACGTCGCACACCACGAGCATCGCAAGCTCGGCGGGCGATGGACGATGAACGGCGGGCCTGAGCCATTGCCTACGCCGTCTGGCCATTAACCCGCGCCCGCAATCAAAAAAGCCCGGCAATCGCGCGCCATCGCACGATTGCCGGGCCGTCCGACCGTGGCAGCACTGGACTGCGCCAGCCACAGCCACAGCCCATTTCCCGCCTGGTTACTGCACCGCGCCGCCCTGGAACCATGCCGCGATCTTCATCCGTTCTTCGTCGGTCATGTGCGTGACGTTGCCGAGCGGCATCGCCTTCAAGGTCACCGCCTGCTGGTACAGCCGCTGCGCGTTCTGCGAAATCTCCGCGGGCGTGTCGAACATCACGCCGGCCGGGGCGCTGCCCATGAGCGTCGGGTGTGCCGAATGGCACGCCACGCAGCGCTGTTGCAGGATCGGGGCGATGTCGGCGAGGTGCACCTTCGGCGCGTTGGCCGCTTCGGCCTGCGGGACGACCGGGCGCGGCAAGGTCCATGCAAGCGCAGCTGCCAGCAGCGCGACGCCGCCCACAGGCAGATACCAGAGCACCTGGCCGCGGTGGCGCATCACGAAGAACTGACGGATCAGCGCGCCGGCCAGCATGATGATGGCGAGCACGGCCCAGTTGTAGGCGTGCGTGTAGGTCATCGCGTAGTGGTTCGAGAGCATCGCGAATACCACGGGCAGCGTGAAGTACGTGTTGTGCACCGATCGTTGCTTGCCGCGCTTGCCGTAGACAGGGTTCGGCGTGTCGCCTTTGAGCATGGCGTCCACCATCTTGCGTTGCCCGGGAATGATCACGAAGAACACGTTCGCGGACATGATGGTCGCGAGCATCGCGCCCACGATCAGATACGCGGCGCGGCCCGCGAACACGTGGCAGGCGAGCCACGCGGCGGCCAGCACGTAGAGCCCCACGCACACGCCCAGCACCTTGTCGCGGTTGCCGAGCACGCGGCACAGCGAGTCGTAGACGATCCAGCCGGCCATCAGGAAGCCGAGCGCCGACGCGATGGCCACCACGGGGCCCATGTCGAGCACGTTCTTGTCGATGAGGTAGGTGTTCGGCGCGCTGAGGTAGAGCACCGTGAAGAGCGCGAAGCCCGACATCCACGTGGTGTACGACGGCCACTTCGACCAGTGCAGGTCGTCGGGCATTTCGGGCGGCGCGACCGTGTACTTCTGCATGTTGTAGAAGCCGCCGCCATGCACGTGCCAGAGTTCGCCGAACACGCCGCGCTGGCGTTGCTGCGGGTCTTTCGGCGGCTTGAGGCTGTTGTCGAGCGCGACGAAGTAAAACGACTCGCCGATCCAGGCAATCGCGACCACCACATGAAGCCAGCGGATCGCGAGGTTCAGCCAGTCGGTGATAAAGCCTTCCATGAAACGCCTCCACTCCTGATTCTTTCTATGCCGGAACGGCTCATGCCACGAGGCGGCTTAGCCGCGCGTGCAGGCTTTCGGTTCCGGTGGTGCGGGTTGATCGATGAACGCGTGTTGCGGCGCGCGCACGGAAGCGGCGCCTGCGTGACGGCGTCAGCTGCCCCGATACGTGCTGTACGACCACGGCGAGACGAGCAGCGGCACGTGGTAGTGCGCGTTGGCATCGGCAATGCCGAAGCGCAGCACGACGCGATCGACGAAACGCGGCTGCGGCAGTTGCGCGCCCATGGCGGCGAAATAGTCGCCCGCGTGAAAGACGAGTTCGTACTCGCCCGCCACGAGCGCGGCGCCTTCGAGCAGCGGTTCGTCGCAGCGTCCGTCGTGATTGGTGGTGGTGGTTTTCAGCGCGCGGCGCGTGTCGCCCGCGAGCGCGAAGAGTTCGACCTTGACGCCCGCGCCGGGACGGCCGTTGGCGGTGTCGAGCACGTGGGTAGTGAGCTTGCCCATTCGCAGTTTCCTTGTGTCGGTTCGACCTGTGTGCGAGGTTTCGGCGGCAGCCCGATCCGATCCAGAACTACTGGCGGCGGATCGAGGCTCCACGTCAGTGGCTACATACCCGTCGGCGGATCGATGCGAGCGCCGTGAGGGTGATTCTATGAACGATCGCCGGCTCCGCGGGCGAGCGATAGGAAAGATAATGCCAGCAGCATGTGGGCCGCGCCCGTGCGCCGCGCGGCAGAGCAGGAAAGCGGCACGGATCGCCCCCTGCTGCCGATCGTACCGGCACCAAAATTGGCCGTTATATCGCCACGCTGAGGGCGGGTATCGCAGCGGCGCGCATTGCCAGTGCAATTTTGGCCGTCGAAGGTTATGCCATGCGCAGCACGGCTGCGCGTCCCGAAGACGGCGGCACGCCGGGTAACCGGGCCAGCGGCGTTCAGAGCGGAACGCGTCGGCACGGTGCGTGCCGGGCATTGCGTTCGGACAGCCTTTCAGGCACCGCGCCACATGAAATGAACGGCGGGCGCACACGGACGGGAGAGACGCGAATGGCAATGCAGCAGGACGGGCGCAGGACGCAAGAGGGGCAGGCAGGACAGGCAGAACCGGCAGGACAGGCCGAACAGCGGATACAGGCCGCGCACACGAACACGGCAGGCGAACACGCCGCGCCTTTGACTGCGTCGCCGGCAGGCAAGGGCGCGCCGCGCGCCGCCCGCACGCTGCTCGTCAAACACGCGGACATGCTCGTCACGATGGATGGCGCAAGGCGCGAGATACGCGACGGCGGCCTCTACGCTGAAGGCAACCGCATCGTCGCCGTTGGGCCCACGAGCGAGTTGCCCGCGGATGCCGACGAGGTGCTGGACCTGCGCGGGCACATCGTGATTCCTGGGCTCGTCAACACGCATCACCACATGTATCAGAGCCTGACGCGCGCCGTGCCGGCTGCGCAGAACGCCGAGCTGTTCGGCTGGCTCACGAGCCTGTACCGCGTCTGGGCCAACCTGAGCCCGGAGATGATCGAGGTATCCACGCTCACGGCGATGGCCGAACTGCTGCTCTCGGGCTGCACCACGTCGAGCGACCACCTCTATCTCTACCCGAACGGTAGCCGGCTCGACGACAGCATCGCCGCGGCCCAACGGATCGGCATGCGCTTTCATGCGAGCCGCGGCAGCATGAGCGTGGGGCAGAAAGACGGCGGCCTGCCGCCCGATGCGGTGGTGGAGCGCGAAGACGCGATTCTCGCCGACACGCAGCGTCTGATCGAGACGTACCACGACGACGGGCGCTACGCGATGCTGCGCGTGGTCGTGGCGCCGTGCTCGCCGTTCTCGGTGAGCCGCGATCTGATGCGCGAGTCCGCGACGCTGGCGCGGCACTACGGCGTCTCGCTGCATACGCATCTGGCCGAGAACGTGAACGACGTGGCCTACAGCCGCGAAAAATTCGGCATGACGCCGGCCGAGTACGCTGAAGACCTCGGCTGGGTGGGCCGCGACGTCTGGCATGCGCACTGTGTGCAGCTCGACGATGCGGGCATTGCGCTCTTTGCGCGCACCGGCACGGGCGTCGCGCATTGCCCGTGCTCGAACATGCGGCTCGCGTCGGGCATTGCCCCGGTCGGCAGGATGCGTCGCGCGGGCGTGCCGGTCGGGCTGGGGGTGGACGGTTCCGCCTCCAACGACGGCGCGCAGATGGTGGCCGAGGCGCGCCAGGCGTTGCTGCTCGCGCGCGTCGGCTTCGGGCCGGACGCGATGACAGCCCGCGAGGCCCTTGAAATCGCGACGCTGGGCGGGGCGCGCGTGCTGGGCCGCGACGACATCGGGGCACTCGCACCCGGCATGGCTGCCGACTTCGTGGCGTTCGACCTGCGCCAGCCGCTCTTTGCCGGCGCGCTGCACGACCCGGTGGCGGCGCTTGTGTTCTGCGCGCCGTCGCAGGTGGCGCTGAGCGTGATCGACGGACGCATCGTCGTGAAGGACGGCGTGCTGCAGACGGTGGAGCTGGGGCCCGTGATCGAGCGGCACAACCGGCTGGCCGCCGAACTGGCGGCTGCGGCTGGGTAGAAGGGAAGCCGGCGAAAGAAGACCGGCGAAAGCAGGCAGACGAGAGGAAGCAGACAGTCGAAACGAAGCAGACGAAGCGCAGAGAAAGCGCAGCAGAAACCGGCGAGAGAACGCCGGCCGCCCCGCTCAAGCCTTCTCGATCAGCGCACGCGTAGCTTCGGCAACAAGCCCGCGCAGCCAACGCACTTCGTCGGAGTAATGGCAGCGCTCGTGCCAGAGCTGGTAGTACTGCATGGGGGGGAAGTCGAGCGGCGCCGGCACCACGGTGAGCGGCAGGAATTTCGCGTAGTGGTCCGCGAAGAGCCGCGTGGTGGTGAAGATCAGGTCCGACTTGACGAGCACGTAGGGCGCGAGATTGAAGTACGGCAGCGTGACGACCACGTGGCGCTTCAGCCGCTCGCGGGCCAGATGCACGTCGATCGCGCCGCGCTGGCCCACGGAATAGGGCGTAGGCGCGAGATGCGGCGCGTTGAGGTACTGGTCGAGCGTGAGCGTGCCGCGCCGCGCGAACGGATGCGTGTTGCTCATGAGGCACACGATCTGGTCGACGAACAGGTTGGAGAGGTGCAGCTGCTCGGGCGGCTCGGGCCAGTTGCCCACCACGATGTCGAGCTTGCCGTCTTCCAGCGCGAGTTCGTAGTCGAACGCCGGGCCGAGCGAGTGGAATTCGAGCGTCGCGTTGGGCGCGGCCAGCCGGAAGCGCTCGATCACGGTGGGCACGAACAGGACGTTGAGGTAGTCGGGGCAGCCGATCCGGTAGCAGCGAATCGACGTGGCCGGGTCGAACGTGTGCTGCTGGAAGCGGATGCGCTCGATTTCGCGCAGCGCGTTCTGCACGGGTTCGAGCAGGCGCAGGCCGTACTCGGTGGGCACCATGCCGGACTTGCCGCGCACGAGCAGCGGGTCGCCCGTGATGTCGCGCAGGCGGCGCAGCGCGGCGCTGATGGCGGGTTGGGACTGGTTGAGCTTGACGGCCGCGCGCGTCACGCTGCGCTCCATCAAGAGGGTGTGCAGGACGCGCAACAGGTACGTGTCGATCGCCTCGCGTTGCTGACTCATGGACTCTCCGGACTATATGGGCTGGCTGATCGAACGGTGGGGTGGGTATATCGTTTTTAGTATGGACAGAAAAGGCCGTCAAGGGAGAGTTACCCGCAAAGGCACGACTGGCGCGGTCTCCCGGCATTTTTGAAGGCTCGACTGGCGCCCGCCTGATCGGGTATCGTCACCGGCGGCACGGCGTGCCGCGCGGCCGGTGGTCCAGCCGGCCGCGCGGTTTGCAGCCCGGGTTTGCAGCCCGGTTCGCCTCGTAGGCACTACGTAATACGGAAACACATGAGCGATTCATCTTCACGCGGCCCCGCAGGCGCGGCCACCGTCACGGCCACCCCGCCCAGGCTTGCGCTCACGGGCATCACGAAGCAATACCCCGCGGTGCTCGCCAACGACGACGTGACGCTCACGGTGGCGCCCGGCGAGATTCACGCCGTGCTCGGCGAGAACGGCGCCGGCAAGAGCACGCTCATGAAGATCATCTACGGCGCCGTGCGCCCGGATGCAGGTGAGATCCGCTGGGAAGGCGAGAGCGTCGAGATCGCGAGCCCGGCCGCGGCGCGGCGCCTCGGCATCGGCATGGTGTTCCAGCATTTTTCGCTGTTCGAAACACTGACGGTGGGCGAGAACATTGCGCTTTCGCTCGACGAGCCGTTCGATCTCAAGGCGCTCGCGCGTCGCATTCGTGAGGTGTCGGCGCAATACGGGCTCGACATCGATCCGCAGCGCCACGTGCACAGCCTCACCGTCGGCGAGCGGCAACGCGTGGAGATCGTGCGCTGCCTGCTGCAGAACCCGCGCCTGCTCATCATGGACGAGCCCACTTCCGTGCTCACGCCGCAGGCTGTTCGCAAGCTTTTCGAAACCCTCAGGCGCCTCGCGGCCGAGGGCTGCAGCATTCTCTACATCAGCCACAAGCTCGACGAAATCCAGGAGCTCTGCGATACGGCCACGGTGATGCGCGGCGGCCGCGTAACGGGGCACGTCAAACCGCGCGAGGAAACGCACGCCTCACTCGCGCAATTGATGGTGGGCCATTCGCTGCCCGACTACACGCGCCGCGCGCATACGCCGGGCGACGTGCTGCTCGACGTGAAGCACCTGACGGCGGCCAGTGACGACCCGTTCGGCACCTCGCTTGAAGACGTGTCGTTCGCCGTGCACGCGGGCGAGATTCTCGGCATTGCCGGCGTGTCGGGCAACGGCCAGGCGGAGTTGCTCGCGGCGCTCTCGGGCGAGCGCCGCGGCGCGGAAGCGAACGCCGTGACGATCTGCGGCAAGGCTGCCGGCAAGCTGTCGGCAGGTGCGCGGCGCGCGCTCGGCTTCGCCTTCGTGCCCGAAGAGCGGCTGGGGCGCGGCGCTGTGCCGGCGATGTCGCTCGCGCAGAACGCGCTCCTCACGGCGCACCGCCAGAAGATGGTGCGCTCGGGCTGGATCAGCACGCGTGCCATGCGCGACTTCGCGAAGCGCTGCATCGATTCGTTCGACGTGCGCTGCGGCGGCCCGGACGCGCTCGCGCAAAGTCTCTCGGGCGGCAATCTGCAGAAGTTCATCGTGGGCCGCGAGATCTTGCAGGCGCCGAAGGTGCTGGTGGTCGCGCAACCCACCTGGGGCGTCGACGTCGGCGCGGCGTCGTTCATTCGCCAGCAGTTGCTCGATCTCTCGGCAAGCGGCGTGGCGATCCTCGTGATCTCGGAGGAACTCGAAGAACTGTTCGACATCTGCGACCGCATCGCGGTGCTCGCGCGTGGGCGCCTGTCGCCGGTGCGCCGCACGGGCGACACCAATGCGGAAGAGATTGGCCGCTGGATGGCCGGGCTCTTCGGCGAGCGCGCGAACGCGGTGCCGGGCGGCTCGGGCGAACCGGCGCACGCGTAACGGCGCGGCGCACCCCGCCTCGCAGGCTGCGCGCCATCCGCCGCAGCATGCGGGCATCGACAACAACACAGAACCACGCCTCACCACACGCACCATGACGTTTGCCTACCGACTCGAAGCCCGTACCACGCCGTCGCGCGCCATGCAACTCGCGGTGCCGCTCGTCGCGGCGCTGCTCACGCTCGCCATCGGCTTTCTGATCTTCGGCCTCGTGGGCCGCGATCCCGGCGAAGCGATGCGCGCCTTCTTCATCGAGCCCATCTCGTCCGTGAACGGCTGGTGCGAGCTGTTGCTCAAGGCGTCGCCGCTGTGTCTGATCGGCCTCGGGCTCGCCCTCGGCTATCGCGCGAACGTCTGGAACATCGGCGCGGAAGGGCAGATGCTGCTGGGCGGCATCGCGGCGAGCGGCGTGGCGATCTACTTCGATCAGTCGAGCGGCTGGTGGATCCTGCCCACGATGATGCTCGCGGGCATTGCAGGCGGCATGCTGTGGGCCGCGATTCCCGCGTTCCTCAAGACCCGCTTCAACACCAACGAGATTCTCACGAGCCTCATGCTCACCTATGTCGCGACGCAACTGCTCGTGTATCTGGTGAGCGGCCCCTGGCGCGACCCGCAAGGCATGAACTTCCCGCTCTCGGAGATGTTCAGCGGCGACGCGCTGTACCCCACCTTCGGCGGCGACTGGCACATCAAATGGCTGCGCGGCACGCGCCTGAACGCATCGATTTTCGTCACGCTGGCGGCCATTCCGCTCGTCTGGCTCTTCATGCGCAAGAGCTTTGCCGGCTACCGCATGGACGTGGGCGGGCTCGCGCCCCTCGCGGCGCGCTACGCGGGCTTCTCCGACAAGAAGGCGATCTGGACCACGCTGCTCGCGAGCGGCGGCCTGGCGGGCCTTGCGGGCATGGGCGAGATCGCCGGGCCCATCGGCCAGTTGCAGGCCACGTGGTCGCCTGGCTACGGCTTCACCGCGATCATCGTGGTGTTCGTGGGCCGCCTGCATCCGCTCGGTATCGTGCTCGCGAGTCTTTTGATGGCGCTGCTGTACCTGGGCGGCGAGGCAGTGCAGACCTCGATGCAGCTGCCGCAGGCGCTCTCGGGCGTGTTCCAGGGCCTGCTGCTGTTCTGCCTGCTGGGCGCGGACCTGTTCGTCAACTACCGCGTGGTGCGGCGTCGCCATGCGGTGACGCACGCGCAGTGAAGCCGGCAGCAACGCGCAACGCGGCATCGCCCGATAACCCCAACACGCTTTTGTAACCCGCTTCCGTAACCCGCCTTTGCTACGCGATTCGTCATGGACATTCCACAAGCCAGCGCACTCGTTTCCAGCGCCGTCCTCGCCGCCATCCCGCTCATGTTCGCGGGCATCGGCGAACTCGTCACCGAAAAGTCCGGGGTGCTCAATCTGGGCGTGGAGGGCATGATGCTGATGGGTGCCGTGAGCGGCTACGCCGTGACCACGGTGACAGGCGAGCCCTGGCTGGGCGTGCTCGCGGCCGTCGGCGCGGGCATGGCGATGGCGCTGCTGTTCGGCTTCCTCACGCTCACGATGCTCGCCAACCAGGTGGCCACGGGGCTTTCGCTGACCATCTTCGGTATCGGGCTCTCGGCCTATGTCGGCAAGCCCTACACGTCGGCTGCGGTGAGTGCGACCATTGCTGCCTGGCCCATTCCGGGCCTCGCGAAGATTCCCGTGCTGGGCGCGGCGTTCTTCAGCCTGCGTCCAATCGAATACCTGGCGTTCCTGATGTTTCCGCTCGTCGCCTGGTTCCTCTATCGCACGCGCGCGGGGCTCGTGCTGCGCTCGGTGGGCGAGTCGCCGCAGGTCGCGCATTCGGTCGGCTTTCCCGTGATCGGCGTGCGCTACGGCGCAACGCTGTTCGGCGGTGCGATGGCGGGGCTCGCGGGCGGCTACTACTCGATCGTGCAACTGCACTTGTGGCAGGAGCAGTTGACGGCCGGCCGTGGCTGGATCGCGCTCGCCCTCGTGGTGTTCGCGACGTGGCGACCCGGGCGGCTGCTCGTGGGCGCGCTGCTCTTCGGCGCCGTGAACGGGCTGCAGTTCTACGCGCAGGGCGTTGGCGTGGCGGTGCCCACGCAGTTCCTCGCGATGCTGCCTTACGTGGCGACCATCGTCGTGCTCGTGCTGATTTCGCGTAACCCGACCACGATTCGCCTCAACGCGCCGGCCTCGCTCGGCAAGCCCTTTTTTGCGGCGGGATGAGGCGCGCGGCGATACCGCTTTTACGGTTCTGACCGCTTTCACCGTTTTGAATCTGAACGACAGCTACACAACAGGAGAAACAAGATGAAAAGAACACTGCTGACCGCATTCGCATCGGCTGCGGCGCTCGTCGGCGCCGTGGGGCTGCAGGCACCGGCGCAGGCTGCCGACGTGCCCGGCGTCGCCTTCGTCTATCTCGGCAACCCAGGCGACGCGGGCTGGACCTTCGCGCACGACCAGGGGTCCAAGGAAGCCGAAGCGAAGTTCGGCAGCAAGATCAAGGTGACGCGCGTGGAGAACGTGCCGGAGTCGGCCGATTCCGAGCGCGTGTTCCGCGACCTCGCTTCGAAGGGCAACAAGGTCATCATCGGTTCGAGCTTCGGCTATCAGGACTTCGAGCTGAAGGTCGCGAAGGACTTCCCCGACACGGTGTTCCTGCACGCCACGGGCTACAAGAAGGCGCCGAACTTCGGCACCTACGACGTGCGCATGTACCAGGGCGCCTATCTGGCCGGCGTGGCCGCGGGCTACGTGACGAAGACCAACACGCTCGGCTTCGTCGCCTCGGTGCCCATTCCCGAAGTGGTGCGCAACATCAACGCGTACACGCTCGGCGCGCGGTCGGTGAATCCGAAGATCCACACGAAGGTCATCTGGATCAACAGCTGGTTCGATCCGGGCAAGGAAAAGCAGGCCGCCGAAACGCTGATCGGACAAGGCGCCGACGTGCTGCTCCAAAACACCGATTCGAGTGCGACGCTCGCCACGGCCGAGGAAAAAAAGGTCCACGCGTTCGGCTGGGACTCGGACATGAAGAAGTTCGGGCCTGACGCGCACCTGGGGTCGGTGGTGGGTCACTGGGGCGTCTACTACACGGCGGCGATCCAGCAGGTGCTGGACGGCAAGTGGAAGAACGATCCGGTCTGGTGGGGCATTCCGCAGAAGGCCGTCAACTTCGAAGACCTGAACACGGGCGCGATTCCGGCCAATGCCATCAAGGACGTGGACGCGAAGCGCGCCCAGCTGGCAAGCGGCAAGTGGGACGTGTTCACGGGGCCGATCAAGGACCAGTCGGGCGCGGTGAAGGTGCCGGCGGGCAAGACGCTCGGCGACGCGGACCTGCAGCGGCTCAACTGGTATGTCGAAGGTGTGGATGGGGCGTTGCCGAAGTAAATCGACGTGCCGAGGTAAATCGACGTAAGGCGCCGGCTCTGCTGCCGGGCGATCAGCCGGGTAGCAAAGCCGTGAGCGGCGCGTGGCCGGACAGGCCAAGGGCATCCGTTTTAACCGGGCGCTGGTTCGTGAGGTCCGGCTGGAGGGGCACGAGTTTCTCCTGGGCCGGCCCTCTTCTGCCAAGCTCGGTCAAGCGCTCAACTCGGTGCCAAAGGCTCTTCAAACGGCGCGCTGCCTGCCAGCCGCGCCGTTTTCTTTTTCGTCATTCCTGCCGTTCATTCCTCGATCCGCAGCCCCACCTTGATCGTCACCTGCCAGTGCACGATGCGGTCGCCCTCGATGTGCCCGCGCGTGTCCGTCACTTCGAACCAGTGCAGGTTGCGCAGCGTTTTCGATGCGCGCTCGATGGCGCGGCGCACGGCGTCGTCGCTCGACGTGGTCGACGAGCCGGTCAGCTCGATCTGCTTGTAGACGTGATCGTCCATGGTGTGCTCCTCGCGGTCGGTTCAAAACGAGTATAGGCAACAGGGAACGGCGGTGAGGCGTGCCTTCGTGCTTGCGCCTTGCGCGTCCGTGTGTTGCGTATTGAGGCTGGCGCAGGACGCATGCCCGGGCCGGCTCGACACGGCGTGGCGTCGAACGGCGGCGCAGGACGAGCTGGCAGGGCGGCAGGCAGAGCAGCAAGACTGCGCACCACGAGCACACGGCGAGACGCGGGGAGACGCGGCGAGACACGGCCGCACACCGAGTGCGACCGCGATGTCGCGCCGGTATGATGGTCGCCCGCTGATACGGGATCGACTTGAGGAGGACTTCGAACGTGGACATCGGTTTTTGCGGCCCGGGGCTGATGGGCGCGCCCATGATCCGTCATCTGCTGCGTGCGGGGCACGCGGTGCACGTGTGGAACCGCACGCGCGAAAAGGCCGAGGCGCTTGCGCCTGAGGGCGCGCAGGTGGTCGCCACGCCGCGCGAACTGGCATCGTGCGCCGAAGTCGTGCTGCTCTGCGTCGCGGACGCGGCGGCCGTGGAGGCGGTCGTATTCGGCGAGCAAGGCGTGCTCGGTTCCTTGGGACTGGCGCCCGTTACTGACCACACGGGTTTGCGGGGCGGCCAGGGCGCGGCTTTGCCGGCGCAAGGCGGGGAAGCCCTGCCGGGGCAGGGTGGAAGCGCTCTGCTGGGACAAAGTGGAAGCGCCCCGCGGGCGCATGGGTCAGCAGCCTCACGCGTACGCCTGATCGTCGACCATTCGAGCATTCCGCCCGCCGCCACCCGCACGTTTGCCGAACGCGCGAGAGATGCGGGCGTGGGCTGGGTGGATGCACCCGTGTCAGGCGGCGTGGCGGGCGCCCAGGCCGGCACGCTCGCCGTGATGGCGGGCGGCGACGAGGCCGACGTCGCGGCTGTGATGCCGCTCGTCGCGGCCTACGCGGCGCGCATCACGCGCATGGGTGGCAGCGGCGCGGGGCAGACCACAAAGCTGTGCAATCAGGCCATCGTGACCGCCACGGTGGCCGCGATTGCGGAAGCCGTGAGCCTCGCGCAGCGCAGCGGCATCGAGTCCGCGAAGCTTGCCGAAGCGCTTGCGGGCGGCTGGGCCGACTCGGCGCTGCTCCAGACCTTCGTGCCGCGCATGACGCAGCGCGACCTCGTGCCCATCGGTGCGCTGAAAACCTTCCAGAAGGACGTGGAGACGATCGCCGCCGCAGCGGCGGCCACGGGCACGCCGATGCCGGTCTCGGGGACGGTGCAGCAGCTTCTGAGGCTGGGTGCGGCGATGGGGCTGGGAGAAGCCGATCTGTCGGCATTCATCGACGTGCTGCAGACGCCGCGTAGCATGTGAGGGCGGGCAGGGGGCGGGCCACGGGGCCACAATGAGGCCGCGGCAACGCCGCTAAAAGGGGCGAGCCGCGACGCAGCCGGAAGCCCATCTGGCCCCGTGAATCGAGGGCGGGAATCAAGGGGGGGATCAAGGGCGGGAATTGGGTCGGTGAATCGGGTCGGCGAATCGGGTCGGCGAATCGGGTCGGCGAATCGCGCGAACATCCGCCCCCAGGAAAACCGGGCGCGCCGCCCACGGCACCCTCACGACCCCATAACCTGCTAAAATCACGGGTTTTTCGTCGATCTGCCTCGTTTGCCCTTTGAAACGGGCCGGGGACGGTGGTAGAGCCGTGATAGACCCGTGACGAACGCGTGATCAATCCGTCGATCACCCTGCTGTAACACCCCATCTAGCACCTCCCGGGGCATCCCTCCCAGGGCATTTTCTGAGCACCACAGGACCAAAGGACACGCCGTGCTGTCTACCGCCAACATCACCATGCAATTCGGGCCGAAGCCCTTGTTCGAGAACATCTCGGTCAAATTCGGCGAAGGCAACCGCTATGGCCTGATCGGCGCGAACGGTTGCGGCAAGTCGACCTTCATGAAGATCCTGGGCGGTGACCTCGAGCCGTCTTCCGGCACCGTCATGCTCGAGCCGAACGTGCGCCTCGGCAAGCTGCGCCAGGACCAGTTCGCGTACGAAGACGTGCGCGTGCTCGACGTCGTGATGATGGGCCACACCGAAATGTGGGCCGCCATGACCGAGCGCGACGCGATCTACGCGAACCCCGAAGCCACCGACGACGACTACATGCACGCCGCCGAGCTCGAAGCGAAGTTCGCCGAATACGACGGCTACACCGCCGAAGCGCGCGCGGGCGAACTGCTGCTCGGCATCGGTATTGCCGGCGACCTGCACAACGGCCCGATGAGCAACGTGGCGCCCGGCTGGAAGCTGCGCGTGCTGCTCGCCCAGGCGCTGTTCTCGAAGCCCGACGTGCTGCTGCTCGACGAACCGACCAACAACCTCGACATCAATTCGATCCGCTGGCTGGAAGACATCCTCAACGAGTACAACTCGACGATGATCATCATCTCCCACGACCGGCACTTCCTGAACCAGGTCTGCACGCATATGGCAGACATGGACTACGGCACGCTCAAGATCTATCCGGGCAACTACGACGACTACATGCTGGCCTCGGCCCAGGCGCGCGAACGCCAGGTCGCCGCGAACGCGAAGGCCAAGGAACGCGTGGCCGAACTGCAGGACTTCGTGCGCCGCTTCTCGGCCAACAAGTCGAAGGCACGCCAGGCCACGAGCCGCCTGAAGATGATCGACAAGATCAAGATCGAGGAATTCAAGCCGTCGTCGCGGCAGAACCCGTTCATCCGCTTCGAGTTCGAAAAGAAGCTGCACAACATCGTCGTGGTGGCCGAAAGCATCACCAAGAAGTACGACCGCACGATCTTCCAGAACTTCAGTCTGAGCGTGCAGCCGGGCGAGCGCATCGCGATCATCGGCGAGAACGGCGCGGGCAAGACCACGCTGCTGCGCGCATTGCAGGGCAATCTGGCGCTCGACGGCGGTTCCATCAAGTGGGCCGAGAACGCGAACGTGGGCTACATGCCGCAGGACACCTACGAGGAGTTCCCGGACGACGTCACGCTCATGGAGTGGATTGACCAGTACCGCAAGGAAGGCGACGACGACCAGGCCGTGCGCGGCACGCTGGGCCGGCTGCTCTTCAATGCCGACGACATCCGCAAGTCCGTGAAGGTGCTCTCGGGCGGCGAGAAGGGTCGCATGATCTGGGGCAAGCTCATGCTGGGCCGTCACAACGTGTTGCTGATGGACGAGCCGACCAACCACATGGACATGGAGTCCATCGAGTCGCTTCAGATCGCGCTGGAGCAGTACGAAGGCACGCTGATTTTCGTCTCGCACGACCGCGAATTCGTGAGCGGCCTTGCGAACCGCATTATCGAAGTGCGCACGGACGGCAAGCTGAATGACTTCGGCGGCAATTACGAGGATTTTCTCGCTAGTCAGGGTGTGCAGTAAGCGTTACGGCGCCGGCGAAATGCCAGGCCATCGCGCCAACTTCTACCAATAAAAAATGGGCACGCTTTGCGTGCCCATTCTTATTTCAGGCGCGATCTTGTTGCGCGCCGATAGGCCGATATGCGCTGCCACGCCGTGGCTGACGTTGCGCATCGGCGCGAGGCGGCTTGAGGCCGCCATGAGGCGCCACGTCGGGGTCGGGCAACTGCTCCATCACAGAAGAATGCATTTCTTTTATGCATCGAGCACGGCTGCGCCAGAAATCGCTACGCGTCTGTAAATGCCGGCGGCGCTTATTGACCATTAGTGACAATATCTCAGTCCGCTTCTGATACGGTTATCCGGCTTAATAGCGTGCGAATTAACCCGCTTCGCATCGCTCTTTTAAACCGGACGAGGATGCGCGGAATGAATACCCCCGCAAAGCGTTTTACCGATGCGCTGCTTCACCCCAGCGCGCGGCTGACCCAGCATCTCAGGCTGTGGATCGGCGCTCAGGAGCACGATCTCGATGTGCTCGACTTCAAGGTGCGCGGCGGCTTCTGCAAGGACTACGTGGTCAGTGTGACGGTCACGTCGCCGCGGCTCGATATCGACGGCAGCGACTACGTTGGCCGGCGCGCGGGTCTGCAGGTTGACGAGCGCGCAGCAGTGCCGTCGGCCACCTGGGCCACGCCAGTCGATCATGCCGCGGCTACCTTCAACGGCGTGGTGACGCGCTGGAAGCGCATCCGCACGAGCCGCGACGAGGCGGCCTACGAGCTGCGCATCGAGCCGCGCTTTGCGGC
>NZ_RJZE01000036.1 GCF_003986935.1 Paraburkholderia kururiensis JCM 10599 = LMG 19447 | reverse complement strand
ACCTGTCGTGGATGTCCGAGCCGCAGCAGAAGGCGCGCCGGCAGATCGGGGTGTGGGTGCTGCTGTTCCTGGGCCTGCTGAGCTTTTTTGCCTGGCGACTGAACGCCGCTTACTGGAAAGAGATCAAGTAATGGCCCAGTCGTTTCCACGGCGACTGGCCTGACCTCCGTCTTGACGACTGCCCCCGCAACGTGCTGGAATTTTCATGAAGCGACTCGCATGAGTTGCACATGAAGGTGTGGGGGCAGCTGTTCGATTGTTTGCATCGCGAACTATCACCAGCACGTGCCAGCGATACCTGGATAACAGATGCCGCCTGTTCAGCGAGCGTTCGATTCGATCGATGCGATCTGACGCTTGGCACGCAAATACAGCCGGATAGCGCCGATCACGTTGATGCCCAGCCATACCGCTGAGCCCCCCGCCGCCAGCGCACCCATGCGTGCAAATGCGATAGGCCGAACACTGGCAGCCAGCAGGAGAAGCAGGGCGAGCAGATGCGCCCAGAATTGCCTTTGTGCCATGCGATCCGGAATCGTGTCTTTGACCTTGGGCACGACGGCTATGGGAGCGGTCCTGAGCGAGTTTTGTGCGTGATACCAGAGCAGAAACGGAATGATCTTGTACAGCATGCCGTTGATTGATGACCACGCCACGCCGAAGATGAACAACACACCCAGCGTGATGGACCCCGGTGGATTGCCGATTGCGGTCTGCACCATCCACAGCGGCGCACAGCACACGAGACTCACCATGGCCGTGCGCCAGAACAGCGTAGTGGCGTCATATCCCGAACGTTTTCGTGCCCACAACAGGTACAGGGTAACGGCCGCAAATATCGCGTAGGCGAAAAACAATAGAAACCCTAACGATTTTTCAACCCGGGGGAATATCGCGGCATTGAAAGAGATCGCCACAAGCAACACGAAGACAAAGGGTGCAAGTCCGCGTGCAAGCGTTCGGGGATAGACATCCGTCACCTGAAACATGGGAATCAGCTGGTAAGCAATGCCCATCGTCAGCAATCCCACCCAGCCTGATAGACCCCACATGGCATGAAGGTCCGTGAGCATGATCAATGGGAGCGGCACAGGCCAGACTTGCGAGCCAGCCAGAATGGCGCCCAGGACCGTGGTTGCGAGCAAGGCGATGAGTGCCAGCCGGGTGGCATTGAGCACGTCGCCGGAACCCTTGAATGCTTGGTCGCGATGTTGCCAAAAGCCCGTGAAGCATGCGGCAAGCAACCAGAGAAGCGCGGCTGAAAGCAGCAGCAACGCCGGCAGGAAGAGCCGTTGTAAGGAAAAGAGGAAAGCCGCCGAGAGCGTCAGCGTGCCCAGCGTAAGTAGCGCATGGACGGCCATGGCGGTCACGTGCGTCCATGCAATTCGTACGCCGGTGGCTACAGGAAGTATCTGGATCAACGCACCTGTCATCACGCTGGTGAGGATGCCCAGTGTGAAGAGGTGCGTGAGCGCGAGAGAAGCGGGCGACCAGCGCGACGTGAATGCATCGGGCCCGTCCCACAGCAAAAGGCCTGCCGCCAGCAATGCAAATAGCGGCGCGTTGAGAAAGAACCGCAGCGGCACGGAAAGCGTCGGCGAACTGTCGAGAGAAAGCTGACGCCGCATCACTGCCCCTGCCAGATACAGATTTCCCGGCAGCCGTCGACCATCACGTCGACGCTGTACTCGAAGCCGTTCCTCCTGAGTATGCCGTAGAGCGGCACCGGTTCGCGATCGATCACCATGCGCAAGTAGCGATCTCGCTGCAACGACCCTAGCGCATCCAGAACGCGTTCCAGCGGCTCTGGCGGGTCGAGGCCGCGAAGGTCGAGAGTCGTCTCGCAAACGGATGGTTTCATCGGAAATGCTTCATGTGTAGCGCTGTTTCGCGCAGTATGCGCGGCGGGACTCAGCCACGTAACAGTACCCGAGTGTGCAAAAGTTTCGCCAGATAACCTTATCCGCGTCGCATGTAAAACGTTCATAGTTTCTGTTGCGGCGTGAACTCCTAAGCCCTGGCCTTGGCGAGAGACCTCACGGCTACCGGTGCTTAGTGCGACGAGACGTAGGTTGCGTGCGGGAACGCAGGCGCAATCGCGAAGTTCTCGCGCATGCGCTTCGTCTCCGCCGCAGGGGTCAAGCCGAACAGGCGCTTGAACTCTCTGCTGAACTGGGACGGGCTCGTGTAGCCCACCGCGAGGCTCGCGGCTTCCGCGGTCAGGTCTTCGCGAACCATCAGGAGCCGGGCTTGATGCAGACGTGTCGATTTCACGTACTGCATCGGCGATACCTGCGTGATGGTCTTGAAATGATGGTGGAAGCTTGGAGGGCTCATGCCCGCTTCGTCGGCAAGCAGCTTCACGTCGAGCGACTGCGCGTAGCGCGCGTGAATGAGGCGCAGTGCCTGGCCGATCTTCCCGAACTGTCCTCGCATCGACAAGGCCTCACGCATCGAGCCTCCCTGAGGCCCGGTGAGTACGCGGAAATACAGCTCGCGCAGCAGCCCAGAGCCCAATACGGCGGCTTCAAGCGGCTCGCGCATCGCGTCGAGGAGGCGCAGTACGGACGCTGACATCGTGTTGTCCATCGGCGTCGACATCATGCTCAATGGTGGTTGTGCACTCGCTGTTCCACCTTCGCTGTCGAGCTGCGCCGCGAGTTCGGCAGCCATGGCGAAGTCGAGATGCAAATACAGCGCAAGCAGCGGACGCTGCGCCGTTGCGTCCGTTTCCATGCTGAACGGAACGGGCACCGAAACGGCCAGATAGTGATGCTCGTCATAGAGATAGAGTTGGTCGCCGAAGTAACCTCGCTTGCGACCCTGGCAGACGATCACGATGCCCGGGTCGTAAAGGACCGGCGTGCGTGAAAGCGGGCGATTCGAACGCAGAATGCGCACGCCCGGTAGCGGTGTCAGGTTGTAGCCTTCCTCGGGCGCCAACGCGTGCAGCAAGGCAACCAGGCGCTTGCGGTCGCTCCGGGAGCGCTCTGGACCAGATGTCGAGGCACGCTTCGTGCTCATAGTTTTGTGCAAGAAAAACAGGGGAATTTGGCTTATACCGTCGTGGTTGAAAGAGTAGCATGCATTCTCCAATTGACATCCGGGAGAAGCTTCCGTGGCATCCAGCAAAATCTTGCTCATCACTGGCGTCAGCAGCGGTTTTGGCCGCGCGCTCGCCGAAGAGGCCCTGGCGGAGGGCCACACAGTTGTCGGCACTGTACGCAGTAACGAGGCAAAGCGTGATTTCGAGTCTTTGTCTGCGAACGCCGCATTTGCGCGCGTACTTGACGTGACCGACTTCGATGCGATCGACGGCATTGTGCGGGACATCGAAACGTCTGTCGGCCCCGTGGACGTACTCGTGAACAATGCGGGTTATGGGCACGAAGGTATCGTGGAGGAATCGCCGTTGTCGGAACTGCGCAGGCAATTCGACGTGAACGTGTTCGGCGCAGTCGCCATGATCAAGGCCGTGCTGCCATTCATGCGTGAACGCCGACGCGGTCACATCCTGAACATCACGTCGATGGGCGGCTTCATTACGATGCCGGGAATTGCTTACTATTGCGGGAGCAAATTCGCCCTGGAGGGCATCTCCGAGGCGCTCGGCAAAGAGGTCAAACCGCTCGGCATTGCGGTGACGGCCGTGGCGCCCGGCGGGTTTCGCACCGACTGGGCGGGCCGCTCGATGACACGAACACCGCGGTCGATTCCGGACTACGACGAAGTTTTCGATCCTGTGCGCAAAGCGCGCGCGGAGCGAAGCGGCAAGCAGCCGGGGGACCCGAAGAAAGCGGCGCGCGCAATGCTCACCGCGATTGCTTCGGATCATCCGCCTGCGCATCTGTTGCTTGGCACCGATGCGATCGGGTTGGTGCGAAACAAGCTGTCGGCATTGGCCGAAGAGATTCAGGCGTGGGAGGCCGTTACTGTCTCGACGGACTGCTGAAAACCGCAGACGTTTCCGATACCGCGGGCGGTCAGACCAACGCCTGACTGGCCGCGGCCGCGCGCCCGCGCAGCCAGTTGATGCTCGCGAACAGCAGCACGGCAAAAACAATGAGCATGGTTGCCACGGCCAGAATCGACGGATCGATCGAATCGCGAATGCCGCTCCACATCTGGCGAGGAACGGTCTTTTGTTCCGGGCCTCCAATGAAAAGAATCACGATGACTTCATCGAACGAGGTGGCGAAAGCGAACACACTGCCCGTTGCCACAGCGGGCGTAATGAGCGGCAAGGTGACGCGACGAAACGCGGTCCACGGTGCTGCGCCAAGACCGGACGCGGCACGCAGCAGGCTTTGATCGAACGAAAGCAACGAGGCCGTCACCGTGATGACGACAAACGGCGTGCCGAGCGCCGCATGCGCGAGCACGACCCCTGGATAGGAATTGACGAGCCCTAGCGGCGCGAAGATCAGGTAGAACCCCGAAGCAACGACGACAATCGGCACGATCATTGGCGATATGACGATGGGCATGATGACCGCGCGCAACGGGAATTGCGAACGCGACAGGCCCAACGCGGCGAGCGTGCCGAGGCATGTCGCGATTAACGTGGAAGCTGCGCCAATGCCAATGCTGTTTAGCAACGCGCGTTGCCAGTCCGCGCTCGTCAGGGCCTGTTCGTACCAGCGGAACGAAAAACCCTGCAGTGGATAGGAGAAGTACGAGCCCGAGTTGAACGAGAGCGGGATGATGGCGAGAATCGGCGCGACCAGAAAGAACAGCACGATCGCGGAGTGCACGCGCACCCAGCGTGCGGCAATGCGCTCCGTCAGCACCGTATTGCGTTTGTCTTGCATGAGTTTTCCTTCCGGGCGGAGCGACCTCGATCAACCGAACCGCAAGCGGTCGATGCCGACAATACGGTTGAAAAGAAAATAGAAAATCGCCGTAAAGATCACGAGATAGGCCGACAGCGCACCCGCGAGTCCCCAATTGAGCTGCGTGTTGGTTTGAGTGGCGATGAGCTGGCTGATCATCTCGTCCCCGGCACCACCGAGCAGTGCGGGCGTGATGTAGTAGCCGAGCGCGAGCACGAAGACGAGGAAGCATCCCGCACCGACGCCAGGCAGCGTCTGCGGCATATAAACCCTCACGAACGCCGTGAACGGATGTGCACCGAGTGACTTCGCGGCGCGCACATAAACAGGCGGCACGCTCTTCATCACGGAATAAATGGCGAGAATCATGTAAGGCAATAGCACATGGGTCATGCCGATCAACACGCCCGTGCGATTGAAGACGAGCGGGATGGGATGCGATGCAATGCCGAGTCCGGACAGCACGCCGTTGACCACACCGCCGGGTTGCAGCAACACGTACCATGCTGTCGTGCGCACGAGCAGTGACGTCCAGAACGGGACGATGACGAGAAGCATCAAACGGTTGCTGCTTTTTGCGGGAAGATTTGCGAGCAGCCATGCCACCGGATAGCCGAGCACGAGGCAGAACAGCGTAACGGTTGCGCTGATCCCTATCGTGCGTCCGAAGGCTTCCCGATAGACGGACGCATTGGCGGGCATCGATGCGATCGAGCCCTGCGGCGTGACCTGTGCATCGACGGCGGCAAGCAGATAGTCGGGCGTCGGGGATTCGGCGGCCCGCTTCAGCAAGCGCCATATTTCAGGCGAATTCCAGCGTTCGTCGATCTCGATCAGCGCGGGTTTCCACGCGGGCGGCGTATCGTCGTGAATGTTGCGGGCAGTGCGCATCAACAAGCTGCGAAACTCGGGCAGCGCGAAGTTCAGCCGCCGCGCGACCGTGCCGAGCCGTTCGTTTTCCTGCGCTTCTTTCAAACCGGCTGCAAGCAGCGCAAAGATGTGCTCGTCGGGCACGCCGTGGCCGTCCCACGCATTCAATGCATGCGTGAGCGCAGGCATACTGTCGGCGAGTTCGTGGTTCTGCACGCTGCGTGAAAGCAGCAGCAGAATCGGGGCAATGAATGTCGAGAGGAGAAATACGATCAGCGGCAATGCGAGTAGAAGCGCCCGCATCGATGCGCGCCGTTGCGCCTTGTTATAGGACGCACGTCCATCGGCTCTCGTTCGAGAATCGGTGATCGAAGCGTGTATCGATGCGGGCATGTTGGTCATCTCGCCTTGCTTGAGTCTTATTGCTTGGGTCTTATTGAGTCAGCCAGACCTGGAAACGCTTGTTGATCGCGTCGGCGTTATCGGCCCAGAAGTTTGCGTTGATCTGTACCGCGCGCTTGAAGTTTTCCGGCGCGGTCGGCATGTCGGCGAGTCGCTGCTTGTCCACCAGCGCTACCGCGTCTTTGCGAGGCGGTGCATACGCGATGTACTTCGCCAGATCTGCGGACGCCTTGGGTTGAGCCTGCGAAACGATGAATTTCGCCGCAGTATCCGCGTGCTTCGCGCCATTCGGAATGCCCCACCATTCGAAGTCGTAGACCTGCGCATCCCAGACCGTCTTGAACGGCTTGTGGTCGTTCTTCACTGCGCCGTCGATGCGACCGTTATAGGCTTGCACCATGACGACCGCGCCGTCGGCGAGTAGCTGCGGCGCCTGCGCGCCCGACTCCCACCATACGATGTCTTTCTTGATGGTGTCGAGCTTCTTGAAGGCGCGATCAACGCCAGCGGGCGTGCCGAGCACCTTATAGACATCCTTGGGCGCCACGCCATCGGCAATCAGCGCCCATTCCATCGCCACCTTCGGCGACTTGCGCAAACCGCGCTTGCCGGGGAATTTCTGCACGTCGAAGAAGTCGTTGACGGTGGTCGGTGCGGTTTTCAGCTTGCTTGTGTCGTAGGCATAGACCGTGGACCACACCATGCTGGCAACCGCGCAATCGCTGATGGAGCCCGGAATGAAGTCGCTGGTCTTGCCGAGCGATTTCTTGTCGAACTTCTTGAGCAGCCCCTCGTCGCAGGCGGTGATCGCGTCGTTGGTTTCCAGATCGATCAGGTCCCACGTCGTGTTCTTCGCCTGCTCCATTGCGGACAGCTTCGCGAGGCCGCCGTCATACGATTCGAGCGAGAACTGCGTGCCGGTGGATTGGGTGAACGGATCCATCCACGCCTTTTTGGCTGCGGCTTCGAATGCGCCGCCGAATGTGACAACGTTCAGCGTTTCTGCAGCCTGCGTGGTCACGGTGGAAAATGCGAGTACGGCAAGTGCGGCGCATTGTGCTTTGAGTCGGGTGCGCATGTCAGTTGGCTCCTGCGGGTGCGGTCGTGATGAGGGAAGGTGAGGGAGTGGCGGGAGAACGGATGGCGGGTGCACGCGCGGGCGCGCTCGTTGCGAGAATCTTGCAGTCGTCGTGGCGCCATGCGACTTCGATGGTGTCCCCGGGAGCCGGCAAAGTGTGGCGCTGCGTATTAGGCACCTTCACGACGATGGAATCGCTCGCGCCAAGCGTCAGATGCACGCGGTGATGATCGCCGCAATACACGAGTTCTTCGACGCGAGCGCGCACGACGTTGTTATGTTCATCCGCATGCGAGCCTTCCACGGCCGGGATGTGCGCGCGTTCGGGGCGCAGCGCAAGCATGGCTTCGTCGCCAACGCGCAGGCCGCGCTCGCATCGTCCGCGAATGATGCTGCCGTCGGAGAGCGCAAGCGTGGCCCAGTTGTCGTCGCAACTCACGACGCGTCCCGCCAAACCGTTGTTCTCGCCCACGAAGTTCGCGACGAACGCATTCTGCGCGTTCTCGTAGAGTTCGCTTGGCGTTGCCGCCTGTTGAATGCGACCATCGGAGAAAACGGCAACGCGGTCGGACATCGTCAACGCTTCGGCTTGATCGTGCGTGACATAGACGATCGTCAGCGACAACTCGCGATGCAGCCGCATGATTTCGTATTGCATCGTTTCGCGCAGACGCTTGTCGAGGGCGCCGAGCGGCTCGTCCATCAGTACCACGCTGGGTTCGAACACGAGCGCCCGGGCGAGTGCGACGCGTTGTTGCTGTCCACCTGAAAGCTGCGCAGGCCGGCGATTGGCGAGATGCGGCAACTCGATCATGTCGAGCGCGCGCTTGACGCGCGTTTTTTGTTCCGCGCGGCTCACGCGCCGAACGGACAGCGGAAACGCCACGTTCTCGGCGATGGTCAGATGCGGAAACAGCGCATAGTTCTGAAACACCATGCCGATGTCGCGCTGATGCGGCGGCTTGTCGTCCAGCCGCTTGCCATCCAGGCGGATCTCGCCTTGCGTAGGCGATTCGAAGCCGGCAAGCATCATGAGCGTGGTCGTTTTGCCCGAGCCCGATGGCCCCAGCAGCGACAGGAATTCTCCCTTGCGCACGTCGAGGTTCAGATCGTCGACGACGTAGTTCGCGCCGTCGTACGATTTGCTCACGCCCGAGAACGAAATGAAGGAGGGGTTTGACATCGTGATTGCGTCCTGTCTTTCTTAATGCGATTGCAGCTTGCCCGCGAGATAGCGTGCGAAGTCATAGTTGGGGCGTTCGAGATGGCTCAGGTGCCCCGGCTTCGCGAGCGGCGCGTGCACCCCGCGAAACACGGCTTCTACACCGCGTCTGTCTTCGGCATTGACTTCGTCGAGTAGCTTCTTGAGCGTGACCATGTGCGTGTTCGCTTCGGTATCCGAGATAAACTCGGGCGCAAGGCCGCCGCCGAAGCGGATGTGCACCTGCCCGACGCCTTGCGGCTGGAGCGCGAGATACCAGAAATAGCCTGGCGTCAGCGTGACGAGATGCGTCGGATAAATCGCGAGCAAAGCCGTGGTCTTGCGCCAGTGGCCCGTCAGGCGCGTGTTGTCGGGGTGTGCATTGCCAATGGGCAGCGATGCCTCTTTCGTGATCCAGTGATAGTTGAAGGCTGCTTGACCGGGCGGGCATTCCATCTCTTCGAGCTTCGAATGCGGACCGACCGTGGCGCGATGCAGCATCGGCAGGTGATAGCTTTCCATGAAGTTTTCCGCGAGGATCTTCCAGTTCGTGTCCCACACGTGTTCTTCATAGAACGTCTCGACGTAATCGCTCATGCCGTACGGCTCGATCAGCGTAGTCAGCCCGGCGAGGTGCTCGCGCACCGAAGGCGCCGCGGCATCGAGCGTCACGTAGATCCAGCCCTGCCATTCCTCGCAGCGCACGGCGGGCAGTCTGTAGTGCTCTTTGCAGAAGCCTTCCTGGCGGTCCATCATGGGCGCGCCCTTCAACGCGCCGTCGAACGCGTAGTTCCACCCGTGATAAGGACAGATGACGCGACGCACATTGCCGCGCCCTTCGAGCAGTACCGACATGCGATGCAGGCACACATTGGACATCGCTTTGAGCTGCATGTGCTCGTCGCGCAGGACGACGACCGGTTGTGCGCCGATTCGCGCCGTCAGGTAATCACCAGGCGCCTTGAGGGCGCTTGCGCGCCCCAGACATTGCCATTCGCGCCCAAAGATGTGCTGCTCTTCTAGCGCCAGAAAATCGGCCGACGTATAGACACCGGGCGGCATGGAGCGAGCATCGCTGAACGGGCGATCGCATCCGTCGCGCAGGGCATTGATCAGCTTGTTCAGTGCCGCGTTGTCCATGACGTGTTCCTTGCATGCCTTTCGAAACAAGCGCTTGCCGCAACGCGCTCGACATGGACGGAATCTATCAAGCCAATATGCCAGTCAAAATATTGTTTTTGGATACAAGGCAAAGCTTTTGGCTATGCAGCGGCCTTCAAGGGTCGAGGTGCAGCCGCCGAATGTAGTTCTCGCAGAACGACGCAAAGCGATGTACCACTTGCCGTGGCTTCATGGTGCGCGATTGCGCGATGCCGAGCGTCGTCGCGTTGACGTTGTCTTTGAAGCGCTTGATGACGAATTCCTCGCCGTCCACGGTGCGAGTGGACTTGAGCGGGAAGTTCAACAGGCTATAGCCGAGCCCGTTGGCTACCATGCCGCGCACCACTTCCGGTTGCGACGAGCGGAACGCGGGCACGGGGCGGCTGCCCACAGCATCGAAAAGCGCGGCGAAATATTCGCGACTATGCGGCAGATCGAGCATTACGTAGGGCTCATGCAAGAGATCGGCCAGCGAAATCTTGCGTGCACGCGCGAGGCGATGGGTGCGCGGCAGGATCGCGTAGGGCGGCAGGGAAAGCAGCGGCGTGAAGGCGATGTCTTCGGTCAGATCGAGACTATAGGTCAGCGCTATATCGAGCGAGCCGTCGTGCAGGCCACGCAGCAGGGCATCCTGGTGCTCCTCCACTGTGCGAAATGAAATGCCTGCATGGGCTTCCGTAAAGCGGCTGATGAGTCCCGGCATCAAAGGCGGCGCAAGCGACACGAGGCAACCTAGCGCAATGGCGCCCGTCATGCCGCCATCCATTTCCTTGGCGGCCATCTGCAGTTCTTCGGCGATCTTGAGCAGATTGCGCGCCTGGCCCAGCAGATCACGCCCCGCTTGCGTAAGCGACAGGCCGCTTGCGTGGTGCCGGATAAAAAGCTGCACGCCGAAAGACACTTCGAGATCCGCCAAAGCGGTCGAAACGGAAGGCTGCGAAATATGCAGTTCCTTGGCCGCGGCGGTGAAGGACAAGGTTTCCGCTGTCACCACGAAGTACCGCAACTGGCGCAGCGAGTAGCGTAACGGAAGGTTTTCCATCGGCGGCGCTCCACGGTTCAGGGCTCGAATGCGGCGCATTGTGGCGTCGACAAAAAAGCTTGCATAGGAAATTCCGATGCCATGCATTTTTTGAAAATATTTTGTCGATCCTTCCCCGGCGCGTAGATTCCGACGACGACATTCGGCCTCCCGGAAGGACATAGCCATGACAGTGGAAACAATATCGATCGATACGCTGGTAGTCGGCGCAGGCCAGGCCGGCGTCGCCATGAGCGAGCATTTGAGCCGGCACGGCGTGCCGCATCTCGTGCTGGAACGCGCGCGCATTGCGGAGCGCTGGCGCACGGCGCGATGGGATTCGCTCGTTGCCAATGGTCCGGCGTGGCACGACCGCTTCCCCAATCTGGAGTTCGCCGAGACAGCGCCCGATGGCTTTGCGCCCAAGGAAGAAGTGGCGGACTATTTCGTTGCTTATGCCAAAAAATTCGATGCGCCGATTCGCACCGGCGTGGAAGTGAAGAAGGTCGTGCGCAACAACGGGCGGCCGGGTTTTACCATCGACACGTCGGACGGCGTGATTGAAGCGAGGCGCGTCGTGGTCGCCACGGGGCCGTTTCAGAAGCCGGTGATTCCACCCATCGCGCCGCAAGAAGCAGCGCTTCTGCAAATTCATTCCGCCGACTATCGCAACCCGCAGCAATTGCCCGAAGGCGGTGTTCTCGTCGTGGGCGCGGGATCGTCGGGCGTTCAGATCGCCGATGAATTGCAGCGCGCCGGCAAGCGCGTGTTTCTGTCGGTGGGTGCGCACGACCGGCCGCCGCGCGCGTATCGCGGACGCGACTTCTGCTGGTGGCTTGGCGTGCTTGGCGAATGGGATGCCGAGGTCATGAAGCCGGGGCGCGAGCACGTGACCATCGCCGTGAGCGGTGCGCGTGGCGGGCAAACCGTGGATTTTCGCCGGCTGGCACATCAGGGCATCACGCTGGTCGGTCTGACGACATCATTCGAGGGCAACGTCGCGCATTTCAACGCCGATCTTGCTGAAAACATTGCACGCGGCGACGAAAACTATTTGTCGCTGCTCGATGCCGCGGACGCCTATGTCGTGCGCAACGGTCTTCATCTTCCCGATGAACCCGAAGCGCGCATCCTCCCGCCGGACCCCGAATGCATGACCCGTCCCCTGCTGAAACTCGATCTTCCGCAAGCGGGTGTGACGTCGATCATCTGGGCGACAGGCTTTGCAACCGACTTCGGATGGCTGCAGGTCGATACCTTCGATGAGAAGGGCAAGCCCAGGCATCAGCGTGGTGTATCGAAAGAGCCGGGCGTGTACTTCCTCGGCTTACCGTGGCTGTCGCGACGCGGTTCAGCGTTCATCTGGGGCGTGTGGCATGACGCGAGGCATATTGCGGACCACATCGTCATGCAACGCAAGTATCAGACGTATTACGACGGGCCGGAATCGCAGGTGAGGAACGAACAGCTTGAGCAGAAGGTTCAAGCAACCGCGTGATACGAGAATCAGGCAGACCCCCAGGCAGATCCCCAAGACAACGAAGGTGAATCGATGAGCCAACCGATGCATACCCGCATCCGCATGTTCAACACGAAGGATACATACCCGAACCAAACGCTCGACAACGATCTTTGCCAGGCTGTGCGTGCGGGCAATACCGTTTATGTCCGCGGCCAGGTGGGCACCGATTTCGATGGCAATCTCGTGGGCCTGGGCGATGCGCGCGCGCAGGCCGAGCAGGCCATGAAGAACGTGAAGCAATTGCTGGAAGAGGCGGGCAGCGACCTGTCGCACATCGTCAAGACGACGACGTATCTGACCGACGTGCGCTATCGCGAGTCGGTCTATCGGGAAGTCGGCAAATGGTTGAAAGGCGTGTTCCCGATTTCGACCGGTCTCACCGTCGTCGCACTGGGCCAGCCGCAATGGCTGATGGAAATCGACGTCATCGCCGTCATTCCGGATGGTTGGACGCCGCCGAAGGCATAAAGGAGGGCGCATGACTTTTTCTATCGTCGGACGTTGCGAGAAGACGGGACAACTGGGTATTGCGATCAGCTCGTCGAGCATTGCAGTGGGCGCACGTTGTCCGTGGCTGCGTGCGGGCGTGGGTGCGGTCGCGACGCAGAACGTTACGTTGCCCGCGCTTGGGCCGCGCGTTCTCGACCTTCTTGACAGCAAGAAGATTGACCCATCGCAGGCCTTGAAACAGGCGCTCGATGCAGATGAATGGCGCGAGTATCGCCAGGTGACGGTTATCGATGCACAGGGTCAAACCGCATTCTTCAGCGGCAAGGAAGCACTTGGAACGTATTACGCGCTCGCAGGCGAACAATGCGTCGCGGCGGGCAACATGCTTGCTGGCGTTCACGTTATCGAGGCGATGCCGGTTGCGTTTTCCAACGCGCAGGGCATGCTCGCTGACCGTCTGCTCGCAGCGATGCAGGCGGCTATGGCCGCAGGCGGTGAAGCCGGCCCTGTCCATTCGGCGGCGTTGAAGATCGTGAGCAACTTGAGCTGGCCGCTCGTGGATCTGCGGGTCGATTGGGTCGACAACGATCCCATTGGCCAGCTCGGCAGCCTGTGGGCCGCATACAAGCCACAGATGCAAGACTACGTCACACGCGCCCTGAATCCGACCACCGCACCCAGATACGGAGTGCCAGGCGATGAATGAGATGTCGAGTCGCGCGCTGCTCGAAAGGCTGGTGAGCTTCACGACAGTTAGCCGTGACTCCAATCTCGCGCTGATCGGATTCGTTCGCGACTTCCTCGCACAACATGGCGTCGAATGCGAACTTTTCTACAACGACGAGCGCACCAAGGCGAATCTCTTCGCGACGATCGGGCCGCCGGATCGCGGCGGCATCGCGCTGTCGGGTCATACGGACGTGGTGCCCGTGGAGGGGCAGGCGTGGACCGTCGATCCCTTCCGTCTCGTCGAAAAGGAGGGCCGCCTGTATGGACGCGGCACCGCGGATATGAAGGGCTTTCTGGCATCGGTGCTCGCGGCGGTGCCTATGTTCATTGAACGCGATCTGCGGATGCCCGTGCATCTCGCGTTCTCGTACGACGAAGAGGTGGGATGCCTGGGCGTTCGGCCGATGCTGGACGAACTTGCACGGCGTGAATATAAGCCGGTGCTGTGTCTGATCGGCGAGCCGACTGGGTTGAAGCCCGTGCTGGGACACAAAGGCAAGCTCGCGATGCGGTGTTGTGTGAAGGGTGCGGCGTGCCATTCCGCCTACGCACCGTACGGCGTGAACGCGATTCAGTATGCGGCACGCCTGATCAATCATCTCGAAGAAATCGGGCAGGCACTCGCGCAGCCCGAGCATCACGACGAACGCTTCGATCCGCCGTACTCGACCGTGCAAACGGGCGTTATCCGGGGTGGACGGGCGCTCAACATCGTGCCCGCCGAATGCGAGTTCGACTTCGAAGTGCGCGCGCTGCCGGGCTTCGATGCCGACACGGTTGCGCATCGATTGCAGCGGTACGCCGAATCCGAACTGCTGCCGAAGATGCGCGCCGTGAAGCCGGATACCGACATTACCCTTCAATCGCTTTCAGCCTATCCAGGATTGGCGACGTCGCCGCAGAGCGAGGCAGCGCGCCTGGTCGCACTGCTTTCGGGCTCGACAGAATTCGGCACGGTCGCGTTCGGCACCGAAGGTGGCTTGTTCGAGCAAGCTGGAATTCCAACGGTCGTATGTGGGCCGGGCAGTATGGATCAGGGGCACAAACCCGATGAATTCGTGAGCGTCGAGCAACTGCACGCTTGCGACGCAATGCTTGTTCGGCTGGCCGACTACCTTTCGGTGTGACCTCACGCGCCCCATCGGGCGTACGGACCGGTCGCCGCGCCGGTCCTTCCCGGTAATACAAATTTCCGCACCGCACACAAACATTGAGAAAAAAGTATCGATGGCGGCGCCGCTTTGGCGTGGCTGACGCGATAACGCGGGTGGTACTGTGCACACGCTATCCGCTGGGATGCATGGAGGTCCGGCTGATAACGAGAATTCCAATCAAGATTCCAGGAGACAGCTGTGAACAGATTCCACCATAGCGCACTGTGTGCGCTCATCGGCGCGACCGTGCCGGTCATATCGTTCGCGCAATCGTGCAATGTGCCTGTACTGAAGGTCTTGGGACAGAAAACGCTAGGCCTGGCGGTGATGGAGAAGTCGCTGCCGGACTATGAAAAGAAGAGCGGCACGAAGATCGAGATCAGCTATTTCGGTGAAAGCGACCGGCGCGCAAAATCGCGGCTCGACGCTTCGACAGGCGCGGGTTCGTACCAGATCTATTACGTGGACGAAGCCAACGTCTCGGAGTTCGCGCAGGCGGGCTGGATCGTTCCGCTGCTCAAGTACTACCCGAAGGAAGCCGACTACGACGACTTTCTTCCGGCGCGTCGCGCGGTGGCAAGCTACAAGAATGTGGCGTATTTCGCACCCCTGATCGGTGGTTCGGATTTCCTGTTCTATCGCCGCGACCTGCTCGAGAAGGCCCACATGCCCGTGCCGCGCACGCTCGACGAACTCGTTGCGGACATCAAAAAGCTCAACGCACCGCCCAATCTATACGGGTGGGTGGCACGCGGCCAGCGCGGTTCAGGCATGAACGTCTGGCGCTGGGCGCCGTTCATGTTGGGTGAAGGCGGTACGTGGACAGACAAGTCGGGCCAGGCCGACTTCAACTCCCCGGCTGTCGTGAAGGCGACACAGCTCTATACCGATCTGTTCCGCTACGCGCCGCCCGGTTCGACCACGTATGACTGGAGCAACGCGCTCGAAGCGTTCCGTTCCGGCAAGGTGGCGTTCATGATCGAATCCACGCCATTTGCGGACTGGATGGAAGACCCGACCAAGTCGAGCGTCGTGGACAAGGTGGGTTACGCGCGACCGCCCGCACCGCTGCCCTCGGCGGCTTATGGGCACGGGCTGGCCATCTCCGCGGTGGGTGCGAAGGACGAGTGCACGCGCCAGGCGGCGGGCAAATTTATCGCGTGGGCAACGAGCAAGGAACAGGAGCAGGCGCGCCTGCGCGCGAACGTGTTCAGCGACTACAACCGCACGAGCACGATTCAGAGCGACTACTTTCAGAAGCATGTGAAGCCGCAGATTCTAGCCGGCCTGAAAGATACCGGTCCTGTCTCTCAGGTCACGTTCTGGCGCACGCCGCAGTGGCCTGATATCGGCGACAACCTGGGCGTCGCGCTCGAAGAGGTCTTCACTGGTACGCAGAAAGACATCCAGGGCGCGTTGAACGACGCCGTGCAGTACGCCCAGGATGCGATGGAACACGGGCGCAAGTGACCTGTCCCCGGGGCACGGCAACGTGCCCTGTCCCGATGCATGCTGGAGCAGGCAATGTTCAATCGCGGCAAGACCAGTCTTCCGTTCGTGTTTCTCGTGCCGCCGCTCGTCGTGATGGCGGTGCTGGGTCTCGTACCCACGGTGGCGGCCATCAATCTCGCGCTCAAGAACCGTGTGCTGCGGTACCCGGATAGCGAGTACGTCTGGTTTCGCAATTTCCTGCGTCTCGCAGCAGATCGGCGCTTCATCAATTCCATCGAGGTCTCCGCGATCTGGGAGATCGTCACGGTGTTAGGCGCCGTCGCGGTGGGTGTCGTGATCGCTGTCTACCTGTTCGAGAACGTGCATGGGCGCATGCGCAACCTGATCGGTGTCCTGCTGATTGTGCCGGTTCTGCTGCCCCGCGTTTCGGCTGCGTTCATCTGGAAGTTCATGTATTCGCCGTTGAGCGGCGTTTTGAGCTGGCTGCTCGGTGTGGTCGGCGTGCCCAATACGGCGTTCCTGTCCGACCCGGCCGTGGCGCTCTACGCTGTTGCGCTGGTCGACATCTGGCAATGGGGCCTGTTCTTTGCCGTGGTGGTGCTGAAGCTGCTGGAGACGCTGCCGCCCGAGCCGCTCGAAGCCGCGCGGCTCGACTATGCGAAGACCTGGCAGGTCTACGCGTGGATTGCGCTACCCATGCTCAGAGCGCCCATCATGAGCCTTGTTTTCATCAAGATGGTCGAGTCGTTGCGTTCGTTCGACCTGATCTACGTGATGACCAAAGGCGGCCCCGGCGTTTCCACCGAAACGCTGGACATGTATGCCTATTCGCAAGGAATCGGCCTTTCCGGAAAAGTCTCGTACGCGTCGAGCATGGCAGTCCTGATGATGATCGCGACCACCCTCATCTTTACCTTGATCTGGAAGCGGGTGAACAAATGGGAAGACTGATATCCCGCAGCACGGTCTTGCTGTTTGGCGCCGCGCTCGTGCTGGTAGCGGCATTTCCGCTCTTCTGGGCAGTGCTCAACTCGCTCAAGCATTTGCTCGACATCGTTACACCCACGCCGCGTTTCATCTTCACGCCGACGCTCAGCAACTACCGTCAGGTCATCTCGAGCCCTGAAGTGCTCATTGCGCTGCAAAACAGCGCGTTGATCGTGGGGACGGCCGTCGTGCTGGGGACCGCGCTCGGCGTGCCGGCGGCCTACGTGATTGCGCGTTTTCATGTGCCGGCCAAGCGCGACATCCAGTTCTTCCTGCTGTCGCTGCGCTTTTTGCCGCCTGTCGCGGTGGCGATTCCGCTCATCGCGATCTGGATCGACCTGGGGCTCTACGACACGCGGCTCTCCATGATCGTGACGTATCTGCTGACCACGCTTTCGACCATCACATGGCTTTCGATTCCCGTGTTCCAGCGCATGCCGCGCGAGATCGAGGAGGCCGCGACGCTGGACGGCTACGGTCCCTACGCCGTGTTCTGGCGCATCGCGCTGCCTACCTGCGGCAGCACGCTAATGGGCGGCATCGTGTTTAGTTTCGTACTGGTCTGGAACGAACTGATGATTGCGCTTGCGCTCACGTCTTCGCGCAGCGCGACGCTGCCTGTCGTGGCGTCCGCTTTCACGTCGCTGGGGCAAGAGGTGCCTTGGGGCGTCATCAATGCCTCAACGGTGTTGCTCGCCATCCCGCCCATCATTTTCGTGGGCGTGCTAAGCCGCCTGTTGAACTCAATGCTGAAAGGAAAGTAAGGAGAATGCTCTGATGAAGGCCCTTGTACTCGAAGAAGCACGCCGCCTGAGCTTGCGCGACATCGACCTGCCGCTGGCGGTCGGGCCGCGCGACGTCAAGATTCGTATCCACACCGTTGGTGTCTGCGGGAGCGACGTTCACTACTTCACGCACGGTCGTATCGGGCCGTTCAAGGTGGAGCAGCCGATGGTGCTCGGGCATGAGGCTTCAGGTACCGTGGTGGAAGTGGGCGCAGAGGTGAGTCACCTGAACGTGGGCGACCGCGTCTGCATGGAACCCGGTATTCCGCAGTTCGATTCGCCGGCCACGATGCGCGGCCTCTACAATCTGGACCCCGCTGTGCGCTTCTGGGCCACGCCACCCATTCACGGTTGCCTCACGCCGTATGTGGTGCACCCGGCGGCTTTCACGTATCGCCTGCCCGATAACGTGACGTTCGCAGAAGGCGCGATCGTCGAGCCGCTTTCCATCGGTCTGCAGGCCGCCAAGAAGGCGGCCATGAAGCCCGGCGACGTGGCAGTCGTGATCGGCGCCGGCACCATCGGCGCGATGACCACACTCGCCGCACTTGCAGGCGGCGCATCACGCGTGATTCTCGCCGACGTGGTGAAGGAGAAACTCGCGCATTTCGCAAATCATCCTGCAGTGGTCACCGTGCACGCGGCCGAACAGTCGCTGCTCGACGTGGTACGGCAGGTCACGCAGGGCTGGGGCGCCGACGTCGTGTTCGAAGCGTCGGGCAACGCCGCCGTGTTCGAAACGCTGCTCGATCTTGTGTGCCCCGGTGGTTGTGCGGTACTCGTAGGCATGCCGGCCAAGCCCGTTGCGCTTGACGTTGTCGCGATGCAGGCCAGGGAAGTGCGGCTCGAATCGGTATTTCGTTATGCCAATATCTTCCCGCGGGCGCTTGCACTGATCAGCTCGGGTGCGATTGACGTGAAGCCGTTCATCTCGCGCAAGTTCGCGTTCTCGCAGGGCGTGAAGGCGTTCGAGGAAGCTGCGGCCGGACGCCCCGAAGACGTCAAGATCCAGATCGAGATGGATTGAGCCATGGCCAATATCGTCTGCAAGGGGCTGACCAAGCAGTACGACAGCGGGGCGCCCGTGCTGCATCCGCTCGACCTGCATATCGACGAGGGCGAGTTCGTCGTACTGCTGGGTCCGTCGGGTTGCGGGAAATCCACCATGCTGAGGATGATCGCAGGGCTTGAAGAGATCACCGGCGGCGACCTGCTGATAGGTGGCGCCGTGGTGAACCAGGTGCCCGCGCGCGAGCGCAACGTCGCAATGGTGTTTCAGAACTACGCGCTCTATCCGCACATGAACGTGTACGACAACATCGCGTTCGGTCTGCGGCGGCTCAAGACGCCGAAAGACGAAATCGACCGGCGTGTGCGCGAGGTGGCCGCCATGCTCAACCTCGACGCACTGCTCGAGCGCAAGCCGCGGGCGATGTCCGGTGGCCAGCAGCAGCGCGCGGCCATTGCGCGGGCGATGATCAAGACACCTGCCGTGTTCCTCTTCGACGAACCGCTTTCGAATCTGGACGCGCAACTGCGGGCGCAGTTGCGCACCGACATCAAACGCCTGCATCAACGTCTGAAGACGACGACCGTCTACGTGACGCACGACCAACTCGAAGCAATGACGCTTGCCGATCGCGTGATCCTGATGCGCGGGGGCCGCATCGAACAGCAAGGTACGCCGACGGAACTGTACCGGTACCCTCGCACGTCGTTCGCGGCAGGCTTTATTGGTACGCCCGCCATGAACTTTCTGGATGGCGTGGTGGAGCGCAGCGGGGACGTGGTTGCGGTGCGAGCGAAGAGCGAACGCTGGGAATTGCACGGTCAACGCTTCAACAGCCTATCCGATGGGCAGGCGGTGAAGCTCGCGATCCGGCCAAACTACGTGCGCGTCAGAACGGCGCCACGCGCGAACGAAACGCTGGCGTTGCATGGCACGGTAGAACTGGTCGAGATGCTGGGCGCAGAAGCGCTCATCACGGTGGATTGCTCGGGCGAGCGGGTAGCCGCGCTGATTCCATCCACCAGCGTGCCAGCGCCTGATGCAAACGTGATGCTCGAGTTCGAGGTACAAGACCTGCACGTGTTTGACGCGAAGAGCGGCGAAAACCTCTCGCTCGATCTGCAGTACGATTCCGCAGGCCGACAGCACGAGCACGCCACCCCTAACGCCATCCATCACGCGGCGCCCACGCTGGGTGTGCAGTAGCAACGCCAGGAGGAGCGCCGCGTAGCGACATGTGAAGGAGACGACGCATGAATCCGGATCTCGAACTCGTTCATACCCGGCAGGACGAATCGTTCCGTGCGTGGGTGCACGACTATCCGCACAGGGTCGCGAAATGGCATTTCCATCCGGAGTACGAGATTCACGTCATTCGCGAATCGTCGGGCAAGTGTTTCGTCGGCGACTATATCGGCGACTTCGCGCCGGGCAATCTCGTGTTGACGGGTCCGAACCTGCCGCACAACTGGGTGAGCGACGGCGGCAACGAGATAACCGTGCCGTCGCGTGACCTGGTGCTGCAGTTCTCTCGCGACGCGGTGCAACGCATGGTGTCGGCGTTCGCGGAACTGGGACCGGTGCTTGCGCTCATCGACGACGCCTCGCGTGGCATCCAGTTTCCCGATTGTCTCGGTCTTTCCATCGCGCCGCTGATCGAAGCGCTTTGCGATGCGCACGGCGCGCGCCGCGTGGCACTGCTCATGACGATTCTCGACGAACTCACACACTGCGCGGATAGGAAAGCGCTGGCGGGGCCGGCGTACGACGTCAACGCGCAGCGTTACATGTCGTCGACGATCAATCAGGTGCTCTCCTACATACGCCAGAACCTCGCGGGCAATCTGCGCGAGATCGACGTCGCAGAACTGTCCGGCATGAGCATCAGCACGTTCACGCGGTTTTTCAAGCGACATACCGGCTGCACCTTTGTGCAGTACCAGAACCGGCTGCGCCTGAACGAGGCGTGCGAGCTGCTCATGTGCACGAGCCTCGGCGTGACGGACATCTGCTACCGCGTGGGCTTCAACAACGTGTCGAATTTCAATCGGCAATTTCTGGCGCAGAAAGGCATACCGCCATCGAAGTTTCGCGCACTGCACCGGCTCAACGAACCGTCGGCGCACGCACAGAAAGCGGCAGCCTGAAAACGTCTCGCAACGCGTAGCGGGCAATCTCCGCTAACCCTGCCCGCCTTTCAACAGGATCGAACTTTGAGTTATATCGGCATTGATCTCGGTACTTCGGAAGTCAAAGCAGTTCTGACAGACGATTCCTCCAACGTCGTGGCGAGCGCCGGCATTGCACTGCGCGTCGATCGTCCTCATCCTCACTGGTCGGAGCAAAGCCCGCAGGACTGGTGGCAGGCCACCCTCGATGCCATCGATGCGATTCGCGCGGCACAGCCTCACGCATTTGCCCGGTTACGCGGTATCGGCCTTTCAGGGCAGATGCACGGTGCGACGCTGCTCGACCGCGGTGGAAACGTGCTGCGCCCCGCCATTCTCTGGAACGACACGCGTGCCTATGCAGAGTGTGTCGAACTGGAAACACTCGTGCCCGACTCGCGTGCGATTACGGGCAATCTGGCGATGCCCGGCTTCACTGCCCCCAAGCTGCTGTGGCTCTCGAAGTACGAGCCGGCCGTATTCGCCTCCGTGCAGAAAGTCCTGCTGCCGAAGGACTACGTTGCGTGGCGCTTGACGGGCGAGTTCGTCTCCGAGATGTCCGATGCGTCGGGCACCCTGTGGCTCGACGTCGGCAAACGGGACTGGTCCGAACGCATGCTGGAGGCCACGGGCCTGACACGGGAGAACATGCCGCGGCTCGTTGAAGGCAGCGAGCCGGGTGCGCCGTTGCGCGACGATTTGCGGCGTGAATGGGGGCTCAGCGAGCGCGTGACGGTGTGCGGCGGAGCGGGCGACAACGCAGCGAGTGCGATTGGCATTGGCGTGGCAAAGACAGGCGATGCGTTTCTTTCGCTCGGCACATCGGGCGTGCTGTTTGCGGCTACCGGCCGTTACGCGCCGAACCCCGCGCAGGCCGTGCACGCGTTCTGTCATTGCGTGCCGGGGCAATGGCATCAGATGAGCGTGATTCTTTCCGCCGCGGCAAGCCTGCACTGGTTGTCGCGCGTGCTGAAAACGAGCGTGCCCGAACTGGTCGAAATGGCACCCACGGCGGATGCGGCGACCGCACCGATCTTCCAGCCGTATCTCAATGGCGAGCGCACGCCGCATAACGCGGCCGACGCGAAGGGCGTGTTCTTCGGCATGACGGCGTCGCACAGTGCGGCGGATTTCGCCTATAGCGTGATGGAGGGTGTGGCGTTTGCGATGACCGACGGTTACGCGGCACTGCAAGGTGCCGGCACGGTGCTGGAGCGTGCATCGTTCATCGGCGGCGGCTCGCGCAGCGCAGTGTGGGGACGGCTCTGCGCAACGGCGCTCGGCTTTCCTCTCGATCTTCACGAAGGCAGCGAGGTGGGTGCGGCGCTGGGAGCGGGACGACTCGCGCGTCTTGCCTGCACAGGGGAGGCCCTTGACGCAGTATGCGTCGCGCCGCCAGTGGTCGAGCGATACGAACCGTCCCTGTCGACACGGGCGATGCTGGACGATCGGCTCGCGCGTTATCGGCGCCTGTACTACGCGTTAAAAGACGAATTTCGCGCTTCAACGAGGTAATCGATAAACGCCAACGTCCCGACGTCTTGAGATAGCTCAATATCGCCGCCGCAATTAACGACCAGGATTTTCCGGTTGCAGACCGAGGTGAGTATTGCCGCGGTCTGCTCTGAAGCGCCTTTCAGCTATCACGGAGTCTTCCACATGTCGTTTATTGCAAGCGTTCTGGCCGCTACGTCCAGAGACCGGGAGGTCAACGAGCCACGACGTACTCTGTTACGGGGTGCGGCCGCAGTAGCGGCAATCGCGCTAACCGACGCACCTGCGGTTGCGGCGGGCGGCGGTCATGCTGGCGCATCGGGTATCGACCGCTCATGCCGCGTCAGCGCCGGGCGGCTCGACGAACTCGTGGCGGCGGCTTATCCGCTTTTCAACAAGCCGGCCATCCTCCCCGCGTTCGATGCAAAAACGCATGGCGCGCGTTTCGATGTCGATCTGCATCGCGTGATCACCTTCACGGTGAATCCCGAAAGCGGAGAGAAGCTCAAGGTGAGCGGGCTTCTTGCGCTTCCCGTTGGGGCAAAGGGCGAGATTCCATTGGTGTCGTGGCAGCACGGCACGATTCTTTCGTTCGACCAGGTGCCGTCCAATCTCACGCTTCTCGCCGATGCCGACCGCCAACTGACCGATGCTGCGGACTCCCTGGAAACGCTCTTCAACGTGCACCGTTTCGCGGGGCAGGGCTATGCCGTCATCGCGGCCGATTATGTCGGCAAGGGCCCTTTTCGCGAGGGACATGGCGAAGCCTATGCGGTGAAAGACGTTACCGTTCGCACGTGTCTCGATATTCTCGCGGCCGGTCAGGCGGCCATGCGCAAGCTGGGCGTCACACCATCGAAGCTGTTTCTCCATGGCTGGTCGCAAGGCGCGGTCAATACGCAGTGGCTACATCAGGCATTGCGCAAACAGTCTCGGCCGATTGCGGCAACGGCTGTTGCGAGTCCTTTCAATGACCTGAATGAAGCATGGCGCTTCTGGGCGGGGGCGCAGACCTTCGCTTTGCCCCAAGGCGTGACGACCTATCCGGCGCTTCCGGACTGGATTTCTCTTTGCATGATCGTGACGCTGGGGAGCTACGAACTGCAGTACGGTTTGAAGGGTTTGATGAAAAGCACGGTGCGGCCTGAGTTTCACGAGTTCGCCACGAAGTTCTGGGCAGACTACAAGCTGGATTTCGATCAGTCGAAGCCCACGCCGACGGGTTCGAACCTGCTCGTCCCCGATTTTTTCGAACGCTTCACGGCAACGCAAAACAGCGCGTTCCTCCAGCATCTCGCGGCCAATCGCGCCACGTACTGGAATTACGATTGCCCCATCCGCTTCGAGTACGGTCTGGCCGACGAAGCGATTCACCCAGGCATGGTTTACCCGGCCCTGGCAGCGGGAGGACGGTTCGTGACCGGCGTTCCGGTTCAGGGCGGCAGCCATCGGGCGACCTTTCTCGCCGGTCTTTACGGCGACGGCGCGACGCTCGGCGGTTCGAACAACGTCGTAGCGTGGTTCGACAGCGTGCGCTGATACATCGGGTACGCGCTTCATCGGGAGGAACGGATACTGCTCGAGAGCCGTGGCCGGCGCGAGGCGGCGGCTCTAAGACGAACACGGCTTGTACAACCGCCTGGAAAATCCCTCAGTCTGTTGGACCTCGTTTGCGGGCGCTCTTACGATACGGCGGTCCAGGTTTCCGCCGTGCGCGGCTCCCGCGCCTGACCGCGAGACCGACATCAAAATGGGTCCGGCCCGTTGCCCGCAGCCGCGAGGCAGCGAGACGCCGGCCTGAAAAGGAGACATCGATGGAGCTCGAAGCACGCACCATGGCGCGCGTAACGGCACGGCTCGTCCCGTTCCTGATCGTTTGCTATTTCATCGCTTACCTTGATCGCGTCAACGTCGGTTTTGCGGCACTGCAGATGAACAAGGCGCTCGACCTGTCGTCGAGCGCTTTTGGTTTTGGGGCGGGCATTTTCTTCATCGCCTATTTCTTCTTCGAGGTTCCGTCGAATCTGTTGCTCGAACGCTTTGGTGCACGCCGCTGGATTGCGCGAATCATGTTCACGTGGGGCATTCTGGCCGGCGCGATGGCGTTCATTCCGCATCTCTCGCGCATGACGGGCATGTCGAACGCGCACGTGTTCTACACGCTGCGCATCCTGCTCGGCGTGGCGGAGGCCGGTTTCTTCCCGGGCATCATCTTTCTGCTGACGCTGTGGTTTCCCGCGAAGTACAGGGCGCGCGTGGTCGGCTACTTCATGGCGGCGATTCCGCTGTCCACCGTCATTGGCGGCCCGATCTCCGGTGCGCTGCTCTCGCTGGACGGCAAGAGCGGGCTTGCCGGATGGCAGTGGTTGTATCTGATCGAAGCGGCGCCCGCGCTGATTCTCTCCATTGGCGTGCTGCTTTATCTGACCGACAAGCCGGCCGACGCTCATTGGCTTACCGACGACGAACGTGCGTGGCTCGTCGCACGCCAGGCGCAGGAGCGCAGGCATCGCGAAGCCGTGCGTTCGTTCAGCGTGGTGGAGGCGCTCTTTAATCCGCGTATTCTCGCCATCGCGCTGATCTATTTCGGCGCGAACGCAACCAACTATGGCCTGAGCTTCTTCCTGCCGCAGATCATCAAGGCGTTCGGCCTCACGAATCTGCAGACCGGTTTCGTGACGTCGCTGCCGTATATCGTGGGCCTTGTGGCCATGCTTTACTGGGGCCGCCATTCGGACCGCAGCCTCGAACGCAAGCGGCATGTCGCGATTGCGCTGGTGATCGCGGCAGCGGGCATCGCGGCGGCGGCGGGGCTGGATAATCCGGTGCTGAAAATGATCGCGCTTTCTATTGCCGGCTTCGGCATCTTCGGGTGTCTGCCGATCATCTGGACGCTGCCCGCGGCGTTCCTGTCCGGCGCGGCTGCGGCAGGTGGCATCGCGGCAGTGAACTCGCTCGGCAATCTCGCCGGTTTCTTCGGCCCGTACGCGATGGGCTGGATCAAAGACGCGACGGGCGGTTTCGGCGCCGGGCTGCTTTGCCTTGCAGGCGCGGGTCTTGTCGGCGCGGCGGCTGCGCTGCTGCTGCATCACAACCGTGCGCTCGAAACGCTGGCCGAACCCGAACGGGGCGAGCCACAGGAAGGCGCCAAGGTCGCAAGGTCATGACGCTCCGCAGTCGTTGTTTGCCTGGCGTCGAGGTCTGCCGCCAGGCCCCGGTCGCGGGATGGGGAACACAAGGTGTAAGTGGTGTCCGACATAATTGCGAGGATTCCCATCGTGTTGGATAGCCCTCTTACACCCGCCATGCCGAAAGCCACTGCCGCCACCACCGGGGATGGGCCCTCGAGCGTGCCGTACGACGTGCCGGCGCTCAAGCGCATCGACGACATCCTCAAGGCGCTTGCCGGCGCGCCCCTGCCGATACGCACATCGAAGCTTGCGGAGATTACCGGGCTCTCGCGTAGCACGCTCTATTTGCTGCTCGACTCGATGGAGCGGCGGCAGTGGATCGAGAAGCGGGATGGGGGATACATCATCGGCGTCGCGCTGTTCGAGCTTGGCAGTGCTTATGTGAGGCATGACCGCTTGCAGGAGCTGTTCCGGCACGAGGCGGCCAAATTCGTTGCCGCGCATAACGAGGTCGTGCAGCTTGCCGTATTGGACGGTATCGAGGTGGTGTATATCGCACGCGAGGACGCTGCCCGCCCCGTGCGATTGGTCTCCGACCTGGGCGCCAGGTTGCCGGCGCATTGCTGTGCGCTCGGCAAGGCGCTGCTGGCGAGCCTGCCGGACGACGAACTGCGCAACATACTGCCCCAGCGACTGGATGCGCTCACGGCCCGCACGATCACCCGTCGTTCCGACCTGCTGGAAGCGCTGGCCGAAGTACGCGCCACAGGCATTGCCCGCGAACGCGAAGAAGTGACCGAGGGTCTTGCGTGTTTTGCGGCTTTCGTCGGCGTAACCGCATTGGGCAAACGCGTCGCACTGAGCACGAGTGTTCCGCTTGGGCGGTTGGACGAGCGCCTTGAAAAACGCATCGCAGTCCGGATTGTCGATATGGCGGACCGGATCGGCAAGGCGCTGTAATTGGGGGATTGCCGGTGGCGGCGTGCAATCGCAGGGCGAGCAACCACGAATCTGGACCATGCAGAATCTCGTAAACGAGTTCGAGACGATTGTCGGAAGACGGTTTGTATTGACCGGCGAGCTTGAAATGCGGCGCTTCACCAGAGGTTATCGCTACGGCTTGGGCGCGGCGCTGGCCGTCGTGCAGCCCGGCACCCTGGTCGAGATGTGGCGGGTGCTGAAAGCGTGTCATCGGGCGGGCTGCGTCATGATCTTCCAGGCGGCCAATACCGGGCTCACAGGCGGGTCGACGCCGCATGCCGATGGATATGATCGCCCTGTCGTCATCGTCAGCACCTTGCGCCTTCGCAGACTCGATCTGGTCAAGGAAGGCAGCCAGGTCATCGCACAGCCGGGCGTGACGCTGGACCAGTTGGAGAAGAGGCTGAAACCGATCCGGCGGGAACCGCATTCGGTGATTGGTTCCAGTTGTATTGGTGCGTCGGTTATCGGCGGGATATGCAACAACTCCGGCGGATCGCTGATTCGGCGCGGGCCGGCGTTCACTCAACTGTCGCTGTACGCGCAGATCACCGCAGCTGGAGAGCTGGAACTCGTCAATCATCTTGGCGTGCAGTTGGGCAGCACGCCCGAGCAAATTCTGGATCGCCTGGATCGAGGCCAGTTTTCGGAGGCGGACGTGGCGAGTCCGCCATCTATGCAGGCGTCGGACCATCAGTACTGCAATCACGTGCGCGACATTGCTGCGTCAAGCCCCGCCCGATTCAACGCCGACCCTCGCCGCTTGTTCGAAGCCTCGGGGTCGGCCGGGCGCATCGCGGTCTTTGCGGTGCGGCTCGACACATTTCCCGTCGATGAAAAGACACAGGTTTTCTATATAGGAACCAATGATCCGGACGAACTCGAGCAGGTGCGGCGCCATATTCTGCGCGAATTCGACAGTCTGCCCGTTGCGGGCGAGTACATGCATCGCGGCGCCTATGATGCCGCGAAGCGCTATGGCAAGGATCTTTTCCTGTTCATTCGCGCCTTCGGCACGCATCGCGTTCCCACGGCATTCAAGATCAAAAGTCTGGTGGATGGCTTGACCGAGAAGCTGGGCATCGGGTCGGCAATCAGCGATCGGCTGCTGCAAGCCTTTGCGACCGTGTGGCCCGAACATCTTCCCAGGCGGCTGAACGACTATCGGAACCGGTACGAGCATCACCTGCTGCTGAAGATGGGGGATGCGGGGATAGACGAAGCGCGCCGGTATCTGGCCACGCGGTTCCCTTCGCCACACGGCGACTATCTCGAATGCACTGCGGAGGAAGGTTCTTCCGCATTTCTGAACCGATTCGTGATCGGCGGCGCGATCGTGCGTTATCGGTCGATCCATGCGAAGACAGTCGAGGACATCGTCGCGCTCGATATTGCGTTGCCGCGAAATGCGCATGACTGGTTCGAGCGACTGCCGGCGGATATAGACGACAAGATCGAATTCAAGATGTACTGCGGCCATTTCTTCTGTCACGTACTCCATCAGGAATACCTGGTGAAGAAAGGCGAAAACTGCGACACGATCAAGGACGATATTCTCGCGCTACTCGACGAGCGGGGCGCAAAGTATCCGGCCGAGCACAACGTTGGCCACCTTTATGCCGCTGACGAATCGCTGCGTTCGTTCTACAGGACGCTGGACCCTACCAACTCATTCAACCCGGGCATTGGAAAGACGTCGAGACGCGTCAAATGGGGCGAGGCGGAAGAGGTCGTCAGCGATTCGAATGAATACGCTAAATAAACTGGAGGTAATTTCGAAATGACCCCGCAACCCGCAACCTCGTATTTGCCGGAGGACTTTCAGCAGGCTCTGCTGGTGGGCCGCGTGTGGCGAAGAGCCGGCCGGTACGAAGGGCCTTCTGTCGTGATCGTCCGAAATGGCGAGGTGGTGGACGTCACGGCGAGCGTGCCCACCACAGCCGACCTGTTCGACCGTGACGATCTCGTTCAGTTTGCGCGCACGGTAAAGGGCGAAGCGCTTGGCTCTGTCGTGAAGCTGATGGAAGCCATGCTCCGCGATGGAGAAGGCGCGGCCTTGCGATTGCTGGCGCCGAATGACGTGCAGGCCATCAAGGCATGCGGCGTCACGTTTGCCGTCAGCCTGATCGAACGCGTTATCGAGGAGCAGGCGGGCGGTGACCCAGGCAAGGCTAAAGAGGTTCGGGAGGCCATTACGGCAACCATCGGGACGGATCTTTCGAAAATCAAACCGGGATCGGATGCGGCCATGCGGCTCAAGGCCGAACTCGAGCGACGCGGTGCGTGGTCCCAGTACATGGAAGTGGGGATCGGGCACGATGCCGAAGTGTTTTCGAAGTCGCAGCCGATGTCCGCCGTCGGGTTCGGCGCGGAGATCGGACTGCTACCGGTGTCGAACTGGAATAACCCGGAGCCGGAGATCGTCCTCGCCGTGAACGGCCGTGGCGAGATTGTTGGCGCAACGCTCGGCAATGACGTCAATCTGCGCGACATCGAAGGCCGGTCTGCGTTGCTGCTCAGCAAATGCAAAGACAACAACGCGTCGTGCGCCATTGGGCCATTCATTCGTCTGTTCGACGAATCATTCGATCTCGACTCCGTTCGCAAAGCTCACGTGTCATTGCGCGTGGAAGGCGAGGATGACGGATTCGTGCTCGAAGGCGTGAGCCATATGAGCGAGATCAGCCGCGACCCGGCGGACCTCGTTGCCCAGACCTGCGGTCGCCATCATCAATATCCGGACGGCTTCGTGCTGTTTCTCGGCACCATGTTCGCTCCCACCGCCGATCGCGATAACGAAGGCGGTGGCTTCACGCATCACCTGGGCGACAGGGTGACCATCTCGGCAGCGCAACTGGGCTCGTTGATCAACACTGTGCAACTCAGCACGGAAATCACTCCGTGGACTTTCGGCGTGCGTGCGCTCTATCGCAACCTCGCATCGCGAGGGCTGCTTTAAAGGGCGGGGCGGGTTCGCACTTTAGTCGCACCCGCTCATCGTCGCTCTTCGTGGGAGGCCCGTCGCCGCGACGGCGGCGAGCCCGTGCAGGGCAGCGAGCAGCAGGAATGCAAGCGTCCACGCATTCGGACCCGCAGGACCAACACGCGCTTCCAGCATGCGATCGAGAAAGGCCGCGCATAGGGTGGTGAGCGCCGGACCTCCCAGGCGCTGAACGATGTTCAGCGTGGTGGCGGCCATTGGCAGATTGCGGGGCTCGACTGACGCATAGGCCGACGAAAGGACGGGAAGTCCCACCGCGCCTTGTCCCATCCCCCGAAGGAAGAGCGCCGCAACCAGGACAAGAACATCGAGTGGATGGTTCGCCAGCCAGGCAAGCACCAGCGTTGCGCAGACGGCGACGCTGGCGCCTCCCACAGCCACCGCGCGTTCACCAAAACGGGTTGTCGGGAATCCTAGCGAAGGAAACGTGATCATCATGCCAAGCCCGAGCGGGGCGAGCATCCATCCCATCGCGGCGGGAGAACGGCCGCACGCCTGAATCAGGAATAGCGGAATGAGCATTTGCCCTGCGAACAACACGCCGTTCGAGAGAAACTGCGCGGCTGATGCGACACGAAACACCTTGCTGCGGAACTGGCTCAGATCGATTAACGCGCGTGCGGCCCTGCGACTTTCGACGCGCAGGAATACGGCAAGCAGAAGGCCGCCCGCTATCAGCGCGACGAGGCCCGGGCGCTGAGCGATACGCTCGAACCCGAGCAGCACGAGCGCGAGGGCGGGCGACAGCAGAAGCAGTCCGACCCAGTCGAGTCCGCGCGGCGTGTGCTGTGGAATGTCGTCGGGCAGAAAGAGTTTCGCGAGCAATAGCGCGAGCAAGCCCACCGGCAGGTTCACGAGAAACAGCCAGCGCCACGAAGCGTAGTGCAGTATCGCGCCCGCAATCACAGGGCCCAGCAGCGGCCCGAGCAAAATGGGCAACGCGGCGTAGCCCGCGATGCGTGTGAACTGGTTTCCCGCAGCCCGTTTCATCATCATCTGCGCCATGGGTGCGAGCAGGCCGCCGCTCACGCCCTGCAGAATGCGAAAACCAATCAGCGAGTTCGCCGACCATGCGAAGCCGCAGAGCGCCGAACTTGCCGTGAATAACGAGAAGCACCAGAGATACACGGCTTTTCCGCCGATGCGCTCCACAAGCCAGCCATTCAACGGCAAGACCAGCGTGAGTGCGAGCAGATACGCGCTCGTGACCCACTGAATGGCCGGCAGCGTGGAGCCGAGATCCTTTGCCAGGCTGGAAAGCGAGACGTTCACGATGGTGGCGTCCAGCTGCGTGAGCAATGATCCGAGCACTGCGACTGCCGTGATTTTCCATATCGAAGGGGAGGGCGCTTGTACCGCGCGTTCCTCGCGCTGGAGAATTTGCCCGTTGTCGTCGGCCATGCGTTTCATCGAACTGTTTCCGCGCTCCGTTTTGCCTCTCAGGCGTGCTGCGTTTCCAGCAGCGCAATGATTTCCTGCGTCGTACCCGTTTCGCCCAATCGCGGAAAGATGCGCGACACGCTATTGGCGTGAGCGTCGGCGCTCATGTCCGTCATCGCGTCGATGGCAAGCGTGACGTTGAAGCCGAGCGCATAGGCCTCGCGCGCGGTCGACTCCACGCCGATGCTGGTCGCCACGCCGGCCAGAACGACTTGCGTCACACCCTCCGACTTCAGCCAGGACTCGAGGCTCGTGCCCATGAACGCGCCCCACGTGTGCTTGGTGACGAGATGATCCTGCGGCTGCTGCCCGAGAGCAGGCAGCAGCTCTGTCCAGTCCGGAGCAAGCGGCAGGGCGCCGCGTGATTGTTCCGTGCGCCCCGCAGCGCCGCCAGCAACGTTGACCAGCACGACGGGCAGAGCCCGCTCGCGAAAGGCCGCGGCAAGCAAGCCGGCTTTCTGCGTCACGACTTCAATCGGGGCGGCGGCAGGGAGTGCTGCTATGCCTTTCTGAAGGTCCACGATGATCAGGGCCGTGCGCGGGTCGAGGGTGGTTGCGCTCATGTTAGTGATCCTAAATGGTTGCAGGGATAAGACGCGTGTTTCATCAGCGACTCACCGCAGGACGTACTGCCCGCGGCGCGTTGCGTCAGGACGAGCCGAGCCGCTTGAGAAGCGGAATAGCAGCGGCCAGAGTCTGAAGCTCCGTCTGATCGAATTTCGACAGCGCGTCGACCAGCCATTCGCGCTTGGCTGCGGTGCGCTGCCGTCGCTCTTCAAGGCCCTTCGGCGTCAGCGCGAACAGGATCTGGCGGCCGTCCGTGGGATGTGGCTGGCGCTCCACGCAGGCTTCTTCTTCGAGGCTCGCCAGAATCGATTTCATCGACTGCGGTTTCATCGATTCGGCGCGCGCAAGATCGGCAGTCGTCATGGGGCCACCGTGTTCCAGCCGTGCGAGCGCGCTCGATTGGGACAGGCTGAGTTCGCCCGGATTACCCACGGAGCGAAGCCTTCGCACGATTTGGCCGATTGCAGGCGTCAGTTCGGCGATAACGGCTTCGAGCGATGCGTTAGGGGCACCTGACAAAGACCCCGAGGAGATGCGTGAACTGGTCATGGCCGCAGCATAGGTTAAGACAGTTTAACTTGCAAGTTAAACTGTCTAGTTTGTTTGGGGCCTCGTGAAACCCTAATGTGGCCCATGACGCCCGAGGCGCTCGTACCTCGCGTTTTCCCCTAGCGATTCCCGGTTGACTCCTCATGCAGGGCGAATCAAACTTGGCTCAAGAGATCTGTGATCACAGGTCACAGAGGCGCCAGAAACGTGAAAGCGTGGCCGTAGCTGGATGAAAGAACGGAGGTTGAAGGTGGCAACCCGCACGTCAACGGATTTACCCGAACTCGAACTGGTCGCGCGCGAAACCATGGCGGGCCGCGTCTACGCCCAGTTGAGGGAAGCGATCATGACCGGCCGCTTCGCGCCGGGCCAGTTGCTGAGCCTGCGCAGCGTGGCCGAAGCCGTGGGCTCGTCCACGATGCCCGTACGTGCCGCGCTCACGCGGCTGCAAGCCGAAGGCGCGTTGATCGACGGTCCGGGCCGCGCGCTGATGGTGCCGCCCATGACGCTTGAATTGCTCGACGAGTTGCGCGACGTGCGTATCGCGCTTGAAGGCACCGTCGCTAAACGAGCCGCGGCGCGCATGTCGCGCGAGCATCTCGAAGCATTACAGGCCGTGTTCGACACGATGGACGCACACGTCGAAGCTGGCGACGTGCCGGCCTATCTGCGCAGTAATTTCCAGTTCCATATCGCGATTTACACGCACGGTGCGAGCGACCTCACGCTCGCCACGATCCAGAACCTCTGGATGCGTATCGGCCCTTTCCTCAATCTCGTCGCGCCCGACATTCCCCACATGCGCCGCTCCATGGTGGCGCATCGCCACATCGTCGAAGCGCTCTGGCGCGGCGACGGTGATGGCGCACGCGCAGGCATCGAGGAAGACATCGGCGACGCCGCCGCGGACCTGCAGGAGCGATTGCAGGCCGCGGAGCCGAGCAAGGCAGACAGCGGCGACCGGGCCACCGCCTGAAGCTGACGCACAAGAAAACGGAGAAAGGCAATGACGGTTCTGCAGATGCTGAAACCGCACGCGGGCTTGCGCGTGCTCATTACAGGCGGCGCATCGGGCATTGGGCTCGTAATCGCGCGGGCCTTCGTTGAAACGGGTGCGCGCGTGCATGTCTGCGATGCGAGCGCCGATGCGATCGATGCGCTTGCCCAGTCGCAAGCCAACGCTGACTCTAGCCGCATTAGTGCAACGCTCGCGGACGTATCCGATCGCGATGCCGTCGAGCGCGTGTTTGCCGACGTGCAGAAAGAACTGGGCGGACTCGACGTGCTCGTCAACAACGCGGGCATTGCAGGTCCAACAGGCGGCATCGACGAATTCGACGTGAAAGAGTGGGAAACCACGATCGACGTCAATCTCAATGCGCAGTTCTATTTCGCGCGCCGCGCGGTGCCGCTGCTGCGCAATGCGCAAAACGGCGGAACGATCATCGCGCTCTCGTCGGTGGCGGGCCGGCTCGGCTACGCGTTTCGCACGCCGTATTCGGCGACCAAGTGGGCCGTGGTCGGACTCACGAAGAGCCTTGCAATCGAACTGGGCCCATCGAACATTCGCGTCAATGCAATTCAACCGGGCATCGTGAAAGGCCCGCGCATCGAGCGCGTAATCGCCGCACGTGCGGCGCAATTGAATCTCTCTTACGAAGAGATGGAGAAGCAATACCTCGAGAAGATTTCGCTGCGCCGTATGACGACGCCGGAGGAAGTGGCCGCCACCGCGCTCTTCCTCTGTTCGCCGGCGGGCAGCGGTATCTCGGGGCAGGCCATCTCCGTCTGCGGCAATGTCGAAGTGCTCTGAGAACAGCGAGGACCGAACACATGGCAACGAAACGCAAGGTCATCATCACGTGTGCACCGACGGGCGCGATCCACACGCCGTCGATGTCGCCTTATCTTCCCGTCACCCCGCAGCAGATCGGCGACGCGGCGCTGGCCGCCGCGAAGGAAGGTGCCGCGATTCTGCATCTGCATGCGCGCGATCCGGATGACGGCCATCCCACGCAAGACCCTGCTGTATTTCAGGCCTTCCTGCCGCGCATCAAGGCGGAAACGGACGCCGTCATCAACATCACGACGGGCGGCAGCCCGCATATGACGGTAGCCGAGCGTCTCAAGCCCGCGCATCACTTCAAGCCCGAAGTGGCGTCGCTCAACATGGGGTCGATGAACTTCGGCCTTTATCCGATGCTGGAGCGTTTCAAGGACCTCAAGTACGACTGGGAGCGCAAACATCTGGAAAACAGCCGCGATCTCGTATTCAAGAACACTTTCGCGGACATCGAATACATCCTCACGTCGTGCAGTGCGAACGGCACGCGCTTCGAGTACGAGTGCTACGACATCTCGCATCTCTACAACCTCGCGCATTTCGTGGATCGCGGGCTCGCGAAACCGCCGTTCTTCGTGCAAAGCGTGTTCGGTCTACTGGGAGGCATCGGGCCGCATCCCGAAGACCTCGCGCACATGAGGCGCACCGCCGACCGTCTGTTTGGGAACGACTACGTGTGGTCCATTCTGGGCGCAGGCCGCAATCAGATTCCGCTGGGTTCGATCGGCGTTGCGCAGGGATCGAACGTGCGCGTCGGGCTGGAAGACTCGCTGTGGCTCGGACCGGGCAAGCTTGCCGAATCGAGTGCCGCGCAGGTCCGCAAGATCCGTCAGGTGATCGAAGGGCTTTCGCTCGACGTCGCGACGCCCGCAGAGGCACGCGAAATGTTGCAACTCAAGGGCGCAGCACAAACCAACTTCTGACACGCGGAGGCATCGTGAACGGCAGTGCGCGCAGCAAACTGAAAGTGGTCGCGATGCCGACGGGCTGGCTTACCGTGGACCGCTCGTCGCAGGTCTATGGCCGTTACTTCGGGCAACAGATGAAGGTGCCCGTGTGGTCCACGGCGATCGTCGGGGCGCAGAAAAAGATCGTGGTGGATACCGGCATTCACGACCCGGGCTGGGTCTCGAACTTCGTATGTCCCTGCGATCAGGCACCGGAGGAGAAGCTGGAGCGCGCGCTGAAGGAATACGTTGGCTGGCGCGCGGACGAGGTCGATATCGTCATCAACACGCATCTGCATTACGACCACTCGGGCGGCAACACGCTCTTTCGCAATGCGCGTTTCGTGGTGCAGGAAAAGGAGTGGGACTACGCCTGTCACCCGCTGCCCACACAGGCAACGTATTACCAGGAATTCCTGATTGGCCGCGAGCCGCTCGCGTATTTCCGCTGGCACTTCGTGAACGGTGTGACCGACATCGTGCCCGGCGTGCGTGTAGTACCCACGCCAGGACACACGCCAGGCCATCAGTCTGTTGCGGTCGATACGGAAGACGGTGTCGTGCTGATTGCGGGCGATTGCGCGAACTGCATGGAAAACATCGTCGACCTCGTGCCGGTAGGCATCGTGCACGAAACGCTGGCGGAGATGAACACGCTTGCGCGTATCCGGCAGATCGCGGACTTCGTCATACCCGGGCACGACCCCAACGTCTTGCCCGGTAGCGCGGGAATCGTATTGCCGGCGAACGCTCGCCTGCCGCACGTCGCGAAGTAAAAGCGCAGTCACACATCAATAAAGAAGCATCGGAGGAAGACATGAAAGCATTGACGCACAGCATCCGTCATGCGGGCCGGGTTGCATTCAGCCTCGCACTCGGCCTCGCATTCACCGCCGCGCTCGCCGTTTCGGGTCCTGCCGTGGCGGCCGGCAAATACAAGGTGTTCCTGTCGATGAGCTATGTGGGCAACGACTGGCAGACCGAGGCCGCGAACATGGTCAAGGCAATGGCCAATACGCCCGCGCTCAAGGACAAGGTGGATCTCGAAGTACAGGTGGCGGGCACGGACGCACAGAAACAGATCCAGCAGATCAACTCGATGGTGCAGGCGGGCGCGAAGGCCATCATCATCTACCCGATCTCGCCCACGGCGCTCAATCGCGCCATCAAGAACGCGTGCTCGAAGGGTGTGGTGGTGGCCGCCTACGACGGTGAAGTCACCGAACCGTGCGCGCACAACGTCACCATCGACCAGCACCAGGCCGGCACCGTTACCGCCGAATGGCTCGCGAAGACGATCAACGGCAAAGGCAATGTCGTGATGATTACGGGCGTGCCGGGCACCTCCGTGGACCGCGCCCGCACCGAAGCCGCCAAGGCCGTGTTCGCGAAATACCCCGGCATCAAGGTGATTGCGGAAGGCACTGGCATGTGGAGCCAGGCCACCGCGAAGACCGAACTCTCGAAGATTCTCGCAACCCATAGCTGGGACAAGATCGACGGCCTGTGGATGCAGGTGGGCTGCTTCACGGCGGCATCGATGCAACTGGACGCGGGCATTGCCGACGACAAGATCAAGCCGTGCGCGGGCGAATCGTCAAACGGACACCGCGTGCAGATGCTGCCGCCGGGCACCGTGAAGGGTGAGGGCGCCTATCGTGCCATCGGCTATCGCTCCATCTCGTACGGTGCGCCGCCGTATTCGGGCGCGATGGCGCTCAAGCTCGCCGTGCAAAAACTGGAAGGCAAAGACTTTCCGCCGCATGTCACGTTGAAACTGCCGCTCGTGCAGACCGCAGACTCGAAGCTCTGCAAGACCGGCAGCATCGACGAACTGAAGGCGGGCTGTACGGCGTTCCCGCCCGACAAGGTGCCCCCGGGCTGGTTCGCGGACATCTATTCCGACGACACGAAGGAAGTGGGCTTCAATGCGGCGCTGACCGGCAACCAGGACTGACTGCGGCACAACGAGGAGGTGATTCGATGACATCGCTTGCGATCGATATCGAGAAGGTCACCAAGCGCTTCGGCGCGACGGTTGCGCTGGACGGCGCATCGTTTCAAGTGAAGCGCGGCGCCGTGCATGCGCTGCTCGGCGAGAACGGCGCGGGCAAGTCCACCACGGTCAAGCTGCTTTCGGGGCTCATGCAGCCCGATGCGGGGAGCATCCGCGTGATGGGCAGCGAGGTCGCGATGCGCGGGCCGAAAGACGCGCATCGCGCCGGCGTGCAGACGGCGTTTCAGGAAATGACGCTGGTGCGCGATCTCACGGTTGCGCAGAACCTGCTCATGTCGTACGAGCCTACGGGCTTTCTGGGGCGAATCAGAAAGCGCGAGGCGCAGCGTAAAGCGGCTGAATGGCTCGATCGTCTCGAACTCGCGGACGTGCGGCCTGGCGCCTACATTCGCGACCTTTCTCTGCCCGTTCGGCAGAAGATCGAAATCGCGAAGGCGATGGTGCGCGCGCCGCAAGTGCTGCTGCTCGACGAGCCGACCTCCGCGCTTTCCGGCCGCGACGTCGCCTGGCTTGCGAGGCGCATCGACGAACTGAAGGAACGCGGCGTGACCTTCGTGTTTATCTCGCACCGCATGCAGGAAGTGCGCGAGTTCTGCGACAGCCTCACGGTGTATCGCAACGGGCGCGACGTGGGCGCATTCGATACGGCCGACATATCGGATGACGAAGTGATTCGCCTCGTGATTGGCCGCTCGATGGAAGCGAAGTATCCGCCGAAGGTTGCGCCGCCCGCGCAGGCGCAAGGTGCAGCGCAGGTGCCGGCCATCGAGGCCCGAAGCGTCCGCGTGGATAGCGTCGTCGAAGATTTCGATCTTGCGCTCATGCCCGGCGAGGTGCACGGCATTGCCGCGCTGCAGGGCATGGGCCAGCGCGAGCTGTTCGAGGCGCTCTTCGGTGCGACCTATATCGACGACGGCGAGATTCGCATCGACGGCCGGCCGGTCACGCTGACCTCCACGGCGGATTCGCTGAAGGCCGGCGTATCCACGAGCTTCCTGCCCGAAGACCGCAAGACCGAAGGGCTCTTCCTGCGCCTGCCCGGCGGCGAGAACGTGTCGCTGCCGGTGATAGGACGCTACTCGCGTTTCGGGCTGATCGACCGCAAGCGCGAGCAGGCCGCGATCCGCCGTTCGCTCGCGCAGATGGAAGTGAATCCGCGCGCACTCTACAAACCGTGTCTGTCGTTCTCGGGCGGCAATCAGCAGAAGATCGCGATGGCCAAGTGGCTGCTCACGCAAAGCCGCGTCTGGTTGATGTTCGACCCGACGCGCGGCATCGACGTGGGCACCAAGCATCAGATCTTCGTGCTGATGCGCGCCTTCGCGGCGGCGGGCGGCGCGGTGCTGTTCTATTCGACCGATGTGCCCGAACTCGTCAACGTGTGCGATCGCGTTTCGGTGATGTACCGCGGCCGCAATGTCGGCGAACTATCGGGCGATGCGCTCACCGAAGAGAACGTGATGCGCAAGATGCTTTCCAGCTGAGAGGTTGCTCATGAAAATTGCCATTGCGTCGCCCGACAGCGAGATCGTCCGCCCCGGTGCGCGCGTGGGATGGGGCGCGCGCCTCGATCATCATCGCGGGCTCATCATCGCCATCAGCGCGCTCGTGTTGATGCTCGTGGCGTGGGTCGCGTTATCCGCCACGCCGGTCGGATTCTATGACGTCGGCTCGGTCATTTCGAGTGCGTCCACGCTGGCGCTCGCGGCTATCGGGCAGACCATCGTTGTGCTCTCGGGCGGTTTCGATCTGTCGGCGTCCGCTGTCGTATCGCTCGCCAACGTGCTTGCCGTGCGCTTCGTGCAGGGTTCTCCCGTGGAGCAATGGGGCGGCGCGGCGCTGATCCTCGCGATTGGCGGCGGCATCGGGCTCATGAACGGTGCGCTGATTGCGTGGTTCCGTCTGCAATCCATCGTCGTTACGCTCGCCACCATGTTCATGGTGCAAGGCCTCACGCTGCTCATCCAGAACAAGCCCGGCGGCAGCGTGGGCGATCAGTTCGGCGCCGTGCTCACGGCAGATCTGATTCCCGAGAAGGTGCCGATGTCCGCCGGCGTGTTGATCGTCGCGCTGCTTGTCTGGGCGTTCATCAAGAGCACACGGTTGGGCGTGGGCATCTATGCGCTGGGCAGCGACCCCGACAGCGCCTACGCGAACGGCATGCCGGTCACGCGGTATCGCATTGCGACCTATGCGCTCGCAGGCATGTTCTACGCGGCGGCTGGCCTCTATGTGTCGGCGCAAACGGGTTCTGCCGATCCGCTCGTTGGCCGTCCTCTGCTGCTTTCCATGTTCACGGCTGTCGTGCTGGGAGGCACGCTGTTGGGCGGTGGCCGTGGCGGTTGCGTGGGCACTGTATTTGCCGCCATGACGCTGATGATCACCGTGAACATCCTGCTGGTTCTGAACGTGTCGGCATTCTTCACGACGATCGCCGAAGCGGTGATCCTGATTCTTGCGGTGCTGGGCTCGTCCATTGGCAAACAGTCGGCCGCGCACGAATGCGCGCGTCACGCGGCGCAGTGGCTCAAGGCGGTGCGAACCGGCACGCGTGCGCGAAACGACAGGAACGCGCGGCGTGTGTCGTTCGAAGTGAGCGACTTCCGTCCTGTCGAAAACACTGAATTGAAAGGCCGGGTGATCGGCGACTGGATCGAGCGCAATCGCGAGTGGACCAGGTACGTCGTGCCGGCATATCTGCTCTTCTTCGCCGTGGTGGTCATCACAGGCTTCGTGTATGGGCCGCGCGTGCTTGTCAGCGCGAACTTTTACAGCAGCCTGCTCACGCTGACGCTGTTTCTTGCGATTCTCGGGCTGGGCCAGGGCGCGGTCATTCTCACAGGCGGACTCGATCTCTCCATGCCGTGGCTCATTACGCTATCCGGTGTGTTGTTGACGGGGCTCACGCATGGCCTCAACGAAGCGGCGGTGTGGGCCGTTCCGATCGTGCTCTGCGTGGGATTGCTCGTCGGCGTGTTCAATGGCGTGGGCGTAGTGATGCTCGGCTTGCCGCCCATCGTGGTGACGCTCGCCGCCAATGGTCTGTTGCAGGGCCTCACGCTCATCTACTGCAACGGGTCGCCACAAGGCTGGTCGCCTCCGGCGATCAGCGAATTCGCGAACGGCAAACTGGGTCCGCTTTCGCTTGCGGCGTGGAGCGTGCCGGTGTTTCTCGTTATCGCGCTGCTCTTGCTGCATCGCACGCCGTTTGGGCGCCGCGTGTACGCGGTGGGCAATTCGCCGATTGCCGCGAAGCTTTCGGGCGTGCGTGTGGGCACGACGCTAATCGCGGTTTATTGTCTTTCGGGTCTCTGCTCGGCGCTCGTCGGGTTGCTGCTGGCGGGCTTCAGCTCGCAGGCGTTCCTCGGCATGGGTGACCCGTATCTGCTGCCTTCCATCGCCGTGGTGGTGGTGGGCGGCGCGCTCATCACGGGCGGGCGCGGACACTATCTCGGCGTATTCGGCGGCGCGCTTCTGTTGACCGCGCTTGGCACGCTGCTCGCGGGCACCACCGTACCGCCCGCGGTGAGAGACATCATCAACGGGCTCGTCGTGCTGGCGGCGGTTATCACGTTGCGCGACAAGCGCGCCTGATCGTTGCAACCCATAGCGAGGACAAAGCGTATGCAAGCAAGAACAATCGCGGTGATCGGGGCAGGGCGCATCGGGCGCGCGTGGGCCATCGTGTTCGCGCGCAGCGGCTTCGAGGTGCGCATTTACGATGCCGACGCCGGCATGCTGGCGGGCGCGATTCCCGCAATCCGCGAGAGCGTGCAGGACCTGGCCTCGTTCGGTCTTATCGATGAGCCGGTGGAGACTGTCGTGTCGCGCATCGGTGCGCGCTCAACGCTTACCGAAACAGTCGCGCAAGCGGAACTCGTGCAGGAGAACATCGCGGAAGTGGTGGAAGTGAAGCGCGCGATGTTCATCGAACTCGATCGGCTCACGAAGCCCGATGCCTTGCTGGCAAGTTCCACGTCGGGGCTGCCTGCGTCCACCTTTACGGAAGGGCTGCAAGGCCGTGCGCGATGCCTCGTGGCACACCCTGTGAACCCGCCGTCGCTCGTGCCGCTTGTGGAGCTGTGCGGCGCGCCGTGGACCACGCCGGCAGCTTTGGAACGCGCGCGAGCCCTTTACGAGGAAGCGGGGCAGAAGCCCGTAACAGTCAATCGAGAGATCTCGGGGTTTTTGCTGAACCGGTTGCAAGGTGCCGTGCTGGACGAAGCGTTGAGCCTCTATGAACAGGGCTATGCGAGCGCGGCCGATCTGGACACCGTGATGCGCGACGGCCTCGCCATGCGCTGGTCGTTCATGGGCCCGTTCGAAACCATCGATCTGAATGCGCCGGGCGGCGTGGCCGATTACGCCGCACGATATGGCGGCACGTATCGCAGCATCGCGGCAACGCGCGTGCCGTTCACGTGGTCTGCCGAGACGCTCGGCAAGCTCGATGAAGCGCGGCGCGCCATGCTGCCACGCGATCGCATCGAAGCACGCAGCCGCTGGCGCGATCGGCGTTTGATGGCGCTGCTCGCGCATCGACGATCGCTGGAAGACGAGGACTGACCCACCCGAAGCCGGAAGGAGACGACGATGCCCGAAGTACGCTTGCTCGTGGATGCCAACAACCACCTGGGCGAAGGTCCGCTGTGGGACGTGCAGGAAGAGCGGCTCTACTGGATCGACAGCACCGCTGCGGAGATATACAGTTGCCGCGCCGACGGCGCCGACGTGAAGCGCTATTTCGTGCCGCGCCATATTGGTTCGATGGCGCTGCGCGAGCAGGGCGGCGCGGTGGTGGCGCTCGCGAACGGCCTGCATTTCTACGACTTCGACGCGCAGACGGTGGAGTTCATCGCAGACCCCGAAGCCGACGACCCCGAGACGCGTTTCAACGACGGCAAGGTGGACCGCCGCGGCCGCTTTATCGCAGGCACCATGTCCTACGATTTCGACCGCTACGATGCGGATCGCGGCCAGCGGTCCACCCGCAGCGGCGGGTTGTACCGGCTCGATGCCGATGGCAAGCTCGCGCGTCTCGACAGCGGCATCAGCTGCTCGAATGGGCCCTGCTGGAGTCCCGACAATCGCACGCTCTATTTCACGGACACGTACAGCAAGGAAATGTACGCGTACGACTACGACATCGAGACGGGCGCGGCAAACAACCGCCGGCTGTTCGCCTCGGCGCACAACATGGCGGGCACCTTCGATGGCGCAACCGTGGATGAAGAGGGCTACGTGTGGTCAGCACTCGTATTCGGCGGGCGCATTGTGCGGTTCGCGCCTGACGGTACGCTCGATCGCATCGTGCCATTCCCCGTGCGTAATCTGACGAGCGTGATGTTCGGCGGCCCGAATCTCGACACGCTTTACGTCACGACGATGGGCCGCCCGATGTGGGGTATTCCACAGAAGGAACGCGACAAAGGCGGGCTATTCGCAGTGACGGGACTGGGCGTGCGCGGACTGCCCGAGCCGCGGTTTGCCGGATGATTCGGATGCCTCAGTGAGATAGCGCCATTCGAAGCCTTCGCGTCCCTCGCGCACCGTGCCGGCCGATGTTTCCGGGAAATGCGCAGCGAACACGGTTGCGCCTGTTTTCGCGGCATGCGCGAGCAGCCATTGCCGCGATGCGCGCGCCTGCTCCTGATCGAGGCAAAACGTGGAGTTCCACTGCGGCCGATAAACCTGCAGTGGGCTGTGCATGACGTCGCCGGAGAACAGCGCGGTTTCTCCTTGCGATCGGATTTCGATGGCTATGTGCCCGACGCTGTGCCCCGGCGTCGGCAGAAAGCGGATGCCGTCGATTATTTCTTCGCCTGCGTCGGGCACCGCACGAGTCTGATTCGCTTCGATAAGGGGCAGTACGCTGTCCTCGAATACCATGCGCCGGGACTCGCCCTGAGGCGTCGAAAAGTAGTCGCGCTCTCGCTCGCCGAACACGTACGTCGCGTTCGGAAAGAAGGGTAGCCAGCGGTCGTCACACCAATGGGTGTTCCACCCCACATGATCGACGTGCAGATGGGTGAGCAACACATAGTCGATTTGCTCGGGACGAAGCCCGGCCGCTTCCAGGCGTGCCGGCACGGGATGATCGAGACGGTCGAACAGCGCGCTGAACGGCCGCGACTTTCCGTTGCCGATCCCCGTATCCACCACGACAGTCAGATCACCCGTTTCGACCACCCATAGATGCGTTCTGAGCGGAATGCGTCGATTCGTGAGGTCCAGGCTCGTCGTTGCGAAATGGACTTCGAGGGCGTGGCCGCTCTCGTCGTTCCAGTCGGGAAACAGGATGTCGGGTGCGAGTGCGAATTCGGTCTCGTCCACGCGGGTAATGGTCGCGCCGCCTACACGCCAGCGCCAACTGAGGGAAATGTCTTTCATAGCCGTTCTTGCGTCCAGTTCGTTTGTCGCTCTCTGCAATCAAGCCGGCATGCGCGCAACGGACACGCGTCGGGCGGCCAGGGCATAGAGGGCCGCGCTGAGAAGCGCGGACACACCGCCCACCCAGGCGAGCGCCACGCCCAGGCTGTTGGGCACCTGCCCCATGTGTTCGTTCAGGTAACCGACAGAGAGTGGCCCAATGCCCCCACTGATTGCGTTGGTCATGAACACGAGCAACGCGAGCGAGCGCCCCCGCATGCGGTTGGGCACGGCGATCTGCAGCGGCACGGGCGCGAGTCCCATCGCGATGCTGGCAGTGAACGCGCACGTGCCATATAGCACGATGGCAAGCGTGCTATTGCCCACCAGCGGCATGGCGATGCCCGCGGGAACCAGTAACGCCGCCGCGCTCGCGGAAAAGCCCAAGACTTTACGCAGCGCGCTCTCATTGGTAACACGCGTTGCGAGCACGCCCGCGCAGGCCACGCCGAGTACTCCGCCAATCATGTAGGCGGGCGCGGCCATCTGTCCGACCGCCTTGGGCGAGAGATGAAAATGTCGCATGAGCAAGGTGGGAAACCACGCGGAGTGCGAGTAGAAGAGCGTAATCAATGCCACGTAGGCCGCGAAATAGGGTAGGCAAAAGCGGTTGCGCACGAACAGTTCGATCATGACGTCCCGCAGTGACGGCACCACGTCCTTTGGCTGCGATGCGTGCGCGAGCGTTTCGACGCGCATCGGTTCGCGAACCGTCGACGCGACCAGCGCCGCGAGCACGAGACCAGGCAGGCCGACCACCACGAATACCGCCTGCCAGGCTTGCACGCCGTGCGTGGTCAGCCACGCCGCGCCGTCGCCGTGCGCTGCCGAAAGCAGCATGCCGCCGCCGAACAGCGCCACGCCACCGCCCACATACGGCCCCAGCATGAACACGCTGCTGGCACGTGCCACCCTGCGCGGCGCGAACATGTCGCCGAAGATGGAGAGGGCTGCCGGGCTCAATGCGGCCTCCGCAATGGCGGTGCCTGCACGAGCCGCCAGCAGTTCCCCGAAGTTCGAGGCGAAGCCGCACAACGTGGTGGATATGGCCCAGATGGCGATGCAGACGGCAATCAGCTTCACGCGGTTTGCGCGGTCCACGAGTCGTGCGACGAAGACGCCCGCCGTTGCGTAGCACATCGTGAAGGAAAAGCCTTGTAGCAGGCCGATTTGCGTATCGGTAAGCGCGAGCGACTGCTTGATAGGCAAAACCAGAATGCTGACGATCTGCCGGTCGAGATACGAGAACGCGAAGCAGACGAAGAACAGCAACACGATGTAGGTCGGATGCCGCACGTTGCGGTCGGCGCACGCGGACGGCTCGCCGGGGCCGGCGGTGGCTTCGGGAAAAGGCGGCAAAGGGGGATGGGCACTCATGTAACGTCTCCCGGGTCATGAGTCACAGCACACGGGCTGCGGCAATCGTTGTGGTTTTTCTCTGGTCAATCTGCGTGCGTTTCGGACGCCAGCAGTGCGATGCAGTCGCCGGGCTCCACTCGCGCGAAAGTGCGTAGGCACATCACGGTGCCGTCGCCGCGAAAGTGAATGTCTTGAGGCGCCTGCCATGGCCGGTGCGGATCGAAGAGACGGCCTGCCAGTTGTCCTTCGCGAACCTCGTCGCCCAATGCGAAGGCAGGTTCGAATACGCCGGCGAGCGGCGAATACACATAATGGCGCGCGCCTTCCACGCGAAGAAAGCGCGTGGCGGCTGCGCGGGGCACCGAGGTTTCGAAGGTTACGCCGAGCTGGTGCAGCATGCGATCAAGTCCCTGCTCCACGATGGCGAGATTCGCCGCATCGCAGCCCGCGTGGCCGCCAAATTCGCCGCAAAGGAACAGCTTGCCGTGGCGTTCCGCTGCCGCCGCAAAGGTGCGGTCTTCGCCCAACAAATCCATGATCATCGTGTTCGGTGCACCGAACGCGCGAACAAGTTCGAAATATCGGGTGCGCTGTTCGCCGTGTGGGGGCGGCGAGGCGAGCAGCGTGGGCAGGTGGTCGAACGACGCGCCGCCCGCATGGAGATCGATCACGATGTCTGCGCGTGGCAGCAGTTCCGTTTCGACGTAGTGCGCAATCATCTCCGTCGGTTGGCCGTTGCGCGCGCCGGGGAAGAGCCGGTTCAGATTGCCGCGGTCGATCGGCGAGGTACGTGAGCCGTTGATGAACGCGGGGAAGTTCAGCGCCGGAATGACGATGAGGCGGCCGCGAATGGTCATCGAAGGCAGCCGCTGAAGCAGTTTCATCAGCGCCACGGGACCTTCGTATTCGTCACCGTGGTTGCCGCCGGTGAGCAAGACGGTTGGGCCTGTGCCCGCGTTCAGCACGGCAAGCGGAATGGGCACGTGGCCGTACGCCGACGTGTCGTGCGACCAGGGTAGCCGCAGCGTGCCTGTCTGAAAACCCGGGCGGTCGAAGTCCACGTCGGTGGCGATAAGAGAGGGGAGGTTGGACATGGTGCGATCAGTAAGCGTGCGAGACGGCGCCCCGCGTATCTTTACTATCGCCGACGACAAAACCCGTCGCCAATGCCGTTTTCTGAGGCTGGCGATGCTTTCCAGGCATCACCGTGCGCGCCCGCTTACCTGGGTGCAGCCTGCCGCAACAAGTCGACGAACCGTTGCAGCGCCGCGTTCGCACCGTTTGCCATGAAGCAGAATTCGAGCGGCAGCGGCACGGACAGATCCTGCAATTCGACGAAACGCACGCGGGCCGGCGGGCGTTCGCGATTCGCGGCGTTCACGATGGCCGCGCCCATTTCCGCGGAGACGAGCGAAAGAATCGCGGTTTCCGTGGTGGCCTCCTGCCGGATGTCGAGCGTGAGGCCGCGCTCCGCGCACGCGGCGAGCAAACGATCGTAGTACGACGGGTACACGCGCCGGGGAAACGCGATGAACGGAATGCCCGTGAGTTCGGCGGCTGCCACCGCCCCCGCTTTGCCGAGCAGCCAGCTTTCGGGCACGGCCAGCACGACGTTCTGTTCCAGCACCGGCACGCCAGCAATGCCGTCCGGCGGCACGCCCACGCGATAGCAGAAGCCTCCGTCCAGCCGACCTGCTGCAATGGCGTCGAGTTGCTCCGGGGTATTCATGGGCTGGAGTTCGAGCGATACGTGGGGCACTTTCTGTTCGAAGGTGCGCAAGGCAGCGGAGACAATGCCGCTCCACGCTGCGTTCTCCACGAACCCGATACGAAGATGGCCGCGCAGGCCCGCGGCGATCTGGCGGGCGAGGCGATTGGCGGCGTCCACGCGGGCCAGAATCTCGCGCGCCTCGTGCAGATAGGCTTCTCCTGCGGCCGTGAGCTTAAGGCCGCGCGGCGTGCGTTCGAACAGCGCCGCACCAATGGCGTCTTCCAGATCCTGAATTTGCCGCGATATGGCGGGCTGCGTGACGTGCAACTGTTCAGAGGCCGCGCGCACGCTGCGCAATTCGGCGACAGCGATGAAATAGCGGAGATGCCGAAGCTCCATGGCGATGTGCGACGCGAGTCAAAGCAACACGAACATCGCAACCGCTGCCGCGCCCATTACCGCGGTGGCGATGCCCCCGAGTGCGAGTATCGGACGGCTTGCCGTGAACGGTCCCATCACGGAATGCTTCGAAACCAGGATGAGGATCACCACCATCAACGGCACGGCCACCACGCCGTTGATGACCGCGCTCCAGAACAGCGCGCGCATGGGGCTGATGGGCGAATACTGCAACGCGAGGCCCACCAGTACGCTCACCGCGATGATGCCGTAGAAGCCGCGCGCCTCGGTCACGTTGCGCTCGAGTCCTTCTTTCCAGCCCATGGCCTCGGCAAGCGCGTAGGCGCCCGAGCCCGCCAGCACAGGCACGCCGATCAGGCCGACGCCAAGAATACCCGCGGCGAACAGCAGCGAGGCAAAGTTGCCCGCCAGCGGCTTCAACGCACTGGCGGCCTGTGCAGCCGTGTCGATGCTCGTGATACCGCCCGCGTGAAGCGTGAGCGCGGTGGCCAGCATGATGAACCAGGCGGTGAGGTCCGAATAGAGCATGCCGCTCCAGGTGTCCCAGCGAATGCGGCGCAATTCGGCCGGCGCGGCACGCGGGTCGCGCACGAGCGGTGCGCTGTCGTGATTCGCGTGCATGTCTTCAACTTCTTCGGAGGCCTGCCAGAAGAACAGATAGGGGCTGATCGTGGTGCCGAACACGCCGACTACCACCGCAGCCGCTGATGCATCGAACGTGACGTTAGGCCATACCGTGCGCAGCGCTACCTCTCGCCATGGCACGTGCACCGTGAACAGTACGGCCGCGTACGCGAGCAGCGAAAGCGTGAGCCATTTCAAAAAGAACACGTAGCGGTGATACGGCACGAACATCTGCAGGAGCAGCGTGACGAACACGAAGAGCGCCGTCATCAGGTGACGGTTCATGCCGGTGACCAGCTCCGCGACTTCGCCCATGGCGGCTACGTCGGCGGCGATGTTCAGCGCGTTGGCCACCAGCAGCAGCGAAACGAGGCCATACAGCACGACAGGAGGAAAGGCCGACTTGATGTTGGCGGCCAGGCCTTTGCCGGTGACGCGGCCGAGATTGGCGCACATCGACTGCACAGCGGCCATGAGCGGAAAGGCGAGCGGCATGGTCCATAGCATGCCGAGGCCGAACTGCGCGCCGGCCTGCGAATAGGTAGCGATGCCGCTGGGGTCGTCGTCGGCCACGCCTGTAATGAGGCCGGGGCCGACCCGCGCGAGCGGGTGTTCCTTCAAACGGTCGAGGAGCGTTCGAAAGAAGCTGGGCTGCGACGGACTGCCAACGCGCATCGACTCACCTCGCGAGGGGGAAAACGGTAGGTACGCCGGTATGGAAAACCGGACGGAATGGGTGGACGGGAACGGGAGGAGGATACACTGCGCGGCGCCGACGGACACGGATTTCGGCTGCGCGCGGTTACGCGACAGCCGGGTCGCGTCCTGCTGCTGTGCGGACGTAGCGACTATCGCGCGCACGTCGACAGAATGGCGGGCTGCCGTGGTCAGCCCGCCGAGGTGTTCACGCGCCTGACGGTCGCGGCCGAGCCATGTGGGACCTGCAACACCGCGTCGACCACTCGTTGACATACATCAAATTGTGTACGGCGCGCGTGCTTAACGTTTTCAAAAAAATGCCGATTCGATTTTGCCGCCATACAAAGATGGCATTTTTTGATTGGTTTCGATGTGAAGAACGGTTATGAGAATACTTGCACTGGAAGACGACGACGCCCAAGCCGAACTGATTGAATCGGCACTGACGAGTGCCGGCCATCAGGTCGAAATCGTCAATAACGGACGGCTTGCGGTACGCCATCTCGAGAGCGCCACGGCGGATCTGTTGGTGCTCGACTGGTCTGTGCCTGATCTTTCGGGGCTCGATGTACTTGCGTGGACACGCTCACGCATTGGCGGTCATCTTCCGATCCTGATGTTGACTTCGCGCGGGAGGGAAGACGACGTTGCCAAGGCGCTTGAAGCCGGCGCGGACGATTACATGATCAAGCCTGTGCGCCGCCGTGAACTTACCGCTCGTGTGGGGGCGCTTCTGCGCCGCGCCTATCCAGGCGTAAGACGAGAATCGAGTCGTATTGAATTTGGCGACTATGTGATAGACATTCGCGACCGGACGGTTACCGTGGCCGGGCAACCGCAGACGCTGACACCTCGCGAGTTTGACCTCGCCAGCCTTCTGTTTCGACATCCGGGCCGAATTTTTCCTCGTGACGAACTGTGCAAGGCCGTGTGGGGAAAAGACGTGCGGTCAGACTCGCGCACGCTGGATACTCATATATATCGTCTGCGCCGGAAGCTCGATCTGACGTCGAAACACGGTGTGCGGCTACGCTCGGTTTATCAGCACGGCTATTGCCTCGAGGAGGTTGTGCCTGAAGGAGGTGTGGCCGCCGCGGACGTTGATCAGCCGCAGCCTCATCTGTAATGGTTCGCTCGGGCCCCTGTCTGTCGTTCTGCCGTCGCTTGTCTCCAGCGGCTCATCGTCGCTGGGATGAGCTGCGGTCCTGCGCAAATTTGCACGGCGTCGGCCGTGCGCTTCTATTGGAGACAGAGTACTCACCGAGTCGCTTACTGCCTGTGGGCCGCGTAGGCCGCTTCGTCAGCATCAGGTGGAATATCTCTTTCATCCAGCGCTTGGGTATGTGCCCGGATGCTCAATGGCCGGAATTATAAATTTGTGATGTTAAAGTTTGTAGATAGTATTTAATAGCATTAATTTATGATGAATGCATTTAATGAGAGCTTCCCATCGCGAGGTCAATATTTGTCGAATCCCGCTTCGGTTTGACCGGCGTTGACGATTTTAGAAATCGCTTATAGTGAATATCGATCGGACAGTATGTTGGTGAATCACCGTATTTCGTCTCAGTTCCGGCGGAAAGGTGCATTTCCAGTTTTCGCAATTTTCTCCAATCCCCTTCCATCTTGCGAATAAACGTGTCGACGTGTGCCTCATTAGGGGTGGTCAGAAAATTTAGAATTGTTCACAAACGCCGCCCGGCGAAATGCGATCATTTCTTCGCAGGCAAAGCAGGCGTGCTGATGAACCGGGGCATCTGCCTCGCTCAATACACGTGTGAAGACGAAGAAGGCGCTCTGAAGATCATGGGCGCCTGTGTTCCAGAAACATCAAATCCTCAGGGGCTCACGGGGTGGCCTTAGTGCCGAGCAGATTGAGCCTTGAGGGGGTATTGTGCGCATTCTCTTACTCGAAGACGACGACGCTCAGGCGGAACTCATACAGGCCACGCTCGAGCATGCGGGCCACACGGTTGTTAATGCACGCGAGGGTGTGGAGGCGATTCGCATCGTCGAACAATCGTCGGTCGACCTGTTGATTCTGGACTGGATGGTTCCTGGCATATCGGGAATGGACGTTCTCGGGTGGGTCCGCGAGCGCATGGGCCGTGCCTTGCCGGTGCTGTTTCTATCGGCCCGTGTACGCGAAGAGGAAATGGTTACGGCGCTACAAGCCGGCGCCGACGATTACATCGTCAAGCCCATTCGGCGGCGTGAGCTGGTTGCGAGGGTGGAGGCCCTCTGGCGCCGTGCCTATCCGGAAGACGGTCGGAATGTCACGCGTCTTGTGGTGGGGCGATACGTCGTCGATTTGCGGCAAAGAATGGTGAGCTTCGATAATCGCGAAATCGAGCTAACGCCGAAGGAATTCGATATCGCATCGGTTCTCTTCCGTAACGTCGGGCGAATCATGTCCAGGGAATTGCTATTCCGTCTGATATGGGGGCGCGGCATAGATGGCGTCTCGCGAAGTCTGGACACACACATCTACCGGTTGCGAAACAAATTGAAACTTGGCGACGTAACCGGGGTTCGGTTGCGCTCGGTGTACACGCATGGCTATCGCCTGGAGGCGGTCGAAGACCATTCGGACGATTGCGACTGATGACCGCCTGACGGTGTAGGCATCAGAGATGGAAGGGTAGAAGTGGATGTCCAGGCAACATTAGGCCGTCCGAGGCCTGATACGGACAGACCTGCTATCGCGTCGAGCAGCTTTGTTCTCGTGGTAGCACCCGACCAGATATCTTCCGACTCGATGCAGAAAGACTGTGGATCGGGATGGCGCTTTGAGCGGGTAGCATCGGTGGCCGAGATGGCTGAGATGGCCGACGCGATGCGCGGTGTAAGGTTTGACGCGATCGTGCTCTATCCCGACCAGCCCGATGGCCGATGCTTCGAAGCCTGATGTTCTTGTCGGAAACTTCGACCGGGATACCCGTGTGGTTGGCTGGTGATGCGGCGTCGCCTTTGGTGAAGTGCGCCGCGATTGCGGCTACGTCTAGCGGTTTTGCTGTGAGTGTGCATCATGCCGGAGACCGAGGCGCCGCGGACGGATATTCGTCGGCCATCGACATAGGGCGGCAGTCTGAAAAAAAGCTGCCAATAGCGCACCACTGCTTGACGAGCAAACGGTGCGCGAAGCCGTCGAGCAGGGGCAAATCGTTCCTTATTTTCAGCCGATCGTCGACTACCGAACTGGCAACGTTCACCGTCTGGAATTACTCGCACGATGGCCAAACGCCCCCGGCCCCATTGGGCCAGACGTGTTCATGCCAGTCATCACGCGCTGAATCTGGAGGGCCGCCTGATTGAGGCGATGCTCCGAAAGGCGCAGGCATTGGCCGTTTAAGCAATGGTCGCGGCGGGCACCTCTCTGTCCATTAACGTTTCCGCCGGGTTGATATTGTCCGAAGCGTTTTCTGACCGTCTCGCGAAGGCGCTTGGACGTTACTGGCTATAAAACCTCATTATTGAAATTACCGTGGCGCAGGCGCGTGAATTTGAAGATGCGCGTCACATCATCAAGCTATGCGTTTGCCTCGCGAAACGGTTGGGTATGCGGACCGCGCTTGAGGGAATTGAGACGGCTTGCGATCTCCCGCTGGCGCGTGCGGCTGTGAACGCGAGTGCCGCGGGCGCGAACGCCGTTGCATTGGGTGTCAGTACGACGGCGGCCGGACGCGGTGCGGCAGCGTTGGGTGGCGAGGCCGTTGCCCAAAGCAGCAACACGACGGCAATCAGCTACAAGGCGACAGAGATCGCGACAAACGCGATGGCGGTTGGTGCGAATGCTCGGGCAATTGGCAGCGATGCCACCTCGATCGGCACGGGCGCCGTTGCGTCTGGGGCGACCTCCGTGGCCCTCGGCAGCGGTTCTGTAGCGTCGGAGGCAGACACTGTTTCCGTCGGTTCCTCGGGCAGCGAGCGGCGAATCACCAACGTCGTGGCGGGTGTGAATTCGACCGATGCGGTGAACGTTTCGCAGTTGAGGGGCGTCCAGCAAATCGTCAACGACGTGGCGCGGATGGCCTACGCGGGTGTTGCCATGGCTGGTGCATTGGCCGGTCTGCCGCAGGTCGAACCGGGCAAGTCGTTCACGATGAGCGCAGGTATCGGCACCTACGGTGGCTACACCGCGCTGGCTATCGGCGGCGGCATGCGGTTCACGCCGAACGTCATCGCGAAGATGGGCTTCAGTACAATGAATGGCAGCCGTATGATGTTCAACGCTGGCTTCGGATATTCCTGGTAGCGCGAACGGATGTAGGGTTGCATAATCTGGCTGTTGCCCGCCTTTAATGGCAATTCTCGACCGGCCCCTCCGATTTTGGCGGGGCCGGTTTATTGCATTTCGGAAAAATCAATGCGCATTGGTATTTCGGTCATTACCCACCAAGGCCAAAACATCTGGCAAAACGGCCTTGGGCAGAACGTCGTGTTTCTGTCCTCGCTATTTCAACGCTTGCCATTTGTGCAGTCTGTCGTATTGATTGACGTGGGCGACCAGGGTGTCATGCCGCCACAGGTCGACCTTGGTGCGAATAATCTGCGGCTGATGAGGACACACGAGGCGACAGACGAAGTCGACGTCATCATCGAGATGGGCGGCGCGCTGGATATCGGCTGGCTCGATCTGATGCGTGCACGTGGCAAGAAGGTTGTGTATTACTGTTGCGGGCAGCCTTATGTCGGCCTCGTTGAATCACCGATTTTCAACAAGCCGAGCCATGCGCCGCGGCCCGACCGCTGCGACGAGGTTTGGTATCTACCGAAAGACGCTGCTTACGCACCGATGCTGCGCACGTTGCAGCGTTGCGAAGCCTACGAGATTCCGTATATCTGGCATCCCACGTTTATCGAACACCGCATGCGCGAGGTGGCCGAACAGGGATTCCAGTATGGCTACACGCCGACACAGTTTGCGGCGACGGGGGAGCGCTCCGGACTGCGCGTTGCCATCTTCGAACCCAACATTTCCGTGGTAAAGAGCTCGAGTATCCCCATGCTCGTGTGCGACGAGGCATATCGCGCGGATCCGACGAGTGTCACCGCTATGCACGTGCTCAATACGCTGCATATGAAAGACCATCCCACCATGCTGTATTTAGCCAATTCGCTCGACCTGGTGCGCCAGCACAAGGCGACATTTCACGGCCGGCACGACGTGGTGGGTTTTATGGTGCAGCACGCGAATGCGGTTGTTTCGCACCAGTGGCAGAACGATCAAAACTACAGCTATCTTGACGTGTTGTACGGCGACTATCCTCTCATTCACAATTCGCCCTGGCTGAAAGACGCCGGCTATTACTATCCCGATTTCGAAACTCGACTCGGCTCGGCCCAACTGCTGCGTGCCGCAGCGGAGCACGACAGACAGCTCGACGATTACCGCGCCCGGTCGCAGCGCGTATTCGAATCGGTCGATCCGTTTAACCGGCATAACGTTGACGGTTATGCCGAACGCCTTCTTCATCTGTGCCGCGATGCACGTTTCATGAATCGGACGGTCTAGTCATGAGTACCCGAAACAATCGTGGCTCACGGCCGGCCGGCCTGCGCGTCGGCGTTTCCATCTACGTCCGCAAGGGCGCTCAGTCGCTCTGGGAAAACGGCATCTATCAGAACTGCCTGTACCTCGTGATGCTGCTTGCGCGGTCGCCGCTTGTTTCCGCTACGTATCTGGTGGCGGGCGGCGGCGACGGCGGGCCCGAAGACGCCAAAGAGTTCCTGGCCGATTCACCTGTGCCGCTAATCGACATGAACGAGGCGGCAAACACGCTCGACGTGATGATCGAGATGAGCGCGCAACTGGATCGCGACTGGGCCGTGGCGTTTCGCGAGCGCGGCGGCAAGATCGTGTCGATGCGGGTCGGCAACGACTACGTTATCGACATCGAGCGCATGATCTTCGACAAGCCGCACGGTCTGCTGATCTCGGGCGCGCCTTATCACGAAGTCTGGACGCTGGCCGAGTACGAGCGAACCTGCGTACCGTATTTCGCCAGCACGTTCCGTGCGCCCGTCCGCATGATGCCGCATCTGTGGAGTCCGCTTGCGCTCGACCGCGAGGCCGCCCGCTTGCCGGAAGGGCGTACGTTCGGCTATCAGCCGGGGCGTCGGCGTTGGCGCGTTGGGATATTCGAGCCCAACATCTGCATGGTGAAGACAAGCTTCATTCCCATGCTGTGCTGCGAGACTGCGCACCGCGCCAATCCCGACATGCTGGAGCACGTGTGGGCGTACAACACACTTCAGCTGAAGGAGCACGTGACCTTCAACGGTTTTGCCCGCAGCCTCGACATCGTGAAACACGGGCTTGCATCGTTCGAGGGACGTTATCCGTTTTGCCAGGTCGTGGCGGCCGATGTCGATGCGGTCGTCTCGCATCATTGGGGGAACGGCCAGAACTACGTCTATTACGAGGCGCTTTACGGCGGCTATCCGCTCATTCACAACTCCCACCTGATTGGGAACTGCGGCTACCGCTACCACGACTTCGACTGCGAAGAGGGGGGGCGTGCATTGCAGCGTGCGTTCGCTGAGCACGATGCCAATCTCGACGAATATCGTCGCAACGCAAAGGCGTTTTTGAGCACGCTCGATCCCGAGAGCGAGGCCAATGTCAGGGTGTACGGCGATGCGCTCGCCGCGTTGTACGACGGGCAGTGAGGTGCAGGCGTAATGAAATTCTCTTCCATGCGTAACCGCATTTCGTATCTGATATCGCTGGCGTTAACGGCGTTCTTGGCATCGGGTGCTTTTGCCCAAGGCGTGCTGGCGCCGCATGCGAACGCGGCTGTGCCGGAGGCCGACGGCTCGTGCTCGGTGCCGGCGGAACGCATTTCCGTTGCTCCCGTGGCGTGCAAGACCGTTGCGCAACGTGAGCAGGGCGGATATCACGCGACGCCTTTGTCGTTGATCGAATCTCCGCCGGGTTGTCTCGCGATCCGGCGTTACATGAAATTTTCATCGGTTGCGTCGAGCGGAGGCATTCAATGATCGGCTTCGTGAAGCACAGCACGCATTGTGACGAAGCGGTTTTGGACCGCTCATTGGCCGTTCCGGCGCAAACGGGGAGTGCACAGTCATGAGCGGGCTGCGTATAGGCATTACCATCGGCCTGCATCATCCGGCGGAAACCCTCTGGAACAACGGTATCAAGCAGAACGCGGCATTTCTTGCGGAGGCGTTGCGGCATTGTCCGCAAGTGGCGAGCGTCGTTCTGGTCAATACGACTGATATACCGGTCACCTCGGCGCTACCGTGGGACCTCGAGCGCTTTCCGACCGTGACGTTCGAGGCGGCGAAAGACACCGTCGATGTGATGATCGAACTCGGTGGTCAGGTCGATCCGACCCGGACCGACTATCTGAAACAGCGCGGCGCGCGACTAGTGTCGTACTGTTGCGGCTTTGAATACATTCACGCGATGGAATCGGTTTTGTTTCGCAAACCGATGTGGGGCGTGAATCTGTTCATCAATCAGCGCTACGACGACATCTGGATCATTCCCCAGGTCGACAATATCAGCCGATCGTATTTCGAGGTGCTGCGGCGTTTGCACGGACGCGTGGTGCCTTTCGTCTGGAGCCCAATGTTTCTCGATGAGCGCGTGAAGACGCTGCCGAATGGAGGCGTCTATCAGCCTCACGCCGGCTCGAAGCGTTTGACCGTCATGGAACCGAACATCAACGTGGTGAAGTTTTGTCTCTATCCGGCGCTGATTGCCGAAATGGCGTACCGTGCGCGTCCCGATAGCATCGCGTTGCTGCAGGTGACGAATGCAGAGCAAATCGCGCGCGAAAGCATGGAATTTGTCGCGCTGATGAACCAGCTCGATATCGTGCGTAACCACAAGGCGGTGTTCATGGGGCGCCATGAGACGCCGGTGTTTCTGGCGGAGCAAACGGATATCGTCATATCACATCAGCTCGAGAACCCGCTCAATTATTTCTATCTCGAGGTGTGCTGGCAGGGTTATCCGCTGGTGCACAACGCAACGCTGTGTCCGGACCTGGGCTACTACTACCATGCGAACGATGTCGACGGCGGCGCGCGACGCGTGATCGAAGCGATCGAGACGCACGACGCACAAGCCTCCTGGTATCGCGAGCAGCAACGCACGTTGATTGCCCGTTATCTGCCGGATGATCGGCAACTGGTGGCCACGTACGGCGCGCTGCTCGATGACCTCTTGAGACGGCCAATACGCTAACGTGTCCCAGCAGCTACATTCTCGCGGTTGGCACTTCGCTGCGACTCAATGTTGAAACCCGCTCACACGACGACGGCCGTCGATACACCATTCGCGCGTATCGAGCGGCGGCTGCTTCGGCACTCGGAAGCAACTATGCGCCCGCGTTGCTGGCTCACAGTAACGTGCTGAGAGAGTGTCAGCGCTGCGCGTCTACCGACAGCAGCAGTATCGCGGCTGACAACCCGCGCTCGAACAAATGACTGCCGATCTCGCTGCTCTGGCTCAATCTGCCGCCGAAGGGCGATAGCCCCCGATCAATTCTGTCGTGAAGCGCGGACCGACACTCACGTCGGCTAGACAGTATGCAAAGGAACGCTAAAGGTGCGTGCGCTCTGGGCAGCTGTACCGCTGTACCACCTCAGGCTCTGGGCTGAACAAGATTCGGCGTCCCGGAATCCATCGGTTGCTTTCCCGTCGTCGGCCTATCGATCGAAAAACCCCAAAGCCACGAGAGCACGTGGCGTTCTCGCAACAGCTTCCCCCTCATCGGCGACACTCAATGCCGATCGCATGGGGATGTGAACAGGCGGGCGATATCGATCAACAAGTCGACGTTGCGACCGCATCACGACGTGTTTCGTTCAGAAAGCGTGACTTTTACTCTTTTGGTTAAGAGTATTGTTCTATCTTACGATTCGCTTCGTCTGTGGTCATTTCAATGCAGATACTCATCTACGTTTATCGCGGCTTTGAATTGACGATAGAACTCGAAGCCGTTTGCTATCGCGCAGGCAATGTCGAATTCAAATGGTTGCCTCCCCGTGCCTTTGCCGCTGCCGTCAACATCAAGGGGCTAGACGCGCAGGGTGAGCCTGTATCGCCAGTTGAGGTCACACGGGACAGTGCGGCAGCCGCAGTCGAGGCTGCCGCTATGCAGGCGCAGGTAATCGTCGACTATATGCTGCGTGCATAGCAAAGTTGGATCGTTACGGTTTTCGAGTTTTTCGCGCTGGTATAAGCGATCTTTATTCGCTCTCCGGGTGTCGCTGAGGGCCCATTTCGGACTATTGGTTTCGCTGTTCGTTATCTGTCTCGCCTCGCGTCGTGAAAGAAGCGATCGGAGGTGCCGTGGTAATGCGTGATTGCTTGAAGAGAGCTACTCAAGCGAGCGGGAGAAAAAATGAGCTATGAGGCGAACACTGGGCTGCGGGATGTCAAGGCGTCGCAGTTGCAGGGCGTACGGGCCGATTTGTGTGGGCCAACTCCGCGACCTTATTCGGTCCGGGAGCTGACGGGGGCGCTCGCTGTAGTCCCCTTGGCGTTGCTTGTTGATTTGCACGGAAGCCTGACCCACGATTTGCATTGAATTCTGACCCACCCGTTGGACCAGCTTTGCGGGTTATTCGGTGGGTATCTGGGTCTTCTTTCGCTCCTTCTTTGGCTGTGTCGTGCT
>NZ_RJZE01000035.1 GCF_003986935.1 Paraburkholderia kururiensis JCM 10599 = LMG 19447 | reverse complement strand
CTCAATATAGCCACGTCGATCACTCCGTTCCCCTGCCCGTTGCCGAGCAGGTCAGTGTTCTACGTGGGTCAATATTCGATGCAAATTACTGCCCTGGCCGGGTCAAGTTTCCGTGCAAATCAACAGCAACTATCGGCTTAAGCGTGCGCGCAATGCAAAAAGCATAACGCGCCCCCTTCTCGCCCAATTTTCCCGCCGTGGCCCGACTATCGAATTCCTAAGTAAAGCGCTCAACCGCGTGCGAATCGTCGCCGACCATTGGTTGGCCTTTGAGGAGGCTCGCTTGGGCGTCCTGGATAGATTAGGTTGCTGACGCAGATAGCGTTCAAGCAGCTAGGCGGCCGCTCCACGCAGCACCAACTTGCAATTTCGACCCGAATGGCCCGCGTTTACGGTCAATCTTTCAGGTCGGCTTTGCGATTGAAGCGAAGCGGGCAGGCGGTTATGCTTCGGCATGTGCCGAATTCAGGCCTTGGCCCTTGCAACGCAATTGATGCGTGGCGTCTTTTAGTTCCGCGCGCTGCAGCGTAGATTAAATTGGCTGGTTGACGGCTACCAAAGCAACTGATTTACGGTCTGGAGAGAGTTCGTGATTTACCAATGTACTTCATGCAGACGAAAATCATTCGAAATTAAGTGTCCGTGGTGTACGAATGCCCCGGTCCAAGCATCGGGTCAGTCAGCGAATGTGCCGCTGCAGGTCCCGCTCGACCCTTCCTTTTACCCGGAATTCCAGTATCAGACAAAGGGGTTTCTGAAAGATCTGCTCGGCAAGAAGAAAGAGCAGGCCCAGCTCAACGACCTCCTTCGTGCGGTACTCAGAAAATACTCCGAGCTCAAAAAACCTTACTTTGTCAACTTCTTTTACACAGTTCGAAACGTCGGCGTTGAGCCAAGTGATGCCGAGACGCCTGGCGCAAGAGAGAACGGGACATATTCTAACCGTGAGCTTTTTCGCGAAGTTTTGATTCGCAAGGGTTTTACAGAACTGGAAGAGCTCCCGCATCTGTTGGACAAACTCCTGCTGACGACTGGGTTCAATTCGGCATACCTTGGTTTCTCCACCGAGATATCGAGACACATCAAGGGCTCGCTGCGTGAAATTCTCCGGTCGTGGATTGCGGAAGCAGGGGTTAGCTACCGTGATGATCTCAGCCTGTTATTCTATTTTCTCTGGGACAACAACATCCGACATCCGGAAGTACAGTACGTGGATCAGGCGTCCTCGACATTCGGCACGCCGCTTTTACCTTGGCAGACCGTGGAAACTTGGCTTGAAGTGTGCGAACAGATCAACTTCGACATCCTCGTCGAGAGGTTGGCAACGAAACTGGAGTTCTTCGATCCCAACCAGTTCGTCACGATGTACCACGTAGACTCCATGAATGGGTACGAATTTGAGAAATTTCTCTCCAAGATCTTTCTGACAGCGGGCTACGATGTCGAGGGAACCAAATTGAGCGGCGATCAGGGTGCAGACCTGTTTGTAAGCAAGTTTGGCAAGAAGATGGTGATCCAGGCGAAAAATTACTCAGGAAACGTTGGTAATTCGGCAGTCCAAGAAGCCATCTCCGCGAAGAGTTTCTATGATTGCGATGATGCCATGGTCGTCACTAACTCGTATTTCACACGGTCAGCTATCGAACTCGCCAACGCTGCATCAGTACGCCTGACGGGCCGTCGTGAATTGCAGGCCTACCTTGACGACTATAACCAACGGATTATCGAGCAGTTCCGTCTGGGCGGTGACGGTACCGAGGAATCTAAGTCCCCGCTTTTCACAGGGACGTGACCGCGCTACTTCTTATGGAAAACCTCTCTCCTTTCGGGGACAACGTTTGTATTAACGGAACAGTTTGGGAGTATATTTGGTCAGAGCCTTGAATAAATAAATTTATAATCAAGCGATTAGCGGGAGATCGTGAGTCCTGCAGCCGAAAGCAAGGGGTTACGCAAACATTGCGTAACCCCTTTTTTCTTTTCCGGGCCGGCTCCTCCTCTCAGCCTGCGTTTGAATCTTCAAACGTCCTCTCGCACACCCACCGTCACTCCCGCGTACCATAACGGACACGCCCCGCGCGCCGCTCCACCATCCCGCCAGCCCCGCGCCCGCACCCTCCATCCTCTCGCCTCATGCCGACACGAATCCTCCTCGTAGACGACAACCGCGACGCCACCGAGGCCCTCGCGCTACTCCTCGAGCTCGAGGGCCACGACGTGCGGTATGCCTGCGACGGCGGCGAAGCACTGGGTGTGGTCGAATCGTTCGTGCCGCAGGTGGCGTTCATCGACTGGAACCTGCCGGACATGAGCGGCGGCGACGTCGTGGCGCGCCTGCGGCTGAATCCCGCGCTGTCCGGCACGCGCTTCATCTCGCTGTCGGGATCGTCGCTGCCCGACATCGGGCAAGGCGCCGCAGACGCCGGATTCGAACAAAACATCACCAAGCCGGCCACGCTCGAACAACTTCTCGCCTGCCTGTAGTTCCTGCCGCAACGCCCGCCACCGCCGCGCGGCAAGTTCGAAAGAATGACCCGCTGCGCGAGCGTATGCCTGTAAAGACACAAGGCATACGCTGCAGCTTCTCCGCTCCCCGGTCTCGTCGCCGCGGCACAAGAATTGCGGCGGTCCACTGAATTGACTTTCTTCCGCGCACATTCCTCCTACGATGGCGTCCGTCGCTCCGATTCCCGTCGACCCGCAGTGCCCAGGATGGCAGGGCGAGATGGCCCAGCGAATCGCCCAGTTCGACTGGAGCGGCACCTCGCTCGGTCCGCGCGAGGCGTGGTCCGCGAGCCTGCTCGCCGCTGTGCGGCTGGTGCTCGCGTCCCCCACGCCGCTTGTCATGTTGTGGGGCCGCGAGGGCACCATGCTTTACAACGACGCCTATGCCGTTTTTGCAGGCGGGCGCCACCCGTTTCTGCTGGGCAAACCGGTGGAGATCGGCTGGCCGGAGGTGGCGTCGTTCAATCGCAATGTGGTGGACAGTTGCCTCGCCGGGCGCACGCTTTCGTACCGGGACAAGGACCTGGTGCTGTATCGCGAAGGTCGCGCGGAAGACGTGTGGCTCGACCTCAGCTACAGTCCGCTCGCCGATGACGACGGCCGTCCCGCGGGCGTGCTCGCCATCGTCTTCGAGACCACGGCGAAGGTGCTGGCGCTGCGACAGCGCCAGCGTGCCGAAGAGGAACTGCTGAAGCTCACGCAGACGCTGGAGCAACGCGTGGCCGAGGAGGTATCGGCGCGCGTCGCGATGGAAGAGCGGCTGCGCCAGTCGCAGAAGCTCGAAGCCATCGGCAGTCTGACCGGCGGTGTTGCGCACGATTTCAACAACGTCCTGCAGGTCATCTCCGCAAATCTTCAGCTCATCGAAATAGCCACGCGAGGCAATGACGCGCTCAAGCGTCGGGTGTCGGCAGTGAGCAACGCGGTTGCGCGCGGCGCCAAGCTCGCGGCGCAACTTCTCGCGTTCGCGCGGCGGCAGCCGCTCGTGCCCACGGTGTTCGACCCTGTCCGCCTCGTCGAAGGCATGGCCGAGATGCTGCGTCGCACGCTGCCCGAAACGACGGAGCTTACGACGGCGGTTCCCGCTGACCGGTGGAACATCTGCGCGGATCGCAACCAGCTGGAAATCGCGCTGCTCAACCTCGTCATCAATTCGCGCGACGCGATTCACGGTCGCGGCAGCATTCGCATCGAGATCGGGTGCGTGCGTGCCGCGAGCGACGAACGCGCCTGCGTGGCCGGCGTGCCTGCCGGCGAGTACGTGCGTATCTCGGTCTCCGACACGGGCACAGGCATGCCCGAGCACGTGAAGTCGCGCGCCATCGAGCCGTTTTTCACGACCAAGGCCGAGGGGCAGGGAACCGGCCTGGGCTTGAGCATGGTGTTCGGCTTCGTCTCGCAGAGCGCGGGCTACGTCGACCTGCTGAGCGCCGAAGGCCGCGGCACCACGGTGGATCTGTACTTCCCGCGCAGCCTCGACCCCGCGAGTGACGCCGCTGCGCCCATCGGCAGATTGGCCACGCGCGGCGGGGAAACCATCCTCGTCGTGGAGGACGACGCCGACGTGCGGATCGCCGCGATCGAGATGCTCGCGCAGCTCGGCTACAAGGTGATCTCCGCGCAGGATGGCGATGCCGCGTTGGCGCAGCTTCAGGGCGGGCAGCGCGTCGATCTGCTGTTCACGGACGTGGTGATGCCCGGCACGGTGAGGAGCAGCGAACTCGCGCGCATTGCAGGCGGGCCGCCGCACAACGCGCGCATTCTGTTCGCCTCTGGCTATACGCGCGACGTGATCTTCCACGACGGCAAGCTCGACGAGGGCGTGGCGCTCATCGGCAAGCCGTACCGTCTGGAAGACCTGGCGCGGGCGGTGAGGGATGCGCTGGATGCGGCGCCGGGGACATCCGCGGAAGGCTCGGGCCAGTAACGCGCGCGCTGAGGCGTTCCGCACCAGCAGGACGCGCGGTGATCCGCATTTGGCTGGGGCCGGCTCCCCCCGTTCCACGCATCGCTTCCTGGCCGGCAAGCCCCGCCCCCCCGACGTGCTATACCGATGCTTTAAGATGACGCGCTCGCGGCCGCCTGGCACGCGCGCTTCTCGTCATCACTCGTCATCGAGTTCCCATCGCATCCGCCATGACCGATTTCCCCACCCTCAACTGGTCCGACGAACAAGGCACGCACGTCGCGCGCTGGCGCTCCGAAGCGGGCGTGCCCGCGCCGAAACGCGTCGTCATCGCCGACGACCGCATCACGGCCGACGCCGCGTGGCGCCTCGCCTGCGAGGGCACGGCGCTGCTGTGGCACGGCGATTTTCAGAACGCGCGTCAGTTGCTCCAGGCTATGGCGCGGCGCGTGGAGCGCAAGCCTCACAAGAAAGCGAAATCGCCTCCGCCGTCGCCGCGCGACGCGTTCAACCTGCACCGTCTCGCGCAGGCGCAGCGCGCACGCACGCTCGGCATGTTGCTGATTCCGCTCGCCGCGGATTACACGATCGCCCTGCGTCGCGCGCCCGACGTGAAGCAGGCATGCGAGGAGGTGTACGGCGAGGCAGGCCCTTCAGGAGATACAGGCTCCGTCGTTTCGCTGCGCGAGTTGCTCGGTCTGATCGGCGCGCACGAATGGCGCAAGAAGGGCGTGGAGATTCCCGCGCTGGGCGACCGGATTCATCCTTACTACGGGGTCTTTTCGCCGGTGCGCGGCGAGTACCTCGATCTCGTCGCGAGCGTGCCTCTGCCCTCGCAGGCGAAGGCATTCGACATCGGCACGGGCACCGGCGTGATTGCCGCGGTGCTCGCAAAGCGCGGCGTGAAGCACATCGTCGCGACCGATCAGGATCCGCGCGCGCTCGCATGTGCCCGCGAGAACCTGGCGCGGCTCGGTTACGCGTCGCAGGTGGACGTGGTGCAGGCGGACCTCTTTCCCGAAGGCCGCGCGCCGCTCGTCGTGTGCAACCCGCCGTGGGTGCCCGCGCGACCGTCGTCGCCCGTCGAGCACGCCGTGTTCGATCCCGAGAGCCGCATGCTGCTCGGTTTCCTCAACGGTCTGAAGGATCATCTGGAACCTGGCGGCGAGGGCTGGCTGATTCTCTCGGACTTCGCCGAGCACCTCGGCCTGCGCACGCGCGATGAACTGCTTGCGGCGATCGATGCCGCAGGCCTCGAAGTGGCCGGCCGCGAGAATATCCGCCCGCGGCATCCCAAAGCCGCCGATCCAACCGATCCGCTCTTCAAGGCGCGCGCCGCGGAAGTCACTTCGCTCTGGCGGCTCAAGGTGCGTTGAAGCAAGTTGCAGCACGCCGTGAGTGTGCATCAGCACACCGATACGCCGGCGCTGCGCACGCAACTGAAGACGCTGTTCCGTGACGGCACGCCGCCCGTCGAGGTGGTGCGAGCGGCGTGACTGGCGTGACTGGCGTGACTTCCGCTGGAGCGCGGCAAGGCAGCAACGCGACTACATGGCCGACCGCGCTTCGCCGTCCATCTGCTGGCGCCGGTCGTCGGCTGCGGAAAGCGGTTCGATCCGGCCCACGATGACGAGATAGCTGAACGCTCCCAGAAAACAGAAGCCGCCTGCCACGACGAGCGGAATGGTGAACGAGCCCTGGGTGAGCTGAACCATCGCGCCCGTGAAGGTCGTTATGACGATGCCAGCGAGATTCGACGCGAAGTTCTGGATGCCGCCAATCGACGCGACGTGCCGCGGCGTGGGCGCCACGTCCGCGGGCAGCGACCAGATGCTCGCGGCGGCGAACGCGAGGCTGCCATACGAAATGCCGAAGAACGCCAGCATGAGCCAGATGTTCGAGGTGAACGCGCAAAGCGTAATCACGGACGACATCAGCATGCCGCCCACCATGCACGTCTTGCGCGCCGCAGTGAGGCTCCAGCCGCGGCGGAACAGCGCGTCCGAAACGAGGCCGCCTATCCAGCCACCGGGAATCGACATCAGTGCCGGAATCATGCCGAGCGTGCCGAGCGACTTCAGCGAAAAACCGCGCGTGGCGACGAGATAGCTGGGAAACCACGTGATGAAGAAATAGATCACGAAGTTGAGGCAGAAGAAGCCGAGCATCATGCCCCACAGCGTGCGGTAGCGAAACAGCGAGCCCCAGCTCACGGAGGGTTCGTCGGGGCCGGCGCGGCGCTCGGCGGATTGCGGTGCGGGGACTTCGCCGTCGGCGCCAGTCATGTCGGCGTGTGCGGGCGCGCGGTAGATGGCGAACCAGCCCACCACCCACACGAAGCCCACAACGCCTGTGATAATGAACGAGGCCTTCCATCCGAGCGTGCTGATGATGAGCGCGACGAGCGGAATGGAAAGCGCCGAGCCCACGCGCGAGCCGCTGTCGAAGATGCTCGTGGCGAGCGCACGTTCGGCGGGACGAAACCACTGCGCGACGAGCTTTGCGCACGACGGGTACGCGCCTGCCTCGCCCACGCCGAGCATCAACCGGCAACCGAACATCGACGCCACGCTGGTTGCGCCCGCGGTGGCCGCCGTGAAGAGCGACCACCAGCCCACCGCGAGCGGCAGCGCGATGCGCGCGCCCACGCGGTCGACGAACCAGCCGAACGGCATTTGCATGAACGCATAGGTCCAGAAGAAGCCGCTCAGGATGAGCCCCATTTCGGCGGGCCCAATGCCGAGCGCGTGCTGGATCTGCGGCGCCGCGACGGCGAGGTTGGCGCGATCGACGTAGTTCACCGCGATCGCAAGAAAGCACAACAGGACGACGACCCAGCGCATTTTCCTCATGTCTCTTGTCTCCTCCTCGAACGGCATCATGGCGATGCATGGCGGCCCGCTGCGATGCCGGACAGCGGACCACGCTGGTGCGCCGGATTCGCGCCCGGCGCCGGTGTCTTGTTCTGAAAGCGTGCGGATGACTACAGCATGGGACGTGCCGCGCGAGAACGGAAAACTCGCGCGACGCGCATGGCGGACGGTTCGGGTGAATCGGCTTCTTGTATCGCCCGACAGTGACGCTAAACGATGCGTTGGGCGGAGCCTTCGACGAGCGCGTCTGCTGCGCCAAAGCCTGCTTGCGGCGTGGCGCTGGCTGTGTGCGTGCTGCGCCGCGCCACGCGACAGGCGGCCATCGCGGTCATTGATAGTAGGAATGGGAGGGGGAGGCGGTCAAGGCATTTTCCGGCGCGCGCTGTGTGGCACTCGCCTTGGCGCCTGCCGCGGGGCTCGCTGTTGCCGGTGCCGAAATCGTGCTGCGCGCGGCCATGCAGTAGACCATGCGCGCAACGCGTGCGTGCTGGTGCCGCTGAGTCTGTCCAGCCAGGTTCGGCCTTCGTCAGCCCGCGCCAGCCTGCATCAACCCGGATAAGCCTCGTCGACCTTCAGCCCGGCGAGCTTGAAGATCACGCGCAGCGTTTGGGGCTTGATGTCGCGGCGCGCGGCAAGCGAGGTCATCACGAAGTCGAGCACCTTCGCGTATTTCAGCAGGATCAGGCAGGTTTCCAGGTTGGCTTCGCCGTCGCGCATGTGTTCCGCGAGCTGCAGCATCTCCACCGAAATGTCGCGAGCCATTTCGAGTTCGATCTGCTGCTTCTCCGTCCACTCAGGCGTGGCCGTGAGCTTTGCGAGCAGTTCCTGAAACTTCTGCTCGGCCTTTCCGTCGGGTAGTGCGTCCATTGCCGCCTCATTTCATGCCGCGTGCGCTTCTGGGCGTGTTCGACGCTGTCCGGCGCACTGCAGGTTACGTAACATGAGCGCCCATGTTCCGGCGCGTCCTCCCCACATGCCTGCCGGCTTGTTGCGCCAGCGGGCGAGTCTGGTCCCTCTGATGTCTTGTTTATGCGGGTTCTACGCACGGCACACCGGTGCGGCGTTCACTGCCGGCCGTCCGGCGACCGGGTCTTGCACGAAGCGTTCCAGGCGCACTGGGGCAAGATGGTGCCGCGCCGCCGGTTCCGTCCGGCTTTTTCCGTAAAATGACAGGTACTTTCCGTTCCTTCTGTCCTCTGTCGCACGTTTCCTGGCCCTTCGCCACGCGTTGCTACGGCCGCCTTGCCTCACGATCCGCTTACGATGTCCACTGCCGCCAAGACCTACGAAGTCCGCCCCAATCAGTCTGTCGAACTCCTGAAGGAACTCCATATCCTCACGCGCGACGGCAAGATGAACCAGGACAGCCGGCGCAAGCTCAAGCAGGTGTACCACCTGTTCCAGTTCATCGAGCCCCTGCTCAAAGAACTGAAGAACGAGAAAGCGAACATCACGCTCGTCGATCACGGCGCCGGCAAGTCATACCTTGGTTTTATTCTCTATGACCTGTTTTTCAAGGAGCAGTGCGATAGCTCGCATATCTTCGGCATCGAGACGCGCGAAGAACTGGTCGCGAAGTCGCGCGAGCTTGCCGCGCGGCTGGGTTTTGGCGGGATGTCGTTTCTGAATCTCTCGGTGGCGGAGTCCATCGCGTCGAGCGAACTGCCGGAAACGGTCGATATCGTCACGGCACTGCACGCCTGCGATACCGCGACGGACGACGCTATCCGCTTCGCGCTGAAGAAGCACGCGCAGTACATCGTGGTGGTGCCGTGCTGCCAGGCCGAGGTGGCGGGCGTGTTGCGGCGTAACAAGGGCAAGTCGCTCGCGAACGCGCTGACGGAAATCTGGCGGCATCCGCTGCATACGCGCGAATTCGGCAGCCAGATCACGAACGTGCTGCGCTGCCTGCAACTCGAGGCGCACGGCTACCAGGTGAGCGTCACCGAACTGGTGGGCTGGGAGCATTCGATGAAGAACGAACTCATCATTGCCCAGTACAAGAATTTGCCGCGCCGCAAGCCTGCGGAGCGTCTCAACGAGATTCTGGATACGCTCGGCATCGCTGAACTGCGCGAGCGGTTTTTCGTGGAGGCCTGACGGGCGGCGCAGTGCGGCCGGGACGAGCGAACGTGCCGCAAAGGGCGAGTCAGTCTTTCTCGCTCATCCATTTACGCCAGCCTTCGAGTCCCATCTCGCGCAACGTAGCCTCGTTGCGCTCGTAGATCTGGGCGGCGTCGGGAAAGGCCTCCACGGCGCGGTCGATGCTCGCCTCGCGCAGCAGATGCAAGATCGGATACGGCGCACGATTCGTGTAGTTCTCGATGTCGTCGGCTTGCGTTCCTTCGAACTGGAACTGCGGATGGAAGCTCGCGATTTGCAGCGTGCCTTCCAGTCGCAGTTGCCGGAGCAGCCGGTCGGCGAAGTGCGTGCAGTCGTTGAAATCGGCGAAGTGGGCGAACGCGTTGGGGAGAATCAGCAGCGTCGTGTCGATATCCGCCGGGTCCGCATCGGCCAGCGTTTTCAGCTCCGTTTCGAGATCGGCGAGCACGCTTTCCAGGTCCGTCGCTTCGCTGATCGTGTAGCGAATCTGGTTCTTCACGTGCACGCTCTTCGCGAACGGACACAGGTTCAGGCCGATCACGGCGCGCGTGAGCCAGTGGCGCGTGTCGCTCAGGATCGTTTCGCGGGAGGCGGAGGAAAGCGGCATGGTGGTGGGGCGGCGGGGCGAATGAAAGCCGTCATTCTAGATGCGGTTACGGCGCGCTTTGGGTGGGTGCCTGCGGGCAGGCCGCTGCGATCAACTGCGCGGCTACTTTCGGCGCGGCGAGTATCGGACCGCACCCCGGCCCGTAGGTCTGACTGGCCGCGTAAATGCCTTCGATCAAGAGCGCGAGCGCGTTGGCGAGCGCGGCTGCGTCGTTCGCGCCGGCCTCGGCGGCCAGCTCGGTGAGCCGCGCCATCAGCTTCGTCTTGTTGTCCGTCACGCATCGCCGCGCAGGGTGGTTCGTGTCGGGAAACTCGGCGGAGACGTTCACGAACGGGCACCCGCGATAGTCCTTCACGGACGCCCGTTCCGCGAGGTCCTCGAAATACTGGAGCAGTTGCTTCGCGGCGTTGCCGGGGTGCTTCTCGATGCTGCGCTCGAAGCGCTGGAAGAAGCGTTCGTCGGAGCGTTTCAGGTACGCGACGACAAGATCGTCCTTCGACGAAAACTGCCTGTAGAGGCTCATCTTGTTCACGCCCGCGCGTTCCACCACGGCTTCCACGCCGACGGCCCGCACGCCTTCGCGGTAGAACAGATCGGCCGCGGCGGAAAGCAGATGCTCCTGCGCCTGCGATGCGGCGGTGGGCGGGCGGCGCGTGCCGGTTCCAGATGACGATTCGTGTTGCGACATGTCCATGCTGCCTGTAGTGACGTCGGGGCGATGCCTTGACATGTTACCGAGCGGTAACTAAGATCGCAACAATCTTGTTACTGACCGGTAACAAGCATCGGATGGCGGGTGGAGTGCGGCGCCGAAAGCGCGCCTAACAAGAACACAAAGGAGCGCGGATGAACTGGGCAGCAAGGATGGTAGGCGGACGCTTTCACTACGGTTGGCTGGCGGTGGCGGTGGTGTTTCTGGTGCTGCTCGCGGCGGCCGGAACGCGCGCCACGCCCAGCGTGATGATGGTTCCGCTCGAGCACCAGTTCGGCTGGAGCCGCGCGACGATTTCGCTCGCCATATCGGTGAACATCGCGCTTTATGGCCTGATGGGGCCGTTCGCAGCCGCCGCCATGCAGCGCTTCGGCGTGCGTCCCACCATCCTCACGGCGGTGGGCACGATGGGCGCGGGCGTGGCGCTCTCTTCGATGATGACCCACCCGTGGCAGATGATTCTCGTCTGGGGCGTGATGGTGGGCGGAGCAACGGGCGTGGCGGCGCTCACGCTCTCGGCGACGGTGGTGAACCGCTGGTTCAGCACGCATCGCGGCCTCGCGATGGGCATTCTCACCGCGAGTTCCGCCACGGGGCAGCTCGTGTTCCTGCCGCTGCTCGCGGCCGTCGCCGAGAAGCACGGCTGGCAGGCGGTCGTGTTCGTTGTGGCCGCCGCCGCTGCGGTGGTGTTGCCGCTTGTGGCATTCCTGCTGCCAGAGCGTCCTGCGGACCTCAAGCTGCGCCCGTTCGGCGAAGCGCACGACGCGCCGCCGGTGCCCATGGCCGCCGCCCAGAATCCGCTCAAAGTCGCCTTCGGCACGCTCGCGATGGCGAGCCGCACGCGCGACTTCTGGCTACTGTTCTTCAGCTTTTTCATCTGCGGCGCGAGCACGAACGGCTATGTCGGTACCCATTTGATCGCGATGTGCGGCGACTACGGCATGACCGAAGTGCAGGGCGCGTCGCTGCTCGCTACCATGGGCATCTTCGACCTGTTCGGCACGACGCTCTCGGGCTGGCTCTCAGATCGCTTCAACAGCCGCGTGCTGCTCTTCTGGTACTACGGGCTGCGCGGCCTTTCGCTGATCTACCTGCCGCATGCTTTCGGTATCGACTTCTTCGGGCTGCCCATCTTCGCTGTCTTCTACGGGCTCGACTGGATCGCCACCGTGCCGCCCACCGTGCGACTCGCCACCGACGTCTACGGCAAAGAGGCTGCGCCGGTCGTGTTCGGCTGGGTGGTGGCGGGCCACCAGCTGGGCGCGGCGTTCGCGGCGCTGGGCGCCGGCATGCTGCGCGCAAGCCTCGGCACCTACACGGTGGCGTCGATGATTTCAGGCGGGTTGTGTCTCATTGCATCTGTCATCGTGCTGCGGATCAATCGCGGCGAGCAGCGGGCGGTCGCTGCGGCGGTATAGGCCGCAAGGCGCTGCGCGTCTATTCCCTCTGAGGTGCTGAGCATCGGAACAGATTGCACAGCACCTGTCGTGTCTCCCGGTTATGCTATGGCCCTTTGACGGCCGGCGTCTGCCAGGCGCCGGTCGTCGGCCGTTCATATTTCCGCGGTCGGCATCTTCGGGCCGCGGGGCATCAGGATCATCACGACCCACTGCACCGAGAGACGCCATGAGCCACAAACCCGCTCCTACCGAAGTGCCCATCCACGAACTGCTCGCCGGCCGCTGGAGCCCGCGGGCCTACACCGCCGAGCCGCTTTCCCGCGACGCACTGCGCGCCGTGCTCGAAGCCGCGCGCTGGGCGCCGTCGGCATACAACGCGCAGCCGTGGCGCTTTATCGTCTTCGACCGCTTCGCCGACGAGGCGGCTTTCAAGCGCGCTTTCGGCACGCTCGTGCCGTTCAATCAACAGTGGAACGCGTCGGCACCCGTGCTGATCGCCGTCACGGCGCACACGCGCAATGCCAAGGGCGACGTGAACCGCACGGCGCTTTACGACGCAGGCGCGGCGGCGATGTCGCTCGTGCTCCAGGCGCACGCGCTCGGTCTCGCCGCGCATCAGATGAGCGGCGTCGACGTGCCGGCGTTCCGCAAGGAATTCGCGATTCCGGAAGACGTCGAGGTGATCGCCGTTATCTCGCTCGCCCACCATGGCGACGCGCAGAAGCTGGAGCCGGTGTTGCGTGACCGCGAAAAGGCGGAACGTGCACGCTTGCCGGTGGGTGAGATTGCCTACGGCGGGGCGTGGAATAAAGCGTTCTGAGGAGTTGAGGGGGCGGGGCGGCGTGGTGGGTGTGGGGTGAAAGGGTAGGCTTGCATGGGCGGTTGGTGTCCGCTGTGCCAAGGTGCCCGCATCGCATCGCATCGCGTTGGCATTGGCGTTGCGCTCGCGGACCACGCTGCGCCGTGCGGTCAAGCCGCGCGAGGCCCCGCGCCGAGGTGCCACCGCCGCGTCCCACGGCGGCATCTCATTGCCATACTCGCCGCACTCCGTCGCACTGCGTTCTGCTATGCGCGTTTGCCGCTTCCCCGGACTTCGTTCGCGGGGCCGCTTTCGTGGGTGACACCTGGGGCAACGGTGTCCATCGAGTCCGTCGGCGCATTTTTCCGCACCTGCCGGGCGCCGTTGTCCGCCTCTTCGTCGCTCACCTCGGAGAGCGGCGCCGCCACCGTCTCTAGCGACTTGCGCTCCGCGTCCACGCCCCAGATCGCCGCGATCACCGCGGCCGCGATCATCAGCATCGACCCTGTCAGATAACCGGTGAAGACTTCGCTGCGCTGATGCGTGTCGATCAGCCGCCCGAAGAAGGCCGGCCCCGCGATGCCGCCCAGCGCCGTGCCGAACGCATAGAACACCGCGATGGCGAGCGCGCGGATCTCAAGCGGGAACGACTCGCTCACCGTCAGGTAGGCCGAACTCGCCGCCGCGGAGGCGAAGAAGAAGATCACCATCCACGCTGCCGTCTGTGTCGTGACGGTGAGCCACTGCTGCTCGAACAGATAGCCGCTCACCGTCAGCAGCACGCCCGAAATGGCATAGGTGGCGGCGATCATGGTGCGCCGGCCCGCTATGTCGAAGAGCCGCCCCAGCACGATCGGCCCGATGAAGTTGCCTGCCGCGAACGGCAGCAGATACCAGCCTACGTGTGCGCTGGGTACGCGGTAGAAGTCCGTAAGCACCAGCGCGTAAGTGAAGAAGATCGCGTTGTAGAAGAACGCCTGCGCGGTCATCAGCGAAAGGCCCACGAGCGAGCGGCGCCGGTGCAGCACGAAGAGTGCGCGCAGCACTTCGCCGAGCGGCGTACGGTGTCGGGCGCGCAGACGCAGCGGCCGCAGCACGTCGTCGGCGAGCGTGTGGCCGGCGCGGCGAAAGCGGCTCTCGATGTCCTCGACCACCGACTTCGCGGTCTCGTGCTCGCCGTGCGTCATGAGCCAGCGCGGGCTTTCGGGAATCCACCGGCGCATGGGCAGGATGGCGAGCGCGAGCGCGGCGCCGATCAGAAAGCACGCGCGCCAGCCCCAGTCGCCCGGCAGCAGGTTGGGATCGAGCAACACCAGCGATCCGGTCGCGCCAAGCGCCGCGCCCACCCAGAACGTGCCGTTGATGCCCAGATCGGTCCATCCGCGCACGCGCGCCGGCGTGAACTCCTGGATCGTCGAGTTGATGGCGGTGTATTCGCCGCCAATGCCCGCCCCCGTGAGAAAGCGGAACGCGATGAAGCTCGCGAGATTCCACGACAGCGCCGTGGCCGCGGTCGCCGTGAGGTAGAGACCGAGCGTGACGAAGAAAAGGCGCCGGCGGCCGAGGCGGTCGGTGAGCCAGCCGAATCCGAGCGCGCCGAGCACGGCGCCCGAGATGTACGCGCTGCCGGCCAACCCGACGTCGGCATTCGAAAAGCGCAGCGCGGGGCTCGCCTTCAAGGCGCCCGCCACGGCGCCGGCGAGCGTCACTTCGAGGCCGTCGAGCAGCCATGTGACGCCAAGCGCCACGACGATCAGCGTATGAAACCGGCCCCACGGCAGCCGGTCGAGCCGCGAGGGCAGATCGGTCTGGACGACCGCGGCGGCGGGCGACGAATCGCCTGCTGAGGCACGGGGTAGCCGGGACATGGCGTGGCGTCTCCTTGGTGCGGCGTGGGTGGCGCGGCGTTGTGGCGCTGGTTGCCGTATAAGTACCGCAGTGTTGTCGCGGCGTTGCTGCACGGTGCGGCATGCAGCGCTGGAGTGCGGCGGCCGCCCAGAACACGCTTCACGGCGCGCTTCCGCTTCCGTACATCTCCTTGCTTCGGGGCCGCAGCAGGCGTAGCCAAGCGGTACCGCAATCGCCGTTCCCGGCCGCTGCCCGCGCGGCTATCCGGTTGATCGCCAAGCGGTTTTCATGATACAAAGCCCGTCCTCATTTTTCCGCGTCAGCCGTGAGCGGCGAGTCCAGCCATGAACTTCTGCGCGATTGACTTCGGCACGTCCAATTCGGCCGTTGCCTTGCCCGATGGCGCGTCGATGCGCCTTGCCCCGGTGGAGGGTGCGTACACCACGCTGCCCACCGCGGTCTTCTTCAATACCGACGAACACACGCGCGAATTCGGCCGCGCCGCGCTGGCGGCGTATGTGGACGGCTTCGACGGCCGGCTCATGCGGTCGATGAAGAGCATCCTCGGCTCGCCGCTCGCCGAAACCACGACGGACCTCGGCGACGGCAGCGCCATCCGCTATACGGACGTGATCGCCACCTTCCTTGCGCACCTGAAACAGTGCGCGGAGGCCTGCGCGGGCAGCCCGATCGCGCGCGCCGTGCTGGGCCGCCCCGTGTTCTTCGTCGACGACGACCCTCGCGCCGACGCGCTCGCGCAGCGCCAGCTCGAAGCGGCGGCGCGCTCCATCGGGCTCTCGGAAATCCATTTTCAGTACGAGCCGATTGCCGCGGCGTTCGACTACGAGTCGCGCCTCGCAGAAGAGGGGCTCGTGCTCGTGGCCGACATCGGCGGCGGTACGTCGGACTTTTCGCTCGTGCGCGTCGGCCCGGATCGGATGGCACGCATCGAGCGCAAGGACGACGTGCTCGCACACCACGGCGTGCACGTGGCCGGCACGGACTTCGACCGCCGCGTGGAGCTCACGGCCATCCTGCCTGAATTCGGCTACCGGACGCTCGACCCCGAAGGGCGCGAGATGCCGAACCGCGTCTATTTCGATCTCGCGACGTGGCATCTGATCAATACCGTCTACACGCCCAAGCGGGTGACGGAGCTGAAGCTGATGCGCCATCTGTTCTGCGATACGCGCCAGCACGACCGGCTCATGCGCGTGGTCGAACGGCGGCTGGGTCATGCGCTGGCCGCGCGTGCCGAGGAGGCCAAGATCGGCGTGGCCGCCGGTGGCGAAACGATGATCGATCTGGAAGAGGTGGAAGAAGGGTTGCGCCTCGCATTCGACGAGGCGCAACTCATCGAGGCCGGCATCGAGGAAACCCGCCGCATCGTCGAGGCGGCGCGCGAGACGGTGCGCACCGCAGGCGTCGCGCCGCGCGAGGTGAGCGCGGTGTACTTCACGGGGGGCTCGACGGGGCTCGCGTTTCTATCGAACGCGCTTGCCGCCGCGTTTCCTGACGCTCGCCCGGTCTTCGGCGACCGGCTCGCCAGCGTGGCGACGGGGCTCGGCATTCACGCCCGACGGCTGTTCGGCTGAGTTCGGCTGAGCACTGAGAGAACGGTTACGGGCCGGCGGACGATCCGCCGGTCGAGCACAGTTGCTGGATGCGGGTCATCCCGTCCCGGCCACGCGCCTGCAAGACCCGCCTGCAACGCACCACCCTGCAACGCTCCAGAAATGACAAAACCCCACCTTCGAACGAAGCGTGGGGTTTTTCCCGCGTCAGGAAGCGCAGACGCCCAAGCCGCATGTGGCCTGGGCGTGCCGCTTGCTCCTGCTTACAGCGGCTTGATGTTCGCGGCTTGCTTGCCCTTCGGGCCAGTCTTCACTTCGAACTGAACCTTCTGGTTCTCTTGCAGCGTCTTGAAGCCTTCCACGCGGATTTCCGAGAAATGCGCGAACAGGTCTTCACCGCCGCCGTCCGGGGTGATGAAGCCAAAGCCCTTAGCGTCATTGAACCACTTGACGGTACCGGTTTCCATATTACTTTCCTAAAGATGAATTTGAGCCGAAGCCCGTTGGGATGTGCACGAAAATCAAGGAAGGGGGGTAATAGGACAGCCGGAGTACCGTTGATGGGCGAACCACGAAAGACCAATTCACACTCGCCGCTTGAAATCCTGCCCGGACTTTATACGGCGATTTTCAAAGAAGGTCAACCGCAACCGAGGAAATTGCAGGGTCTTTCCTATCTGACGCGCCTGAATGGGGCCGCATTCACTCTTACAAAGCTTGCGCTAAAGCGCATTTTTTTGTAGGGACAACCCGGATTTTGACTGCATTCGGCTGGTGCAACCGGTAAACTACGCGCCGCGCGGCGGTTGCACCCAGAAAACACGCTCGCGCATGCATGTGCGACGCCCGCGAGAGCCCCACGTCAGAGGGGGCGCCGCAGCGTCAAGCTGCGCTTGATACAGGAGATGACGTGAAAAGTTCTATTCAACGGAACATTGGTCCGATCGCGCTGATGCTGACCGGGCTGGGTTCCATCATCGGCTCCGGCTGGCTCTTCGGTGCATGGAAGGCCGCCAAGATTGCCGGGCCCGCCGCGATCTGTGCATGGATCATCGGTGCTGTCGTGATTCTCGCCATCGCGCTCACCTATGCCGAACTCGGTGCGATGTTTCCCGAGTCTGGTGGCATGGTGCGCTATGCGCGGTACTCGCACGGCTCGCTCGTGGGCTTCATCAGCGCGTGGGCCAACTGGATCGCCATTGTGTCGGTGATCCCCATCGAGGCGGAAGCCTCTATCCAGTACATGAGCACCTGGCCGTACGAGTGGGCGCACCAGCTCTTCGTGGGCGGTGAACTCACCACAACAGGGTTACTGCTCTCGGCGCTGCTCGTGATCGTGTACTTCCTGCTCAACTATTGGGGCGTGAAGGTCTTCGCGCGCGCGAACTCGGCGATCACGGTGTTCAAGTTCCTGATTCCGGGCCTGACCATCGCCGGTCTCATGGCCACAGGCTTCCATCACGAGAACTTCGGCGAAGCCAGCACGTTCGCGCCGTATGGCTGGTCCGCGGTGATGACGGCCGTGGCGACGAGCGGCATCGTGTTCGCGTTCAACGGCTTCCAGAGCCCGATCAACCTTGCAGGCGAAGCGCGCAACCCGGCGAAGAGCGTGCCGTTCGCGGTGATCGGCTCGATCCTGCTGGCGCTTGTCATCTACGTGCTGCTGCAGATTGCCTATATCGGCGCGGTGAGCCCGTCCGACGTCATGAAGGGCTGGAACCAGTTCAACTTCAAGTCGCCGTTCGCCGAACTGGCGATGGCGCTGAACCTGAACTGGCTCGCCATCCTGCTCTACGTAGACGCGTTCGTGAGCCCGAGCGGCACCGGCACGACCTACATGGCGACCACGACGCGCATGATCTACGCGATGGAGCGCAACAACACGATGCCGAAGATGTTCGGCAACGTGCATCCGTTCTACGGCGTGCCGCGCCAGGCGATGTGGTTCAACCTGCTCGTGTCGTTCATTTTCCTGTTCTTCTTCCGCGGCTGGAGCTCGCTCGCGGCGGTGATTTCGGTCGCCACCGTGATCTCGTACCTCACGGGCCCGATCAGTCTGATGGCGCTGCGCCGTTCGGCTACGGACCTCGAGCGTCCGCTGCACATTCCCGGCATGTCGGTGATTGCGCCGTTCGCGTTCGTGTGCGCGTCGCTGATCCTGTACTGGGCGAAGTGGCCGCTGACGGGCGAGATCATTCTGCTGATGATCGTCGCACTGCCGGTGTACTTCTACTTCCAGGGCAAGTCGGGCTGGAGCGGCTGGGGCCGCGACCTGAAAGCGGCGTGGTGGCTCGTGGCGTATCTGCCCATCATGGCGCTGCTCTCGCTGATCGGCAGCAAGGAGTTCGGCGGACACAACCTGATTCCCTACGGCTGGGACATGGTCGTCGTGATCGCGTTTTCGCTGGTTTTCTATTACTGGGGTGTGCGTACGGGCTACCGCACCGAGTATCTGGACGAGCGCGAGAAGCACGACGAGATTCTCGAAGGTATCGGTGTGTGATCTGGGGCTGATCCTTCCGGTAACGGCGGCGTGTAGTCGCCACGTCGCGCAGTAACGAAAAAGCCTGCCTGAATTGCTCAGGCAGGCTTTTTTATGGGCTGCAGCGGCTGTACTTTTCACCCGCGATGAAACGCTTACGCGTGACCGAACACGTAGTTCGTCATGGCGAGCGCACGCTGGTACGTGCCGAGCGACTGCACGCCGACGGTGTAGTCGTCGTCCGCGGCGCCGAGGGCCGCGAAGACGGGCAGCAGATGCTCGTCGGTCGGATGCATGAGCGCCGCGTGCGGGGCGCGGGCGCGGTAGTCGAGCAGCGCGTCGATGTCGCGGGCGGCGAGGTGCGCTTCGAACCAGTCCGTGAATTCGGCGACGCGCGGGTCGGCGTCTTCGGGGCGTGCGCCGAAGTCGGCGGCGCGCAGGTTGTGCGTGATCTGGCCCGATCCGACCACCATCACGCCTTCGTCGCGCAGCGCACGCAGTGCGCGTCCCATACGGAAATGATGCGCGGGACCCATGTGGGGCTGGATCGAGATCTGCGCGACCGGCACGTCCGCCTGCGGGAACATCAGCAGCATGGGCACCCACGCACCGTGATCGAGCCCGTGCGCTTCCTCGCCGGTCGGAATGCCTTCGGCAGTGAGCAGTTGCGCGGCGCGGTGCGCAACGTCCGGCGCGCCTGCCGCGGGATACTCGATTTCGTAGAGTTCGCGCGGAAAGCCGTAGAAATCGTGGATCGTCTCGGGTTTCGTCGCGGTGCTCACGAGCGGTCGCGTCGTGCCCCAATGCGCGGAGAGCATCAGAATGGCTTGCGGGCGCGGCAGGTGTGCCGCGAGAGCGGTGAATCCGGCCGAGGGCAGAGCCGGATCGATAGGCAGCGTCGGCGCACCGTGCGAAAGATAAAGGCTGGGCACGCGGTCGGCGTGCAGCGTGGATTGGGTCATGTCAGCGAACCGCCTTGCAGGCGGCAGACGAGGTTTCGTTGACTCGAATATAGAGCCGCACTGACATTTGATAAACAGCCCATTGCGGATTTGATTGCATCTCTGACGTTGTGAATGACGAGCTGCGGTGCGTGCGGACTGCGTTTATTCGTCTTCGCCGCGCAAGCCCGTCCATGACGGCGAGAGCGCCGGCCCCAGCGCGAACAGATCGAGCACGCGGCCCACGGTGTGGTCCACCATTTCGTCGAGCGTAGTGGGGCGGTTGTAGAACGCGGGCAACGGCGGGAAGATCACGCCGCCCATTTCCGTGACGGCCGTCATGTTGCGCAGATGCGCGAGATTGAGCGGTGTTTCGCGCACGAGCAGCACGAGACGGCGGCGCTCCTTGAGCGTGACGTCGGCGGCGCGGGTGACAAGGTTGTCGGAGAGGCCGTGGGCGACGCTCGCGAGCGTCTTCATCGAGCACGGCGCGACGATCATGCCCTCGGTCGCAAACGAACCGGACGCGATACTCGCGCCCACGTCGCGCACCGAATGAACGACGTCGGCGCGGGCGTGCAGGTCGTCTTTGGTCAGCTGAAGTTCGTGCTGGATGTTGAGCCAGCCGGCGCTGGAGATCAGCAGATGGGTTTCGACGCCGCCCATGCGGCGCAGCATGTCGAGCGTGCGCACGCCGTAGATGGCGCCCGTCGCCCCCGTGATGGCGACGATCAGCCGTCGGGGACCGGGGCGGCGCACTGCGTTCGAATCCATGAAAGGCGGCGCCTTGGAGAGCGGAGAGAAACGAAAAGGCGTTGGGCGGGAGGGCCGGCGTACGTTAGGCCGCCGCGCCGCAACCGGGAAGCCGGACCAACGGTACCAACGGCATCAATGACGCCAACCGTACGTCGATCAGCCCCGCTCCCGCTCGGACGTCTCGCTCGGACGTCTCGCTTGGACGTCTATCAGGCAGCGGTGAAAAGCTGCTGCAGTTCGCCGTTCTGGTACATCTCCATCATGATGTCCGAGCCGCCGACGAACTCGCCCTTCACGTAAAGCTGCGGAATGGTCGGCCAGTTCGAGAATTCCTTGATGCCCTGGCGGATTTCGTCGTCTTCCAGCACGTTGACCGTCTTGAACTGGTCGACGCCGCAGGCCTTCAGAATCTGCACCGCGCGGCCCGAGAAGCCGCACATCGGAAACTGCGCGTTGCCCTTCATGAAGAGCACGACCGCGTTTTCGTCGACGATTTGCTTGATGCGTTGTTGCGTGTCCATAAGCGCCCTTGCGTGTACGGTTTTGTGCGAGATAGATGGAAATGATAGCGGATTTCGTTCAAGCGGGCTGAGCGTGCCGCGCACCCGCCGACATCGCGGCGAGCCGTGTCTAGGCGGCCAGCGCACCGCCGCTGATGCGTTCGATACCGGCGAGATCCCGCTCCGAGCGCACCTCGCGAAAGCTCGCCGCTGCGAGCAGCGCGCGCACTGCCTCGGCCTGATCGTAGCCGTGCTCGATCCACAGCGCGCCGCGCGGCGCGAGCCAGGCCGGCGCGCCGGCCACGATGCGACGGATGGCCGCGAGTCCGTCGGCTTCGTCGGTGAGCGCGCCGCGCGGTTCGAAGCGCAGGTCGCCTTGAACCAGGTGCGGGTCGTTCTTCGCGATGTACGGCGGATTGGTCACGATCGCGTCGAAGCGCAGCGCCGGGTCGAGCGCGGCGTACCAGTCGCTTTCGATCAGCGTGAGCGGCCCGCCAGGCCGAGCCGGGTCAGCGAGCCGTGCCGCGTTGCGTCGGGCCACCGCGAGGGCTTCGCTGGAGCGGTCGACGGCCCAGACGAGCGCGTCGGGTCGCGTGGACGCAATGGCAACGGCGATGGCGCCGGTGCCCGTGCCGAGGTCCAGCACACGCGGCCGGTTCGTAGCCGCGATGGCCGCGAGCGTCGTTTCCACCAGCAGTTCGGTTTCCGGCCGCGGAATCAGCACGTGCGGCGTGACTTCGAAATCCAGTCCGTAGAATTCGCGCTGGCCCACGAGTTGCGCGACGGGCTCGCCGGCCACGCGCCTCGATTCGAGCGAATGGAACCGCGCGATGGCGTCTTCGTCGAGCGGTTCGGCCCCGCGCGTGATCAGTTCCGTGCGGCGCCAGCCCAGCGCGTGACCGAGCAGGATGCGCGCTTCGAGCGCGGGCAGCGGCGACGCGCGCAGCAACGCAGCCGCCGTCGCGCCAGGCTCGCCGGCCTTCGGGCCAGCACTCGCGCTGGCGTCGTCCTGTTGTCGCGCGTCGTGGTTCATGTTCTACGGCTGCCCGTCAATCCGCGTCGCCAAGCGACGCAAGCTGCTCGGCCTGATGCTCGGTCACGAGCGCCGCGATCAATTCATCGAGCTCGCCGTCCATGATGGCGTCGAGGCGGTACAGCGTAAGGTTGATGCGGTGGTCGGTGAGCCGGCCCTGCGGGAAGTTGTAGGTGCGAATGCGCTCCGAGCGGTCGCCGGAGCCCACCAGGCTCTTGCGTGTGGCCGCTTCTTTCGCGTGCTGCTCCTGGTACTGCTTGTCCTTGATACGCGCGGCGAGCACCTTGAGCGCGCGATCCTTGTTCTTGTGCTGCGAACGGTCGTCCTGGCATTCCACGACGATGCCGGTGGGAATGTGCGTGACGCGCACGGCCGAATCCGTCTTGTTGATGTGCTGACCGCCCGCACCGGAGGCGCGGAATGTGTCGATGCGCAGGTCCGCGGGATTGATCTCCACTTCACCGATTTCGTCCGCTTCCGGCATCACCGCCACCGTGCAGGCCGACGTGTGGATGCGCCCCTGCGTTTCGGTGGCCGGTACGCGCTGCACGCGGTGTCCGCCCGACTCGAACTTGAGCTTGGAATAGGCCTTCTCGCCCGCGATCCGCACGATCACTTCCTTGTAGCCGCCCAGGTCCGACTCGCTCGCGGAGATCATCTCCACCTGCCAGCGGTTGCGTTCCGCGTAGCGCAGATACATGCGCAGCAGGTCGCCCGCGAACAGCGCCGACTCGTCGCCGCCCGTGCCCGCACGGATTTCGAGGAAGATGTTGCGCTCGTCGTTCGGGTCCTTCGGCAGCAGCATTTTCTGCAGTTCGCCTTCGAGCTGCGCCATGCGTTCGCGCGAGGCGCGCACTTCTTCTTCGGCGAACTCGCGCATCGACGCGTCGGCCAGCAGTTCCTGCGCCGTGGCCGCGTCGTTCTGCGCCTGGCGCCAGAGCGCGTAGTGCTCCACGACCGGGCCGAGTTCCGCATGCTCGCGTGTGAGCTTGCGGTATTGATCGATGTTCGAGGTGATGTCCTCGCGGCTCAACAGGTCGTTCAGTTCGGCCAGCCGGGTGGTGAGCTGGTCGAGCTTGTTTTGCATGCTCGTCTTCATCGGGCGGTGCCAGGGGCTCCGTAAAGGACTGCGGGAATGGGTGGGGCCGGGTAGCGACCCGAGGCGTTGTGAGCCGCGAGCGAGCTTCAGCAGGCTCGGCGCGGCGTGCTGCAGTGCCGCTAACGCTCGGACGGGCCTGAGTGCCGGTAGAAGCCGCTCATCAGTTCGATGAGCGTATCGCGGTTTTCACCGCTTGCGCGGTTCAGCGCGTGAGTCGGGCCGTGGATCAGCTTGTTCGTGAGCGCCTGCGACATCGTCTCGATCACGGCCGTCGGGTCGTCGCCGCGCGCCAGCATGCGCAGCGCGCGTTCGACTTCGGCACGGCGCAGCGCGTCGGCCTGGGTATGCATATGGCGGATCACCGGCACGATGCTGCGCGCCTCCAGCCACTGCATGAAATTCTGCACGCGCGTTTCGATAATCCCTTCCGCCTGCGCGACGGCTGCCTGGCGCGAGGCGTTGCCTTCGCGCACGATCGCGCCGAGGTCGTCCACGGTGTACAGGAACACGTCTTCGAGCTGGCCCACTTCGGGTTCGATGTCGCGCGGCACGGCGAGGTCGACCATGAAAATGGGACGGTGCTTGCGGGCTTTCACCGCGCGCTCCACGGCCCCCAGGCCGATGATGGGCAGCGTGGACGCCGTACACGACACGATGATGTCGAACTCGTGCATGCGCGCGGGCAAGTCGGCAAGCGGGATGGCGCGGCCATTGAAGCGCTCGGCGAGCCGCTGGCCGCGTTCCGCGGTGCGGTTGGCGACCACGAGTTCGCGCGGCTGTTGGGCGGCGAAGTGCGTGGCGCACAGTTCGATCATTTCGCCCGCGCCGATGAAGAGCACGCGCTGATTCGAAATCTTGTCGAAGATGCGCTGCGCGAGCCGCACGGCGGCGGCGGCCATGGAAACCGACTGCGCGCCGATTTCGGTCGTGCCGCGCACTTCCTTCGCCACGGCGAACGTGCGCTGGAAAAGCTGGTTCAGGTACGTGCCGAGCGCGCCCGCTTCGGATGCGGTGCGCACCGCGTCTTTCATCTGACCGAGAATCTGCGTTTCGCCGAGCACCATCGAATCGAGCCCCGACGCGACGCGAAACGCGTGGCGCACGGCTTCGGACTGCGGCAGCGCGTAGACGTGCGGCGCGAGTTCGTCGACCGCCACGTTGTGGTACGCCGAGAGCCACTGGATGGCGGCGTCGCGCGCGGCGCGGTCGTCGGTGGCGCAGTAAAGCTCGGTGCGGTTGCAGGTGGAGAGAATCGCGGCTTCCGGCGCGGCCAGCGAGCGGCGCGCCGACCAGGCCTCGCGGAACGTATCGAGTGCAGGCTTGATCTGTTCGAGCGGAAACGCCACGCGTTCGCGCAAGGCGACGGGCGCGGTGTGGTGATTAATTCCGATCGTTAGAAGCTGCATACGTGGGGCTATGGTCGAAGGCTCCATTATAGCGTTTCCCGCTTTGCCGCATGGGGCGGGGCGCACCGGCAGGCGCGAGTGCCGGCGTGGTCGTGCGGCCTCGCGGCGCTTACCCGCTTGCGCTTGCTTTGGGACATCTGGCCCCCTACACTCGACGCCTGCCTGCGTCCGGCGTGCGACGTCGACCTGCACGCCAATGTCCAGTCGGATTCCCCCGTTTGGGGCGGGTTTCTGTGAAAATCTCCGAGAACAATATGTCACGCTCCGCAAGCCTCCGCGTTCCTCCCTTCCGTCCGACAGGCCAGAAAATAGCGAAGGCGCGCGGCTGCTGATGGGCTGGACTGGCATCGTCGTGCTGGGTGCCGCGGTCGGTCTGGCCGGCTGGTGGCTCCACCCGCGGCGTAATCGTAGTGCACGCAGCCGCCGCGGCATGCAGATGGCCATTGCGATCGCGGCCGGCGTGGCCGGCGCGGCAATCGCCAAAATGGCCGGCAGCGTGACCGGCATCTTCCTTGACGGCGATACGCTCGAATGGCCGGTTTGCACGGCCGCCGCGCTTCTCGCCGTTGCCGTGACGGCCGGCCTTGCGTCGCGTCGCTGAATCCCGCAGGTGAAACAATGAACGCCCGACTTCCCGAAACCTCCTCCATTCCCGAACGGATCACCGCGCTGCGCGCCGCCATGACCACCCAGGGCGTTGCGGCCTGCCTCGTGCCATCCGCCGACCCCCATCTGTCCGAGTACTTGCCCGAGCGCTGGCAGGCCCGACAGTGGCTATCCGGATTCACGGGCTCGGCGGGCACGCTCGTCGTGACCGACGACTTCGCGGGCGTGTGGACGGACAGCCGCTACTGGGTCCAGGCGCAGGCGCAACTGGCGGGCACCGGCGTGCAGCTCATGAAGATGACGGGTGGCCAGCAGACGCAGCCTCATGTCGAATGGCTCGCGCAGAACGTGCCTGCGGGTTCGACGGTTGCCGTGGACGGCGCGGTACTTGGCGTGGCGGCGGCGCGGGCGCTGGAAGGCGCGCTGGGCGCGCGCGGCGTGAAGCTGCGCACCGACCTCGATCTGCTCGACGCCGTCTGGCCGAACCGCCCTTCGCTTCCTGTTGCCGCCGTCTACGAGCACGCGGCCCCGCACGCGGACGTGACACGCGCGGGCAAGCTCGACCGCGTGCGCCGCGCCATGCAGGAGAAGGGCGCGCAGTGGCACTTCGTTTCCACGCTCGACGACCTCGCCTGGCTGCTGAACCTGCGCGGCGCGGACGTCAACTACAACCCGGTGTTCGTCGCGCACGCGTTGATCGGGCTGGATCGCGCCACGCTCTTCGTCGCCGACGGCAAAGTGCCCGAGCGGCTCGCCGAGGCACTCGCGCGCGACGGCGTGCGCATCGAACCGTACTCCGGGGCAGCCGGCGCGCTCGCCGCGCTGCCGGCCGGCGCTGCGCTGCTGGTCGATCCGCGCCGCGTCACGTTCGGCCTCATGCAACAGGTGCCGGCGAACGTGAAGATCGTGGAGTCCATCAATCCGTCCACGTTCTTCAAGTCGTGCAAGACCGGGCCGGAAGCCGGCCACGTGCGCGCGACCATGGAGCAGGACGGCGCCGCGCTCGCGGAATTCTTCGCGTGGTTCGAAGGTGCGCTAGGTCGCGAACGCGTCACCGAACTCACCATCGACGAGCGGCTCACCGCTGCCCGTGCGCGCCGCGCCGGCTTCATTTCGCCGAGCTTCGCGACCATCGCGGGCTTCAAGGCGAACGGCGCCATGCCGCACTATCGGGCGACGCCGGAATCGCACAGCGTGATCGAAGGCGATGGTTTGCTGCTGATCGATTCGGGCGGCCAGTATCTGGACGGCACGACGGATATCACGCGCGTCGTTCCCGTGGGCACAATCAGCGACGCCGAGAAGCGCGACTTCACCGTGGTGCTCAAAAGCATGATGGCGCTCTCTCGCGCGCAGTTTCCGCGCGGCGTGCGCTCGCCGATGCTCGACGCCATTGCGCGCGCGCCCATCTGGGAAGCGGGTGCCGAGTACGGTCACGGCACGGGCCACGGGGTGGGCTACTTCCTGAACGTGCACGAAGGGCCGCAGGTGATTTCCTACTACGCGCCGCCCGAGCCGTGGACGGCGATGGAAGAGGGCATGATCACCTCGGTGGAGCCGGGCATCTACCGTCCGGGCAAGTGGGGCGTGCGCATCGAGAACCTCGTGCTGAACGTGGCGTCCGAAACCACGGAATTCGGCGACTTCCTGAAGTTCGAAACGCTTACGCTGTGTCCCATCGACACGCGCTGCCTCGCCTTGCAGCTCTTGCGCGACGACGAACGGGCGTGGCTCAACGCGTACCACGAGACGGTGCGCGCGCGCGTCTCGCCGCACGTGAGCGGCGACGCGAAGACGTGGATTGAGGCGCGCACGCAGCCGGTGTGAGGGCTGGGGCAAAGCAGGGACGCAAACGCAGGGACGCAAACGACGCAGCGCAGGCTGGCAAGCCAAACGGGAGCTCGTATGACCATCAAGGCAGTCGTGTTCGATTTCGGCGGTGTGCTCGTGGACTGGAGCCCTGAGTACGTCTACCGCGAACTGATTCCCGACGAAGCCGAGCGCCGCTGGTTTCTCACGCACGTCTGCGCGATGGACTGGGTCATCCAGCAGGACGGCGGCCAGACCATCGAGGAAGGCACCGCCGAACTCGTCGCGAAGTTTCCCGATCACGAGCCGTTGATCCGCGCGTTCTACGAACGGTGGCACGAGATGCTGGGCGGGCTGCTCGACGGCGGCGTCGAAACATTCGAGAGACTGGAAGCGGCGGGCGTGCCGCTGTTCGGGCTCACGAACTGGTCGGCGGAGACGTTTCCGTACGCGTGGGAGAACTTTCCGATCCTGCGCCGCTGCCGCGACATCGTGGTGTCGGGCCGCGTGAAGCTGGTGAAGCCGGACCCCGCGATCTTCGCCGAAATGGTTCGCCGCATCGACGCGCATCTGCCCGGCGTGCAGCCCGGCGAACTTGTCTTCATCGACGACAACCTCAAGAACGCGCAAGCCGCCACGGCACTCGGCTGGCACGGCGTGCATCACACCAGCAACGCCGAGACCGACGCGAAGCTGCGCGCCCTCGGCCTGCCCATCTGAGGCGCGCCTTTACGCACGCTGCGTATGTGACGTGACGTGACTGACGTGACGGCAAGGGCATCACTGCCCGAGCAGATTCATCAGCGCGCCGCCCAGCCCCTTCGCCGTTTCGCCCACGCCTTTCGCCACGCCCTCGACGCTCACGCCGAGGGCGCTCGCAAAGCCGCTCCCCATCTTCGTCATGAGGTTCTCGTTGAGCGAGAACTTCGGGTCGTGCAGATTGCCCGCCAGCACGAAGTGCAGCGTGATGTCGTCGTGGCGGCGCTTGAGCGCGGCCACGGCGGCCTTGGTGGGAATCGACATGAAGGTGTCGAGCGGATCGCCCGTGTCTGCGAGTTCGAGGTGGTGCAGCGTGATCGTGCCGGGCGCGCGCAACTGGTCATTACGCACCGAGGCTTCCACCGACGCATCCAGCGTGCCGGCGGCGATCTGCGTTTTCGTGCCCACTTTCTTGAGCAGATACGGCGCGAATCGCACGACATCGACGCCCGCGAGCTTCGTCGTGGTCTGTGAGTCGCGGTTCGCAAGGGCGATCCAGCCCGCGAACGAGAGGGTGCCCGTGTGCGATGGTCCGCGAATGGCGCCGGTCACGTTCACGTTCGATGGTTCGGCCAGCGCGGGGAAGTGCAGCGGCCCGACAGTGGCGCGCGCGTTCGTCACGGCGATGTGCCATGCCGGCCGGCTCACCGATTCGTCGTAGAAATCGAACGTGCCGTCTTCGAAGGCGATGCGGTCGATGCGCTTCTCGCGCGGCAGCGTGTCCTCGTCGCTGCTTGTCGGAGCGGCGTCACCCGGGCTGGCGAGCGTTTGGCGCAGTCCCGGCAGCAGTTCGATGCGACCGTCGGGCGCGCGCCGCACCGTCAGGTCGAAGCCGCTCACCGCGACCTCGCGCACGTGGAGCCTTCGCGCCATCAGGTCGCGCAGGTCGGTAACGATGGTGACGTGGGCGGCGCGCAGCGCGTCCTGCGCGGGCCAGCCGGCCGGCGCCTTGAGCCGCACGTCGGTGAGTGCGATGGCGGTGAGTCCCACGTCGATGCGCGCGGCGCTGCCTTGCGGACCGAGCGCGGCCACCACGTACTCCCTGACTTCGCGTTCGGCGATGTAGACCGCGATGGTCGCCCCCGCGAGCACTACGACGACAGCCCCCGCGACAATCGCCGCGATGCGTTTGCTGCGGGACATGGCCGTGTCCATTGCCTCGTCATCCTCGTCGCTCGTTGAGTTCTGTGCTGCTGCGCCTTTGCATGGCGCCGAGGCGCAATATTCGCGCCCGCGCTCAGAAGCTGCCGGCGGGCAGCGGCGCGATCCGTTCGCTCACGGCGCGGCACGCCGTCTTCAAGGGCGCAACGTAGGTTTCGAGCGGCGTCGCGCTCTTGCGAAAGAGCGGAATGCTCACGCTGATGCTGCCCACCGGCACACCGCCTCGGCCGATGATCGCGCAGCCGTAGCAGAAGATCTGCGCCTCGTTTTCTTCGCGGTCTTCGGCATAGCCGCGCTCGCGCGTTGCGTCGAGTTCCGCGGCAAGCGCAGCGGGCTCCACGATCGTGTTGGGCGTGAGGCGCTTCAGCGTGAGCGTGCGCAGCAAGGCATCGCGCGTGGCCGCATCGAGGGCCGCGAGGTACGCGTTGCCCACCGAACTCGAATAGAGCGTCACGCGCGTGCCGATGCGCGACGCCATCCGCACCGCATGCGGGCTTTCGAGCTTCTCGATGTAGACCATCTCCGTGCCGCTGCGCACGGCGAGGTGCACGGTTTCCTGGGTGGCGTCGCGCAGTTGCTGGAGCGCATCGATGGCCGCCACGCGCAGGTCGGAGCGTTCCCAACTGCGGCTGGCGAGCGTCATCAAACGCGGGCCCGGAATCAACGTGCTGCCGCCCAAACTCTCCGCCACGAGGCCTTCCGCAACCAGCGCACCGACGATGCGATACACCGTGGGCCGCGGAAAACCGCTTTGCGTGGCGAGCTGCGCGATGGTGGGCGGCGTGCCGGCGTCGGCGATCAGTTGCAGGATCGCCATGAACTTCGAGAAGGCGGCGGTGCCGGTGGCACGGGCGGCTTCGATGGCGTCGGCAGCGGGGTTCGGCATGGTCGGAACAAATGTGTAGCGTGGGCTAGACGGGCGTAAGCGGACGCAACGGTATCACGCCGTCACCCTGTGCTCGTCACGATACGAGGTACCCGCCGTCCACGGGCAGCACGGTTCCCGTGACGAACGCGGCGGCCGGCGAACACAGGAACGCGACCACGGGCGCGATGTCCTCGGGCTCGCCCCAACGGGCGAGCGGCGTGCGCTCCAGAATGGCCTGCGAGCGCGCGTCGTCGGCCTGTAGCGCCTGGGTGAGCGGCGTTGCGATCCAGCCGGGCGCCACGGCGTTCACGCGAATGCCGTTCTTCGCATAAGCGATGGCGAGCGACTTCGTGAGCTGCGCGACGCCGCCCTTGCTCGCGCTGTACGCCGGCACGAGGCCGCCGCCGAAGAAGCTCAGCATCGACGCGGTGTTCACGATTGCGCCGCGGCTCGCCGCGAGCAGCGGGCGCGCCGCGGCACAGGCGCGCAGCGTGCCGTTGAGGTTGACGTCGATCACCTGCTCGAACACCTCCGGCTCGTGCTCCTCGCCGCGACGGATCATGCCCGCGCAGTTCACGAGCACGTCGAGCGAATCGAGCGGAGCGAAGAGCGCTTCGATGTCGCTCGCAAGACGCACGTCGGCTGCGGCGATCTCGATGCCGGGCCCGAGCGCTTCGCGCTGGGCGTCGGTGGGCGAGAGCCCCGCCGCAATCACGCGCGCGCCGAGCGCCGCGAACTGGCGCGCAATAGCCGCGCCGATACCCTGGGTGCCGCCCGTGACGACGGCGGTCTTGCCGGTGAAGAGGTCGGGTCGAAAGGTCATGTCGAATGGGAACAGGAAGCGTGTCTTGTCTCGTGCAGGGGCGAAGAACGAAGAAGCAAGGCGGCGCGGCCGCCCTGCGGCGTCATGCGAGCTCGACGGCGGCCTCGCCGCTGCTGCGCTCGGCAATGGGCGCGCGCACGACGAACATGTAGACGAGCGCCGCGGCGAACGACACGGCCGCGCTGATCAGGAACGCGTTGACGAACGAGTGCGTCCGATCGACAACGATGCCCGTAATGAACGGCGCGAATGACCCGCCGAAATACCCGCCGAAGTTCTGGATGCTGCCGAGCGATGCCGCCAGATGGCGCGGCGCCGTCACGCTCACGAGCGCCCAGGCGCCGCCGCTTGCCATGTTGACGAAATACATGGCGAGCGAGAGGTACACGATGGCAAGCGTCGTGTTCGGCGTGAACGCGGCGGGCACCGTGAACACGGCCGCGCAGATGAGGCCCGTGCAGATGGGCCACTTGCGGCTGCGGATGGGCGCCATGCCGCGCGCCATCAGGCCGTCCGCCACATAGCCGCTGGAGAGCATGCCGAGCGTGCCGAAGAGGTAGGGAATGGAGACCACCCAGCCCGTCTTCGCAATCGAGAGATGCCGTTCGTGCTCCAGGTAGGCGGGCAGCCAGGTGAGGTACAGCCACACCATGTAGATCACGCCCATGAAGCCGAAGATCATGCCCCACGTGGTAGGGGAGCCGAACAGGCCGCGCCACTCGGCGAAGGTCATGCGGCGCTCGGCGCGCGCGTGCGGCTCGTCTTCGGTGAGGTGGACGACTTCCTCCTCCGCGAGCGTTACGTCGCCCCGGTTGCGATAGACGATGTACCAGCCCAGCGCCACCGCGATGCCCAGCACGCCCATCACGACGAACATCCAGCGCCAGCCGAACGCGAGCAGCAGCGCGGTGAGAATGGGCGGCGCGAGCGCGGGCCCGATGGTGGACGACGTTGTGAAAATGCCGGTGGGCCGGCCGCGCTCGCGCAGCGCGAACCATTCGCTGACCACCTTGGCGCCGGCCGGAAACTGCGGTGCTTCGCCAATGCCGAGCGCGATGCGCGCCACGAGAAATTGCTGCAACGTCTGCACGAGGCCGCCGCACAGTTGCGCGACCGACCACACCAACATGCCGAGTCCGAGCATGAGCCGCGCGCCGAACCGATCGAGCAACGCGCCCACCGGCAACTGCGAAAACGCGTAAGCAAACGAGAAGGCCGAGAGCAGCAAGCCCATCTGCGACGCGGAGAGGCCAAGCTCCCCGCTCACCGAGTGATTGGCGATGGAAAGCGTGCTGCGGTCGAGATAGTTGACGATGCCCGCGAGCATGAGAAACGTCACGGCAATGCGCTGGATGCGCCCAAGGCGCGGTGTCTTCACCTGCATGTGTCTCCTCCTGCGCTCTTTCGAGTCTGTGAATGGAAGGGGCTGCAATCCTTCGAAATGCGGCGGCCGTGCAGGGCCGCTGTGGCTGCCTTAGGTGGTGTTACCGCTGCGGCTGCGGGTATCGCTGCGGGCGCGGCTATCTCACGAACTGATCGACGTAGCCGGCACCGAGTCCCACGCGCTCGTAGTGCGCGCGGCACATGTCGAGCTTCGTGAAGACGTCCTCATAGCCGGTGAAGTTGCCGTGCGGGTCGCAGTAGAACATCACGCCGTTCACCTGGAAGTACGTGATCATTTCTTCGACGTCTTCGGGCACGTAGAGCGTGTGCGTCTCGCCGGGCGGCTCGAAGACGTAGCTGCCTTCAGTGGCGATCCAGTCGTGTTCCAGGTAGCGCCATTTGCCCTTGAGCACCATGCCGTGCACCGCCTGCGGATGACGATGCCGGCTCAGCACGCCGGACTTGCGCACGCGCAGCAGGTTCATCCAGTAGCCGGTGGAGACGTTCAGGCAGAGCGGCCGGAACCATACGTTCTCGGCCTGCGGCACCCAGAGGCGCTCGTCTTCGGGAATGGCGGGTGCCACGACGATTTCGGGCAGCGCTTCGGGCGGGTTCGGCAGCTGATAAGGCGTCAGGGCGTCAGCGCCGGCGGCTGGGGCGGGCATAGTGTCTCCGGTTGTCCATAATATGGATTTATAGATCGTATTGTGGACAAATGGTCAAACCATTGGCGCGGCGCTGTCAACCTGGCGCTGCAGGGCCGAAATAGTGGGATGGTGGAGCGGGACGAGGCATGCGCGAGCCCGCGAGGCGATCTCGCGAAGCGTTGCGCGAAAGCGGTGAAGTGACGAGAGAGGCGGCCGCCAGGAGGGCGCCCGGGTGCAGAGGAAAAACGGCGCGGCGCGCAGTTCGAAAACCTGCGCGCCGCGCCGTTCAACGGGGGCGCTTCATGAAGCGCCCCGCGAGCATCAACGCGTGATCGGACGGTAACGGATGCGCTTGGGCCGCGCGGCTTCCTCGCCGAGACGCTTGATCTTGTCCGCCTCGTATTCCTGGAAGTTGCCGTCGAAGAACACGACCTGCGAGTCGCCTTCGAACGCCAGGATGTGCGTGGCGATGCGGTCGAGGAACCAGCGGTCGTGCGAAATCACCATCACGGAGCCGGCGAACTCCAGCAGCGCGTCTTCGAGTGCACGCAGCGTTTCCACGTCGAGATCGTTCGACGGTTCGTCGAGCAGCAGCACGTTGCCGCCCGCAATCAGCGTCTTCGCGAGATGCAGACGGCCGCGCTCGCCGCCCGAAAGGTTGCCCACCATCTTCTGCTGGTCGCCGCCCTTGAAGTTGAAACGGCCGATATAGGCGCGCGACGGCGTCTCGTACTTGCCCACGGTCAGCACGTCCGCGCCGCCCGAGATTTCTTCGAACACCGTCTTCGACCCGTCCAGCGCGTCGCGGCTCTGGTCCACGTAAGCGAGCTTCACCGTGGGTCCCATCACGATCTCGCCCGAATCGGGCTGCTCCTTGCCGGTGAGCATGCGGAACAGCGTCGACTTACCCGCACCGTTCGGCCCGATGATGCCGACAATCGCGCCCGCCGGAATCTTGAAACTGAGGTTGTCGATGAGGAGCCGGTCGCCGTACGACTTGCTCACGTTCTTGAACTCGATCACTTCATTGCCGAGCCGCTCGCCGGCCGGAATGAAGATTTCCTGCGTTTCGTTGCGCTTCTGGTATTCCTGGCTGCTCAGTTCCTCGAAGCGGGCAATACGCGCCTTCGACTTCGCCTGGCGGCCCTTCGGGTTCTGGCGCACCCACTCCAGTTCCTTCTTGATCGCCTTCTGGCGCGCCGACTCGGAGGACTCTTCCTGCTTCAGGCGCTCTTCCTTCTGGTCGAGCCAGCTGCTGTAGTTGCCCTTCCAGGGAATGCCGTGGCCGCGGTCGAGTTCGAGAATCCACTCGGCGGCGTTGTCGAGGAAGTAGCGGTCGTGGGTGACGGCCACCACGGTGCCCGGAAAGCGCGTGAGGAACTGCTCGAGCCACTGCACCGACTCGGCATCCAGGTGGTTGGTCGGCTCGTCGAGCAGCAGCATGTCGGGCTTTTCGAGCAGCAGCTTGCAGAGCGCGACGCGGCGCTTCTCGCCGCCCGAGAGGTTCTCGATCTTCGCGTCCCACGGGGGCAGGCGCAGCGCGTCCGCGGCCACTTCGAGCTGCTGTTCGGCGCTGCCGTCGGCGGTGGCGAGGATTGCTTCGTACTTCGCCTGCTCGGCGGCGAGCTTGTCGAAGTCCGCATCGGGTTCGGCGTAGGCGGCGTAGATTTCGTCGAGCTTTTTCTGCGCGTGGAGAATGTCGCCGAGACCCTCTTCCACCGCCTCGCGCACCGTCTTCTGCGGATCGAGCTGCGGCTCCTGCGGCAGATAGCCGATGTTGAGGTTCGGCATGGGCGTGGCTTCGCCTTCGATGTCCTTGTCGACACCGGCCATGATGCGAATCAGCGTGGACTTGCCCGAGCCGTTCAGGCCGAGCACGCCGATCTTCGCGCCCGGGAAGAACGAGAGCGAGATGTCTTTCAGGATCTGGCGCTTGGGCGGCACAATCTTGCCGACCCGGTTCATGGTGAAGACGTATTGGGCCATGTGAGTCTTGTCTGGAACCTGTAAAGGGATGAGGAAGGGGGATGCAGAATGGGGCCGGATAGCGGCGGCGCCAAGGCGCGGCGCGTGGGTCCGAAGCCCGTATTGTAAGGGGTGGTGGCGTGGGTGCCGGCTAGCGCTTGCGCGCCATGTTGCGGGCAGCGGTGGCGCACCGCCGGGGTTGAGCCGGGGCGTGGCCGTGGGAGGCCGGGCTCAAAGCCACGATGCCACGCCGCCGTGCCGCGAGCACGTGCCGCTGCGATGTCGGCTGAAGCTGTAGGTGCCGTCGCGGCAGCGCGCCGTGGCACCCTCGGGCGCCTTGCCCGAAAGCGAATGGGCCGGCGAATGGACCGTGGCGCCGTCACGGTTGCGGTAGGTCTGGTGGTTGTCGAGATTGCTCTCGTCGGGCTGGACGGACGACGGCTGGAACGCGAAGGCCGGCACGCAAGGCAGCGCGAGGGCGAGGGCCGTGAGTGCGGCCGCGCATATCGCGCTCAAGTCGAGGCGTCGTGGACGGACGCGCGTGAGCAGGCTCATGGTCTTCTCGCTTGCTGTCGTGATGTCGTTGGATGGCCGTGCGGGCGGCCGATGCCGGATGCCGCATTCAGCGGATTGTATGAGCCTCGCCGCCGTGGAAAAGAAAAAGCCGCGCGGGTGGCGCGGCTCTGTGTGGTGCGTGCGGCCATGCAACCACGGCCGGGACGTTACATCAGACGTTGAACAGGAAGTTCATCACGTCGCCGTCGTGCACCACGTACTCCTTGCCTTCGGCGCGCATCTTGCCGGCTTCCTTCGCGCCCTGTTCGCCCTTGTACGCGATGAAGTCGTCGTAGCTGATGGTCTGCGCGCGGATGAAGCCGCGCTCGAAGTCGGTGTGGATCACGCCCGCGGCCTGGGGTGCCGTGTCACCGATGTGGATGGTCCACGCGCGCACTTCCTTCACGCCCGCCGTGAAGTACGTCTGCAGGCCCAGCAGCTTGAAGCCCGCGCGGATCACGCGGTTCAGGCCCGGCTCGTCCATGCCCATGTCGGCGAGGAACACTTCCTTGTCTTCGTCGGCGAGATCGGCAATTTCCGCTTCGATCGCGGCGCAGACTGCCACCACCGGCGCCTTCTCGGTCTCGGCGTAGCGGCGCACGGCGTCGAGGTGCGCGTTGTTCTCGAAGCCGTCTTCCTTCACGTTGGCCACGTACATCGTGGGCTTGGCCGTGATGAGGCAGAACGGCTTGATGAGCGCCTGCTCGTCTTCGGAGAGGCTGAGGCCGCGCACGGGCTTCGCCTGGTCCAGCTGCGCGCGCACCTTTTCGAGCACGGCGGCGAGCTTCACGGCTTCCTTGTCGTTGCCCGACTTCGCCGCCTTCGAGTACCGCGCGAGCGCCTTTTCCACGGTGCCGAGGTCGGCCAGCGCGAGTTCGGTGTTGATCACTTCGATGTCCGCGACCGGATCGACCTTGCCCGCCACGTGAATCACGTTCTCGTCTTCGAAGCAGCGCACGACGTGCGTGATGGCATCGGTTTCGCGGATGTTGGCGAGGAACTGGTTGCCGAGTCCTTCGCCCTTGCTCGCACCCGCCACGAGGCCAGCGATGTCCACGAACTCGACGACGGCCGGCACGATGCGCTCGGGCTTGATGATTTCGGCGAGCGCCTGAAGCCGCGCATCCGGCACTTCGACCACGCCGACGTTCGGCTCGATGGTGCAGAACGGATAGTTTTCCGCGGCGATGCCCGCCTTGGTCAGCGCGTTGAACAGGGTGGACTTGCCGACGTTAGGCAAGCCGACGATGCCGCATTTGAGGCTCATGGAATTCTCTGCAATCAGGTGGTGACGCGCCTGCCGGGGCGGCGGGTGGGTCTTGCGCCGCGCAGTCGGCCGGGCGGAGTGCGCCGTGCCGGGCGGCGCGCCGCGGGCGGCACGTCGGGAGGCGGTGACGTGGGCCGTCACCAAAAACCGTAATTGTAACCCTGTCCCGGTGGTGGTCCGACGGCTGTCCTGTCGGCATGCTTTCCGTCTGCGCACGGCCGACCGGAGAAGCCGCGGCGCTGTGTCGCGCGGCGGCTCGTCCTGGCGGGAATCGGCGGGCTCGCTATCGGTGCGCTACCCGTCTTTCCCGCCACGGCCGCATCACCCCCCAAAGCTATAATGGCCGGATGACTACCCATCCTCAGACATTTGACGTCGCCGTGATCGGCGGCGGGCTGGTCGGCAAGACTGCGGCGCTTGCACTCACGCAGGGCGGCCTGCGTGTCGCGCTGCTCGCGCAGCCCTCTTCGCCGCTGCCCGCCGACGAGGCGTTCGATGCACGCGTCTACGCGCTCTCGGCGAGTTCTCATGCGCTGCTCGAGCGGCTGCGTGTCTGGCAGGCAATCGACCTCGCACGCGTCTCGCCCGTCTACGACATGCGGGTGTACGGCGACGCTCATGCGGAGCTGCACTTTTCCGCCTTCCAGGCTGCGGTGCCGCAACTGGCGTGGATTGCGGAGTCGTCGCTGATCGAGCGTGCGCTCGACGCCGCGCTGCGTTTCCAGCCGAATCTCACGTGGCTCGACACGCGCGCCCAGGGGCTCGACGTGAAAGCCGATGCCGCCACGATCGGACTCGCGAACGGCCAGGTGCTCGAAGCGGATCTCGTGGTGGGCGCCGACGGCGCGCACTCGTGGGTGCGCGCGCAGATCGGCTCGAAGGTGGAGCGGCGCGACTATCGGCAGACCGGCGTGGTGGCGAATTTCCGCGCCGAGCGGCCGCACGGCGAGACGGCCTACCAGTGGTTCCGCGACGGCGAAATCATCGCGCTCTTGCCGTTGCCGGGTCCGCACGTGTCGCTCGTCTGGTCGGCGCGCACGGAGCACGCGAACGAACTGCTGCGGCTCACACCGGCGCAGCTCGCCGCCGAAGTGGAGCGCGCCACGCACGGCCACCCCGGCGCGCTGGAATGCGTGACGCCCGCGCGCGGTTTTCCGCTCGCGCTGCAAACCGTGGACAAGCTGATCGCGCCGCGCGTGGCGCTGGTGGGCGATGCGGCGCACCTGATCCACCCGCTGTGCGGCCAGGGCATGAACCTTGGCTTGCGCGACGTCGCCGTGCTCGCCGACGTGATCGCGAAGAAGGAGTCGTTCCGCGACCTCGGCGACACCGTGCTGCTGCGCCGTTACGAACGCGGCCGGCGTGAGGACATCCGCTCGCTGGTGGTTGCCACGGACGGCCTGCAGCGGCTCTTTTCGGTGCCCGGCAGCATTGCGCGCGCGGTGCGCAATACGGGCATGGCGTTGGTGGGCTCGCAGCCGCTCGTCAAACGCTGGCTCGTCGCGGCGGCGTTGGGGTGAATGCCCATTCAGCGTGCGGGCAGCGCGACCGATGTTCCGTCAAGGCCCGTCAAGGCGATTCGCCTCAGTCAATCAAGGCAGTTAATCCAGAAACTCCAGGAAGCAGCAATGAAGATGCGTATCCGACACTGGGCGTTTGCACTCGCGGCCGCCACAACCTTGCTGAGCGGCGTGGCGCAAGCCGACCCGGTCACCGACAAACTGAAGGCCACGCTCGAAGCACGGCTGGGTTCGGACGCCCAGATCAAGGGCATCGCGAAGTCGCCCATCGCGGGGCTCTACGAGGTGAATCTCGGCTCGCAGATCATCTATAGCGACGCGAACGGCGACTATCTGCTGCTCGGCGACCTCGTGGATGCGAAGTCGCGCAAGAATCTGACCGAAGCGCGTCTGGCCGACCTCAACCGCATCGACTTCGCGAGTCTGCCGTTCGCGAACGCCGTGAAGGTCGTGAAGGGCAACGGCTCGCGCAAGATCGCGGTGTTCTCCGACCCGAACTGCCCGTATTGCCGGCAGCTCGAGAACACGCTGAAGTCCGTGGATAACGTGACGGTCTACACCTTCCTGTACCCCGTGCTTTCGCCCGATTCGACGGCGAAGGCCAAGGCGATCTGGTGCTCGGCCGACCGCGCGAAGGCCTGGGAGGCATGGATGCTCGATCGCCGCGCGCCCTCGGGCGGTTCGTGCGACACGGCCGCGCTCGACAGCAACCTCGCGCTGGGTCAGAAGATGAACGTGACCGGTACGCCCACCGTGTTCCTCGCCGACGGCCGCCGCCTGCCCGGCGCCGTGCCGGCCGCCACGCTCGACAAGGAATTGTCGGCGGTGCGCTAAACCGCTCGTCTCGCCGCCGTCCGGATCGTCGATTCTGAACCGGACGGCGCTCGCTCTTTGAGCCGCCGGCGCCGCCCCGGGCGTCCGGCAGCCACAAGCAGCGGCCAGGGCGCCTCGCCACACTGCCGAGCCGCTGACCCGCCACCGCCCGCCGCTGATCTGCCGCCGACTTGCCACCGACTTGCCACCCCAACCAGCCCACACGATGAAGCCGATCCGCTACAGCATCGTTCCCAAGCATCCCGCCGCTCATCTCTTCGAAGTCACCGTCACCGTGCCGGACCCCGATCCCGCCGGCCAGCGCTTCATGCTGCCCGTGTGGATTCCGGGCAGCTACATGGTGCGCGAGTTCGCCCGCAACGTCGTCACGCTGCGCGCGTTCAACGAAGCCGGCCGCAAGGTGCGCATCGAAAAGACCGACAAGCATTCATGGCAGGCGGCGCCCGTCAACGGCGCGCTGACGCTGCGCTACGAGGTGTACGCGTGGGACCTCTCGGTGCGCGCCGCGCATCTGGACGACACCACGGGCTTCTTCAACGGCACGAGCGTCTTCCTCGCCGTGCTGGGGCAGGAAGCGGCGCCGTGCGTGGTCGACATCCAGCGCCCCGAGGGCGAGGCGTATCGGCACTGGCGCGTCGCCACGGCGCTGCCGGAAGCGCGCGGCACGAAGCGCTACGGATTCGGCGAGTACCGCGCAGCCGACTACGACGAACTGATCGACCATCCGGTGACGCTCGGCGAGTTCGTGCTCGCCACCTTCAACGCGCACGGCGTGCCACATGACATCGTGATCGCCGGTCGCGTGATCGCGCTCGACACGGAGCGCCTCGCCGCCGACCTGAAGCGCATCTGCGAAGCGCAGATCGCGCTCTTCGAGCCGAGGTCGAAGAAGGCGCCAATGGACCGCTACGTCTTCATGACGCAAGCCGTCGCGGACGGTTACGGCGGCCTCGAACACCGCGCGTCCACGGCGCTCATCTGCAATCGCACCGACCTGCCCGTGAAGGGGCGCGACGCGATGACCGAGGGCTACCGGACTTACCTCGGCCTGTGCAGTCACGAGTACTTCCACACGTGGAATGTGAAGCGCATCAAGCCCGCCACGTTCGCGCCGTACGACCTCACGCAGGAAAACTACACGACGCTGCTGTGGCTGTTCGAAGGCTTCACGTCGTACTACGACGACCTGATGCTTGTGCGAAGCGGCGCGATTTCGCCGGACGAGTATTTCGACCTCGTCGGCAAGACCGTGGGCAACGTGCTGCGCGGCGCGGGGCGCCTCAAGCAGAGCGTGGCGGAAAGCTCGTTCGACGCGTGGGTGAAGTACTACCGCCAGGACGAGAACGCCGCGAACGCCATCGTCAGTTATTACGCGAAGGGGTCGCTCGTGGCGCTCGCGTTCGATCTCACCATTCGCGCGCAAACGGGCAACCGCAAGTCGCTCGACGACGTGATGCGTCTCTTGTGGCAGCGCTACGGGCGCGATTTCTATCGCGGCCGCGCAACGGGCATCGAAGAATCCGCCGTCGAGGCGCTGTTTGCCGAAGCGACGGGCGTGGACTTGTCGGCGCTCTTTGCGGAAGGCGTGCGCGGCACGCGCGACCTGCCGCTCGCCGAGCTGCTGGCGCCGTTTGGTGTGTCGCTGGAACCGGACCTCGGCAAGCCTGGCAGCAAAAACGGCGACAAAAACGGAGCCAGGGACGGCAAGCCGTCGCTCGGCGCGCGCACGCGCGGCGCGGCCGAATGCACGATCGCGGCGGTCCATGACGGCGGCGCGGCCCAGAAGGCGGGGCTTTCCGCAGGCGACGTGCTGGTCGCAATCGACGGTCTGCGCGTGACCGGTTCGAATCTGGACGCGCTGCTCGCCCGTTATCGGCCGGGCGCGAAGGTCGAGGTGCACGCGTTCCGCCGCGACGAGCTGCGTGTCGCGCGTCTCACGCTCGACGGCCCGGAAGTGCCGCGCTACAAGCTTGTCGTGGCGGATAACCGCACGGCGGCGCGCACGGCGCGCTCGCGCTGGCTGGGCGTCTGAACGGTGGCAGGAAGGCGGACAGGGCGCAAACGTCCGCGACCTGTCTCCCGCGCGCGGCCGGCCGTCGGCCGAGCCTCCAGCCGCCGATTGTTCCACCGATGCAACAATGCTTCGCCGCCGCGATACTTTTTCGCGCGCCGGCGAATCCACAGAATGGCCCCACTCGCGCGACATCTGCGCGTTCCGAAACCGGATGGAGCCAAACATGACCACGATTCTGCAAATCAACTCGGCAGCCCGCTCGCAAGGCGCGCAGTCGACGCTGCTCGCCACCGAACTCACCACAAAGCTGCAACAGTCGAAGCCGGGCGCGAAGGTTGTCGTCCGCGACCTGCTGGCCGACGCGCTGCCGCACCTCGACGACGCCGTGCTGGGCGCCTTCTTCACGCCGGCCGAGCAGCGCACGCCGGAGCAGCAAGCCATCGCCGCGCGCAGTGACGCGCTGATCGCCGAACTGCAAGCCGCCGACATCGTCGTGATCGGCGCCCCGATGTACAACTTCGGCGTGTCGACGCAGCTCAAGGCTTACTTCGACCAGCTCGCCCGCGCCGGCATCACGTTCCGTTACACGGAGAACGGTCCCGAAGGTCTGGTGAAGGGCAAGAAGGTGTATGTGGTTTCGGCGCGCGGCGGCAAGTACGCCGGCACCCCCGCGGATTCGCAGACGCCGTACATCAAGACGTTCCTCGGCTTCATCGGCATCACGGACGTCGACTTCATCTACGCCGAAGGCCTGAACATGGGTCCCGATGCGGCAAGCGCGGCGCTGGCCGGCGCGCGCGAGGCGATTGCGACGGTCTGAGCGATCACGTATCAGATCTGCCGGCGGCAACGCCGGACATGAAAACGCCATGGAACACGACGTTCCATGGCGTTTTTCTTTGGCGATCGAGCCGGGCGGCGTGTCGCCCCGTTCAGGCGAGTACTTCGGCCTCGTCGGGCAACCGCCAGTCGATGGGCGCGCGGCCGTGTGTCTGCAGATAGTCGTTCGCAAGCGCGAAGTGCCGGCAACCCAGAAAGCCGCGATGCGCCGAGAGCGGCGACGGATGCGGCGCCTCCAGCACGCAGTGCGGCCGGCCCGCCAGCAGCGCGCGCTTTGCCTGCGCATGCGCGCCCCACAGCATGAACACGAGATGCTCGTGACGCATGGCCAGTTCGTGGATCAGCGTGTCCGTGCATTGCTCCCAGCCGCGCTTCGCGTGGCTCGCCGCCTGGTCACGTTCGACCGTGAGCACCGTGTTGAGCAGCAGCACGCCCTGGCGCGCCCAGGTGTCGAGGCAGCCGTGCTGCGGCACGTCATGCCCGAAATTGGCCGCGATCTCCTTGAAGATATTGCGCAGCGACGGCGGCGGCCGCACCGACGGCGGCACCGAAAAGGCGAGGCCATGTGCCTGCGGCGTGCCGCGGTCTTCACCGTGGTACGGGTCCTGACCCAGGATCACCACCTTCACCTCGTCGGGCGAGGTCAGGCGCAGCGCACGAAACACGTCGGCGGGATAGACGGTCTTGCCGGCGGCGCGCTCGCCGTCCACGAACCGGCACAGCGGCGCGTAGGCGTCGCTTTCCATGAATGGACGCAAATGCTCGCGCCAGGCGGGCGGCAGCGCGTCGAACTGATCTTCGAGCAACGGCGGGTGCGACGAGGAAGCAGCGGCGGTCGGCTGCACGTCAACGGACGCGTTCTCGTCGTCGAAGAGCGAGGGCTGCGATGCCGCGGACGTCTGCGGCGATCGGGATCGGGAACGGGAGGCTGAGGTCATGGCGCGCAAGTGTCGCAGCAAAAGCGTGGCGGCTCAATCTCCGCGCGTGGCTTCGCGCAGCCGGTAGCCGCGCTGGGCTTTGCTGACGTTGTCCGGAGCGAGGCCAGGAACGAGCCGGCCGAGTTCGGCCGCGAGTGCGTGCAGCACGGCTTCGTCGCCGCGCTTGAGTTCCAGCTCGATCTCGCAGATCGGCATGCGGCGCACTTGCGCCGCCGGTGAACCGCCATTCACCTCTGCCACGACTTCGCCCTGGTCGATGGCGGCTTCCACGTCGGCGGCATCCGTGTGGATCTCCCACAGCGTGCGTGTGAAGTCCGTGCGGAAGAGTTCGATCAGATGCGGTGCGGCGCTCTGCAGTGCCGCGGCGGCCGAGGGTTCGTCGCAGGCCGCGAGCAGCGCGTCGATTTCGAGCGCCGCGCCGGCCACGGGCATTTCCCATTCGTGCCGCGCGTGCAGTCCGCCGGTGGCGTTGCCCGCGGTCTTGAAAGTCTGCAGCCAGCCCTGCGGCGTGCGGCGCAGACGCAGTGCGCTTCTGGCCGTGGAAAGCGTGAGTTGCGGCGTGTCGAAGTAGGCGTTTTCGAGCCGGATGGCGTGGCCGGCGTGACCGGCGCGCGCGGTGAAAAACTGGGCCGCTGTGGCGACCTGCGCCTGCGGCAACGCCAGTTTGATTTCGCGTTCAATGGCCATGACTGCTGAGGGGACGGATGAGCGGGTTCAGAAGAACATGCGCGCAAGCTCCGCGCCCGGTTCCGCGGCCCGCATGAACGCTTCGCCTACGAGGAACGTGTTCACCGCGTGTTCGCGCATGCGCTCGACGTCCGCCCGCGAGAGGATGCCCGATTCGGTCACGACGATACGGTCGTGCGGAATCGAACGCAGCATGCCGAGCGTGGTTTCCAGCGACGTTTCGAACGTCCGCAGATTGCGATTGTTGATGCCGATGAGCGGCGTGGTCAGCTTGAGCGCCTCCTGCAATTCGCGGCTGTCGTGCACTTCCACGAGCACGGCGAGGCCGAGCGAGTGCGCGTACGCTTCAAGCTCCTGCATCTGCGAGGTTTCGAGCGCGGCGGCGATCAGCAGGATGGCGTCGGCGCCCATGGCGCGCGCTTCGAGCACCTGATACGGATCGACGATGAAGTCCTTGCGCAGCACCGGCAGGTTGCACGCGGCGCGCGCTTCTTCCAGGTAAGCGGCGCTGCCCTGGAAGAACTGCACGTCGGTGAGCACGGAAAGGCACGCGGCGCCGTGGGTGGCATACGAGCGCGCGATCTCGGCCGGCACGAAATGCTCGCGCAGCACGCCTTTGGAGGGGCTCGCCTTTTTCACTTCGGCAATCACGGCGGCGAGGCCGCTTTCGTGTTTCACGCGAATGGCGCCCACGAAGTCGCGCAAGTCTCGCGCCGACGCCGCCAGCCGCAGTTCTTCGAGCGGCGCGCTCTCTTGCGCGGCGCGCACTTCTTCGTGTTTCACCGCGATGATGCGTTGGAGAATGTCACTCATGGTTTGCGATCCTTACCGCTTCGATTACTGCTTCGATGGTTGCGTTGGTTAACGCTTGAATTGCTGCGTGAAACGTACCAGTTCGTCCACTTTGGCCCGCGCGCGGCCGCTCGCAATCGCTTCGCGCGCCACCTGGATGCCGTCCGCAATTGACGCCGCCACGTTCGCCGAATAGAGCGCCGTGCCCGCGTTCAGCACCACGATCTCGCGCGCGACGCCCGGCTTGTTGTCGAGCGCTTCGAGCAGCAGCGTCTTCGACTCGTTTGCGTCGGCCACCTTCAGCGTGCGGTTCGACACCATCTGCATGCCGAAGTCCTCGGGGTGGATCTCGTACTCGTGCACTTCGTCGTCGCGCAATTCACCCACGAGCGTAGCCGCGCCGAGCGAGACCTCGTCCATGCCGTCCTTGCCGTACACCACGAGCACGTGCTTCGCGCCGAGGCGTTGCATGACGCGTACCTGGATGCCGACGAGGTCCGGGTGGAACACGCCCATCAGCTGATTCGGCGCGCCGGCCGGATTCGTGAGCGGGCCAAGAATGTTGAAGATGGTGCGCACGCCGAGTTCGCGGCGCACCGGCGCGACGTTCTTCATCGCGGGATGGTGGTTGGGCGCGAACATGAAGCCCATGCCCGTTTCGGCGATGGAGGCCGCTACCTGGTCCGGTTGCAGGTCGATGTTCACGCCGAGCGCTTCGAGTACGTCCGCGCTGCCCGACTTGCTCGACACGCCGCGGTTGCCGTGCTTCGCCACACGCCCGCCTGCGGCAGCCGTCACGAACATGGTCGCCGTGGAAATGTTGAACGTGTGCGAGCCGTCGCCGCCGGTGCCGACGATATCGACGAAGTTGTCGCTATCGGGCACGTTCACGCGATTCGAAAACTCGCGCATCACGGTGGCGGCCGCGGTGATCTCACCGATGGTTTCCTTCTTGACGCGCAGGCCCGTGAGAATGGCCGACGTCATCACCGGCGACAGCTCGCCGCGCATGATGAGCCGCATCAGGTGCAGCATCTCGTCGTGAAAAATCTCGCGGTGTTCGATGGTGCGCTGAAGCGCTTCCTGTGGGGTGATCATGATGTCTGCTCCGCTCTTCATCACGCACCTTGCTCTGCTGCTACGCGTTTCGACTGCTTCAGGAAGTTCTCGAGCAGCGCGTGGCCGTGCTCCGACAGAATCGATTCCGGGTGGAACTGCACGCCTTCCACGGGCAGCGTCTTGTGGCGCACGCCCATGATTTCGCCGTCTTCGGTCCAGGCCGAGATTTCGAGACAGTCGGGCAGCGTATCGCGCTCGATGGCGAGCGAGTGATAACGCGTCACGTTGAAGTGGCGCGGCAGGTCGGCGAACACGCCTTTGCAGTCGGTTTCGATCTGGCTCACCTTGCCGTGCATGATGGTTTTCGCGCGCACTACGCGACCGCCGAACGCTTCGCCGATGGCCTGGTGGCCAAGGCACACGCCGAGAATCGGAATGCGGCCGCTGAAGTGACGCAGGACGTCGAGCGTGATGCCGGCGTGCTGCGGATTGCTCGGGCCCGGCGAAAGGCAGATGCGCTCGGGGTTGAGCTGCGCGATTTCGTCGAGCGTGATTTCGTCGTTGCGGTAGGTCCGCACGTCTTCGCCGAGTTCGCCGAAGTACTGGACCAGGTTATAGGTGAACGAGTCGTAGTTGTCGATCATGAGCAACATGGTCTGTCTCCGGTCAGAAGTCGCTGTCGAGGCCGTCCTGCACCTGCTCCGCCGCGCGCAGTACCGCGCGGGCCTTGTTCTCGGTCTCTTGCCATTCGGACTCGGGCACGGAATCCGCGACGATGCCCGCCGCGGCCTGCACGTACAGATTGCCGTTGCGGATGAGCCCGGTGCGGATGGCGATGGCGAGATCCATCTCGCCGCTGAACGACAGGTAGCCCACGGCGCCACCGTACAGACCGCGCTTCACGGGCTCGAGTTCGTCGATCAGTTCCATCGCGCGCACCTTCGGCGCGCCCGAAAGCGTGCCGGCCGGGAACGTGGCGCGCAGTACGTCGAAGTTCGTCATGCCGGGCTTGAGCTTGCCTTCCACCGAACTCACGATGTGCTGCACGTGCGAGTACTTTTCGATCACCATCTTGTCGGTCACGGCCACGGAGCCGATCTGCGCAATGCGGCCCACGTCGTTGCGCGCGAGGTCGATCAGCATGACGTGCTCGGCGATTTCCTTCGGGTCGTTGAGCAGTTCGGTGGCGAGTTCGGCGTCACGCTCGGGTGTGTTACCGCGCGGACGCGTGCCCGCGAGCGGCCGGATCGTAACGATCTGGTCTTCGCCGCGCTTTTCCTGGCGCACGAGAATTTCCGGCGACGCGCCCACCACGTGGAAGTCGCCGAAGTTGTAGTAGTACATGTACGGCGACGGATTCAGCGAACGCAGCGCGCGGTACAGCGAAAGCGGGTTGTCGCGATACGGCTTGGTGAGACGCTGGCCGACCTGCACCTGCATCAGTTCGCCGGCTGCGATGTATTCCTTGGCCTTGCGCACGGCGGCCAGATAGTCGTCTTTCTTGAACTCGCGATAAGTTTCGGTGCGCACGCTCGCCGACGTCACGGGCGGCTGAACCGTGGTGCGCAACCGCTGGCGCAGGTCACGCAGGCGCTGCTTCGCCTTCGTGTAAGCCTCCGGCGTGGCGGGATCGGCGTAGACGATCAGGTAGAGCTTGCCCGCGAGGTTGTCGATGACGGCCACTTCCTCGGTGAGCAGCAGCTGGATGTCGGGCATGCCGAGGTCGTCCGGCGGTGCCGTGTGGGCCAGCTTCTTCTCGATGTAGCGCACGGCGTCGTAGCCGAAGTAGCCTGCAAGGCCGCCGCAGAAGCGCGGCAGGCCCGGACGCTGCGCTACCTTGAAGCGCGCCTGGAACGCCGCGATGAATTCGAGCGGATCGCCTTCGTGCGTTTCGACAACCTCGCCGTCGCGCACCACTTCCGACACGCCGTTGCGCGTGCGTACAAGCGTGCGCGCGGGCAGGCCGATGAACGAGTAGCGCCCGAAGCGCTCGCCGCCCACCACCGATTCGAGCAGGAACGAATTGGCGCCGGCGCGTTCGGCCTGCGCGAGCTTCAGGTAGAGCGAGAGCGGCGTTTCGAGGTCGGCGAGCGCCTCGGCGATGAGCGGAATGCGGTTGTAGCCCTCGTTGGCGAGAGACTGGAATTCGAGTTCGGTCATGTTCCGATCCTGTTCATACTGGCGGCCGGTCGACGGGCCTGGTCTGGGGCGTTGCGTTGCCGGCGTGGGGCGGGCGTTTTGCCTGCGGAACCTGCGCTGCGGGCAGTCCCAGCGATTCTCCGACTCATCGGCGCGATCCCGTTCCGGCGCGGCGCGCGGCATACCGGGTAGGGTACACGCTCGCGCAGCACGCACAGCCTGCAAGGGCCTGGCAATGACCCGAACGGCCGGAAGGGACTACGACGACAAGTTGGATAACGCGAGGGGACTGGCGTCCAGCGCAGCCCGAGGTGTGGAAGACCTCTGTACGACTAAGGCTGGATGGAACGCGCAACGAAGTAAAAAACAGCGCCGAAGACGAGCTTCAGCGTACCTCAGCAGAGGTTAGTGCGACCAGCGACGCCAGGGCCATGCTCCCCGGTCGATGCTGCTCAGACTCCGTTTTTTATTCAGAAACATGAGGAAGGACTGTTCAAGTCGGTGAATTGTGCGCCGCGATCGCCTTGGCGGCGTCGAGCAACGTGGCGACTATACCATCCGAATCGATTTTGTGTACAGGCTGGCCATGGTTGTAGCCGTAGGGCACGGTGAGCGTCGCCATGCCGGCCGCCCGGCCCGCGAGCGCATCGTTTTCCGAGTCGCCGATAGCCACCGCGACCTGCGGCGCCACGCCGAGCGCGGTGCACGCCGTCAGCATGGGCAGCGGATCGGGCTTTTTACGCGCCACGCTGTCGCCGCCCAGGATCACGCTGAAGTAGTCGAAGAGGCCATATTGCCGCAGCAGTTCGATGGCGAAACGGTGCGGCTTGTTGGTCACGCAGGCGAGCTTCAGGCCAGCGTCGCGCATCGCGACAAGGCCCGCTTCCACTTCGGGATAGAGCCGCGTGTAACGGCCGTTGATGCGTGCGTACTCGTCCTGGTAGAGCGCGAGAGCTTCGTCGAAGCGGCTTTGCGCTTCGTCTTCGGCGAAGCGCGGCGCGAGCACGCTGCGAATCAGATGCTCCGAGCCCTTGCCGACGTAGCCGACCACTTCCTCGCGCGAGGTTTCTTCCGCGTCGAGCTGCGCCAGCATGCCGTTGAGGCCCGCGGCGAAGTCGTCGGCCGTATCGACCATCGTGCCGTCGAGGTCGATGATCGCGGCTTCGATGCGCGGCGCCGTGAAGGTAGGCGCGCGCATTACTGGCCGTGCTTCACGGTGGCGAGCGCGCCGCGCATGTCGTCGATGACGGCGCGGTAGTCGGGCTTGCCGAAGATCGCCGAGCCGGCCACGAAGGTGTCCGCTCCGGCTGCCGCGATTTCCGCGATGTTGTCCACCTTCACGCCGCCGTCCACCTCGAGGTGAATCTCGCGGCCGGTCTTGTCGCGATAGGCGTCGATGCGGCGGCGTGCCTCGCGCAGCTTGTTGAGCGCTTCGGGAATGAACGACTGGCCGCCGAAGCCCGGGTTCACCGACATGATCAGCACGAGGTCGACCCGGTCCATCACGTGGTCGAGGTAGTTGAGCGGCGTGGCCGGGTTGAACACGAGGCCCGCCTTGCAGCCGTGATCGCGGATCAGCGAGAGCGTGCGGTCGATGTGGTCCGAACCTTCGGGATGGAAGCTGATCAGATTCGCGCCGGCCTTGGCGAAGTCGGGCACGATGCGGTCGACGGGACGCACCATCAGATGCACGTCGATCGGCACCTGGACGTGCGGGCGAATTGCCTCGCACACGAGCGGGCCGATCGTCAGGTTGGGCACGTAGTGGTTGTCCATCACGTCGAAGTGAATCCAGTCGGCGCCGGCGGCGACAACGTTGCGGACTTCTTCGCCGAGCCGCGCGAAGTCTGCGGACAGGATGCTGGGAGCGATGCGGAATTGCGTCATGACGTGATGGGAAAGGGCGAATCGAAAGGCGTCATTTTACCGTTGCGCGGGCGGCGGGGCAGGGAAGGAGGGCGGACGTGCCTCGGCGGCGACGGACCGTGGTGGATCGTGGCGGGCCGCGGCGGTGAGCGCGGTAGAAATGCCGCTGGCCTTGCCTGCCGCGCTTATCTCGCCGTTCTGCCCGCTGTTTTGTCCGGTTGCGGGGCGTGGCGGCATCAAGCAGAATGCGAAACCAGATCGAATCTGCCGCCGCAGCCCGTCGGGCCAGTCCCGCCAAGACGTTGCGGCAGGCGGCGCCGGGCACGCTCCCGGCTTCTTCACCACACCGGAATCAGGATGAGCCAGTACGAATTCAGCGTATCGGCGCAGGTGCGCTACCTTCCCGAAGAGTCGGACCCGGATCGCCGCCAGTACGCGTTCGCTTACACGCTCACCATCCGCAACACGGGACAGGTGACGGCCCAGTTGATTGCGCGCCACTGGGTGATCACCGACAGCGACAATCACGTGCAGGAAGTGAAGGGGCTTGGCGTGGTCGGGCAGCAGCCGCTGCTCAAGGCTGGCGAGCAGTTCGAATACACGAGCTGGGCCGTGATCGCCACGCCTGTGGGCACGATGCGCGGAGAGTACTTCTGCGTGGCGGAAGATGGTGAACGGTTCGACGCGACCGTTCCGGAATTTGTACTGCGCATGCCGCGCACGTTGCACTGAAGTGCGATCCGGATCGCGCAGCGTGCCGACTAGTTGCGTGGTTTGTCGCGCTCGGCGCGCTTATGCTTCTTCTTGCCCGACGCGGTCCAGACAACGATGAAGATCAAGAGGAACAGCGCGAGGAGCGACTCCAGCGCGAAAACGAGCATGGGGTATTCGTCGAACAGATCGGACATGGCGGCTTCCATCAAGAGCAGGCATTGTATGCGGTTTGCCCAGCGTGCCGCGCAGTGGGCCGGCGCGGTTTCGATCGCGGTCTTGCTGGCCTCGTGCGGCGGGCGTCCGCCGCTGAAGACGGCACCGCCCACGGGCGCCGCGATCGTCCCCGGCCAGATTGCGGCGACGCGCCTCACGCCCGTGGCCTGGCAACAGGTGGCAGGCTGGGAGGACGATTCGCTGATCGGCGTGACGGCTGCGCTGCGGCAGAACTGCACGCGGCTCGCGCGCGATTCGCGCTGGCAACGCGTCTGCGCCGCCGCAGCGCAGATCGACGATCTCGACGTGACGACCGCCCGCAAATTCTTCGAAACGTATTTCACGCCGTTCCAGTTTTCGAACAACGACGGCACGCTCGATGGTCTCGTGACTGGCTACTACGAACCACTGCTGCGCGGCTCGCGTACGCGTCACGGCGTGTACCAGACGGCGCTCTACCGCTGGCCCGCGAGCGTGCGGCCGGGTGCTGCGCTGCCGTCGCGCGCGCAACTCGAGCGCTCGGGCATCCTGAACGGCAACGAACTGGTGTGGGTCGACGACCCCATCGAAGCGTTCTTCCTGCAGGTGCAGGGCTCCGGTCGAATCGTGATGGAAGACGGCAGCGTGATGCGCGTGGGCTACGGCGGCACGAACAACCAGCCGTACAAGTCCATTGGACGCTGGCTGTTGGACCGCGGCGAGATCACGCCCGCGCAGGCCACCATGCAGGGCATCAAGGCCTGGGCGCGCGCGAATCCGTCTCGCGTCGATGCGCTGCTCGATACCAATCCGCGCTTCGTATTTTTCCGCGAGATGCCTTCGGCCGAAGGCATGGCGCAGGGCGGTGCCGATGGTCCGGTGGGTGCGCTCGGCGTGCCGCTCACACCGGAGCGCTCCATTGCGGTGGACCCCTCGTCTATCCCGCTCGGCACACCGGTGTTTCTTCAGACCACGCGGCCCATGACCAACGCGCCGCTGAACCGCCTCGTGTTTGCGCAGGACACGGGTACGGCAATCAAAGGCGGCGTGCGGGCCGACTACTTCTGGGGCCTTGGCGACGAGGCCGGCGACCTGGCCGGCAGGATGAAGCAGACGGGCAGGATGTGGCTGCTGTTTCCCAACGCGGATGCTGCGGCGGTGGCGGCGCGGTAAAGCCCGGCGGCTTGCCGCTTCCCGTGCCTGCACCACCACCGGCCACCACCGGCCGGTCTGCCGGTTCACTCAGCGGCTGGCGTGCCGTTTATCCACTACGCGCCGCGCCTTTCCAACCGAGCGCTCGATTCCATTCACGGCTAGCACGTTGACCACCGCGCTCACGCCGATCAACGCCTTGATGTCGTAGGTGAGCGCTTCTTTTGCAGCTCGCAGAACGGTGGAGTCGGGCGCAGTCTCGGGGCACGGCTCGACGTTGACCGTCATGACGTCGAGCGGCCCTTCCTTGGTCAGCACGATCTGGTAATACGGCGCGAGCGCGTGCTGCTTCAACAGCAGTTCCTCGATCTGCGTCGGGAATACGTTGACGCCGCGGATGATCATCATGTCGTCCGAGCGGCCCGTGATCTTCTCCATGCGGCGCATGGTGCGCGCGGTGCCGGGAAGTAGACGAGTGAGGTCGCGCGTGCGGTAACGGACGATGGGCAGCGCTTCCTTGGTGAGCGAGGTGAAGACGAGTTCGCCGAATTCGCCTTCGGGCAGCACTTCGCCTGTTTCCGGGTCGATGATCTCGGGGTAGAAATGGTCTTCCCAGATCGTCGGGCCATCCTTGGTTTCGACACATTCCGACGCAACGCCCGGCCCAATGACTTCCGATAGGCCGTAGATGTCCACGGCCTCGATGCCCATGCGTTCTTCAATGGCCTTGCGCATGTCGTTGGTCCAAGGCTCGGCGCCGAAGATGCCGATGCGCAGCGAACATTTCGCCGGGTCCACGCCTTGCCGTTCGAGTTCGTCGGCGATGGAGAGCATGTAGCTCGGCGTCACCATGATGATGTCGGGTTTGAAGTCCTGAATCAGCTGCACCTGCTTTTCGGTCTGGCCGCCGCCAAACGGAATGACCGTGAGGCCCGCACGTTCGGCACCGTAGTGTGCGCCGAGGCCGCCTGTGAAGAGCCCGTAGCCGTAACTCACGTGCACCTTGTCGCCGCGCCGAGCGCCTGCCGCGCGGATCGAACGGGCGACGAGTCCGGCCCAGGTATCGATATCGCGCGCCGTATAGCCGACTACGGTCGGTTTGCCGGTGGTGCCCGACGATGCATGAATTCGCGCGATCTGATCCTGAGGCACCGCGAACATCCCGAACGGGTAGTTGTCCCGCAGATCCTGCTTGGTCGTGAACGGAAAGCGCGCGAGGTCGGCGAGCGTTTTGAGCTCCGCGGGGTGTACCCCTGCTTCGTCAAACTTGCGCCGGTACACCGGCGAGTTTTCGTAGGCGTGCGCGAGCGACCATTTCAGCCGCGACAGCTGCAATGCGGCGAGTTCGTCGCGGCTCGCCGTTTCAATGGGGTCGAGCGGCAGCGGGGTAGTCATCGATGTCTCCTGGGTGCTTTATGAATAGTAGGCGGCTCGTGCGGCGAAACAATCAGCACAGGGCCCGTTGTGTGCGGCGGGCCTGGATGGGCTGATTCGGTTCGGCCTCGCTGCGTTATTCGGGAACCGGTATGACCTGGCCGCGAATCTGTGCGGACTTGCCGCGAAACATCGCGACGGTTTCGCCCGCGCGGTTCGTCACGCGAATGTCGTAGATGCCCGTGCGTCCGTTCAGCACCTGTTCCGTTGCTTCGGCGGTCAGGACTTCGTCGGGTTGCACAGGCCGCAGGAATTCAATCGAACAGCCAGACGCGACTGTGCTGATGTTGTACGAGTTGCAGGCGAACGCAAAGGTAGAGTCGGCGAGCGTGAAGATGAGGCCGCCGTGGCAGATGCGATGTCCATTGAGGAAGTCGGGCCGCACGGTCATGCGCATGCGCGCGTAGCCGGCTCGTACTTCCAGCAATTCGAGGCCGAGCGCGCGGCTGCATGCGTCGGCTTCGTACATCGACTGGGCGGTGGCGAGGGCGAGTTCGTCGGGCGTCATGGGCGGGTGCGGGTAATGAATTGAGGACATATCAGCGGCCCTGGAAGCGCGGCGCGCGTTTTTCCATGAAGGCTTGTACGCCTTCCATGTAGTCGTGCGAGTTCCCCAGTTCGCGCTGCAGGTCGCGTTCCAGGTCCAGTTGCTGCTCGAGGGTATGCCCCGAGCCTTGCCGCATGGCCTGCCTCGTGGCGACGATGGCACGCGTGGGCTGTTGGGCAAGTTCTGTGGCCAGGCGAATGGCCGCGGACGGCAAATCGGCGTCGTCGACGGCTTGCCAGATGAGTCCCCAGCTTTCGGCCTTTTCGGCGCCGAGGCGCTCGCCCGTCATGGCGAGCCCGAGCGCGCGCGCCATGCCGACCCGCTGTGGCAGAAACCAGGTGCCGCCCGAGTCCGGTACGAGGCCGATTTTCACGAATGCCTGGATGAAGCTTGCGCATCTTGCGGCCAGCACGATGTCGCAAGCGAGCGCGAGGTTCGCGCCGGCGCCGGCGGCGGTTCCGTTGACGGCAGCGACGACGGGCATCGGGAGTGACTGGATCTTTTTCACGAGCGGGTTGAAGTGCTCTTCGATCAGGGCGCCGAGGTCGGTCATGGCGCCGGGCGTGAAGTCCAGATCGGCGAGATCCTGCCCGGCACAGAACGCGCGGCCCGCGCCCGTCAGAATGAGTGCGCGAGCGTTGGCACCCATCACTTCGTCGAGCGCGCCTGTCACTTCGCGATGCATAGCCCGCGTAAAACTGTTGAGCTTGTCCGGCCGGTTCAGTGTGAGCGTTGCAACGTGCGTGGATGCGTCGAATTCGACGCGGATCGCTTCGTAGGACATCGGTTGCCTCCTTGTCTCCGCTGCGTTGGCTGTGGCGTCCTGGTGCCGTTAAATGCGTTCGATGGCAAGCGCAATGCCCTGACCGACGCCGATGCACATGGTGCAGAGCGCGAAGCGGCCCGCCGTGCGTTCCAGCTGGTGAAGGGCGGTGGTGACGAGCCGCGCGCCTGATGCCCCGAGCGGATGACCCAGCGCAATCGCCCCGCCGTTTGGATTGACACGGGGATCGTCATCGCGAAGGCCGAGAAGGCGCAATACGGCGAGACCCTGCGACGCAAAGGCTTCGTTGAGTTCGATGACGTCGAATTGATCGAGCGAGAGCCCGGTTTGGGCGAGCAGCTTCTTGGTGGCGGGCGCGGGGCCGATGCCCATGATGCGCGGCGCCACACCGGCCGTCGCCATACCGATCACCCGCGCGCGGCGGCGCAACCCGTACTGGTCGGCGGCCTTGGCGCTGGCGAGCAGCAATGCACACGCGCCGTCGTTCACGCCCGACGCGTTGCCGGCCGTTACCGTGCCGTCGGGCCGGACGACGCCTTTCAGTTTGGCAAGCGCTTCCAGCGTCGTGCTGCGTAGGTGTTCATCCAGGCTCACGCGTATCGGGTCGTCCTTTTTCTGCGCGATTTCGACCGGGACGATTTCTTCGGCGAGCATGCCGTCTTGTTGGGCGCGTGCGGCCTTTTGCTGGCTGCGTAGTGCGAAGGCGTCCTGGTCGGCGCGACTGATGCCGAACTGCACCGCCACGTTTTCGGCGGTTTCGGGCATGGAGTCGACGCCATATTCGCGTTTCATCCACTCATTGACGAAGCGCCAGCCGATGGTCGTGTCGTAGATCTTTGCTTCGCGGGCAAAGGCCGACGCAGCCTTGCCCATCACGAAAGGCGCGCGGGTCATGCTTTCTACGCCACCCGCAATCATGAGTTGTGCCTCGCCTGCCTTGATGGCTCGGGCGGCGCTGCCCACGGCGTCGAGGCCCGACCCGCAGAGCCGGTTCAGCGTGCCGCCGGGCACATCGGCCGGCAGGCCGGCGAGCAGCGCTGCCATGCGCGCGACGTTCCGGTTGTCTTCGCCGGCCTGGTTGGCGCAGCCGTACAGTACGTCGTCGATTGTTTGCCATGCCACGCCGGGATTGCGCGCGATGAGCGCCTTGATGGGCACGGCAGCGAGGTCGTCGGCGCGCACGTCCTTGAGGGCGCCGCCATAGCGGCCAAACGGTGTGCGGATTGCGTCGCAGATGAAGGCGTCGGTCATCGTGGGTTCATTCCTGCGTGAGCGCGAACCGGGCAGGGCGCCCGTTCGTCGGCTCGTTCATATTAGGGAGCCCGTAGCGCGCGGGCTATTCGGCCGGATGGCCTATGCCGTCTTGCCGACTTCCGCAGTTGGTGCTTTGGGCTCAACATGAACCCGGCTTTGAACGACGCGGAATCGGTTCGCGACGAAAGCCGCGTCGGTCAGGGCGGCGTTGGCGGCGGGATTGGCCCCGGTGCCGTGGAAATCCGAGAACGCCGCAGACTGGTTGACGAATACGCCGCCCGTCAGATTGATCGAGAGAGCAACGCCGCCTTCGATCGAAGCCTCTTGCGCTGCTTCGATCACGGCGTCGTCGGTGCTGTATACGGAGAGCGTCAACGCGCCGTGATCGCGTGCAATGGACCCCGCCATTTCGAGCGACTGCGCGGTGGAGTCGGTGGCGATGACGAACGCGATGGGCCCGAACCATTCGTGGGTGAACGTTGCGGCGTCCTTTGCCGCATCGAGCTGAATGACGAGCGGCGTGCAGACGCGGGCTTCGGGAAACTGAGGATGTTCGAGCGCTCGGCTGTCCACCAACAAACGGCCGAGCTTGCGCGCTTCATCGATGCGGCGCTTGACACCCTCGTTCTGGATGGCGCCCAGCACCTCGACCGCCCGCGTGGGATCGGCAACGAGCTTCTCGACGGCCGACGTTATCGCAGCGGCCGCGTCGTCGAAGCTCAACGTTCCCTCGGCGGTCCGGATGCCGTTGCGCGGGATGTAAATGTTTTGGGGCGCCGTACACATCTGACCGGAGTAAAGCGCGAGCGAGAAGGCGATGTTGCGCGTGGCTGTCTTGATGTCGTCGACTGAATCGATCACGACCTGGTTGACACCGGCCTTCTCGGTGAAGACGTGTGCTTGCGGCGCGTGCCGCTCGAGCCATGCGCCGTTTTGCGTGCTGCCCGTGAAGTCGATCAGTTTGATTTCGGGGCGTTGAGCCAGCGCCTGGACGAGCGCGCCATCGTCGGGAGCCGTGGCGAGCAGCGTGACGACATTTGGGTCGAAGCCCGCTTCGCGCAGCACGTCGCGCGCGATGCGTACGGTGATGGCGAGCGGCAGAATCGCGCCGGGATGGGGCTTGACGATGACCGTGTTGCCAGTCGCCAGGTCGGCGAACAGGCCTGGGTAGCCGTTCCAGGTCGGAAACGTGCAGCAGCCGAGGACAAGACCCGTGCCGCGCGGGACGATCGTATAGCGCTTGTGCATCGCGAGCGGCGGGTTCTTGCCTTGTGGCTTTTCCCAGTAGGCGGTGGCCGGAATGCGGCGCAGCTGGTCCCACGCGTATGCGACCGCTTCGAGCGCACGGTCCTGTGCGTGGGGGCCGCCCGCCTGGAACGCCATCATGAAGGCTTGCCCGGTCGTATGCATGACGCTATGAGCGATTTCGAAGCTTGCGCGATTCAGCCGGACGAGAATTTCGAGGCTCACTCCGACCCATGCCGTCGGGCCTGCATCGCGCCAGCTCTTCTGTGCGCTGGCGGCCGCTGCGATCAACTGGTCCGGCTCGGAACGGGGGTAACGAATACCGAGGGCAAAACCGAATGGAGAAGCTTCGCTGCCGACGGTATCGCCCGTCGAGGGCTGGTCCAGCGGGAAGGCCCGATTCAGGTGGGCCTTGAATGCCGCTTCACCGTCCGCGCTCGCCGTTTCCCCGTACACTTTGGGGCTGGGCATTTCGGCGAACGGACTCCAGTAGCCGCGTGTCCCGATGGCGGTCAGCGCCTTTTGAAGCGTGGCTTCGTGTCTGCTGAAGAGCGGGTGTGTCATGGCGGGCGAAAGAAGATAGGCGTTAGATGAGTCCGTGTCAATTAATTGACCGACCGGTTGGTTGGCAAATGTTAGCATCAATCAAATTTCTGCGCGAAACGTTTTGTTCGCGCGTCACTTTGAAAACGGAGGACGCATGGCATACGAAAACATCCTGGTGGAAACCCGCGGCAGGGTGGGTCTCGTTACGTTGAATCGACCTAAGGCATTGAACGCACTCAACGACGCGCTCATGGATGAACTGGGCGAGGCGCTGCGCACTTTCGATGCGGACGAAGGCATTGGCGCGATCGTGGTGACGGGTAGCGAGAAAGCATTCGCGGCCGGTGCGGACATCGGCATGATGGCCACGTATAGCTTCATGGACGTCTACAAAGGCGACTACATCACGCGAAACTGGGAGAGCGTGCGATCGATCCGCAAGCCGATCATTGCGGCTGTGGCGGGTTTTGCGCTTGGCGGCGGGTGCGAGCTGGCGATGATGTGCGACATCATTTTTGCTGCTGATACGGCGAAGTTCGGGCAACCGGAGATCAAGCTGGGCATCATGCCGGGTGCGGGCGGCACACAGCGCTTGCCGCGCGCTGTGTCGAAGGCAAAGGCGATGGACATGTGCCTCACGGCACGCTTCATGGATGCTGAAGAGGCGGAGCGGGCAGGCCTTGTATCGCGGGTGATTCCAGCTGCGTCGTTGATCGACGAGGCGATGGCGGCGGCAACGACGATCGCGGAAATGCCTTTGCAGGCTGTGATGATGGTGAAGGAGTCGGTCAATCGGGCATACGAGACGACGCTGGCCGAAGGCGTTCACTTCGAACGCCGGCTTTTCCATTCGTTGTTCGCGACAGAAGACCAGAAGGAAGGCATGGCGGCGTTCGTGGAGAAGCGCAAGCCGGTGTTCAAACACCGTTAAAGGTGCCGCCTAAAAAAACTGCTTGCCACGGGCGCGGGAGGTGACTAGAATTTCGCTCTTTCGCGCTCCGGGAAGCGGGGCGCGGGGAGACGGGAAGGCCCGCGTGGCGTGGCGTTCCGGGCGATGGTGGTGAA
>NZ_RJZE01000034.1 GCF_003986935.1 Paraburkholderia kururiensis JCM 10599 = LMG 19447 | reverse complement strand
CATGGCAGGCTCCGCCGGATTGCGCGTCGACAGCATGCGCCTCGGGCAGGCCTGAACCGGACATTTCTAACTGGCCCAAACCGGACATTACCAAATAGCCGCTACACATTAAATGTCGATAATTTATCTTATGTAAATTCACTGACCGGAAACGAGAAACCCTCAACTCCGGTCCATCTGACGTCCTGCATATCCCACGTCCTGCGTTCCCTGCACCTAACCCCAGCCTGCCTCATCCACACCGCCGCAGCTTCAAAAACGCCTCCGCCGCCATTACGGCATCGTTGAGCGCATCGTGCGCGTTGCGCATGGGAAGCCCTAGCGCATCCATCATGGTCGCAAGGCGCAGGTCGATGTCCGGCGCGCCTTGCTGGCGCCATGGCGGCAGTCGGCGAAACATGTAGTCGTAGAACATGGCCGACACCTCGATCCTGCGCTGCGGCAGACCAATACCCAGCATGGGCACCGCCACCCGGTCGAGCATCGCCACATCGAATTCGAGGTAATAACCCACGAGAGGCCGGCTGCCGATGAAACGCAGCAGCGCTGCCAGCGCCTGCGCAACCGGCACGCCATCGGCCAGGTCTCTGGAACGCAGACGGTGCACGCGCACGCTGTCACGCGAAACGTCCCGCGTGGGCCGGATCAGCATCTCGAATCGCTGGCTGGTCAGGATCACGTTGCCGGCAATGCGGACCGCCGCGATCGAAATGATTTCGTCCGCGCGCCTGTCCAGCCCGGTTGTTTCGCAGTCCAGCGCAACATATTCGTCAGGTGGCGGCGGCTCGAACATGAAGCGGTAGGCCGGATCCTTCAGCCGACGCGCAAGCCATTGCCGGCGCAGCGGCTGCAGCCAGGCACTGGATGCGAGCGTCACGCCCCTGCTCCGCTCACAGGAACTCGGTCCGGAAGCGCTGCCGCAGCAGCGTTCTGAACCGCTTCACCACGCCGAGCGCGTCCTTGAGCAGGTCACGCTCCAGCGACGACAGATGCCCAACCTGCACTTCGCCCGACACGGGCTTGTGCGCGTCGATTTCCGTGAGACCGGCCTTCAGGCGCAGCCCCATCAGAAAATGCAGGCTTTCCGTCAGTTCCGAAGCCATGTCCGCGCTCACGGCGTCATGAGCGATCAAGGCGTCGAGCCGTTGCACCGTACCGGTCTCGCGCGTGACCCGGTACGCGAGCGCGAGGCTGCGCACGCCGTGCACGATCGGGAAGATGCCTTCCTTCTTGATGTCCAGCCCGCGGTCGGCGTCGGCGAGGGTGAGCAGCCGGTTCCACCATCCCTGCGTGTTGCCAAACGCTTCGGTTGCCGACGCAAACCGCGCGAGCATGACTTCGCTGTCCAGTGCGAACTCGATCAGCGACGCCCGCAACGGGTCCAGCAGCGCAGCGTCTCCGCACACGGCACGCGCGTCGAAAAAAATGGCGAGGTTCATTAATCCTTCGGCATCCGGAGCGATGAGCCACTCGCGGATGCGCCGGCCGAACGCACTCACCGGCATGCACCAGTCGGGCCGGCTCAACATGATGCCGCCCGGGCACGGCGGATAACCGAACGCGGCGAGCGCATCGGAAAACCGCGCGACGATCGCCTTCAGGTCCGCAGGCGGGCTGTATCCATCGCGCAGCACCAGGGCGTTGTCCTGATCGGTCTTGAGCAACTGCTCGCCGCGCCCTTCACTGCCCATGACGAACAGGCAGCTGTTCGCGACGAGGTCCGGCGGCGCAATCATCTTCCACGCGCGTTCGAACAGGCGCCCGTTCACCTCCTGCACCTGGCGCGCGATCAATTCCACACGTGAGCCGCCCCGAAACAGCAGCGACACCATGCGCGTGACGCTCGACGCCGCCTGGGCAAGCGCGTCCAGATCGCGCGCCATGTCGATCTGCTCGGCCAGCAGGAACGAATGGTTGGCGAGAAAGCTGAAGACGTCGAGCGATTCGAGCAGACCCACCACGTCGTTGTCTCGCATGACGACGAGACGATGAACGCGGTGGCGCAGCATCGTGGTGAGCGCGTCGCCGATCTGCGAGGAAACCGGCACGGCGACGAGCGTGAATTCGCTCATCCTGCCCACAGGCAAGCGGTCCAGCGGCGTGCCGTCGAGAATCGCCCGTTGCAGCGACGTGCGCGTGAAGATGCCAAGCCGCGGCGGCGCGGTGGTGTCGTCGCGCACCAGCACGCTCGACACGTTGTGCTCCTGAAAAAGCCGGACGACGGAGACCACGTCCGCACCCGCGTCGACAAAATGCGCCGGCCGGATGAACGCGGCGTCGACGCGAGCCAGCAGCAGCGACTGCATCTCCTCCTGGCTGCGCCGCTGCGCGATGACACCGAGCTTCCTGCCGATATCCGAGAAAAGCAGCGCGCCAAAACCGGTGTTGGACGCAATCAGGTCCTTTACCGTCTGGCGTGCGAGGCGGTACGCGAGCACCTCTTCGGTCGCGACGAAGCGGCTGCCCGACTTGCCGGCCACGAGGGCCCGTCCGTCGAAGCAGTCGTCCGGTCCGTAGGTCGCCACGACCTCCTCGCCTTCGTACTGCGTGACGCACCCTTTGGTTACGACGAAGAGATACGCGGGCGTGGCGCCCGCTTCGAGAATGGCCTCGTTTTCCGCGTAATACGCGATATCGACGTTATCGCGCACGAGGCGCCGTTCGCCCTCGTTCAGGCAATCGAACGGCGAAGCGGCGAAATTGAAGGCGTTCGGCATGGATGCCTGTCCAGATGAAAAACGTGCGGACCGCCTTCAAACAACTCATGCGGTCCGCACGCCTTTACCGTTGCAGCGATCCTCTGCGGCAATACGCTTAGTGGCCGGAGGCGCGCGCGGCGCCCAGCCCGGTTTCCGAGCGCACCTGCTGAATGGCGAACGACTCGCGCTCACGCTTTGCCCGCTCGCTGCGGTCGAGCACGGAGAAGAGCCACACGCCCACGAAGCCGATGGTCATCGAGAAGAGTGCCGGAGACGTGTACGGGAACCACGCCGAACCCTTCGGATAACCCAGCGTGGCTTCCCACACCGAAGGCGACACGATGGTCAGACCCACCGACGAAATCAGCCCGAGGAACCCGCCGATCACCGCGCCGCGCGTGGTGCAGCCCTTCCAGAGCATGGAGAGGAACAGCACGGGGAAATTGGCCGAGGCCGCGACAGCGAAAGCAAGCGACACCATGAACGCGATGTTCTGCTTCTCGAACGCGATGCCGAGCACCACGGCCACGATGCCGAGCACCACGGTCGTTACGCGCGACACGCGCAGTTCGTCGGCGCTGTCCGCCTTGCCGCCGCGGAAGACGGTGGCGTACAGGTCATGCGAAACCGCAGACGCACCCGAAAGCGTGAGACCCGCGACGACCGCGAGGATGGTCGCGAACGCCACAGCGGAGATGAACCCGTAGAAGACGTTGCCGCCCACGGACTTCGCCACGAGCACGGCCGCCATGTTGGCCGTACCGGCCCCGCCCTTGATCACGCCCTTCGCGACGTCCGCCAGTTCCGGATTGGTGAGCACCAGCGTGATCGCACCGAAGCCGATGATGAAGATGAGGATGTAGAAGTAGCCGATCCACGTGGTGGCCCACAGCACCGACTTGCGTGCCTCCTTCGCGTCCGGCACGGTGAAGAAGCGCATCAGGATGTGCGGCAGACCTGCCGTGCCGAACATCAGCGCCATGCCGAACGAGATGGCCGAGATGGGGTCTTTGATGAAGCCGCCGGGGCCCATCACGGAGCGTCCGATCTTCGCCGCTTCTTCAGGCGACTTGCCCGCCGCCGCGGCGATGGCCGTCTTCACTTCCACGCCCTTGGCGAACAGCGCTTCGGGGCTGAAGCCGTACTGCGACATGACCATGATGGCCATGAACGTGACGCCGGCCAGCAGCAGACAGGCCTTGATGATCTGCACCCACGTGGTCGCCGTCATGCCGCCGAACAGCACATAGACCATCATGAGACCGCCGACGATCACGACCGCCACCCAGTAGTCGAGCCCGAACAGCAGCTTGATGAGCTGCCCCGCGCCAACCATCTGCGCGATCAGGTAGAACGCGACCACCACGAGCGTGCCGATAGCGGCGAACGTGCGGATGGGGCCCTGCGCGAAGCGGTAGCCGGCCACGTCGGCGAAGGTGAATCGCCCCAGGTTGCGCAGGCGTTCGGCCATCAGAAACGTGATGACGGGCCAGCCCACCAGGAAGCCGATCGAGTAGATGAGCCCGTCGTAGCCGCTCGTCATCACCGCGGCGGAAATGCCCAGAAAGGAGGCCGCGGACATGTAGTCGCCCGCAATGGCGAGGCCGTTCTGGAAGCCGGTGATGCCGCCGCCCGCCGTATAAAAGTCGGCGGCCGAGCGCGTGCGTGAAGCGGCCCACTTCGTGATCCAGAGCGTGCCGGATACGAAGAGCGCAAAGAGAACGATGGCCGTGGTGTTGGTGGCCTGCCGCGTGGTTTGTCCGACGTCGCCGCCTGCAGCCAGCGCCACGCCCGTCCACGAAAGGGCCGCGAACGCGGCAAGGCTGATGAGATGTTTCCTGTTCATTTCGCAACGTCCCTGAGAATGTCCTGCGTCATGCGGTCGTATTCGCTGTTGGCCCGGCGCACGTAGATGCCGGTGATGACGACCGTAAAGACGATCAGTGCCACGCCGACGGGGATGCCAACCGTCGTGACGCCGGTGCCGATGGGGCGTGCGAGGAACGACTTGTCGAACGCGATAAGGGCGATGTAGCCGTAGTAGACGAGCAGCATCAGGGTGATCAGCAGCAGCCCGAGGCCGTTACGCCTTCGTTTCAGTTCGGCGTACCCGGGGTGCGCCTGGATCTTTGCGATCAGGGGATCGTCCATTTGAGGTCTCCTCGATTGTTCTGCATGGGACGCCTCATTCTCGCCACGGATGCTGACTGACTTCTTACGCGGCAGGCGGAAATCCTTGCCTTGCGCGCCGTGGTTTTCCCTGGGCTGAGGCTATTTTCGGCATGCGCGCGGCGGCGCCCGGCCGCCGTCTGGCTGGTTGCGCGGGTTGCGCGCGCAACAGGAGATGCATGCCGGAATCACGCCGGCATGCCGCGGTGGTTCGTCAGGTTCCGTGAGGTTCGTCAGGTTCGGCGGTCAGCTGAGCGGCCCTGCGCAGCCGATGGCGTGCCGCCGCGCGATCTCGTCGAGTTGCGCCCGCCACTCGGCCACCTGCCCGGCATCGTGCAAATCTTCAAGATCGTGCAGCAGCGCGGCGACTCGCGGTTCGTACGCGTCCACGCCCGACCTCGTCAACGCGTGCAGCAACGGGCCGTCCTGCCCCGCCGTGTAGTAGCCGATCCCAAGACCTTCCAACGCGTAGCTGTAGTACTCGTCGTTGATGAGCACCCCGATGGCGCATCGGTGTCCGTAGCGTCCCCGAAGTCGGCAACTGCCGCTTTCGTCCTCGGAAATGGCCCCTTGCGTCAGCAGATGCGACTGCACCGTCGCGAAAATTTCGTTGAGCCCTTTCATCGCCGGCCACCCCAGGCCATCATGCGGTTCCTTGCAGGTCGTTCCAGGCTTCGTGCGAGCGCTGCTTGCGCCGCCAATCTCAGCCTCTCTGCTTTTTTATCGTCAAATAGAACGACCGGCCGCATCCTGACAAACCCTGTTTCGCCGTGGTGTGACGCTCGCTTGTGCGCTTTCCACGCTATCAGCGCCCTCCGCTCCCCCTGCCGCCCTCCCCGCGCGGCTTGGCCGCCGCGAGCGTATGGCCAACCGGCAACGACCTCCAGCGTTTTCGCGTGGTGAAGGCGTAGGACGGATGCAGGACGAGAGCACGCCGGCCCTCGGCGAAGGCGGCCAGCTTGGCGCACACGCGCGCATTCACGCTTTGCGCCGGGAAATTGCCCTGCGCGTCGGCTTCGCCTGCCGGTAAGCCCGTCAGCAGGCCGATCGCTTCATCCACCGTTGCAATCGCGTAGATGTGGAACTGCCCCGCGGCCGCGGCTTCCACCACGTCCTCGCGCAGCATCAGGTGCTTCACGTTGGCCTGCGGGATGATCACGCCCTGCTCGCCGGTCAGTCCGCGCGCGCGGCACAGATCGAAGAACCCTTCGATCTTCTCGTTGACCCCGCCGATCGCCTGCACCTCGCCATGCTGGTTCACCGATCCCGTCACGGCCAGCGACTGCTTCACGGGCACATCCGCGAGCGAGGAAAGCAGCGCGCATAGCTCCGCCACGGATGCACTGTCGCCCTCCACCTGGCCGTAGGTCTGCTCGAACGTGAGGCTCGCGGCGAGCGGGACGGGCTGGTCGCCGCAATAACGTGCCGTGAGAAACGACGACAGGATGAGCACCGCTTTCGAGTGCACCGCGCCCGCCAGCTTCGCCTCGCGCTGGATGTCGATGACCTGCCCCTCGCCCGCGTGCGTGCGCGCCGTGATGCGCGCGGGGTGCCCGAAGGTGAAGCCGCCCATTTCGGCCACCCACAGACCGTTGACCTGGCCCGGCCGCTCCCCGCTGCTGTCGATGAGCAGCGTGCCGCGCAACGTCTCTTCCGCGAGGCGCGAGCGGACGCGGTCGCAGCGTGCCACCTGCGTGTCGAGCGCACGCTGCACGTCTTCGCGCGCCACCACCGCGGCGCCCCGCTCGCGCGCCCGGTAGTCCGATTCGCGCAGCAGGTCGACGAGCGTGCGCATGTGCAGCGAGAGCTTTTCGGCGTCGCCCGCGTGGCGCGCCTGCTGTTCGATCACGCGCGCCACGGCACCGGCATCGAGCGGCAGCAGTTGCTGGCGCCGCGCCACCGAAGCAATGAGCCGCGCGTAAAGCATCTGGCTTGGGCCGTCGCGCTGCAGGTCGTCTTCGAAATCGGCGGGCACCTTGAACAGCTCGCAAAAGTCGGGGTCCAGTTCGTAAAGCAGGTAATAGAGCCAGCGCTCACCAAACAGGATCACCTTCACGTCGAGCGGCACCGGCTCGGGCTCCAGCGAAACGGTGCTGACCATGCTGTACATTTCCGCGAGCGATTCGATGCGGATCTCGTGCTTGAAGAGCGCGCGCTTCAGCCCTTCCCAGGAAAAGGGCTGACGCAGCACCTTGTCGACTTCGAGCAGCAGATAGCCGCCGTTCGCGCGATGCAGGTCGCCTGGCTTGATGAGCGTGAAGTCGGTGACGAGCGTGCCGAGCAGCGCCCGATGCTCCGCCCGGCCAATCAGGTTCTGGTAGGACGGGAAGTCCTGGAACACGACCGGCGCGCCGGCGTCGCCCTCGTGGTCGAGCAGCACGTTGACCTGATAGCGCGAGAACGATTCGTTGCCCGGCGCCGCATCGCCGTCCGGGCCTTTGCGGAATTCGTCGACGCTGTCGAGCACGTCCAGTTGCACGGCATCGAGATACGTCAGCACGTGCGGCAGATCGGCATAGCGTTGCCGGACCTCGTCCACGAGATGCGCCACCGCGGCCATGGCGACCTCGCGGTTCAGCGCGCGCAGCCGTTCACGCCGCTCCTTCTGCCAGACGGGCACCTGGCGCAGCAGCCGCTCGAGCCGCTCCTGCAACGCGGCAAGCGCCGTGTCGAAGGCGCTTCGCCGTTCCTGCGCAAGCTCCTGATATTCCTTTTCGCTGAACGTTTCCCCGTCGTGCATGGGCGCAAGCGAAAAACCGAGCGGCGTGCGCACGAGCGCCACGTTCTGTTCGGCCGCATCGTCGCCCAGCGTGGTGAAGGCCTTCTCCTGGAGCGTGGCGAATTCGGAGTCGATCTGTTCGGCCCGCGCGCGATACGCGTCGCTTTCGAACGATGCGGGAATGGCGAGCCGCAGCTCTTCCACGAGCTGGTACATGTCCCGCTGCAATTTGCTCGCGCGGCCAGGCGGCATACGAAGCGCACGCGGCTTGTGCGGCTGGGCGAAGTTGTTGACGTAGCACCAGCCGTCCGGCGCGGGCTGCGTCCTCGCGCGCTGCTTCAGAAACTGCTCGAGCACCGTGTGCTTGCCCGAGCCCGACGGCCCCAGCACGATGAGGTTATAGCCGTCGTGGGCCATTTCGATGCCGAAGCGAATGGCGTCCACGGCACGTTGCTGACCGACGATATCCGGCGGATCGGGCAGATCGGCCGTGGTTGCAAAGCTGAATTGTTGCGGGTCGCAGACACGGCGCAGGCGGTCTGCGGAGACAGGCAGGGTGAGGGACATGGAGAACGAGCCCTTTCGTTATGGATGATGGAGGTTCGTGTGCCGCACGATCTTCCTCAGGACCAGCGCGGCGGCCGCGATCAGGCAGACGACCACGAACCACAGGGCAAGGACGTAGCCGATCAGGAGCCAGAACTCTTCGACGCGCTGCTGGAGCACGCGCGCCTGGTAGGACGGCGCGTCGTGTGCCGCGTCCGCAAACGACACGCGATAGCGGAAAAAGGACCGGCAAACGGCGCTCTCCGGTTCGCGGGACGCGAACAGCGAGCCGGCCGGTATCGCTTGCACGCTCGCGCATTCGGGCGCGTTCATGCCGGCCACGATCGCGGCATCCACGGGATGATCGTAGGTAGCGCCCAGCCACGTCACGGCGGTCGCAAAGGCGAAGCTCAAGACGAGCGCATGGAACCACCGGGTCGCGCGGCGATGCCGCCGGCCATGAAGCCTGGCTTTCATGACGTCACTCCACGTTGTTTCGCGTTGTGCTGCGTTGCCCCGTACCGCCCTTGCTCGCCCCGCAAACGCGCGCACGCACCCTGCGCGGCGTGGCGAAAACGGTCGTGCCGGTATCCGTTCATGCTGTGGATTTCACGGCTCGTACCTGTTGATATGGCTCAAACTTGTCGGCCGCGGGAAGAAATGGGCGAGCTGGAGCCGGCAGACCGCGCATCGGGCGGTCTGCCGGCTATGAGACATCGCGTCTCAGGAAGGGAGGAGGCAGAAGGCGCTTGCCGGCATGCGCAAGCGCGGTGAGATCGGGTTAGTGGATTCGACGCGCTTCGACATGCCCCGCGCGGGCGTTTCAGTCTTGCGGATCGAGGTCGAAAACCTGTTCCATCATCGCCCACTGCTCGCCTTCGGGCGTTCCGGCAAGGCGCATCTGGCACGGGTCGGTCAGCGTCCACCAGCGCTGGGTCTCGGGGTCGGCGGCCATTGCGGCCATGTCGGCGGCGAAGTCGTCGCCATGGTATTCCCAGTAGCCGAACAACATGTTTTCCGGCTCGCGCAGGAAGATCGAGTAGTTGCGTATGTTGCTTTGCCGGATCCGTTCGAGCACCGCGGGCCACACTTGCGCGTGCAGCCGCCGGTACTCCGCGATCTGTTCCGGCCGGATTCCCACCACCATCGCCATCTTTCGCATACGTCCTCTCTATGCGGTTTGCAGGTTCGATGCGTCGACGGTGAATTCCACGTGCGCGGCCGCGCGAACCGCGTCCCAGTCCCACTCGATGCCAAGGCCCGGTTCGTCCGGAGCATAGGCGTGACCGTCTTCGATACGCACGCGGTTCGTCGTCAACGAATCCAGTTGCGGAATGTACTCCAGCCAGCTCGCGTTCGGCACCGCCGCGCACAGGCTCACGTGCAGTTCCATCAGAAAGTGCGGACAGATGTCGAGGTTGAGCGCCTCGGCCATATGCGCAACCTTCAGCCACGGTGTAATGCCGCCCACGCGGGCGACGTCGGCCTGCACGATCGCGCAGGCATCGGCCTTCACGTATTCGCCGAACTGGCCCAGGTGATACAGCGACTCGCCCACGGCGACCGGCACGCTCGTCGCAAGCGAGAGCCGGCGATGCGCATCCACGTTCTCCGCGGGCATCGGCTCCTCGAGCCAGCCAGGGCGAAACGGCTCGAATGCGTGCGCGCGCCGCAGCGCTTCCTGAAACGTGAAGCCCTGATTGGCGTCGGTCATGAGCTCGAAGCCCTCGCCCACGGCTTCGCGCACGGCTTCGAGGCGACGCACGTCCTCCGAAACGTGCGGCCGCCCCACTTTCAGCTTCGCGCCGCGAAAACCGTCCGCGCGCGCCTGCAATGTCTGCTCGACGAGTTCTTGCGTAGACAGATGAAGCCAGCCGCCCTCGGTCGAATACGTTTTCGTGCGCGGTTTCGCACCGCCTGCCGCAACCCACAGCGGCACACCTGCGACGCGCGTGTTGCGGTCCCACAGCGCGGTATCGATGGCGGCCAGCGCGAGGCTCGTGATCGCGCCCACCGCGGTTGCGTGCGTATGAAACAGCAGGTCGCGCCAGATCGCCTCGAACGCAGCCGGGTCACGGCCGATGATGCGCGGCGCCAGGTGATCGCGCAGCAGCGCGACCACCGACGACCCGCCGGTGCCGATGGTGTACGTATAGCCGGTTCCGCTGCTGCCGTCGTCGCAGCGAATCGTCACGAGCACGGTTTCCTGCACGACGAACGACTGGATCGCGTCGGTGCGCTTGACCTTCGGCTGCAGATCTACCTGGCGGATTTCGACCGCATCGATTCTTGTCATGGACATTCGTCTCCGAACGGGAATGGTCACGCCGCGTCGCCCGGCGCTGCAACATCTCAGCGCCTCAGCGTCTCAGCCTTTCACGCCGCCCAGCGTGAGCCCGGCGATCAGATGTTTCTGCACGATGAACGTCAGCACGATGGCGGGCACGATGATGACCACCGCCATCGCGCACATGCCCGCCCAGTCCACCGAAAACTGCGCGGTGTAGTCCATCAGCCCCACGGGCAGCGTCTTGGTTTCGGGGCTGCGGCACAGCTGGGTGGCGAGCGCGAATTCGTTCCAGCTCGTGAGGAACGAAAAGATGCCGGCCGACGCGATACCCGAACGCGCAAGCGGCAACTCCACGCGCCAGAACGCCTGCCAGCGCGTGCAGCCGTCGATCAGCGCGGCCTGCGAGAGTTCGATCGGCACTTCGCGAAAGAACCCGTCGATGAGCCACACCGTGAACGGCACGTTCATCGCGAGGTAGACCACGATCACGCCGAGGCGCGTGTCGAGCAGCCCGGTCCAGGCCCACAGCATGAAGATAGGCAGCGAGAGCGCGATGCCGGGAATGGCCCGCGTCAACATGAGCAGCACGAACAGCACGTTCTTGCGGCGGAACTCGAAGCGCGCGAACGCATAGCCGCCCAGCACGCCGATCACGAGCGCCGCGGCCGTGCTGACGCTCGAAATGATCAGCGAATTCACGAAGTACTTCGCGATGGGCAGTGACGCCATGGCGCCGAAGCCGAACATCGCACGGAAGTTGTCGAGCGTGTAGCTGCTCGCCACAAACGGCGACTCGTTGGAGAGAATCGCCACGTTAGGGCGAAACGCATTGAGCACGACCCAGAGCCCGGGCAGGCAGATCACGCACATCACGGCGAATACGCCCACCCACAGCGCGCAGCGCTTCAAGGCCGCGCCCCACGGAAACGGGGCCGATGCGAGGAGCAAGGGTTGGGCAGCTTGTGGCTCGTTCATCTATGCCGGTCCCATGTGCCGCCGAGCGGCATTGAGTTTGCGAAAGAAGTACAGCGTGAAGAGAATCGACACGAGCACCGACACGTAGCCGATCGCGTTCGCGTAGCCCATGTGCGAGTCGTCGTAGGCGATGCGGCCCACCATGGTCCACAGCAGTTCGGTGCGGCCTCCGGGGCCGCCGTTCGTCATGATCCGCACGATGTCGTAGGCGCGGCCCACGTCGAGCGAGCGGATGGTCATCGCGATATAGATGAACGGCATGAGGTACGGCAGCGTCACGTAGCGGAAGGTCTGCCACGGCGTGCAGCCATCCACCTTCGACGCCTCGACGGGATCTTTCGGCAGCGCCATGAGCCCCGCGAGCAGGATCACGGCGAACACAGGCGTCGAGTTCCACACTTCCGCGACGATCAGCGAGGCGAGCGCCAGGTGTTCATTGACGAGAAACGGCACCGACGTCTCTATGCCGAACACCGACTGAAGCAGATGATTGATCACGCCGGTGCTGTCGTTCAGCATGAACTTGAACTGGAACCCCACCAGCACCGGCGAAAACATCATCGGGAACATCATCACGGTGCGCAGCGCGCGCTGCCCTGCCGTTACGCGGTTCAGCAGCAACGCGATGCCGAGGCCCAGCAGCATCTCCAGGTTCAACGCGACCGTGAGAAACAGCACCGTGCGGCCGAACGCCGACCAGAAGTCGCCGTTGGCGAGCGCACGCGCGTAATTGCGCCAGCCGATGAAGTGCGTGAGCGTGGCCGGATCCGTGAGCCGGTACGACGTGAAGCTCGTGTACAGCGAAAACAGCAGCGGCAGCACGACGACGATCGCGACCGAAAGAAACGCCGGCAACAGCAGCTTCGCGGGCAGCGAGAAGCGCTCGCGCACGACCTGTGGCGCGTAAAGCGCGCGCCGTGTGAGCGGTGAATTGCCGGGGTGCATGTCGTCGCCGTCCTGTCGTTCGAGGTTCGCCATTTGTCGGCAGGTGAGATCGGTCACTCGTCCTGGGCCGCGTCCTGCATGATGTCCGAGACTTTTTTCGCGGCATCGTCGAGCGCCGCTTTCGAACTCTTGTCGCCGATAATCGCCTTCTGCAGTTCGGGCCACAGGGCGTTGGAGATCTCGTTCCATTGCGCGATGCGCGGCGGCGTGAACGAATCGTCCTTCGCCGCGGCACTGAACACGGCGATCGCGTTCGCCATGTAGTCGTCGTGCTTCGCCTGAAACTCCTTCACGGCGTCGCGCTGCGCGTCGAGCCGCGACGGAATGGTGCCGAGGCGCGCCTCCACCATCTGCGAATCATGGCTTGTCAGGAACTCGATGAAGCTCGCCGCGATGTCGGGCCGGTTGCATGTCTTCGTGATCGAGAAACTGTGCGAGCCCGACCAGCCCGGGCGCTTGCCGGCCGCACCAAGCGGTGCGCGCACCACGCCGACGTTGCCCGAAAGCTTCGAGGTCTTCGGGTCGTTGTAGAACGACGCGAAGCCGGGCCAGTCCATGTCCAGCGCCACTTTGCCCGCGGCGAAGTTGTTGCCCAGGTCGTCCCACACGTAGTTCGGCGCACCCTTCGGCACGGCGCCGGTCTTGTAGAGGTCGACGAACCAGTCGAGCGTCTTCACGCCCTCGGGCGAGTTGAACACGGGCCGCATTTTCGCGTCGAGCAACTGGCCGCCGTTCGCGACGAGCAGCGAATAGAACGTGCCGGTCAGCGCCTCGTCCTTGCCGGGGAATTGCGTGCCGTAGAAGCCAGGCGCCTTCGTGAAGAACTTCGCCTGCTGCGCGAATTCAACGAAATTCTTCGGCGGCGCCAGCGCTTCGTTGAACTGCTTGCGGTAAGCGGCCTGGGTGGCGGGATCGTCGAAGACGGTCTTGTCGTAGTAGAGCGCCTCGATGTCCGTCGAGCGCGGAATCTGCACGAGATGCCCCTTCACTTCCGACTGCTTGAGCAGGCTCGGCGCAAATTGCGCGAGATAGTCCGCGGGGAAAAGGCCCTTCAGGTCACGGAAGATCGGATACTGCGCGGCGAAGTTGGTGTGATTCGACGACACGCAGTAGTCGATGTGATTCGACGCGATGTCCTGTTTCAGTTCGCGATCGAGCTCGAAATGGCTCTTGCGCGACACGATCTCCACCTTCGCGCCGGTCTGCTTTTCCCACAGCGGAATACGCGTATAGAGCGCCTCGTACTGCACGCCGCCTATCAGCTTTACGCGCAGCGTGTAGCCCTTGTATTCGTTGTCGGCATGCGCCGCGCCGGCAGCGACAATGCCCGCCAACGCCAGTACCGACACCACCGCCCGCACGATCGCACCGTGCGCAGCCTTCCTCCTGTTGCAGCCCGACATGTTGCGTCTCCTTGTGTTGGCCGTCGTGCCGCGACGGCTTTGCTGTTGCGGGTTGTCATGCCATGCGTCGTACCGCTTCGCTGTTCCGGGTGTTCCTGTCGCTCTGCGTTGCCCTTGCGACTCGCGCCGGCACGCAGGGCGGCCCCTTCAACGAAGACGTCGGCCGCTTTCCTCGTCAAACAGATACACGTGCTCCGGCGCCGCGTGCAGCGTCGTGACATTGCCAGGCTTCAACGCAGCGCGGCCGTTCACCAGCACGCAGCACCGCTCGCTCGCGATCGTGCCGAACAGTTCGGTTGCCGCGCCCGTGGGTTCCACCACGTCGACGCAGAACGGCAGACTGCCGGCCGTGTCGGGCTCCCGATGCGGCGCCAGATGCTCGGGCCGCACGCCCACGGTCACACGCTGCCCCGAGGCCGCTGCCACCACCGGCGCGGCCAGTGCGCTGTCGCCGATACGCACCCGCGCGCCCTCACCGGTGCGCTCATAGATGCCGCTGAAGCGGTTCATGGCAGGCGAGCCAATGAAGCCCGCGACGAACAGGTTGTCGGGATCGTCGTACAGGTCGAGCGGAGCGCCGATCTGTTCAATGGCCCCGCCGTTCAGCACGACGATGCGGTCGGCCATGGTCATCGCCTCGATCTGATCGTGCGTCACGTACACGGTGGTCGCCTTGAGCCGCTGGTGCAGCGCGCGGATTTCGGCACGCATCTGCACGCGCAGCTTCGCATCCAGATTCGACAACGGTTCGTCGAACAGAAAGACCTTCGGGTCGCGCACGATCGCCCGGCCCATCGCCACGCGCTGCCGCTGCCCGCCCGACAGATGGCGCGGATAACGGTCCAGCACACCTTCCAGCCCGAGAATCGCCACGGCTTCGCGGGCGCGCGCATCGATCTCTTGCGGTTTCAGGTCGCGCAGCTTCAGCGCGAAGGTGAGGTTTTCCAGCACGCTCATATGCGGATAGAGCGCGTAGTTCTGGAACACCATCGCGATGTCGCGTTCCTTGGGCGGCAAGCTGTTGACCACGCGGCCGTCGATCAGGATGCGCCCGTGCGTCACGCCATCCAGGCCCGCCAGCGCCCGCAGCAGCGTGGACTTGCCGCATCCGCTCGGGCCCACCAGTACGAGGAACTCGCCATTGCGCACGGTCAGGTCGATGCGCTTGAGCACCGGCACCGCGCCGAACGACTTCTGAACCTGCTCGAACACCACCTCGGCCATGCGTGCGTCTCCTCCAGCGGAACTGCGTCTGCAACGGACCGGGCGCACGATGCGTCGCGACCCCGGCTGCGCCCCTGCGCTTTGGCCCTGCATCTTGACCCTGCACTGTGCCTGATCCCCTGTACGATATTTTATTTATAAAATTCTCTTTCATACATAAAATGATGGTCGGTGTTTTCCCGCCCCCTCGGCGTGCTTGCGCATCGGTGTATCGGCTCCGGCGGCCCGCGGTGCGGCACTACAATCGACCCCGGGCGACATCCGAACCTTTCCCCGGCATCTGCGAAGGACACTACGTTGGACACGACGCGCTACTCGGCACCGGCTCTCGAAAAGGGCCTCGACATCATCGAACTGCTGGCCAACCATCCCGAGGGCCTGTCGCTCGTCGAGCTTGGCCGCGCGCTTGGCCGCACGACGAACGAAATCTTCCGGATGGTCGTGACGCTGGAGACCCGCGGCTACCTGATTGCGAACGGCGAACGCTACGCGCTCTCACTGCTGCTGTTTCGGCTCGCGCACCGGCATCAACCCGTGCGTTCGCTCGTGTCCACGGCGTTGCCGCTGCTGACGCAACTCGCGAACGACGTGCGGCAGTCGTTTCATCTGTGCGTCTATCAGGCGGGGCGCGTAATCATCGTGGCGGGAGTGGAAAGCCCCGAGCGCTGGGGTTTCTCGCTGAAGGTGGGCACGCTCATCGGCATGACGGACACGGCATCGGGCCAGGTGCTGATGGCGTTCCAGGACCCGACGGAGCGCGAGCGCATGCTCGCCCTGCACGTACCCGTGGATGGCGAACTCGAAGTCGATGCGCCGGCGCTTGCGCATGAACTCGACCTCATCCGGCAGCGCGGTTTCGCGCGCATGCCGAGCCGCCAGGTGAAGGGCGTGCGCAACCTCGCCTACCCGGTATTCGGCCGCGACGGACACGCCATCGCGTCGTTGACGACGCCTTATATCGAGCGCATCGACAACGCGCCCGTGCCGTCGATTGCCGAGGTCGGCGAAAAAATGAAGGAAGCCGCGAACATGCTGACCACGCTGATGGGACTGGACGTGTACTGGCACGCACCGTCGGATTGAGCGGATACACCGGATGGCGGCTATCGGTCATTCCGATATTCCAGAAATATCGCCAATGCCGATATCTTGAATTTATCGCTATTCCCGATATACTTCGTTTATCGACATTAGCGATATTTCCTCCCATGCGGCAACTCATCACCACACCAGAGCAAGTCGGGCAGATCCTGCGCAGCGCGCGGCGGGCGAAGGGGCTCTCGCAGGCTCAGGCCGGCATTCGGCTCGGGCTCAGCCAGAACCGCGTGTCCGAACTCGAGAAGGGGGCGGCCACCGTCACCGTCGCGCAACTGCTCGCCATGACCGCGCTCTACGACCTCCAGCTCGAAGTGGCGAGCCGCGGCGAGCCAGGCGCGACGGCGTGGTGACCATGGGCCGTCCTACCCATACCCGCGCACTCTCGGTCTGGGCCAACGGCGCGCGCATCGGCGAATGGCGCAACCCGGCCAGCGGCGCCATGGAGTTCCAGTACGACGCCGGCTGGATGTCCTCGCCGCTCGGCCGTCCGCTCTCGCTCTCGCTGCCGTTCGGCGTCGACACCACGCCGCTGCGCGGCGACCGCGTGCGCAACTTCTTCGAGAATCTGCTGCCGGACAACGAAGCCATTCGCCAGCGCATCGGCGCGCGCTTCAAGACGCCGTCGCTCGACGCGTTCGACCTGCTGGAGGCCATCGGCCGCGACTGTATCGGCGCGTTGCAGATTCTTCCCGCGAACGCGACATCCGACGGTTGGGACACCGTCAGCGGGCGCGTGGTGGACGAGGCCGCCATCGAGCGTCACCTGCTCGACACGGTATCGCCCAACCCCGGCCGCGCAACGGCGGATCAGGACCCGGACGACTTCCGCATTTCGCTTGCCGGCGCACAGGAGAAGACGGCCTTTCTGCGCTACGAGGGCAAATGGATGCTCCCGCACGGCGCTACGCCCACCACTCATATCTTCAAGCTGCCGCTCGGGCTGATTGGCGGCCGCAAGGTGGACATGCAGGCATCGGTTGAAAACGAGTGGCTCTGCATGCGCATTCTGGGCGCCTACGGGCTGCCCGTTGCATCCACGGAGATGCTTCAGTTCGGCAGCCAGAAGGTGCTCGCCGTGGCGCGCTTCGACCGGCGCTTCACGCCGGACGGCAAGACGTTGCTGCGTCTTCCGCAGGAGGATTTCTGCCAGGCGCTGGGCCTGCCGCCTCATCTGAAATACCAGCGCGACGGCGGGCCGGGACTCGTGCAGATTGCCGACCGGCTTCGGCAGTCCGCGAATGGGCTGAAGGACATCGAAACGCTGCTTGGCGCGCAGATTCTGTTCTGGATGCTGGCCGCACCGGACGGTCACGCGAAGAATTTCAGCCTCCACCTGCTGGCGCGCGGCGCCTTCGCGCTCACGCCGCTCTACGACGTGATGTCGATCTGGCCGGTCGAAGGCGACGGCGGCAGCCAGTGGTCCTGGTACAAGGCGCGCCTCGCCATGGCCGTTCCCGGCAATCACCCCCGCTACCGCATGCAGGAGATCCGCCGCGCACATCTGGACGAGATGGCCCGGCGCTGCTTCTACGGCGAGAACGCGGCGTCGCTCATCGCGCCGATTATCGAGAGAACACCGGCGGTCATCGCCGAAGTGGGCGCGGCGTTACCGTCAGGCTTCCCGCCGCGCGTGGCCGAGACCATTTTCAAGGGGCTGCAGCGCAATGCCGATGCGCTTGCAGGCGAGTACGACTCATGACGCCTGCGGTCCGCCTCGTGTTTCCTCGGCAGCCACGACCCGCTCGAGCGCGGCTTCGAGCATGACTCTCGCCTGGTTCGCCACGTTGCCCAGGTGCCGATGCAGCACAGCGTCGTCCACCGATCGCGAGGTGCAGTCGTCGCTATAGCGCTCGAAGGCGTCCAGACGCATGATCAGTTCGCCCAGGTGCTGCGGACATTCGCAGCGCACCACCGACGACTGAGCCATCACGCGTTCCAGCGTTTCGTCATCGAAACGGCGCGGCGCACGCACGCCGTTGCTCTCCAGACCCAGGGGCGCTTCGCCCTTGCCGCCCGCGTAGAGGTCGCCCGCGAGCTGGCGCATTTCCACGGCACTCATCGGTGCGCGGTACAACCGCACGCCGCCCATGCGCAGCGTTTCAGTCGCCTGCGCGTTGCCGTATGCGTAGCTGACGGCAGCCATCCGCGCATGCAGGCGGTCGCGCATCTCCAGCACTTGTGCAGCCAGTTCGCGGGTGAGCGAAAGCACGTCGATGACGAGTGCATCCGCCGACGCACCCTTTCCCGCGGCCGCGCCGACCTCGGTCAGGTCTGAGAAGTCGAGCCGTTCCACGGCGTCGGCGCGCTGCGTCTGTTCGAGCGCGGCCCGCAGCCGACGCGAGACCGCAGCGCCTACCGTTGCAATGCGCACGCGCTGTCCCGACTCGTCGTGCACAGCCTGAGCGGACGCCACGGCGCCGCCCGGCCGCGTCTGCAAGAGCGCTTCCAGCTGATTGCGAGCGAGGCGCGCCACCGAACCGATGGCATGCCCTTGCCGCACGAGCGCCTTCAGCAGCACGAGCCGGCGCACGTCGTCCTCCGAATACAGACGCTGCCCCGACTCGCTCTTCAACGGACCGATCACGCCGTAGCGCCGTTCCCACATGCGCAGCGTCGTAGGCGGCATGTTCGCAAGCCGCGCCGCTTCGCCGCTGCGGTAGCGGTGCCCGCTTTCCGTTGGGCTCACGCGTTCCTTATTGCTACGGGATGTGGCCGCCGCCGGCTTGGCCTTTGTCTTCATGCGCGGTCTCCTGATTCGTTAAGGACGTGGGTGAGCTTCATGCCCGTGGAAAGGGATGATAGCGCACGAACCTCCTTTGAAACGCATTCTCGTGACATTACAAGACTATATCGAGTATCTTCCGATTCACTCCTATTGATATACCCGATACTCGTCACGCAATCGGATAAACTGTCACACATCTTCACCTCCTCACCCGCCGATGCCGTCCCGCTCGCCTCGCCCTTCGCAACCGCCCGTTGTCGTCTGGTTTCGCGACGATCAGCGTCTCGCGGACCATCCCGCGCTGGAATACGCCGCGGCGAGCGGCCACCCCGTTGTCTGCGTCTATGTCTACGATCCTGAGCCGCAGGATGCGCGTGCGCCAGGCGGCGCCGTGCGCTGGTGGCTGCACGAATCGCTGCGCGAACTCGATGCCGCGCTGGCAGCGCGCGGTGGCGGACTGACCGTGCTGTACGGCCCCGAACAGGAGGTCATCGAAACGTTCGTCGCGCAGACCGGCGCGGCCAAGGTGTGCTGGAACCGCCGCTATTCAGCCGCGCAGCGAAAGACGGACGCCGCCGTCAAGTCGGCGCTGAAAGCGCGCGGCATCGAGGTGTTCACCTTCAACGGACACCTGCTGCGCGAGCCATGGACCGTCACCACCCGCGGCGGTCAGCCGTTCCAGGTATTCGGGGCGTACTGGCGCGCGGCGCGGCACGACTATGCGCCGGAGTTGCCCCGCCCAGCCCCCGGGCGTATCGAGTTCTTTCGCGTGCCGGAGCACGTCACCTCGCGCGTGAAGGCGCTCCCGGACCTGAAACTTCAGCCGTGCGCGCCCGACTGGGCGGGCGGATTGCGCGACACCTGGCAATGCGGCGAAGAAGCAGGACAGCGCCGGCTCCAGCAATTTCTCGCCGACACGCTCGCCGGTTACGCCATCGGCCGCGACACGCCGGGCGCGCAGGCCACGAGCCGGCTGTCGCCGTATCTTCGCTTCGGCAATCTCTCGGTGCGGCAGGTGTGGTACGCGGCGCTGGAGGCCAGTCGCGCCGGCCCTATTGCGGCAAGCGTCGACAAGTTTCTCGACGAGCTGGGCTGGCGCGAGTTTTCGTACCACCTGCTCTACCATTTCGCGCCGCTCAATCGCGTGAACTTCCGGCGTCAGTTCGATGCCATGCCGTGGCGCGACGACCCTGAATCGCTGGACGCCTGGCAGCGCGGCACGACCGGCTATCCGCTCGTCGATGCCGGCATGCGTGAGCTGTGGCACACGGGCTGGATGCACAACCGCGTGCGCATGGTGGCCGCGTCGTTTCTCGTCAAGCACCTGCTCATGGACTGGCGGGCGGGCGAAGCCTGGTTCTGGGACACGCTCGTGGACGCCGACGAAGCCAGCAACCCCGCGAGCTGGCAATGGGTCGCGGGCACCGGCGCCGACGCCGCGCCGTACTTCCGGATTTTCAATCCCGTCCTGCAGGGGCAGAAGTTCGATCCCGAAGGCGACTACGTGCGGCGCTGGGTGCCGGAACTGGCGCGGTTACCCGATGCATCGATCCAGGCACCGTGGCTCGCGCAGCGGGCGCAACTAGAGGCGGCGTCGGTGCGGCTCGGCGAGAGCTATCCGGGGCCGATGGTCGATCATCAGCATGCACGCACGCGAGCGCTCCAAGCGCTCCACGCCCTGCAGCGGTCGCGCGGCGAACAGGCGGACAGCGCGGCATAGGCGGAGGCGTTGCGCCACGCCATCGACGATCGGTGATCGGAACAGATCGCGGCGGGGAGACCGGTCCGTACCCCGTTAGCTTCGAACGTCCCCCGTGTCGATTCCTCTATTGCTCGCGCGCCTCTTTCAAGCGGCCTCGCACAAGCCTGCAGCCCCGCCGCGCAGCGCCCGGCCACTTCGTCGCGGCACGGGCCTTGCGGACTCTCTGCATGCATGTCCTCGATTGGGACGCGCAATTCGTCTACGACTTTCGGGAGGAATTCGATCATGAAGACTTCAGTGAAGAGAATGCTCGTATCGATCGCGGTGGCCACGTTCGCGGGCGGCGCATTCGCCCAGGCGGGCGGCGGTGCCGGCGCAGGTGGTGCAGGCGGTGCCGGCAGCGCGGGCGCGGGTGGCGGTGGATCAGGCGGCAGCGCAGGGGTGGGCGCGGGCGGCGGCACGACCGGCGGTGCGGGCGGTGTGGCTACACCGGGCACGTCGCCGGGTGTGGGGACGATGGGCCGCTCAGGCACCAGCCCGACCGACAGCGGCTACGGCTCGCCGGGCGTGACCGGCACGGGCGGCGGCATGGGCACGGGAACCGGAGCCACACCATCGAACCATTCCCGCATGGGCCGCTCGAACAGCGACAACTATGGCGGCGAGAGCAACGATATGAATAGCCCGAACCAGAGCGGTCAGTAGCAACGTGGCAGCATGGCGGCGGGCTGCGCGGGCGCTGTGGCGTCTGGGCGGCCCGCCCCTATCGTGGGGCCCTGCAACGCAGGCCGTGTAGTTTCTTCGTCCATGGTTTCTTCGTCCATGCGTTCATTCCGGCAGGCCGCTCGATGCCAACTTCGATTGCCCGCTTCGCAACGCCCCCACGCGAAAGGTGATGTGTCGGCGCATCGAGCACCGGGCGGTCGCCGTGTTGGTTCAAACGTTCGCTTCACCAGGTCGGCTCACCGGCCGGTCTCAAAAGCCGGTCTCAAAAACCGCGCGTCACCTGCGGCCCGAAGGTCTTTTCGTGCACGGCCTGGCAGTGCGCGCATCGCGTGGCTGTCGGGCAAGCAAGAAGCCGCTCCTCACCCACCGGCTCGCCACAGCCGCTGCACGTGCCATAGCTGCCGTCGTCCATGCGCGCCAGCGCCGCCTTGATTTCGCGAAGCTCCGCCAGATGCAGGTCGATCACCGCGTGGTCGATGTCGGCGAACAGATCCGCTGAGGACTCGTCGCCCTCGTCGGGCGCGCTGCCGGCCATGTCCGCGTAGGGTTCGTCCGCGCGATGCGCCTCGCGCGACCCGATATCCGCGCGAACCGTTCGCTCGCGCTCCACCAGCAACGCGCGCAGGGTGTCGATCTGGCGTGGGTCCAATGCGGTCATGATTCGCTCCTCGTTGTCACGCGCGCTGTGGTGCGCGTCGTCATCGTCATGCAAACAGGCTGCCGGGGTGGCTCGCCCATGTGATCCCGATCATTGCGTCCGGACCGGCAACGCAGCCACGACCGCGGACAACCGCCCGGACCACCCTTTCCGTAAACCTATCGGCACGGTTCTTCGAGGAATTGACGCACATCAATCCGGCCGCGGCGGCGGCGTTTAGCGTATTGGTCACGCACGCTGCGACTGACGTCGACGGTCGAGCGGCGACCAGCAACGACAACCTTCGAGTGACCGAAACAATGAAACTACCTTTGGACATTTCGTTTCAGGGCGTGGACCGCTCCGATGCCGTGGAAGACGCCGTGACCCGGCATGCCGAAAAGCTCGACGGCATCTATCCGGACATCATGCGCTGCCGCGTCAGTTTGATCCTGGAGGAGAAGCACAAGAGCCAGGGCAAGCAGTTCAACGTGCGCATCGACCTCACGATTCCGGGCCGCGAACTCGTCTCGAACAACGAGCGCAACGAAGACATTTACGTCGCGTTGCGCGACGCGTTCAAGGACATCACGCGCATGCTCGAAGACGCCGTGCGCAAGCAGCGCGACGAAAGCCGGCAACAGCCGTAGGCTGCCGCCTTCCCGCCGTATTTCCCTCGCCGGGCGTCCCCCATCTGGCGTCGCTCATGTGGCATCGCTCATCTGGCATCACCCGGCAACATCTGGCAACACCCGGCAACACCCGGCACGAGCGGAGGTCTGGCATGACCGCCCCGCTCGGGCTCACCCCGCTACCTTCACCTCGATCTCGTCGTAGCGCTTCACGCGGTACACGAGCGCCGACACCAGCCAGCACAGCACGAACAGGCCGATCACGAAGTAGCCGACAAGGCCGAAGTTTTCGGAGGCCAGCGCGAGCGTGTCCCAGAACGGCCCCTTGAGCGCGAGCTTGTCGGCGGCCAGCGCAAGCACCTCCACGCCGCCAATCGCCACCGCCACCACCACCGAAACGAACGTCACCGTCAGGTTGTAGTAGAGCTTGCGGATAGGCCGCACGAACGCCCAGCGATAGGCGCCCGTCATGAGGATGCCGTCGGTCGTATCGACCAGCGACATGCCCGCCGTGAAAAGCACCGGCATGACCATGACCGACCAGAACGACAGACCGTCCGAGGCCTGGGCCGCGGAGATACCGAAGAGCGCGACCTCCGTGGCGGTATCGAAGCCGAGCCCGAACAAGAATCCGATGGGATACAGATGCCAGCTGCGCGACGCGAGCCCGAAGAGCGGCCGGAAGATGCGCGCCAGCAAGCCACGCTGCGCGAGCAGCAGGTCAAGGTCCTCCTCCACCAGCACCTCGCCGCGCCGCACCGCGCGAAACGTGCGATACACCGACTTGAGAATCGCGAAATTGGCCGCCGCGAGCAGAAACAGAAACGACGCCGACACCACCGTCGAAATCATGCCCCCCACGGCCCTGAACTGCGGAAACTGCGCGGCGATGCGCGTGGTCGCGCAGGCCACGGCCACCGACATCAGCACCACCACGGTGGAATGCCCCAGCGAAAAGAACAGCCCCACGCAAAGCGGATTGCGACGTGCGCCGACAAGCTTGCGCGTCACGTTGTCGATGGCGGCGATGTGGTCCGCGTCCACGGCGTGGCGCAGGCCGAACGTGTAGGCGAGCAGTGCGGTGCCGAGCAGCACCGGTTTGTCGTGAAACGCCGCGAAGGCCCAGCCCCAGGCGGCGACATTGAACGCCAGCAGGAAGGCGTAGATGCCGGCCACGCGGCGGCGCGACGTGGCGGGTCGATCGTTGAACAACTGGAACGCTCGTTCGAGCACGGCAACTCCCTGCGGTTGGAATTCAAGGCGGCATAAGCGTGCGGCGGTACGCGGCGCTTGACGGCAATACAACGGCGACACAACGGGGGCACAACGGGAACACTCACGGCGGGCGCCGCATGGGTTGCAGCGAGCCCCGGCAAACTCGCGGGCGAGTGTACGGGCCGCCTTCCTGGAGCGTCAAGCAATGGAAAGAATTGGCCAACGGAATGGCTTTGCGCGGCGCCTTCGCGTGCGCATCGACACGCGCCGATACGCGTGCTGGAAACGTCTCTTTCGTCAGTTAGAATCGGCCCGTCATTCCGAAAGAAAAATGAAACCTGGGAGCGCGACGCATGCGACGCGGCACGAACAAACTCAAACAACCTGCCTTCTGGGCCACCGCGACCGCTGCGACCATCGTGGCGCTGGGTCTTCTCGGCGCCACGACGTGGCGGGCCGATGCGGCGCGCATCACGCACGTGTCGCCGCAAGGCACCGTGGCGCAGGTCAGGCAGATCGTCGTCAAGTTCGACGAAGCGATGGTGCCGTTCGGCGCGCCCGACCTCGCGGCACCGGCCGGCGTGAAGTGCAACGACGCCTCCGCGAGCGCGGGCCAGTCGCGCTGGATCGACGAACGCACCTGGGCCTGGGACTTCTCCGCCGACCTGCCGCCCGGCGTGGCCTGCTCCGTGGACCTGAAGGACGGGCTGAAGTCGTCGGCGGGCAACGCGCTCACGGGCCCACGGCACTACGCGTTTCAGACAGGCGGTCCGTTCGTGCAGGACGTCGAGCCCTCCGGCGACGAGATCGAAGAAAACCAGGCCTTCGTGCTGAAGCTCAACGGACCGGCAACGGATGCCTCGGTTAAGCAGCACGTATGGTGCGAGTCGAGCGGACTCGGCAACCGCATTCCCGTCACCAACGTGGACGCCGCCACGCGCACGGCGCTTTTGAAGCGCTTCCGTCTGCAAAAGGAAGCCGCGCGCGTGCTCACGCTGCAATGCCAGCAGGCCCTGCCTTCGGGCACGAAGGCGCAACTGGTCTACGGCAAGGGCGTGGCGAGCCCGAGCGGCATTGCCAACGACGTGGAACGCCGCTTCGACTTCAAGGTGCGCGAGCCCTTCGCCGCGAGCTTCAGTTGCGAACGCGAAAACGCCAGGGCGCCCTGCACGCCGCTGCGTCCCGTGCGCGTGCAGTTCAACGCGCCCATTGCGCGCAGCGACGTCGAACGCGTCCGCCTCAAGGGACCCGACGGCGATATCAAGCCGACGTTCTCGCCCGACGACAAAGACCCGCAAACCAGCACCGTCGAATTCGCGGCGCCATTGCCCGAACGCGCCCAGTTGAGCGTCGTGCTGCCCGTCGGCCTCAAGGACGCGAGCGGACGCGCGCTCACCAATGCCGATCTGTTCCCGCTCAAGACCACGACCGGCCCGCTGCCGCCGCTCGCGAAATTCTCGTCGGGCACGTTCGGTATCATCGAACGCTTTGCCGAGCCCAACATGCCCGCGCTCGTGCCCGTCACGCTGCGCAACGTCGAGGCGGATATCCACATTGCCGGCCTTAACGCCGGCAACGCGCAGTTCTCGAAGCTGCGCGTGGAAGCCGACAGCGACATTCGCAGCTGGATGCGCAACGTCGAGCGCTTCGACAACTACACGATGACGCGCAAGGAAATTGCCGAGGCGATGCCGAATCTGCTCGATCACAATCCGCATCCCGTGATCGTGAAGCCGCGCAGCGAAGCGGACGGCTCCAGCGAGGACGACCCGAAGAATCCCCGCATCGACGTGCGCTCGCTCTCGCTGCTCGCGGGCCGCGCCAACATCGAAACGCTTTCGCTGCCGAAGGCCGATCCCAAGGCGCTGCGTCCGTTCGAAGTGGTGGGCGTGCCGGTGACGAAGCCCGGCTTCTACGTGATCGAACTGGCGTCGCCCGCGCTCGGTGCGTCGCTGCTGGGCAAACAGGCGCCCATGTATGTGCGCACCGCGGTGCTCGTCACGAATCTCGGCGTGCACTTCAAGCAGGGCCGCGAAAACAGCGCGGTGTGGGTGACGACGCTCGACAAGGGCCAGCCCGTGCCGAACGCCGACGTCCACGTGAGCGACTGTAACGGCGACGAAGTGGCTTCGGGCAAGACCAATGCGCAGGGCGTGCTGATGATCGCCGGGCCGCTCGCGCCACGCGCCGAATGCGGCAACGACGCCTTTGGCGGCTTCTTCGTCTCGGCGCGCATCGACGACCCGAAGACGGGCCACGACATGGCATTCGTGCGCTCGGACTGGAACCGCGGCATCGAGTCGTGGCGCTTCAACGTACCGACCGACACAAGCCTCGATCAGACCGTGCGCGCCCATACCGTGTTCGATCGCACGCTGCTGCGGGCGGGCGAAACGGTGTCGATGAAGCACCTGATCCGCGTGGAAACCATGCACGGTCTCGCCTTCCCGCAGACCTACCCGACGCGCGTCACGATCCGTCATACGGGCAGCGGCCAGACCTGGCACCTGCCGCTCAAATGGGCCGCGGACCACACCGCCGACTCAACCTTCGTTATTCCGGCCGCGGCCAAGCTGGGCGAGTACGAAGTCTCGCTCGACGACGGCAACGTGAACGCCGCATCGGGCGAGGCATCGGACCAGGCATCGAGCAACGCCGACGATAACAACGACAACAACAACGACAGCGGCGAAGGCGACGCCGTGCGCCACAGCTACACGTCGGGCAGCTTCCGCGTCGAAGAATTCCGTCTGCCCGTGTTCAAAGGCACGATCGCCGTGCGCGACGAGAAAGCGCACCCGCTTGTGGCCGCGAAGGAAGCGCCACTCACGCTGCAGATCGAGTACACCTCGGGCGGCGGCGCGTCGGGCCTGCCCGTGCAGGTCTCGGCGCTCATGAAGAGCACCTCGCCCGCGTTCGCGGACACGTATCCCGACTACAGCTTCGCGCCCTACGTGAAGCGCAACGACAACGCGTCGTCCGACACGAGCGACGACGAAGACAGCGCATCGCAGCAATCCACCGACGACGGCTCGAAGCTCATCGCCGACAAGGAACCCGTCACGCTGGACCGCAACGGCGCAGGCCGTCTCACGCTGAAGAACCTGCCGGCCGTGGATGCGCCGAAGCGTCTCGCGCTCGAAAGCACCTTCGCGGACCCGAACGGCGAAGTGCAGACCATCAGCGGCAGCGCCACGCTGTGGCCCGCCGCGGTGGTGGCGGGCGTGAAGTCGGGGCAATGGGTGTCGGTGGGCAACACGGTGCCCGTGAAGGCGCTCGCGCTCGACCTGCAAGGCAAGCCGCGCGCGGGCGTGCCGCTCGACGTGCACGGTATCGCGCGCATCACCATCACGTCGCGCAAACGCATGGTGGGCGGCTTCTACGCGTACGACAACCACACCGAAACGAAAGACCTCGGCACGCTGTGCAGCGGCAAGAGCGATGACCACGGCCTGCTCGCCTGCGACGCGAAGCTCAAGGAAGCGGGCAACGTCGACCTTGTCGTGACGGCGAAAGACGGGGACGGCAATGCGTCCACCGCGACCACTTCCGTGTGGGTCACGCGCGAGGAAGACCTCTGGTTCGGCGGCGAGAACACCGACCGCATCGACGTGCTGCCCGAAAAGACCGCCTACGAGCCCGGCGAAACCGCACGCTTCCAGGTGCGCATGCCGTTCCGGTTCGCGACGGCGCTCGTTGCCGTGGAACGCGAAGGCGTGATCGAAACGCACGTCGTGAAGCTGGACGGCAAAGACCCCACCATCGACCTCAAGGTGAACGAGGCGTGGGGGCCGAACGTGTACGTCTCCGTGCTCGCGCTGCGAGGGCGCATTCACGAGGTGCCGTGGTACTCGTTCTTCACGTGGGGCTGGAAGGCGCCCATCGAATGGGCCCGGGCGTTCTGGTACGAAGGGCGCCAGTACGAGGCGCCCACGCCGCTCGTGGACCTCTCCAAACCCGCGTATCGCTATGGCCTTGCGGAGATCAAGGTAGGCACGGCCGCGCATCGCCTGGCCGTCACCGTCACGCCCGATGCGAAGACCTACACCGTGCGTGGCAAGGCTCACGTCAAGCTGCACGTGCAGATGCCGGGCGGCAAGCCCGCGCCCGCAGGCACGCAGATCGCGGTGGCCGCCGTGGACGAAGCCCTGCTCGAACTCATGCCGAACGACAGCTGGGACGTGCTCGACGCCATGCTCCAGCGGCGCGCCTACGGCGTGGAGACGTCGACGGCGCAGATGGAGATCGTCGGGCGCCGGCACTTCGGACGCAAGGCCGTGCCCGCGGGCGGTGGCGGCGGACACGGCGCCACGCGCGAACTGTTCGACACGCTGCTCCTCTGGAACCCGCGCGTGACGCTGGACGCGAACGGCGAAGCGTCGCTCGTCGTGCCGCTCAACGATTCGTTGACGAGCTTTCGCATCGTCGCCATCGCCGCCGTGGGCGACGGCACGTTCGGCACGGGCAGCGTTTCGATTCGCAGCACGCAGGACCTGCAACTGATCTCGGGCCTGCCGCCGCTCGTGCGCGAAGGCGACCAGTTCCGCGCGCAATTCACCGTGCGCAACACGACGGCGCGCGCGATGAAGGTGGTGGTTACGCCGAACGTGCCAGGCCTCACGCTCGCGCCGCAAACGGTCGATGTTGCCGCCGACTCCGCGCGCGAAGTGGCGTGGACCGTCACGCCGCCGGATGGTTTGTCCGAAGCGTCGCCCGCCGCGCTCGCCTGGAACGTGGCCGCCGCCGAACAGGGCGGACCGCACGCCAGCGATGCGCTGAAGGTCACGCAACGCGTCACGGCGGCTGTGCCCGTCACCGTGCAGCAGGCCACGCTCACGCAGGTGGACGGCTCGTTCTCGCTGCCCGTGGCCGCGCCGCCGAATGCGACCACCACGCAGGCCGGCGTGCCGCGCGGCGGCATCGCGGTCTCGTTGCAGCCGAAGCTCTCCGAAGGGCTGCCGGGCGTGCGCCGCTGGTTCGAGCGCTATCCGTACAGTTGCATCGAGCAGCAGACTTCGCGTGCGCTGGGCCTGAACGACGTGGCGCAGTGGCAGGCCGTGGTGGCGCGCATGCCGGTGTATCTGGACCGTGATGGGCTGGCGAACTACTTCCCGCCCTCGGACGACAGCGGCAACACGGGCAGCACCGCGCTCACGGCGTACCTGCTCTCGGTCACGGACGAAGCCGCGAAGCTCGACCCGCGCTTCGCCCTGCCCGATGACTTGCGCGCCAGGATGGAGAGCGGGCTTGCCGCCTTCGTGGAAGGCCGTCTGGAGCGCAAGTTCTGGGCGCCGCGCAAGGACCTGGATCTGCGCAAGCTCGCCGCCATCGAGGCGCTCTCGCGTCACGGCGCGGCGCGCGCCAGCATGCTCGATTCGATCGAGGTTGCGCCGAACCAGTGGCCCACCTCCGCGGTGCTCGACTACTACGCGGTCCTCTCGCGCGTGAAGGACATCCCGCAACGCGACGACAAGCTCGCGCAGGCCGAGCAGATCATCCGCGCCCGCCTTACATATCAGGGCACGCGCCTCACCTTCTCCACCGCGGACGGCGACGACCTCTGGTGGCTCATGACGGGCACCGAAACGAACGCGGCGCGTACAGCGCTCACGTTCGTCGATGCACCGGCGTGGAAGGACGAGATGCCGCGCCTCGTCGCGGGCCTGCTCGGCATGCAGAAGAACGGCGCGTGGCAGACCACGACGGCGAACCTGTGGGGTCTGCTCGCCGTGCAGCGTTTCTCGCGCGCCTTCGAAAGCGTGCCCGTGACCGGCCAGACGCGGCTTCAACTGGGCGCGACCACGAAGACGATCGCGTGGAGCCAGCCGGCATCGGCGGCGGCGAATTTCGCGTCCGCCACCGCGATCACGAAGACCGCGAACACGCGCAGCGTGTTGCTGCCGTGGCCGGCCGAGGTGCGCGGCGCGCCCGCCACAGTGCCCGGCGCGCTTTCGTTGACGCTCACGCAGGACGGCACCGGCAAGCCGTGGGCCACCATCGAAAGCCTCGCGGCGGTGGCGCTCAAGGCGCCGTTCGCCGCGGGCTATCGCATCACGAAGACGGTGACGGCGGTGGACCCCGCGGTGAAGGGCATGGCCAGAGGGACATACACGCGCGGCGACATCGTGCGCGTGCACCTCGACATCGATGCCCAGACCGACATGACCTGGGTGGTCGTCAACGATCCGGTGCCCGCGGGCGCGACCCTTCTCGGTTCCGGCCTCGGCCGCGATTCGGAGGCCGCCACGCAGGGCGAACGGCAACAGGGCGACGCGTGGCCGGCGTTCGTCGAACGCAGCTTCGACGGCTATCGCGCCTACTACGATTACCTGCCGAAGGGGAAATTCTCCGTGGAGTACACCATGCGGCTCAACAACGTCGGCACGTTCAGACTGCCGCCCACGCGCGTCGAGGCGCTCTACGCACCCTCCACGTTCGGGGTGCTGCCGAATGCGTCGGTGGTCGTGCGGCCGGTGACGCAGTGAAGGGGAAATGCGCGATGGGCGACGGGCGGGCCATGGCCCGGCGCATTGCCCGCGCCGCTCTCTGCGCGCTGCTCGTCATCGCGGCGCCTGTCGCGCACGCCCTGCCCTCGTTCAACGACGTGCGCGCGCAGTGGCGCAGCTCGGACTGGCTGCTGCTCGCACGCGACGGCACGCCGCTGCAACGCACGCGCATCGACAAGACCGAGCGGCGCGGCGACTGGGTCGCGCTCGCGGACGTCTCGCCGGCGCTGCGCGAAGCGATCGTCGTTTCCGAAGACAAGCGCTTTTACGAGCACAGCGGCGTCGACTGGCACGGCGCCGCCGCCGCGGCCTGGGCGAATCTCTGGAACACGCGCACGCGCGGCGCGTCCACCGTGACGATGCAGCTCACGGGCCTGCTCGGCGACGATCCCCAGCATTCCGGGCAGCGGTCCGTCGCGCAGAAGGCGGGTCAGGCGGTGAGCGCGCTGTGGCTCGAACGCAGCTGGCGCAAGGACCAGATTCTCGAGGCGTATCTGAATCTCGTGCCGTTTCGCGGCGAGACGATCGGGCTCTCGGCGCTTTCGCTCACGCTGTTCGGCAAGGCGCCCTCGGGCCTCGACGAGCGCGAGGCCGCCGTGGCCGCTGCCTTGATCCGCGCGCCCAACGCGCCCTACGCCCGCGTGAGCGCGCGGGCCTGCCGGATTCTGCGCGACATGAAGGCGCCCGAACGCTGCGCGAATCTGGCGAGCTTCGTGCAGCTCGCGTTCGCGCGGCCCGCACCCGCCGTGCTCGCGGTTTCGCCCGAAGCCGACACGCTCGCGCCGCATTTCGCGCGGCGCATCGCGGCCGAAACGCGTCCGGCGGCCGGCGCACGCATCACGACGACGCTCGACGCCCGCCTTCAGCGCTTCGCCTCGGACACGCTCACGCGCACGCTCGTCGAACTCAATGCGCCGGCGCATCGGCGCAACGTGCACGACGGCGCCGTGGTCGTGCTCGACAACGCGACGGGCGACGTGCTGGCGTGGGTGGGTTCGTCGGGCGGACTCTCGGGCGCGCGCGACGTGGATGCGGTGCTCGCGAGCCGCCAGGCCGGCTCCACGCTCAAGCCCTTCCTCTATGCCAAAGCCATCGACGAACGACGGCTCACCACGGCCTCGCTGCTCGACGACGCGCCGCTCGACCTCGCCGCGGGCGGCGGACTCTACATTCCGCAGAACTACGACAAGGACTTCAAGGGCTGGGTGAGCGTGCGCACGGCGCTCGGGTCGTCGCTGAACGTGCCCGCCGTGCGCACGCTCGTGATGGTCACGCCGCACCGCTTCGCCACCACGCTCACGGCGCTCGGCCTGCCGCTCACGCAGAGCGGCGACTACTACGGCTATTCGCTCGCGCTCGGCAGCGCGGACATCACGCTGCTTTCGCTCGCCAACGCGTACCGCGCGTTGGCCAACGGCGGCGTGGCGTCGCCCACGTATGACCTGCCGCGTCATCCCACTGTGCCGTACGCGACGGCGCCCGCCACGCCGCGACGCGTGTTCAGCGCGGGCGCGAGCTACATCGTGACCACGGTGCTCGCGGACAACAACGCACGCACCCGCACCTTCGGTTTCGACAGCCCGCTCGCCACGCGCTTCTTCTCGGCCGTGAAAACGGGCACGAGCAAGGACATGCGCGACAACTGGACGGTGGGCTTCACCTCGCGCTACACGATCGGCGTGTGGGTAGGCAATGCGGACGGCGAACCGATGTGGGACGTCTCCGGCGTGACGGGCGCAGCGCCCATCTGGGCCGCCGTGGCCGGCTACCTGCACCGTCACGTGCCGAGCGACGCGCCGCGCATGCCCGCGGGCGTCGTGGAGACGCGCATCGCGTTCGAGCAGAACGTGGAGCCCGCGCGCAACGAGTGGTTCCTGAGCGGCACGCAAACGCCGGTAGTGGGACTTGCAGCGGATGCGGCGGGCGCGCCGGCTGGAGCGCGTGGAACGTCGTCGGCTGGCGCGGCGCGAGGGGTGCATGCAGCGCAATCGGTGCAATCGGCGCAATCGGCGCAATCAGGAAAGGGCGCGCCGCGCATCGGCTCGCCCACGGATGGCACGCTCTTCGCGCTCGACCCGGACATTCCCGCCACGCGCCAGCGCATCGTCTTCGAGCGCGAGAGCGGGTCGTCCTCGCGCAGCGCGTGGCGGCTCGACGGCAAGCCGCTCGGCCACGACGACCGCGTAACCTGGTTGCCGTGGCCGGGGCGGCACGTGCTGGAACTCGTGGATGCGAACGGCACGAGCGTCGACGCCGTGCACTTCGAAGTGCGCGGCGCAACGGCGCGGCCGGGTCATGCCGCCGGCAATCGTGCAACGGGCAAGGCAGGTGCGCGTGCGACGGCGCCGGGTTCGGGCGGTGGGCAAAACCCGGCGCGCTCGGGTTCGCCCGGCGCGTAGCAAATGGGGTGGCCACCATCCGCGACTGGCGCGGGCAGGACGGCGAATCGTGCCGCGTCTGTACCGGCGGCCGTTACGAACGATGCGGCGGTCAACGCCGCGCCGTGGGAACCCAAACCCGAGCCTTGAGCGGCAATCCGTATATCCCGCGCGATCGCATGGCGAATCGTGCCGCGCCTGTATCGGCGACCGTCACGATGCGGGCGGTTGATCCCAAGCGCTGAGCGCTAAACCGAATGAGCATCGCCCCGCGTTCAGTCCGCCTGCGCCACAGGCTGCGCCTGAGTGCCCTGCACCACCGGCGCCGCATTCGCGTTCTTGCCCTTCACACCAACCGCCGCCACGACCTGCTTCGCGATCGAATCGGCCAGCCGTTTCGCTTCGGCTTCGAACGTGTCGTGCTTCGCTTCGGAGACTGCGTGCAGCCCGCCGCTCGTCGCCACCGACGTCGCCAGGCTCCCCGCCGCCGCGCCCACGCCGCCCATGGCGACCATGCCCGGCGCCTTGCCGCTGTCCGCGGTGGCATCGAAGCGCTGCAACGGCGACAGCACGCCGCCTCGCGGCTGATACAGCAGTTGCACCGACGCCTCCACCTCGCTCTTGCCGGCGCCAAAGCCGATCAGCATGCGACGGCTGCGCCGGCCGGCATCGAGCGTGTCGAGGCTGCCTTCGATCACGAGCACGCTCTTGCCGGGCGGCGTCGAAAGCGTCGAGGGCGGCACCGGCGCGAGCACGGCATCGAGCCCCTTCGCCCGCAACTGCCGCACGAGTTCGCTCGCCACCTGGCCGCGCACCGCGAGCGCCTCGTTGTATTGCTGCTGCACCGCGGACGTCCCGCTGAACGACGCCTTCAACTGCCGGCTCAGGCTGTTGTCGAACTGGACGGTCGCCGTGGCGTCGTCGAACGGGTAGACGTAGATCACGTCGGGCCGCACGGGTGCGGGCGCGGCATAGGCCTGCACGCCGCTGATGCCCGAGGCGCAGCCGCCGAACGCGAGACACGCGGCCACGAGCGTCGCACTCGCCCAACGCCGCGCGCATCGCACGGCCCATCCTGATGAAAATGACATCGGCATCTCGTTCCACCTGCCCTCGTTCACGCTGAAATAGCCGGCCTGTTCCCGTCGAAGGCGAAAGACAGGGAGAGGCCGGTGCGACTACCGTGACGGCGACGCCGGCGAGGCGCGCAGTGGTCCACGCGGTGGTTCAATCGTGCATCGCGTACTGCCAGCTGTACATCGCGTACTGCCAGTTGTTCGTCGCGTGCCGCTATCTGTGCACCACGTACTGCAAGCTGTGCATGCGCGTACCGCCAGTTGCGCACCGCGTACCGCTCAGGCCCAGTGCGGCGGAATCCACACGCCGCCCACCCAGTGGCCCGGTACCCAGACGGCGGGCCGAACCGCGGGCGCCACGTAGACGGTGGTCGGCGCGACGCCATAGGCAGTCTTCGCGGGAGCCGGCGCCACCACCAGCGGCGCCGGCGGAACGTAGGTGACCACCGGTGCCGGCGCCGCGTAGACGACGGGCGGAGGCGCCACGATGACAGGCGCGGCCACCACGGCGGTGCCGCGCAGCACCCACGTCGCGGCGCATGCCGAGACGCTCGTCATGGCGAGCACGCCGGCCGTCGCCGCGAATGCAAGCTGGCGCGAGAGGTGGTACGAGACGCGCGTCGTCCGTATCGCCGGATTCGAGGTCTGCGCCTTGCCTGCTAAACCGATACGGTTGATGAGAGATGAGAAGTTCACGGAACGTCCTTCAGTGTGTGGGCCGCGTCTCGAACGCGAAGATCGGCACGATTGGCACAATCAACTCGATCGGCAAGCGCTGGAAACGCGGCGGGTTGCGGATGGCTGCCAATGTAGAAGAACGCTCGCGCGGAGTCTGTTGGAAATTCATGTCGTGCGGTTTCACGGCTTTTTTTGAGCCGCGTTTTTGAGGTGCGCTTTTTAAGGCATATTCCGAAAATGGAACAAAAATTCCATTTCATTGGATGATGCAATTTCCGTTGTACATCGATGCGGTCTTGTCTATGCTGAGGTCATACGTGCGCCCGCGCGGCGCGCGATGCGTGCGGATGGACGACATCGCGTCGTCCCGCAGCAGCCAATTACACGATCACAAGACCGGCCGATCAGGAGACACGCCATGCAAAGCTTCAGTCCCGCCGAATGCACGCCCGAAGCCGTGGTGGACGCCCTGCTCCACGGGCCGGGCGCAGTCCGCGTGCGCGGCCTCTTCAGTCCAGCTCAAGTGAGCGAAGCGCGCAGCGTCGTAATGGCCCATTCCGATGCCCGCGCACAAACCGTCACGCACTTTCAGGGCGAGGCCGCGCAGGCGGCGCGGCTGCATCTGCAACGCCGCGTGTGGAATCTGCTTGCAAAAGGGGACGTGTTTTCGCAGATGGCCGAGCAACCGCTGATCGTTGCCGCCATGCGCGCGTTTCTCGGTGAGGATTTCGTGATGGGATCGATTGCCGCAAACCGCATCCTGCCCGACGGCCCCGGCCAGGAACCGCACATCGACTACCCGTATTGGGATCTGCACGCGCCGCAGACGTTTCCCGTGGGCATCAACGCGAGCTTTCCGCTCAACGCGCAGGTGACCATTCCGCTCGATCCGTTCACGGCGCAAACCGGCGCCACGGCGTTCGTGCCGGGCACACAGCGCGACCTGCGTTACCCCGGCCCCGACGACCGGTTCTTCGAACGCTGCGAGCGCATGGAGGCGGACCCCGGCGACGCCATCCTGTTCTTCGGCGCCACCTGGCACTGCGCCATGCCGAACCGCAGCAGCCGCGACCGCAGCGCCATCCTGATCCAGTACCTGCCGAAGTTCGTGAAGCCGATGGAAGACCTGCGCGCAATGGTGGGAGAAGCGTTCGTGAAACGCGCGAGCCCCACCATGCGTCAACTGCTCGGCCTCACGTACCCGTATCCGCAGAATCTGGACGACGTAACGGGCACCGCCAACACCGAAGGACGCGTGAACGCGGCGAGGTACTGAGCCCCGAGGTACCGAGTCCTGAGGTACTAAGCCCCGAGGTCCTGAGTCCGATACCCGGCGCCGCTACTGCCCGCCATCGAGCCGATTGACCCGGAAGTCCCCTGCCAGCGCGCCGGGACTGCGCTGTTCCATGAGGCTGCCGAACTCGTTCGAGATGCGCTTCAACGCATGCCGCTTGCCTTCCAGGTCGCGCTGCGTGAAGTCTTCGTACGCACCGTCGTCGAAGGAAACCGTCACCGACGCGCGGTGCCCTCCGTTTTCAAAGCCGATGTGCAGCGTGTGGTCCGGGCGTTCGTCGATATGAAAACCGATCGCGCGCGCTTCGAAGTAGCGGCCCAGCGTCTCGGCCACCTCTCTCATTTCGCCTGCCTGTACGTGAATGTTCATCGCGGCTCCGTGGTGACGAAGGGCGGCGCCTTGCTTCTCGTCCTGCTTCTCATCCTGCTTCCCGTCTTTTATGCTCCGACGTCTTGCCGCCCGACAACGGCGTCGCGCTGCATGGTGCGTTCCTGCGAGCGGCGCCGTACACGGCGCAACGCCCGGAGCGGCCCTCTCAACGCGAAGCATCCCGCCAGCAAGTCCGAATGCGGTGTAGTCAGACGTAAAGCGCTGTGCGCGGATTGAAATGTTTGCCCGCACGCTTGCAATAGTTGCGCACTCTTCTGAGGAATCGTGTTTTCGCAAGCGGCCGTTTCGCTGCGATGCAGCGTGTCCGGCGGCTTTCCAGCGTATTTCGGCGCGGACCGAAACTTGCTGCGCATCACCGCTTTCCCTTTGTTCGCCCGGCACGCATGCACTTCTGGCCGCCTGCGAGCCACGATTTTGCCTCCGATGCCTTTGCACACTGCCGCACCCGGCCCGCGCGCCGCAGCCCCGCACGTAGCCGATGCTCCACTACCCCTACGGACCGTGTCGCCGCCTCCGGCCCCCGTCATGCGTCGCCGCGCGCTGTGCGTCGCGCGCACCTGGCGGCCACGAGCAATCGCTGCATGGCGCACGGCCTTGCGCGGCCTGCGCCACGCAGCGGTGTGCCTCGCGTGTCTGTGGCCGCTTGCGCCGCACGCGGCCGGGCTCTCGCATGGCTTCGTTCCGTTGCCCCACGCCGTGGCGGCGTCCGCGGGAAAGGCCGGTCAGGCGCCGAATCCGCATGCGCAGCCATCGCCGGTCGTGCCAGTGCCGCCCTCCGAGCTGTACGGCGACCTCTACCGCGAAGTCGAACTCGCACGCGTGTTTCCCGACAGCAAGACCTTCGCGGACATGGAGCCCAGCGTGCCGCCGCAGCAGGTCATGGCGGCGTTCGCGCAATACCGGGCCCAGCATCCAGACGAAGCGGCATCGCAAGCAGCCGGTGCGTCGGGGGCCGCTGCTGCGGCCGCTGCCGTCGTTGCATCGAGCGCGGCGAAAGGCAACGGCGCGTCGTCCCCGCTCGCGCAGTTCGTCGCGCGCTATTTCACGCTGCCGGAGCGGCAGGCGAAGAACTGGACGAGCGATCCGAACCAGGACGTGACGAGCCACATCGATACGCTCTGGAACGTACTGCGCCGCAATCCCGACAGGGTGAAGAACGCGTGGTCGTCGCTGCTGCCGCTGCCGAAGCCGTACATCGTGCCGGGCGACCGCTTCGACGAGATCTACTACTGGGACTCGTACTTCATCATGCTGGGCCTTGAAACGAGCGGGCGCCACGATCTCACGCGCGACGAACTCGACAACTTCGCCGCCTTGATCGACCGCTATGGCCACATTCCAAACGGCAACCGCACCTACTACCTGAGCCGTTCGCAGCCGCCGTTCTTCGCGCAGATGGTCGAACTCGTCGCGCAGCGCGACGGCGACGCGGTCTACCTGCGCTATCTGCCCGAACTCAAGGCGGAGTACGCGTACTGGATGGAAGGCAGCGCGAACCTCTCGCCCGGCCACGCGTCGCGACATCTCGTGCGACTGGCCGACGGTACGCTGCTGAACCGCTACTGGGACGAACGCGATACGCCGCGCGACGAGTCGTATCGCGAAGACGTGCTCACCGCGCAGGCCGTGAAGGGGCGCGAGCCCGCTTCGCTGTGGCGCGACCTGCGTGCGGGCGGCGAAACAGGCTGGGACTTCAGCTCGCGCTGGTTCGCGGACGGCAAGACGCTTGCCAGCATCGAGGTGACGTCGCTCGTGCCCGTCGATCTGAACAGCCTGCTCTACCTGCTCGAACGCACGCTCGCGAAGGCGTATCGCGTGCAGGGCGATGCCACGCATGCCGAAAACATGGAGCAGCACGCACGCATTCGCGCCGATGCGATCCGGCGTCTGCTCTGGGACCCGCAATTGCGCGCGTTCGGCGACTACGACTTCGCGCGCGGCACGCTCACGCACCGGCTCAGCGCGGCGACCGTGTACCCGCTCTGTGCCGGCGTCGCGACGCGTGAGGAAGCACGTAGCGTCGCCGAAACGCTGAAGACTGCGCTGCTGCGTCCGGGCGGACTCGCCACCACGCGCGTGAACACCGGCCAGCAGTGGGACGAGCCGAACGGCTGGGCGCCGCTGCAATACCTCGCCGTGATGGGGCTGCGCCGTTATGGCGAAGCGGAACTGGCACGCACGATCGCCACGCGCTGGATCCGTACGAACGTTGCGTACTACCAGCGCACCGGCAAGCTCGTGGAAAAGTACGACGTAGACGTGGCGAACCGCGCGGCGGGCGGCGGCGAATACCCGTTGCAGGACGGCTTTGGCTGGACCAACGGCGTGCTGCGCGCGCTCATGAAGCTCTACCCCGACGTGGCGCGCAACACACGACCCACCGACGTGCCCGAAGGACCGTCGGGGGTTTCGGCCGCGGCGTCGGCGGCGAGGCAGGCGCCGAAGACCTCGCACCGCTTGCAGGCGGCGCCCGCCGGGGCCGCCAAATGATCCCAATAAAAATCGCCGTGAACGACCTGCCCGAGGAATTCCCGAACCCTGTCTCGGCGCGGCCGCTGCACGACAGAAAAACGATGCGATGCAACGCGCCCGAGAGCGCCGTCCGGCATGGCTGTTGCTTGAAGCAATACGGGCGCCGCAGTGCCAAGCCCGCATGTCATGAAGGGCGGCCCGCCCCTGCGGCATTCTCGAGAGACGCGGTGCAATGGCAACGATCATGAGCGTCGGCAGCATCAACGCGGACTTTCAGGTGCGCGTGGATGCGTTGCCGCACAACGGCGAAATGGCGATGGGCCGGGAGTTCGCGAGACTCTCGGGCGGCACGGGTCCGAACGTGGCCCGCGCCGCGCAGTTGCTCGGCTTCGGCACGCAGGTGCTCGGCATGGTGGGCGACGACGACCTGGCCGACCAGGCGCTGGGCCCGCTGCGCCGCGCGAACGTGGACGTCTCGCACGTGCGGGTGGCGCACGGTCACGCCACCGCGGTGGCCACCAATCTCGTCATGCCCGACGGCAGCCAGCACAAGGTCTTCGCCCCCAACGCAAGTGCGGCCTGGAGCGACGACGACCTCACCGCTGCGCGCACGGCCATCGACGCGCTCGCGCCCGACGACGTGCTCGTGGTGAGCTGCGACATCTCTGCGGCTGCGGTGACCTGCGCGCTGCAGGCCGCGGCGCGGCGCGGCCTTCGCGTGGTGCTCGATCCGGTACCGGGCGACCGCGTATCGACGCGCGCCGTGCGCAAGCTATGGGCGCACGTGTCGGCCGTCATGCCCGACGACACCGCGGCCAGCCGGATGAGCGGCGTGAGCGTCAGCGACGACAACAGCGCAGCGCGCGCTGCCCAGGTGATGCACGCACGCGGCGTCGCGCTCGCCTGCGTGCGGCGGGCGCATGGCGGCTGCGTGGCGGTGTTCGACGGCAACACGCTGTTCGTCGCGCCGCAGCCGGTCTCGATCGTGGATACCTCAGGCGCCGACGACGCCTTTGCCGGCGCCCTCGCCGTTGCCCTCGCGGAAGAACGCGGGCCCCTCGATGCCGTGCTTTTCGCGGCGGCGGCTGCGCATCTCGCGCTCACGCGCTATGGCGCCCAGGCTTCGTGCGGCGAACGCGACGAGGTCGAAGCGATGCAGGCCACGTTGCGGCCCCTGGCGCGGTTGTATCGGTAGCGGCGAGCGTCGCGCTTTTGCGTGGCAACGTGGCAACGTCGAGGCATCGCGGCGTCGCGGCGTCGCGGTGTCGTATCGTTCGACGCCTTGATGCCCTCGCCGCCTCGCGCTCACTCGTCGTAGGCGGCCATGACGAGCCACAGGTCGCGCTCGCTGGTCTGCACGTGCGCCGCGAGCGCGTACGACGCGTGCGGATCGCACATCTCGCGCAGCAGGCTCTGCGCTGCTTCGCTGTTGCCGAATACGCGCTCGGATACGCGGCGCACTTCGTCCTTGCCTTCGAACATGCGGCGGTTGTGCTGGAACACGAGCGGTTGCTGCTTCCACTCGTTGAAACGCTCCTTCACGTGCTTGAAGTCGCCGCCGCACACGTTCGCCTGGTAGTGCGTGTGCGCGCTCTTCGGCACGCCGGGTGCACTGCCTGCGTCGGCGAGACGGGTTGCGTGAACGTCCCAGCTGTCGGGCCCCGAAAATGATCTGTCTTCCATGATGCCTCCCCACTGCGTGCTGCCCGCCGTCCGTCTTTCAGGTGATCGCCGGTGGGCGGAATGGCGGCGCAATCGGTGGTGCTGTGCTGTGTGGTGTGTGTGGCACGCGGCCGTGCAGCACGTGCTGCACGGTGGGTGCTGCCCTGTGGGGGCTACCCAGTCGGGGCCGCGAGACGCTGTTCGCGCCATGCTGTGTCCGCCGGGTCGCCTCTGTCTTGCCGCGCCAATAGCATAAAAGCACGACGGTGTATCCGCGTGTGTTGTCCTACCCACGGAGGAACCCGAAATGCCCGCTCGCCTCGCCCACCCCACTCTCTCCACTCACACCACCGTCAGCCACGGTGCCTTCCCGATCCACCCTGGCGTCACGACTGCTACAAACGGGCGCGATGCCGCTACGGCCGTGATTGCCGCGCCGGACGGCAGCGAACGCGTCGTCGGCGTCGTTGGCGTGGACGGCAATTTCGCTCTGCACGACGAAGCGCGCAACCGCGCGGCCTAACCGGCGATGGCGTGAATCGATCAATGCCGCATGGCGTCCGACCATCACGTGCGCGGCGGGTAAGGTGGTCGACCCGAGTGGACGACGCGAACGAAGCCGGACGGGGCATCGCGCGAGGCCTCGCGTTCGCATCGGCTCTTACCGCTGCGCGTCCGTCCGTCGACAACTGTCGGCCAACCCACGGGCTAACCCACCGCCCCACCCACCGCCCAACCACCGCGCCATTACTGGCTCGCGCCCGACGCCGGCGCGAGGCCCGAAGCCGCCGAGGCCGGCGCTGCGCCCATGCCGCTGTTCATGCCGCCGGCGGCCGCCGTGCCGCTCGCGCCCGCGGAACTGTTGGTGTCGGTGCTGCTGTTGTCGGCGCGCTTGCAGCCGGTGCCGCCCATTGCGATCAATGCGATAGACGAGACGACGAGCATCTGTTTCAAAGCCGGTTTCATGAGCCCCTCTTCTGTTGCTAGTCCTGGAGCTCACCGACCCGCAAGCGGTGTTCCCATCTGCCGTGACCCGGCGCGCGCGTTATAGCTGAATGTGCGAGCGCGGGATGAAGTCATCGAGCGTGCGAACCATGCAAGCGCTCCAGGCGAATCGCCATTGCGCGGCCCATGCGGGCTGCCACGCATCGGTCGCGGCAACGCGGGTACACTGGCTGCTCGCTTTTTCCTTCCCCTCGGGCGGCCTCGCCGGGCGTAGTCTCGCGGCGCCGCACGCCTCTCGCCGGAGCCCTTCATGCGCATTGAAACCGCGTTTCTGTTCGATCTCGACGGCACGCTCGTCGACAGCGTCTATCAACACGTGCTCGCATGGAAAGAGGCGCTGGACCAGGAAGGCATCGAACTGTCGGTCTGGCGCATTCACCGCAAGATCGGCATGAGCGGCGGTCTGTTCACGAACCAGCTGCTGCGCGAAACGGGTGGCGACATCAGCCCCGCGCGCGTGGACCGGTTGCGGCAACTGCATGCCGATGCCTACAAGCGTCTGCGTGCCCAGGTGCGCCCCCTGCCGGGCGCGCGCGCACTACTCGATGCGTTGAGCGAAGCCGGCACGCGCTGGGCCATTGCGACGAGCGGCCGGCTCGAAACCGCGGCGGTGAATCTGGAAGCGCTCGGCGTGGATCCCGCACTCAACACCGTGGTCACGCGCGACGACGTGAAATACGCGAAGCCCGACCCGGATCTCTTCATCGCAGCCGCCGCGCGGCTCAACGTGCCGATCGAACACACGGTCGTGGTGGGCGACAGCATCTGGGACATGCTCGCGGCACGCCGTTGCCGGGCGCTAGGCGTTGGGTTGCTCTCGGGTGGATACGGGGCGGAAGAACTGGAGCGCGCAGGCGCGCTGCGCGTCTACGACGATCCCGCCGATCTGCTGCACCATCTCGACGAGGTTGCGGCGCGGCCTTGAATCGCCCCGGTGCTCGATATCTGCCCGATATCTGCCCGACACCCGCACCCCTCCATTGCGCGGCGTCTCACGGCAGCGCTCACCAGTCCGGTGCGTTCGCGTCGAGCGCGTGGCCGGCACGGCGATTGACGACGCGGTACGGGCGTTCGTGCTCGTCCAGCACGCCGCGCCATTCCGCGAGCCGCGCGAGCGAGTCGGTGCGCAGCACCGCGAAGGTGCGGCCCGAACGCGCCTTCGCTTCGGTCAGCTCGATCGTGCCGCTGGCACCCTCCGTGCCGTTGCCGCTCGTCGGCAGCGCGCGCAGCATCGGCACATCCCGCTCGTGCAGTTGCAGCTCGTATTGTCCAGAGTGACCCATGGAAGTCTCCTGAGGAATCGGAAGTATTTCAGCACGCTGGCGTAGCGCGCGTTGGTCGGTCTGGTGGTTGGTCTGTTGGTCCGTCTGCGGGTCGGTCTGTGCGCACAGTCTCCGGCCGATGCGCGTTTTTTCAACGCACCGACGCGGCGCGCGCCACGAGCACAAGCTGCGTCCCTGCGAAAACAGCACGCCCCGTTCCCGAATGAGCGACTTCCAGCGGCGCCGCTCGCCGCCTGGGCACTCCGTATGCGAGGGGTCGCAGTAAGCCCCACGAACGCAGACACGGATGCCTCCCGCCCCGCTTGCGCCGGCTTGCATCGCCCCAGGGAAAGTGCCGTCATCGCACCTTCCACACGATGTGCGGCAACGGCGTATGCTCGTGACCATGGCAGCGGCAGCGGACCGCAGCAGACCACAGCGGACATCACGACATGTCGCGCTGCCTGTTTTCCGGCCTTCTCCCTTGGCGTTGTTCCCATTCCGCGCAAGGCTAGCGATGAACCCGTCCAACGCATTCGCCGCACCCGAATCCGTGCCGCGCATCACGGTGGTCGTGCTCACGCATAACCGCGTGCGGGTGGTGCTGGAGACAGTGGCGCGCCTGCTCGCGCTGCCGGACGCGCCGCGCCTGATCGTGGCGGACAACGGTTCCAGCGACGCTACCGTGAAGCTGATCAGTTCGCTCTTTCCTTCGGTCCGCATCGTCCAGTGTCTGAGCGACCTTGGCGCATCGGCGCACAGCCGCGCGGTGGCCCTCGCGCAGACCGACTACGTGGCATTCACCGACGACGACACCTGGTGGGAACCGGGCGCCCTCACCGAGGCCGTGCGTGTGTTCGATAGCGCGCCGCGCGTGGCGGTGCTGAGCGCACGCGTGGTGGTTGGCGACGAGGGCGAGACGGATGCGCGCTGCACGCGCCTGAGCGCGAGTCCGCTGGATCGAAACGGGTTGCCCGGCCCCGCGCTCACGAGCTACCTGGCAGGCGCATGCGTGTTCCGGCGCTCAGCCCTGCTCGCCGTGAACGGCGACGAGCCGCTGCGCTTTGCGAGCGGCGACGAAGAACGCGTGGCGCTCGACCTTCTCGCGCAGGGCCACGCGATCGTCTACGGCGAAGGCGTGGTGGCGCGCCGCTATCCGGGCGGCGATAGTGAAAACGGCAGCGGCAACGATGGCGAAAATAGCAGGCGCGCCAACCATCGCCGCGACGGTCCCGACGCCAGCCTGCGACGGCGCATCGCCGCACGCCATGCGGCCTGGGTGGCGTGGCAGAGGCTGCCGCTCGCGAGCGCCGTGGGCGCCACGTTGCGGGCCTTCGGCGTACTCGCACGGGAGCATGCGTTGTGGCGCGACACATGGCCGTTGATCGCCGGCATCGGTGCAGCGCTCAAACGACGCCGCCCGGCACCGCCCAATGTGCTCGCGATGCGCCGCAAAGTGCTCGATGCCGAGCGCCTCGAACAAGCACGCGCCGCACGCGCGATGGCCGAAGAGCATCACCAGCACCCGGCGCGTTGATGTTGTGGCGCCGTTATGGCGTTGGCGCATTCGGCGCGTTCGGCGCGTTCGCTCACGCTCCATCTGCGCCGGCTTCTCCGGCCCTTCTGCGCGGTCTCTGGAACACCCCTTGCTGAACGCCTGCTGAACGGCATTAGCGATGCTTTTATGCTGACCGATGAGCCGCCTGCAAAGCGCAAGCGTTCACCCGGCCACATCAAAGCGCTAACCGGATCCCCCCATATCGTCCCGAGACTCCTCGCCATGAGCACCACTCGCTCCGCTCATCCTTCCACGCGCACACGCAGCGGCCGTCCGCCCCGGCAGCGGCACGCGCAGGCGAAGGAACATCACGCCCGCACCCAACCGGACGCAGGCAAAGCCAAAACCAGCACGCGCCGCTGGTCACATGAAGTCATGGAAAAGAGCGATGCGCTCGATCTCGAAAAAGGCGTTTTCCGCAGCGGCAGCGCCGACGAGATTGCCGAGTCGCTGAAGCGCTCGTCGCTTGCGAGCAAGCGACGCAAGGGCACGCCGTTTCAGTCGGCGATGTCGATGCTCAATTTCTACATCAATCGCGCCGGCAGGCATCTGCCCAAAACCCGGCGCACAACGCTGGAGCGCGCCAAAAAGAAGCTGCGCGAAGCGTTCGGGCGCGCGCCTTGAAGTGTGGGCGGACAGTGTGTCCTGACGTGCCCGGGCGAACGTTACGCGTGGCTCCCGTCGAGCCGCCCCTCGCTGCCCTCGCTGCCCTCGCGTTCTCGCGTGGCAGCGGCAAGCGAGTAGAGCAGTTCGATCACGCGCAGCGGGTCAACCGGCTTCACGAGATGCTCGGCGAAACCTTCGCTGCGCGAACGCGCAATGTCCTCGGTACGCCCCGAGCCCGTGAGCGCGACGAACGCCGTCCCGCCCGTGCCGGGCAATTCGCGCAGACGCCGCGCCAGCGTGTAGCCGTCCATGCCCGGCAAGCCGATGTCGAGCAGCACGACGTCCACCGGCGAGAGCGCGCTCACCCGCTCGATCGCCTCGTCGGCATCGGCGGCCGTGCGCACCTCGTGCATGTCGAGCACCATGGCGAGCGACTCCGCGGCGTCGCGGTTGTCGTCCACGATCACCACGCGCAGAGGTCGGCGCGCGCTGGCTTGCGGCGCGGCGGGCTCGGTGACGGCGGCCACCGCGCCAGCCTGCGCCACGGGCAGGCGGATCCTGAAGTGGCTGCCGCGATTGATGCCCGCGCTCGACGCAATCGCCTCGCCGCCATGCATCTCGGCGAGCGTGCGCACCACCGAGAGACCGATGCCGAGACCGCCCACCGCGCGGCCCGGCCGGTCCTCGGCCTGCACGAACAGCTCGAACACGTGCGGCAGCTCGGTCGCCGAAATGCCGATGCCCGTATCGCTCACCTCGATCAGCGCACGCTCGCCCGCGCCGCGACCCTCGGTGCGCACGGCGACGCGAATGTCGCCGCCGTCGGGCGTGTACTTGAGCGCGTTGTCGACGAGGTTCGAGACGATCTGCGTGATCCGCGTGACGTCGGCGTCCACATACACCGGCGCGTCCGGCATCGAAACAGCGATGCGGTGATGCCGTTCCTCCGCGTGCGGCGCGTTGATTTCGAGCGCGCCCGCCACGGCTTCGCGCAGATCGAACACGCGGCGCTTGAGCGTGATCTTGCCCGTGGTGATGCGCGAGACTTCGAGCAGGTCGTCGATCAGGCTCGAAAGGTGGCGAATCTGCCGGTCCACCACGCCCGGCACCCAGCGCGCCTGCGGCGGCAGTTCGGCCTCGCTGCGCTTGAGCACCCATGCGGCGTTGCGGATGGGCGCAAGCGGATTGCGCAACTCGTGCGCAAGCGTGGCGAGAAACGCGTCCTTGCGCCGGTCCACTTCGCGCAGCGTGTCTTCCACGCTCTTGCGGTCCGTGACGTCGGCGAGCGTGCCGATGAACGCGTTCGCGCCGCCCTCCGGCGTATAGCGGAAGCTGCCGCACATTTCGAGAAAGCGCAGCGCGCCGTCGTTGCGGCGAAAGAGGCGAAAGAGCGCGTTCACCTGGCGGCCCGGCACGTCGTCGGCACGCACCTGGGACACGAGTTCTTCCAGATCTTCGGAATGCACGCAGCCGAAAAACTCTTCGCTCGACATCGGCCCGTCTTCGGGACGCTGCCCGGTGATCTCGTACATGCGGGCGTTTTCCCAGACGGCTTCGCCCGTCTCCACGTCCCACTCGAAAATGCCGAGCCCGGCGGCCGCGGCCGCGATGCGCAGCCGCTCTTCGCTGTCCTGCTGCGCCGCGAACGCGAAGTCGCGGGCGCGCAGCGAGTCGTTCACGCGCTGGTTCTGCTCTTCCAGCAACTGGCGAATGGCGCCGTAGATCATCGCGCTGAACAGGTCTTCGATAAGCTGGTGCGCCCGCGGCTGTGTGTCGTCACGGTGCGCGCGATGCGCGAAAAACTCGCGCGTGGCCTGCTGCGTGCATTTCTGCAGCAGGTCGAGTTCGCGAAACAGCGCATCGAGCTGATAGCCGTGCTGCCAGCGGTGCTTGCCGTGCTGGCGCGCGTCGCGCTCCACCTGGCCGTAGCTCGCCTGCGGCACGGCCGCGCGCAGCGCCTGGCAGACTTCGTCGAAGACCTGCGGCAAATAGTCGATGAGCTGCGCATTGGTGAGCCGTCCGGTGTTTTCGATGGCAGGATCGGAACGCACGAGCCGCAACCAGCGGCGTGTGATCAGCCATCGTTTGCGTTCCAGCCAGTTCGCAAGATCGGCGAAAGTCTTTCCCGCCTGCGTGTCCATTTGCGCTTCTCCAGGCTGCGGTCCGGGCCGCCGGCACCCGTTTCTCCGATATCGGGCGACAACGGCCGGCGCCGGGCATCCCCGGGCCGGCCGCGCAATTCTTGCGTGCAAGCACATTCGATGCCCACTGCGCTCGCAAGATGCCGCTTTCCGGCATGCAAACTGCTTATCCCATGCCCCAATGGGTTGCAGTGGTGCGGGCGGCGCGCTGCAACGCGTGCGTGGAAAACGCGACCAGACGGCGCCGCCTGCCCCACGTGCCGGGGGTTGCCGGCGTGTATCTCTGGCTGGCAAGAATTACATTAGATGGACGTTATGACCGACCACCCATCTCGCCCGCACGCGGGCCACAGCGCCCCATCGTCCGGCGCGGCGCCCAGAGGAGATGCCGATGACCGCTTCGAAGCGGTGGTCCATTCGATCGAGGACTACGCGGTCTTCCTGCTCGACAGCAACGGCTTCGTCACGAGCTGGAACCGGGGCGCGGCGCGCATCGAGGGATACGAGGCAGAAGACATTATCGGCAAGCACTTTTCGCGTTTCTATACGCGCGAAGCCGTGGCGCGCAACTGGCCCACCTACGAACTGGAGCAGGCCACGCTCACGGGCCGTTTCGAAGACGAAGGCTGGCGCGTGCGCCAGGACGGCACGACGTTCTGGGCCAACGTGGTGATCACCGCGATCCGCAATCGCCGCGGCGAACTCACCGGTTTTGCGAAGATCGTGCGCGACCTCACCGACCGGCGCCGCCAGATGGACGCGCTGCGGCAAAGCGAGGAGCGCCTGCGCCTCTTGATCGAAAGCGTGAACGACCACGCCATCTTCATGCTGGATCCGACCGGCCAGGTGGTGAGCTGGAACAGAGGCGCGACCAACATCCACGGTTATCAGCCCACGGAGATCATCGGCCGGCATTTCTCGACCTTCTACGTGCCCGAGGACATCGCCGCCGACAAGCCCCGGCGCAATCTGGAAACGGCGAAGCGGCGCGGCCGCTTCGTGGACGAAGGCTGGCGCATGCGCAAGGACGGCTCGATGTTCTGGGCCAACGTCACGCTCACGGCGGTGTACGACGCTGACCGCCGCCTCACCGGCTTTGCCAAGATCACGCGCGACATGACCGAGAGCCGGCACCGCGACGAACTGGAACGCTCGGGCCAGCGCATGCGCGACTTCCTCGCCACGCTCGCGCACGAACTGCGCAATCCGCTCGCGCCCGTGCGCAACGCCATCAGCTCGATGCAGATCGAGCGCGACGTGCCGGCCGCGGTGGCGCGCTCGCGCGACTTGATCGACCGGCAGATCGCGCACCTCTCGCGCCTCGTGGACGACCTGCTCGACGTGGGCCGCATCACGTCCGGCAAGATCGAGCTGCGCCAGGCGTCCGTGAATCTGGGCGACGTGATCGGCAACGCCATCGAGGCCGCCCGGCCGTTCACGGCGCGACGCGGCCAGACCGTGGACGTCCACCTGCCTGCGGACCCCGTGCTGCTCAGGGGCGACATGACCCGGCTCGTGCAGGTGTTCCAGAACCTGCTGCACAACGCGGCGAAGTTTTCACCCACCGACAGCCGCATCGCCATCAACGTCGAGGTGGAAGAGCGCACCGTGGAGATCCGCATTCGCGACCTGGGCCGCGGCATCCGCCGGGAAGCGCTCGAATCGATCTTCGACCTCTTCACCCAGGAGCGCACGGGGCAGGACGCGCTCGACGAAGGACTCGGCATCGGCCTCACATTGTGCCGCTCGCTCGTGGAGCTGCACGGCGGCACGATCTCGGCCATGAGCCACGGGCACGGCACGGGCAGCACCTTTATCGTGCGGCTGCCGCTCGGGCTCCGCGAGCCCGACGAGGCACCGCCGCCGCTGCCCGTGCAGGCCGTGCCGGACGCGCACCTGCGGGTGCTGGTAGTGGACGACAACCGCGATTCCGCCGACAGCCTCGCCATGCTGCTCGAACTCAAGGGCCATGACGTGCGCGTGGCCTACGACGGCGCCGCGGCGCTCGACCAGGCAGAGCGCTTCGTGCCGCACGTTGCGCTGATCGATATCGCGATGCCGAAGATGGACGGCTACGCCGCGCTGCGGGTGCTACGCCAGCGGCCCGAACTGGCCGACACGTACTTCGCCGCGATGACGGGCTTCGGCCAGCAAAGCGACATCGCGCTCTCGCGCGAAGCCGGCTTCGACATGCATCTCATAAAACCCGTGGACCCGCAGTTGTTCGACGAACTGCTCTCGCAGGCGGCAAAACGACAGGCAGCGCGGCAGCCGCGGCCACCTTTGCGGTGAAGCGCGAATCTCGCCCTACTTCGCCGCCATGTGGGCATCGACGATGGGCGCAAGGAAGCCTTCGAAGCCGGTCAGGATGATCTGCACGCCGATGCACAGCAGCAGGAACGCCGACACGCGCAGCGCGACGCGCGTGCCTTCCGCGCCCAGATAGCGCGCGAGCACCGAGGCGCGGCTGTACGTGTAGTAGATGACGAGCATCACGAGCCCCGAGATCACGAACGACGCCACGCCCGACAGCAGGAACTCGGAGAGCTTGTGCGTGCGGTTCGCGTTCAGCGCGATCACCGTCGCCATGGTGCCGGGGCCCGTGGTGAGCGGCACGGTGAGCGGGAAGAAGGTCTTCGCCGTGGCCGACTCCGGTTCGACCTGCGGCACGGCGGAGGCCGAGGCGGTCTCGTTCATGCGCACGCGCGTGTCCGGCGCGTTGAGCATCTGCCAGCCGCCCACCGCAACGGCGAGGCCGCCGCCAATGCGCAGCGCCTCGATCGAGATACCGAAGAAATGCAGCATGGGCGTGCCGACGAAGAACACGACGATGAGCACGAAGAACGCATTGATCGCGACGCGCCGCGCGAGGAAGCGCCGCTCCGCGTCGGAAAGCGATGCCGTGCGGTCCAGAAACACGAACGCCACGCCGAGCGGATTGATGATGCTGATGAGCCCCGTGAAGCCGAACAGGATGTCGGAGATCAGGCTTTCTATCATGCTGTGGTCGAGTCCGGAAAACGTGGGTTGAACGCGGGGTGAACGCAGGTTAAAAGTGCGAGCAGTGTAACCGCATCGGCAAGCACCTGGATCACGCATGCCGGTACGGGCAAGCGATGCTGCGCGGCAGGCCCGGATGGGCGGCCCGGGCACCGGAAGCATGCTGCGACGCACACGTTCCGGACGCATCGAACGACCTGTGTGTCCCGATGCGCGGACGCCTTTCAAAGCGCCTTCACTATTTTTGATCTGCTTTACCTGGCCGATCCGGCGGGCATACAGTCGAACGGATAACACGCAGTCTCCGACGCATCCACCCCGTTCCAGGAGTCGCTCATGTCCTTCCGGTTGCTTGCTGCCTTGCCCTTCATCGGCATCCTGCTCGGCGTGCCGTTCGTGAACCGCGTCGAGCCGCTCGTGCTCGGCATGCCGCTCGTGCTCGCGTGGATCGTGCTGTGGGTGGTGCTCACGGCGGTCATCATGGCGATCGTCTACCGACTCGACCCCGCCAACCGGGAACCGCAAGGCGCGGATGTCCGAAGCACGGCACCGGAGGTGCGTTCATGAGCAGCGCTCTCGTCATCATTGCCGCCGTCACGCTGCTTGCGCTCTACCTTGGCATGCGGGCCCGCCGCGGCCACGACATGAATCTCGAACAATGGACCGTGGGTGGCCGCAGCTTCGGCACCGCGTTCGTGTTCCTGCTGATGGCGGGCGAGATCTACACGACGTTCACGTTCCTCGGCGGCAGCGGCTTTGCGTACGGCAAAGGCGCGCCTGTCTACTACATCCTCGCGTATGCAACGCTCGCCTACGTGCTCTCGTACTGGCTGCTGCCGCCTGTATGGCGCTACGCGAAGGCGGAGCGGCTCGTCTCCCAGCCGCATTTCTTCGCGCGCAAGTACGCGAGCCCGGCGCTCGGCGTGCTGGTCGCGCTAGTCGGCGTCGCGGCGCTCGTGCCGTACCTCGTGCTCCAGCTCAAGGGGCTCGGCATCATCGTGTCCACGGCGTCGTACGGCGCCATTCCTTCGACGGCGGCCATCTGGATCGGCGCCGCGGTCGTGACGGCCTACGTGATGGTGTCCGGCGTGCGCGGCTCGGCCTGGAACTCCGTCGTGAAGGACCTGATGATTCTCGCGGTCGTGCTGTTCCTCGGCATCTATCTGCCGATTCATCACTACGGCAGCCTGGGCGAAATGTTCCGCGCCATCGACGCCGCGAAGCCCGGCTTCCTCGCGTTCCCGACCAAGGGGTCGAGCGTGATCTGGTTCCAGTCCACCGTGCTGCTCACGGCACTCGGCTTCTTCATGTGGCCGCACACGTTCGGTTCGGTCTACACCGCGAAGGACGAACGCATCTTCCGGCGCAACGCGATGGTGTTGCCGCTGTATCAGCTGATCCTGCTGTTCGTGTTCTTCTGCGGCTTCGCGGCGTCGCTCAAGGTGCCCGGCCTCAAGGGCGGCGACATCGACCTGTCGCTCTTCAGGCTCTCGCTCATGACGTTCGACCCGTGGTTCGTCGGCGTGATCGGCGCGGCCGGTGTGCTGACCGCGCTCGTGCCGGGATCGATGATCCTCACCACGGCGTCCACGCTGCTTGCCAACGACGTCTATCGCGGCCTCTTCAACAAGCGCGCCGACGACCGCGTTATCGCCCGGCTCGCACGGCTTTTCGTGCCGATCGTGGCGCTCGTCGCGGTGCTGTTCACGCTGCACGGCGGCGAGACCATCGTGGCGCTGCTGCTGATGGGCTACAACTTCGTCACGCAGTTGTTCCCCGGACTCGTGTGCAGCCTCGCCGCGCACAACCGCGTCACGAAACAAGGCGTGTTCTGCGGCATCGTGGCGGGCGTGGCCGTGGTGGTGACCACCACCGTCATGCACATCAGCGTCGCGCAACTGCTGCCGTTCCTGCCGGATGCGCTCAAGGACATCAACATCGGCTTGCTGGCGCTTGCGCTCAACGTCGTGGTGCTCGCGCTCGTGAGCGCCGCCACGCAGCCGCGTACGGAAGCCGGCGGGTCGCACGCCGAGGTGCATTGACGCCATACGCCGACATGCGCTGAGGTCCGAAGCTGACCTGCGACAAACCCGAGGCACATCCTGAGCCAACCCGTCGTCGCGCCCGCGTAGTTCCCAGGGCGCGGAGGCGGGGCTGCCGTGATAAGGTGACGGGCCTTTCCACACGCCTTTTCTGCCGCCCTGATCCATGGCCCAGCCTTTCGACGACGCGGAACGCGCAGCCGTATATCGCGCCATCTACGAGCGGCGCGACATGCGCCACTTCACGCCCGGACCGGTCGCCCCCGAGGTGCTTGCGCGTCTGCTGGACGCGGCGCACCACGCGCCGAGCGTGGGCTTCATGCAGCCGTGGCGCATCGTGCGAATCACCGACACCGCGGTGCGCACGGCGCTGCACGCCATCGTGGAGCGCGAACGCATGGCCACCGCCGACGCGCTCGGCAAGCGCCGCGACGAGTTCATGAAGCTGAAAGTGGAAGGCATGCTCGAATGCGGCGAACTGCTCGTGATGGCGCTGATGGACCGGCGCGAGCCGCACGTGTTCGGCCGCCGCACGATGCCGGAGATGGACCTGGCGTCGGTGGCCTGCGCGATCGAGAATATGTGGCTCGCAGCGCGCGTCGAAGGGCTCGGCATGGGCTGGGTGTCGTTGTTCGACGTCGATGCGGTCCGCGCGCTGCTCCGCATGCCGGCGGGCGCAAAGCCGGTGGCGATTCTGTGCCTCGGCCACGTCGAAGCGTTCTATCCGCAACCGATGCTGGAAATGGAGCACTGGGCCGAGCGCCGCGCGCTCGACACCTGTGTGTTCGAAAACCGGTGGCACGACGATGGTGGCGATAGCGGCGATAGCGCCGATACGGCTGGCTGATCGCACGCTGGACCGGCCAGGCCGCACACATGGAAGCGTGCGACCCAGTTGGGTGAAAGGCTACGAATGCCCCAGATATTCGGCGCGAGCGCGGTTCATGCGCCGTCGCGCATGCATACCGCTTCGATGTTGTTGCCGTCCGGATCGATGAGAAACGCGCCGTAGTACGTTGGGCTGTACTCGGGTCTCAAGCCGGGGCCGCCGTTGTCCTTGCCGCCCGCGCGCAGGCCTTCGCTGTGGAAACGCGCTACGGCGTCGCGGCTCACCGCCTCGAAGGCAAGATGGACACCGCGCGGCGTTGCGGCATCGTCGTGAGTCGCATGCAGCCACAGCTGCGGATGCCCAGGCTTGCCCAATCCCGCCAGGTCGCCTTCATGCATGCATAGCTCGAAACCGAGCGGCGCGAGCGTCTGCTCGTAGAAACGCACGCTGCGCGCCAGATCCGACACCCTCAAACCGATGTGATGGAACATACGTTTTCTCCTCGTTGGCTATCGAACGCGATGCCAGCATACGGCGTACCGGGGCGCGACGCCTGGGGAAAATTGCTTCGAGCGTTCGGCTTTCTGGCGGGCCGCCCGTGCGCGGGCTGGCCGTTCACGGCCGCCGTGCTTCAACGTGCCAGCGACTTGATCGACACCACGCCGGGCAGCGCGCCGTCTTTCGCGGGATGCAGCTTCACGCGCCACGCGCCGGCGCCCGCGTAGGGGAACTCGGCGAACGCGCTCTTCACGAGGAACGGCACGGCGTGAGCCGCGTCGGCATCGTGGTCGCGGCTCACGGCCACGACCTTGTAGACCTCGCGCGCAGCCTCGCGGTCGAAGAAGCGCAACGTGAGCACGTGAACGTAGCTGCGCAGAAAGAACCAGAATCCCGACGACGGCGGCATGCTGCACGAACCGCTCGCGTCGCCGCATTCGGGCACGTCGAGGCCGATCGACGCCGCGCGCGTGGCGTGAGCGATCGAGACAAGATAGCGGGGATTGCCGCCCGCCGAGCCGGCGTCGCGAAAACCATAGCTCGCGAGCGCGCTGCGTACCTGCGCTTCGTACTGCAAACGCACGTCGCTCGTTTCCTGCGAAGCCGTGCGCGCGAGACGGTAAGTCGTGTCGCCCTCTGGCGGGCGCGGCATGCTGGTGGCGCGCACATGCGTGTTGACGTCGGCACAGCCGGCGAGACTGACCGTCGCGAGCGCCGCAAATGCCGCGATGAGCGATGGGCGGACCGTCACAGGCGGGAATTTCATCGAGGCTTCCGCATCAAGGGGTTCCGGCGTCCCGCAATTCGTGCGCCGCCGGGTTCGGCGACGCTGCTCGGGCGCCACGCGCTGCCGCGCTCGCACAGCAAAGTGCTTGCGACGGACAGGCTCACCACGTGAGCGTAAACGATTGCACCGCGCTTGCCTGCTGGTAGAAACGGCCATGCTCGAACTGCTCGGCGATCACCGTCCAGTAGTAGACGCCGCGCGGCAGGTTCTGGATCACCACCTCCGCCCCCGTGACGTCGGTCTGATCGACCAGCGGCCGCGCCAGGTCCGGCGTCGTCGCCAGCACCAGGCGATAGCGCGTGGCCACGTCCGGGCGGCCCGTCAGCCAGCGGAACACGTAGTCGTGCGAGTCCGCGCGCGCCGTGGCCGAGGTGGTCAGGCTGAACTGCCGGCGTTCGAAGGCATAGGTTTGAGGCAGGCCTTCCAGACCGTTCGCATCGATTGCGCTGATGCGCACGAAGTAGGTCCCGTCGGACAGATCGCCGAACGCGGCGTGCGGCGTGTCCACGCGCTGGTCGCGGATCACGTCGAGCAGGCCCGCGTCGCGGCCCACCTGCACGCGGTAGCTGCGCGCGCCGTCGAGCGGCACGAGGTCGAAGGCCACGTCCGGTGCGTCCTGGATCTTGCCCGGCTGCACCAGCGACGGCTCGACCAGCAGCGCCAGGGGCGCGCCCGCTGCCGCCCCCGCCCGCGTCACGCTGCCGAACTTCGCCTTCACGAGTTGCGCCGACGCGGCCAGCGGCGCGCCCGCAGGCGGTGGCGTAGCGCCCGCTGCGTCGACGCCTACGGCCCCGTCGAGCACTTCCACCGCGCTCACCCGCGTGCCGGCGTCGTAATTGACCCGGAAGCGCGTGCCGCGCACGCCTGCCACCACTGACGGCGAACGGATCTGGAAGCGGCTGTCCTTCTTCGTGGCGTGCGTGACTTCGTTATCGACCTCGCCACGCTCGAGCCGGATGAGACGATCGGTGGAGCCTGTAAAGACCGTCTGGCGCAACCGGTCGAGGCCGATCGAGGAGTCCTGCGGCACGCTCACGTGCGAGCCGTCTTCGAGTTCGAGCGTGACGAAGCCGTTGTGGCCGGTGCGGATGCGGTCGCCCTCGGTAAGCTTCATGCCGATGGCCAGCGGCGTGTAGCCCCCGTTGCCGTAGGCCCGTTCGACGGGACCGCTGGTGGCCACGACCGTCGCCGCGACGCGCTCCTCGCGCAGCAGCGCGACGGGCAGTCGCAGCGTGACGCCCGGCTGCAGATGCCCCGGCGTGCCGACGTGGTTCAGGCGTGCGAGCGTGCGCCAGTCGCCGGAGTCGCGCAGATAGCGCGCGGCGATGTCGTAGAGCGTGTCGCCCTTGCGGGTGACGTAAGGGGTGGTCTGTTGCCCGGCGGGCTGTGCCCGGGGCTCACGGGCTTCGGTCGGGAGCGCCCACGCGAGGCTCAATGCCATGACAAGCGCGGCAACGCTCGCACCCGGCATCACCGCGCGCGAGTTCCCCGCGCAACGGCGACCAGACAGTCCTTGCGCGGCAAAACCCTCCACCACGCTGTTGCCGTGCTGTCCAACGGTATGCGAATGCTTCGGCATCGTCGGCGCGAGGCTGGCCGGCGTCACTCATCCCCCTTTTCTACGCGCTCCAGCCGATAGCCATAACCGTAAATGGGCGTCAGCCGGTAGCCGTTTTCGGGCCGCAAGCCAAGCTTGGCGCGCAGCATGGAGATGTGCGTGTCCATGGTGCGTGACGGAATGTCCGTGTCCTGCTTCCAGATCATGTCGAGAATATGCGCGCGAGAGAGCGGCCGGCTCAGGTGCTGGAACAGCAGCAGTGCAAGCTCGAATTCCTTGTTCGTAAGGGACACCGCCTTGCCTCTCGCGCTGACCTGCTTGGCGCTCAAGTCGAATTCGAAGTCGTCGAAGGTTTCCTTCAACGCCATGGGCTTGATCTGATAGGCGCGCCGCAGCAGGGACCCGACTCGCGCGAGCAGCATGCCCGCCGTGACCGGCTTCACCACGTAGTCGTCGGCCCCGCTGTTGAGGATCGACATGATGTCCGTCTCACGGCTGCGGCTCGTCATGAACAGCACCGGCAGCCGTTCCGAGAGACTTTGCCTCACCCAGCGCAGCACCTCTTCGCCGGACATGTCCGGCACGTTCCAGTCGAGCACCAGCAGATCGAAGGTCTGCCGGCGCAGTTGCTTGACCAGTTCGCGCCCTTCCGAGAACGAGTGGCAGATGTGTCCAACCGTCGAGAGCGTCTGGCACACAAATTCTGTCTGAGCCTGATCGTCATCGAGAACCGCAATTCTCATAACACCCCGCAACGCAAATTCGTTGTCCATCGTTGGTGAATGGCGAGGCGAATATCCGCCCATTTCCTGAGCGCTTCCTTCGCGCTCTGGCCGCGATTTTGTCCGCGACCGTCTCCCATTAACGGTTAAAAACGTGGGCCACAGCCGCTCGTGGCCGCGCGGCGCAATCATGCAATCATGAAAAGGGGCGAGGAAATGCCGTGATGACATTGCCGTGAACCCCTTGAATTGGCGCGCTCGACGCTTGACTGCTCATGCTTGCGATCGGGGCGTTCATGATAATCGAAAACCCCTACCCTCTTATCGCAGAGCGCCCGCGCATTCGGAACGGAGTTTTGCTAATGCGATCAGGCCCGCCTTCTGACCTTCGTCGCAGGCCTGTTGCGGCGTCGTCCCGTTCGCCTTGTCCATGACCACCTCGCGGCGCGCATTAATCCGCGACAGGGCGCACAGTATAAGAAGTCAGCAAACCGAAAATTTAAAGATTGTCAAAATCGGCGGCAATCCGCGTCCGCGTTCGAAGCATCGGCGCGCGGTCGCCACGTTCACGCCAAGCGGCGCAACGTCTGACGCTTCCAGCGGATGGTGGCGATCGCTCTCGTGTACACGCGTCCAGCAGCGGACCGATGCGCCCACTTTGCCGCATGCCTGGATGCGCTTGCGAAACTGCTGCTGATGCAGATCATCGTGGCCTCCCTCGCTCATTTGTTCGTCTTTCGTCATGCCTCGACGCCTTTCGGCGCACTCCGAAAAAACCGGCGGCGGCAGCGCAAACTGCACGGCCCATCCGTTTGCCACTACCGCCGCCCTTTTTACGACCGCCGCCATTCCGGCTGTTGTTCTTTTCTATTGTTTTTCTTGTCATGGCGAACTGGCGTTCGCTCTTCTTCTCTCCCTGCCCCGTCGCCCCAGCTACCGTCGATACCAGCCTGAGCCCCCGTAGCTAAACCGCGTCATTCGCAAAACTTGTGATCATTGTGGACGGCAATCTGTCACGGCATTGTCAGAGATTGTCAAATCCTGAGGCCTGGTTTGTTAAGCATTGAAAAACCGTGGCACTGGCCGGCGATATTGGGTTCGGACACGGTCTTCCCGGGCCTTGCTCCGGTTTGCCTGCACATCCAGCAAGAGGGAAAAGAGTGCGTCTGGAGAAGCCTTTACGGGCCCTTAGCAAGATCTTTGTGGGCCCTTTGGCGGCGACGTCCCTTAAGGGCGCCGGCCAGTTCAAACGTCCTGCTGCAACGTTGCGTTACCGAAGCGTGTGGTGTGCCTCGATACCTCGCTCGGTGACACCCCCAACAGGCGATTCATCCACGACGCAAGATGGCTCTGATGCGCGAATCCCACCTCGAGCGCGATCTGCCCTACCGTCAACCGGCCTTCCAGCAGCAATCCCTTCGCGCGGTCCACACGCCGATGCACCACGTATTGATGAACCGGCGCCCCAAAGGTCTCGCGAAAGAGCACCTTGAAATGCGGCACGCTGAGGTGCGTCACCGCGGCGAGGTCCGCGAGCGTGAGGCGTTGATCCAGATGTGCCTCGATATAGTCAGCCACGCGTACGGCCATGGCCGGGGCAAGCGTACGGCGCTTCGCGCCGGCCACGGGCACGGCTTCGATCAGCCGCACGACGATGGCCGTGCACAGGCTCTCGGCATAGAGGGCGTTCGATGCGTCGTCGGCGTCGAGTTCCGCCCTCAGCGCCCACGCGAGGTGCTCGAGACGCTTGTCGCGCAACTGGAACTGCGGCTGGAGTTGCGCCTGCGAGGGTTTCAGGTCGAGCCGTCCGACGACGTCCTGCACGAACGCCTCGCCGAGCCAGATGCGCAGCAGTGTGCAGTCGGCCTCGTCGGCCCATTCGCCGTCGAGGCCAGCCGGCACCACGTCGGCATCGCCGTGTGCCTGGATGCGCGGCCTGCGCCGCCCGTTGCAGACGCAATTCGCCTTCACCGCCGCGCCCACGTGCACGCCAATGCGGTGATGATCCGCGGCGGGAATGCGATGCACGCCCGCCGGAATCTGCAATAGCTCGGCGCCGAAGCCCTGCCAGCCGAGCGCCGCGCTCGATTGCACGCTCACGGCCGAGCTTGGCAACGGCGCGGGATTCTGCTTCAAAACGGCGGGGATTGCACTCATCGCGGGGGCCTTCCGAAACGGTGAATTCCTGCATTGTGCTGCGTCCTGGCGGCGGCTGCAGCGACTGGCTTCGGTTCGAGGGTTGCCTCGCAAGAGGCTGCAGCGGATGCCGGCCATCGCATCGCTCAGTCTGTCATCCAGATCTGCTCATCGACCTCTTTGCCTGAGCGCGCGGCGCACCGCGTTTCCCTACCATGCGGCTCTACCGTCAACGTACAGACAAGGAGCCGACCGTGTTCGTCATCTTCGGGGCATCAGGCAATGTAGGACGTGCAACCGTCACCGCGTTGCGCGAGTCGGGCCGCCGCGTGCGCGCCGTGGTACGCGACCGGCGTCATGCGCCGTCGCTCGAGGCGTTGGGCTGCGAGGTGATGACGGTAGACCTGAACGATCGCGAGTCCGTGGAGCGCGCCATCCGCGGCGCCCAGGCCGTGCAGATGCTGTGTCCGGTTCCGGACGGCGCCCACGACCCCGCAGCCACCATGCGCGACATGATCGACGTGAGCGCCGCCGCGTTGCGGGCGCGGCCGCCCACGCGCGTGCTGGTGTTGTCGGACTACGGCGCGGAACACGATGAGAACACCGGCATCACGCGGTTGTTTCACTATCTCGAGCAGCAGGTCAAGCCGCTCACGTCGAACCTGATCCTGCTGCGTTCGGCCGAGCATATGGAGAACTGGGCGCGCGTACTGCCGGCGGCGCGCGCAGCCGGCGTGCTGCCGAGCCTGCATCATCCGCTCACGAAGCGTTTTCCGACCGTCGCCGCGCGCGACGTCGGGCTGGCGGCCGCGGCGCTGCTACAGGACGAAGCGCCCACACCGACCTCGCGAGTCGTCAGCATCGAGGGGCCGCGGCGCGTTTCGGCGTGGGATGTCGCGAGCGCACTCGGCGACGTGCTGGACCGGACAATCGAAGCGCACGCCCTGCCGCGCGAAGAATGGGCGGCGGTGTTGCAGCGAGCCGGGCTCAGCGCTCGCCACACCCAGTTGATTGTCGACCTCTACGATGCGCACAACCTGGGCCGCATCGACGTCGAAGCCGGAGCGACCGAACGGCGTTTTGGTACGACGACGATCGAAGCGGTGCTGTCGGAGTTGACGCAGCGGACGGATGTGGCAGCGCGGGCGTGATGCGATGCGCTCTTTCTATATCCGGCCGTCGTATTCGACCTGTTCACGCGTCGGGTGGTTGACTGGGCGTTCTCGACACACCTGATGCCGATCTGCTCGTGCAGGTGTTGGAGATGGCTCATGAGCAGCGTGGTCGGCCGCAAGGCTTGCTGTTCCACCCGGATCAACGCGCGCAGGGCGGATTCAACCGGTCGTCGCAACACTAGATTGTTGAACAGATTTTAGATACTCGTCCAGGAATTCTGCTGGGGTCTTCCAGCCAAGCGATTTTCTGGGCCGGCAATTGAGCGTATGGGCAACGGC